>NZ_JPKR02000005.1 GCF_000757425.2 Tatumella morbirosei | reverse complement strand
TTTTGTCGGACTCAGTCAGGGACCGGAACACGATCCCTTTTCTCAGTGATTAGTATTCGCGGCGACGTGCAGCCGGTGCTGCACCTTCTTCACGACGCTGACCACGATGACCTTCACGGTTGCCACCGAAACTACGTCCACCTTCACGGCGATCAGAGAAACGACGTCCGCCTTCGCGACCACCTTCACGCCCGCCATCACGACCACCACGACGAGGTTCACGCGATGACTGAGGTGCATCACCGATCAGTTGCATATTCATCGGTTTATTCAGAATACGGGTCTTGGTAAAGTGCTGCAGGACTTCACCCGGCATACCTTTTGGCAATTCGATCGTTGAGTGAGAACCAAACAGCTTGATGTTACCAATGTAGCGGCTGCTGATATCACCTTCGTTTGCGATAGCACCCACGATGTGGCGAACTTCAACACCGTCATCACGGCCCACTTCAATGCGGTACATCTGCATATCGCCAACGTCACGACGCTCACGACGTGGACGGTCACCCTCACGGTTACCACGACGATCATCACGGTCACGACCACCCCGGTCATCACGATCACGGAATTCACGACGTGGAGGACGTGGTGCATCAGCAGGTACGATTAATGGACGTTCGCCCTGAGCCATTTTCAGCAGTGCTGCGGCCAGAGTCTCCATATCCAGATCTTCCTGCGGAGACAGTTTTTCCAGCAGAGCACGGTACTGATCTAAATCACTGCTTTCCAGTTGTTGCTGCACTCGTTCAGCAAATTTGGTCTGGCGACGGCTGCTCAGCAGTTCTGCGTTAGGCAGTTCTACTTCAGGGATCGTCAGCTTCATGGTGCGTTCGATATTGCGCAGCAGACGACGCTCGCGGTTTTCAACAAACAACAACGCACGACCGGCACGGCCCGCACGGCCCGTACGACCAATACGGTGAACGTATGACTCTGCATCCAGTGGAATGTCATAGTTAACCACCAGGCTGATACGTTCCACATCCAGACCGCGTGCTGCTACGTCGGTAGCAATCAGGATATCCAAACGACCATCTTTCAGGCGTTCCAGAGTCTGTTCACGCAGCGACTGGTTCATGTCACCGTTCAGTGCCGCACTGTTGTAACCGCTACGTTCCAGAGTTTCAGCAATTTCAAGAGTCGCATTTTTGGTACGGACAAAGATAATTGCCGCATCAAAATCTTCAGCTTCCAGGAAACGTACCAGAGCATCACTTTTACGGCCATAAGCAGTCCAGTAAGACTGGCTGATGTCCGGACGGGTCGTGATACTTGACTGGATACGTACTTCCTGTGGATCTTTCATAAAGCGACGGGTGATACGACGAATCGCTTCCGGCATCGTTGCAGAGAACAGTGCCGTCTGATGCCCGTCAGGGATCTGCGCCATAATGGTTTCAACGTCTTCGATGAAGCCCATACGCAGCATTTCATCAGCTTCGTCCAGAACCAGACCACGCAGATTAGACAGGTCCAGAGTCCCGCGCTTCAGGTGATCCAGCAGACGCCCCGGAGTACCGACGACGATCTGTGGCCCCTGACGCAGGGCGCGCAGCTGTACGTCATAACGCTGACCGCCATACAGGGCCAGTACGTTAACGCCACGCATATGTTTAGAAAATTCAGTGGCAGCTTCTGCAACCTGTACCGCCAACTCACGGGTTGGGGCCAGCACCAGGATTTGTGGTGCGCGCAGGGCAGGATCAATGTTGTTCAGCAATGGCAAAGAGAATGCCGCTGTTTTACCACTACCGGTCTGAGCCATACCCAGAACATCACGGCCTTCCAGCAGGTGAGGAATACAGGCCGCCTGGATAGGCGATGGTTTAACGTATCCCATGTCGTTAAGAGCAGACAAAATAGATTCGTTAAGGCCCAGATCAGCAAAAGTGGTTTGAATATCAGTCATGTAGTACACGTGCCTCTTAGATAACGGCGGCCAGTCTACATAACTCGTCATGAAAACTTGCAGTTAGTTTCATTGAAAAGTGTGAACCGGCTCAAATTAGAAGTTTTTGACGAATAAAACGCCCCTCACCCCCAAAGGATGACAGGAAGCATAAACAAAGGGCGTTAAAAAACGTCAGCTATTGCTGGTCGGATTCTGATAAATCGTCTTGTGCCTGGCCAAGTTCAGCCAGTTCCAACAATGCGTATCGGTGTTCAACAAAGTTATTCACGTTGTTGGCAACCGCCAGTTTGAACAACGCTTCTGCGTTGTCCTTCTCCCCCAGACTTAGGTAGTATTTACCTAAATAGAAGTTGGTTTCACTGAGATGTTCAGCGAGCGAGGTGTTATCGGTAGCATCTGCCTGGAGTCTTTCCATCAGTGTTTTTTCACTGATATCACCCAGGTAGAATTCGACAATATTCCATCCCCATTGATCTTTATTCGCCGAGTCATAGCGCTGTTTGAGCGCTACTTTCGCTTTGTCTGCATTCATCTCGCGTTCATCGAGATACAGCCAAAGTGCACGAAAAGGATCATTAGGATCGTCCTTATAGAACGCCAGCAGATCATCTTGCGCTAACTTGTATCGTCCGCCGTAATAGAGGGCGATACCACGGTTTAAATGCGCATAATTGTAAGTTGGATCAAGCTCAAGTACAGAATCAAACGCTTCATAGGCAGAATCAAAATTCCCTGCCTGCGTTAAGTATATACCAAGATAGTTAAATACTTCTGGCATATCTGGTCTGATAGACAGCGCCTGGGAAAAATCGTTCCGTGCGAGTGCCCGCAGACCTAAACTATCATACAACACTCCGCGCTCATATAACAGCTGTGCGCGTTCATCATCGGTGAGGGCACGACTGGCAAGAATTTGTTCCATACGCGCCAGAATAACTTCCTGCTGCAATGTTGGTTGCAGAGGAACGGCAAGAACTTCATTCTTACGCCAATTAGAGCTGCTGCATCCTGCCAGCACCAAAGCTGTCGCAACAAAACCCCAGCGTAAAAAAGGCTTCATTATCCCACTCCCGAATACAAACATTAGGATGAACATCCTGTCATCCGCCTGCCGTGCAAAGGAATCCTGCCCTCGCGATAACATAAATCCGGATCTCCACTCCTGGCAGAGACCCGGATAATCATCGAACGATTAACCCGCGTCAGCCGGGTTAGCCGCAGTCGTTTCTTCTGCCTGCGGTTTTTCGACCGCTTCTTTAATGCTCAGGCGTACACGACCCTGACGATCGACTTCCAGTACCTTGACCGGAACTTCCTGACCCATTTGCAGATAATCTGTCACTTTTTCGACACGCTTGTCAGCGATCTGAGAAATATGTACCAGACCTTCTTTACCACCACCAATCGCGACGAAAGCACCGAAGTCAACAATACGGGTGACTTTACCGTTGTAGACACGGCCAACTTCGATTTCTGCCGTGATTTCTTCAATCCGACGGATAGCTTCTTTCGCTTTGTTACCGTCAGTTGCCGCAATTTTTACGGTACCGTCATCTTCGATTTCAATGGTGGTGCCGGTTTCTTCGGTCAGCGCACGGATAACAGAACCGCCTTTACCGATGACATCTTTGATTTTGTCCGGATTAATACGAATAGTATGAATGCGCGGAGCAAATTCAGAGATTTCAATACGAGGAGTGCTGATAGCCTGTTCCATGGTACCCAGGATATGCAAACGCGCACCTTTCGCCTGGTTCAGAGCTACCTGCATGATCTCGCGGGTAATCCCTTCGATTTTGATGTCCATCTGCAGTGCAGTGACACCTTCACGGCTACCGGCGACTTTAAAGTCCATATCACCCAGGTGATCTTCGTCACCCAGGATATCGGACAGAACAACAAAGCGCTCACCGTCTTTCACCAGGCCCATTGCAATACCTGCAACAGCGGCTTTAATCGGCACACCGGCATCCATCAGCGCCAGAGAGGCACCACAGACAGAAGCCATTGAAGATGAACCGTTAGATTCGGTAATTTCAGAAACCACACGCACGGTATACGGGAAAGCATCGGCTTTCGGCATCACTGCCAGTACACCACGTTTCGCTAAACGGCCATGGCCGATTTCACGACGCTTCGGAGAACCGACCATCCCTGTTTCACCTACAGAGTACGGAGGGAAGTTGTAGTGGAACAGGAAGCTGTCAGTTCTTTCACCCATCAGCTCATCCAGGTTCTGCGCATCACGGGTAGTCCCCAGAGTCGCTGTCACCAGCGCCTGAGTTTCACCACGGGTAAACAGAGCAGAACCGTGGGTACGAGGCAGAACACCGGTACGCACATCCAGACCACGAACCATGTCTTTTTCACGACCATCGATACGCGGCTCACCGTTCAGAATACGCACACGAACGACATTTTTCTCGATAGCATGCAGCAGATCACTGATTTCGCCTTCATCCAGTGTTTCGTCTTCGGCTAACAGTGCAGCAGTAGTTTCGCTCTTGATCAGGTTAACCTGCTCATAACGTTCCTGCTTCTCAGTGATACGGTAAGCATCACTCAGGCGTGCTTCCGCTAACGCAGAAATGCGAGAGTTCAGCGCTTCGTTGGCGGCTTCAGGCTGCCAGTCCCAGCGAGGTTTGCCCGCTTCGGCAACCAGTGCCTTGATGTTTTCGATAACTACCTGCTGTTGCTCGTGTCCAAAGACCACAGCGCCCAGCATTTGCTCTTCGCTCAGGATATCGGCTTCAGATTCCACCATCAGTACCGCATTTTCGGTACCGGCAACCACCAGATCCAGACGGGTTTTCGCCATCTCATCGGTAGTCGGGTTCAGGACATACTGATCGTTGATGTAACCCACACGGGCTGCACCAATCGGTCCGTTAAACGGAATACCAGACAGAGACAGTGCTGCAGAAGCACCGATCATCGCGACGATATCAGGGTTAACCTGTGGGTTAACAGAAACCACGGTAGCAATGACCTGGACTTCGTTGACGAAGCCTTCAGGGAACAGCGGACGAACCGGACGGTCAATCAGACGAGCAATCAGCGTTTCGCCTTCACTCGGACGCCCTTCACGACGGAAGAAGCTTCCCGGAATACGACCAGCAGCATAAGTACGCTCCTGATAGTTCACCGTTAACGGGAAGAAGTCCTGACCTGGTTTCGCTTTTTTCTGACCCACTACGGTAACAAACACGCAGGTGTCATCAATGCTTGCCATGACTGCGGCAGTCGCCTGACGGGCCATCATACCGGTTTCCAGTGTTACGGTATGCTGACCATACTGAAATTTACGTACAATCGGATTCAGCAAAGTTTAGATCCTTTAATTTTAGTGCAGATGCCTTTTCTCAGGCTCTCTGTAGTATGGGTTTCGATCTCTTAGCATCCTCGCGACTAATGACAAATCTTGTCCTGCAGATGGCCAGATAAGATTTCTCATTAGCCGCGCGAATCGTGCGTATAAAGATCACTCACGTTAACAATACATGAGTTTTAACAGAAATACTGCCAGTCGCCCGAAAAAAGGGGCCATAAAGGCCCCCTTTTCGCGAAACTCGCTCAAATTTTTTCTTCGGATACTCACCGGCAGCAAAGCACAGTGCCAACCCTCGAAAAAATTCGTCAGACTTAGCGACGCAGACCCAGATTTTCGATCAGGCTGGTGTAACGTGCTACATCTTTACGCTTCAGGTAATCCAGCAGTTTACGACGCTGGGAAACCATGCGCAGCAGACCGCGACGGCTGTGGTGGTCTTTTTTGTGCTCAGAAAAGTGACCCTGCAGGTGGTTAATCTGTGCAGTCAGCAGAGCAACCTGAACTTCAGTTGAACCACTGTCATTGGTACCACGACCGTATTTAGCAACGATCTCTGCTTTAGCTTCTACGCTTAGAGACATAATAAACTCCAGTATATGTTTGATTTCAGGTTGCCGATCTCTAATTCAGCTCCCCACTTTAAAGCCGCGCCATTCTACTCTGCGGCAGGCATGAGTGCAATTAACTCAGTCGAAATATTCAACGACCAGCCGGCGAGGTGCCACACGCCCCTGGTCATCAATCTCGGCCATACCAATAAATTTGCCGTGCTCACCTTCGCTCACCCGAACCAGGCCATCGGCCGGCGCACCGGCAATCTGTACCGGCTGTCCGAGTTTAAACCAGTGGCTGACTGACTCCGGCAGATTGACCAGCGGATAGGCTTCCGCCGGACTGTCCATCGGCATCAGTAATGCATCCAGGCGCTCTGCAGGATATCCGCCCAGTTCATCCGGCTCTGCCAATGCCTGTAGCTGTTCCAGCGTGACCATTCTGTCGGTGGGATATCCGGCAACCTGAACACGGCGCAACATAGTCACATGCGCCCCGCAGCCCAGCTTTTCACCCAGATCATCAATAATGGTCCGGATATAGGTTCCTTTAGAACAGTGAATCTCCAGCTCCAGTTCATTACCTTCATGCCGGATAAACAGCAATTCATAAACCGTTATTGGCCGTGGCTCACGCTCAATGGTGATCCCCTGACGGGCATACTCATACAGCGGCCGTCCCTGATGTTTCAGTGCTGAAAACATCGAAGGTACCTGCAGAGTTTCCCCGCGAAAACTGTCCAGTGCCTGTTGCAATATGTCAGGGGTGAACACAACCGGTCGTTCCTGCACCACATTACCATCAGCATCGGAAGTGTCGGTACGCTGACCCAGACGGGCAATCACGCGGTAGCGCTTATCAGAATCGAGCAGGTAACGGGAAAATTTGGTCGCTTCACCCAGGCAAACTGGCAGCATGCCAGTCGCCAGCGGGTCCAGCGCTCCGGTATGCCCGGCTCTGTTGGCGTTATAAATACGTTTTACTTTTTGCAGCAGATCATTGGAGGATATTCCGGTAGGTTTATCCAGCAACAGCACGCCATGGATATCACGGCCACGGCGACGGGGACGTCCCATTACTCCTCCCCGTGCTCTTCAGGGGTATCACCGCGACGTTCATTATCCTGTTTAACAACACGGCTGACCAGGTTTGACATGCGCATCCCTTCCACCAGTGAGTTGTCATAGAAGAATGTCAGTTCCGGTACAATACGCAGGCGCATCGCTTTCCCAAGTAGGGTGCGGATAAATCCGGAGGCATCCTGCAATGCTTTGACTCCACCTTTAACGGCATCTTCATCTTTATCATTCAGAAACGTGACGAATACTTTGGCATAGGCAAGATCACGCGAGACTTCCACGCTCGATACCGTCACCATGAGTCCGACACGCGGATCTTTGATTTCACGCTGAATAATCAACGCAATTTCTTTTTGCAGTTCCTGAGCAACGCGCTGGGAACGGCCGAATTCTTTGGCCATATTTTGGCTCCTTTCAAATAATTCGGGAGGCCAGCGGCCTCCCAAATCGTCTTAACCCGGTAACGATTAATCGATAGTCCGTTTGATCTCAATAACTTCAAACACTTCGATAGAATCGCCGGCGCGAACATCATTGTAGTTCTTCACACCGATACCACATTCCATGCCATTACGGACTTCGTTAACGTCATCTTTGAAGCGACGCAGGGATTCCAGCTCACCTTCATAGATAACCACGTTGTCACGCAGAACACGGATTGGATTATGACGTTTAACCACACCTTCGGTCACCATACAACCTGCAATGGCACCAAACTTAGGTGATTTAAACACATCACGAACTTCTGCCAGACCGATAATCTGCTGTTTGTATTCCGGTGCCAGCATGCCGCTCATGGCTGCTTTAACTTCGTCGATCAGGTTATAGATGACGGAGTAGTAGCGCAGATCCAGACTCTCGGATTCGATGACCCGGCGAGCGGAAGCATCAGCACGAACGTTAAAGCCCAGTACGATAGCATTAGAAGCCGCTGCCAGCGTAGCATCAGTTTCGGTAATCCCACCGACACCTGAACCGACAATCTTCACTTTAACTTCATCGGTAGACAGTTTCAGTAACGAGTCAGCAATAGCTTCTACCGACCCCTGTACGTCTGCTTTCAGTACGATATTCAGTTCAGATACATCACCGTCGGTCATGTTCGCAAACATGTTTTCCAGTTTAGATTTCTGCTGACGAGCCAGTTTAACTTCACGGAATTTACCCTGACGATACAGAGCAACTTCACGGGCTTTCTTCTCATCACGTACCACTGTCGCTTCATCACCCGCCGCAGGAACACCTGACAGACCGAGGATTTCGACCGGAATGGATGGACCCGCTTCCTGAACATCCTGACCCAGTTCGTTACGCATTGCACGAACACGTCCATACTCAAAACCACACAGAACGATATCGCCTTTGTTCAGAGTACCGGAACGTACCAGAACCGTCGCCACCGGACCACGACCTTTGTCCAGGAAAGACTCGATAACAACACCACTGGCCATACCGCTGCGAACTGCGGTCAGTTCCAGAACTTCAGCCTGCAACAGGATTGCCTGCAGCAGATCATCAACCCCGGTACCTGCTTTTGCAGAAACGTTGACGAACATATTTTCGCCGCCCCACTCTTCCGGAATAATTCCGTACTGAGTCAGCTCATTTTTCACCCGATCCGGATCAGCATCAGGCTTATCAATTTTGTTGACGGCAACCACCACCGGTACATTCGCGGCTTTCGCATGCTGAATAGCTTCGACTGTCTGAGGCATAACACCATCATCAGCGGCAACGACCAGGATAACGATATCCGTAGCCTGAGCACCACGGGCACGCATGGCGGTAAACGCGGCGTGGCCCGGGGTATCCAGGAAGGTGATCATCCCGTTTTCAGTTTCAACGTGGTAAGCACCGATATGCTGAGTAATACCACCGGCTTCGCCGGAAGCAATTTTCGCGGAACGAATGTAGTCCAGCAGAGACGTTTTACCGTGGTCAACGTGACCCATAATGGTCACGACAGGCGCACGTGATTCAGCTTCAGTATTTCCACCGGTATCACGGTCACTCATCACGGCTTCTTCCAACTCGTTCTCACGACGCAGGATGACTTTATGACCCATTTCTTCGGCAACCAGTTGAGCAGTTTCCTGGTCGATAACCTGGTTAATCGTTGCCATGGCACCCAGTTTCATCATGGCTTTGATGACCTGAGAACCTTTAACGGCCATTTTGTTCGCCAGTTCGGCCACAGTGACAGTTTCACCGATCACTACATCGCGGTTAACCACCTGGGCTGGCTTATTAAAGCCCTGCTGCAGGGCGCTGCCCTTACGGTGTTTTCCACCTTTGCCGCCACGAATCGCTGCACGTGCTTCTTCACGGTCAGTTTTCGCTTCGGAATGTTTGTTACTTTTCTTAGCCCGCGAGCTTTTGGTAGCAGTACGCCCGCGACCACGGCCACCTTCTACCTGGCGGTCATTTTCGTCTTCAGCCTGACGCGCATGAGTGGAAGTAGTCACGTGATAGTCAGAAGCATCTTCGGCTTCAACCGGCTTCTGCCACTCGTCGCCTTTCTCTTCTGCCAGTCTGCGGGCTTCTTCCGCAATGCGTTTTGCATCAGCTTCCAGCTTACGGCGCGCTTCTTCTTCGGTTTTACGCTTGAGTTCAGCGGCTTCCGCTTCGCGACGGGCTTTTTCTGATGGCGCTGCCTGGGTCATATCGTTCTTTTGTTGATTGGTCACTGTTTTTGTTTCCGCAGCTACACGTTTGGCTTTTTCTTCTGCCTCACGCTTAGCTTTATCTTCAGCTTCACGTTTCGCTTTTTCTTCAGCAGCACGTTTGGCTTTTTCTTCTGCCTCACGGCGTGCCGTCTCTTCCGCTTCACGCTGTGCCTGCGCTTCTGCTTCTGCCTGGCGTTCAGCTTCGGCATCATCTTTCACATAGGTACGCTTTTTGCGGACTTCAATTTGCACCGATTTACTTTTACCCCCGGTGCCAGGAATATTCAAGGTGCTACGTGTTTTGCGTTGCAAAGTGAGTTTACCTGAATCGGCATTTCCATGCTCACGATTCAGATATGACAGTAAACTTTGTTTTTCCTGTTCAGTCACAGAATCATTTTCAGATTTTGAGATCCCTGCGTCAGCCAGTTGCTGTACCAGACGATCCACAGGCGTTTCAATTTCTGCAGCCAGCGATTTTACAGTTACATCAGTCATGCTGTTCCTTCCTGTTTGTTACGCGTCACCGCCGAACCAGCAGATATTACGTGCGGCCATAATCAGCTCGCCGGCTTTCTCTGCAGAAAGCTCTTCAATATCTGTCAGGTCATCAATACCCTGTTCAGCTAAATCTTCCAGAGTACTGACGCCTTTTGCCGCCAGACGATAAGCCAGATCTTTATCCATCCCCTGCAATGCCAGTAAGTCATCAGCAGGTTTCTGGTTACCCAGACTCTCTTCTTTGGCCAACGCCAGGGTGGTCAACGCATTTTTAGCTCGTTCACGCAGAGCCTCTACCATATCTTCGTCGAGCCCGTCTATTTCCAGCAGCTCATTCACCGGCACATACGCCAGTTCTTCCAGGGTAGAGAATCCTTCTTCGACCAGTGCAGTGGCGAAGTCCTCGTCAATATCGAGGTGTTTTGTGAACATATCGATGGCTGCATGAGCTTCTGCCTGGTGTTTCGCCTGCAGGTCATCAACCGTCATCACGTTCAGTTCCCAACCGCTCAGCTGAGAGGCTAAACGTACGTTCTGGCCGTTACGGCCGATCGCCTGAGCCAGATTGCCGGCTTCAACAGCGATATCCATGGTGTGATTGTCTTCATCCACCACAATGGAGGCGACATCAGCAGGGGCCATGGCATTAATAACAAACTGTGCCGGATTATCATCCCACAGCACGATATCGATACGCTCACCGCCCAGTTCGCTGGAAACGGCCTGCACACGAGCCCCGCGCATACCTACACAGGCGCCTACCGGGTCGATACGTTTGTCATTCGTTTTTACTGCGATTTTGGCACGTGAACCCGGATCACGGGCTGCGCCTTTAATTTCAATCACTTCTTCGCCAATTTCCGGCACTTCAATGCGGAACAGCTCTTTAAGCATTTCCGGCTTAGAGCGGCTGACGAACAGTTGAGCACCACGGGCTTCCGGACGCACTGCGTACAAAATTCCACGGATACGGTCACCCGGACGGAAGTTTTCCCGCGGCAGCATATCTTCACGGATAATTACCGCTTCAGCACTGGTCGCAGAGCCATCGGTCGGACGCACTTCCAGGGAAATATTGTCACGGTTAACTTTCTTCACCACACCGGTGATGATTTCACCTTCCTGCTCGCGGAACTGGTCAACAACCTGGGCACGCTCGGCTTCACGTACCTTTTGTACAATAACCTGTTTCGCCGTCTGGGTCGTAATACGGTCAAAAACAACAGATTCAATCTGGTCTTCAACATAATCGCCAGGAGTGAGGCTTTCGTCTTCGAACTGAGCGGCTTCCAGCGTAATTTCGCGGGTCGGCAGAGTCACTTCGTCAACTACCAGCCAACGACGGAAGGTATCAAAGTCACCACTTTTACGATCAATACAAACACGAACATCAATTTCCTGTTCGTATTTTTTCTTGGTTGCCGTTGCAAGCGCACTTTCCAGCGCTTCAAAAATTTTTTCGCGCGGCAGGGATTTCTCGTTAGAAACGGCTTCTACAACAGCTAAGATTTCTTTGTTCATCCTGGTTAGCCTCAATCCGGACGTTTAAAAATGGGGGACCAGATTCGCTTTCTGAATATTACTCAGCGCGAACACTTCATCATTACCCTCGACGGTCACGGTCACCATTTCACCTTCTACAGCTTTAATGATGCCCTGCCACTTACGGCGGTTTCGTACCGCAATCCGCAACACCAGACTTACCTCATCGCCGGTAAAACGCTGATAGTGTGCTGCGTTAAACAACGGTCTTTCCAGACCCGGTGATGAAACTTCAAGGTTATACGCCACCGTAATCGGATCTTCGACATCCATTACAGCGCTGACCTGGCGGCTGACATCAGCACAATCATCAACGTTGATACCATTCTCACTGTCGATATAGATGCGCAGCGTCGAAACACGGCCGCGAACAAACTCAATACCGACCAGTTCGTAGCCAAGCGCTTCAACCGGAGCGGTAACTAATTCGGTTAATTTTTGCTCTAATGTGGACAAGCCCACCCCCAAGACATAAAAAAAGGGCATAAAGCCCAAAATCACTATTACCTGATAATAAAAAACCCCGAATATTCGGGGCTTTTTATCACTGGACCCTGTGTTTGTCGATCTGTGACAAAACACATACCAAAAGAATTTTTTTCAAAACCAGGTAAATACGGAGACCTGTTAGTATTTTGAAAAACAACTCTAAGGGAAAGTGGTTGCGGGGGCCGGATTTGAACCGACGACCTTCGGGTTATGAGCCCGACGAGCTACCAGGCTGCTCCACCCCGCGTCCGAAATCGTGGCGAATTTTACGCCGAACATGCAAAAAATGCAAGTTAAACTGAACTGGTACCGAGGACGGGACTTGAACCCGTAAGCCCTAATGGGCACTACCACCTCAAGGTAGCGTGTCTACCAATTCCACCACCTCGGTACTGCTTAAGACGACGGACAAATCATTCGTCGAAAGTAGGATTACTGCTGTTTACTGCGGGATATCACTACCTGGTACTACCGGTTTGGCTGGCTGTTGAGTCTGTTCAGACTTAGCAGGAGCACTCAGATTATCCCACTCACTTCCTTTGGCAGTTTTATTCGTGTTCAGGTTGCCAAGCAGCAGACTAATGATAAAGAACAGCGCAGCCAGAATGCCGGTCATACGAGTCATAAAGTTACCTGACCCATTAGATCCAAACAATGTTCCTGACGCACCAGCACCAAAAGATGCACCCATATCAGCGCCTTTACCTTGCTGCAGCATCACCATAGCTACCAGGCTGACTGCTATCAGAAGGAAAATAACTAAAAGAGCTTCGTACATAATTAACCTGTTTCCTTGCACGCTACCGTACAGTTAAAACTTCACCAGGCGCCAATGGATATATCCACACCCATCAGAAGCGGGTCTGAATACTAACCAATGGCGACACGCTCTGCAAGAGCAATTTACTGCACTTTTTTCGTTTGGTGATAAAAACAGCAGGTGATGACAATTATCGCCGTTACTTTACCAAAAACACCCGTTTTTAGCCTGAACACAGGGGGCAGCCAGCGGTTATCCGGCTACACCCTGAGATTATCAAACCGCTTTAACCGCATCGGCAATTCGGTTAGCCAGCAATGTGACCTGCTGACGATCTTCACCTTCGACCATCACGCGAATCAAGGGTTCTGTGCCGGATTTACGTAACAACACTCTGCCCCGCCCCGCCAGTTCTTTCTCCACTGTGTCAGTGGCCTGTTTCACAGACTCCGCCGTCAGCGGATCTTTCTCACCGCTGAAACGCACATTCACCAATACCTGCGGTAGCAATTTCATGCCACTGCACAGATCGTGCAGGCTCATATGGTTACGAACCATGGCTGTCAGCACCTGCAAACCGGCCACAATACCATCACCGGTGGTCGTTTTATCCAGCAGGATAACGTGTCCGGAATTCTCGGCACCCAGCTGCCAGCCTTTTTCCTGCAGTTTTTCCAGAACATAGCGGTCCCCCACTTTTGCCCTGGCAAACGGGATACCCAGCTGTTTAAGCGCTAACTCCAGACCCATATTGCTCATCAGGGTACCCACAACCCCACCACGTAATTTCCCCTGACGGAGTTTCTCACGCGCTACGATATACAAAATCTGGTCTCCGTCGACCTGATTACCTTCGTGGTCGACCATCATAATCCGGTCTCCGTCACCATCATAGGCAATACCGAGTTGTGCCTGTTCATCCAGTACCCGCTTTTGCAACAGCCGCAGGTCGGTAGCACCACACTCCTTATTGATATTCATGCCGTCGGGCTGAGCAGCAATGGTAATCACCTCGGCTCCCAGTTCACGCAGCACGTTAGGGGCAATGTGGTAGGTAGCACCATTGGCACAATCGACAACGATTTTCATACCATTAAGATTCAGCTCACTCGGAAACGTCCCCTTGCAGAATTCGATATAACGCCCGGCAGCATCGACAATCCTGCTGGCACGACCGAGTTCTGCGGAAGGTACGCAGGTGATGGTCTTTTCCATCTCCAGCTCAATCGCGGCTTCCACATCATCGGGTAACTTAGTCCCTTCGGTCGAGAAGAACTTTATGCCGTTATCATCAAAAGGGTTATGTGAAGCAGAAATCACGATCCCTGCTTCGGCACGGAAGGTCCGGGTAAGATAGGCGATGGCCGGGGTTGGCATTGGGCCGGTAAATGCTGCCGATAAACCTGCGGCTGCCAGTCCGGCTTCCAATGCAGATTCCAGCATATAGCCGGAAATACGGGTGTCTTTACCGATGATGATTTTTTTTGAACCGTGACGGGCCAGCACTTTTCCGGCGGCCCAGCCCAGTTTCAGGACAAAATCTGGCGTAATCGGCGCTTCTCCAACCTTGCCACGTATTCCATCGGTGCCGAAATATTTACGCTCACTCATATTGTTATCCTTTCGCTCTTAATGTGGCTTCTGCAACCCGTATTGCTTCAACGGTTTCTTTAACATCATGCACACGGAGAATTTGCGCTCCCTGCATCGCAGCAATGACAGCGCAAGCTAGGCTGCCATTCAGACGTTGTGACGGCCCGACATTTAATAACTGACCTATCATCGATTTTCTGGACATTCCTGCCAACAGTGGTAATCCGAAATGATGGAAATGGCTCAGGTTAGCCAGCAACTGGTAATTATGCGCCAGTGTTTTACCAAAACCATAACCCGGGTCGAGTATCAGGTTCTGTTTTTGTATGCCTCCGGCGAGGCAGCGTTCAATCTGTTCAGCAAAAAAACGGTCCACTTCGGCCACGACATCATCATACTCAGGCGCCTGCTGCATGGTTTTTGGCTGCCCCTGCATATGCATAATGCAGACAGGTAATCCGGTTTCGGCGGCTGCCGACAGTGCACCTGGCATCTGTAATGCCCGGATATCGTTAATCAGATGAGCCCCTGCCCGTGCAGATTCACGTATCACCTCTGGACGGGAAGTATCCACCGAGATCCAGACTTCGAAACGGCGGGCAATTTCAGTCACCACAGGAATCACCCGCTCCAGTTCTTCTTCTACACTGACATCAGCTGCCCCCGGGCGGGTCGATTCTCCTCCGACATCAATGATAGTCGCGCCGGCATTGACCATTTCATTGGTGTGGGTGATAGCATCGGTCAATGTCGCATGGCTGCCACCATCCGAAAATGAATCAGGGGTGATATTCAGAATTCCCATCACATGAGGAAATGAAAGGTCAAGTTCAGAATCCCTGGCGTACAACTTCATCAGATGGTCTCCCGGCAACAAAAATCAGCAAAAAAAACCCCGGACCAGCCGGGGTTGTATTTTAACGCAAAAACAACTTATTTATCGAATGATTCAGACATGGTATTGCCCGGGTTCTCAGTGCGCGGTTCATCCACCGGACGCGGAGCCTGAGGAGCAGGGGTGCCACTGTTGTTGTCTGAAGAAGAACCATTATTTTTAGGTTCTTCCCAGCCAGCCGGTGGACGTACTTCACGGCGGGCCATCAGATCATCAATCTGTGGTGCATCGATAGTCTCGTACTTCATTAATGCATCTTTCATGGAATGAAGGATATCCATGTTTTCATTAAGGATAGTACGGGCACGCTGATAATTGCTGTCAATCAGGTGTTTCACTTCCTGGTCGATAATACGCGCAGTCTCATCAGACATATGCTTCGCTTTGGCGACTGAACGACCCAGGAACACTTCACCATCTTCCTCAGCATACAGTAATGGTCCCAGTTTTTCTGAGAAGCCCCATTGCGTTACCATGTTACGTGCCAGGTTGGTTGCCACTTTAATATCGTTAGACGCCCCGGTAGAGACCTTCTCGGCACCATAGATAATCTCTTCTGCCAGACGACCACCGTACAGTGTAGAGATCTGACTTTCGAGTTTCTGGCGGCTGGCACTGATGGCATCTCCTTCCGGCAGGAAGAAAGTCACGCCTAATGCACGACCACGAGGAATAATGGTCACTTTATGTACCGGGTCATGTTCAGGCACCAGACGACCGATAATGGCGTGTCCTGCTTCGTGGTATGCGGTTGACTCTTTCTGAGCTTCGGTCATCACCATTGAACGACGTTCAGCACCCATCATGATCTTGTCTTTGGCTTTTTCAAACTCAACCATTGAGACAACGCGCTTGTTACCACGGGCAGCAAACAATGCCGCTTCATTGACCAGGTTCGCCAGGTCGGCCCCGGAGAAACCAGGGGTACCACGAGCGATAATAGCAGCATCAATATCTGTCGCTAACGGAACACGACGCATATGCACCTTAAGAATCTGCTCACGACCACGAACATCTGGCAAACCAACCACTACCTGACGGTCAAAACGGCCAGGACGCAGTAATGCAGGGTCAAGAACATCCGGACGGTTAGTCGCAGCAATAACGATAATTCCTTCGTTACCTTCAAAACCATCCATTTCAACCAGCATCTGGTTCAGTGTCTGCTCACGTTCATCGTGCCCGCCACCGAGACCGGCACCACGCTGACGACCCACCGCATCGATTTCATCGATGAAGATAATGCACGGGGCCGCTTTTTTAGCCTGTTCGAACATATCACGCACACGGGACGCACCGACACCGACAAACATTTCAACAAAGTCAGAACCGGAAATGGTAAAGAACGGAACTTTGGCTTCACCGGCAATCGCTTTCGCCAGTAATGTTTTACCGGTACCCGGAGGACCGACCATCAGGACGCCCTTAGGAATTTTACCACCCAGTTTCTGGAAGCGGCTCGGCTCACGCAGGTATTCAACCAGCTCGCTCACTTCCTCTTTCGCTTCATCACAACCGGCGACATCAGCAAAAGTGGTCTTAATCTGGTCTTCGGTAAGCATACGCGCCTTGCTCTTACCAAAAGACATCGCGCCTTTGCCGCCACCGCCTTGCATCTGGCGCATAAAGAATATCCACACGCCTATCAGTAACAGCATCGGGAACCATGAAATGAAGATAGAAGTCAGCAGACTTGGCTCTTCCGGTGGCTCACCAACGACTTTTACATTTTTAGTCAGCAGATTATCGAGCAACTTGGGATCGTTGACAGGAATATAGGTCGTATATTTTCCACTGTCTTTTTTGATAACGTTAATTTCACGCCCGTTAATACGTGCCTCGCGGACCTGATCCTGGTTCACTTCCGACAAGAAAGTTGAGTAATCAACTCTCCGGCCATTCGACTCGCTGGGCCCAAAGCTCTGGAACACCGACATCAGCACTACCGCGATGACTAGCCAGAGAATCAGGTTTTTCGCCATGTCACTCAAGGGATTAACCTCATATTACAACGATGTTAACAGACAGCGTAGGGTACTATAGTTTGCGCCCAGTCGCTACAATGTACACTTCACGTGAACGTGAACGTGAAGCGTCAGGCTTCCGAATTTTCACTTTCGTAAACAGGGAGCGAATTTCCCGCAGGTATTCATCGAAGCCATCTCCCTGAAACACTTTCACTACAAAACTACCACCCGGCGCCAGAATATCCCGACACATATCCAACGCCAGCTCTATCAGATACATCGAACGTGGAATATCCACTGCCGGAGTACCGCTCATATTCGGTGCCATATCAGACATGACGACCTGAACTTTATCATCACCTACACGTTCCAGTAATGCTGCTAAAACCGCCTGGTCACGAAAATCACCCTGCAGAAAGTCTACCCCTACAATAGGGTCCATCGGCAGCAGGTCGCAAGCAATAATACGCCCTTTGGAACCGATTTGTTGAACCACATATTGCGACCAGCCCCCCGGAGCTGCGCCAAGGTCAACAACCGTCATGCCCGGTTTGAATAATTTGTCACCTTGCTGAATTTCATCCAGTTTAAACCAGGCGCGCGAACGCAACCCGTTTTTTTTGTGCCTGCTGCACATACTTATCGCTAAAGTGTTCCTGAAGCCAGCGGCTGGAACTGGCTGAACGCTTTTTACCGGTCATAATTTTTCCAACTAATTCGTGCTTGTCGCGAGAAATCACCACGTATAATTCGCGTTGATTTGGCGATATACCAGAGATGGCGGTAGAATGAACCGTTTTCAATCCCTGAGTAAGTAAATAATACGATGAATCTGAGTACCAAACAAAAACAGCACCTGAAAGGCCTGGCCCATCCCCTGAAGCCAGTTGTCATGTTAGGCAACAACGGCCTGACCGAAGGTGTACTGGCTGAAATCGAGAACGCGCTGGAACATCACGAACTGATCAAAGTAAAAATCGCAGGTGAAGACCGCGAAACTAAAGCTTTGATTGTTAATGCCATTATTCGTGAAACCCAGGCTTCAGAAGTTCAGGTTATTGGCAAAATACTGGTGCTGTATCGCCGCTCAAAAGAGAATAAAATTTCTCTGCCTCGCTGAATTTCTGCGCCGTACCGGTAACGGCGCCCGAAGAAATTGCCACAGCTGTGCTGTGGGTTAAAAGGCCGCACCCGCGGCCTTTTCTATTCTTTACATTTCATTCAGGCAACTTATGTTACCACGCTAAGTAAATCAATGCAGGGTTACCGCACATTTTTACTCATCCGCTGAATCACTTACCGGTAAAAGTGACATTCTGTTACTTAAGCGTAGCAAGAGATTACAGGTATTCCACCCGCAGAATCTCATATTCCACATCACCACCCGGCGTCTTAATTACCGCAACATCATCCTGTTGCTTGGAAATTAATCCGCGGGCCATCGGTGAATTTACAGAAATCAGATTTTGCTTAAAATCGGCTTCATCGTCCCCCACAATCCGGTAAGTCGATTCTTCATCGGTTGCGGTGTTATAGACGGTGACGGTTGCCCCAAAAATAACCCGCCCTGTGGCCGGCATTTTAGTGACATCAATGATCTGAGCATTGGATAATTTTGCTTCAATTTCCTGAATACGCCCTTCACAAAACCCCTGCTCTTCACGGGCAGCATGATACTCCGCATTTTCTTTCAGATCGCCGTGTTCACGCGCTTCCGCGATAGAGGCGATGATGCGGGGACGCTTCACAGTTTTCAGCTCTTCAAGTTCTGTACGCAGTTTTTCAGCACCACGCAGCGTCATAGGAACCTGACTCATCTTAAACTCCTCATTATCTTATGTGTAGAAGTGTCATCCTGACTGATGACTGCAGAGAATAGCGTCCTGCAACGCATTAATTTCAGAATAAAACAAGCCTGCCCGGGGCATGTTTAACCACAGGCAAGCGTCAGTTTTTCATTTTGATACGTATTTTACCCCGGAGTTCCCTATGGGTCATCGTTTACTTTCCCCCATAAGGGGACGTAGTATTGCGGCTTCCTCCGTCACTTAGCCCGAGATTATGCGATTTTTACGACTTATATCAGGATTGACTCTCGCTTTTACTCTGCAGGCTCAGGCCGCTATCCCTGTAGAGCAATATACACAATATTTGCCAAGCGGGACCAGTCTGGCGTTCCTGGCACAAAAAGTCGGCTCGCAGGAACCTTTGGTGGACTATAACGGCCAGCGTATGTCGTTGCCTGCCAGTACGATGAAAATTTTCACATCACTGGCCGCGCTGCTGGAACTGGGCAAAGATTTCAGGTTTCAGACCACGTTTGAAACAAAAGGTAAAATCAGTAACGGTACATTACAGGGTGACCTGGTGGCGCGATTCGACGGCGACCCGTCATTTACCCGTCAGGATTTACGGGCGATGGTGAGTAGCCTGAAAAAACAGGGGGTCACCCATATTCAGGGCAACCTGGTGATTGATACCTCAGTATTTGCCAGCCATGATGCTGCTCCGGGCTGGCCCTGGAACGATCTGACCCAGTGTTTCAGTGCTCCACCGGGGGCCGCAATTATCGACAAAAACTGTTTTTCTGTTGCCCTCTACAGTGCTGATACTCCCGGGCAAAACGCCTATATTCGTATAGCCTCCTACTATCCGGCACATATGTTCAGCGAAGTGAAGACTATCGCCCCCAATTCCACGGAAGGCCAGTATTGTGAACTCGATGTGGTACCGGGTGAATTAAACCGCTATACCCTGACCGGGTGTCTGCGTAAACGCGCCGACCCGCTTCCGTTAGCCTTTGCTGTGCAGGATGGCGCCGCCTGGGCCGGTGAAATTCTGCGTGATGAATTGCGTCAGGCAGATATCGACTACAGTGGTCATCTGTTACGGCAAACTCAGCCGACCCCGCCGGGTACCGTACTTGCCAGCCATGATTCAGCACCGCTACATGACCTGTTGCACCATATGCTGAAGGTGTCCGATAACATGTATGCCGATACTATTTTCCGAACCATTGGCCATCACTACTTTAACGTACCAGGCACTTATCGTGCGGGTTCTGATGCGGTCAGGAGAATTCTGAAAGAGAAAGCCGGGATTGATTTCGGCAATACGGTGCAGATGGACGGTTCCGGGCTGTCGCGCCACGATCTGGTCGCCCCCACCACCATGATGCAGGCATTGCAATACATTGGCAAAAACGACAGTACACTGGACTTCATCAGCATGTTGCCATTATCCGGGCATGACGGAACCCTGCAGTACCGGGGTGGTCTGCATGAGGCCGGGGTGGATGGTAAGTTATCGGCGAAAACCGGTTCTTTGCAGGGGGTTTATAACCTGGCAGGATTCCTGACCACCGCTAACGGCAATAAAATCGCGTTTGTGCAGTATCTCTCTGGCTACGCGGTACCGCCGCAGGACCAGCGTACCCGCCGCGCTCCGCTGGTACGCTTTGAAAGCCGTCTGTATCGCGATCTTTACCAGCAGTACTGATTCGGTAAACAAAAAGCCGCGCTCATTTCTGAGGGCGGCGTTTTTTATGTCGCTCACTGATCAGAAGTGGGTATTCAGACTCATATAGAACGTCCGCCCTGATTCGTTGTAAGTATTCGCACCGGCGCCGTAGATAGTAATCGGGTTAACCACTCCTGATGAAGTAATGGTTCCCGTAGACTGGGCGTTACCTTCACGGAAATGGCGTTTATCAAACAGGTTCTCTATCCCGGCAGTGATGCTGACATTTTTGGTCGCATCCCAGGTCGCACTGGCACCGACGATACTGTACGGGCTGACTTCGCGGGTGTCCGGGTAACTAACCACATTACCGCGATAGTCGAGACGTTTAGGTTTCTGACGCCCATACCAGGTAAAGGTTGTTGCCAGAGACAGATCTTCACGCGCCTGCCAGGTGAGTCCGGAATTCAGGGTAAACTGCGGAATAACCGATAAGCGATCACCGGTGGTTTTATTCTTACTCTGCAGCATCCAGGTCATATTGTTATTCCAGCTGAGGGTATCGGTAACGGGAATATTCAGCGTGCCTTCCAGACCTTCTACGACGGCTTTCGGAACATTTTGCCATTGGTAGATATAAGTACCGGTACTGCTGGTACCAATAGAACTGGTACCCGCCTCAATCTTGTTGCGATAGTCGTTGCGGAACCAGGTAACCCCGGCCTGCAGACCGGCGTCATCTTTATATTCCAGCCCGATTTCTTTGTTAGTACTGGTTTCGGCTTTCAGATTATCGTTACCCATCAGATAACATCCGGCGCCTGAACCGGCATAGCCGTTACAGCCCTGGCCATTGCTGTATAAAATATAATTTCTGTTGGTCTGATACAGATTAGGGGCTTTATAAGCCCGGGCAATCCCCATTTTCAGGGTAATGTTGTCGGTGAGATTCTGCGACAGATTCAGTGACGGGCTCCAGTTAGTTCCTGAAACTGAATGGTGATCGAAACGCAGCGCCGGGGTCAGCACAGTGCTGTCGGTAATATCCATATTATCTTCAGCAAACAACGAGAAGATTTCGGCGCTGGAGTACGGGTCGCGTGTCCCGGTAGTTATCCCGTCAATTGCCCCCCCGGTTCTGTCCCCGGTCAGTGCCTGGCTGGTCGATACTCCGTCTTTCATTTTCTGCTGATTCCATTCGGTACCCAGCGTCAGGTTCTGATTTACCATCAGGTTAAACGGAATGCTAACTTCACTATGCAGCAGTACATCACCTAAATCGATATCAGCAAAACCACCACTCGGTACGCCTTCAAACCCTCCAGCCAGCCCTTCAGACAATCTTGAGTTACGGGTTCTTTCATACTGAGCGTAAGTATTGGTACTGACCCCGCTATCCCAGACCCCGGTCCAGGTGAGTGAATAGTTCTGACGATAAATACGGTTAGTCTCTTTACCGTACATCGATTTTACGAAATCTGTCGTGTTGGTATTCTGGGTATCGCCGGCATACAGATTTCCCTGACGGCTGGTACCTGCTTCAAATTCCAGATGCTGGTTACGGACAAATTCCCAGTTTAATTTACCGTGCAATTCCTTATCGATAACCCCTTCGCGCCCAGCAGGATAGCCACCCGCATACAAGCCCGGGCGAGGAGTAGTATGCGACTCGTTGATATCGTAGGCGTCGGCCTGGGTTTTATCCAGATTACCCCAGATACTCAGTGTCAGGCTGTCAGAAACCGGCCCCATCAGGCTGAAGTTGGTGCGCTTGGTGGAACCTTCCGATTTATGCTGTGGCGCATTCAGATAGGTATCCCATGAACCATGCCACTGGTTAGTTGCCTGTTTGGTGATGATATTCACCACCCCGCCCATGGCACCATTACCGTAACGAGCCGCGGCAGGACCGCGGATTACTTCAATACGTTCAATCATCTCAGGTGGTACCCAGTTAGTATCCCCCCGGGTATCCCGTTCCCCACGCCAGCCAAAGCGGACCGAGTTGCGGCTGGAAACCGGTTTGCCATCAATCAGAATCAGGGTGTTTTCCGGCCCCATCCCACGGATGTCAATCTGACGGTTATTACCGCGCTGACCACTGGTCGAGTTCCCGGTCAGGTTAACGCCAGGCATGGTACGAATAATTTCAGAAACATCACGTGCCGGCGGATGTTTACGGATTTCGTCTGCGGTAATGGTAGAAACGCCCGGTGCCTGTAAATTTTGTTGTCTGGCGGTCACCACAATCGTGCCACTGTCGGTATCAGTCTTACTAACTGCCGTTGGTTCAGTCGCCTGTTGCTGGCTGGCCGCTGTATCGTTAGTGGCGGTGTCAGCTGCCAGTACCGGATATGAAAAGAGTAACGCCGATGCCCCGAGCTCAAGGCAAATAGCAGTGGAAAGCAGAGATATTTTTTTCATTAGAATGATCCTGGTCTTCTGCCACGCGCAGACCAGGCTGGCTGGAGAAAATCCGGTTATTGAGCCACGTTTTTCATAAAGTGTTCAGCTACGCCTTTGCGGACAACTGCTTTTGCAATAAGAAATACCGGCGGACGGCAGGGATAAGGGCAGTTTCTGCAACAGCAAAGACAGACGCCGCAACACCTTATTGCAAACAGAAATAATTATCAATACTATTATTAATTACTCTATTTTTTTAGCGATCTGACTATCCTGCGAATGGCTATCCCTGACTGGTTTACCGAGCACCCCGGGAGTGAATCCTGGTGGCAAGAACAGCAACAACAAGGACTTCCGCGTATTTCGCCTGCTGTTGGCAGCGAATGTGAAGTCACTTTTCTGTGGCGGGATCCGCAGGGCAATGAAGCGACCTCCGGCTATCGTCATGTCTGGATCAATATCACCGGCATCACAGACCACCACCAGAAAACGCCGCCCCGCTCACTGCAACGCGTAGCCGGGACGGATGTCTGGTTCTGGCAAACCCGGCTGCCTTCCGACTGGCGTGGCAGCTACTGCCTGATTCCGGATACCAGCGCTGAACGACCTGACGACACAGCAGATATCTACCAGAGGCGGGAATGGTGGCGGGAAAAATTCTCTCTTGCCGGGTATGACCCGCTTAATCCGTTGCGACACTGGTCAGGTGGCCGGGGAATGTCAGTTTCTCCGTTGCATATGCCGGATGCCCCGCCGCAGCCCGAATGGCAGCCACTGGATCAGCATCAGGAAGCGACACTTCCTCTGGAACAGTATCTGTGGGACAGCTCTCTGCTCAGTAACCAACGCAAGATCCGGATATATCAGAGCGGTGAACAGGGCAATCCTGAACGCCCGTTAGTGCTGCTACTGGATGGACAATTCTGGGCTGACCAAATGCCGGTCGCGGCCCCCCTGCAGTCACTGACCGATCGGCAATTGTTGCCACCCGCCATTTACGTGATGGTCGATATTATCGATCGTCAGCACCGTACCCGGGAACTGACCTGTAATCCGGATTTCTGGCAGGCTATTCAACAGGAACTCCTACCCAGGGTCGCTGAGTGGACCGGCTGGCAAGCGGCGGCTGAGCGAACACTGATCGCCGGGCAGAGTTTTGGTGGATTGTCGGCGGTTTATGCCACATTACACAAGCCGGAATCCTTTGGCATGGCCGTCAGCCTGTCCGGCTCTTTCTGGTGGCCAGGACGCGGACAGCCCACCGGCTGGCTCACTGAACAACTGGAACAACATGCCTTTACCACTGCGCCACGCCGGATTTATCTGGAGGCGGGGCGCCGTGAACAGGTGATTTGTCAGGCCAACAGTGCTCTCTACGATGCGCTGTGCCGACAGGATATTACTGCCACACTGAAATTTATTGAGGGGGGCCATGACGCGCTGTGCTGGCGTGGCGGGCTGCTCTATGGATTACAGGCCACTCTTAATGCTCATCCTGAGTCATCCCGGGAAGGAGTCTGATATGAAGAATCTTCATCCATTTGACCAGCCAGATGCCTCTGCCAGCGTGCTGAAAAATCATGCAGGGCAGTTTAGTCTGTGGCCGGAATCTATTGCTGTCCCTGACGGCTGGTTGCGGGTCTATGGCCCCTGCCCACAGGAACAATGCCTGCTATGGCTGGAATCACACTGGACAGATATCCGTCCTGCGGCACAACTGAGTACCGGAAGTCATTATGTCTGAACAAACACGCTGGCTGCCACTGGTTGCAGCACAACCCGGGATCTGGCTGGCAGATCAGTTATCACCTTACACCAATGCCTACGCGGTTGCCCATGTGACAGAATTGCGGGGCGAGATCTCACTGCCACATCTCAGCGCCGCTATCCGCCATGGTTTGGCTGAAGCCGATACCCTGCATATGGTGTTTGAAGATATTGAGGGTGAAGCCATGCAATGCCCGGGTCAGGCACCGGTGATTGACGCGGAATATCGTGACCTTCGTGCAGAGACTGATCCACGTGAGACCGCAGAATACCTGATTCACCAGGATTTACACAGTGATTTGCGACTGGCGCCGGGTAAACCGATGTATCGTCATCTGATTTTGCAGATCGAAGATAACCACTGGCTTTGGTATCAGCGTTATCATCACATTGCGATCGATGGTTTCAGTTTCACGGCCCTGACCCGTCGTATTGCGGAGATCTACACGGCTTTATGCCAGCAGAATGATACGGGGCCGACTCCGTTCACTCCGTTCAGTGACGTGGTTGCTGAATATCTGGATTACCAACAGTCTGCCGGCTGGCAACGGGATGCCGGCTACTGGCAGGAGAAAGTTAATACACTGCCTGCGCCAGTTAGCCTCTCTGAACAGCCACTGAGCGGACAACCCCCTTCGACTGAACTTATCCGGCTGCAACTGACCCTGTCCGCCACCGATCTGCAACCACTGTGCAACCAGCTGACAGCGGAAAAACTGACGCTCACCGACGGAGCGATTGCGCTGGTCGCTGTCTGGCTGGCTCGTCTGACCGGACAGCAACCTTTCAGTAGTGGGTTTATCTTTATGCGTCGCCTTGGCTCAGCAGCCCTGTGCGCCACAGGTCCGGTCATTAATGTATTACCGATGGCTGTCGATTATCAGCCCGGGCTGACACTGACTGAACTGGCTGCCCGGCTGGCTAAAGAAATTAAGAAAAACCGCCGCCACCAGCGTTACGATTCGGAACAGGTGATGCGTGATGCCGGCCGTCACGGTGACAGCGATCCGCTGTATGGTCCGGTGATCAACGTTAAAATGTTTGATTATCAACTCAGTTTCAATGGCCTGCATGCCGATACCCGTCATCTTGCCTCCGGCCCAGTGCGTGATCTGGAAATCGCCATTTTTCCTGGCGAATCCGGCGATGTAACTTTTGGAATACTGGCTAATGCCGGACGCTATGATGCCGGCCAGCTTCAGGAACATCTGGATCGTCTGCCATTACTGGCGCAACAGTTTGGCCAGTCAGCCGGTCTGATATGTTCAGAGGCGATCATGCTGAATGCTAAAGAGCAACAACAGCTTGCTGATATCGGTCAGGCACGACACCCTGTGCCGGCAACCACCTTATCTGACCTGCTGGAACAGCAGGCGTTGTCTTCACCTCAGGCAATTGGTCTGACGGATGTGCACCAGCAACTCACTTATCACGAAATGCACCAGCAGGTCCTGGCACTGGCACAGCAACTGCATCAGGCGGGTGTGAGTCGCGGGGATATCGTGGCTGTCGCCCTGCCACGATCAGTCTGCTTGTCGCTGGCATTACAGGCTATTGTTCGGTTGGGTGCCGTCTGGCTACCGCTGGATACCGGTTACCCGGACGACCGTCTGCAGATGATGCTGGAAGACGCAGCCCCCAAACTCCTGATTACCGGATACGAACTGACTTCCCGTTTCCGGGCGATCAGTGAAGTCGCTCAGTACCATTATAATGCTTTGTTGTCGCCACTTTGCGGCCCCTTGTCATTGCCCGGACCACTTGCGGGTGATGGTGCCTACCTGATATATACCTCCGGTTCTACCGGTCGGCCGAAAGGCGTACTGGTCAGCCATCAGGCTATCGTCAACCGTCTGTTGTGGATGCAAAATCATTATCCGCTGAACAGCACCGATGTCGTATTGCAAAAGACCCCGGCCAGTTTCGATGTGTCTGTATGGGAATTTTTCTGGCCGCTGATTACCGGGGCCCGGTTGATGATGGCACCGCCGGAATCACACCGCGACCCGGAAGCATTACTGAGACTGATACTCGATTATCATGTCACCACACTCCATTTTGTACCATCGATGTTAGCGGCCTTTACTTCATCGTTACCTCCGGACAGTGCGAGGCTGGTTGCCCGCGAACTGCGTCGGGTATTTTGTAGCGGCGAAGCCCTGCCGACAGCCCTTGCCCGTCAGTGGCAGCAGTTATGCGGAACGGAACTGCACAATTTATACGGCCCGACGGAAGCGGCCGTGGATGTCAGCTGGTACCCGGCTTTCGGTCCTGAGCTGGCGGCGGTAACCGGCAGCAGCGTGCCCATCGGCTTCCCGGTCTGGAATACCGGACTGCATATTCTCGATGGACAGCTACAACCTCTGCCGCAAGGTATTGCCGGAGAGCTGTGGCTAAGTGGTATTCAACTGGCTCAGGGCTATCTGGGCCGTCCGGGTCTGACTGCCTCCAGGTTTGTGGCCCTGCCAGGTGCTGAAGGTGAACGGATGTACCGTACCGGAGACGTGGTACGGCGGCTGGCTAATGGCGCTATAGAATATCTTGGCCGGAACGATGATCAGTTGAAAATCCGCGGACAGCGTATTGAACTGACCGAAATTGATCATGTCCTGCTTGAGCAGGCTGGCGTAGAACAGGCTGTTACGCTGGCGCGCGTATTGCAGGAAAACCAGAGTCATGACCAACGCTGGGAAGATGCCCGCCAGCTGATTTCTTATGTAATAAGCGATCAACCGGTAGACACAGAGCAACTGCGATCACAGCTGGCAGCACACTTACCGGCTCATATGGTGCCGGTGGCGATTATGCAGGTCGCTGAGTTCCCTCTGAGTAATAACGGCAAGCTGGATCGTAAAGCATTACCGTTACCGGCTCTGCATTCCGGTAAACACCAGCGAAAACCGACAGCAGGGCTGGAAAGCGAGCTGGCCGAAGAATTTGCCGCGATTCTTGGCTGCGACACAGTGTTTGCCACAGATGACTTCTTCGCTCTTGGCGGACACTCACTGTTGGCAATGCGGCTGGCGGCACGTTTGCGTAAAAAATTACACCAACATATCACCGTCGGACAGATTATGGTCGCACCCAGCGTCGAAAAACTGGCCCGGTTATTGACGGCACCGCAGCAGGATCAGGGGAACGAAGCCGGTCATGAGCCATTACTGCCACTGCGGGAAAGTCATGGCCCCCGGCTATTCTGCTTCCACCCTGCCTCCGGCTTTGCCTGGCAGTTCAGTGTATTGCGTCGTTATCTGGCGGCTCACTGGTCAGTGACCGGCATTCAGTCGCCAACCGCCGACGGAATTCTGCAACAGAGCCAGCATATAGACGATATCTGTGATGCGCATCTGCAACTTATCCGCCAGCAGCAACCTCATGGACCCTATTATCTGATCGGATATTCGCTGGGTGGCACGCTGGCTCAGGGAGTAGCAGCCCGTCTGGAAGCCGCCGGTGAGCAGGTTGCTTTCCTTGGGCTACTGGATACCTGGCCACCGGAAACCCAAAACTGGGATGAACGCCAGGGGAAAAATGTACTGGACCCGGAAGTGCTGGCTGAAGTTGACCGCGAGCGTGAGCAATTTATGCAAAGTCAGCGGAAAATGGCCGGTGAGGATATGGCCGGGATGTTTGAAGTCATTAGTCAGAACTATGCCAGCGCGGTCAGGCTACTGACCACTGCGACCAGCGCCCACTTTGGGGGTAAGGCCACCATGTTCCTGGCCGAAAGAACCCGCCTGCAGGGGGCTGATGCACAGCAATGCTGGGCGCCGTATATCCGTCAGCTGGAAGTTGTGCCCGTCGACTGCGCCCATTCAGAAATCTTTTCTGAGGGGGTTTTGGCGATCATCGGTCCGGCAATCAGCCAGCGGCTGGAAAGCCTGCAGAAATAACTAATGCTTACCGGAAGCCCTGGTGCTTCCGGCAGGTTGCAACAGTTACGGAGTTCGCAGCTCTCTGCCCAAGGGGACAACCATCGGCGTTCCGGCCACCGGATCGCTGATGATCATACATTTCAGTCCATACACCTGCTCAATCAGCTCTGCAGTGACGATCTCTGAAGGTTTACCCTCAGCGATAATCTGCCCGTCACGCATGGCTATCAGATGTGTGGCATAACGGCAGGCATGATTCAGTTCATGCAACACCACTACCAGCGTTCTGCCGTGCTGGCGATTAAGATCACGCATCAGCTCCATAAGTTCTATCTGATGAGTGATATCCAGCCAGGTGGTAGGTTCATCGAGCAACAACAGTGGGGTTTGCTGCGCCAGTACCATCGCGATCCACACCCGTTGCCGCTGCCCACCCGACAAGGTATCCACGGTTTGCTCTGCCAGATGGTCAACTCTGGTAGCCTGCATTGCCTGATCTACCGCCTGCGCATCTTCGTTACGCCAGCGGCCAAACAGTTGCTGATGCGGATATCTGCCGCGTGACACTAATTCGCGTACCGTAATACCGGCCGGGGAATTGGGAGATTGCGGTAAAAGCCCCAGCCGCCGCGCAATTTCTTTGGTCGGATAACTGCTAATCGCCTCACCATCCAGTACCACCTGCCCCTCCAGTGGAGTAAGTAATCGACTCAGTGTACGCAGCAAGGTCGATTTTCCGCAGGCGTTCGGACCAATAATCACCGTCACTTCCCCCTGAGGAATAGACACGGACAAATCGCGGGCAATAATTTTCTTATCGTAGCCGAGGGTCAGGTGATTCCCCTGTAAGGGTGATTGTCTGTCGGTCATTTGCGACGTGCCTCTCTGACCAGTAAGCTCATTAAGTACAACCCTCCCAGACTGACCGTGACGACACCGACCGGCAGCTGATACGGGACGAAAACATGTGTGGCAATATAGTCTGCCGCCAGTAACAGAGCAGCACCACTGAATGCACTGGCAATCAGTTGATAGGGTCCATGACGACACAGACGACTGGCAATTTGTGGTGCGACCAGCGCGACGAACGACACCGGACCAATCAGCGCCGTTGATACTGCAGTCAGTATCACCCCCACCAGCATTAACCACAGTCGGCTACGTTCGACCGGAATACCTAAGGCGGCAGCCATATCATCGCCCATTTCCAGCAATCGCATACGTCTTGCCAGCAGCGCGCTGGCAGCCGTTGCCAGCAGTAAAATCAGAGCGACCGGAGGCAGGCTGTTCCAGTTGATACCGTTCAGTGACCCGGCACTCCATAACCCGGCAGATAATGCAGTATCCAGTGAGGCCGTGGTGATAAGCCAGCTATTAAGTGACATCAGCAATGCACGCACACCAATCCCGACGATGATCAACCTGAAGGTTGCCACCCCCTGACGCCAGGAAAAAAGATACACAATTGCCGCCGTTACCAGGCCTCCCGCCAGCGCCGCCAGTGCTAATATCGCTGGTTTGCCTGGCAGAAACACCATTGCCAGTAATACCGCCGAAAATGCGCCGGTATTAAAGCCCAGCACATCCGGGCTGCCCAGTGGATTGCGCAACAGTGACTGGAAAATGGCGCCACTGAGTGCCAGAGCCGCACCGGTAATCAGCGCTGCTACTACACGCGGTAGCCGCCAGTCGATAACCACCATGCTAATCCCACGGGGCGCATCCCCCCGCAGCACCTGCCATAACAGATCATTACTGACCGGCAAGGTCCCGCGAGTCAGCGATAAAAAACAGAGTAACAGCAGTAACAACAACAGAAAGATTAATACCGTCAGGTTACGGGCCTTCATCAGACACCTCCCCGGGACTGACGGCGTATCAGGAAAATCAGCACCGGCGCACCAATTAACGCAGTGACGATAGAAACCCGTAATTCCCCCACCGCCATAAAGCGGCCGGCAATGTCAGCCGCCAGCAGTAAACAGGGAGTGAGCAGTAGAGTGACCGGCAGTAACCGCCGGTGATCAGCACCCGTCAGAAAACGCCCCAGATGCGGCGCCATCAGACCGACAAACGCCACCGGCCCGGTCAGCGCCGTCGCTGAACCGGCCAGCACAGCTACCGCTACCAGCCCTGTCAGTTGGGTACGGAATACCCGGGTACCCAGCGTTACCGCAAGATCTCCGCCCATACTCAGGTTATTCAGTGATTTACTTAATAGTAGCGACAGCACTGTCGCCAGGAAGATTGCCGGAGAGATCACCGCCAGCGAAGTAAACTGGCGAATATCCAGCGAACCACTGAGCCAGAAACGAAGATGATCATAAATTTCGGGGTTCATTAATGACAGGCCATTAGTCATCCCCTCCAGCACCGCGGCCAGGGCGACACCCGCCAGGGTCAGCCGTACCGGATTCACCCGACCTCCCGCAGCGGCACCGGTCAGCGCGACAATCAGTAAGGCAAGAATCGCGCCGCCAAAAGCAAATCCGAGCCAGGCCTGCGGGGTATCGGCCCCTGTCAGGGCGATGCCCAGCACAATGGCGAAAGACGCACCGGAATTAACCCCAAGAATGCCCGGGTCAGCCAGCGGATTACGGGTGAGCGTCTGCATTAGCGCACCCGCCAGCCCGAGAGAGATGCCTGCAGCAATCCCGGCCAGTGTTCTGGGCAACCGGGCAAAGCGGATAATTGTGCAGTCCTGAGATACACAGTGCTCAGGAGAAAATAGTGACTGCCAGGTCTCCGTCACCGGAATCATTTTTGACCCGGCAATCAGGCTCAGTATGGTTAACAGAGTAAATAACAACAACAGCAAGATCAGCAAATACGGTTGACGCATAACCCTCGGGACCTTCAACGAACTGGAAATGCCACCCTTGCAAAGAAATTAAGCGGCCACTGGCCAGAGAAAACGGTACTCATGTACCGTTTTCTCTCACTATTAATGTGCGAACTGATGCTGCAGGGTAGTCAGCAGATGGCTGGCACTATAATAATCCAGACGGAAATTGTCACTTCCCATTGCATAGACTTGCTTGTTACGGACAGCATCCGTTTGTGAAAGGAATTGATCTTTCAGGACCTGAGGCACGGTATCGTCGGTACTGGCAAATAGCAGCCAGCTTTTACCTGCCAGTCCGGCAGCCAGATTTTCGCCGGATAACTGAATGATATCTTTACGGTGCCCCATGCTGAAATTACCGGTGACAGACGCAGGCGGGGTGGCGAGAGTGAAACCCAGTTGTTCCAGTAATTTGCCCTGAGCTGAATCGCGGGTCCACAGATTCACTTCACGACCGCCACCATTCCAGACCATTGCTGAGACAGGTTGCGGAGGCAGACGGAGTTTTGCTTTCAGCGCTTTTTCACGTTGATCAAACTCTGCGACTTTTTGTGCCGCCTGAGCTTCATGGCCGGTAGCCTGTCCCAGTTCCGTGACCAGTTGCTGCCAGCTCTTATCGTCGTAGTTCACTACCAGCACCGGAGCAATCGCCGATAACTGACTTACCAGTTTTATCGCGCTGTCATTTCCGGTGGCACTGACCAGTATCAAATCCGGAGCTTCGCTGGCAATACTTTCAGCATTCGGCTCGCCAATATACAGACGCTTCACCTGGCGTTGTTTCGCAATATCTCCCCACTGGCGGAAGAAGCCCTGTGAATCGGTAAAACGGCTGTTCGGCGCGGTCGCACCACTGCCAATCACCGGAGCATCAATCGCCAGTAATGACCCGGTCAATGTCACACTGGTAGAGACAATGCGCTCAGGCTTATGTTGTAACGTGATGGTGCCGTTTTCACCATGAACCTGTCGTGGCCAGCCTTCCATGGCACTGATTTGCATACTTAAAGGCAGTAAAAATACCATCAACAACCATTTATAACCTGAGTGTACTGTTTTCATGTTTTTTCCCGGAATTTACAGTGGAGACTTTTCGCATAAACTGCGGATTTTTACCTGCAAAGGACGATTTCGTTGACACATTACACGGATCCGGTTAGGTTACACGAAACAATACAAATGATAATCATTATTATACATTTTATCATTTCAGGATGCAACTATGCTAGAAAAGGAACAGGCTGAAAATCCCTGCTTTCGGGAATTTCCCTCCTTAAAAGGCCGATTTCTGTTTACGTCAGGCTGGCGAAGCCTGATTACTGATGGCTGTTTTCAACGTCTGACACTGCCTCTTTCCGGTGTAAACCCGCAACTTTCAGCCAGTGCGGAAAGTCTGGCAACCGCATTCCGCCATGCCCGGGCTGCCGGAATTTCACGTCCGGTAGTTGTCGGCGCAATTCCGTTTGATACACGTCAACCGTCAGAGTTGTATATTCCGGAAAGCTACGAATTTTTCGATCGCCAGCAACTGACCGCAGTGGCGACCGTAGCACTGAATCCCCCGGCAGAACAGGCTCTGTATGTCCGCCAGGTCCCGGAGAAAAACGTTTTTACCTCGATGGTGGCCCGGGCAGTTGAGGCGATGAAGCGGGGAGAGCTGGATAAAGTCGTATTGTCACGTCTGCTGAACATCCACAGCCCTGAGTCTATGGATCTGCAGGCGCTGATGTCACAGATTGTGCAACAGAATCCGGATAACTATCATTTCCACGTTCCGTTATCCTCAGGTGCCACACTATTGGGTGCCAGTCCGGAATTATTGCTGAGAAAGCAGGCAAATCAATTTTATTCCTGTCCGCTGGCTGGATCAGCTAAACGTGCCAGTGATCCGCTACTTGATCAGCGATCTGGACAGACCCTGATGAACTCTGCCAAAGACCGTCATGAGCACCGCCTGGTCACTGACGCCATGCGCGATACCCTGCAACCGGTCAGCGAGACGTTATCGGTACCCGAAGTGCCGGAGCTGGTCACGACAGGAACCTTATGGCATCTGGCAACCTCTATCCGGGGCACGTTGAAGAACAGTCATGAAAGTGCTTTGTCACTGGCCACCCTGTTGCACCCGACACCGGCACTGAGTGGTTTTCCTCATTCTCAGGCGCTGGCCTTAATCCGCCAGCTGGAACCTTTCGACCGCCATCTGTTTGGCGGCATGGTGGGATGGTGCGATGACCAGGGAAATGGCGAATGGGCCGTCACGATACGTTGTGCCACCGTCGATAATCAGGATATCACCCTGTTCGCCGGTGCCGGTGTTGTCCCTGCATCAAATCCGGAATCTGAATGGCTGGAAACCGGCGTAAAACTGACAACAATGCTGAAAGCTTTCGGGCTTGAACAATCAAGGTAATTCCCATGACTATCCCCTATACACGCTGGCCGGATGAGCTGGCGAGTCGCTACCGTACCAAAGGGTACTGGCTGGACCTGCCATTAAGTGATATTACCGATCGTCAGAAAGATAATGACGCTGTTGCCATTATCGATGACGAATCGCAGATCAGCTACCGGCAGATGGCCCTGGCCAGTTCCCGTCTGGCCGCCAAACTTCAGCAAGCCGGACTGAAGAAAGGTGATACCGCACTGGTTCAGCTTGGCAATAATAACGAGTTTTACCTGGTATTCTTTGCGCTTCTGAAACTGGGTGTCGCCCCGGTGAATGCCCTGTACAGCCATCAGCGTACTGAGCTGTTTTCTTATGCCGAACAGATAAAACCCGCACTACTGATTGCCGATCGCCGGCATAGTCTGTTTGCCGATAATCAGTTTCTTGATCAGTTCAGGGAACAGATTCCTTCTGTGACGACGGTGCTGATGCATCATGCCATCGATGGCGATCACAACCTGGCTGAGTGGCTTGCCACGCCGGCAGACGATTTTGTTGCCGATCCCAGTGCTGCAGATGAAGTCGCTTTCTTTCAGCTTTCCGGGGGCAGTACTGGCACCCCGAAACTTATCCCACGGACCCATAACGATTACTATTACAGTATTCGTGCCAGCAATGATATTTGCGGTGTCGATGCTGATACCCGTTACCTGTGCGCCCTGCCGGTTGCCCATAACTACCCGATGAGCTCTCCGGGGTGCCTGGGGATTTTCTATGCCGGCGGACTGGTCGTTATGGCCGCCGATCCCAGTGCCACGCAATGTTTCCCGCTGATCGCCAGACACCAGATTACCCTGACCGGTCTGGTGCCCCCGGCGGTCAGCCTCTGGTTACAGGCCATCAGTGAACAGGGAAATCACGGTGAACTGAATTCCCTGAAAGTCCTGCAGGTCGGCGGTGCACGTCTGAGTGAAACTCTGGCCCGGCGGATAATTTCTGAAATTGGATGTCAGCTACAGCAGGTGTTTGGTATGGCCGAGGGGCTGGTGAACTATACCCGGCTGGATGACCCGTTGGAGATAATTGTGACCACTCAGGGGCGGCCCATGAGTGAAGATGACGAAGTCAGAGTGGTGGATGAAGACGGCAAGCTGTTGCCGGCAGGTCAGACCGGTCGTCTGATGACCCGGGGGCCCTACACCTTCCGTGGTTATTTTAATAACCCGACACATAACGCGACCTGTTTTGATGATGAAGGATTTTACTGCTCCGGTGATCTGATTGAGATCACCGCGGAAGGCAATATCAAAGTTCAGGGACGCGAAAAAGATCAGATCAACCGTGGCGGAGAGAAGATTGCTGCCGAGGAGATCGAAAATCTGCTGCAACGTCACCCTGATATTATCGATGCAGCACTGGTGTCGATGAGCGATGAACTCATGGGTGAAAAGAGCTGCGCATTTATCGTCGCGAAACTACCGATCAAGCCGGCACATTTACGCCGACACCTGCGTGAACAGGGTATTGCTGAATTTAAACTCCCTGATCGCATTATTCAGCAGGATCAGCTGCCGCTGACTCCGGTAGGCAAAGTCGATAAAAAAGCACTGCGCCAGTGGCTGACCGAAGAACAAAAATAATCCGAATTACCACCGATTGATGGAGTGACCATGAGTATCCCTAAGCTTGAGTCTTACACCCTGCCGGCAGTGGATGAATTGCCGGAAAATAAAGTTCAGTGGGTGTTCGAACCAGCACGGGCAGCACTACTTATCCATGATATGCAGAACTATTTTCTGAATTTCTGGGGGAGTGATAGCCCGTTAATTCGCCAGGTAGTTGAAAATATTGCCCGGTTACGTGCCCAGTGTAAAGCGTTGGGGATACCGGTATTTTATACCGCACAGCCAAATCAGCAGAGTGATGAAGACCGCGCCCTGCTTAATGATATGTGGGGACCGGGTTTAAACCGCCATCCGGATCAGCAGCAGATCACCGATGCATTGGCGGCTGATGATCAGGATATTGTCCTGACTAAATGGCGTTACAGTGCTTTTCACCGTTCAGATCTCGAACAGCGACTGCAAACTATGGGACGTAACCAGTTACTGATTACCGGGGTGTATGCGCATATCGGTTGCCTGACAACGGCCACCGATGCCTTTATGCGCAATATCAAACCTTTTATGGTAGCCGATGCGCTGGCCGATTTCAGTCGTGAAGAGCACCTGATGGCCCTGACTTACACCGCTGGCCGAAGTGGTAAAGTGGTGACGACCGAAGATTTAATGCTGCTACCGGAAAGTAAAAGTGCCCTGCGTGCTATGATTCTGCCATTGCTCGAGGATGACGATGAACCGGAAGATGACGAGAATCTGATCGATTATGGTCTGGATTCCGTACGCATGATGGCGCTGGCCGCTCGCTGGCGTATGGCGCATCCGGAAATTGATTTTGTGGCACTGGCAAAAAATGCCTCTGTGGATGGCTGGTGGAGCCTGCTGTCCGGGGAGGTAAAAGCATGAGCCAGTGGCCAGAGTTTCAGGGCAAACAAGTCTGGGTAACGGGTGCTGGTCAGGGTATCGGCTATCAGACCGCGCTGGCATTTCACCAGGCCGGAGCCGAAGTGACCGGATTCGATTTAAAATTTGACCGGCAGGACTACCCTTTCTACTGTCAGGTGATGAATGTCGCAGATCCAAAACAGGTGACTGAAGTCTGTCAGGACCTGCTGGCCAGACAACACCGGCTGGATGTCCTGATTAATGCCGCCGGGATCCTACGGATCGGCGCCACGGATGAGCTTTCGTTTGACGACTGGCAGCAATGCCTGAATGTCAATGCTGGCGGGGCTTTTAATCTGTTTCAGCAGACATTACCGGTGTTCCGACGCCAGCAGCAAGGGGCTATCGTGACTGTCGCATCAAATGCAGCCCATGCCCCTCGCCTTGGGATGTCGGCTTACGGAGCGTCTAAAGCCGCATTACGCAGTTTATGCCTGACCGTTGGCCTGGAAATGGCCCCGCATGGGGTACGCTGTAATATTGTCTCTCCGGGTTCCACGGATACAGAAATGCAACGCAGTCTGTGGAAGACCCCTCAGTCTGAACAGCAGACTATTGACGGCTTCCCCGAACAATTTAAGTTAGGCATTCCACTGAAGAAAATCGCCCAGCCACAGGAAATTACCAATACCATTTTGTTCCTGGCCTCTGCTCAGGCCAGCCACGTGGTATTACAGGATATTGTGGTGGATGGCGGAGCCACTCTGGGGGCCTGATCGCATGGAAACTGTCTGGAAACGGCCAATTACCCTCGAAGCATTAAATGCCATGGGCAAGGATTGTCTGGTCGGGCACCTGGGTATTGAGTTCACTGTGATTGGCGAACAGCATCTGGAAGCGATAATGCCCGTAGATGAACGAACACGACAACCGTTCGGACTGCTACATGGCGGAGCTTCCGTGGTGCTGGCGGAATCCATGGGATCCGTCGCCGGTTACCTGGCCTGTGAAGAGGGTAAAAGTGTGGTCGGGATTGAAGTGAATGCCAGCCACCACCGGTCTGTTTCCAGCGGGCTGGTTTATGCCAACTGTCACCCATTGCATATTGGCGGGCAGTTACAGGTTTGGCAGACAGAGATCCGCAACAGTAAAGGGAAACTGTGCTGTACCGCCAGACTGACGGTGTCCGTACTCGGCTAAGCCTGTGAAAAGCCGGAGACAAGCTCCGGCATTTAAATGATCAGCCCGCAGATCATGGATCGTCCGGGATCAACGCTGATAAATGATCTCTACACCTTCATCATCATCTTCGTCCCAGTCGTCCCAGTCTTCATCATCTTCTTCAGCCTGAGCATTGTTTTCCAGAGTTTCACGGTGATAGTCGTCCCACATGAACTCGACTTTCTCCGGTTTCTTCTCTTCTTCTTCCGCCTGTTTTGGATTGGCGTTGATGAAGCTCATCACATCCCAGCACAATGCATTAACACCATCGCGGCTTGCCGCAGAGATCAGATAATATTTGTCATCCCATCCCAGAGCATCTGCCACGGCCTTAGCGCGGCTCTCCGCTTCCTGTTTATCCAGCAGATCGGTTTTATTAAACACCAGCCAGCGGGGCTTCTGATAAAGCTTATCGCTGTATTTTTCCAGCTCAGCCAGGATTATCTTTGCATTCTCTACCGGATCTGACTCATCTATCGGTGCCAGATCGATCAGATGCAACAACACACGACAACGTTCGAGATGTTTCAGGAAACGGATCCCTAACCCTGCACCGTCTGCAGCACCTTCGATAAGGCCGGGAATATCTGCCACCACGAAACTCTGTTCGTGATCCATCCGGACGACCCCAAGGCTCGGCACCAGAGTGGTAAACGGATAGTCAGCCACTTTCGGCTTAGCCGCAGAGACCGCGCGGATAAAGGTCGATTTACCGGCGTTAGGCAGCCCCAGCATCCCGACATCTGCCAGCAGCATCAGTTCCAGTTGCAGATCACGCTTCTCGCCCTCTGTACCCATCGTTTTCTGGCGCGGAGTACGGTTAACCGACGATTTAAACCGGGTGTTACCCAGGCCGTGCCAGCCACCTTTGGCAACCATCAGACGCTGCTCATGGCGGGTCATATCCCCCATGGTCTCTCCGGTATCCTGATCGATAATCCGGGTACCCACAGGCACCTTAATCACCACGTCTTTTCCGCGTTTGCCGGTACAATCACGGCTCTGGCCATTCTGCCCACGTTCGGCACGGAAAGCCTTCTCAAAACGGTAATCGATCAGGGTATTGAGGTTTTCATCCGCCAACAGCCAGACATCGCCACCATCGCCGCCATCTCCACCGTCAGGACCACCACGCGGAATGTATTTCTCACGGCGGAAGCTGACACAACCGTTGCCGCCATCGCCTGCGACAACCAGAATTGTCGCTTCATCAACAAACTTCATTTCTCTTCTCCGTCACTCTTGCGCCTGTAAAGACTCCGGCTCTACAGACGGGCCCGCCAGGGTCTGCTCTGCTGACCGGCGGCGGATAATACCGGCATACATGCCCGTATCAGTATTCTGTCTTTTATCTGTCCAGTGTACAGCATTCTGCTGAGGTACGCGGGGGTTTACTATGGATAGGGCAGCAGAATGTAAAAAGCCCCGCACAAGCTGCGGGGCTTTAATTCGTTAAGTCAGGCAACAATTATGTTGCCGGGCCACTCAACCATTACTCAGCGATGATGCTGACGTATTTACGGTTGTCCGGACCTTTAACTTCGAATTTGATCTGACCGTTTGCAGTAGCAAACAGGGTGTGGTCACGACCACAACCTACGTTGTTACCCGCGTGGAATTTGGTTCCGCGCTGGCGAACGATGATGCTACCTGCCAGTACAGTTTCTCCGCCGAAGCGTTTTACGCCCAGACGTTTTGCGTTAGAATCGCGACCGTTACGTGTGGAGCCGCCAGCCTTTTTATGAGCCATTTGTCAAATCTCCTGTTAAGCGCTGATGCCAGTGATCTTCACATCAGTGAACCACTGACGGTGACCCTGCTGCTTACGATAGTGTTTACGGCGACGAAACTTAACAATCTTAATTTTCTCACCACGACCATGAGCCACGACTTCAGCTTTGATAACACCACCTGAAACCAGTGGAGCACCAATGGTAACTTCTTCGCCGTTGGCAATCATCAGAACCTGGTCAAACTCAATGGTTTCACCGGTTGCGATATCAAGCTTTTCCAGGCGAACGGTCTGACCTTCGCTAACTCGGTGTTGTTTACCACCACTTTGGAAAACCGCGTACATATAAAACTCCGCTTCTGCGCTAGCCCTTTCTGAGTAAATCAGGCGGCGCTATAAATATTCACAATAGGGCGCGAATTCTACGCAAATATCACACAGAAGACAAGCCTCGTTTGCAGGGTATTGCAGAAAAAAAACACAGGGCACAGCCGGGTGTTTCCTGTAATCAAAATTCAAGTACAATAGGTGGTATTCGAAGGCCGCTGGCGTCTATTGAAACAGCCGGGAGCCAGCGTTACTGCAGACAGGGAAATTTATTCAGATACAGGATGAAACAAACTATCTGAACACTGTTGCTTAAACGGCCATAAAATGGCCAAAACCGAGTCAAAAACTGAAAAGACGTATGAACTTAGAACAAATTACAGAAATCACTTCCGCCGATATGTCGGCCGTCAATCAGACCATTCTTGACCAGCTGAACTCCGATGTTGCGCTTATCAGCCAACTGGGTCATTACATCGTCAGCGGCGGAGGCAAACGCATTCGCCCGATGATTGCAGTTCTGGCAGCAAGAGCACTCGGTTACCAGGGCGACCAACATATTCTCAACGCCGCACTGATCGAATTTATTCACACCGCCACATTGCTGCACGATGACGTGGTGGATGAATCGGATATGCGTCGGGGAAAAGCCACCGCGAATGCTGCCTTTGGAAATGCCGCCAGCGTCCTGGTTGGCGATTTTATTTACACCCGGGCCTTCCAGATGATGACCAGTCTGGGATCGTTAAAGATCCTTGCCCTGATGTCAGAAGCCGTTAATGTGATCTCCGAAGGCGAAGTGCTGCAGTTGATGAACTGTAACGATCCGGATATTACTGAAGAAAGTTATATGCGGGTCATTTACAGTAAAACGGCGAGATTGTTTGAGGCTGCCTCCCAGACATCCGCCATTTTAGCTGGCGCCAGTGATGATCAGGAACAGGCATTACGGGATTACGGACGTTATATTGGTACCGCTTTCCAGTTGATCGACGATCTGCTGGATTACAGTGCCGATAATACTGCGCTGGGTAAAAATGTCGGTGATGATCTGAGTGAAGGCAAACCGACCCTGCCATTACTGCACGCAATGAAACACGGTAATCCTGAACAGTCAGCAATGATCCGCCAGGCCATTGAACAAGGTAATGGTCGTCACCTGCTGGAGCAGGTTCAGGAAACCATGCAGCAATGTGGTTCTCTGGAATGGACCCGCCAACGGGCTGAAACCGAAGCTGATAAAGCTATTCTGGCATTGCAGGGTCTGCCTGATACTCCGTGGCGTCAGGCGCTAGAGTCACTGGCCCATATGTCTGTTCAGCGCGATCATTAATCTCCCGACGGATCGGTTGCCGACAGGCAAAGGATCCGTGGCCTTTGCCTTTACTCCGGGACGATCGTTACGGATCGCCCTTCCCCTCTTTCCATTCTCTCCATTTATCTGATCCTGCCTGTTTATTTTCAGATGTTTTCAGCCAGCTTTTACCCGGAATTGCGACGGCTGTAGTAAATTCGCGGTTTTAAAATTAATTTTATGAAATTATTGGTCGTTTTTTGATATACCTGTTTCCATAAACGATGTAATTTTATCGCGTTAAATGAAACGATGTCCGGAAGACATCGCTGGCATCTGAAAAGGAGAATAAGATGAATACGTTGAAAAAGGACTGGCACACTGCAGATATCATCGCGGCGCTCAGAAAAAAAGGAACTTCTCTGGCAGCTGTATCAAGAAATGCGGGGTTAAGCTCTTCAACCCTGGCGAATGCATTATCCCGCCCGTGGCCAAAAGGTGAATGGCTGATTGCCAAAGCTATTGATATTCATCCGGCAGAAATATGGCCGAGCCGTTACTATGACCCCATTACTCATGAATTACTCGACCGGGAAAAACTGATGCGCCGGCTACCACGTCATGAGCAGACACAGCCCTTGCCACAGTAACTTTTACCGCCTGAAATAAAACAGGCCCAGGCATCTCTGCCCCGGGCCTGTTGTTTCACGGGAGAAACGATTAGCGATTGATTATTCTACCGCGTGTTCGTCCTCTCCCTTCACGCGTTCAATATGAGCCCCCAGGCTACGCAGTTTATCTTCAATACGCTCGTAGCCACGATCGATGTGATAAATACGATCGACAATAGTCTCACCTTCAGCGATACACCCTGCCAGTACCAGACTCGCTGAAGCACGTAAATCGGTTGCCATAACCTGAGCACCAGACAATTTATCTGTGCCATGACAGATTGCCGTATTGCTTTCAATCTCAGCATGCGCACCCATGCGAATCAGTTCAGGGACATGCATAAAGCGATTTTCGAAAATGGTTTCGGTGATGACTCCGGTGCCTTCTGCCACCAGATTCAGCAGTGTAAACTGGGCCTGCATATCTGTTGGGAAGCCAGGATGAGGCGCAGTGCGGATGTTCACCGCTTTTGGCCGGTGCCCATGCATATCCAGACTGATCCAGTCTTCACCGGTCTCAATATCAGCACCAGCTTCACGCAGCTTAGCCAGCACAGCATCCATCGTATCCGGACGGGTCTTACGACAGACAACTTTACCGCCGGAGATAGCTGCGGCGACCAGGAAAGTCCCGGTTTCGATACGGTCGGGCACCACTTCATAGCTACCGCCCCCCAGACGTTCCACACCTTCAATCGTGATTCTGTCAGTCCCTGCGCCAGTGATTTTTGCACCAATGGCGTTCAGGAAACCGGCAGTATCTGCAATCTCAGGTTCACGGGCAGCATTCTCAATGATAGTTGTCCCGGTCGCCAACGTTGCGGCACTCATGATAGTCACTGTTGCCCCAACACTGACTTTGTCCATAACGATATGGGCACCTTTCAGCCGGCCATCAACCGATGCTTTGACGTAGCCTTCTTCCAGACGAATTTCGGCACCCAGTTGCTCCAGACCACTGATATGCAAATCGACCGGGCGAGCACCAATCGCACAGCCACCAGGTAAAGAAACCTGCCCCTGCCCAAAACGCGCAACCAGCGGCCCAAGGGCCCAGATGGAGGCACGCATAGTTTTGACCAGGTCATAGGGGGCACAGAAAATAGTGACATCGCTGGCATCCAGGTGAACAGCACCATTACGTTCAGCTTTCACACCCAGTTGGCCGAGCAATTTCATCGTGGTATCAATGTCGCGTAATTTCGGAACATTTTTAATTTCAACCGGTTCTTCGGCCAGCAAAGCTGCAAACAGAATCGGTAACGCTGCATTTTTTGCTCCGGAAATGGTAACTTCACCACTTAAACGGGTGGGACCCTGTACTCGAAATTTGTCCATTAACACAGCTCTCAATTAGCATTCATAAAAGGTACTGACCTGCTGGCCCGAATTTCCTGAAGAACAGGTTTAAAAGCCACTCAGTTTACGATCCCGTGCCCATTCGGCAGGGGTATAGGTCTTGATCGATACCGCATGAATACGGTTATCTGCAATATATTCCATGAGCGGGGCATACACTGCCTGCTGTTTTTTCACACGGCTCATAGTTTCGAAAATATCACTCACCGCAATCACCTGGAAATGGCTGCCATCGCCACTCACATGAACTTCGTCCAGCGACAATGCCTGCATCAGGACTGCCTGAATCTCATTATTTTCCATTGCTTTCAGCTTCCGATAATCATAATCAGCGCCTATCTTATTAGAAAGCGACATTATCTTAAATACACAAAAGCCCCTGATTAAATCAGGGGCTTTTAATGTGCAAGGCAGGAATTAACGGCTTTCCTTCGAAGAAACAATAATATGTTGCAGATTATACAGTGCGATTAATGACTGTAATTTATCAGAGATGCCGCTAAATGTTAGCTGAGTCCCCTGACGGCGAACAATATCCTGCAGGTGCACCAGCAAAGCCAGTCCTGCCGAATCCACCCGACTCAGCCCGGAAAGGTCCATTTCAGAAATCCCCTGCATCACGGTATTTCGTTGGTTCCAAAGAGGCAGGAGAGTTTCATGATCCAGCTTGCCGGTCAGTCGTAATGCCGGGGCCTGTTGCTGCCATTGCAGTTCGCTGCTCATCAGTTCTGCTGGCCCAGAGTGATCGGCTGAGCTGCATTAAGTTTTTAACTGTGCAGTTAAGCCATCAATTCCTTTGGTACGTAGCAGACTCCCCCCACTCGTTCTGTTTGGTGGTGATCATACTGATTCCTTCCGCCACCATATCGTAGGCCTGCCATGCACCAGTACGGGTGTTTTTCCGCCACTGGAAGTCAAGACGGACCGGAGGACGACCATTCGGGTCAATAATTGTGACACGGATGGCTACAATATTCGCATCACCCAGAGGTTGCGGGGACTGGATTTGATATGTCTGACCATGGTACATCGCCAGCGCTTGACCGTAGGCTTGTGTCAGGTAATCACCAAATGCCTGATAGTAAGCATCACGCTGTGCCGGAGTGGCCTGGTTGTAGAAGCGTCCCAGCACTAATGCTCCGGCATATTTTACCTGGACATAAGGCATCAGTTCTTCACGAACGATGGTACGCAGATAGTTTGGATCCTGTTTAATTTTTGCCTGCTCATTTTTCAGACGGGAAAAGGTCTTCTCCGCCGCCTGATTCATCAGCGTGTAAGGATTCGTCTGATCCACCTGGTCTGCCGCATTGGCTGCTGCCAGTGGCAGGATAACCAGCATGGCTGCCATCACGAAACGTTTAAATAACATAGAATATCCTCTTAGTGGGTCGGCGCTGCCGCAGAAGAACTGTCAGCACCTGCCGGTGAATGCTTGTCTTTGTCGCTATCGTTATTTTTATAAAGGAACTGACCAATCAGATCTTCAAGGACTATCGCCGATTTGGTGTCACGCAGCGTATCGCCATTCTTCAGGATCGATGAACCTAAATCAGGGTCGTTAAATCCAAGATTCAGCGCCAGAAACTGCTCGCCTAACAAACCCTGAGTACGGATCGCCAGCGAACTGGTATCGGGTATTTTTCCGGCGTAAGTATCATCGATTGCCATAGTGACTTTTGGTGAGAGTGTGCTGTCATCAAGTGAGATATTAGTCACACGCCCAATCACTACACCACCAATCTCCACCGGTGAGCTCACCTTTAGGCCGCCAATATTGTCAAAAGTCGCATACAATTTCCATGTTGGTTCTGTGCCAAAGGATTTCAAATCGGCGACGCGCAGACAAAGAAATAGCGCGGCAATCAGCGCCAGTAACAGGAAAATACCTACCCAGATTTCACTTTTTTTACTTTGCATTGCGTTAATTCCCAAACATCAGTGCTGTCAGCACAAAATCTAACCCAAGGATAGCAAGAGACGAATGAACTACCGTACGTGTCGTCGCGCGACTGATGCCTTCAGACGTCGGAATGGCATCATAACCGTTAAATAATGCTATCCATGAAACCGCAATCGCAAACACGATGCTTTTCACCACACAGTTAACAATATCCATCCGGAAATCGACCGCGCCATGCATAGCAGACCAGAAAAATCCGGAATCAATTCCTTTCCAGCTCACCCCAACCAGTGCACCGCCGGCAATCCCAATGGCAGTAAACATCATGGCCAGTAACGGCATACTGATCACCCCAGCCCAGAAGCGCGGTGCCACGACCCGTCTTATCGGATCCACTGCCATCATTTCCATGCTGGAGAGCTGCTCGGTAGCTTTCATCAATCCGACTTCTGCCGTCAATGCTGAACCGGCACGGCCGGCAAACAGTAAAGCAGTTACGACCGGCCCCAGCTCACGCAATAGCGATAACGCCACCAGCATTCCGAGGCTGGTTTCCGCCCCGTAGGTTTTTAGAACCAGATAACCCTGTAATCCCAGCACCATCCCGATAAACAGCCCCGAGACCAGAATAATCAACAGTGAGAGTACCCCTACACTATAGATTTGTTTCACTACCAGACGACTGTGTTTTGCAAACTCGGGCTTACCCACCAGCGCATGGAACAGCATTAACCCCGCGCGGCCAAATGACCTGCAGCTCTTAATTCCCCAACGCCCTAATGACGCGACTGCCTGTAACAACATGGATTTAGTGCCTCCCGGGACTTAGCAAATCGGTGAGGTAATCACCGGCCGGATACCTGAAGGGTACCGGACCATCTGCATGGCCATCAATAAACTGCCGCACACGCGGATCATCATTCTGGCGTAATTGTGCGGCATCTCCCTGTGCAATAATCTTCTGCCCGGCCACAATATAAGCATAGTCGGCAATACTGAGGACTTCAGGAACATCATGGGAAACCACAATACAGGTCAGTCCCAATGCGTGGTTCAGTTCATCTATCAGCTTAACCAGCACCCCCATAGTAATAGGGTCTTGTCCCACAAAAGGCTCATCAAACATAATTAGTTCCGGCTCAAGTGCAATAGCCCTGGCCAAAGCCACCCGCCTTGCCATACCACCAGACAATTCAGCCGGAGTCAGTTGTTCTGCCCCCCGCAGCCCGACAGCCTCCAGTTTCATCATTACCGTGCTGTGCAACAACTCCGGAGGCAGGGATGTATGTTCCCGCAATGGCCAGGCGACATTGTCATAGACACTGAGATCGGTAAACAAGGCTCCTGACTGAAACAACATACTCATTTTTTTACGAACGTCGTACAACTTACTCCGGGATAAACCAGGAATATTGTCATCGTGAAAGAAAATTTCTCCTTTATCCGGCTGCAGCTGACCACCAATCAGACGTAATAACGTGGTTTTACCTATACCTGAGGGACCCATGATGGCAGTGATTTTGCCTTCCGGCACCGTTAAAGAAATGTCATCAAAGATTTTGCGGGATCCACGGGTAAAGCTCACCCCACGGATTTCCACTAATCCTTCCTGTTGCTGAACCATGTTTACCCCTTGCAGGTGTCCGGGCATTTTAGTTATCTATGATGCCAGCCCGGGAGAAAGCACCTTGTCATTTTTACAGAAAATTACAGGCCGTTTTTGTGTAATTCCGTCATAAAATTTACTTTTGGCTTTTCGACAGTCAAAATCAGCGCTTGTTTACTACTGATCTCTCTTTTCGCTGTAATGCAGTGATTGCTCATTACAGATTTTGGCAAAGGAATTCCCATGCTTGTCGCGATTGTTCTGCTGGTCCTTGGTTTACTGTTACTGGCCTATGGCGCAGATCGTCTCGTTTTTAGCGCATCCATTCTTTGTCGTTCACTGGGAATTCCGCCATTGATCATCGGGATGACGGTGGTGGGAATCGGAACTTCTCTACCGGAAATCATCCTGTCATTGTCCGCCGCAAATCACGGACAACGGGATTTTGCCGTGGGGATTGCTGTCGGGTCAAATATCACCAACATATTATTGATTCTTGGTGGCGCGGCATTACTCAATCCTCTGAAAATCAGCTCGGCATTGTTACGCAGGGAATTACCGCTCATGTTGCTGGTCACAATACTTTGTGGACTGTTGCTGGCTGATAATCTGCTGACCCGTACCGAAGGTATTTGCCTGGTCGTAATGGCGATTCTCTACCTGTGGGGAATTATCCGAATTGCAGGAAAAAGCCAGGCCACTACCGGCGATCAACTCTCACGTGAACAGGTTGCAGAGCTGCCGGGCGAAGATGCCGGTAATACCGTAGCGTGTCTCTGGCTGGGAGTTGCATTGGTACTCTTACCTGTCGCCACGCGAATGATTCTGGACAATGCAATAGTTGTTGGTGACTATCTGGGCATCAGCGAATTAGTGATGGCATTAATTTTCATTTCGATAGGCACCAGCCTGCCAGAACTGGCGACTGTCATTGCCGGAACACTGAAAGGTGAAGGCGATATTGCGGTCGGGAATCTGTTGGGTGCTAACATTTATAATACCGCCATTGTTCTGGGTTTACCGGCCATCGTCTGCCCGGGCCGTATTGACAGTAATGCCTTTTCCCGTGACTACTGGATAATGCTGGGTGTCAGTACCGTTTTTGCGATGATCTGCCTGAAAAAAAACCGCACTATCGGCAGGCTGACCGGTGCATTACTGTTAGGCGGATTTTTGGTCTGGGTTGCCATTCTCTGGGGCTACCCGATGATTAATGATCTTTAAAAGGATTCATCAAAATGTCTGATCAGTCGGCCCTGACGGGTTTTGATTTTAAGGAAGCAGGCAGGAAAGTACTGCGCATTGAACGTGAAGGGCTTGCTCAACTGGAGCAATACATTAATGAAAACTTCACCCGGGCCTGCGAAATCCTGTTCCGCTGCACAGGAAAAGTGGTCGTAATGGGCATGGGGAAATCGGGCCATATCGCACGAAAAATGGCTGCCACCTTCGCCAGTACCGGAACTCCGTCGTTCTTTGTCCATCCGGGAGAAGCCAGCCACGGCGATCTGGGTATGGTCGGACGTGGCGATGTCGTGATAGCCATATCAAACAGCGGGGAATCTCACGAGATACTAGCACTGATTCCGGTGATTAAGCGTCTGAAGATTACCCTGATTTGTCTGAGTAGCCGGCCAGAGAGCACTATGGGGAAAGCTGCTGACCTGCATCTGACGGTGAAGGTTCCTCAGGAAGCCTGTCCGCTGGGACTCGCTCCCACCACCAGCACCACTGCCACCCTGGTGATGGGTGATGCCCTGGCCGTCGCTTTACTCGAGGCCCGCGGTTTTACTGCCGAAGATTTTGCCTTGTCTCATCCAGGCGGAGCATTGGGCCGTAAATTGCTGTTACATGTGAGTGATGTTATGCATTCCGGTGATGAGATGCCTTGTGTTTCACGTCATGCATCTTTACGCGATGCTCTGTTGGAAATCACCCGCAAAAAACTGGGAATGACCGTAGTGACTGAAGACGATATGACTATCGCAGGTATTTTTACCGACGGTGATTTGCGACGGGTTATCGATATGGATATCAATTTCCAGTCAACCACCATCGATGAGGTCATGACACCTGGCGGGATCCGTGTATCTCCGAATATTCTGGCAGTCGATGCCCTGAATGTCATGCAGAGTAAAAATATAACCTCACTATTGGTTGCCGATAACAATCGCCTTGTGGGTGTGATACATATGCATGATATGTTGCGCGCCGGTGTTGTCTGATCAGGAAATAAAGATGAACAATAAACTCCCTATTGATACGTGTTACGGGCCTGTCAGCCCTGCGGTCATAGCCAGTGCCGAAAAAATAAAATTACTGATCTGCGATGTCGACGGGGTAATGTCTGACGGTCTGATTTATATGGGGAATAATGGTGAGGAGCTAAAAGCGTTCAATGTTCGTGACGGCTACGGTATCCGTTGCCTGTTAACCAATAATGTTGAAGTTGCTATTATCACCGGCCGAAAAGCCAAACTGCTGGAAGATCGTTGTCATACCCTAGGGATAAGCCATCTGTACCAGGGACAGTCAGATAAGATTTTGGCCTTTGCCGATCTTATGGATAAACTGTCGCTTCAGGCCGACGAGGTCGCCTATATTGGCGATGATCTGATTGACTGGCCGGTCATGGAAAAAGTGGGCCTCAGCGTATCTGTAGCCGACGCACATCCCCTGATCGTACAACGAGCCGATTATGTGACCCGTATCAACGGCGGCCGCGGAGCAGTACGCGAGATTTGTGATGTTATTTTGATGGCGCAAAATAAATTTGAGGATGCCAAAGGGTTATCGATATGAGTACAAGCAGACGCTGGATTACCCTTCTGCTGGCAGTGATTGCGGTAGTACTGATTGGCTGGAACCTGACAAATCAGGATTCTCAGCCCATATCTTTGGCACAGGATGATCAGAGCCCTACCTATACCACAGCCAGCTCCCACACGGTGGTTTACAACCCTGAAGGCGCGTTAGCTTATCGGTTAGTATCCGATAAGGTATCCTATTTTGATGCATCTCAGGTCAGCTGGTTCGATAACCCGGTGATGACGACCTATGACCAGCAAAAAGCCCCTGCGTGGTCAGTAAGGGCAGATAAAGCCAAATTAACCAAAAACCGGATGCTGTATCTTTATGGGCATGTCGAAGTCAAGGCACTCAATCCAAATGCTAAACTTGAACGTATTACCACAGACAATGCACAGGTGAATCTGGCCACCCAGGATGTGACCTCGGATGATCAGGTGACACTTTACGGGCAAGGATTCCGTTCAACCGGGATGAAGTTACGTGGCAATTTACGGGCCAAAACAGCCGAATTAATTGAAAAGGTCAAAACCGATTATGAAATCCAAAACCAAAACAAATAGCATCAGGTTGCTGTTGGTCGCCACGCTGCTTGGTTGCAGCCTGCCTGTGCTGGCAGTGACTGGTGATTCTGATAAGCCCGTAAATATCACCTCGGAAAATCAGTCAATGGACATGCAGGGTAATGTGGCAACGTTTACCGGGAATGTCATCATCACCCAGGGGACCATCAGGATCACTGCAGACAAAGTGGTAGTGACAAGACCAGGTGGCGACAGCCAGAAAACGCTGGTCGATGCTTATGGCAATCCTGCCACCTTCTACCAGATGCAGGATAACGGTAAACCGGTGAAAGGCCATGCCGCTAAACTGCATTACGATCTGGCAAAAGACCTGGTTGAACTGACCGGCAATGCCTACATTGAGCAGTTGAACAGCAATATCAAAGGCGATCGAATCACTTATCTGGTGAAAGAGCAGAAAATGCAGGCTTATAGTCAGGGCGGCGAACAAAAACGTGTGACCACAACCCTGATGCCTTCTGAACTTCAGAACAATAATAAACCGGCACACCCTAACAAGAGTCAATAACAGTTATGGCGACGTTAATAGCAGAAAATCTGGCTAAAGCTTACAAAGGCCGTCGGGTCGTTGAAGATGTCAGTCTGGAAGTAAAATCAGGCGAAATTGTCGGATTACTGGGGCCTAACGGGGCAGGTAAAACCACCACCTTCTACATGGTGGTGGGTATCGTGCCACGGGATGCCGGAAAAATTATTATCGATAACGATGATATCAGCCTGCTGCCTCTGCATGCCCGGGCGAGATTAGGTATTGGTTATCTGCCTCAGGAAGCCTCTATCTTCCGTCGACTCAGCGTTTACGATAATCTGATGGCAGTATTACAGGTACGTAAAGACCTTAATGCACAACAGCGGGCTGATCGCGCCAATGAACTGATGGAAGAATTCCATATTGAACATTTGCGTGACAGCATGGGTCAGGCACTGTCAGGCGGGGAACGTCGCAGGGTGGAAATTGCCAGAGCATTGGCAGCCAATCCGAAATTTATTCTGCTGGACGAGCCTTTTGCCGGTGTTGATCCGATATCCGTGATCGACATTAAAAAGATCATTGAGCATCTGCGTGACAGCGGCCTGGGCGTACTGATTACCGACCATAACGTCCGCGAAACGCTGGCAGTTTGCGAACGCGCGTACATTGTCAGTCAGGGTAAACTGATTGCCCATGGCACCCCGGACCATATTCTTGCCGATGAACAAGTGAAACGTGTTTATCTCGGTGAAGAGTTCCGGCTCTGACTCTGTTAATGTGTCTTCAATGAAATTTTTTCAGGAAACTCATTCCTCACTATGAAGCAAAGTTTGCAATTCAGGCTCAGCCAACAACTGGCAATGACTCCCCAGTTGCAGCAGGCGATACGACTGTTGCAACTTTCTACGCATGAATTACAGCAGGAACTGCAACTGGCACTGGAAAGTAATCCGTTACTGGAACAGGCCGAAGTTCTTAACGAAGTGGATTCTGAGGAGTCGGGTGAAACTGCATCTCTGGACACCCGTGAAGCATTAGAACAAAAAGATATGCCGGAGGAATTGCCTCTGGATGCGACCTGGGATGAAATTTATACCGCGGGCACCCCTTCCGGCACGGGTACTGATTATCAGGATGATGAGCTGCCGGTCTATCAGGGCGAAACCACTCAGTCTCTGCAGGACTATCTGATGTGGCAGGTCGAACTAACGCCCTTCAGTGATACTGACCGTGCGATTGCCACTTCGATAGTGGATGCCATTGATAATACCGGCTATCTCACCGTTCCACTGGAAGACATTCTGGAAAGTATTGGTGATGACGAACTGAGTATTGAAGAGGTAGAAGCGGTTCTGAAACGGGTACAGCATTTTGATCCCATAGGTGTGGGTGCCCGCGATTTGAAAGACTGCCTGCTGGTACAACTATCACAGTTCAGCCCGGAAACCCCTATGCTGGAAGAAGCCCGGTTAATTGTCCGGCAGCATCTGGATTTACTGGCTAATCATGATTTTCGCAGTCTGATGCGTGTCACCCGCCTGAAGGATGATGTGCTGAAAGAAGCCATGGCTTTTATTCAGTCACTGGACCCGCGTCCGGGCCAGTCTATCCACACCGGTGAATCTGAATATGTGATTCCGGATGTGCTGGTACGTAAAACAGGCAGCCAGTGGACTGTTGAGCTGAATACCGACAGCCTGCCACGCCTACGCATCAATCAGCATTATGCTGCGATGAGTGGCGGCGCGCGCAACGACAGTGATAATCAGTTTATCCGCAGTAATTTACAGGAAGCACGGTGGCTGATTAAAAGCCTGGAAAGCCGGAATGACACTCTGTTGCGGGTTACCCGCTGTATTGTCGAACAGCAGCAGGCTTTTTTTGAGCAAGGCGAAGAGTATATGCGGCCAATGGTACTGGCAGATATTGCCCAGTCAGTCGATATGCACGAATCCACTATCTCTCGGGTGACGACCCAGAAATATCTGCACAGTCCGCGCGGCATTTTTGAACTAAAATATTTCTTCTCAAGCCATGTCAGCACCGAAGGTGGCGGGGAAGCTTCCTCAACAGCGATTCGGGCGCTGGTAAAAAAATTAATCTCATCGGAAAATCCGGGTAAACCCTTGAGTGACAGCAAACTCACCTCTATGTTATCTGAACAGGGGATCATGGTCGCAAGACGAACTGTTGCTAAATATCGCGAGTCTTTATCTATCCCACCCTCAAACCAGCGTAAACAGCTGCTTTGACACCATGAGAAGGAAAGCCTATGCAACTGAACATTACCGGACAACAAATTGAAATAACTGAGGGACTGCGCCAGTTTATTCACACAAAATTTGCCAAACTGGAGCATTACTTTGAACATATCAATCAGGTATATATCGTCCTGAAGGTCGAGAAAGTTCAGCAAATTGCAGATGCAACCTTACATGTAAACGGAGGTGAGCTCCATGCGACAGCAACAACCGATGATATGTATTCGGCCATTGACGGGCTGACAGATAAACTGGCGCGACAGTTAACCCGCCACAAAGAAAAACTGAAACAGCATTAGTTTCAAACTGAGTTATCCCATTAAACAAACAGCAGGCATTGCCTCTCCGTGGCTGCTTTTATCCGCAGGTATTGCTGTTAAGTAACCCGACGGCTAATACTGCGGATAAGTGACCATCTTCGGAAAATGGGCAGTGGAATCTGCAAGCGAAATAATATGAATAGCGATCTGACACTTGAACTTGGCCATGTGCTTACCCTTGAATGTACCCGTAACAACGTACATTGTCAGAGTAAGAAGCGGGCGCTGGAGATAATAAGTGAACTGGCAGCGACTCAGTTGAATCTGCCTCACCAAACTATTTTTGAGACAATCCTGAACCGTGAACGGATGGGCAGCACAGGAATAGGCAACGGGATTGCCATCCCTCACGGTAAACTGGAAGAGGATACGCTCAGAACTATTGGGGTATTGATTCATCTTGAGCATCCGATTCCATTCGATGCAGTCGACAATCAGCCGGTGGACCTTTTGTTTGCGCTGCTGGTCCCGGCTGATCAGTGTAAAACGCACTTACATACCCTATCTCAGGTCGCAAAACGCCTGGCAGATAAAACGGTGTGCCGCCGTTTGCGGGCAGCACAAAGTGACCAGGAACTCTACAGCATCATCATGGAAGAGCAGCAAAGCAGCGACGAAAAACAACAATAAATCAGCCTGTTAACCAGGGATTATTACGGGAGAAGGATCATGGTACTGATGATCGTGAGCGGTCGGTCAGGGTCGGGAAAATCTGTCGCACTACGTGCCCTGGAAGATATGGGGTTTTATTGTGTTGATAATTTACCGGTCGATTTACTGCCGGAGCTGGCTAACTCACTGGAAAAACGTAATATTTCTGCGGCTGTTAGTATCGATGTGCGCAATATGCCTGAGTCACCGGAAATTTTTGAGGATGCCTTTAACCGGTTATCCGCTCAGTTTTCTCCGCAGTTATTATTTCTTGATGCTGACAGAAATACACTGATTCGCCGTTACAGTGATACACGCCGTCTGCACCCTCTCTCCAGTAAAAACCTGTCACTGGAGAGTGCTATTGATGAAGAGAGCGATCTGCTTGAACCTCTGCGTTCGAGAGCCGATTTAATTATCGATACTTCTGAGATGTCAGTGCACGAGCTGGCTGAAATGCTGAGAACCCGGCTGCTCGGTAAACGAGAACGTGAACTCACGATAGTATTTGAATCTTTTGGATTTAAATACGGAATCCCTATCGATGCAGATTATGTCTTTGATGTCCGCTTCCTGCCCAATCCTCACTGGGACCCAAAACTACGACCGCTCACCGGTCTTGACCGGCCAGTGGCTGCGTTTCTTGATCGTCATACAGAAGTGCATAATTTTATTTATCAGACCCGGAGCTATCTTGAGCTCTGGTTACCGATGCTGGAAACCAACAATCGCAGCTATCTGACTGTCGCGATTGGTTGTACCGGGGGTAAACATCGTTCAGTGTATATTGCTGAACAACTGGCGGACTATTTCCGCTCACGGGGAAAAAATGTTCAGTCACGACACCGCACTCTGGAAAAGAAAAAATCATGACGATCAAGCAATTAGTTAAAATCAGAAATAAACTGGGAATGCATGCCCGCCCGGCAATGAAATTGTTTGAACTGGTACAAAGCTATGATGCAGAAGTGATTCTGCGTAATGAGGCCGGCACCGAAGCTGATGCCAGTAGTGTTATTGCCTTACTGATGCTGGACTCCGCCCAGGGAGGGCAGATCGAAGTAGAAGCTACCGGCCCACAGGAAACCGAAGCACTACAGGCGGTCATTGAATTATTTAACGCTGGTTTCGATGAGGACTAAATACCGTGATTACCACGGTACCGCTGTCAATACAGGTGATATCGTTGCAGAAACTCCCGTCCTCCCAGTTGCCCCATCTGTTGAGAAATCCATTGCTGCCGTTGGCGGGTATAAGCTGAAGGCGAAGCGGCATGATAAATTATAGGATTAGGCAGCACCGCTGCCAGTAACGCAGCTTGCTCACGACTCAGCTGGCTGGCCGGTTTATGGAAATAAGCTTCTGCGGCAGCCTGTACCCCGAATATCCCGGGACCGAATTCGGCAATATTCAGATATACCGTCAGAATTCTTTTTTTACTCCAGACCGTTTCAAGACCCACCGTCAGTACCGCCTCCATTCCCTTGCGTATCCAGCTACGTCCATCCCAGAGAAACAGATTTTTTGCGGTCTGCTGGGACAGCGTTGAAGCACCCCGCATTTCCCCATGCTGACGACTGTCCAGTACGGACTGCATGGCATCAAAATCAAATCCCCAGTGCTGAGGGAATTTCTGATCTTCACCGGCTATTACCGCCAGAGGCATCCAGGGTGAAATCTCAGACATGCTCACCCAGTCAGAATGGGCACGATATTGCGTATCTCCGGACAGAAATGCACCGATCTGTCGTTCTGCCATGACCGCAGAAAATGGCACCGGAACCACTGAAAACAGTAGTATCAGCGCAAAGGTAATCCCTGCCAGCAACAGCACCAGGCGAAGCAAGCGACGCTTTAACCATGACACAACCCCGTTATGCTTTTTTCTCATCCATCCATCCCTGCGAGGCTTTTACGCTAAACATATCATCTCCTGAGAGTAGCGCTAACACAGATTTTTTCATAAATATTTATTAGTCAGTGTTAGCCTGATTGCTAAATTCCCGGGTAATAGCAGCCAGTGAAACGACATCTTATACGGGTTACTTTCAGTAACATCAATGACTTCAGAAGATGTAGGGAATCGGTTCCAGTAAAACGCTAAATTTCACAATACATCAATATGTCTTAAGTTTTAATTCTCTGCTCAATGGCAACCAGTCTCATATATTTAACATGGCGTTAAACAAAACAGATCGTTTAAATAACCACCTGTTAATACGGCCTGGCCCTTTGCTCCAGGTTTCCGGAATCATTCCTCACTGACCGGTGACTTTTTTTAAGCCACTGCAAGTGAAATTGGTAAGCTCAGAAACTTGTTAAAATCAGTCAATCATTTGTAAGCTTTCTTCGGATATTTTTCTTAGCTGTTGTTTTATTATATAAATCAAGGTTCAGAGCAGCGGCCAGAATAAGAGACAGTAAAAACACTGATAACTGTAAGGTTTTAATCATATTTTTTAGCTCCGCGATACCTTACCGGCCCGGGGATAAAACGATCACATAATCTGGTGGCGTATTATTGAGCAACAATACTGGCTAAATCATTGTTAAAATATTTCTGGCTGGAAACATTCCAACTTCACAAATCTTAATGAATTGTGGCAAAGTGATCGCAATTTTTGTTAAGGTAGTAGTCATAGCTAACCAATACCTTCCGCCGCCCGGTTCGTCCGGTTAACGATAATTTTTTCGCTGGCGGAATTGCAGTTTCCCTGGTGTTGGCGCAATATTCGCGCACCCCGGTTTATCCGGGGTCATTTTTTATTGCCGCTTTGTGTTAGTGCTCTGTTCCCTGGCTTTTACCCATTGTCTGAGAATCGCGGCTTCATGACGCCATTCATGACGCAGTTCATCAATCCACTCCTGCACATTGTCCCACCATGCAGGAAGTTCAGGCGTCTGGATCTGCTTCGCCACCTGTTGCAAGTGTTTTAAACCTACCGAACCAGCAGCTCCTTTGATTTTATGTCCTTCTTCTGCAATCCCTTTCTGATCTCTGGCCATCATGTTCGAATCTAAAACATCGAGATAACCCGGCATCATTTTTTCAAACATATCAAGACTTTGATATATCAGCTGCGATCCCACTAACTCCATGTACTGTTCGAGCATAGCAATATCCAGGTGCCCTTCGTCCGCGGCTAAAACAACATTTTCCCCGGGTTCATCTAAGGACTCATGCTGATTCCAGAACTTGCCAATCACTGCCGTTAGCGCGGGAACAGACAACGGTTTACTCAAGACGTCATCCATACCTGCTTCCAGATACTCTTTTTTATCCTTCAGAACGTTTGCGGTAAGCGCGACCAGAGGCGGTAATTGCTGGCCGGCAAATCGTTGATGTAAAGTGCGCGCCACATCCAGTCCGGTCATATCCGGTAGCTGTATATCCAGCAGCACCATATCGAACTCTAACGGATCGAACATCTCCAATGCCTCACTCCCGTTCATTGCGACTTCTGTACTGCAACCGAGTTTTTCCAGCACCGAGCGGGCCACCACGACATTCAGCTCGATATCTTCGACCAGTAAAATATGTAATGCCGGCAGGGGTAAAATATCTTCTTCGTTAATCTCTTCAGTACGGGTTTCCATCTGAGGTGCATGAATTTGCAGACTGAAACATGCCCCTTCCCCCGGAGCACTTTGCACCGTGATATTCCCCCCCATCACCTGAGCCAGCCGGTGAGAAATTGCCAGACCAATTCCGGTTCCTGTGGCGGGCTTCCCTCCATGCTGATCCTTCACCTGATAATACATGGCAAAGATTTTCTCCTGCTCACCTTGCGGAATACCGATACCTGAGTCCTGAACGTCAAAACGCAACTGCTGTTGCTGTTCGTCATAGGCTACCGTGACGACAATTTCACCCTCACGAGTAAATTTCACCGCATTACCAATCAGGTTCCATAAAATCTGCCGTAACCGAGTGCCGTCAGCAATAATAGTTTGTGGTAGCGGCAGCTGAGTCGACATGACAAATTTCAGCCCTTTAGGCTGTACCAGTAATCCTGAGAGGTTTTCCAGATCAGCCAGAAATTCGGTGAAATCTATCGGCTGGTTATCAAGCTGAACCTTTCTCCGCTCAATTTTGTCCATCTCAATGACATCATTGAAGATATTCCCCAGAGTAATCGCAGAAACATGAATGGTTTTCAGATAATTCAACTGTTCCTGATTAAGCCCGGTATCCAGCAGAATCCGGCTCAGGCCAACAATGCCATTTAACGGGGTACGAAGTTCATGACTGATCGTGGAAATAAAGGTCGTTTTTTCGCGGCTGGCATTTTCCAGCGCATCCTGGTAGCGCTTACGTTCAGTAATGTCGCGACCAAATCCCATCAGCCCGCTACGTTTACCCACCCGGTCGTAGTAAGGAACTTTACGAATTTCAAAACAAGCTTTTTTACCATCCGGGTACTGCAACCACTGTTCATAGGTCAGAGCAACGTTATGACGAAAGACTTTCTCATCGGTCTCCAGAATCTTCTCTGCTGTATCGGCATCATAAATATCTTTAGGGGACAGGCCAACCAGCTGTTTTTCAACTCTGCCGGTCAACAGTTCAACAGCCCGGTTACAGCCCGAAAACTTACGATCAATATTTCGGTAAAATACCAGGTCCGGTGAAGCATCGAGGAAGGAACGCAAAAAAGTTGACTGCTGTTCGAGCTCAATTTGCGTTTTTTCACGACTCGCCATCTCTTCCCTGAGCTTATCCATGGCATGTTCGCGGGCCTGCTCCGCTTCCTTACGCACGTTAATTTCCTGGTTCAGCTGCTGAATGTTTTCTTTTAATTGCTGGTTGAGCTGCAAATCACGTTTGCGCATCTCCTCCAGTTTATCCACCAACCTGGCGAGACGTTGCCGTGAATCTTCCAGTTGGTCAACCACTACCGACAGAAAATAAACCGCCCAGGGAGTAATCAGTAAACCAAAGAATACCGATCGAACGACATCAATGCTCTCTACCCGCCCTTGAAGAACCAGCGTGACGGCCATCTGGACAATCATGGCCAGCACCACCAGCGCTGAAGCCAGAAGTAAAGAGAAACGGACCAGGCCAAGTTTGACCATAAGATCCACGTAATATTGTGCTAGCAGTCTTATTTGTTTCATAACGCGCTCCCTGACAGTAGCCTCCATCATATCCTAAAATGTTGTCACAGAAAGGATAGAGGGGAAATTACCACCAGGGATCACCGGAAATATCAGGCAGAAAATCGATGTTGCGTAAGCCAGGGGATGAGTACCACGACAACAGTCTCTGATATCATCCGGCTTGAAAATGAAAATGAATATAAATACCGGTTTTATGCATCGTTAATCATCGTGAGATTTAATTAATTTTATTAATATGAGCTGTCGTAAGATGCAAAAATGACATTATAAGAAAAACAGATATATTAAGGGCTAACACTGAGTATTGTAGCATTTTCTGCTGGAATTACCCCTGGCACCAGCATGGTGCAGTTATTGTAGCACTGCACTATAGTGAGACAGCTCACACTTATCGACGCCTCAACCATCGAAACAAACCTCATAATGACCCCATAAACTCATAATAATCATAACGATAGATAAAAATCGTCAATAACAACTTAAAACGCGCCACTATTTGACCTGACTTCACTTTCCCGATAAGTTGGAAATCCACTGGAAGCTTTCTGTGCGGATTCACTTTCCGCCATATTTATGCAGTAGCAGAGGTTCCCTGTAACAAGTTCCCGGCACTTGTCACATCGACTAAACCAGTCCTGGCTGTAGGGCGATAAAGGAATAACTGCGCAACCTTGTGCGTTCATTCTGTCGCCTTCACTGAGCATGTCTGACTGCCGGAATATTAAGGGTCTATAGAGCCCGGGGAGGTTCACTAAATGTTGTATGATAAATCCCTTGAAAAGGATAACTGTGGTTTTGGTCTGATCGCCCATATAGAAGGTGAACCGAGCCATAAAGTAGTACGTACCGCCATCCATGGCCTGGCCAGAATGCAACATCGCGGTGCAATTCTTGCTGATGGCAAAACCGGAGATGGCTGCGGACTGCTGTTACAAAAACCTGACCGTTTCTTCCGCGTTGTCGCAGAAGAAAAAGGCTGGAGACTGGCCAAAAATTATGCCGTCGGTATGCTGTTTATGAGCACCGATGAAGCAAAAGCCAGTGCGGCACGTCAGATTGTCGAAGAAGAGATTATTCGCGAAACACTGTCAGTGGTCGGATGGCGTGAGGTCCCGACCAATCAGGACGTTCTGGGCGAAATTGCACTCTCCTCTCTGCCTGATATCCAGCAAATATTTATTAATGCACCGGCTGGCTGGCGCCCGCGTGATATGGAACGCCGTCTGTATATGGCACGCCGCCGGATAGAAAAACGCGTTGAAGCACTGAATGACAGTGATTTCTATGTGTGCAGCTTCTCAAACCAGGTAAATATCTACAAAGGGTTGTGCATGCCTGCCGACCTGCCACGCTTTTATCTGGACCTGGCTGATTTACGCCTGGAATCCTCTATTTGCCTGTTCCATCAGCGCTTTTCTACCAATACTGTACCTCGCTGGCCACTGGCTCAGCCATTCCGTTATATGGCACACAATGGCGAGATTAATACCATTGCCGGTAACCGTCAGTGGGCACGTGCTCGTGCATACAAATTCAATACGCCACTGATTCCGGATCTGCAGAATGCGGCGCCATTTGTGAATGAAACAGGCTCAGATTCCAGTTCAATGGATAATATGCTGGAACTGTTCCTGAGTGGCGGTATGGACCTGATCCGTGCGATGCGCTTACTGGTACCACCTGCCTGGCAGAACAACCCGGACATGGACCCGGAATTACGTTCCTTCTTCGACTTTAACTCGATGCATATGGAACCCTGGGATGGCCCTGCGGGGATTGTTATGTCGGATGGCCGCTATGCAGCCTGTAACCTGGACCGTAATGGCTTACGCCCAGCCCGTTATGTCATCACCAAAGATAAGCTGATTACCTGTGCTTCAGAAGTCGGAATCTGGGACTATCAGCCCGATGAAGTGGTAGAAAAAGGCCGCGTCGGTCCAGGTGAACTGATGGTTATTGACACCCGTGAAGGGCGTATCCTCCATTCAGCAGAAACCGATAATGACCTGAAAAGCCGCCACCCTTATAAAGAGTGGATGGAAAAGAACGTTAAGCGCCTGGTGCCGTTTGAAGAGTTACCGGACGAGCAGGTCGGTAGCCGTCAGTTATCCGACGCGATGCTGGCGACTTACCATAAGCAGTTTGGTTACAGCAGCGAAGAGCTGGATACCGTATTGCGGGTACTGGGAGAAAATGGCCAGGAAGCTGTCGGTTCAATGGGTGACGATACCCCTTTTGCCGTACTTTCCAGCCGTCCACGTATCATTTATGACTATTTCCGTCAGCAATTCGCTCAGGTGACCAACCCGCCAATCGATCCGCTGCGTGAAAACCACGTCATGTCACTGGCAACCAGTATCGGCCAGGAAATGAACGTTTTCTGTGAAGCTGAAGGACAGGCGCATCGGGTAAGCTTTAAATCGCCGATTCTCCTCTATTCAGATTTCACCCAGCTGACCACGCTGGAAGGCAAATACTACCGTGCCGATACCCTGGATTGTACATTCGAACCGGATAACGAAACGCTGGAGCACGCTATTCATCGACTGAATGACGAGGCAGAAGAGCTGGTTCGTCAGGGTACGGTACTGCTGGTGCTTTCCGATCGTCAGATAAGTCCGGGTCGTTTACCGGTACCCGCTCCAATGATCGTGGGTGCAGTACAGGCTCGTCTGGTAGAAAAAAATCTGCGTTGTGACGCCAACATCATTGTTGAAACGGCCTCAGCCCGCGATCCGCATCACTTTGCGGTACTGTTTGGCTTTGGTGCCACTGCCGTTTATCCATGGCTGGCTTACGAGTCTCTGGCTCAGATGTGCGACAGCAGGGTTATCGAAAAAGATTACCGTAATGTGATGCTCAACTACCGTAACGGCATCAACAAAGGTCTGTATAAGATCATGTCCAAAATGGGCATCTCCACCATTGCTTCTTACCGTTGTTCCAAACTGTTTGAAGCCGTTGGTCTGCACCAGGATGTGACTCGTCTGTGCTTCCAGAACGTGACCAGCCGTATTGCCGGAGCCAGCTTTACTGACTTCCAGCAGGATTTGGTTAACCTGGCCAAACGTGCCTGGCTGCAACGGAAGACTCTGGAACAGGGTGGCTTACTGAAGTACGTCCACGGTGGCGAATACCACGCTTATAACCCGGATGTCGTCGCTACCCTGCAACAGGCAGTTCAAAGCGGTGAATACAGCGACTATCAGAAATATGCTGATCTGGTCAATCAGCGTCCGGCAGCTACTTTCCGTGATCTGTTGCAACTGCAGCCTGGCGAAGACACCGTCAGCATTAATGTTGATGATGTCGAACCTGCCAGTGAACTGTATAAACGTTTCGATACCGCAGCGATGTCGATTGGTGCTCTGAGCCCTGAAGCGCATGAATCACTGGCTGAAGCCATGAACAGCATCGGTGGATTCTCTAACTCCGGTGAAGGCGGTGAAGATCCGGCACGTTATGGCACGAACAAAGTGTCACGGATCAAGCAGGTGGCCTCAGGACGTTTCGGTGTGACTCCGGCTTATCTTGTGAATGCAGATGTTATCCAGATTAAGGTCGCCCAGGGAGCGAAACCAGGTGAAGGCGGACAGTTGCCTGGTGATAAAGTGACACCTTATATCGCGCGTCTGCGTTATTCAGTTCCCGGTGTGACACTGATATCGCCACCACCGCACCATGACATCTATTCAATTGAAGATTTAGCCCAGCTGATCTTCGATCTGAAACAGGTCAATCCGAAAGCAATGATTTCGGTAAAACTGGTGTCAGAGCCGGGTGTCGGCACTATTGCTACCGGGGTCGCTAAAGCCTATGCCGATTTGATTACCGTCGCCGGTTACGATGGTGGTACCGGGGCCAGTCCGCTGACCTCCGTAAAATATGCCGGCTGCCCATGGGAACTGGGACTAGTTGAAACTCAGCAAGCCCTGGTCGCGAATGGTTTACGCCATAAAATCCGTCTGCAGATCGATGGTGGTCTGAAAACGGGGCTGGATATCGTTAAAGCCGCTATCCTTGGCGCCGAAAGTTTTGGTTTCGGTACCGGCCCGATGGTTGCATTAGGCTGTAAATACCTGCGTATTTGCCACCTGAACAACTGTGCAACCGGTGTTGCGACTCAGGATGACAAACTGCGTAAAAACCATTACCACGGTCTGCCATTTAAAGTCACTAACTACTTTGAGTTTATAGCCCGTGAAACCCGTGAGATTATGGCTTCTCTGGGAGTAACCCGGTTAACTGATCTGATAGGTCGTACTGATCTGCTCAAGGAGCTGGACGGATTTACCGCCAAACAGCAGAAACTGGATCTTTCATCATTGCTGAAGACGGCACAGCCAATGTCAGGCAAAGCCCTGCATTGCACAGAAAGCAACCCTCCTTTTGATAAAGGGTTGTTAAACAAAGCATTGCTGGATCAAGCTTTACCTTTTGTCGAACTCAGACAAAGCAAAACGTTCTACTTTGATATTCGGAATACTGATCGTTCTGTGGGAGCGACCTTATCCGGTGCTATTGCCAGTGTTCATGGTGATCAGGGCCTGGCTGCCGATCCTATCCGCGTCCATTTTTCCGGTACCGCTGGACAGAGTTTCGGAGTGTGGAATGCCGGGGGCCTGGAAATGATCCTGACCGGAGACGCGAACGATTATGTCGGTAAAGGCATGGCCGGTGGTCTGCTGGCAATCCGGCCACCCATGGGCTCAGCCTTCCGCAGTTACGATGCGACTATTGCGGGCAACACCTGCCTGTACGGAGCTACAGGTGGCAAACTGTTTGCCGCTGGTCGTGCCGGAGAACGTTTCGCTGTACGTAACTCAGGAGCCATCACGGTTGTTGAGGGGATTGGTGATAACGGATGTGAATATATGACCGGCGGTATTGTCTGTGTGTTAGGCCGTACCGGAGTTAACTTCGGCGCAGGGATGACCGGTGGATTTGCTTATGTTCTGGATGAAGATGGTGAATTCCGTAAACGCGTGAATCCGGAATTGGTTGAAGTGCTGGATGTTGAACAGCTGCCGATTCATGAAGAGCACCTGCGCGGACTGATTACTGAACATGTTCAGTACACCCAGTCAGGCCGTGGCGAAGAAATTCTGGCTAACTGGCCGGAATGGGCTTCTAAATTCACCCTGGTAAAACCAAAGTCCAGTGATGTAAAAGCATTGTTGGGTCACCGTAGCCGTTCCGCAGCAGAGCTGCGGGTTCAGGCGCAGTAAGAGGTCACGATGAGTCAGAACGTTTATCAATTTATCGACTTGCAGCGCGTTGATCCGCCCAAAAAACCGCTGAAAATCCGGAAAATTGAATTTGTTGAAATCTATGAGCCTTTCTCGGAAGGCCAGGTAAAGGCGCAGGCTGATCGTTGTCTGGCCTGCGGTAACCCGTATTGTGAGTGGAAATGTCCGGTCCATAACTACATTCCGAACTGGCTGAAACTTGCCAATGAAGGCCGGATCATGGAAGCTGCAGACCTTTCTCACCAGACGAACAGTCTGCCGGAAGTCTGTGGCCGCGTTTGTCCGCAGGACCGTCTGTGTGAGGGCTCCTGTACACTGAACGACGAATTCGGTGCCGTCACCATCGGTAATATTGAGCGCTATATCAATGATAAAGCGATGGAGATGGGCTGGAAGCCAGATATGTCTCACGTGACCCCTACCGGTAAACGTGTTGCGATTATCGGTGCCGGTCCGGCAGGACTGGCCTGTGCAGATGTACTGACCCGTAACGGCGTAAAAGCCGTAGTTTATGACAGACATCCGGAAATCGGTGGCTTACTCACCTTCGGTATCCCTTCTTTTAAATTAGAAAAAGAAGTGATGATTAAACGTCGCGAGCTGTTCACCGAAATGGGTATTGAGTTCAGACTCAATACCGAAGTCGGCAAAGATATTCAGTTGAATGAGCTGATGGATGAGTACGACTCCGTATTTCTTGGTGTCGGGACTTACCAGTCAATGCGCGGCGGGCTGGAGAATGAATCGGCACCCGGTGTTTATGATGCCCTGCCTTTCCTGATAGCTAATACCCGTCATACTATGGGCTTTGAGCCACTGGAGGACCAGCCTTACATCACTATGCACGGTAAGCGTGTGGTCGTGTTAGGCGGTGGTGATACCGCGATGGACTGCGTACGTACTTCCATTCGTCAGGGTGCCAGTCATGTTATCTGCGCCTATCGTCGCGACGAAGAAAACATGCCAGGTTCAAAACGCGAAGTTAAAAATGCCCGTGAAGAAGGGGTTGAATTCCAGTTCAACCTGCAGCCTTTGGGTGTGGAAATTAACAGCAGCGGTCGGGTCAGCGGTGTGAAAATGGCCCGTACCGAAATGGGACCACCTGATGCAGCCGGCCGTCGTCGGGCAGAAATCGTCGCCGGTTCTGAGCATGTGATCCCGGCAGATGCCGTTGTTATGGCATTCGGATTCCGCCCGCATAAAATGGATTGGCTGGCTGAATTTGGCGTGGAACTGGATTCTCAGGGAAGGATTATTGCTCCCGAGAAAAGCGAAAGTACCTTCCAGACCAGCAATCCTAAGATATTTGCCGGAGGTGATGCTGTTCGTGGTTCCGATCTGGTAGTGACTGCCATTGCGGAAGGTCGCAAAGCAGCAGAAGGGATCATGGATTTCCTGGAAGTGTAATCCCTAACGGATAACACCACAGAAAAGGCACAGTTATGTGCCTTTTTTTTTGGCCAAAAAGTTAACGTTGATTCCGCTATTACGTCAGGAAGACGTCCGCTATCAGGGAATTCCGGGGGTTTACAATTCAAATGCTCAGGGCAAACAGAAGAGGGTTCAGATTAAGAGCTTCAATGGAATTTGAGAACAGTGTCATTGTTACCGGTAGGGTCAGATGCAGGTTTCTTCATGGAATATCGTGGCTGATCGATGGCGGCTATACCACGTAATAGCTGACGTGAAGGCATCGCTTAAAGAAAACCGGCCACTTATCGTGGCCGGTGCATAAAGAGGTTGATGGTTATTTAACAATGCGCAGCGCAGGACGCCCGCCACCTTTAGGAGGTGGTTCGTTGTCGTCACCGTCAACAGATGTTTCTGCATCATCGGGTAAATCGCCATCGATGACAGACATCACCGTCTCTGATGGCTGCTGAGTCTCATCATCACCCGCCAGCTGTTCATACGCTGGTTCAGGCTCAAACATCGTCCCTGCCCCATTTTCCCGCGCATAAATAGCCATGACTGCCACCATAGGCACGACAACCTGACGTGGAACACCACCGAAGCGAGCATTAAAATGCACTTCTTCATTAGTCAGTTCCAGGTTCCCCACCGCGCGAGGGGCAATATTCAATACAATCTGACCATCACGAGCATATTCCAGCGGAACCATCACGCCGGGCAGATTAATATCTACGACCAGATGCGGCGTCAGATCGTTATCCAGCAACCAGTCATAGAAAGCACGCAACAGATAGGGACGACGTGCTGTCATTTCAGACATTTCCATAATTAACCCCGAAATTGCAGACGCATTTCGCGTTCAGTCTCGGTCAGCGAAGCCAGGAAAGAATCACGTTCGAACACACGGGTCATATAACCTTTAAGCTCTTTTGAACCCGCACCACTCAGATCTACGCCCATGGAAGGTAAACGCCATAATAGCGGTGCCAGATAACAATCCACGAGGCTGAACTCTTCACTCATGAAGAACGGTGTACGGGCAAATAAAGGGGCAATGGCCAGCAGCTGTTCGCGCAGTTGTTTACGGGCATCATCAGCCTCCTGAGCGGTTCCTTTTTCGATCAGGAACATCAGGCTGTACCAGTCTTGTTCGATACGGTGCATCATCAAACGGCTTTCACCACGGGCGACAGGATAAACCGGCATTAATGGCGGATGAGGAAAACGTTCATCCAGGTATTCCATAATAATGCGGGATTCATACAACGTCAGCTCACGGTCAACCAGGGTAGGAACTGTACAATACGGATTCAGATCTATCAGATCCTGTGGAAGGTTATCCATATCGACCTGTTCAATCTCCACACTAACGCCTTTTTCAGCCAGGACAATACGCACCTGGTGGCTGAAAATATCAGTGAGTCCGGAAAACAGTGTCATTACCGAACGTTTGTTGGCAGCGACAGCCATGAAAACCTCCACTTTGCTCAAAAAGATACCGGGAATAGCCGGCGATGGCCTGCTAACCAGTAAACATAGCGCTTGCAACCTATGCAGATGCGTTCTTTTCAACCATTCCCTGAATTCTGCGCATCGCTTAACTGCTGCCAAGCATAAATTAAGCCGACAGTTTATCAGATCTTCGCCAGTTTGTGGGGGGTGATTAAAGATTTGCCAATAAAATGCCTGAAATGGCGCAAACGGAGAGGATAAATCAACAAAAAACCCGCCGAAGCGGGTTTTTGATGCCAACTGATATGCTGCAAAAGCAGCAAACAATTAACGTTTGGAGAACTGTGGACGACGGCGTGCTTTACGCAGACCGACTTTCTTACGTTCAACTTTACGTGCATCACGGGTAACAAAGCCCGCTTTGCGCAGTTCTGAACGCAGAGATTCGTCATACTCCATCAGAGCACGTGTGATACCGTGACGGATCGCACCAGCCTGACCAGAGATACCACCACCTTTAACAGTGATGTACAGATCAAATTTTCCAACCATATCGATCAGTTCCAGTGGCTGACGCACGACCATACGTGCAGTCTCACGACCGAAATACTGCTCTAAAGAGCGCTGATTGATAACGATGTTACCGCTTCCCGGCTTGATAAAGACGCGAGCGGAGGAGCTTTTGCGGCGACCTGTGCCGTAGTTTTGAGTTTCAGCCATTGCCTGTAATCCCGATTAAATGTCAAGAACTTGCGGTTGCTGTGCCGCATGGTTGTGCTCGTTACCTGCGTAAACTTTCAGTTTACGGTACATAGCACGACCCAGCGGGCCTTTTGGCAGCATGCCTTTAACCGCGATTTCAATCACACGCTCAGGACGGCGAGCAATCATCTCTTCGAAGGTCGCTTGCTTGATACCACCGATGTGGCCGGTGTGATGGTAATAGATTTTATCACTACGCTTGTTGCCGGTAACAGCAACTTTATCAGCGTTCAGAACGATAATGTAATCACCGGTATCAACGTGCGGAGTGTATTCCGCTTTATGCTTACCACGCAGACGACGAGCCAGTTCAGTCGCTAAACGACCTAAAGTTTTGCCTGTCGCGTCAACAACATACCAGTCACGCTGGACGGTTTCTGGTTTAGCTGTAAAAGTTTTCATTGAAAAGCTTACCCAAATATAAGTTACACGTTGGTGAAATCCCAAACGCTTAAGTAAACGATTGAGGCTCACACGACCATTTTGCCAGCAAGCCTACCCCTTCGGATAGAATTACCGGATCACAAAGGTTTTTGGGAAAAAAAAACCATTTGCCGTAACGTGGGGTCGCAAGAGTATAGAGAAGTCGCGACTAAAAATCGACTCTTTTTGCGATAAAATTGCGGCCCCGCGCCCGGACATTCGCATTCATGGCAAATGAGGGCGGCGCAGAAACTCTTCACTCTGCATCTCCTGCAGACGTGAAAGGCAACGCTGGTATTCAAATTTTAGCTGATTGCCGGCATAAATATCTTCCAGCGCTGCTTCTGCGCAGACAATGAGTTTAACATGTCGCTCGTAAAACTCATCGACTAATGCCAGAAATCGTCTTGCCTGGTCTTCCATCGCCGTTGTCAGCACAGGAACGTTAAACAAAAATACACTGTGATAACGCCGCGAAAGCTCTATATAGTCAAGCTGACTACGCCCTTCACCACACAGCGTAACAAAATCCAGCGCCACCACTCCGCCATGTTCTTTGAGTGTTGTCATCTGGCGATGGTTAACTTCCAGCACCGGTGACTCTGCCTGAGAGTAATCACAACCCGAAAGTACACCAAACATCGACGCCATCTCTTTAATAGCCTGAGGTGTGACGGGTGTTTTCCAGAGATGAGCTGAGGTCAACGTCCTCAGGCGGTAGTCAATCCCTGCATCAACATTCATCACGTCACAATGACGGTTAATCTGCTCAATTGCAGGTAAAAAACGCGCTCTTTGCAAGCCATTACGATACAGATCATCGGGGGGAATATTCGAGGTCGCTACCAGTGTAATACCCCGTCCGAACAGAGCTTCCATCAGAGTACCCAGTAACATGGCATCGGTAATATCGGAGACAAAGAACTCGTCAAAACACAATAAATCGGTTTCTGCTTTAAAGCGGTCAGCAATAATCAGCAACGGATCGCTGTGCCCCTGCAATTCTGTGAGTTGTTCATGTACCCGCAGCATAAATCGGTGGAAATGTAAGCGAAGTTTTCTCTCACCAGGAATAGACTGAAAAAACAGATCCATAATCCAGGTTTTCCCGCGTCCGACCCCTCCCCACATATACAAGCCACGAACCGGGGTTATTTCATCCTGTTTAGTCTTTCCCAGTAATCCGGAAAGCCGGCCAAACACGCCTTTTTTGGAGGGTACCTGAGAGGTATTCCGTGAGGTAAAAGACTGATAAATAGAATCCAGTCGGGTCATTGCCGCCTTCTGAACGTCATCAGGCTGAAAAGCGCCACGGGTAAGCTCTTGCTGATACAGGGCCAGGGGTGATGTCATTTGCATTTTTCTCAGCTATCCGGAAAAGTCCGTTTGTTGTCGTTTGACGAAAAAAAACCGTTATACAGTACGACAGCCTGACTCAGGATTCCACTTCCGGGAGATTAACGGGTATAGTGACTAGTATTGAAGTAAGTTATCTTCTTGTTGTTAACTGATTATCATGCAGTAGAGAATCGTTGTGCCCTGAAGAACAACGGAAATTAGGGGAGTCATTATGACCTGGGAATATGGGCTAATCGGATTAGTAATTGGGCTTGTCATTGGCGCTGTTGCTATGCGCTTTGGAAATAAAAAATTACGTGAGCAACGTAACGTCCAGTATGAGTTGGAAAAATCCAAAGCTGAACTGGAAGATTACCGTAAAGAACTGACCGGCCATTTTGCACGCAGTGCCGAATTGCTGGATAACATGGCACATGATTACCGTCAGCTTTATCAGCATATGGCGAAAGGTTCTAACGATCTGTTACCTGATTTGCCCGGGGACCAGAATCCGTTTGCCTGGCAGGATACCGAAGCAGAAGCTGATAATGATCAGGCTCCGGTGCAAATCCCGCGGGATTACTCTGAAGGTGCCTCAGGATTACTGAGAAGCGGCCCGATCAACCACAAATGATCCACCGGGCGCCTATGCGCCCGCTGTGTTTCCGCTGCCGCTATTGCGTACTCCGGCAATTTCTTACCCTCAACAGTGAGAACACCTGCAAAATGAAAAAATTATCACCGTTACTGCTGGCTATGGCGCTGGGTGCCGGGCTGAATCTGTCTTTTTCACTTCCTGTCCAGGCCAGTCTGCCAGTTAAGGTTGAAGGTCAACCACTCCCTTCACTGGCTCCTATGCTGGCAAAAGTTCTGCCTGCAGTGGTGAGTGTAAAAGTCAGTGGCATTCAGCCGGCATCTGATGATCAGAATATCCCTGAGCCACTGAAGAAGTTCTTTGGCCAACAAGCACCACAAAATTCGCAGGGTCAGCCGTTTGAAGGACTGGGTTCCGGCGTGATTATTGATGCACAAAAAGGCTATATTCTCACCAATTATCATGTCATTAATGGCGCCAACAAAATCACTGTCGAACTCAGTGATGGCAGCCAGTATACCGCCAAACTGATCGGCAGTGACAGCCAGTCCGATATCGCATTGATACAAGTCAGCAATGCGAAAAACCTTACTCAAATTCAAATAGCTAACTCGGACCAATTGCAGGTAGGTGACTTCGCTATCGCTATTGGTAACCCGTTTGGACTGGGACAAACCGCAACTTCCGGTATCATTTCGGCACTTGGCCGCAGCGGGCTGAATATTGAAGGTCTGGAGAACTTTATTCAGACGGATGCTGCAATTAACCGTGGTAACTCAGGCGGAGCGCTGGTGAATCTGCGTGGTGAGTTAATCGGTATTAACACTGCAATTCTGGCCTCCGGTGGTGGGAATATCGGTATCGGATTTGCCATTCCTGGCAATATGGCTATCAACATTGCCGACCAGTTGATTAAGTACGGCCAGGTGAAACACGGTCAGTTAGGAATTAAAGGGACTGAGCTGACCGCTGATATGGCAAAAGCTTTCAATGTGAATGTCACTCATGGTGCGTTTGTCGCCCAGGTATTACCAGGTTCCGCTGCAGATAAAGCCGGTGTCAAAGCGGGTGATATTATTACCACCCTGAATGATAAGGCGATTACCGGATTTGCCGAATTGAGAGTTAAAGTCGGGACCGCGGCTCCGGGCGAAAAAGTGCGTCTCGGATTGTTGCGTGATGGTAAAACCATCAATGTAGTGGTCACTCTGGATCAAAGTAACTCATCGAATGGCGCATCGACCCTGTTACCTCAGCCGGCATTCCAGGGAGCAGAATTTGGTAACGGAGAAACTACAGATAAACAGAAAGGAGTGAAAGTCACTTCGGTGAGTAAACAAAGTGCCGCGGAACAGGTTGGCCTGCATGCCGGTGATGTGATTGTCAGCATTAACCACCAGCGGGTACAAAGCCTTGATGAACTGAAGAAAGTCCTCGACACCAAACCGGATGTCATCGCTCTGAATGTCATTCGTGGCAAAGATAGTATCTATCTGTTAATGCGTTAAAAAGCACTGATAACGGTCGTTACAAGCGGATACCCGTGCCGACCGTTATCATGTTATCCTAAGCCACCTTTCTTCTGGCAAAGCAACTGGCATGCTACTCAAATTATTACGTTCGGTGATTATCGGCCTTATTGTGGCGGTAGTGATTCTACTGGTGATGCCAGGATTTCACTATGGAAGCCGCCTGCTGGCTCTGCTTGACCATTCAGATGATAGTGCCGAAGAACCAATAGTCAGTTTCAGCCAAGGTGTACGGCGGGCGGCACCTGCGGTCGTTAACGTCTATAACCGCAATACTCAGACCAATAATAGTCGCGGCATTACCACCCTGGGTTCCGGGGTGATAATGAACAATAAAGGTTACATTCTGACCAACAAACATGTCATCAATAATGCAGACCAGATCATTGTGGCATTACAGGACGGACGTTTCTACGAAGCAACCCTGGTCGGTTCAGACACGATGACTGACCTTGCTGTTTTGAAAATTTCAGCCACTAATTTGCCGGTTATTCCCATCAACCGGAAACGGATCCCCCATATTGGTGATGTGGTGATGGCCATTGGTAACCCGTATAACCTGGGACAAACCGTCACTCAGGGCATTATCAGTGCTACCGGCCGCGTAGGGTTGAGTTCCTCAGGACGCCAGAACTTTCTGCAAACTGATGCTTCTATCAATCAGGGTAATTCCGGAGGTGCTTTGATCAATTCACAAGGTGAGTTGATGGGGATAAATACTCTGACGTTTGATAAAAGTAGCGATGGCGAAACTCCTGAAGGTATTGGTTTTGCTATCCCGACAGCTCTGGCTACCCAGATAATGGATAAGCTTATCCGTTATGGCCGGGTGATCCGTGGATTTATCGGAATAACCACACGGGAAATTCCAGCCCTGAATGGGCACGGCAACAGCCTGGATAAGATACAGGGAATTGTGGTCAGTAAAGTTGCTCCCGGAGGCCCTGCAGAACAGGCTGGCATTCAAGCCAATGACCTGCTGTTAAGTGTGAATGGAAAACCCGCGGTTTCTGCACAGGAAACGATGGACCAGGTCGCTGAAATTCGTCCCGGCACCGTCATTGAGGTTGAATTACTGCGTAATGATAAAAAGATGACTATTCCTGTAACCATCCGTGAATTCCCGCAGGACAACGGCGTAAGTGACTCTTCGTCTCCTTAATTGCTAATCATCGTCCTGCTGCAGGCAAGGTGCGCGCCATTTCGCTTTCACCGGTCAATGTATGATTTTTTATCCATTCTGCGGAATGGATTCCTCGATAGTGCCCGGGGTTTGTCACCGCATACTCAACCCAGACGACAAGCTACAGCAGAGCTAAACAAACTATCCTCTGGTCCGTTGCAATATAAAAAACTATAAAAATGTGATTATCTGGCCATTTGGACTATTCACTATTTATTTGCTACAATCCGCGCCTGGCGCATTCCCGCCTTTTTATACCCGTTAGTCGATTGCATAAAAATTCACACAGGTGCATAATCATGTAATTATCCCTGCGCAATTCCTTTTTATTACTCATGGTAGCCTATGCGAACCTCCTCTAAACAAGAAGATTTAATCAGAGCTTTTAAAGCGCTGCTAAAAGAAGAAAAGTTTAGTTCTCAGGGCGAAATTGTAGTTGCTCTTCAGGACGACGGCTTTAACAACATAAACCAGTCTAAAGTCTCACGGATGCTAACAAAATTCGGTGCAGTACGTACACGAAATGCAAAAATGGAGATGGTTTACTGTCTGCCGGCTGAGCTGGGGGTTCCAACCACCAGCAGCCCACTGAAAAATCTGGTATTGGATATTGATTATAATGACGCTCTGGTCGTCATCCATACCAGTCCCGGTGCTGCTCAACTCATTGCCCGGCTACTCGACTCCCTGGGTAAAGCAGAAGGCATTCTGGGGACTATCGCCGGTGATGACACTATCTTTGTCACGCCATCACGAAACTTTACCGTGAAAAAACTTTATGATGCCATTCTGACTCTGTTCGAACAGGAACTCTAAGTCAGGAATACCGGCATCTGAACGATGCCGGTCAACCAGTATTGCTACGCTTCCCGGTTCCATTTCCCGCACTACCCTCTGTAGTCTTCTGGTCAAACATGAAATATGACACCAGAGTTAACGCCCGACAAAATAGCTCTTAATGTTAAGTATGCATAACATTTTGTTATATCAGGAAAAAACACATCCTGGGTTAAATTACCATCAATTTTTAGTTTAAATTGTTATAAAAAAACCCAGGTAATCGCTTTCATTTGAAAAAACATTATTAGCAAAACATTAATTTCTTACGTTATCAGATCTATAATTTACTCCGTGATCTGAATCACAAAATTAAAAATTAACGAGGAAATTATTGTGAAAATAAAAGCCGGCCTGGCGATGGTCAGCGTGTTATCAGCGCTGTCATTTAGTACTTTTGCTGCGCAGTCTGTCAGTAGCGAACAGGCCCGGGGAATGCAGTCTTTTGGCGTGATTACCGTCAGCGGAATTAATGCATCACCTTCGGATATCAACGAACAATTAAATAATAAAGCAACTTCCCTGGGTGCTAAAGCATATCATGTCACCGAGGCTTATATTAATGGCAACTATCATGAAACCGCCATTATTTATAAGTAATCTCAAAAAGTAGTCTATAAAAAAGCATCCGGTTATATCCCATCTGTACACAGGAATCATGACCGAAATATTTGTCATAAGAATCAAAATTAATCAGGTTTACCGGAAAATAATAAAGGTTATATGCCTGGATAAATAATCCGGATGAATCATGCAGAATTTTAAAAAATTATAATAACTGTAAGTTACCGGCTTCCCACCGGGATTTACACAATAACACTACAGTAACGTCAGCTTCGCCCCCTTTCAGGGGGCTTTTTTATTTCTGAACTTTCGTGTTAACACCACGAAACAAAGATAAAACGGCTACAACTTACCAAGCCATCCTCTTACTCTCTGATGTCTGCAGCCCTACAGGACTGAGGACCACGCTTCAGATATTAATCATAGTGTTCTGGTAACGAGACAGAATATCGGCTAACCGGTGTACCGGCTCCGTCACTGATACAGGGGCAGAATATTGCTTAAGCTTTTGCTGGTAAATCTCAAACTCCTGCAACAGCCGATGATAATAGTAACGTTTTTTTTCTTCACTGTGAGATGAGATAACCCTGTCTCCGGTATAACGCAAACGACGATGAAATTCAGACAAATCGGCATTTTGGGGTATATCAGCTCTGCGCAAACGTTGGTGGCTGATGATTAATGTTAACGCCAGACGATATTTATCGATATCTCCGGGGAAAAGATTTAATAACAAAAACAATTGCTGATACAGAGAGGGGAGGTGATTTTCTCTGCGTTTTTCCGGATTAGTCGTTAATGATGATACTGCAGCATACATAAATCGGTTGAGAATTTTTCGACCGGTACGGGCTTTTGATTTATCGCGAATCAGTAATATCACCATCATTGAAACAAAACATCCAATCACCTGACCCAGAGCACTATCAATAAAAGTATTGATAGAAAAACTCATAGGATTGCTCAACACAATGATATTCAGAGTTCCTATAAATGCTCCCAGGGTACCCAGCTGACGCCTCTGGATAAAAATACCGCAGACAAAAGCCAGAGCGCCTATAATCAGACACAATAAAAACAAACTTTGTTGGGTGCCCGGCATTAAGAATACGTAGTAAATCGCTCCTAAAGGTACCGCCACCGACATCCCGTACAAAAAATCTTTCGCCATCATCAAAGGATTAGGCAGGCGCATCGCCAGAGACGTCACAACTGCCAGCATGACCATACAGGCACTGCCGGCACTCCAGCCAGTATACAACCAAAACAGTGAACCCAGTGCGGTCGCGGTAAATGTGCGAATCCCGTTGATCATTGCCGGATGAGTTTCAGCAGAACGGACATGAACCTCACCTTCACGTTGCAGAATAGTTTCTTCGGTTTTATTTATCCGGGCATTACTTTGAATGCCTTTCATCAACAGTAAATACTCAGAAGCGGCACCTACCCAGCTACTGAGTGTCACCGGGATATCGGAGGTTTCATTAAGTGTCAGCAACCGACGCAACTCTTTGAGTTGCCTCCGCAAATCCGTAATATTATTGACATCCTGATCGATGAGCTGATGGAAATCAGCCGGCACATAATGTGGCCGGGTATTCTGAATAAGGAACGTTTCCGCCGCCTGGGTAATCATGGTGAGAGATAAGGTGTGTAACATTTTCATACGCCGACTGGTATTACGCCAGTGGCTTGATTCCATCCGCAACTGGCTGCGCATACCGCTAAAAGCACTGGTACGACGCACCAGCGCACTCCAAGCTTTATCCAGTTCTTCTTTACTTTGGTGTCTGACGCACAGCTGTAACAGTTGGTATTGGGCTAATAACAGAGATTCGACTTCCTGATCGACCACTTTCTTGATTGAGCGGGGAGAGAAGATCATATCGGCTACGATGGCACAAACAATACCGATGATAATTTCGCAACAACGTTCTACAGCAAAGCGGGGAACAAGTTGCAGAGTACCGCTGGCATCTACCGTTACGATAATGATCAATGCAGTATACCCTGCCAGGCCCAGGGCATAGGAGTTCTCGACCCGTATCATTGATGACCACCAGACACAGAAGCCTGACCATATGCAGCAGAGCAATAACATGACCACCGGCGCCCGTGCGGTGAAAATCATGATAGTCAGTGCAGCCAGGCAACCAATAAAGGTCCCGATAATACGTAGTATCCCACGGTGCCGCAAAGCACCAGAATAAGGGTCTCCCCCGGCGGCGAATGCCTGACCGCCGGCAACGATACCGGCGGTCATGACCGCCCAGCGTGGAGTTTCTAAATTACAATAGAAACCCACGATGAGCGCCATCAGGATGGCAAAAGTTAATTTAACCGGAAAACGAAAATACTGGACCATCGTTCCCCCCGATTAACCAAATTCTCTTAATCTGTTCAGCAGACCTGAAATAAACGTAGGTTTTTCATGGGGACGATCTTTTTCACCGGTCACAACCACTGTAGCGGTAGTACCCGAAGGAAAGCGGTTACCTGGCTGTTTATCAAGATGGATACGTACGGGAACACGCTGTGCAAGCCTTACCCACTCAAGATCAGAGTCCACCGTTGCCATCCCTTTGGAGTCAACCGTGCTGCTACTATTGGTCACCCCGGCGGCAATACTGTCTACGGTACCATGCAGGGTGACGTTGCTGCCCAGTGGCGTAATTTCAGCCCGGTAACCTGGTTTAACTCCATCCAGTTTGGTTTCTTCCATATAAGCAATAACATAGAAAGACTGCGCTTTCACCAGAGCCACCGCCACTGAGCCACGGGTAATAAACTCCCCGCCGAATACGGTCAGGTTTGTCACCCAGCCATCTGAAGGTGCCCGCACATCGGTACGGGTCAGATCTATCTGGGCTAGATCACGGGCTGCAACAGCCTGTGCCAGCTGATGTTCGCTGGTTTGCAGATCATTATTGGCCTGATCGACGGTTTCTTTCGACAATGCTTGTGTACCTATCTTGTTACGACGTGCAGCTTCACGGCGTTTTTCCGCGACTACTGCCTGATAGTATTCAACATTGGCCTGAGCTTCATCCAGGGCTTCCTGAAATCGCGGACGATCGACAATAAACAGAGTCTCGCCTTTCTTAACAAACTGGTTATCGTGGACTTTAACTTCACTGACCAGACCCGTAACATCAGGAGAGATAGCCACTACATCTGCAGCAAATTTGGCATCCCTGGTCCAGGGTGACTCGGTATAATATACCCAGGCCCTGAATACGATGATGATGGCAATGACCACCAAAATCAGGGTTATCGCATAACGTGCGATTTTTCTTATAAGCGTTTTCACTGAAACCTCAGACCATTAAACTGGAGACAAAATAAAAGACGCAGCAATACAGCGCTGTGTTAAAAAGAGAAGGATGCCAGACAAGATCATAGATCCCGCTGGGAGTCAGAATCCTCTTCACCAGCCAGAACAACAGCAGCGAAAGGATCAGCTCTACAAAAATGGGCGGAAAAGATAGCCCAAAGACGACTAAAACCGGATGCACACTCATTTTAAACCCTTTGGAATCATGACATTACACCCAGGCAACCAGGAATAGTGGTCATCAGCATCAGGGGCAATCACTCTCTGATAGCCAGCTAACCACAAGCATATGTCAAAATACTTGAATTTGTATAACTTTAGACGGTACAGCAAGCACGTAAATTATTGACCGGATCTCATTATAGTAACGTGTCTGATAGTTAGTTTTCTACTTTATGTGACATAAATCACTTTTAATTCAGAGTTAACAATGGAACGTTTAAAAGGTATGTCAGTGTTTGCGAAAGTGGTTGATTTAGGCTCTTTCACTGCCGCAGCAAATCAGTTGCACCTCAGTGTCTCATCCGTCAGCCAGACTATCGCGAAGCTGGAAGATGAATTACAGGTCAAACTACTGAATCGTAGTACCCGTAGTATCGGTCTCACTGAAGCTGGCCGTATTTATTACCAGGGATGCAGGAAAATGCTGAGCGAGGCAGCACAAGTTCATGAACAGTTGTATGCCTTCAATAATACCCCCATAGGTACTCTGCGCATTGGCAGTACCACGACGATGGCAAGAATTGTCTTATCACCTATGACAGCAAAACTACTGAACGACTTCCCGGGGTTAAGCGTTAACTTAATCACCGGAAATCCCTCGCCAGATTTAATCGCTCACGGATTAGATTTAGTGATCAAGGCGGGGAACCTCGAGAATTCAGCGCTGTTTTCACGACGGCTGGGCAGTATGCCGATGGTGCTTTGCGCCTCTACCCGCTTTCCCGGACTAAAAGATCTTCCCGCCCGGCCGGAGGAATTAGAAAGCTTTGCCTGGCTGGAATACAGTGTTTATCCGTACAACGAATTTGAGTTGACAGCCCCGGACGGAAACACGTTGAGATTGTCCCCGAAAGGACGCTTCGCGACCAATGATCCACTCAGCCTGATTGGTTGGTTAAAAGCTGGCTCCGGTATTGCCTATATGCCACTGATGTGGGTACTGGATGATGTTAAACAAGGCGAAATAGAGATTTTGTATCCCCGGTATCAGTCAAAGCCACGGCCGGTATATGCGCTGTTTACCGAAAAAGATAAACTGCCATTAAAAGTGCAGGTTTGTATCGATTATCTCACCGAATACTTCCGCGAGATGGCTCTAAAGTATCAGGAATACCGCAGCAGAAACTAAAACGCACAGCCTGAAGGGCTGTGCGTTAACAAATAAAGCGTCACGGGAAGTCAGGCAGTACCACCCACGGTCAGTTTATCCAGTTTTAAGGTCGGCTGTCCGACACCCACTGGCACACTCTGACCATCTTTACCACAGACACCTACACCTTTATCCAACGCCAGATCGTTTCCTACCATTGAGATCTGTTGCATGGCTTCAATGCCGGAACCGATTAGCGTAGCACCTTTGACCGGTGTAGTAATTTTACCCTTCTCAATCAGATAAGCTTCTGAGGTTGAAAACACAAATTTCCCGGAAGTAATATCCACCTGTCCGCCACCAAAGTTAGGGGCATACAGGCCAAACTCCACACTTTCGATAATATCCTGAGGTGTGGATTCTCCCGCCAGCATATAAGTGTTTGTCATACGTGGCATCGGCAAATGAGCGTATGATTCACGGCGCCCATTACCGGTCGGGGCAACGCCCATCAGTCGGGCATTCAGTTTATCCTGCATATATCCTTTCAGAATACCCTTTTCAATCAGGACGTTATACTGGCCCGGCACACCCTCATCATCAATTGCCAGCGAGCCACGGCGGTCGGACAGGGTTCCATCGTCTACGACGGTACAAAGCTCTGAAGCCACCAGTTGTCCAACTTTACCGCTAAATACCGACGTTCCACGCCGGTTAAAATCACCTTCCAGGCCATGACCCACAGCTTCATGCAACAGTACTCCGGGCCAACCGGCTCCCAGAACAACAGGCAATGCTCCTGCAGGTGCAGCAACCGCAGATAAGTTCACCAGTGCCATACGCACTGCTTCTTTAGCCCAGACGTCAGCACGGACTTCACCGGATTCATCGGCAAGGAAAAATTCATAGCCTGTCCGGGCTCCACCACCACTGGCTCCTCGTTCACGTTTTCCCTGGGAGTCTACCTGAACACTGACTGACAGCCTGACCAGTGGTCGGATATCTGCGGCTAGTGTGCCATCAGTTGCCGCGACCAGTACCTGTTCATAAACCCCGCTCAGACTGACACTTACCTCCCGAACCCGCGGGTCTGCGGCACGTGCTGTTTTATCCACCCGGTGTAATAACGCAATTTTGTCTTCACGGGTCAGGCTGTCCAGCGGGTTCAAAGCCGGATACAGCGGGGTATGGATAACTTCTGCCAGGGTTTTCACTTTACCGTTGCCAGATTCACGAACAATGCTACGGGCGGCATCGGCGCTCTGCAGCAAAGCTTTCAGAGTCAACTGATCAGCATAAGCAAAGCCGGTTTTTTCACCACTGATCGCCCGGATGCCCACACCCTGATCAATATTCCATGAACCGTCTTTAATAATACCGTCTTCCAGCCCCCAGGACTCGTGGTAACTGGACTGGAAATAGAGGTCGGCATAATCCAGACGGCGTTCTGAAAGCTGGCTTAACAGGGAAAATAAATCCTGCTGTTTAATATTATTAGCGGTTAGCAGGTGCTCACTTACCAGATTCAGTGTCATTATTTCTCACTCGTATAATTACGTTTAGATATAGCCTGCTGTAATTCTGCTCCGCCGTCAAATTTGTCTCATTCAGCGGTGCGTGGCTTACGTAAAACTTCATGAATCTGCGGATCATCCATGGTACCGCCAATGTGATAACGCAGGAGTGAAATCTTATTCCATAACGGTGCCAGAACCTTACTGGCAGCAAATACCGCCGCCCCGACGACCGGATTAATTACAAAGGCTGTCGCTACCCCTACCGATGCTGAAAGTTCCGGAGCGACTACAGCTTCAAAGTCCAGCCGGCGACGGACGAAGTCTGCCTGTCCCTTCATCGCAATATCCGCTTCCAGTCCATCAATCAGTAAGTTATCAGTTTGCAGCACACCATTTTGTATCCATGCAGTACCGTTCACGGAATCAAAATAGAATCCTTTGTCACTAAAGGTATCTTTGAAATCAAAACTTAACTTACGCAACAGCGCATCGACACTGACCAGCCGCAACAACTGCCCGGCCCGGCCAGTACTGACATTTTCTATCACACCTTTACCGGTGTGCAGTTTCAATATACCACTGAGTGTTGAGATCTCCGGCTTCCACGGCACATTTTGCCAATGCAAATCGTAGTCCAGTTTTAGCGGAGCCTCTCTCACCGGGGTTGATGTACCAAACCATTGCATCGTCTGACCGATATCGTCACTGGTCAGTTGGCCTTTTAAGGCTGTACGTGGGGCTCCCGGAATATTGTCCCATTCACCATTTATCTTCAGTTTAGCATGACCGGCATTTAGCTCACCGTTAGTGAGCACCAACTTATTTCCGGAAGGTGCCAGAGACCCCGAGATTTTCCCGAAATTTTGTCCGGAGAACCAACATTGCTGACAATTCAGTTGTAATGCTGGCCACTGAGTGAAACTGAGCGTAGATGGATTGGACACTTTTCCAGTCAGCGGACTCCCTGAGGGCGATTGTGGGTTGTAATAGAGATAATCAAGATTCAGTCGCCACGGCTGATGGTGATTAATATTCAGTACACCACGAATTTCTTTGCCGGACGCGGTCACAGTGGTATTACCAGACATCGATTCCGCCAGTGACACCGTTAAATCATTCCAGCGTTGCCCCCCCAGGTTGAGCGCGGGTGTATGTAATTCAACATCACCAGGAAGTTGCACATGACTGCCTGTGCTGCGTAACTCATTGGTGTCATTATTATTGTTATTATTAGTCAACAGGCCCAGCCACTCTTCCCCGTTGAGAGCCGGCAAATTCACGACCATCGCGGCTTTGTCCGGAAGAGCGGGTGTCTTAGTCGTATGATCTTTCCAGATGCCCCGGTCGAGCCTCAATCGGGGTGTCAGTAACCAACGACTGACAAAATGCTGGTCACCTTTGATGCTGCCACTCAAAATAAAGCTCTGCAAATTCCCGTTAACATTGACGGCTATTGGCAGATGGCCACCGGCTGGTTTATCCAACGGCGAGGGTAAGTGACTACTTACTTCACCAGCATCTCCGGTAATACTGACTTTATAGCTGGCTTCACCATGATATGGCAGGCTGATATCCACATTACCTTTCCAGGGGAGATTTCCCTTCAGACGTGAACGTAACGCAGCAGGTAGTACCGATATTGATTCAGGGTGCCAGACAGATTGCAGACCAACATTCACCGCAAAATCGTTTTTCTGTTCGAGCGTCGAGAAGTTAAATGTCACCGGCTGCCCGTACCACTGTGCCAGGATAGGATCACTGGTCAGCGCACCATTAACATAGCGGAAATTACCGTGCAGATTTTTCAGCGTCGTCTTCAGTGGCTGGATAAACAGATCATTATTATTAAAGGCGACATTACCGGTCGCGGTAACCAGCTTACCGTTCAACGGGATATCCAGATTAAGATGTCCGCTGACATCCCCTTTAATTTGTAACTGTGCCAGGGCCGCAGCCAGCGATTTTGCCAGTGGAGTCTGTTTAAAGTAATCATGAATATCACTACCACTGCCCGTAATGTCACCATTGATTATCAGTTTTTCCTGCCGGTAGTCCGGAATATCCGCGGTAACGTTGGCAGCCGTGGCATTTCCCAGTTGGGCTAGCGGCGCTTTCATCCATAATCCGTCATTGACAAAATTCAGATCGATATTCAGATGGTTAAGTGCAGGCCAGCCTGGCTGGAAAGCATAAGTCGCCTCCTTTAACGGAACGCTCACCTGAAACATACCTTCATTATGACGGAACGGGAAATCATGAGGATTGCCAGCGAAAATCAACGTCGCGTTACGGGTTGTTCCACCTTTAATAGCTCCGCTCAGATAATCTGTCAGATTTTTTCCCATCAGATTCTGTGGAAAATAACGCCATGCATCACCAGCATCCAATACGTTTATCCCGGCCAGAATATCCAGCCGTGGTTTTCCGTCTTTAGGCTGCTGATAGCGAAAATCTCCCCGGCTATCGACCGAGCGGGCGCGGACTTTTAGATTGTTCCCTTCAAGGAGCAGGTTACCGTCACGGGTATCCCAGGTCAGATCACCCGAGAATCGCTCCATTTCCAGCGGGGCACGAAACTCATTCCCGACGGTTATATTTTGTGGCCCTCCGGAGACCCTCAGTTGTCCGTGATCAAAGCTACCGCTCCCCGAACCGGATAATCCCGTTATCGCAGGTACGGATTTCCAGCTTTTCCAGCTAAGATTGTGCCAGCTGGCCTGGAAACGGCTGGTTTGCGGTTTTGCCAGCGAAAAATCGATTGCCAGGCTATCCACGCTACCTTCCGGCTGCAATGACTGCCATTGTCCAGCCAGTTCAGGTGCCAGCGGTGCCATCAGAGGTACCAGTGAAGCCATGCGCTGTAAATCAAGATGAGTCGCCCTGACTCTGATTTCAGAAGCATTAGCAGCACGCAGTAAATTATTTTGTTCGGGCTGCCAGTACAGTGACAATTGCCCCTGAGGCCAGCGTTGCTGGTCTGTTTCAATACCTGTCTGAGGGATAGATAGCGCCCATCCTTTACCTGCCCTGGACAGATGAGCCGTCAGATCATCGACGGTTAACTGATGCTGTTGAAGACCTGCCTGCCAACTGGCACTGCCTTTACTCAGCTGCAAATCCCCTGAGTCGACAGCCCCATTTTTCAGATTAATCCAGGCCGTCAGACTAAAATCAGCACTCTGAAGTGTCGTCTTGTCATGCATCCAACGTCCCAGCCAGGGTTTAACATCTACCTCATCAGCCTTCAACCAGATACGTCCACTGTCAATGAGCTGTTTTTCATCCTGCAGATCAAGCCGCACCTGAATAGCACCATGCTGCCCGGTGAAACTGGTCAGCCCGACTTCACCTTCAGCACGATGACGTTTACGCTCATTAAACCAGGTCAGTTGCGGGATCGCTAACTGAACCTGCTGACCGGATGGGGAAGGAAAGGTGATATTACTGTCGCGCAATACAAAGTGGTCAAACTGGCGAAGAAACAGACTTTGTAGCTGCTTAGGAGCCAGGTGCCCGCCACTGCCGGGAGAGGCTTGTGGTAACGAAGGAAGATCCAACTGCAACTGCCAGAAGGTCAGATCACGAAACTGTAATCGCGCATGAAGTAAAGACTGCCAGACATCCAGCGCCAGCCGGACATGAGAAATAGTCAGGGTAGTGCCATCATCAAGTGTACTGCGCAGATCTTTAATATCGACCGAAGGGCCAAAGATTTCCCAGCGGCCTGTAAGCTCACCCGCCTGGATATGGCTGTCAGTCGCCGACGAAACAACCGACAGGAGCTCAGTACGGTACTGGTTCATATAAGGCATCAGGATACGGAGACCACTGATCAGCAACGCAACGACCACGATCAGCGTAGCAACTATCAGTGATAATATCCCCGGCAAACGCCTCACACACTTCTCCTTGATTCACATCCGGTAACCAGATCCGGATATACAAAACACAATATTATCAGCGGCCGGGCCGCTGATATTGCAGTATAGCCGATCGACAACTGAACATCCCTGTTAACGCGCAAGACTTTCCCCGGAAGATTCAGGAAGTCACATCATAACGACATCAAACTGTTCCTGGTTATACAGCGGCTCGGCATGAATTTTCACCGTCTTGCCGATAAAAATTTCAAGTTCCGCGAGCGCGTGGGACTCTTCACTTTTCAACGCTTCGGCAACCCGGGGGGACGTATAAACCAGGAAACGGTCGGTATCGTATGCATGGTGCACCCTCACAATTTCACGCATAATTTCGTAGCACACTGTTTCTACGGTTCTGACTGAACCGCGCCCCTGACAGGCAGGGCACTGACCACATAACACATGCTCAAGGCTTTCCCGGGTGCGTTTTCGGGTCATTTCAACTAACCCTAAGGCTGAAAAGCCATGGATACCGGTTTTCACCCGGTCACGGTTCAACGCAGTTTCAAGCGAATGAAGTACCCGGCGACGATGCTCTGCATCGGACATATCAATAAAGTCGATGATAATGATCCCACCCAGATTACGTAACCGAAGTTGCCGTGCAATCGCCTGAGTCGCTTCAACATTGGTGTTAAAGATCGTCTCTTCAAGATTACGATGGCCGACAAATGCTCCGGTGTTAATATCAATGGTCGTCATGGCTTCGGTCTGATCAATAATCAGATAGCCACCGGATTTCAGCTCAACTTTACGTTCCAGCGCCCGCTGAATTTCATTTTCGACATCGAATAAATCAAATATTGGCTGCTTCCCGGAATAAAGCTCCAGCTTACGGGTGATTTCCGGCATATATTCCGCAGTAAAGTCCAGCAACAACTCGTAGGTCTGCCGGGAATCGATACGAATACGATCAAGTTCGGCTTCTGCAAAATCTCTGAGTACCCGCTGAGCGAGGGCCAGTTCACCATAAAGTAACGAACGTGTCTGATTCCGTTTTTTGCGCTCGGATACCTTACCCCATAATCGTTTAAGAAATGCAGCATCGCGGGCCAGCTCCGTTTCACCCACTCCTTCGGCGGCTGTACGGATAATGAACCCCCCGTTTTCGTCGCAATAATCTGCCACGACTTTCTTCAGTCTTTCGCGTTCCTGTTCGCTTTCAATACGCTGAGAAACGCCGACGTGTGAAGCCCCTGGCATAAAGACCAGGTAACGGGAAGGTAAAGTGATATCGGTAGTGAGCCGGGCACCTTTGGTCCCTAAAGGATCCTTAACCACCTGAACCATCAGGTCCTGTCCCTGGCGCACCAGCTCAGCGATATCACGGACACTGAATTTTTTTTGTTCATCACCGGCGACACACTCAGTATGAGGCATGATGTCTGAGGCATGAAGAAAGGCAGCTTTATCCAGTCCGATATCTACAAATGCGGCCTGCATACCTGGTAAGACGCGGCTGACTCTGCCTTTATAAATATTTCCGGCAATGCCCCGGCGAGATTCTCTGTCAATATGGATTTCCTGCAGAATTCCACCGTCGATATAAGCCACCCGGGTTTCGGAAGGGGTGACATTTACAAGTAATTCAGCCGTCATGTTGCTCCTTTTCCGCCGCTAAAAGTTGTAACTGGCCGAGCAGCTCTTCCGTTTCCACCAGCGGCAGACCAACGACTGCAGAATAACTGCCTTCGATAGACCTGACGAAACGTCCCCCTTTTCCCTGAATTCCGTAGGCTCCTGCCTTGTCCATAGGCTCCCCGCTGGCAATATACTCCGCAATATCACGGGCATTCAGCTGACGAAACGTGACCTGAGTGGTCACACTGGTCGTCAGACTGTGCTGACGATTGGCTACTGTCACCGCGGTTATCACCTGGTGCGTTTTTCCTGACAGCGCGTTCAGCATCCGACAGGCATCTTCTTCACTGCGGGGCTTCTCCAGCACTCTGCCTTCAGAAACAACGATAGTATCCGCACCGATAACCGGCAAGTTTTGGGGAGCCACGCGAACGCCTGCCAGAGCTTTGTCTACCGATAGCCGGGATACATATGCCTGAGGAGACTCATCCTTACGGCGAATCTCTTCCACATCGGTGATCAAACGTTCAAAAGTGAGGCCTGACAAAGCCAGTAACTCCTGGCGACGCGGGGAGGCAGAGGCAAGATATAAACTGAGCATAATTTCACTCACTGAACGGCAAACTGATAACGGATTTTACGCATTAGCAGGAACAACCAGGGCCAGAGTACCCCATTGACTATTCCGCCCCAAAAAATCTCTGGTCGGAAAGCCACATCGCTGACCAGAAACTCCGCCCAGAACACTACAACATCCACAAATAACGATAACACTGTCACCATGCAGGCTTGTTGCCAGAGGGCAAGATTGCGGAATAACTGAAATTTATAAGCCACCAGATAGGCTACGAGACTTAAAGCCAGCGCCCTGACCCCCAGTGTTGAACCAACAATGAGATCCATCACCGCGCCCAGAAAAAAACCGGTCCCCACATTGACCCGATGAGGCAATGCCAGAACCCAGTAAAGCAGAATCAACAATAACCATGATGGCCGGAACATATAAATCTGTTCCGGCCACGGCATAACTTCAAGAATCAGAGCAACAAGAAAAGATAACCAGATGACCCAGCGTCCCTGACTGCGATAACGACTACTCAAGGACGGTCTCCACGCGATGCTCCGCTCGCCGGTGGAACGGTAGCACCGGCCGCAGGGGCCGTATCATCGCTGGCGGGTGCTTTACCCGCCTCACCCGCCGGCGGCAACACCTGGGGCATCATCTGTAACAGTCGATCATCGGCAGCCTGGCGAACAGCTTCCGGAGTCACGGCAGCCCCGTCATTATTTCCGGTGTTCCACAGTAGTAACAGATAGCGTAACCGCTGGAGTCCGGCGGTTGGTTTCGCCTGAATAACCGTCGTTGCGCGCCGGGTATCTACAGTCACAGAAGAAACCACAGCCACCGGGTAACCTTCAGGGAAACGTCCCCCCAGTCCGGAACTGACCAGAACATCCCCCACCCGAATATCCTGGCTGCCCGTCATATTTTCCAGTTGCAGATCCTCAGAACATCCTGCACCCGACGCAATTGCGCGGACATCATTTCTCAATACCTGAACCGGTAACGCATGGGATGCATCGCATACCAGCATGACTCTGCTGCTAAATTTACCAACGGAGACCACCTGACCAACGACCCCTTTATCGCTAATCACTGGCTGGCCTTCATAAACACCGCTGTCACTTCCTCGATCAATGATCACCTGATCACTGTATGGATCCGCTCCCGCAGAAATTACCTGAGTGATCATTTTACGCTCACCAGGACGCAGCGGAGAGCCCAGCAGCTCCCGCAGACGAATATTTTCCTGCTTATATTGTCCCAGTAACAACAGCTCACTGTTTTTCAGCATCAGTTCACGGCGCAACGCATTGTTCTGCTGTTCAAGCATTTGACGCGACGCAAATGTCTCTGCAGCGCCATCCAGGAAACGTCTCGGGCCATCAGCCAGAAAGTAGAATGGACTAACAGAGGTATCAAGATAGCTGCGAATTTCGCGGAAAGAACCCACGCGGCTATCAGCAACGATGATCGCTATCGCAGCAATCACGGCTAAAACTAAGCGTAACTGCAGAGACGGGCCTCTGCTAAAAATCGGCTTCATAAATCCTGCGTGTTCCTCGACAAATATTAAGGGAGTGCGATTAGCCTGCACTCCCTTAGGCTGGACACGTCATCATTGGGTGTTCACAAGCAACGTGGCCGGCGGACTCCACCAGCCATCAGTACAGTCCTGCCAGCTATTATTCTTCGCTGAACAGGTCCCCGCCATGCATATCTATCATTTCCAACGCTTTACCACCACCACGGGCAACACAGGTCAACGGATCTTCAGCGACAACCACCGGAATACCGGTTTCTTCCATCAGCAAGCGCTCAAGGTTACGTAACAATGCACCACCACCGGTCAACACCATACCGCGCTCCGAAATATCGGACGCCAGTTCCGGCGGGCATTGTTCCAGCGCGACCATCACAACACTGACAATACCCGTTAATGGTTCCTGCAATGCTTCGAGAATTTCATTAGAGTTCAGAGTAAATCCGCGAGGAACACCTTCAGCCAGATTACGACCACGAACTTCAATCTCCAGCACTTCATCGCCCGGATAGGCTGAACCAATTCCATGCTTAATTCTTTCCGCAGTAGCTTCACCGATCAGCGAGCCATAATTACGACGGACATAGTTAATGATAGCCTCATCAAAGCGATCACCACCAATACGTACAGAAGAAGAATAGACCACTCCGTTCAGAGAGATCACCGCTACCTCAGTGGTACCCCCACCAATATCCACCACCATTGAACCGGTTGCTTCAGAAACCGGTAATCCGGCACCGATAGCAGCAGCCATTGGCTCTTCAATCAGGAATACTTCACGGGCACCTGCACCCAGCGCAGATTCGCGGATAGCACGGCGTTCTACCTGAGTCGCTCCCACCGGCACACACACCAGTACGCGCGGGCTTGGGCGCATAAAGCTGTTACTGTGAACCTGTTTGATAAAGTGCTGGAGCATTTTTTCAGTCACGAAAAAGTCAGCAATAACACCATCTTTCATTGGACGGATGGCTGCAATATTACCGGGTGTGCGGCCCAGCATCTGTTTAGCTTCCTGGCCAACCGCTGCAACACTTTTTGGCGAACCGGCACGATCCTGACGGATAGCAACGACAGAAGGCTCGTTCAGCACGATGCCTTGCCCTTTTACATAAATCAGGGTATTGGCGGTACCCAGGTCAATGGACAAGTCATTTGAAAACATGCCACGAAATTTTTTAAACATACTAAGGGGTAATCCTGCAAGCTGGGGGCGGAAAATAAAATCCGCTTACTTTACCAACCACTCGAAGCCGCCACAAGGCGCAACAACATTCTGCTTCGGTGAAAAAATAATCAATTGTACATTTGTGTTATTGCGTACTGTGGCAACACTCATCACAGCACTGTAAACCCGACATTTTTCGGCCAGAAGCTATGACCACAAACTAATGTCAGAAACAAAATCTAACATTTAGTTTTTTAATTTTCCGGCCCCGGCCATTCTGTTCCGGTAGCGCGTTCCACGGTTAAGGAAATACACCACGACTCAGCCGCTTTTTTCTCTAATCCACCGGCAAACTCCGCCGGGAAACACTCTGTGCAAATTTAACCGGTAAGGGTGGCGCAATATAGTCACCTTGTCCACCATTGACACCTAAATTTACCAACATCTGCCACTCTTCCCGGGTTTTAACTCCGGTAGCAAACACTAGTGTAGAAGCCGAAAGGCAGTTCTCCACCAGGCTGCTCACTAATAACTGGTTTTCTGGCCGGCGATCGATATTGCGCACCAGCCCGGCATCCAGCTTAATCATCTCTATTTTTACTTGCTGCAGATATTCACTGCTTACCAGGGTCTGCCCCGCCTGGCTGATAATAATCCGGCAACCAAAAGCGTTCAGTGCCCGTAGTACAGGGAACAACCGATTGATATGTTGACCCACATCTGCTTCTGCAAGTTCAAATAAAAAGTGTTTTCTTTGCGAACGGGGAATATCTAACAACATCTTATAAAGCCAACGGACAAATGGCCCCTGCAATAAAGCTTCGGTTGTCAGCGGAAAAGACCATGAACCCGGCACCGCTCCGGCAGCCAGAGCCGCTATCCTCGCCAGCCACTGACGATCCCAGCGAGCGGCTAATCCCAGTGAGCAAACTAACGGCATATATTCTGCCGCTAAAACGTATTTATTGTCATCTTTAATTCGGCCCTGCAATGCACGGTGATGAACATAACCTTCCCTGTCTATGACTGCTTTCTGATACAGCTCAGGTCCTCCCAGTTGACAGGTTTTTTCCAGTAATGTCCGCCAGCGTACGCTTCCGCGTCCCGCAATACTGATATTTCCCTCTTCCACCGCCCAGTTATTCCCTCCCAGTAAGGTTGCTCTGCGCATCGCCAGTTCCAGTCGTTCCATAACTCCGGACACTGACTGACCACGCTGCCAGTCGCTGATAGCTATGTGTATAAAGTCTTCTTTATCGTAGTTATGCAGAGGAGACAAACCATCGGCGGCGGTAATCAATTTTGCCGCAATACCTTCGGCCTCCTTCAGTGAACGGTGTGGCAGAAGTAGCGAAAAATCCTGATGGAAATAGCGCGCCAGTAATGCTCCGGGATAACAGGAAAGCATCGCCGATAAGCCATGAACCAACTCAAATAACTGTTGATTATCAGCATGTTCTTTCACTCCGGAACCGGCAGATGAAGATTCAGTAAAACGGATCATCATAATGCAGCCATGCTCGCTGGCATCTTCCTGTTCATCGAGTAATGTCGCAAAACGGGATTCAAAGAACAGCCGGTTATTCAGGCCACTTTCGGTGTCCAGTGAGGCAAATTCACGAATTAAAGTTTCAATCCGCGCGTGCCGGACTCCTGCCTGTTCAACTTCATGCAGCAAACTATCGAGTGCCTGCCCCACCTGTAACGGCCATTCCTGTTGGTGTGATCTGACACCGAATGATCGTTCGCCACGTAATATTCGCTCCGTACGGGCTTCCAGCAGCGCTATTCCCATTGACTGGCGGTGCATCCAGAGATGCAGCAATATTAAAAGCACTGACATCGCCAGCACGACAAGTGCCATAAATATAAACGTTGAGATTCCGACGAATGAACGCAGCCAGGTTAATACCGGGTTCAGAATGGCAATGCGTACGGTCAGCGAGGGGTGATGCAGTAAAGTGGTTGAAAAATGATAAAACTGATTCGGGGTATCTTCCAGTAACGGCACTTCCTGACGTCTCAGAGCGAGAACGACCTGACGGCCATCATAGAGCTCAAGTCTTTCGATATTCACCACCGGCATGATCCCGCGCAACCAGTTTTCCATATCCTGCGGTCGGTGGGTAAACAGAGCCTGATCCATTGATGTGGCCAGAGTATTGAACTGGTGCTCGATCCGTTGTTTATTCAGCCAGAGAAAACTGGCAATACATCCGGCTAACATCAATAACATTGCCAGCATACTGGCAAAAGTAATGATCGCCGTAAGGCGGGCAGTTGAACGCATCCCTGTTCTCCCTGAAATGTTCTCTAAACAATGTCACGCCCCTTGTGACAAGCCTGCAAAAATAACATAAGTTAGCTGGTCAGACAGTGCCAACTCGTGTCAAACACGTTTTTTTACGTTATTCCCTATACCAGAACAAATCTTCGCCAGATATTATGGTGGAATATCGCAAAGGCGGTTCCGACAAAACGGACCAATGCCTGATACAGAGCCTGACGGCCACTAGGGAGCCTGCCGATGAATAAACCGTTAAAAGAATCCGATGTCACCCCGGAACAGGTATTTAACCGTACCCGCCGCGAACTTCTGAAATTACTGGGGATCAGCGGTGCTGCATTGACCCTGCCCGCTTCGGCGAACGCAGGAATTACTGACTGGCTGACTGGCTCTTCAGACAGCCCTGCGCCGGCCAGCGGAACACATCCGCTCCGGTTTAGCTCTCCGGCTGAGTGGCAGGCTAAACTGACACTGACCCCTGAGAACAAGGTGGAAGGCTACAATAACTTCTATGAGTTCGGTATGGATAAAGCGGATCCCGCGGCTAATGCCACCCATTTCAAAACATCGCCATGGCAAATCAGTATTGATGGCGAAGTAGCCCGCCCGCTGACACTGAGCATGGACGATATTTTTAAAAAATTTCCTATGGAACAACGTATCTACCGGATGCGCTGCGTTGAAGCCTGGTCAATGGTCGTGCCGTGGATAGGTTTCAGTCTGGCTTCATTACTGAAAATGGCCGAACCCACCAGTCACGCGCGCTATGTTGCTTTTCAGACTTTGTACGATCCAAAGCAAATGCCTGGTCAACAGGAGAGCCTTAACAGCGCTGGCCTGCATTATCCTTATGTTGAAGGTTTACGACTCGACGAGGCAATGAACCCACTGGTCCTGATGACCACTGGCGTCTATGGTAAAAGTTTACCGCCACAGAATGGGGCGCCACTGAGGCTGATTGTGCCGTGGAAATATGGTTTTAAAGGGATAAAATCGATAGTTAAAATCAGCCTGACACGCGAACAGCCCCCCACCACCTGGAATCAGTTGGCCTCAAACGAATATGGTTTTTATGCCAATGTTAATCCACATGTTGATCACCCGCGCTGGTCACAGGCTACAGAACGATTTATTGGTGCCGGCGGCTTATTTGATGTCAGTCGCCAGCCGACACTGATGTTTAACGGTTATGCCGACCAGGTGGCTTCTTTATATAAAGGCATGGACTTACGGAGAAACTTTTAATGTCAGCACAGAACCACCGGACACCACGGTTACTGGTGGCATTCAAGTGTTTGCTGCATACTCTCGCTTTTAGCCCTTTTATTTATCTGGTGCTGGCAGTGCGGGCTGGTGAATTTAGCGCCGATCCGGCCAAAGATATTCAGCACTTTACCGGCCTGATTGGACTCAAACTACTGCTGTTGACACTACTGGTCAGCCCGCTTTCGCGCTGGCTTCATCAGCCGTTACTGATGCGTTGCCGCAGACTGATTGGATTATGGTGCTTCACCTGGGCAACCTTGCATCTGTTGAGTTACTATTTTCTGGAACTGGGGGTGCATAATATTTCGTTACTGGGTCAGGAAATTGTCCGCCGTCCCTATCTGACTCTCGGAATGATCAGTTGGTTAATATTATTTTCTTTGGCTGTCACCTCTTTTCGTCGCCTTCAGATCCAAATGGGACCACGCTGGCAAAAGCTGCACAACGGTATTTATTTGCTGGCCATCCTGGTTCCGGTACATTATCTGTGGTCAGTGAAGGCCTACTCCCCACAACCCTTTATCTGGTTCGCTCTGGCATTGCTGTTATGCGCGTTGCGTTACAAAAAATTGCTGCGGAAAACCGGCTTCTGAATATATCTGATTGGCTTCCGAGGTTAAATTCTGTTAAAAAACCCCACAGGCACATAAGTGATAAACTTCGCAGATAAACTGACTAACCTGCGGCGAATTGCGACGAAACAGGTATAATTAAAACCCACTCTCCCTCTCAAACCGTCTTTTTCATCAGAATGGGTGACAAATGGTGGCAGGGAGAGTATTTTACGCGATGTCTTTATTATTGCAGGAGATAGCCACACGATGGCTGACAACTTTCATATTTTAGTTCTGAATGGTCCGAACCTTAATTTACTGGGTACCCGTGAACCGGAGACCTATGGTCATACCACATTGCAGGATATTACCAGTGGATTGAATCAGCTCGCACAGGAACTTAATGTGGGAATCAGTCACCTGCAATCGAATGCGGAATATCAGCTGATTGACCGTATTCACGAGGCACGAGGCAATGTGGATTATATTATTATTAATCCTGCCGCATTTACGCACACCAGCGTAGCCCTGCGTGATGCATTGCTGGCGGTCAGTATTCCTTTCATTGAAGTGCACCTGACTAATGTGCATGCCCGTGAACCTTTCCGCCATCATTCCTATCTTTCGGATGTTGCCGCCGGCATTATTTGCGGATTAGGCCCCGACGGATACACATGGGCTTTACATACGGCAGTTAAACGCCTGTCAAATTCAAATTAAACAGAGTACGGAACCACACTCATGGATATTCGTAAAATTAAAAAACTGATCGAACTGGTTGAAGAATCCGGCATCGCTGAACTCGAAATTTCAGAAGGTGAGGAGTCAGTTCGTATCAGCCGTACCCCTGCTAACATGGGTTACCCTGTCATGCAGCAGGCGTATGCAGCGCCAATGCAATCAGCCCCTGCTGCTGCTCCAACCGCTGCCGCTGCCCCTGCTGCTGAACCAGCAGCTGCCAGCAAAGAGCTGAGTGGCCACATTGTCCGTTCACCCATGGTCGGTACTTTCTACCGTACCCCGAGCCCGGATGCTAAAGCATTTGTGGAAGTCGGACAAAAAGTGACTGCCGGTGAAACACTGTGCATCGTTGAAGCAATGAAAATGATGAACCAGATCGAAGCCGATAAATCTGGTGTTGTCAAAGCAATCCTGGTAGAAAGCGGCCAACCTGTTGAATTTGACGAGCCACTGGTCGTCATCGAATAACGAGGCAACCATGCTGGAAAAAATAGTTATTGCTAACCGTGGTGAAATTGCCCTGCGCATTTTGCGTGCCTGTAAAGAACTGGGCATCAAAACCGTGGCAGTGCATTCCACAGCGGACCGTGATTTAAAACACGTACTGCTGGCAGATGAAACCGTTTGTATCGGTCCTGCTCAGTCGGTTAAAAGCTACCTGAATATTCCTGCTCTGATTTCAGCCGCAGAAATTACCGGCGCTGATGCTATTCACCCGGGATACGGATTTTTATCTGAAAACGCTGATTTTGCAGAGCAGGTAGAACGCTCAGGCTTTATCTTCATCGGCCCGAAAGCCGATACCATTCGCCTGATGGGTGATAAAGTTTCTGCTATTCATGCGATGAAAAAAGCAGGTGTTCCTTGCGTACCAGGCTCTGACGGATTCCTGGGCGATGACATGGACAAAAACCGTGAAATTGCAAAACGTATCGGCTATCCGATCATCGTTAAGGCCTCTGGCGGCGGCGGCGGGCGCGGTATGCGTGTGGTTCGTGGCGAAAAAGATCTTGAACAATCCATTACTATGACTCGTGCGGAAGCTAAAGCGGCTTTCAATAACGATATGGTTTATATGGAAAAATACCTGGAAAATCCTCGTCACGTCGAGATCCAGGTGATGGCTGATGGTCAGGGGAATGCTATCTATCTGGCCGAACGTGACTGTTCAATGCAGCGTCGCCACCAGAAAGTGGTTGAAGAAGCTCCGGCACCTGGCATTACTCCGGAACTGCGTAAATTTATCGGTACCCGCTGTACTCAGGCATGTATTGATATCGGTTATCGTGGCGCGGGTACGTTTGAATTCCTGTTTGAAAATGGCGAGTTCTATTTCATCGAAATGAACACCCGTATTCAGGTTGAACATCCGGTGACTGAAATGATCACTGGCGTGGATCTGATCAAAGAACAGTTACGTGTTGCCGCGGGTCTGCCGCTGAGCATTAAACAGGAAGATGTTGTGGTACGCGGTCATGCGATTGAATGTCGTATTAACGCCGAAGACCCGAATACCTTCCTGCCGAGCCCGGGGAAAATTACCCGTTTCCATGCACCGGGTGGCTTTGGCGTTCGCTGGGAATCTCATATTTATTCCGGTTATTCTGTACCGCCATATTATGATTCAATGATTGGTAAACTGATCACTTACGGCGAAACCCGTGAGGTCGCCATCTCCCGCATGATCAATGCGCTGGGTGAGTTGATTATTGACGGTATTAAGACCAACATCGATCTACAGTTAAAAATTATGGCTGACGAGCATTTTCAGGCGGGTGGAACTAATATCCACTACCTGGAGAAAAAGCTGGGTCTGCAGGAAAAATAATTTTTTTCTGGATTTAACCCAAGGCCGGATTTTCCGGCCTTTTTATTTGTCTTGTGGTTGAGGTTTGCGATGGATCCTCGCTTTATTCAGGCCCATAAAGAGGCACGATGGTCATTATTACTGACTATTGGCTGGCTGATTGTCTGGGCTGTGAGCGCGTGGCTGGGAGGAAATACTCCGGGTATTACCGGTTTCCCCCGCTGGTTCGAATTATCCTGCCTGTTTGCGCCACTGTTATTTCTGTTTTTATGTGCTTTGATGCTGCGTTTTATATTCCGCGACATCCCGCTGGAGGATGCCGGTGAACAGTAAAATAATGATTCCTTTGCTGGCCTATCTGCTGGTCGTTGCTGCCCTGTCGCTGTTTGCCGTGTGGCAACAGAAACGAGCCAAAGGCTCTTTCCTGAGTGAGTATTTTCTTGGAGGCAGAACACTTGGCGGCTTTTTACTGGCAATGACACTGACAACCGCTTATGTCAGTGCCAGTTCATTTGTCGGAGGCCCCGGAGCTGCTTATAAATATGGCCTGGGCTGGGTGTTTCTGGCTATGGTACAGGTGCCCACGGTCTGGCTGTCGTTAGGTGTACTCGGCAAAAAGTTTGCTATTCTGGCCAGGCGTTATAACGCCGTCACCCTTAACGATATTCTGTATGCTCATTTCCGCAGCTCACTGGTAGTCTGGCTGGCCAGTATGACATTGCTACTGGCCTTTATTGCGGTCATGACCGTGCAGTTCATTGGCGGAGCCAGATTACTGGAAACCGTTGCAGGTGTTCCTTATACCCGTGGATTATTGATTTTTGGTGGCGTAATCGCTCTCTATACGGCACTGGGAGGATTTCGGGCTAGCGTGTTGAACGATGCCATGCAGGGCATTGTGATGCTGGCAGGCACTTTTCTGCTGCTGTTTGCAGTACTTCATGCCGCCGGTGGCCCGTCACAGGCAGTGACCACCCTGAAGTCTATTGATCCGTTGCTTACCGACCCACAGGGCGCTGGCAATATAATCAATGGTCATCTGTTGGCCTCATTCACTGTGCTGGTCTGTTTTGGGGTACTGGGACTCCCGAATACCGCAATCCGCAGTATTGCTTATCGCGACAGTAAAGCAATGCATCGTGGCATTTTTATTGGCACCTTGATGATGACACTGCTGATGCTGGGAATGCATCTGGCCGGCGCCCTGGGTCGGGCGGTCATTCCAAATCTTACGGTGCCTGATTTAGTCATTCCGACACTGATGATTAAAGTCCTGCCGCCCTTTGCTGCCGGAATCTTTCTTGCCGCACCAATGGCAGCAATCATGTCGAATGTAAATGCTCACTTACTACAGGCCTCTGCCACGATTATTAAAGATCTGTACCTGAGAATATCCCCACACCGGTCAACAAATGAACGTCATTTACGTCGGCTGTCTACCGGATTGACGCTCGCTCTGGGGTTACTTCTGATACTGACGGCATGGCGGCCACCAGACATGATTATCTGGATGAACCTGATGGCATTCGGTGCCCTGGAAACGGTATTTCTCTGGCCACTGCTGCTGGGTTTATACTGGAAACCTGCAAATGCAACAGGAGCTGTCTGCAGTATGTTGTGTGGCGCTGTCAGCTACGCATTACTGGCCAGTTTTAATATTCACTGGTGGAATTTCCATCCGATTGTTCCGTCACTGTTACTGAGTCTGGCCGCGTTTCTGATTGGCAACCGGCTGGGTAAACCAACACCCCGCGCCCCGCTGCCGGGTGTGAAGAGATAAAGAGATACGTTATGCCTTGGATCCAAATCAAAATTAATACCTCTGGTGCTCACGCTGAAGAGACAGGTGATGCACTTATTGAAAGTGGTGCGGTATCTGTCACTTTTCAGGATACACACGACAACCCGGTGTATGAACCACTACCAGGAGAGACCAGGTTGTGGGGGGATACGGATGCCATAGGTTTGTTCGATGCCGAAACCGATATGCAACAGGTGATAGGTATGCTGGAGCAGCAACCACAACCGGGCCCGGGTTTCCGCTACAAAATTGAACAGATTGAAGACAAAGACTGGGAACGTGAATGGATGGATAACTTTCATCCAATGTGTTTCGGTAAACGGCTGTGGATTTGTCCTAGCTGGCGGGAAGTCCCGGATCCCGGTGCAGTCAATGTCATGCTGGACCCTGGGCTTGCTTTCGGTACCGGCACCCACCCTACCACTTCGCTATGTCTGAACTGGCTGGATAGTCAGGATCTGACAGGAAAAACGGTGATCGACTTCGGCTGTGGTTCCGGGATCCTGGCGATCGCCGCACTTAAACTGGGAGCCCGTCATGCTATCGGAATCGATATCGATCCTCAGGCTATCCAGGCAAGCCGTGACAATGCAGAACGTAACGGGGTATCTGACAAACTGGATCTTTACCTGCCACATCAGCAACCCCCCGGACTGAGCGCAGATGTCGTCGTCGCTAATATTCTGGCCGGCCCCCTTCGCGAACTGGCCCCATTAATCGGTGTACTGCCGGTCAGTGGCGGTAAACTGGCACTGTCTGGTGTGCTGGCAAGTCAGGCCGACGATGTTTGTTCAGCCTATACAGATAAGTTTGTTCTGGATCCGGTAGCTGAGAAAGAAGAGTGGTGTCGTATCACAGGTCAACGGAGATAAGTTTCCGACAGGGTTGTGGGGCCAGGCTGCAGGATTTGCGTTCTGGTGCCTACTGCTAAAATGCGTGTCAGTAAAACTGTCTGGCGATTTTTTAGTGGGTATCTGCCCTTTTATGACAAATTTTATACTACAGATATGCTGTAAATTGTCCCATGGGCTGTTTTTTATCTGGTATATCGGGGCAAAAGAAAGAATTTTTTTAAGTGACCATACCTGGATGACAGTCTAAGTTATTGATATTTTTACTTATGTTAAATTTATCATTCAGGAAAGATGAATTTACGTGATCAATGACGGTATATTGTTCAAAGTTTGGCCTTTCATCTTCGCAAAAAAATGCGTAATATACGCCGCCTTGCGAACATATAAGGTCATCTCTTTTCCATGCGCATTGGATCATACCAGCTCCGAAACCGACTGATAGCTGCGCCAATGGCCGGTATTACCGACAGGCCATTTCGTACGCTTTGTTTCGAAAATGGTGCAGGTATGACAGTATCGGAGATGATGTCATCGAACCCGGAAGTTTGGGCCAGTGACAAATCCAGATTGCGTATGGTGCATAGCGATGAGCCGGGTATTCGCTCAGTACAAATTGCCGGTGGTGACCCCGATGAGATGGCTGCGGCCGCAAGGATTAATGCAGAATCCGGCGCCCAAATCATTGATATCAATATGGGCTGCCCCGCCAAAAAAGTGAACCGAAAGATGGCTGGTTCTGCATTGCTTCAACACCCGTCGCTGGTAGAGTCTATCCTGCGGGCGGTGGTGAATGAAGTTGATGTTCCGGTGACTCTGAAGATTCGTACTGGCTGGGATACCGAAAATCGCAATTGTATAGAAATTGCCCAATTGGCTGAACGTTGTGGCATTCAGGCGTTAACTATTCACGGACGAACCCGGGCTTGTCTGTTTAACGGTAACGCAGAATACGACAGCATTCGGACAGTTAAGCAGAACGTGTCCATTCCCGTCATCGCGAATGGAGACATTACTGACCCGCATAAAGCCAGGGCTGTGCTTGACTACACCGGAGCGGATGCTCTGATGATAGGCCGTGCAGCCCAGGGAAGACCGTGGATCTTCCGGGAAATCCAGCATTATCTGGACACAGGAGAGCTGCTTGCGCCAAAGCCACTCGCTGAGGTGAAGCAAATGCTGATTGGACACATACGGCAGCTGCACGACTTTTATGGTCATGGCAAAGGATACCGTATTGCCCGAAAACACGTTTCCTGGTACCTGCAGGAACATGCTCCTGATGACCAGTTTCGGCGCACATTCAACGCCATAGAGGATGCCAGTGAACAACTGGAGGCGTTGGAGGCATACTTCGAAAATCTTGCGTAAACGAAAAAAAGAGCTGAAAGAACTATGTTCGAACAACGCGTAAATTCTGACGTACTGACCGTTTCTACCGTGAATTCACAGGATCAGGTAACCCAAAAACCACTTCGTGACTCGGTTAAACAAGCACTGAAGAACTATTTTGCTCAGTTAAATGGTCAGGATGTTAATGACCTGTATGAGCTGGTATTGGCTGAAGTTGAACAGCCTTTGTTGGACATGGTGATGCAGTACACCCGTGGCAACCAGACCCGTGCAGCACTAATGATGGGTATTAACCGTGGTACTCTGCGTAAAAAACTGAAAAAATACGGCATGAACTAATCGCTCATACGTAACAGTTTGAAAAGAAAGGCACTTTCCTGACGAGGACAGTGCCTTTTTGTTTATGGAATATTGGCAAGTTTATTTCTTAATCCTTACCGCAACGCAAATTAGGCGTTATTTTTAAGTACCGTTGATTTGCTTAATTATCAAATTTATTTCTGCCTTAAAATTTCATAGCCCGTTGTATCACAAAGCGACCACCAGCTCTCCGGAATGGCTGCGGGAGCAGCACAGGGCGATATGTTGTTGGTCGGCTGATTTTTCCCCCTCCGACTGGACGGTGTCCCGGTGATCTACCGTGCCGGAAACCACCGGGGTCAGGCAAGCGCCACACATACCCATTTCGCAGGAAAGTGGAACATCGATACCATTTTCCAGCAACACGACAGCAATGGTTTTATCTGCAGGGACAGTAAACTGTTCACCGGTTGAGGACAACGTGACGGTAAAAGCACCGCTGTCATCAACAGACTGTGGGATCTCCGGTGGCCGGAACGCCTCTGTATGGATACTGGCTTGCTGCCAGCCCTGCCGGAGAGCATTCTCCGTCATTTGCGTCATAAATCCTTCCGGGCCACACAGATAAATATGAGTATCCGCAGAAGGAGTCAGTAATTCTTCAGGAATATGCGTTCTGGGAGAATATCCGTCACTGCTATACCAGAAATCGCATTGACCATGCTGCAACGGCCGTGAAAGCTCGCGGGTAAACGCCGCACTGTTGCGGGTTTTCAGATAATAGTGAAGCACAAAGGGTACGCCAGTTGCTTCAAGCGCTTCCGCCATCGCATAGAGCGGCGTAATACCAATACCCGCCGCCAGTAAAATGACCTTTTCCGCAGGAACCAGCGGGAATAAATTTTTGGGTGCAGACACTGTCACTACCTGCCCGGGACGCAGTACATCGTGTACATAAGCAGAACCCCCACGTGATGTTTTCTCGCGTGCGATACAGATTTCGTATTGAAAGGGATTATCTCCCTTACCGGTAAGAGAATACTGGCGAATCAAATTTTTGCGCAGATGAAGGTTAATATGTGCACCGGGCGTCCACTCAGGGAGTGGCCGGCCATCCCGCGATACCAGGGTCACCCCCAGGTTATTATCTCCCTGGCGGTAAAGTGCATCGACAATCACATCAACAGATATCGTCATTATTTGGCTCCCTAGACCAAGAAAAACTCACCGAAACCCATTTTTTTCAGGCTACGACGATAGGCTATTGAGCTTCGGTCTGCCGGAATGTGAGCTTCCAGGGTCATATCCAACGGCAGATTCTCAGGCATCTGTGTTTCCACCATCAGCCGGTCCTCTTCAAACACCCGCTGATTAAAGTCATACACATCCTGAACCGGAATATGCAGATCAAAATTTCGGGCAATAGGGGCAAACATGCGCGTTTTCCTGGCCGACACCGGTGAAGCAGCATTCATAATCACCAGCCGTGATTCGCCCGGGAAATGGATAGTCAGCGTGGCGGTAAAAGGCAGGTGCATTTCAAAGTGCCGTAGCCATAAAAAACCTTCGGGTGCTTTATCCTCAGAATCTGCGGCATAGTTACTGACACTACTCCAGTAATCAACACTGAAACCATATCCGGTATCCACCGGGTTATACGCAGGCACCACCTGATTTTCAGGGTCAGCAAAAGTATCAGTATGAATCCACGCAAAATGGGCTACATCAAGAAACCCTTCTACCTGACGTCCTGCAAATCCGTTAACATCAAACCCGGGGCAGTTAATCTGCTGAAAGCCTGGTTCCTCCCACAGTGGCATCACCGGCAGACTGACCGGATTTTCCGGGTCAGGCAGCATGCAAACCCAGACCAGACCATAACGCTCTTCTACACCAAAGGTGGTGAGATTAAGTTTTGCCGGAATGGCCTGATCGGGGCTTGACGGAATACGGTTACATCTCCCTCCGGCACCGAACCGCAGGCCGTGATATGGGCAAACAATGCCACCTTCGTCGGCAAATCCCAGACTCAATGGAACACCACGGTGCGGACAAATGTCTTTTGCCACGACAACCTCCTCACCGGTTCGGTACACCACCAGCTGTTCATCCAGCAACACCGTTTTGTAAGGCGAAGTCGTGACATCCACTGAACGGGCAACCGGATGCCAGTGACGCGCCAGACGCATCCAGTCATCCGGTTCAAACGTACAATGTGCAGGAGGTGAAATTTTATTCATAGCAGCGTCCACTTCTGTCAGGTGTAATGGCTTAGATATTGTCAGGACATTCTGTGTGAACTAAGGTGTATCAGTCCATCAGCATTAATGCACATATGTGTTGCAAAAAACTGTACAGGTAATCCATGACACCTTTCTCACGTTTCGCTGTCTATTTCGCGGAAGTTGCCCGTAGCGGTAGCCTTCGTAAAGCTGCCGAGAAGCTGCATGTCTCAGCATCAGCGATTAATCGTCAGATTTTGCAGGCAGAAGACAGTTTTGGGATTGCCTTGTTCGAAAGGCTACCTGAAGGTATGCGTATGACAACCGCAGGAGAACTGTTTTACAGCGACCTGCTTCGCTGGCAGCGTGATTTCAGCCTGACGCAGCAACGTTTTGATGAGATCCAGGGGCTTAAGCGTGGCAAGGTAACCGTCGGGTTAGTTCAGGCCCTGACTGAAGGGGCATTGTGCGGAGAAATTTCGGCCATTGCCCACGAACAGGAGTGGCTCAATCTGCAACTGATGGTTGAAAGTAGTGCTGTAGTCACCAGGATGGTAAGAGACTCAGAAGTAGATTTCGGTCTGATCCTCGATCCTGGTGCTGTCAGTGGGATCGAGGTGATCGCCTTCGCCGAACTTGAAATGGGTGTGATCCTGCCTCCGGAACACCCTCTCAGTTCACGCTCTGTTATTTCACTTTCAGAACTACGTGACGAACGACATATCATCCCTGGTGGCGGCCTGGTGGTGCATGAGCGTGTCCAGTCACTTTACAATCGTTCGGGTCAGTCACCGGAATCCGTTATTTCATGTAATGATATTCGTCTTATCCGCAGTCTTGTCACCCGCGGAGCGGGTATTTCCGTGCTCAGTCGGTTGGATGTGATGGAAGATATCATCCTGAAACGGTTATGTTTTATCCCACTGAAAAACAGTGAGATGAGACCCATAACCCTGGGTTTATGCACAGCACCTTCCAGACAACTCTCGAGAGCAGCCCAACATGTCATCCAGAGACTGTCAGGAATTATCGAAACAATGAATAACGGTCTTCATCGCTGAAGACCGTCTGAGTGACCTGTGGAATTACTGTGGTAAGGGCATAACGCTCCATCAGGAGACTCTGGCCTGCAAACCAATACAGTTAACACCACGACGGTTAATACAGACTGAATTTGTATTCAGCCACCAGCTCACCGGCATAACTGTTTGCCCGCTGAAAGCGGGCATCTTTCAGAAGAGGTGTTTTACCGCTGCTGGTTTTATAAGACCATCCGGGTCCAAACATTGCCGAAACGGTTAGATTACGTAATGTTTTCTCAGCCGGCTTCCAGCGAGTAAAAAAATTCAGCTCCCCGGTGGTTACCGGTACAGACTGATAACTAAACCGGGCAATCGTGCCGACAAAGCCCAGGTTTATTTCCGGGGTAAACTGGTAGCCAATCAATCCGGACAAAACTTTTTCGCGATCACGGTTGTAATCATTACCGGCTTTCGACATAGCATTGAATGTACCGCGAGAATTTTTACTCATATGATAGGGGTAGGTGCCTACGTTGTTTTGTCTTGGAGCGGAGGTATAGGCAAGTGACCAGCGAGTCTGCCAGCGTTCTTTTTCAATAAGCGCTTCAAGAGCAAAATGCTGCGCCCTGCTATCAAAATCACGGTATTTTTCCGTCATGGCCCGATAATTTTTTAATGCTCTGGTAAGATATATTTGCCCATTAAGAGACAACGAGCTAACCGGGCGAACAGTGGCTTGTAATATATGCCTTGAGAGATAGTCGCTGCTTTCACCCCAGGCGTACTGTAAATTTTTTGATTTGTCATTCCAGCGTAAATCCAGTGTGTTCAGTGAACGGATCATCTGCCGGTCATTGGTCATAAAACGGGTATTTTCCGGAGAGCTTCTGCTCATGGATTTTCTGACTATTCCCCCCTGCAAACTAAGAGAGTTATGAGTAATACCGGCATACCAGCCAGAATAGGTAGTCAGTGATAAGCGATTGGATGAAGTAATTACTCCGAGATTTTTCAACGGCATCCAGCCGATTCGGCCTTTCAGATCGTTCTCAGCAAGCCTGTATTGCAGCCTGATATTACGTTGTCCAAATTTTTGATAACCCGCCGCACTGCTTTTCTTATTCTGATGCGCTGAATCATAGAGTACTCCACGCGACTGAAAATAATCACTGGCAGCCAGTTTGAATACCCTGGTCCATGTCACATCAACGCCAAGGATACCGGCGATATCCCCCGAGTGAAATGAGGCTTCAGCGCCCTGGCCCCATGCGCTGTGTGTTTTTCGGTTGCCACTCTCTTCTTCATCCAGACTCTTCCAGTAATTCTTTAAAGAAAGCGTCGTCTCAGACTGGTCAAAAAAGGAAAACCATGGCGACCCGACAGGCCCCTCATTTATTTCCTGAGAATCGGAATTGGTAACACCCGCCTGTACTCCGGGGGTAAAAATAATTAACCATATCCAGGATCTGTATCTGACATCCATATTGACCTCCCGTAGCGAGACTAATGCTCTGGCAACGGTAGAATATATTCCCTGATGATAAAACTTACTGAACATTATTTATCCAGTAACACTTTCCCGTTATTTACATACTTTAATGTTCCGGGCTCATTGATTATATAATTACCTTTACTATAAGTAATTTTAACAACAGAAGCATTCTCTAAGGGTTTAATTTGCACCGGCTTACCCGTTAGTTCATATACCAAATTCATTATTGTCATCCCTGATGTCACAATAAGAATATTTTTATCCTGTTGTTTTTTTGCTGATTCAACAATTTCTGATAACGCAGCATAGATACGGGTTTTTACCTGATTATAGTTTTCAGCCTGACCTGCGGGGTCTGCTGCTGAGATTGCATCCTGTAATTGTCTGATTGAAATTTTACCGGACTTCATTTCTGACAGCATTTCGCCCTGATCTTTAAATCCAAGTACACGTGCACTTGCATCCCTCATTTCTTCATTACGTAATCCTTCAAAACTCCCGAAATACGACTCCCTCAGTCCCGAAAGTTCCGTCACCTCAGCCAGTGACTGGCCTGTCTGACGGAGAACTATTTTCAAAGTATCACGCTGCCGCCCGAGATCTCCGGAGTAAAAGCGATCAAACGGGATACCTTTCAGTCCGGCCCCAAGATAACGCGCCACTTCTTTACCCTCCGCGGTCAAAGGAGCATCGGCCCACCCCTGGACATGGTCAAAGCTATTAAGCAATGTTTCACCATGGCGTGCGAAGTAAAGAGTAATTTCATCATTATTCAACGAAGAGGCATTACAGATTACAGTACTCAATAACAGAGAAAGGCATAAAAAAACTTATTCATATTAATTCCTTTTAATAAAAAAATGATACCCGCCAGATAATCATCCTCGACCCTGACTAAATAACAGAGACTATAAAATAAACAATAAAAAAAATACAGAAAAGGGATAGCTCTATATAATGTGAAGATGATCATGGTTTTATTTTCAAAGAACATAAAATAATCATATAAACAAGATACAGAACATAAAAACCTAAAATTAAACCAGACAAGTTAATAGTCCGAAATATTAATTAAACCCGGAAAATTCCAATAATAATGGAAATTATATACTAAATTACCTCTGATTATCGTTCAGAATTGACAGCCAATGTCCGGGTGTCTGCTTCATACAATTTTTAAACATATTAATGAAAGCGGTAGCAGAATCGTATCCTAACCGAACCGCCGTCTGTTGAACACTTTCACCTTCCAGTAAATATTCAATGGCCAGAATTAACTGCAATTGTTGTTTCCAGCGACGAAAATTCATTCCGGTTTCACGAATAATCAACCGCGATAAATTACGCTCACTCATCCCCAAAGCAACAGCCCAGTAATGCTGAGACTGCATATTGTCGGGAAACGTTCTCATATACTCCACCATTCTACGCAAACGTTTATCCCCGGGGTAAGGCAGGTAATACTGGTTATTCGGCGTCTGTGGTAGTTGATCGAACAATACCTGAACCATTCTACGCCGGGCGGCATCATCCGGTTGACCAACCGTGGTACACAGATGAAGAATGATCTCTCTCACCAATGCCGATAGGGCCAGAGTACAGCAATAATCAGGCATCACGGTCGCATTGGGTTCAATGAACACGAAACACAATCGTGCGTTACGGGTGACATGATTGGAATGTTCAATCCCTCCCGGAATCCAAAGAGCATAATTTTTCGGCACACTCCACAACGCATCTAAAACACGACAGGTCACTCCCCCATGGAGAGCCAAAATTAGCTGACCTTTACGGTGGCTATGTGGTGGAGATTCACTCTGATTATCTGATCCAACGATACGAAAGGCTGTCGCAGGTGAATCATCCTTATCAGCATTATATCCATCAAGCATTAATTCAAATTGCATAATTTGTCCGAATTCAGCGATTGATTGTCAATTTAGCCTGATTTAACACCCTTGGGCAACGGCTATGATATCGGTCACTGATTAAATGACTGAAAGAGGTCTCTTTTGAATAAAACCAGTTCTGCCCTGCTGCTTGTGGGTATTTTCCTGATAGCCGGATGCCTGCGGGTGACTTTCACTGGCGTATCACCTTTACTCCATTCAATATCACAATCGTTCTCACTGAGCGATGTCAGTATCGGTATTCTTACCACATTGCCCCTGTTGGCATTTGCCATCATTTCCCCCATTTCGGCCGGGCTGGCACACCGTTTTGGCGCTGAACGGGTACTGTTTGCAGCCCTGCTGATCATTCTCCTGGGTATTATTTGTCGTTCTCTGGGGAGTTTATTCACACTTTATCCCGGCACCGCCCTTATTGGTTGCGGTATCGCTTTGTGTAATGTCTTATTGCCCTCTCTGGTAAAACGTCACTTTCCACAGCGGGTAGCGGAGGTTATTGGTAAATATTCGTTGGTTATGGGGGTGTTTGCCGCCGCGGGATCGGCAGCAATGGTACCTTTAACTCATCTGGGAATTGGCTGGACAGGAGCATTGCTGACACTGGGTATTTTCCCGCTGATCGCGCTGATAGTCTGGTTACCGCAACTGAGATCATCCGCCCCGGCTCCTGTGATCGCAGGGGCTGGCAATGCGCACCAGCTGGTGTGGCGTTCGAAAATTGCCTGGCATGTTACGTTATTTCTTGGATCTAACTCTTTGATTTATTATGTCATTGTTAGTTGGCTCCCGGCTATCCTGACGACCCAGGGTTATAGCAGTGAGCAGGCAGGCTCGCTGCATGGTTTGATGCAGCTGACTTCGGCAATTCCCGGCTTACTGGCGGGTATTGCCCTTCGTAAGCTGAAAGGCCAGCAAGGTATCACGGTGATACTGGTATTACTGTGTACCCTCAGTCTACTTGGGCTACTCACACTTCCAGGACTGTCGGGACTTTGGGTAGCGTTATTTGGATTTAGCTGTGGGGCAGTCATTATCCTTGGCCTGACATTTATCGGATTACGTTCCGGGTCAGCATTGCAGGCAGCTGCACTCTCCGGGATGGCACAGTGCGTCGGTTACCTGTTGGCAGCATTCGGTCCGCCACTGATGGGAAAATTACACGATCTGTCCGGTAGCTGGCACTCACCACTGACGATTCTGGTACTACTGTCGCTGTTGATGGCTTATTTTGGCTATAATGCGGCGGAGCACAGGGGACTGGATCATTACTGATGATTAACGGGGTACAGAGCACCTGTACCCTGACCACCATGATACATGGTGATGGCCAGGGTCTTACCCTTCTCTCAGCTTTTTTGCATATCCTGTGCCGGTTCAGTTTAGTAAAACTGCTTAATATCCGGAATGTGAGCTTATTCTCATGCTATGGGGTAAATACACAAAAATTGGCCAGAAATCACCTTGATTTTAGTTAGCCTGCACATAGCTCCTCCCCGCTATCAATGCCAGAATAAACCTCACGTCTTCAGCATGTTGGCTCCTGTTTCACTCGCCGTATGCAGTCAGGAACAGTTTTGCATGCCTTAAATGACGACGAAAATAACGAATTCGTACCATAAACATACATTTTCCGCAGGTCAGATACGGTGCTTCTGCTAAGCGATTTTTCGCTATATTTTTCATTTTGCACCAGCGACCTCTGCCTCGTTATTTTTATCCACCGGGGCTGACAAATCGACCTTTCTGCCACAGCTATGCTTTCGATCCCGGGGCTTCAAAAGCAACAGTTCCGGCACATTAATCGAAGCAGGGTTCAACGATTAAACAGCGTATAGCCAGGGTTGGCAGAGAGAGGTGCAGGCGGCAGTACCATGATTATCGTGGCCACTCTATTGTTGGCTATCAGGTCTGAAAAAGGATGACGATATGAACATCAGAACTTTTGTTTTAGCACCAGATTCCTTTAAGGAAAGCATGACCGCAAAGGAGGTCTGCGTGGCTATGGAACGTGGTCTGAGAGCTGTTTACCCGCATGCCCGCTATGTTCACGTTCCGATGGCAGACGGAGGTGAAGGTACAACACAATCGCTGGTTGATGCGACCAAAGGCACACTTTGTACCATGATGGTGACTGGTCCCTGCGGCACTCCGGTAGAAGCATCTTATGGTATCAGTGGCGATGGCAATATCGCTTTCATAGAGATGGCTTCTGCCAGTGGTATTCAGCATACCCGCGCTGGTGAACGTAATCCGCTGCAAACAACAACCTATGGTACAGGTCAGCTGATCCGTGCCTGCCTTGATAAGGGGATCCGGAAAATTATTTTAGGGATTGGAGGCAGTGCCACAAATGATGGCGGAGCCGGAATGGCAGAAGCACTTGGCGCCCGGTTTTACGGTAAAGATAATCAGCAACTTCCTGCCGGAGGAGGTGCTCTGGGAGCTCTCGAAAAGATTGATATCTCGACATTGGATCCTCGCCTGTCGACAGTAAATATTTTGGTGGCCTGTGATGTCACTAACCCGTTATGTGGCGAACAAGGGGCTTCAGCTATTTTTGGTCCACAAAAAGGAGCCACTCCGGAAATGGTCGAGCTGCTCGACAGTAATCTGGCACATTACGCACTGTTAATTCACCAGCAACTGGGTAAGGATATTGCCAGTCAGCCTGGTGCCGGTGCGGCGGGAGGTTTGGGGGCCGGCTTGCTGGCTTTTACCCACTGTGAGCTCCGTAAGGGTATTGATATAGTTCTCGAATATAGCGGACTGCGACAGCATCTAACCGGCGCCGATTTCTGCTTCACCGGTGAAGGGCGCATTGACCACCAGACTCGTTTTGGGAAAACCCCTTTTGGGGTCGCACAAGCGGCAAAAGCGGTCGGTGTTCCGGTCATCGCGGTTGCGGGAAGTATCGGTAATGGTACCGACGTGCTCTACGACAAAGGCATCGATGCTATCTTCGGTATTATTCCACAGGCTGATAATATTGATAATTTGCTCTCCGGCGGACCAGAAAATATCCAGCGTACCTGCGAAAATATCGGCAGATTGTTAAAACTATCGGGAGGCTGAAAGATCAGGTCGTTGCGGTTAATCAGGATAGAAAAGTGTCTCCCACCGGGCCGGATAAGTGGAATTATTAAAGAGTTGGCCTGCAGCGAAAGACAGAAGCCTATGTGCCTCCTGTCTTTCGCCATATCGCTATTTTAAACGTGCAGAGATACTGGCAACGCGACTGCCATACTGACGCGCCGTAGCAAGATCTCCGGAAGGGATCACATCAGCTCCTGCATCAGAAGGTGACTGAATTAAGGGGCCTGCCGATCCCCCCAGATTATTAAGGTCTTCACGGGTTGCCGCAGAAGTATTCGCAGGCAGTAACCCCAGGCTAACCCAAATTCCGCCATGTTGAGCAGCCAGTGTCTGGAAGAAGATCAGGGTATTTTGTTTATCCCCGTTCAGACTGGCACTGTTAGTGAAACCACCGAAAACTTTATCCTGCCATTGACGGGTAAACCAGGCTTTAGAACTGGCATCGGCAAACTTTTTGAACTGCCATGGAGCACTTCCCATATAAGTCGGCGCACCAAAGATAATGGCATCTGCGCTGTTCAGTTTTTCCCAGTCCTGCCCGGTGATTTCACCGTTGTTGTCGATGGCAATTAATTCGGCCTGAGCCCCCTCAGCAACACTTTCAGCCACCCGCTGTGTATGGCCATAGCCGGAAAAGTAGACGACATAAATTCCTGACATGTGAACCTCTCTGTTGAGTTATCCGCCGGAAAAGCGCGGTTATTATTCAGAATATTGCCTTGTCTATCATGGGCGGTTTTTGACGAATAATCACCCCCCTGTTTTCCGATAACCCCTAATTAAGAACTAAAGCTGATGATAAGCACCGTAGGAAAGGCTCAGTATCTGCCCGGAGATTCACTGCACTGCTTCTTTCCTGTAGCGCACTATACCGGTTCATTATTTTTTGGCCCGCCCCGCAAATAATAGTTTTCCCACCTTATCCATAAAAATAACCTAATGAAAATAAGAAACATTCGACTCTGTCCTTGTGAGTGGTATGAAATTTGCACACCTGGTATACCAGTGGAAGACCTGAGGAAAATTTCATGGGGAATGATACTTATTTACGGCTACGTCAGATGATTATCGATAAAGAATTGCAGCCAGGAGAAGTGCTTTCAGAACGAGGAATCTCATTGCAGTTTGGTGTAGGCCGTATGCTGGTACGTGAAGCTATTCGTATGCTGGCTCAGGAAGGGCTGCTTGAAGTTTCTCCGATGCGGGGTACTTTCGTTCGTCAGTTGTCACTGACTGATTTACAGGAGATCCATGAAGTCCGGCTGGCACTGGAAGGTATGGCGGCCAGTCTTGCTGCCCAAAAAGGGAACCCTGACAACCTGATGTCAATTTCCAAAAAGATGCGTCAGTTACTCAGTCAGCCCTACCCCGATACCACACAAGCACAGGAACTGGGCTGGCAGTTTCATGACGAGATGTTCCGGATGTCCGGTAACCTCAGGCTGATCACGATGTACGCCAGTCTGCGTTTACAAAGTGGTCTGGTCTTACAGGGAATCAAGAATTACGACCCGGAACGTACCCGCCAGGCAATCAGAGAACATCTTGAAATCATTGAATGTATTTGTAATGGCGAAGCTGAAGCCGCCCGGCAGAAAATTCAGGATCACCTGCAGGATGCCATGACCACCCGACTGATGATGCTCATTACCCCTTAAATTTACCGGAGAATACCTAATGCAACACATTCAACTTCCCGCCAGGAAGTCGCTCAGGAAGCGTTTTCCCCTGCCTTTGCAAATGCTCTGTGGTCTGATAATCGGCGCACTCACTGGCCTGTTATTTCCCCATTTTGCCTCAACCCTTCAGCCCGTAGGCACGGCTTTTATTCAGGCAGTTAAAATGATTGTGGTTCCGTTGGTTTTTACTGCAATCACTCTCGGAATTTGTCAGATGGGTAAAAAAGTCGGCCAGCTTGGCAAAGTATCTTTGATCAGTATGATTTATTTTTTGGCTGCAACGGTGGTTTCGGTCATTATCGGACTGGTTCTCAACCAGATTTTTCATCCCGGGGCCGGGGCTGATTTGTCACAGCATGCAGCCCTGCCGGCACATATTGCAGTTTCTGTGGACTGGACAAAATTTTTTCTGGACATGATCCCCTCGAATATCGTTGTTGCTATGTCCGGAGGTAACCTGTTACCCGTGCTGGTCTTTGCAGCACTGTTGGGAGTTGCTTTAGCCGTTACCGGTGACAGGGCCAAACCTTTAATCGATGTATTAGATGCTTTGATGGGTGCTGTATTTAAAATTACAGACTGGATCATTGCCCTTTCTCCGGTCGCTATTTTCGCCATCATCTCCTGGTTACTGGCCACCAAAGGTGTCGGAACCCTGATAGCTCTGGCAAAACTGGTTGGCGTTATGTATCTGGGGCTGGGCATTCTGTTACTGGTTTTTGCACTGCTACTGCTAATGATAGGTGAGCGACCGGTCAAAGCATTTCGTGAGGTAAGTGAGCCCTTCTTACTGGCATTTGCCACGCGCTCCTCAGAAGCAACCTTACCTCTGCACATTGAAAAACTGATTGCTCATGGAGTCCCGAAAAGCATCGCATCTCTGGTTCTTCCGTTAGGCTATGCCTTTAACAGGGATGGCTCAATCCTCTATTTCGGTTTGGCTGTAGGCTTTCTGGCCGATGCTTACCACGTTGCATTAAGCTGGCCAAATCTACTGTCAATTATCATTGTTACCACCCTTGCCAGTAAAGGCAGTGCAAACGTACCTTCCGGAGGGCTGGTTGCCGTAGCAATGGTCCTCAGTACAATAGGCGTTCCTGTCGAAGCTTTAGCCGTAATTGCCGGGGTGGATGCATTTCTGGATATGGGAAGAACGGCTTTAAATGTCATCAGTAATACTGTAGCCGTTAAACTGGTCATGAAATGGGCTAAGCCAGAAAGCAGTGAAGAACTTTCTGCTCCTCAGCCTCTGAATACTGCACAGGAAAACCAATGATTGATTTACGTAGTGATACTGTTACCACACCTACAGAGGCGATGTGGCTGGCAATGAGAAGTGCCACTCTGGGTGATGACACTCTGGAAGGCGACCCCACAGTAAACCGGCTGGAAACTTTAGCAGCTAAACTTACCGGAAAATCCGCTGCCTTATTTGTCACCAGCGGTACCATGGGTAATGTTATTTCAGCATTAACTCATAATCAGAGAGGTGGTCTGGAAGCGATCGTAGACAGTCAGGCCCATATGCTGCTTTCTGAAGCCGGAGGGCTTTCCTGCCTGGCCGGCCTGTTCTGTAATGCCATCACTTCCCACCGGGGAGAGATGGACCTGCAACAACTGAAAACAAAACTACGTGGCAGTTATTCCCGCTATGGGGGCCCGACGGCATTAGTCTGTATGGAAACCAGCCACAACCATTCGGGTGGCAGTGTGTTATCTGATGACTACCTGAGAGAAGTATCTCGTCTCAGTCGTGAGGCGGGTGTACCGGTTCATATTGATGGTGCAAGAGTCTTTAACGCGGTTGTCGCCAGTGGCCGTACCCTGAAAGAAATAGCATCCTGTGCAGACAGTATCACATTTTGTTTATCTAAAGGGCTCAGCGCACCGATGGGTTCAGTTCTGGCGGGTGATGAAGCATTTATTCAACGGGCCAGGACATTCCGCAGAATGGTCGGAGGAGGATTACGACAGGCTGGAATCATGGCGGCTGCTGGTATTGTGGCACTGGAACAAGGCATCCCGCGGCTGGAAGAGGACCATAAGACAGCACACCTTATCTGGCAGGAACTACGCCATTATAAACCATCACTGGTCAGTGAACTGCCGCCGCAGACTAATATCCTGCAGGTCACCCCGGGTACCGAAAGCCAGGATGAAACCGAACGATTTATCCGCCGACTGGAGCAAAATAATATGCTGTGTCGGGCAGCGAGGCCTGGCGTTCTTCGTCTGGTGACCCATCGACATATCAACCTGCAACATGTCCCACAGATTGTTTCGGCTTTCAGGCACAGCCTCGAAACGCCATACTAATGCATCAGCCAACGGGAGTTGGCTGCCTGTGAAATATTTCACCGGAAGGAGTCTGACTCTTTCCGGCAGATTTATCCCACCTGCTGTTAATCAGCTTTCAGACGCTGATAATGGAGGGCAATTTCTCCGGGAGTCGTCAGCCAGAATTCATTCTGGCGTAACATCAGTTCCGTCAGCGTTTTCTTTAACCGGTAAAAACGAAATGGCTGTCCAACAATATAGGGGTGCAGAGCAATACCCATCACCTGCGGCGAAAATCTGCTTCTCTCCAACAATTCTGCAAATTGATCTTCAATCATCTGGCAAAAAGTATCTATTGGAGTCCCGTTCGGAATGATCGTAGGTATATCATTAATTTCCTGAGGATAAGGAATAGACAGTAGTTCTCCGTGACGGGTATGCATGGTCACGGGGATATCGTCATGTGCCCAGTTAAGCGTGTACTCAAAATCATGTTGTTTCAGCAAGTCAGGGGTTTCCTGGCTCTCCGAAATCCAGGGTGACAACCAGCCAGAAACTTTTTCCCCCTGATAGCTGCTCAGTTGTAGCTGACAGTAACTGATCAACCTGGATTCATCTTCTGAGCTCAGATCACCTTGTCTCTGCGAATTTGTATGGCCGTGACCAATTAACTCACTGCCAGGCAATGCAGTCCATCGTCGTAGTAGCTCCGGATAATGTTCCAGTAGTGAGGTATTAGCGATGACTGCCGGCGGTATCCCAAGTCGTTCAAATAATTCGGCCAGGTGCCAGCCTCCGACACGATTTCCGTAATCACGCCAGCTGTAATTCAGAATATCCAGTGAGTTCGCCGCTTGTGATATTTTAGCCCCTTCTGTGCAACCAAAGGAGAAATGCTCCAGGTTCATCGCAACATAGACTGCAAGGCCTTTTCCTTCCGGCCAGCTAAATGGCTGAGATCCCCCGCCAGTAGAATCATAACGGTGATGCTCATTTAACGTCAGTATAAGGTCAGCTTTTTTTGTCATAGTGCAATGTCTTATCCGTTCAGTGAATATAGAGATCATTAAGCAATCACTATGCCAGTCTGCCTGGGCAATGAGCAACAGACTTTATCGTTTATAAAAGGCCGGAGATAATCTGAGTGGCAGGACAATATGAGACGGGTCGTTTATTATGGTAACAGATGAGTCCAGGGAGATCCTAAAATGCGCATTCTCGGCATAATACTTTTTACAGCCATGCTGGCTGCCTGTGCAGCTAAAAAACAGCAACCACAGGAAACCATGGTGGTACATACCGGTGATTGTTCTGCAAGCAAGCAAACGATCAACTGCCAGTGGCAGGATGTTCCAGCCAATAATATGCATTAATCTCCTGTCTGCGGTCTCTTCTGAGGCTGCAGGTACAGAATTAACCCAAATCAGTCAGAGTTTCCCTGTTGGCCGATAAATGTGCGGGCTCAGATGTTTCACTGTCCTGTACTGTTACCGGCGCTGCGACGTTTCACTGTCCCGGTTTGTTGTGTGTTAACAGTCTTCTGAAATACCAATGCAAAAAGGCCATCCGTCAGGATGGCCTTTTTGTCTTATTGGATGCCTGGCAGTTCCCTACTCTCGCATGGGGAGACCCCACACTACCATCGGCGCTACGGCGTTTCACTTCTGAGTTCGGCATGGGGTCAGGTGGGACCACCGCGCTCTAGCCGCCAGGCAAATTCTGTGCTCGGAATGAATCTTTTTCGTTCATACTGTGTTGGCTTCGCTCGTGCTGTTCAGTCACATACTCATGTATGTTCCTTCTCATCACGCGCTTGCCGCCTTGTCTGAACGGAAAATCTTTCATTCCCGCTAATTCTTAAAACCGCTCTGCTCTTACGGATAACACTCATGTCCGCAGGGCACTGCTAATTCTTAATTTAACTATCAGGAACTCACTGAAAATCTTTGCGTCTCTGCAAAACGCCTCTGGCGTTGTAAGGTTAAGCCTCACGGGTCATTAGTACCGGTTAGCTCAATGCATCGCTGCACTTACACATCCGGCCTATCAACGTCGTCGTCTTCAACGTCCCTTCAGGACCCTTAAAGGGTCAGGGAGAACTCATCTCGGGGCAAGTTTCGTGCTTAGATGCTTTCAGCACTTATCTTTTCCGCACTTAGCTACCGGGCAATGCCATTGGCATGACAACCCGAACACCAGTGGTGCGTTCACTCCGGTCCTCTCGTACTAGGAGCAACCCCCCTCAATTCTCCAGCGCCCACGGCAGATAGGGACCGAACTGTCTCACGACGTTCTAAACCCAGCTCGCGTACCACTTTAAACGGCGAACAGCCGTACCCTTGGGACCTACTTCAGCCCCAGGATGTGATGAGCCGACATCGAGGTGCCAAACACCGCCGTCGATATGAACTCTTGGGCGGTATCAGCCTGTTATCCCCGGAGTACCTTTTATCCGTTGAGCGATGGCCCTTCCATTCAGAACCACCGGATCACTAAGACCTGCTTTCGCACCTGCTCGAACCGTCACTCTCGCAGTCAAGCTAGCTTATGCCTTTGCACTAACCTCACGATGTCCGACCGTGATTAGCTAACCTTCGTGCTCCTCCGTTACTCTTTGGGAGGAGACCGCCCCAGTCAAACTACCCACCAGACACTGTCCGCAACCCGGATAACGGGTCCACGTTAGAATATCAAACATTAAAGGGTGGTATTTCAAGGATGGCTCCGTACGAACTGGCGTCCGTACTTCAGTGCCTCCCACCTATCCTGCACATCAAGGCTCAATATTCAGTGTCAAGCTATAGTAAAGGTTCACGGGGTCTTTCCGTCTTGCCGCGGGTACACTGCATCTTCACAGCGATTTCAATTTCACTGAGTCTCGGGTGGAGACAGCCTGGCCATCATTACGCCATTCGTGCAGGTCGGAACTTACCCGACAAGGAATTTCGCTACCTTAGGACCGTTATAGTTACGGCCGCCGTTTACCGGGGCTTCGATCAGGAGCTTCTCGCAGAGCGATAACCCCATCAATTAACCTTCCGGCACCGGGCAGGCGTCACACCGTATACGTCCACTTTCGTGTTTGCACAGTGCTGTGTTTTTAATAAACAGTTGCAGCCAGCTGGTATCTTCGACTGGCTTCAGCTCCGGGAGCAAGTCCCTTCACCTACGCGCCAGCGTGCCTTCTCCCGAAGTTACGGCACCATTTTGCCTAGTTCCTTCACCCGAGTTCTCTCAAGCGCCTTGGTATTCTCTACCTGACCACCTGTGTCGGTTTGGGGTACGATTTCGTGTTACCTGGAGCTTAGAGGCTTTTCCCGGAAGCAGGGCATTTGTCACTTCAGTGCCGTAGCACCTCGTCATCACGCCTCAGCCTTAAGAGATTCCGGATTTGCCTGGAATCTCAGCCTACACGCTTAAACCGGGACAACCGTCGCCCGGATGACATAGCCTTCTCCGTCCCCCCTTCGCAGTAACACCAAGTACAGGAATATTAACCTGTTTCCCATCGACTACGCTTTTCAGCCTCGCCTTAGGGGTCGACTCACCCTGCCCCGATTAACGTTGGACAGGAACCCTTGGTCTTCCGGCGAGCGGGCTTTTCACCCGCTTTATCGTTACTTATGTCAGCATTCGCACTTCTGATACCTCCAGCAGACCTCACAGTCCACCTTCAATGGCTTACAGAACGCTCCCCTACCCAACAACACATAGTGTCGCTGCCGCAGCTTCGGTGCATGGTTTAGCCCCGTTACATCTTCCGCGCAGGCCGACTCGACCAGTGAGCTATTACGCTTTCTTTAAATGATGGCTGCTTCTAAGCCAACATCCTGGCTGTCTGAGCCTTCCCACATCGTTTCCCACTTAACCATGACTTTGGGACCTTAGCTGGCGGTCTGGGTTGTTTCCCTCTTCACGACGGACGTTAGCACCCGCCGTGTGTCTCCCGTGATAACATTCTCCGGTATTCGCAGTTTGCATCGGGTTGGTAAGCCGGGATGGCCCCCTAGCCGAAACAGTGCTCTACCCCCGGAGATGAGTTCACGAGGCGCTACCTAAATAGCTTTCGGGGAGAACCAGCTATCTCCCGGTTTGATTGGCCTTTCACCCCCAGCCACAGGTCATCCGCTAATTTTTCAACATTAGTCGGTTCGGTCCTCCAGTTAGTGTTACCCAACCTTCAACCTGCCCATGGCTAGATCACCGGGTTTCGGGTCTATACCCTGCAACTTAACGCCCAGTTAAGACTCGGTTTCCCTGCGGCTCCCCTATACGGTTAACCTTGCTACAGAATATAAGTCGCTGACCCATTATACAAAAGGTACGCAGTCACACCCCAAAGGGTGCTCCCACTGCTTGTACGTACACGGTTTCAGGTTCTTTTCACTCCCCTCGCCGGGGTTCTTTTCGCCTTTCCCTCACGGTACTGGTTCACTATCGGTCAGTCAGGAGTATTTAGCCTTGGAGGATGGTCCCCCCATATTCAGACAGGATACCACGTGTCCCGCCCTACTCTTCGAACTCACAGTATGTGCATTTTCATGTACGGGACTTTCACCCTGTATCGTGCGCCATTCCGGACGCTTCCACTAACACACACACTGATGATGGTTCAGGGCTGCTCCCCGTTCGCTCGCCGCTACTGGGGGAATCTCGGTTGATTTCTTTTCCTCGGGGTACTTAGATGTTTCAGTTCCCCCGGTTCGCCTCGCAACACTATGTATTCATGTTGCGATGATGCACTGAGTGCACCGGGTTTCCCCATTCGGACATCGCCGGCTGTATCGGTTCATATCACCTTACCGGCGCTTTTCGCAGATTAGCACGTCCTTCATCGCCTCTGACTGCCAGGGCATCCACCGTGTACGCTTATTCGCTTAACCTCACAACCCACAGACGTCTTGCAACGACTATGAATCGTAAAAGTTTTTGAGAGACTCTGAATAACTCGCGTTATTCATTGTTTTCAAATTTTCAGCTTGTTCCGGATTGTTAAAGAGCAATATCTTAAACATGACTCGTAAGTCATCTTTAAGATAATTTGGCCGGTGACTTTCACTCACAAACCAGCAAGTGGCGTCCCCTAGGGGATTCGAACCCCTGTTACCGCCGTGAAAGGGCGGTGTCCTGGGCCTCTAGACGAAGGGGACGTGAAATTTGCTGTCGCGAATCACTGATTCGCTAATTTCACGTAAGGGCGAGGTTTTTCTTCAGAAAACCGAGCGACAATGTTATTTGTCACCACCCCCAACGTGTAAACGCCTTGCTCATACTTTCTATCAGACAATCTGTTGTGGACACTTCGCCGGAGTGTATCTTCAGGTAAGGAGGTGATCCAACCGCAGGTTCCCCTACGGTTACCTTGTTACGACTTCACCCCAGTCATGAATCACAAAGTGGTAAACGCCCTCCCGAAGGTTAAGCTATCTACTTCTTTTGCAACCCACTCCCATGGTGTGACGGGCGGTGTGTACAAGGCCCGGGAACGTATTCACCGTAGCATTCTGATCTACGATTACTAGCGATTCCGACTTCACGGAGTCGAGTTGCAGACTCCGATCCGGACTACGACGCACTTTATGAGGTCCGCTTGCTCTCGCGAGGTCGCTTCTCTTTGTATGCGCCATTGTAGCACGTGTGTAGCCCTACTCGTAAGGGCCATGATGACTTGACGTCATCCCCACCTTCCTCCGGTTTATCACCGGCAGTCTCCTTTGAGTTCCCGACCGAATCGCTGGCAACAAAGGATAGGGGTTGCGCTCGTTGCGGGACTTAACCCAACATTTCACAACACGAGCTGACGACAGCCATGCAGCACCTGTCTCAGAGTTCCCGAAGGCACCAGGGCATCTCTGCCAAGTTCTCTGGATGTCAAGAGTAGGTAAGGTTCTTCGCGTTGCATCGAATTAAACCACATGCTCCACCGCTTGTGCGGGCCCCCGTCAATTCATTTGAGTTTTAACCTTGCGGCCGTACTCCCCAGGCGGTCGACTTAACGCGTTAGCTCCGGAAGCCACGCCTCAAGGGCACAACCTCCAAGTCGACATCGTTTACGGCGTGGACTACCAGGGTATCTAATCCTGTTTGCTCCCCACGCTTTCGCACCTGAGCGTCAGTCTTTGTCCAGGGGGCCGCCTTCGCCACCGGTATTCCTCCAGATCTCTACGCATTTCACCGCTACACCTGGAATTCTACCCCCCTCTACAAGACTCTAGTCTGCCAGTTTCGAATGCAGTTCCCGGGTTGAGCCCGGGGATTTCACATCCGACTTGACAGACCGCCTGCGTGCGCTTTACGCCCAGTAATTCCGATTAACGCTTGCACCCTCCGTATTACCGCGGCTGCTGGCACGGAGTTAGCCGGTGCTTCTTCTGCGAGTAACGTCAATCACTGCGGTTATTAACCGCAATGCCTTCCTCCTCGCTGAAAGTACTTTACAACCCGAAGGCCTTCTTCATACACGCGGCATGGCTGCATCAGGCTTGCGCCCATTGTGCAATATTCCCCACTGCTGCCTCCCGTAGGAGTCTGGACCGTGTCTCAGTTCCAGTGTGGCTGGTCATCCTCTCAGACCAGCTAGGGATCGTCGCCCAGGTAGGCCGTTACCCCACCTGCTAGCTAATCCCATCTGGGCACATCCGATGGTGTGAGGCCCGAAGGTCCCCCACTTTGGTCTTGCGACATTATGCGGTATTAGCTACCGTTTCCAGTAGTTATCCCCCTCCATCAGGCAGTTTCCCAGACATTACTCACCCGTCCGCCACTCGCCACCCGAGAGCAAGCTCTCTGTGCTGCCGTTCGACTTGCATGTGTTAGGCCTGCCGCCAGCGTTCAATCTGAGCCATGATCAAACTCTTCAATTTAAAGTTTGATTTGCTTAAACGAGTTAAGCGATGCTCAAGTGTAAAACACTCATAATGAATTTCATTATGTGTTCACTCTTAAGACTTGATATTTTTTACGTCCGGAGACGTTTGATATCAATCCTGCGAGTGCCCACACAGATTGTCTGATAAATTGTTAAAGAGCGTTGCAACTCAACCGCTTAGGTTGTCGCTGCGAGGTGGCGTATATTACGCTTTTCACCTCAGGAGTCAACCACTATTTCGTGATTTTTTCTCCGGACCGAATCACTTCAGTCCCTGTCACGCCTTGGCGCATCGCGCTTTGCCGTGTCAGTGGGAGCGCATTATAGGGAGATTAATTTTTCCCGCAAGGGTTTATTTTAAAATAATTTCTGAATGACGTTTTTTTATGCCGATCGCCGTACAATTCAACGATAAATGTATGGTTAGTAATCTTTTCGCACTAAAACTCCCAAAACTGTGAAGTGTACTGGCAGCGAAAAAGCGGCATTCGAGGATAATGGCTGGCATTTTACCCCACCAGCCAGCTGCTGGTTTTAAGGGTTAAACATCATCAATATCGGGAAAAATGCTATTTTTCAGGATGAGTATGTAGATGTTCATAAATAACGATGAGGGAATTTCAGTTATGACCGTGAATCCGTTACGGCCTTTTGCCGGTATATTTCCACAAACCGGAGCGAATGTGATGGTTGATCCTTCCAGCGTAGTCATTGGTAATGTAGTGATGGGTGATAACACCAGTGTCTGGCCATTAGTCGTTGCACGGGGTGATGTAAACCGAATTGAGATTGGCTCGCGCACAAATATCCAGGATGGTTCAGTTTTGCATGTCAGCCATTGTTCAGAGAAAAATCCGCAAGGACACCCTTTACTCATTGGCAATGATGTTACTGTCGGACATAAGGCCATGCTTCATGGGTGCACTATTAAGGACCGGGTGTTAGTCGGTATGGGATCGATTCTGCTGGATGGAGCTTATATAGAAGAAGATATAATGATTGGTGCCGGTAGCCTGGTGCCTCCGGGTAAGCGGCTGACCAGCGGTTATCTATATCTGGGCAGCCCGGTAAAACAGATCCGCCCGCTGACTGAAGAAGAAAAACAGGGGCTGCTGGTTTCTGCAAAAAATTACGTAAAGTGGAAAGATGATTACCTTTCAGAGGATAACCAGAACCATCCATCCTGATCATCATGATCAGCTGCGATGACCGACTCCATCTCTTCCTCTATATCCCAGCGATATTCACGGAACAGATCTAATGCAGGGCCATCGCCAAATCGCCGATGCAGTTCTGTTGCGCTGACAGCACACTGGAGCTGCATGCCATTAGACAGCGCCGGAAAACATACCGCTTTCCGGACTTCATCCCATTCTTCACGATCAGGGAACTGAATTGACTGGTTCATAACTTCAGAGACTGACTGACAGCTTCAGTTACCGGTCCAATTTCTGGCATTACCCCATGCCAAAGAAAGAATGCATGTGCCGCCTGTCCCACCAGCATCCCGACGCCATCAGCCAGACGGGTAACACCATGCTGAGCCGCCAGAGAAAGAAACGGTGTTTTGCCCTGCTGATAAAACATATCGTAGCAGTGAGTATTTGCGGTAAAGATACTCCCTGGTAACACAGGCACTTCACCTGTCACCCCGCTGGAAGTTGCATTAATAATCAGATCATACTGTCCGTCTAACTTACCATGCTCACTGGCCAAAATAGTCCCGGCATGCTGGTAAGTTTCCACCAGCGTTTCAGCTCTGGATAAAGTACGGTTCGTTATGGTGATCCTGCAGCCAAATGCCAGTAATGGCAGAATAACGCCTCTTGCCGCCCCCCCGGCACCGACCAGTAGAACATGAGATTGCGGAGTGACCATCTGTAATCGCTGCAAATCATTAAGCAAACCTATTCCGTCAGTATTATCACCGAGTAATTTTCCATCAGGCTGCAGTTTCAGCGTATTGACTGCTTTAGATAATGAAGCTCTTTCAGTCAGTTCATCAGCCATTGCACAGGCATTTTGTTTAAAAGGTAAAGTCACATTAGCACCTTTACCTCCCTGGCGAAAAAAATCTCCCACGACCGGTTCGAATTCCCCGAGCGGAACGAGAGTCCGTCCGTACAGATGCTCAATACCTGTCTGACGGGCAAAAAGCTGATGAATAAAGGGTGATTTACTGTGCTCGATCGGATTGCCAAAAACTACAAACGGTTCCATTTTCTACCCCTGCCGGATGAGTTCACCAGTGATGACATTACGGATCTCAGAAGGATTATTTCGCCCGCCGGTTATCCCTTGCAGTACCGGAAAATCAGCACCAAACTGGCTGATCACTTCTTCTACATTCCGGCAGGGTTCCTGTCCCGACAGATTCGCGCTGGTTGATACCAGGGGTTTGCCAAAAGTGGTACAGAGTTTTTGAACATCAGGATGATCACTCACTCTGACAGCCAGTGAATCAAATTTTCCGGTCAGCCAGCGAGGTGCTGAAGATGGCACAACAAACGTTACCGGACCAGGCCAGTGAGAAAACATACGATCTCGTTGTTCCACCGTCAGTTCCTCATCACGGATATAAGGAACCAACTGCTGGTAGCTGGCTGCTATCAGTATCAGACCCTTTTCTGCCGGGCGTTTCTTAAGTGCCAACAGCGCCATTACCGCCTGCTCACTGTCGGGATCGCACCCCAGGCCAAACACCGCTTCAGTAGGATAAGCGATTACCGCATTTTCCCGTAATTGTTCAACGCAACGCTGAAAAGATCCTGATACTGAATCACTGGACATAATAGATACTATTCTTCCTGGTTATCTTCGGGAACAGGTTTCCCGCATAATTTACTGGCACAGATTAGCCGTAATCCCCTGGCTGTCTTCTTTTCTGTTAACAGCGGGAAATGGCATGTCGGGCATTCTCCTGCGACCGGAGATGTATTCAAAGCAAACTGGCAATCCGGATAACGACTGCAGGAATGAAAAGACTTCCCATAACGGGAACGACGCTGGACTAAAGAGCCCTGATGACACTGAGGACAGGTAATACCGGTCTCATCTGGTTGATCAATAGTTTCAGTGTGAGGACACTCCGGATAGTGACTGCAACCGATAAACATTCCATATCGCCCCTGACGCAGCGCTTTATCGGCACCGCATTCCGGGCAGGCGATACCTTCCAGAATTTTAATGATATGAGCATCGTTTCGAGGTCCCAGCGGGCGAATATAATCGCAGGCAGGATATGCAGAGCAACCTGCAAACGGACCATGTTTACCTGAACGTATAACTAACTCTGCCCCGCAAACGGGGCAGTTTTCCTGATGACGCACAGCAAACAGAGCTGTTTTATTCATAATTTGGCTACACAGAAAACAATATCAGTGCAGGATACTGTCATTAGCATCGAAAAGTAACTCTTCCATCTGCTGATAAGCATCCTCACATCCCGGTATGTTAAACAGTACCATCAGCACAACCCATTTAAGATCATCAAGCTCAAATTCCTGGGTATCAAGAGCAGTGACTCGTTCAATCACCATCTCACGAGTTTCCAGGTTTAGCACCTGAACCTGCTCAAGGAACAACAGAAATCCACGGCAGTCAGCATCCAGTTTCCGGCACTCTTCTTCGGTGTAGATACGCATTGATAACGGATCGCACACCATCTGGATCGGTTCTACCAGCCCTTCCTGATAATCCGCCAGTTTCTCAAGCCACTTTAACGCATTCGCGATATCTTCCTGATCAAAACCAGCTTCGGTTAAATCATCTGTCAGCCTGTCCTGGTCAACCTGCGAATCGGCCTCGGTATGGATATAGGTCTCAAACAAGTACATAAGTACGTCGAACATGGCATGCCCTCCTTAAACGGACATAGCCGCCGGGTACAGCTGCGATCCATCCTGCTAACTCCAGCTCTAACAATATGGCTGCAATCACTGGCACAGGTTGGCCGGCACGTTCAGCGACGACGTCAACAGGTGTAACCTCATCTTCTACGTTAGCCAACACACCAGCAAATGGCAATGGAACAGTGCCATACTGTGACGAATTTATTTGTTCCGTGACTGAAAACCGCAACGAATGATAACCAACCTGCAAATCTTCCAGAACGTCGTTGGGGTGAGAGACCAATAAAGCACCTTGCTGAATGAGCCAATGCGTACCTTCACTTTCGGGTTTAGCCACCGGTCCTGGCAAGGCATAAACATTACGATTTTGCTCAAGAGCATAACGGGCGGTGATCAGTGAACCACTTTTCATCCGGGCTTCAGTAACCAGAACACCCAGGCTAAGACCACTGATTATTCGGTTACGGCGCGGAAAATGACCAGGCAGAGCAGTCGAGTTCAGAGGAAATTCAGAAACGAGAGCTCCTCCTTTCCCAATAATCTCACGACTAAGTACCTGATGTTGTCGGGGGTAGATATTTAGCAACCCACTACCTAACACTGCAATGGTTTTACCTCCAGAAGCTAACGCAGCACGATGTGCCACACTGTCAATTCCAACTGCCAGCCCACTGGTGAGAGTGAAGCCACTGACAGAAAATGCCCCGGCAAAAAAGTCAGTCCAATGCTGACCGTAGCGGCTACATTGACGACTTCCGACGATAGCTATCTGTGGTGATGAAAGCACTTCCGGATCGCCTGCAACAAACAGATACAATGGGCAACCGCTGGTCTCTGCCAACAGTCGTGGATAACCGGGATCATTCAGGGTTAAAAAATAGTGTTCATCTGCTTCGAGCCATTGCCGGGCAAGAGTAATCTGAGACATATCACAATTCAGAAACTGTCGGCACTGCTGTTCAGAAAAAGACATTGACCGTAAGAAAGAGTATGTGACTGTGGTCTGTTGCTCCAGTCGAGTAGCAACCTCGACTCTCACGGGATATTTCAGTCCGTGAACCGCACCAAGGCGTAGCCATTTTTCCATGATATCCACATGCAGCTCCTTCTGCCTGTCGCTTTTATCCCCCCGGCAATACTGTCAATCGCTTAATGAAACGTCTACAATATAAGGCAGCCAATTTTAATATCATGAATAAAGATCCGGAAATCTATGTCAGTTTTACAGGTATTACATTTCCCAGACGAGCGACTCCGTACTGTTGCTGCGCCAGTCAAAGAAGTAAACAAAGATATTCAGCGCATTGTTGATGACATGTTCGAAACAATGTATGCGGAAGAAGGTATCGGGCTGGCCGCTACTCAGGTTGATATCCATCAGCGAATTATCGTTATTGATGTCTCTGAAAACCGTGAACAGCAACTGGTTCTGATTAACCCTGAACTGCTTGAGCAAAGTGGTGAAACCGGAATTGAAGAGGGATGTCTCTCTATTCCGGAACAGCGGGCGTTAATCCCACGCTCTGAACGGGTAAAGATTCGGGCCCTGAACCGCGACGGGGAACCCTATGAGCTGGAAACAGATGGCTTACTGGCCATCTGCATTCAGCACGAAATGGACCATCTGATGGGCAAGTTATTTGTCGATTATTTGTCTCCTTTAAAACGCCAGCGTATCCGTCAGAAACTGGAAAAGCTTGCCCGGCAAACGACCAGAGCTTCCTGAAACGAAAATAAGGGATGATTGTGTCCGACTCGTTAAAAATCATTTTTGCCGGCACCCCTGACTTTGCAGCGCGTCATCTTGACGCGCTGTTTGCTTCTGAGCATCAGGTAGTCGGTGTATTCACCCAGCCGGACCGTCCGGCTGGTCGTGGAAAAAAGCTGTTGGCAAGTCCGGTAAAAACACTTGCCGAAGCCCATCAAATCCCTGTTTTTCAGCCAGCCTCATTGCGTCAGCCAGAAAACCAGCAACTGGTTGCTGATTTGGATGCCGATATCATGGTGGTGGTTGCCTACGGCTTGTTACTGCCAGAAATTGTTCTGAACATGCCACGGCTGGGTTGTATTAATGTCCACGGCTCATTACTGCCGCGTTGGCGGGGAGCGGCACCTATTCAGCGCGCGCTCTGGGCCGGAGACGAGCAGACGGGCGTCACCATCATGCAGATGGATGCTGGACTGGACACCGGAGATATGCTGTACAAACTCACCTCTCCGATTGGTCCTGACGATACCAGCGCCTCACTTTATGATGCTCTCGCGCAACTTGGGCCGCAGGGTATGCTACAGACGCTGCAACAGCTGGCGACTGGTACTGCTCACGCCGAAAAACAGGATGAAGCCCTGGCAACTTATGCCAGCAAGCTTAGTAAAGAGGAAGCGAAGCTGGACTGGTCATTACCGGCAGAGCAGCTTGAAAGATGTATTCGTGCGTTTAATCCCTGGCCTGTCAGCTACTTAATGATTGAAGGTCAGCCAGTAAAAGTATGGAAGGCCGCGGTTCTGCCACATCAGGATGTCAGACCGGGAACGGTAGTACACACAGATAAGCACGGGATACAAATCGCCACAGCAGAGGGCGTATTGCAGCTTGAAATACTCCAGCCAGCCGGCAAAAAACCTATGCCAGCAAAAGATCTGCTGAATTCACGTCAGGAGTGGTTTACCCCTGGCACTATCCCGGATTCTGGCAGTTAAAAATTTGCCAGTGATACTGGCTAATTGAAGATATCTCATGAAAAAAACAACAAATCTGCGCAGTCTGGCCGCCAGACTGATTGAGCAGGTGGTCGATAAAGGCCAGTCACTCAGTACAATATTGCCTGCGGCCCAGAAAGGGCTGAGCGATAAAGACAGCGCGCTGTTGCAGGAAATTTGTTTCGGTATTGCCCGGACATTGCCACAGTTAGATGCGCTTATTGGCAAACTGATGGAACGGCCATTAACTGGTAAGCAAAGAACTCTACATTACCTGTTGATGGTGGGTATCTATCAGATGCAGTATACGCGAATCCCGGCCCATGCCATTCTTGCTGAAACAGTGGAAGGGGCCGTGGTACTGAAAAGACAAAGTCTGAAAGGCCTGATTAACGGGGTTCTACGGGAATTTCAGCGTCGTCAGACAGAACTACTGGAAAGCCTGGAAGGGCAAAGCGTGACTCTGTGGCATCCCTCATGGTTAATCAAACGTTTACAGTCCAGCTGGCCAGAACAGTGGCAACAAATTATTGACGCGAATAATCAGCGACCGCCAATGTGGCTGAGAGTAAATCGTCAACATCATAGCCGGGATAGCTGGCTGGCACTCCTGAATGCACAGGCAATGACCGGTCTTACTGATCCATTGTCATCCGATGCTGTCCGGCTGGAAAAGCCGGCGGGTGTCAGCCAATTGCCGGGTTTTGCTGATGGCTGGGTGACGGTGCAGGACCTTTCAGCTCAACGCTGTGCGCTATATCTTGAACCGCAGGATGGTGAAGATATCCTGGATTTGTGTGCTGCCCCGGGCGGTAAAACGACTCATATTCTTGAGATTGCACCAAACGCACGAGTAATGGCTGTGGATATAGATGCACAACGCCTGAGCCGTGTCAGCGAAAACCTGGCCAGACTTAAGATGCAGGCAGAGGTTAAGCAGGGAGATGGCAGGACACCGTCAGAGTGGTGTAGTGATCGTCAGTTTGACCGGATTTTACTCGATGCCCCTTGCTCAGCAACCGGTGTTATTCGTCGACATCCGGATATAAAATGGTTGCGACGTGATAATGATATTGCTGAGTTGGCGTCATTACAGGCAGAAATACTGGAAGCTGTATGGCCGCATCTTAAAACCGGCGGTACGATGATTTATGCTACCTGCTCGATACTCCCACAGGAAAATCATCTGCAAATCTCCGCGTTTCTGCAACGTCACCCTGAGGCACAGGCAGTGATGTTACCAGGGGGGGAAGTTCATGGTTTACAGGTATTCCCTGAGCAGAACGGCGGAGATGGTTTTTTCTACGCTAAACTAATCAAAAGCGCTTAACCGAAAAGAGTGAAACAATAATGAAGATTATTATCCTTGGTGCCGGACAAGTCGGTGGAACACTGGCAGAGAACCTGGTGGGGGAAAATAACGATATCACTGTTGTGGATACTGACCCGGGAAGGCTGCGACAGTTGCAGGACAAATTTGATTTAAGGGTCGTCAATGGTCAGGCATCTCATCCCCGGGTTTTGCGGGAAGCAGGTGCCGAAGATGCCGACATGTTGGTGGCTGTAACCAGCTCTGACGAGACAAATATGGTTGCTTGTCAGATAGCCTATTCACTATTTAATACCCCAAACAGGATTGCACGTATCCGCGCAGCAGAATACCTGCGAGACACTGAAAAACTGTTTATCCCGGAAGCGATCCCAATCGATCATTTAATCTCCCCGGAACAACTAGTGATCGACAATATTTATCGCCTGATCCAGTATCCCGGGGCCTTGCAGGTGGTTAATTTCGCCGAGGGTAAAGTGAGCCTGGGTGTGGTCAAAGCGTATTATGGAGGTCCCCTGATAGGAAACCCTTTATCTGTAATGCGCGAACATATGCCACACATTGAAAGCCGTGTAGCTGCCATATTTCGCCAGGATCGGCCTATCCGGCCACAGGGGTCAACGATTATTGAAGCGGGAGATGAAGTATTTTTTATTACGGCTAATCAGCATATCCGTGCCGTAATGAGTGAAATGCAACGGCTGGAGAAACCCTACAAACGCATCATGTTGGTGGGTGGCGGAAATATTGGCTTTGGACTCGCACAACAGTTGGAAAAGCAGTACAGCGTTAAATTGATCGAGCGGAATGCCCAGCGTGCGGCGGAACTGGCTGAACTGCTAAACGATACGATCGTTTTCTACGGAGATGCATCAGATCAGGAGCTACTGGCTGAAGAGCATATTGATCAGATTGATCTGTTTATAGCGGTGACTAATGACGACGAGGCAAACATTATGTCAGCAATGCTGGCAAAAAAAATGGGTGCCAAGAAGGCGATGGTGCTTATACAACGCCGCGCATACGTCGATTTGGTACAGGGCAGCGTGATTGATATTGCAATATCACCTCAACAGGCAACGATTTCGGCATTACTTAGCCATGTACGTAAAGCAGATATTGTTGGGGTCTCATCGCTTAGACGCGGTATTGCTGAAGCCATCGAAGCTATTGCTCATGGTGATGAAACAACATCCCGGGTTGTGGGACGTTCAATCAGCGAGATTAAATTACCGCCCGCAACAATCATCGGTGCAGTAGTTCGCGGTGAAGAAGTTATGATAGCCAACGATAACATCCGGATTGAACAAGGTGACCACGTCATTATGTTCCTGACCGACAAGAAATTTGTTTCTGATGTTGAGAAATTATTCCAGCCGAGTCCGTTCTTCCTTTAACCACCAGGATAAAGCCAGTATCAGGCTGGCTATATGGTTAAAACACAGGCTATGCACGCCAATCTACAAAGTAAGTAGCCTGTAAAATGAGTTATGTGCCCCACCTGAGTGTAAAAATACGTAAAAGAGTGACATGATGGAAGTGGAAAAAATAGCACTAATTAACTACTATCATAGTTAACTTAAATAGAGTTAACTTAGTATGTAATCAGGGGATAATATGAGTTTGTTTAAAGAGTTTCGCGACTTTGCGATGCGTGGAAATGTTGTTGACCTGGCGGTCGGTGTCATCATCGGTGCAGCCTTCGGCAAAATTGTTTCCTCATTAGTCGCGAATATCATTATGCCACCGTTAGGATTGCTGATTGGTGGAATCGACTTCAAACAGTTCAAGTGGGTTCTGAAAGCAGCTGATGGCACCACCCCCGCGGTAGTCATGGAATATGGTGTTTTTCTGCAATCTGTTTTCGATTTCATTATCGTTGCGTTTGCCATCTTCATGGCAATTAAGCTGATGAATAAATTATATAAGAAAGCAGAACCTGCTCCTAAAGGACCTTCAGCAGAAGAAGCTCTGTTAGCAGAAATTCGCGATTTACTGAAAGAAAAACAATAAGTTATTCAACAGGAAAACCGTCATGTTATAAGTATGACGGTTTTTTTTAATTGAAAAAAGGGCAATGAAAAATCACTTTTTCATTGCCCCCCCCCTGACGATTGTCGCGTGGCTTGCGACGGTAACTACCTTTACCTTTCTTGTTCTGCTCTTTTCTTTGTCTGAACAAAGGATCGAACAAAATTGCCTGTAGTGCATTATCATTTATGACACCTTTAGTGTGCCGGTATTGGCTCATGAAAATTCCTTAATTATGATTACTTAGTGTTCAGCCGACGGGCAGCCCTTTCTCCGTACCGTTTCTCATAGAGAAACTCTGTACTTAATCCTGCCTGGCGTAATTTAAGCTCAAGCAGTCTCAACTGTTTATGGTACTCAGCAGCCTGATGATCAACAGGATCAAGTTGCTGCAAAAGATCCACCAGTGCGAGGGCTTCACGTCGCAATTCCAGTTCTGGTGGTAAAAAACCGGAGTTTTTCAACAGACGATAGGCGGTACGAAGTTCTGCAGGGACCTGACTATCATCTTCCAGTACTAATGGTTTGCCTTCGCCCGGTAAACCGGACAGCTCGCCTTTTTCTAACGCTGAAAGTATATGCTGTTCTGCCAACTGATCAATCAACCACATAAAAGATTCCCTCCGGGGCTCATGTTCAGTGTTGCACCGCAATTTTATACAGGCAATAAAAAACCCGCCGAAGCGGGTTTTTTAATAACTGCAAATTACTCTGCAGTTGCTTCTGCCTGAACTTCCGGACGATCAATCAGCTCGATGTAAGCCATCGGAGCGTTGTCTCCAGCGCGGAAGCCACACTTCAGAATACGAGTGTAACCACCTGCACGGCTCGCAAAACGCGGGCCCAGTTCATTAAACAGTTTTGCAACGATCTCGTTATCACGAGTACGTGCGAATGCCAGACGACGATTAGCTACGTTGTCGGTCTTGGCAAGAGTAATCAGCGGCTCAACTACACGACGCAGCTCTTTGGCTTTCGGCAGAGTCGTCTTGATGATCTCATGACGAACCAATGAACCAGCCATGTTACGGAACATAGCCTGGCGATGGCTGCTGTTACGGTTCAGTTGACGACCACTCTTACGATGGCGCATGACCTTATCCTTCTCAGTGAAACCTTAACCTGTGATCCGGTTACTCATCAGCAATGCTTGCCGGTGGCCAGTTTTCCAGGCGCATGCCCAGTGACAGTCCACGCGAAGCCAGCACGTCTTTGATCTCGGTAAGAGATTTTTTCCCAAGGTTAGGCGTCTTAAGAAGCTCAACCTCAGTACGTTGTACCAGATCACCGATGTAGTGGATAGCTTCTGCCTTAAGGCAGTTAGCAGAGCGGACAGTCAATTCCAGATCGTCAACAGGGCGCAGCAGGATCGGATCGAATTCTGGTTTCTCTTCTTTAACTTCCGGCTGACGTACATCACGTAAGTCAACAAAAGCGTCCAGTTGTTCAGCCAGAATGGTTGCCGCACGACGAATCGCCTCTTCAGGATCGATTGTGCCGTTGGTTTCCATTTCGATGACCAGCTTGTCCAGGTCGGTACGTTGCTCAACACGAGCTGCTTCAACATTGTAGGCAATACGGTCTACAGGGCTGTAGCAAGCATCGACTAATAAACGACCAATCGGGCGCTCATCTTCTTCCGAATGAATTCGGGCAGAAGCCGGCACATAACCACGACCACGCTGAATTTTGATACGCATACTTACAGAAGCGTTTTCATCAGTCAGATGGCAGATCACATGCTGTGGCTTGACGATTTCGACATCACCATCATGGGTAATGTCGGCTGCAGTCACAGGGCCAATGCCAGATTTATTCAGGGTCAGGATGACTTCATCTTTACCCTGAACTCTCACCGCCAGCCCTTTCAGGTTGAGCAGGATTTCCAGGATGTCTTCCTGTACTCCCTCTTTGGTGCTGTACTCGTGCAGTACACCATCAATTTCAACCTCGGTCACCGCGCAACCCGGCATGGAAGAAAGCAGAATACGGCGCAGTGCATTACCCAGAGTATGGCCAAAGCCACGCTCTAAAGGTTCAAGGGTCACCTTGGCGTGCGTCGAACTCACTTGCTCGATATCTACCAGGCGCGGTTTTAGAAACTCTGTCACAGAACCCTGCATTGTGTCCTCTCTTTGGTACTCAAGCTTTATTTAGAGTAAAGCTCGATGATCAGGTGCTCGTTAATGTCCGCAGACAGATCTGTACGCTCAGGCTGACGCTTGAACACACCTTCCATCTTCGCTGCATCAACTTCCAGCCAGGTTGGCTTTTCACGCTGTTCAGCCAGCTCCAGAGCGGCTTTCACGCGAGATTGCTTTTTGGCTTTCTCACGGATGCTGACAACATCATTCGGAGAAACCTGATAAGAAGCGATGTTAACAACGCGGCCATTTACCATAATAGCTTTATGGCTAACCAGCTGACGTGCTTCAGCACGAGTGGCACCAAAGCCCATACGATAAACTACGTTATCCAGACGGCCTTCCAGCAGAACTAACAGGTTTTCACCAGTGTTGCCTTTCAGACGAGCTGCTTCTTTATAGTAGTTACGGAATTGACGCTCAAGAACACCGTAGATACGACGAACTTTCTGTTTTTCACGTAACTGACCGCCGTAATCAGACAGACGCGGTTTACGCGCACCATGCTGACCAGGGGCTTGTTCAATCTTACACTTGGTATCGATCGCGCGAACGCCAGACTTAAGGAATAAGTCGGTGCCCTCACGACGGCTCAGCTTGAGCTTAGGACCCAAATATCTTGCCATTTTCTTTCTCCAACTAACCTAAAAAACGGGGCGTTATACGCGGCGTTTTTTCGGCGGACGACAACCGTTGTGAGGGATCGGAGTCACATCAGTAATGTTAGTGATGCGGAAACCAGCGGCGTTCAGAGCACGAATAGTTGATTCGCGGCCTGGACCCGGACCCTTAACCATAACTTCCAGATTCTTAATACCGTAATCTTTCACTGCTTCTGCACAGCGCTCTGCAGCAACCTGAGCAGCGAACGGTGTAGATTTACGAGAACCACGGAAACCGGAACCACCGGCAGTTGCCCAACCCAGTGCGTTACCCTGACGATCAGTAATAGTAACGATGGTGTTGTTAAAAGACGCATGGACATGAGCCACGCCATCTGAGACTTGTTTTCTTACACGCTTACGTGCACGAACTGGTGCCTTTGCCATTATTTACCCACCCCGATTATTTCTTGATCGGTTTGCGCGGACCCTTACGGGTACGTGCATTGGTCTTGGTACGCTGACCGCGAACCGGAAGACCACGACGATGACGCAAACCACGGTAGCAACCAAGGTCCATAAGACGCTTGATGCTCAGGGTAACTTCACGACGCAGATCACCTTCAACAACGAACTTGCCAACTGCTTCACGCAGTTGCTCAATCTGTTCTTCAGACAGCTCACTGATCTTAACATCTTCGGCAATACCCGTAGAGGCACAAATCGCCTTGGAACGGGTTTTACCGATACCGAAAATCGCAGTTAATGCGATGACAGTGTGTTTATGATCAGGAATGTTAATGCCTGCTATACGGGCCACTATGCACTCCTATTACTCATTAACTGCGCACCATTCTGAAAAGCCCGTTTTCAGGATACTCAAATGGGAGCGCATTAACATACAAAAGATTGGCTGGCTAATCTAGCCAGCTCAACCCGACTTTGCAAGAAAAATATGCGAAAAAATCAGCCTTGGCGCTGTTTATGCTTAGGCTCGGCACTGCAAATCACACGTACAACACCGTCGCGACGGATGATTTTGCAGTTACGACATAATTTCTTGACGGAAGCACGAACTTTCATTTTTACTCTCCGTAACTTCTCAAGCTCCTGAATTAACGGCCGTAGCCTTTCAGGTTTGCTTTCTTCAATGCAGACTCATACTGACTTGACATCATCAGAGTTTGCACTTGAGCCATAAAGTCCATGATGACGACAACTACAATCAGCAGTGAAGTACCGCCGAAGTAGAAGGGGACATTCATCGCCTCACGCATGAACTCCGGGATCAGACAGATAAAAGTAATATATAAGGCGCCAACTAAAGTTAAACGCGTCATTACCTTATCGATATACCTGGCCGTTTGCTCTCCCGGACGAATTCCCGGTACGAATGCACCAGACTTCTTCAGGTTATCTGCTGTTTCACGTGGGTTGAAAACCAACGCCGTATAGAAGAAACAGAAGAAGATGATTGCAGTCGCATAGAGTAGCACATAAAGCGGCTGACCTGGCTGTAAATACATCGAAATAGTTGTCAGCCAGTTCCAACCGGTACCGCCCCCGAACCAGGACGCAATTGTCGCCGGAAACAGGATAATGCTGGAAGCAAAGATAGCAGGGATTACACCCGCCATATTAACTTTCAACGGTAAATGTGTGCTCTGTGCAGCGTATACACGACGACCTTGCTGACGTTTAGCGTAGTTCACCACAATGCGGCGTTGACCACGTTCTACGTAAATAACAAAGAACGTCACTGCAAATACAAGAACTGCAACCAACAGCAACAGGAGGAAGTTCAGGTCACCTTGCCGCGCTTGCTCGATAGTATGGCCAATGGCCTGCGGTAAACCCGCTACAATACCGGCAAAAATAATGATCGAGATACCGTTACCAATACCTCGTTCAGTAATTTGCTCACCCAACCACATCAGGAACATAGTCCCGGTGACCAGGCTCACAACAGCAGTAAAGTAGAATGCAAAGCCCGGAGTAGTTACCAGGCCCTGCATACCAGGCATATTCGGAAGACCAGTGGCAATGCCCACAGCCTGGAATATGGCCAATACTAACGTACCGTAACGGGTATACTGGCTAATCTTACGACGGCCAGCCTCCCCTTCTTTCTTAATTTCCGCTAACGCCGGGTGAACCACCGTCAGTAACTGGATAATAATAGATGCCGAAATATACGGCATAATACCCAGAGCAAAGATTGAAGCACGGCTTAAAGCACCACCAGAGAACATGTTGAACATTTCAATGATGGTGCCACGCTGTTGTTCAAGCAGTTTGGCAAGGACTGAGGCATCAATACCAGGGATCGGAATAAAAGAACCAATACGGAAGACAATCAGTGCACCTATTACAAACAGTAGTCTGCGTTTTAGTTCACCTATTCCACCCTTGGCACTTTGAAAATCTAATCCCGGTTGTTTAGCCATCAGCTCACTTATTCCTCAATTTTACCGCCAGCAGCTTCGATTGCAGCACGAGCACCTTTGGTGACACGCAGACCACGAATCGTTACCGGAGCAGAAACTTCGCCAGACAGAATAACTTTCGCAAATTCAATCTGAATTCCGATAATGTTAGCTGCTTTCAGCGTATTCAGGTCAACCACGCCGCCTTCTACTTTCGCCAGATCAGACAGACGAACTTCGGCTGTGACCATTGCTTTGCGAGAAGTAAAACCAAATTTAGGCAGACGACGGTATAAAGGCATCTGGCCACCCTCGAAACCGCGACGTACGCCACCGCCAGAACGTGAGTTCTGACCTTTGTGACCACGACCACCAGTTTTACCGAGACCGGAACCAATACCACGACCCAAACGTTTGGAAGCGTGCTTAGACCCTTCGGCCGGAGACAGAGTATTTAAACGCATCTCTTACTCCTCCACTTTAACCATGTAGTAAACCGCGTTAACCATACCGCGAACCGCAGGAGTATCCTCACGTTCTACAGTATGACCAATGCGACGCAGACCCAGGCCAAGCAGTGTTGCCTTGTGTTTAGGCAGACGACCGATTGCACTACGGGTTTGAGTAATCTTAATAGTCTTTGCCATGATAATTACCCCAGAATTTCTTCGACGGTTTTACCACGCTTAGCAGCGACCATCTCAGGAGAATTCATGTTGCTCAGGCCATCAATAGTTGCACGAACCACGTTGATCGGGTTAGTTGAACCATAGGTTTTGGCCAGAACGTTATGAATCCCAGCGACTTCAAGAACAGCACGCATTGCACCACCGGCAATGATACCCGTACCTTCTGAAGCCGGCTGCATGAATACGCGGGAACCAGTGTGAACACCTTTAACAGGGTGTTGCAGGGTACCGTTATTCAGCGCGACATTTACCATGTTGCGACGGGCTTTTTCCATCGCTTTCTGGATAGCTGCTGGAACTTCACGCGCTTTTCCGTAACCAAAACCAACGCGACCGTTACCATCACCAACTACAGTCAGAGCTGTGAAGGAGAAAATACGACCACCTTTAACGGTTTTAGATACACGGTTTACCGCGATCAGTTTTTCCTGCAGTTCGCCAGCTTGTTTCTCGATGTGTGACATCTTAGACCTCTACCTTAGAACTGAAGGCCAGCTTCACGGGCAGCATCTGCCAGTGCCTGGACACGACCATGATATTGGAAACCAGAACGGTCGAAAGAAACGGTAGTGATACCTTTCTCGACAGCTCGCTCTGCGATAGCTTTACCAACAGCGATGGCAGCATCTTTGTTTCCAGTGTACTTCAGTTGTTCAGTGATAGCTTTTTCTACAGTAGAAGCAGCAACCAGAACTTCGGAACCGTTCGGAGCGATTACCTGTGCGTAAATATGACGCGGGGTACGATGTACCACCAGGCGAGTAGCACCCAGCTCTTTGAGCTTGCGACGTGCACGGGTCGCACGACGGATACGAGCAGATTTCTTATCCATAGTGTTACCTTACTTCTTCTTAGCCTCTTTGGTACGCACGACTTCGTCGGCGTAACGGACACCCTTGCCTTTATAAGGCTCAGGACGACGGTAGGCGCGCAAGTCAGCTGCTACCTGGCCGATCACCTGCTTATCAGCGCCTTTCAGCACGATTTCAGTTTGAGTCGGACACTCAGCAGTGATCCCCGCAGGCAGCTGATGTTCAACCGGGTGAGAAAAACCCAGTGACAGGCTAACTGCGTTGCCTTTAACAGCCGCACGATAACCAACACCAACCAGCTGCAGCTTCTTGGTGAAGCCTTCGGTAACACCGATAACCATTGAGTTCAGCAGTGCACGAGCAGTACCTGCCTGTGCCCAGCCGTCAACGAAACCTTCGCGTGGAGCGAAAGTCAGTGCGTTTTCAGCCTGCTTAACTTCAACCGCTTTATTGATAGTACGAGCCAGCTCGCCGTTTTTACCTTTGATCGAAATTTCCTGACCGTTGAGTTTTACCTCTACGCCGGCAGGAATAACGACTGGTGCTTTAGCAACACGAGACATTTTACCCTCCGATTACGCTACGTAGCAGATAATTTCGCCACCAAGACCAGCCTGGCGCGCTGCACGATCAGTCATGACACCCTGAGAAGTAGAAACAACTGCGATACCCATCCCTGCCATGATTTTTGGCAGTTCGTCTTTGCGCTTATAAATACGCAGACCAGGACGGCTTACACGCTGAATGCTTTCTACTACTGCCTTGCCCTGGAAATACTTAAGAGTTAATTCCAGTTCAGGCTTAGTGTCGCCTTCGATTTTAAATTCTTCAATATAGCCTTCTTCCTTCAGCACGTTGGCGATTGCCACTTTCAGCTTGGAGGAAGGCATGGTGACCGCAACTTTATTCGCGGCCTGACCGTTACGGATACGGGTCAGCATATCCGCGATCGGATCTTGCATGCTCATCAGTCTTTACTCCCGTGATTCAATTGGTGACAATTACCAGCTAGCCTTTTTCAAGCCAGGTACTTCACCGCGCATAGCGGCTTCACGTAACTTGATGCGGCTCAACCCGAACTTACCTACATAGCCGTGAGGACGGCCAGTTTGGCGGCAGCGGTTACGCTGACGGGACGGGCTGGAATCACGCGGCAGAGCCTGAAGCTTAAGAACAGCATTCCAACGATCTTCGTCAGAAGCGTTCACATCAGAGATGATCGCTTTCAGTTCAGTGCGTTTCGCGAAGAACTTGTCTGCTAGTTTTACACGCTTAACTTCGCGTGCTTTCATAGATTGCTTAGCCATGAATTTACCCTACCTTACTTGCGGAATGGGAAGTCAAAGGCTGCCAGCAGAGCACGGCCTTCATCATCAGATTTCGCAGTAGTGGTAATGGTAATATCCAAACCACGGACGCGATCGACTTTATCGTAATCGATTTCTGGGAAGATGATCTGCTCACGGACACCCATGCTGTAGTTACCACGTCCGTCGAAAGACTTCGCAGATAAACCACGGAAGTCACGGATACGAGGTACAGCAATGATGATCAGGCGCTCAAGGAACTCCCACATACGTTCGCCACGCAGGGTTACTTTACAGCCGATCGGATAGCCCTGACGGATTTTGAAGCCTGCAACTGATTTGCGTGCTTTGGTGACCAGCGGTTTTTGACCGGAGATTGCTGCCAGGTCTGCTGCTGCATTGTCCAGCAGTTTCTTGTCAGCGATCGCTTCACCAACACCCATATTCAGGGTGATCTTCTCGACCCGAGGGACTTGCATGACTGAATTGTAGTTAAACTCAGTCATGAGTTTCTTAACTACTTCGTCTTTGTAGTAATCATGCAGTTTCGCCATCGTACTACTCCAAATTACTTGATAGTTTCGCTGTTAGATTTGAAGAAACGGACTTTTTTACCGTCTTCGAATCTAAAGCCTACACGGTCAGCCTTGCCGGATGCCGCATTGAAAATTGCAACGTTAGAAACCTGAATAGCAGCTTCTTTTTCAACGATGCCACCTGGTTGGTTCAGGGCCGGAACCGGCTTCTGATGTTTCTTAACCAGATTGATACCTTCAACGATGACTTTGCCGGAAGACAAAACATTTTTTACTTTACCGCGCTTACCTTTGTCTTTCCCGGTAATCACGATAACTTCGTCGTTAAGACGGATTTTCGCTGCCATGATTCGCTCCTTAGAGTACTTCAGGTGCCAGAGAGATAATTTTCATGAACTTTTCAGTACGAAGTTCACGAGTTACCGGCCCAAAAATACGCGTTCCGACGGGTTGCTCGCTGTTATTGTTTAAAATAACGCATGCATTACCATCGAAGCGAATGACAGAACCGTCAGGGCGACGAACACCCTTCCTGGTGCGCACCACTACCGCCTTCAGGACGTCACCTTTCTTAACTTTACCGCGAGGAATTGCTTCCTTAATGGTAACTTTAATAATGTCGCCAACGCCTGCGTAGCGACGGTGCGAGCCACCCAGAACCTTGATACACATTACGCGACGCGCACCGGAGTTGTCGGCGACGTTCAGCATAGTCTGTTCTTGGATCATTTTAGTGCTCCGCTAATGTCAACTACTACTTCGGGACCTAACTTTCAGGTCGTTTAAAAGCCCCATTATCGAGGGCGCGGCATTATAACACCGGTTCTCGTAGATGGGTAGAAAAAATGAACGGCTCAGACGAGCCGTTCATCTATTTTTTTCACAGAAAAGAGATTCTATTACAGAACCGCTTTTTCCACAACGCGTACAAGAGTCCAGGACTTAGTCTTAGACAGTGGACGGCATTCGCGAATAATTACCACGTCGCCAGTTCCACATTCATTGTTCTCATCATGGATGTGCAGCTTAGTCGTACGCTTAATGAATTTACCGTAAATCGGGTGTTTCACAAAACGTTCGATAGCAACAACCGCAGATTTCTGCATTTTGTCACTAACAACACGACCTTGCAGAGTACGGATTTTATCGGTCATTACGCACCCGCCTTCTCAGTCAGTAAAGTCTTAACGCGTGCAACATCACGACGAACTTGCTTCAGCAGATGGGTCTGCTGCAGCTGGCCGGATGCCGCTTGCATGCGCAGGTTAAACTGCTCACGCAACAGGTTAAGCAGCTCAGTGTTCAAATCTTCAACACTTTTTTCACGCAGCTCAGTTGCTTTCATTACATCACCGTCTTAGTTACAAAGGTGGTTTTGATAGGCAGTTTTGCTGCTGCCAGCTTGAATGCCTCACGGGCCAGCTCTTCTGATACTCCGTCCATTTCATACAGGACTTTACCAGGCTGGATTAGGGCAACCCAATACTCTACGTTACCCTTACCTTTACCCATACGGACTTCAAGCGGCTTCTCAGTAATTGGTTTGTCCGGGAATACACGGATCCAAATTTTACCTTGACGCTTAACTGCACGGGTCATAGCACGACGTGCTGCTTCGATCTGACGGGCAGTCAGACGACCACGGCCAACAGCTTTCAGACCGAAAGTACCGAAGCTAATATCCGTTCCAGCAGCCAGACCGCGGTTACGGCCTTTATGCACTTTACGGAATTTCGTACGCTTTGGTTGTAACATCAGCGACTCTCCTTACTTACGGCCTTTACGCTGCTGCTTTTTAGGTTGAGCAGCCGGTTTTTCCGGTTGTTCAACAGCAGCCATACCACCCAGAATCTCACCTTTGAAGATCCATACCTTAACGCCGATTACACCATAAGTGGTGTGCGCTTCTGAGGTGTTGTAATCGATGTCCGCACGCAGTGTGTGCAACGGAACACGACCTTCACGGTACCATTCGGTACGCGCGATTTCAGCACCGCCAAGACGGCCGCTTACTTCAACTTTGATACCTTTAGCGCCCAGACGCATTGCGTTCTGTACTGCACGCTTCATAGCACGACGGAACATAACACGACGTTCCAGCTGTGAAGTGATGCTGTCAGCAACTAATTTAGCGTCCAGTTCCGGTTTACGGACTTCGGCGATATTGATTTGCGCAGGTACGCCGGCGATTTTCGCGACGACATTACGCAGTTTTTCTACGTCTTCACCTTTCTTACCGATAACGATTCCAGGGCGAGCAGTGTGAATGGTCACACGAATGCTTTTAGCCGGACGTTCGATAACGATACGAGATACAGACGCTTTTGCCAGTTCTTTGTTCAGGAACTGACGTACTTTAAAATCGCTGTCCAGGTTGTCAGCGAATTCGTTGGTATTTGCGAACCAGGTAGAGTTCCAGGGTTTTACAATACCCAGACGAATACCATTAGGATGTACTTTCTGACCCATTGCTAGTCTCCAGAGTCTCAGCGATCGGACACAACCACAGTAATGTGGCTGGTGCGCTTCAGGATGCGATCTGCACGACCTTTAGCACGCGGCATAATGCGCTTCATGCTAGGGCCTTCGTCGACGAAAATTTTCGCGACTTTCAGATCGTCGATGTCAGCGCCATCGTTGTGTTCGGCGTTAGCAATGGCAGATTCCAAAACTTTTTTAACCAGTAAGGCTGCTTTCTTATTGGTATAAGTCAGGATATCCAGAGCCTGCGACACTTTCTTACCGCGTACAAGATCCGCAACCAGGCGAACCTTCTGAGCAGAAGAACGAGCATGGCGATGTTTAGCGATAGTTTCCATCTCTTCCTCCTACCTTATTTCTTCTTGGCTTTTTTATCAGCCGCGTGACCGCGATAAGTACGAGTCGGCGCAAATTCACCCAGCTTGTGACCAACCATTTCGTCGGAAACAAAGACAGGTACATGCTGACGACCATTATGGACAGCGATGGTCAAACCGATCATGTTAGGAAAGATCGTTGAACGACGGGACCAGGTGCGCAGGGGCTTCTTGTCACCGCTTTCCACCGCTTTCTCTACCTTCTTCAGCAAGTGCAGGTCAATAAAAGGACCTTTCTTGAGAGAACGTGGCATGGTTTATCCTCTAAAATTATTTGCTACGGCGACGTACGATAAATTTATCAGTACGCTTGTTGCTGCGGGTCTTCTTACCTTTGGTCTGTACGCCCCACGGAGTGACCGGGTGCTTACCAAAGTTACGACCTTCACCACCACCGTGCGGGTGATCGACTGGGTTCATCGCAGTACCACGAACGGTAGGACGAACACCACGCCAGCGAGTTGCACCTGCTTTACCCAGAACGCGCAGCATATGCTCAGCGTTACCGACTTCACCCAGGGTTGCGCGGCAGTCAGCTTCGACTTTACGCATTTCACCTGAACGCAGACGCAGGGTTACGTAGGAACCATCACGCGCAACGATCTGCACGTAAGTACCAGCAGAGCGAGCAATCTGACCGCCTTTGCCTGGTTTCATTTCTACGTTATGTACAGTGGAACCTACTGGGATGTTACGCATTGGCAGGGTGTTACCTGCTTTAATCGCAGCATCAACGCCAGACTGAATCTGGTCGCCAGCTTTTAAACCTTTTGGTGCCAGGATATAACGGCGTTCACCATCTTTGTACAGAACCAGTGCAATATTTGCAGAACGGTTCGGATCGTACTCAAGACGTTCAACGACAGCCGGGATACCATCTTTGTTGCGTTTGAAGTCAACAATACGGTAAGCCTGCTTGTGACCACCACCAATATGACGGGTAGTGATACGACCGTTATTATTACGACCACCGCTTTTGCTGTTTTTTTCCAGCAGCGGAGCAAAAGGTTTGCCCTTGTGCAGCTCAGGGTTCACCACTTTAACTACGTGGCGACGACCCGGAGATGTCGGTTTACATTTAACAATTGCCATTGTTTCTCTCCTCCGACTTACTCTGCGCCGCCGACGAAGTCCAGATTCTGGCCTTCTTTCAGGGTGACGTAAGCTTTTTTCCAGTCGCTACGACGACCAACACGCTGTCCGTGACGCTTAAATTTCCCTTTAACAACCAGGGTATTTACGTCTTTAACTTCAACTTCGAACAGCTTTTCTACGGCAGCAACGATCTCTGCTTTGGTCGCATCTTTCGCAACTTTGAGAACGATGGTATTGGTTTTTTCCATCGCAGCAGACGCTTTTTCAGATACGTGCGGTGCACGCACGACTTTCAGCAGACGTTCTTCACGGATCATGCCAGCATCTCCTCAACTTGCTTAACTGCATCAGCAGTCATAACGACTTTGTCGAAGGCGATCAGGCTAACTGGGTCGATGCCCGCTGCATCACGTACGTCAACCTTGAACAGGTTGCGCGCAGCCAGGAACAGATTCTCATCCAGTTCACCGGTGATGATCAGCACATCTTCCAGAGCCATGTCTTTCAGTTTCTGAGCCAGCAGCTTAGTTTTAGGCGCTTCTACAGAGAACTGTTCAACAACGATCAAACGTTCCTGACGTACCAGTTCAGACAGAATGCTTTTCAGCGCTCCGCGGTACATCTTTTTGTTAACTTTTTGACTGTGGTCCTGAGGCCGTGCAGCAAAAGTTACACCACCTGAACGCCAGATTGGGCTCTTAACAGAACCTGAACGAGCGCGGCCGGTGCCTTTCTGGCGCCATGGTTTTTTACCAGAGCCAGTGACTTCTGCGCGAGTTTTCTGCGCGCGGGTACCCTGACGGGCGCCTGCTGCATAAGCAACAACAACCTGGTGAACCAGCGCTTCGTTGAAATCACGACCGAAGGTAGTTTCGGAAACAGTCAGCGCGCTCTGCGCGTCTTTCAATACTAATTCCATTGCTATCCCCTTACGCCTTCACAGCTGGTTTAACAATCAGGTCGCTTCCGGTAGCACCGGGAACTGCACCTTTAACCAGCAGCAGGTTGCGCTCGGCATCAACGCGAACGACTTCCAGGCTCTGAACAGTGACACGTTCGTTACCCAGCTGACCTGCCATTTTCTTGCCTTTGAACACTTTGCCCGGAGTCTGGTTCTGACCGATAGAACCCGGTACGCGGTGTGACAAGGAGTTACCGTGTGTCGCGTCCTGGGTACGGAAGTTCCAGCGCTTAACGGTACCTGCGAAACCTTTACCTTTAGAGGTGCCAGTTACGTCTACTTTTTTAACTTCAGCGAAGATATCAACACTGATGCTCTGACCCACGGTAAATTCTTCACCTTCGGTACGGAATTCCCACAGACCACGGCCAGCTTCAACGCCAGCTTTAGCAAAATGACCCGCTTCAGGCTTACCAACACGGCTTGCTTTTTTAGCACCGGTGGTGACCTGAATAGCCTGGTAACCATCGCTTTCCAGGCCTTTGACCTGAGTAACGCGGTTTGCTTCAACTTCGATTACGGTTACTGGAATTGAAACGCCTTCTTCAGTGAAGATACGAGTCATTCCGACTTTCTTACCGACTAATCCAATCATTGTATCAACCTCTTAATCGCTCGAAACCTGATTAGCCCAGGCTGATCTGCACATCAACACCGGCAGCCAGATCCAGACGCATCAGAGCATCAACGGTCTTTTCAGTTGGCTCAACGATGTCAACCAGACGTTTGTGAGTGCGAATTTCGTACTGATCGCGCGCATCTTTGTTAACGTGCGGAGAAATCAGAACGGTAAAGCGCTCTTTACGAGTCGGCAGCGGGATTGGACCACGAACCTGCGCACCAGTGCGCTTGGCAGTCTCAACGATTTCCGCGGTTGATTGATCGATCAGACGATGATCAAACGCTTTAAGACGGATACGGATTCTTTGGTTCTGCATGAGACCAGAGCTCCAAACATTTTATAAACAAAAATAATTACTCCTCACACCCATTACGATTGATGGGGGAGTGTAATCGTTCAGCATATAACTCCCCAATCGGGAGTATTGTCAGGTGACGCAAATCGCGTACCTGCGATTCTGCTCGAATCGCGCTGCTAATTTCAGCAAGCCCGCGCATTATACGTATATTTGACCATATAGCAAGAGCTGATGCGTTTTCGTACAACAGAAATGCGATGATTTCCGGGCGTTTAGTGTAATCCGCGGCTTAAGGTGTCGTTAGATACGTCACGCCCCGGAAAATCATCATTCCGGGTTATGGATACTACAATTCATCTGAGAAACTGCCCCGACGCTATTTTTCGGGTAATCCCTATGTCACTCATTATATTTGTCTCAGGTGCTCTGTTTGGCAGCTTCCTTTGCCTGGCCAGTGAACGCTACTGTCCGCGCCGCTCATTTTTTGCCAGCTGGCGGTCACTCTGTCAGCCCCCCTCCCACTGCCTTACCTGCCATCATCGTTTACGTTGGTATGACCTGTTGCCCCTGGTAAGTTTTGCTTTATTAAATGGTCGCTGCCGTTATTGCCGGCATCCATTGCCGCTAAACCTGCTTCTGGCTGAATCTGGTTATGGTTCAGCGTGCCTGCTGCTTTACTGGCTTCAGCCTGATCCGAAACCCCTTATTGCCGTACTATGGTTCTCTTCAATACTCTTTCTGCTCGCTACCATTGATATGCGTCTGTTACTGCTCCCGGATGAGCTGGTATTTGCTTTGTTGTGGTCTGGCCTGCTACTTGGAGAATACTTCCCACTGACTGATATCCGGGCACGTATTGAAGGTGTTTGCTTAGGCTTTCTTACACTGTTTTTACTCAATGCACTTTATCGTCTTTGGCGGAAAACTGAAGGTATTGGCCAGGGAGATATGAAATTGCTGGCGGGTATCGGGGCATGGTGTGGATGGCAACTGTTACCGTCCGTCGTGGTGATTGCTGCAGTGTTGGCCCTGTCCGTTTTATGCTGCCAAAGGAAAATTCTTGTCACCTTACAGGAAAATATCCCGCTTCCGTTTGGATGCTATCTGTCAGTCGCGGGATGGATATGTTTTATTTTGAACAATTTAATTAGCTATCCGCTTGCTCTTTGATTTGTGTCTGAATGTAATTCTGGATCCCTACTCTGCCTATCAATTCGAGTTCCGTTTCTAACCAGTCGATATGATGTTCCTCGTCGGCAAGGATTTCTATCAGTAAATCACGGGTAACATAATCATGAACCTTATCGGCATGAGATATTGCTTCACGCAGGTCAGCAGCCCCCTCGAGTTCGAGAGTAAGGTCTGAACGCAGCATCTCTTCAACATCCTCTCCGATACGAAGTTTTCCGAGGTCCTGAAGATTTGGTAACCCTTCCAGAAACAAAATACGCTCGATATATTTATCGGCGTGTTTCATTTCATCAATGGACTCATGATATTCAATATCATTGAGTCTCATCAGACCCCAGTTCTTAAACATTCGGGCATGCAAAAAATACTGGTTAATTGCAACCAGTTCATTTCCAAGTAGTTTATTTAAATGAATTATTACTTTCTTATCGCCTTTCATAGTACATCCTCCGCTTCCAGTTACTAACAGAGTAGTTGGCGGTGGAGGGAAGTCAAAAAAGCAACAATTATCAGGCAGGCAATTTACTTATAGCTCAGAGGATCAGGCAGACTGGAGGAAGATAACCATGGATTCCCGTTCATTTTCTAATATTTCTCTGGCCGAACGGACACATTTACCACACTGAGTACCCACAGGAACGATACGCTGCAATTCTTTAAATGAAGTTGGCTGGTGTTGACGAACTGCAGTACGGATAGCCTTATCACTCACAGCATTGCAAAGACAAACATACATATCGTGACCCTGGATTCAATATCGTACATATTTCATACACAATTTTAAATGAGAATTGTTAGCATTACAATAACTATTTTCAATTGCTGCCGAGGTGCTTATATTTAAAAATAAAAAAGGGCGCCGAAGCGCCCTTTTTCTGCTGGTTGTAAATTATCGACAATTAAGCGATAACTTTAGCAACAACACCAGCACCTACGGTACGACCACCTTCACGGATTGCGAAACGCAGACCGTCATCCATTGCGATTGGGTGGATCAGGGTAACAACCATTTTGATGTTGTCGCCTGGCATTACCATTTCTACGCCTTCTGGCAGTTCGATGGTACCGGTCACGTCAGTAGTACGGAAGTAGAACTGTGGACGGTAGCCTTTGAAGAACGGAGTATGACGGCCGCCTTCATCTTTAGACAGAATATAAACTTCTGACTCGAACTTGGTGTGTGGCTTGATTGAACCTGGTTTGGCCAGTACCTGACCACGTTCGATTTCTTCGCGTTTGATACCACGCAGCAGAACACCAACGTTTTCACCCGCCTGACCCTGGTCAAGCAGTTTACGGAACATTTCAACACCGGTACAGGTTGATTTCGCAGTATCTTTGATACCCACGATTTCAACTTCTTCACCAACTTTGATGATTCCGCGCTCTACACGACCGGTAACTACTGTACCACGGCCGGAGATTGAGAATACATCTTCGATTGGCAGCAGGAATGGCAGGTCAATTGCACGCTGTGGTTCAGGGATGTAAGAATCCAGGTAACCAGCCAGCTCAACAACTTTAGCTTCCCACTCTGCGTCGCCTTCCAGTGCTTTCAGCGCTGAACCACGAACGATTGGAGTGTCGTCGCCCGGGAAGTCGTACTGTGACAGCAGGTCACGGACTTCCATTTCTACCAGCTCCAGCAGCTCTTCATCATCAACCATGTCACATTTGTTCAGGAACACGATGATGTAAGGAACGCCTACCTGGCGGCCCAGCAGGATGTGCTCACGGGTCTGAGGCATAGGGCCGTCAGTAGCAGCAACAACCAGGATAGCGCCGTCCATCTGTGCAGCACCGGTGATCATGTTTTTAACGTAGTCGGCGTGGCCCGGGCAGTCAACGTGTGCATAGTGACGGGTCGGGGTTTCGTATTCTACGTGTGAAGTATTGATGGTAATACCACGTGCTTTTTCTTCTGGCGCGTTATCGATCTGGTCGAACGCACGAGCAGCACCGCCGTAGGTCTTAGCCAGTACGGTAGTGATTGCAGCAGTCAGAGTGGTTTTACCGTGGTCAACGTGGCCGATAGTACCGACGTTAACGTGTGGTTTGTTACGTTGAAATTGCTCTTTCGCCATGGCGATATTCCTTACGTTATGCCTTCATCATCCGATGAAGGCATCTGTTCAAAATTAAACCGTAGTCTTATTTACTACGAGCTTCAATAACGGCCTGCGCTACGTTGTTCGGCGCATCATCATACTTCAGGAACTCCATGGAGTAAGAAGCACGACCTTTGGTCAGAGAACGCAGCTGAGTTGCGTAACCAAACATCTCAGACAGTGGTACCTCTGCATGAATCTCAACGCCAGTAGCGTTAGATTCCTGCCCTTTCAGCATACCACGACGTCTGCTCAGGTCACCGATGACATCACCAGTGTTCTCTTCAGGCGTTTCAACTTCAACCTTCATGATTGGCTCAAGCAGAACCGGAGTTGCTTTCTTAAAGCCATCTTTAAAGGCGATAGAGGCAGCCAGTTTAAACGCCAGCTCAGAGGAGTCAACGTCATGGTATGAACCAAAGTGCAGACGAACACCCAGGTCTACTACCGGATAACCAGCCAGTGGGCCTGATTTCAACTGCTCCTGGATACCTTTGTCTACCGCAGGGATGTATTCTGTTGGGATTACACCACCTTTGATATCGTTAACAAACTCGTAGCCCGCAGGGTTAGAACCTGGTTCCAGTGGGTACATGTCAATAACAACATGACCATACTGACCACGACCACCAGACTGTTTGGCGTGTTTACCTTCAATATCGGTAACTTTAGAGCGGATAGCTTCACGGTAAGCAACCTGTGGTTTACCCACGTTCGCTTCAACGTTGAATTCACGCTTCATACGGTCAACGATGATATCGAGGTGTAATTCACCCATACCAGCGATGATAGTCTGGTTAGATTCTTCATCAGTCCAGACACGGAAAGATGGATCTTCTTTAGCCAGACGGCCCAGAGCCAGACCCATTTTTTCCTGGTCAGCTTTGGTTTTTGGTTCAACGGCGATAGAGATTACTGGCTCAGGGAATTCCATACGCTCCAGGATGATTGGATTGCTTGGATCACACAGAGTATCACCAGTAATAACATCTTTCAGACCGATAGCCGCAGCAATGTCGCCTGCGCGAACTTCACTGATCTCTTCACGCTTGTTAGCATGCATCTGAACGATACGGCCAAAACGCTCACGGGCAGATTTCACTGAGTTCAGTACGGTGTCACCTGAGTTAACAACACCCGAGTACACACGGAAGAACGTCAGGTTACCAACGAACGGGTCATTAGCGATTTTAAAGGCTAATGCAGAGAACGGTTCGCTGTCATCTGCGTGACGCTCTGCAGGGGTATCTTTACCATCATCCAGCATACCTTTAATAGCAGGTACGTCTGTTGGTGACGGCAGATACTCAACCACTGCATCCAGCATCGCCTGAACACCTTTGTTCTTAAATGCAGAACCACATGTTACCAGGATGATTTCATTGTTCAGAACGCGCTGACGCAGAGCCTGTTTGATCTCTTCTTCAGTCAGTTCTTCACCGCCGAGGTATTTCTCCATCAGCTCTTCGGAAGCTTCTGCTGCAGCTTCAACCAGGTTCTGGCGCCATTCTTCAGCCAGGTCCGTCAGTTCAGCAGGGATCTCTTCGTAAACGAAAGTTACGCCTGCATCTTCTTCGTTCCAGTTGATCGCTTTCATTTTCACCAGATCAACAACACCGGTGAAACCTTCTTCTGCACCGATTGCTAACTGCAATGGAACAGGGTTAGCGCCCAGACGGCTTTTAATCTGACCAACAACTTTCAGGAAGTTAGCACCCATACGGTCCATTTTGTTAACGAACGCGATGCGTGGAACTTTATATTTGTTAGCCTGACGCCATACAGTCTCAGACTGAGGCTGAACGCCGCCAACCGCACAGTAAACCATTACTGCACCATCCAGAACACGCATTGAACGCTCTACTTCGATAGTAAAGTCAACGTGTCCCGGGGTATCAATAATGTTGATACGATGTGGTTCAAACTGTTTCGCCATACCAGACCAGAAAGCAGTCGTCGCAGCAGACGTGATGGTAATACCACGTTCCTGTTCCTGAGCCATCCAGTCCATGGTTGCAGCGCCATCGTGTACTTCACCGATTTTATGGTTTACACCGGTGTAGAACAGAATACGCTCGGTAGTTGTGGTTTTACCGGCGTCGATGTGTGCACTGATACCGATGTTACGGTAGCGAGCAATGGGTGTTGTACGAGCCATTTGATTCCTCTGAATTCCGGACGTTCTATGTAAGTAAACCACGGCGGCTTAGCTACATGAGCGTCCGCCGGGTTAACAACTACACCGTGGTGATTACCAACGGTAGTGAGCGAACGCCTTGTTAGCTTCGGCCATACGGTGAACGTCTTCACGTTTCTTCACTGCAGTACCTTTGTTCTCTGCAGCATCAGAAAGTTCGTTCGCCAGGCGCAAAGCCATAGATTTATCACCGCGTTTACGAGCAGCTTCAACGATCCAACGCATAGCCAGGGCATTACGACGGACCGGACGGACTTCAACTGGTACCTGATAAGTAGAACCACCTACGCGGCGGGATTTAACTTCTACTGTAGGACGTACGTTTTCGAGAGCAATGTCGAAAGCGTCCAGTTCAGTTTTACCAGAGCGCTGAGCCAGGGTCTCAAGCGCAGTGTATACGATAGCTTCTGCAGTAGATTTTTTTCCGTCTACCATCAGAATATTTACAAATTTGGCCAGCAACTCAGATCCGAACTTAGGATCTGGCAGGATTTTACGTTGACCAATCACACGACGACGTGGCATGGAAATTCTCCGTTGAAAATTCAGGATTGTCCAAAACTCTACGAGTTTATTCTGACATTTATATTAAAACGTTTGGCCTTACTTAACGGAGTCCATTAAGCCTTTGGCTTCTTCACACCGTACTTAGAACGAGCCTGTTTACGGTCTTTAACACCTGAACAGTCAAGTGCGCCGCGAACGGTGTGGTAACGCACACCTGGCAGGTCTTTTACACGACCGCCACGGATCAGGATCACTGAGTGTTCCTGCAGGTTATGGCCTTCACCACCGATGTACGAAGTAACTTCGAAACCGTTGGTCAGGCGAACACGGCATACTTTACGCAATGCTGAGTTCGGTTTTTTAGGAGTGGTAGTATATACACGAGTACAAACACCACGTTTTTGCGGGCAGGCTTCCAGCGCAGGCACGTTGCTTTTTGCAACTTTGCGTACGCGTGGTTTGCGAACCAGCTGGTTAACTGTTGCCATTAAATAGCTCCTGGATTTAGCTTTTGCTTCGTAAACACGTAATAAATCGCCTCGTATTTCTACGAGGACGCAGAATTTTAGGGCCCGGGCTAAAAGGTGTCAAGAAATAACCAATACTTCTGTGCTACCAGGCGAGCTGTTGCTGATGTCTGACCGTCAATTCAACGAACTCATTATAGCCTATTTTTTGTACTTCGACTGAAATTTGAGTGGTTATCCCACGGGCAGCAGCATCTTCCTGTAAGACATAAAGAGTGGCGGGGGATTGTAATAATGCCCGAAGCAACTCGTTCCCTTCAACGGCCGCCAGAACCCCATCCTGCAGCAGCAAAAGATCATCGTCTGCGCTAAGCAGCATTATCATTCCCCGGATATCCGTCTGCCAGGGTGAACGCATAAGTGTATGTAGCATTTGCGGTGCAATTCTCAGAAGGTAATAATTTTGTCGTAATCAGCCAGCAGTCGTCGAATTTCGGCCATGGCGACAACCTGTGCCGGTAATACCCAGTCACTCCTCGCCGGGATGCCCCGGGCAGACAGAGACTCGGCAGACAGATAGCATTGTTCAACATCATACAGAGGGAGCACGCCAAAGGTTGCAATATAATCGCGGGACAAAATTTTTCCGGGTTGCTGGCCTGGCAAGATCTGTAATACACCATCACTGATAAAGAACAATCCGCACCGCTCATTGATAGCTGCCGTAGCCAGCAGTGCATCCAGCCCTTCTCTGCCGGCACTTGTGCCGTGTGGAGCCGAGGTAAAAACAAAAGCGACGCTGTTCATCAGAATTGCACCATACGATCACAGACCGAAGCAGCTTCAGCAAACGCGCCTAGTCCGCTCATAGTAAAACCCGGCTGCAAGTTGTCTGCCGGTAACTGAAGACGTTTTGCTTCTGAAGCATCCGTCACTCCACGTCTCAGTGCCGCAGCAACACAGATATGCAGCCCAATTCCATATTGCTGCTGCAGATTCTGCCATTCACGAACAATATCTGTTTCATCGCTGGCTGGCGCTGTCAGCTGATTCGCGTTCAGTACACCTTCCCGATAAAAAAATACGCTGTCCAGCTGATGCCCCGTGGTTAAAAGCGCTCTGGCAAATAATAATGCACTGGTCGATTGCTGTGTCCCATAGGGTGCTCCGGTCACCAGCAGTGAATAACGCATTAGCGTTCACCCCCCTGGAAATCACCACTTTTAAACTGACGGATATACAGGTAGACAGTATGTTTTGAGATGTTCAGGCGATCTGCGACCTGGTTAATCGCGTCCTTGATGTCAAAAATGCCTTTCTCATAAAGATTCAACACAATCTGACGGTTCTTCGAATTATTAGAGACATTACGATCATTGGTCACTTCTTCGATGGTAAATTCCATTGTCTGAGCCACAAGATCATCGACTGAGCTGGCAAAGTTAACACTGGAATCTACCTGGTGTAATTCCGGCGGCATAAAAGTTGACATGATCTGTGAAAATGGAACATCCAGATTCATATTGATGCACAGCAGACCAATCACCCGTTGGCTATGATTGCGGATAGCAATCGTCACTGACTTCATCAGCACACCACTTTTCGCCCGGGTAAAATACGCGCGGGAAACATTACTTTTTTCACCATGAAGGTCATGCAACATCCGCAGAGCCAGATCGGTAATAGGTGAACCTACTTGTCTGCCTGTATGCTCACCGTTAGCAATCCGGATAGCGGAGCAATTCAGGTTATCTAACGAGTGCAGCACAATTTCACAATGAGAACCAATCAGCATTGCCAGTCCGTCAACAACCGATTCATATGATTTGAGAATGTCATAGTCTGCCGGTTCAAACGGATGTTGCTCCGGAAGCTCATAATCGGAAATATCGCCGGGATTAAATGGATTAGACATTACAGATATTACCCTACGTAGCAGGAGCCTGTCATAAGCACTGCCGGGCAGACTCAAAAAAATAGAAACATCAGAAATATCAGTCTGGCAAATGTCGATTACTTAAGCCAGCGCTTTTATCATGGAGGGGAAAGAAACCGCCGCAGAGATGCGGCGGTTGAACAACATTACTGAGCTTTTTTAGCGTCTGAAGAAGTGTCCGCGGCAGGCGCTTTAGCAGCATCATCAGCTTTTGGTGCCGGCTTGATATCCAGTAATTCAACGTCAAACACTAAGGTTGAGTTTGGTGGAATACCAGGAACGCCGTTCTGTCCGTAAGCCAGATCTGGTGGAATAACCAGCTTAATTTTACCGCCTTTCTTCAGGTGCTTCAGACCTTCGGTCCAGCCAGGGATAACACCATCCAGACGGAAAGATAATGGCTCACCACGTTTGTAAGAATTATCAAACTCTGTTCCGTCGATCAGGGTGCCTTTGTAGTTAACAACAACGGTATCGCTATCAACAGGAGCCGGACCAGTACCTTCTTTCTCTACTTTGTACAGCAGTCCGCTGGCGGTTTTCTTCACGCCGGCTTCTTTAGCGAACTTAGCGGCGAAAGCATCACCTTTCTGAGCATTCTCTTTGGCATCCTTTTCCATTTTCGCCTGAGCTGCTGATTTCACCTTAGCTTCAAATGCTTTCAGAGTCTGTTCAATGTCAGCATCGGATAATTTGCTCTTACCAGCGAAAGCATCCTGAACACCGTCGATCAGGAGTTTTTTATCCAGCTTGATACCAAGCTTCTCTTGTTCCTTCAGAGAATTGTCCATGTAGCGACCCAGTGAAGCACCCAGTGCATAAGCAGACTGTTGGTTCTGGTCTTTAAATGCAGCATTAGTCTTAGGCGCCTGCTCAGTTGTTTTGGCAGCAGTATCCGCAGCCATAACCACAGGAGCATTCAGCGCAACGGCTAATGTGGTCGCTAACAATGAGACTTTAAACAATGATTTCATCCATATCTCCCAACCGAAGCATCAGACTCCGGTGATTATTGTGTTTTCATTACCCACACTATAACGGTATATATCGGTGTAACACACCGTCAGCACGATCAATCTCTGTTAACCTCCGACCTTTTTTGCATCAGGAAGTTTCAAAAATTATTGGGTCATTGTCGGGAATTTCAAGGCGGAGGGTGCGATGACAGCAAAAAACAGACGAATTACTGTTACAGGGGTCGAATAATCACCGTAGATCGAGCATCATGACACGCAAAAGAAATAGTGAGGAAGAAGAATGCAAGCGTCCGAATGGGAACAACGTCTGGAAGCGCTTGAAAGCAAGATTGCTTTTCAGGAACTGACTATTGAAGAACTAAATCAGATAGTTGTCAGACACGAAATTGAGATGGCAAAAATGCGGGACCAATTCCGGATGCTGGCAGAGAAAGTGAAAACGGCCGCACCGTCATTAGTCGCCCCTCAGTCAGAAGAGACGCCCCCACCTCATTACTGAGGGCAGTACAGACAGCCGCATGGCAGCGGCTGTCTCAGGCTTGATTAGTGGTGACAGCCACATCCGCCGGTACCACAACCTTCCTGACCGTGATCGTGATCGTGATCGTGATCGTGATCGTGGCCATGCTCACCATGCACATGACCATGTGCCAGCTCTTCAGCCGTCGCTTCACGGATAGCCATCACTTCTACGTTGAAGCTCAGGTTTTGCCCGGCCAGCATATGGTTTCCATCAACCACCACATAATCATCACCCACTTCGGTAATTTCTACCGGCACAGGCCCTTGATCAGTTTCTGCCAGAAAACGCATACCTACCTGCAGTTCATCAACACCGACAAACACATCTTTCGGTACACGCTGAACCAGATTGTCGTCGAACTGACCATAGGCATCGTCAGCGGCAATATTCACATCAAACTTGTCACCTGGCTCATGATTTTCCAGTGCTTTTTCCAGACCAGAAATCAGGGAACCATGACCGTGCAGATATTCCAGCGGCGCATTTGCCGGGGATTCATCAACCAATACGCCATCTTCTGTACGTACCTGATAGGCGAGACTGACTACCAGGTCTTTTGCTACTTTCATGATATCTCCTAACCGTTGAGAACTTAAATCCTGTCTCATTGGTTTATTCTTGCCTGCAATAACACCAACCAGAAAGGTCCTGACCGGAAAAACGGGTTACTTTTCCTCTCCGGTCTTAATGGCGCTGATTGTAGCGAAATTCAATCCCACTGTAAGTTTCAGTGCAAAAAAAAGATAAAACCGGCACTATTTGGGGGTAAATACGCCAATAATCTGTTCATGATGCCGAATATTTTCGGTCACTTTTTTATCAGCCTCACGCATCTGATGGCCGCATTTTACACATTCGACGACATCAATGTTGTTTTCCTGCCACATCGCCAGAGTATCTTTTTGCTGACACTCAGGGCAAACGGCCCCGGCAATAAAACGTTTACGCATCTCTCACCCTGCCTGTGATGAATACGGGGGCGATAACGCCCTCCGGTCAGGTTTTACTTCGTTATTCAAACTCATCCCAGCCATCAAACTGTCGTTTTTCCTGCTGCATTTCCCGGTTGAATATATCTTCCAGCTCACGACGAGCCTCACGGACCCGCGAAATCTGTCCGTTATCGTCGTGGTTAGGCATCAACTCACGTAGCATTCGCATGTCCAGACGACGAAAATGGAGCTGAGCCCGCATCGCCTGGTGCGGATGCATCCCCAGGCTAATCAAAGTCTTACGACCCAATTCCAGTGCACTGGAAAAGGTTTCGCGACTGAATTGTGTCACACCTGCCTGAAGTAATTCGTGAGCCTCCACACGCCCACGGGCGCGCGCCAGAATTTTCAGATGCGGGAAATGGTGCTGGCAAAGCTGAACAATAGTCATCGCATCTTCCGGATCATTGCAGGTGACCACTATTGATTCGGCCCCTTCCGCCCCGGCAGCGCGCAACAATTCGAGCTCTGTGGCATCGCCATAGTAGACTTTGTAGCCATATTTTCGCATCAGACTGACGGCGCTAATATCGCGTTCAAGTACCGTGATACGGGTATTATTTGCCATCAACAGGCGGCCTATCACCTGTCCAAAACGTCCGAATCCCACCACAATCACCTGCGGTTGATCATCTTCGACATAATGTTTTTCACTGGTTTCATCGCCGGATTTATTGAACCGGCGAACCAGAATTTTATCAATCCCCTGCATCAGTAAAGGCGTTGTCATCATTGATAAGGTGACAGTCACTAGTAGCAGCGGTAGCTGTTCGCCTGAAAACAGATGAGCAGTCGTTGCAGCCGAAAATAAGACAAAGGCAAATTCACCGCCCTGACTCAGTACTCCGGCAAACTGCAAACGTTCAGAGCTGCGTAAACCATAGATACGGGCCAGCACATACAACACCAGGGTTTTCACCGTAACCAGCACGAATACCGCCAGAACGATTTCACCAATATGGGTATATAACACGCCCAGATTCAGGGCCATACCTACCGAAATAAAGAACAGGCCAAGCAGTAAACCTTTAAAAGGCTCTATAGCAACTTCCAGTTCATGCCGGTACTCACTTTCTGCCAACAAAATTCCCGCGATAAATGTCCCCAGAGCCATCGACAGTCCCAGGGCATCCATGAATACAGCTGAACCAATCACCAGCAACAAGGCCGAGGCAGTAAAAACTTCCCGCACACCCGATGCCGCGATAAAACGAAATATGGGGCGCAGCAGATAACGACCACCCACCAACATACCGGCAAATGCCAGTACTTTCATGCCAACCTTAATCCAGTCGGTATGATGTTGGCCATCGCCGCCAGCCAGCAGAGGAATTAGTGCCAGTGCGGGAATGACCGCCAGATCCTGAAATAACAAGACAGAGAAGCCAAGTTGCCCCGCTTCGCTGCGATTCATCCCTTTGTCACGCATCAGCTGCAGGGCCATCGCGGTTGAAGACATTGCCAGACCAATACCGCCAATTAATGCTGCCTGCCAGGAAAAATGGGTCAGCCAGAGCAACCCTCCCAGAATCGCCGCAGAAAAAATAACCTGAGCGGCACCGACCCCAAAAATAGAACGCCGAAGCTCCCAGAGTTTACTGGGGTTAAGCTCCAGCCCAATAATAAACATCAGAAACACAACACCCAGTTCCGAAAAGTGCAGAATCTCATCAACATCACTGATTAATCCTACCCCCCATGGCCCAATAGCAATCCCCGCAAGCAGGTAACCCAGCACTGCGCCAATCCCGATTCTCGCAGCAATAGGAACGGCCACCACCGCTGCGCCCAGATAAATCACCCCCGCTGTTAACAGGCCTGGTCCTTCCATCAAATAACCCCCTGAGGTAATGGCTGGGACAGCCAGTCATCATAAGCACTGGCGAATGTTTTCATCGCTTTTGCACTCTGGCGTCTGGCACAATAGATAATCATTGGTGTTAACCAGTGCATCCGACAGGTTTGTGCGGTGAGTTCAAAAGGACGCATAATTTCTGTCATCGGATAGCGGTTCAGACCATGCTGATGATAAGCAGTTTCCGGTTCACCTGTGGTGATAACACTGCGCCAGTATTTCCCGGCCAGCGCATGCTCCCCGTTTCCGGTAGCAAATCCCCGCGATAAAACGCGATCAAACCACTCTTTCAGTAGTGCGGGACAACTGTAAGTATATAAGGGGTGCTGGAACACGATAATGTCATGCTCACGTAGCAATTGTTGTTCGTAGTGAATATCGATAAAAAAATCAGGATAGAAGGCATACAAATCATGCACAGTCACATTGTCCTGCTGCCTTGCAGTATCTAATAAAATCCTGTTTGCCACCGACTCCTGAGATTCAGGATGAGCGTACAGCAGCAGAATTTTGGGCTGTGTTGACATTGTTCTCCTCCAAATCATCGTCACGGATAACTATTTCAGCTACCATGCTGCACACAACTACCTTTCCGGTTTAATCGCTGGTTCCCTTTAGCTGATAATTTAACATATTCTGACGATACGGCGCTTATGATTGTCTTCTCTTCACTACAAATTCGACGCGGTACCCGGGTGCTGCTGGAAAACGCTTCCGCTACGATTAATCCGGGCCAGAAAGTAGGTCTGGTGGGGAAAAATGGCTGCGGTAAATCCACCCTGTTATCCTTGTTGAAAGGTGAGATGACCAGTGATGCCGGAAATGTCAGCTTCCCCGGGAACTGGGCGTTAGCCTGGGTGAACCAGGAAACGCCGGCATTGAATCAGCCAGCCATCGAATATGTCATAGACGGTGACAGAGAATACCGCCAACTGGAACGTGAACTAGCTCTGGCTAACGCAGAAAATGATGGCAATAAAATTGCCTTATTACATGGCAAACTGGATGCGGTGCAGGCCTGGACGATTCAGTCCCGTGCGGCCAGCCTGTTGAATGGATTAGGATTTAGCCAGCAGCAATTACAGTCACCGGTCAAAGACTTCTCCGGTGGATGGCGGATGCGACTTAATCTTGCTCAGGCGCTGCTTTGCCGTTCCGATCTGTTATTACTCGATGAACCCACTAACCACCTCGATTTAGATGCTGTCATCTGGCTTGAGCGCTGGCTTAAAAGTTATACCGGGACATTAATCCTGATTTCCCACGATAGGGATTTTCTGGATCCAACAGTGAACAAAATTCTGCATATTGAGCAGGAAAATCTGTTCGAATACACCGGTAACTACAGTGATTTTGAACGTCAGAGAGCCACCCGACTGGCTCAGCAACAAGCCCTTTATCAAAGCCAGCAGGATAAAGTTGAACATCTTCAGCACTACATTGACCGCTTCAGGGCCAAAGCGACTAAAGCCCGTCAGGCACAGAGCCGGATAAAAATGCTGGAGCGGATGGAGCTGATTGCCCCTGCTCATGTGGATAACCCGTTTAGCTTTCAGTTTCTGCCGCCGGAAAGCTTACCTAATCCTTTGCTGAAAATGGAAAAAGTCACAGCCGGGTATGGCGAGAAAGTGATTCTTAACTCGATCAAACTGAATCTGGTCCCGGGATCGCGGATTGGTTTACTGGGGCGGAATGGCGCAGGAAAATCGACGTTAATTAAATTACTGGCAGGAGACTTAATCCCTCAGCAAGGCGAAGTCACGCTGGCAAAAGGGATAAAACTTGGCTATTTCGCCCAGCATCAGCTGGAATATCTGCGGGCCGATGAATCTCCTTTGCAACATTTACAACGCCAGGCCCCGCGGGAAACAGAACAACAGCTCAGGGATTATCTCGGTGGGTTCGGGTTTCAGGGTGATAAAGTCAAAGAAGTCACCGGACGATTTTCCGGGGGAGAAAAGGCACGTCTGGTTTTGGCTCTGGTGGTCTGGGAACGACCCAATTTGCTGCTGCTGGACGAACCGACCAACCACCTCGATCTGGACATGCGTCAGGCACTCACCGAAGCGCTGATTGATTACGAAGGCGCATTAGTGGTGGTATCACACGATCGGCATCTGATTCGTGCCACCACCGATGAACTCTATCTGGTAGATGCCGGAAATGTCGCGGTATTTGATGGCGATTTGGATGATTATCAGCAATGGCTCACCACTCAGCAGAAAAACAGCGTTGCCGGAGAGTCCACCAAACCAGACCAGGAAAACAGCGCCCAGGCCCGTAAAGATCAAAAAAGACGTGAAGCTGAGCTGCGGACACAAACCCAGCCTTTACGTAAAAAAATCGAGCAGCTGGAAAAACGGATGTCGGCCCTGCAGAAAACTCTCAGCGAAAATGAGCAATTACTCAGCCAACCCGATATCTATGAACAATCGAGGAAAACTGATTTAACCGCAGCCCTGAAAGTTCAGGCAGAAAGTCAGTCTGCTCTGGAAGAATGTGAAATGGAATGGCTTGATATGCAGGAGCAACTTGAAGCGATGAGTTCTGTGCCCCGCTGAACATGTCATCAGGTTTAGAAGAGCTAACAGTCGGCTGTCAGAGCCCTTGTTGCAGGTTATGTCGATACCATGACCTGCCCTGGCAACTGACAGGACAGAGTATGACGGAGCTGATGACTGACTGCGCAGAGGATATTTATAACCAGATCAGGATGACGCAGGATGCGGTCAGTAATCCCATACCGATGTTAAAAATTGTCCAGGACTGACGGCTCTTTAGCCAACGGCTGATAAAGGTACCAAAACCGAGCCAGATCACGCCGGCGACGATATTAACCAGAAACATCGCGAAACTGATGGCCAACACCGATGAACGGTAGTTGACACCTGCGAGACTAAAACTTGCCACCGCACCCAATGACATCAACCATGCTTTGGGATTAATTAACTGCAATAATCCCCCCTGCCAGAATGGCATTGCCTTTGCGGATACTGCGGAATTATCGATATCCAGTGCTTCATAAGGAGCACTGCCTATTTTCCATGACAGCCAGAGTAAATACAGGCTTCCAGCAACTTTCAGCAATAAATGGAGAGCAGGATAGACCAGAATAAGGCCACCAATCCCAAAGGCCACCATGAGCAACATGACCTGCATGCCCAGCATAATGCCAAGCATCAGCGGAAATGACCGGATGAAACCAAAATTGGCGCCGGAGGCGGTAAGTAACATATTATTAGGGCCTGGTGTTATTGCCGCGACCCAAAGAAAGCCAAGTAACGAGAGAAATAATCCCATTTCCATGCGTGACACCATTCCTGTCTCAGGATTAAATTAACCTTTGAAACTATACAGTGAGTTATGGATCAGACAAGACCCGACGGTATGAAAATTTGTCGTAACGCAGCGGAGGAATTTACACCTATTCCTCAGTTGAAAAACCCTCATATTCAGACTCTTCTGCCAAGGATCCTGCGACGTATTGTGCGGATAAAACCCTACTGGCAGAGGCTTGAATTACCTGATGGTGATTTTGTTGATCTTGCCTGGAGCGAAAACCCGCAACATGCTCTGCATAAATCGCGGGCGGTTATTTTTCATGGACTTGAAGGAAGCGTTAACAGTCCTTATGCGCACGGATTACTGTCCTCATTTCAGAAACGCGGCTGGCTCGGTGTGGTAATGCATTTTCGGGGTTGCAGCGGTGAATCCAATCGTCGGAAACAGAATTACCACTCCGGAGATTTTGCCGATGCCAGCTATTTCTTACGCTGGATGAGGCAGACTATGGGGCAGGTTCCGACCGCCGCCACCGGCTTTTCTCTGGGCGGTAATATGCTGGCCTGCATGATGGGCTCACAGGGCAACGACTGCCTGCTGGACGCCGGTGTCATTGTTTCCGCTCCGCTGATGTTAGAGCCCTGTAGCTTTAAGCTGGAACAAGGGTTTTCGCGCTTCTACCAGTTCTACCTTCTGACACAGATGAAAAAGAACGTTCGCCGGAAACTTAAAGCTTATCCAGGGTTACTGGATATCACCGCCGAAAGACTGAATAAGATTCACCGGTTGCGGGAGTTTGATGATGAAATCACGTCAAAAAATCATGGTTTCATAGACGCTACTGACTACTATCGTCGTGCGAGTGGCATGCCTCTGTTATCTGGTGTCGAAAAACCAATGCTGATCATTCACGCTGAGGATGATCCATTCATGGTGCCGGATGTGATACCTAATCCGGAACATCTGTCGCCGAGCATCACTTATCAGTTGTCCCCATATGGTGGGCACGTTGGCTTTGTCGGAGGATCTCTGACTCGTCCGGTCATGTGGCTTGAACAACGCATTCCGCAATGGCTTTCAACCTGGCTGGATAAATAATCGTGATCATTCCCTGGCAACAAATCTCCCCTGAAACCCTGGATAACCTGATCGAGTCCTTTGTGCTCAGAGAAGGCACCGATTATGGCGAATATGAGCGTACACTGGCTGAGAAAACAGCGGATATTCGTCAGCAATTGAGTGCAGGGAAAATTGTCGTCGTTTGGTCAGAATTACATGAATCTGTAACTCTGATGCCTGCCAGTGATTTCAGAGCTGAGTAGTAACTTCTCCTTACTGACAGATGACACACGCTGCCAGACATGCTAACAATGCTGTCAGCCGTATCGGTCCAGGGAGCAAATTTTCATGTCCGCCAGACATCCTATTATTGCTGTGACCGGATCCAGCGGGGCCGGTACCACAACGACCAGCCTTGCCTTCCGTAAAATATTCCAGCAACTCAACATTCATGCCGCTGAGCTGGAAGGTGACAGCTTTCACCGCTACAGCAGACCAGAAATGGATGTTGCCATCCGCAAAGCCCGTGACTTAGGGCGACATATCAGTTACTTCGGCCCCGAGGCGAACGACTTCTCATTGCTGGAACAGACCTTTAACGAGTACGGCCTGCAGGGTACCGGCCGTTCACGAAAATATCTGCACACCTATGATGAAGCGGTGCCCTGGAAACAGGTCCCCGGAACATTTACCCCCTGGCAGCCACTGCCGGACAATACGGACGTGCTGTTTTATGAAGGTTTACACGGTGGAATTGTCACTGAACAGCATAACGTTGCCGATAAAGTGGACCTGATGGTAGGCGTAGTGCCTATCGTGAACCTGGAATGGATTCAGAAACTTGTCAGGGATATGCGTGAACGAAGCCACTCCAGAGAAGCAGTGATGGATTCAGTGGTACGCTCAATGGATGATTATATTAATTACATCACTCCACAGTTCTCACGCACCCACATCAATTTCCAGCGGGTACCGACTGTCGATACGTCTAATCCTTTCGCCGCCAAAACCATCCCTTCACTGGATGAAAGTTTTGTCGTGATCCATTTTCGTGGTCTGGAAGAAATTAACTTTCCCTATTTACTGGCCATGATCCAGGGTTCGTTTATTTCACATATCAATACACTGGTGGTGCCTGGCGGGAAAATGGGGCTGGCCATGGAATTGATTATGACTCCCCTGGTCAAACGGCTCATGGAAGAGCGTTGCCTCAACTAAGGTCACGGGTGCTAACTGGCACCCGTGACCGCCTTGTTAGCGATTAATCACTTCAAAGCTATGGGTAATGTTCACTCCTTTACCCAACATTAAAGATACGGAACAATACTTTTCTGCAGATAGCGTTACTGCCCGTTCAACGACGTTATCCGAAAGATTATGGCCGCTGACAATAAAATGCAGATTGATATGGGTAAACAAGCGAGGAGCTTCTTCACGACGTTCAGAAGTCAGCCTGACCTCACAATCAGCAACCTCATGGCGGCCTTTCTGCAGAATAGAGACCACGTCAATGGCACTGCAACTTCCGGTTGCCATAAGGACCATTTCCATCGGACTGGGTGCCTTATCGCCTGAGTTTCCATCCATCAGAACCTGGTGTCCGGACGCAGACTCCCCGATAAAGTTCAGTCCTTCGACCCATTTCACACGTGCCTGCATTATGCTCACTCTCAATTGTTAAAATTTCCGCCAGATTACTCCTTCAGAGTATAAACAGCAATCTGCCCCAAATGACAAAAGTCAGACAAGACAACAGGAGACAGTTTCGTCAGGGTGTGCTACAAACAGAGGGTAGTGTTTTTTTACCCGATGACAACTATGGCTAAACGAGCAGGATCGTCAGAAAGGAGCCTGACTGATTGTCGTGAATGCCAGCCGAAAATGCCCTATGATTTCAGCGCCCCACAGGAGCTTACCCCCTGTGTTTCCGGCACGATTACAACAGAGGATAGAAGAGAATGGTTCTTGGTAAACCACAAACAGACCCTACATTAGAATGGTTCCTGTCCCATTGTCATATTCACAAATACCCCTCCAAGAGCACACTTATCCATCAGGGTGAGAAAGCGGAAACCCTTTACTACATTGTGAAGGGCTCCGTCGCAGTTCTGATTAAAGATGAAGAAGGAAAGGAGATGATCCTCTCTTATCTGAATCAGGGCGATTTCATTGGAGAGTTGGGATTATTTGAGGAAGGTCAGGAACGAAGCGCCTGGGTACGTGCCAAAGTGGCATGTGAAGTTGCGGAAATTTCATACAAGAAATTTCGACAGCTCATCCAGGTCAATCCCGAAATTTTAATGCGCTTGTCATCTCAGATGGCCCGGCGCCTGCAGGTCACTTCTGAAAAAGTAGGCAACCTGGCCTTCCTTGACGTGACTGGCCGTATCGCTCAGACGCTACTTAACCTGGCACGACAGCCGGATGCTATGACTCACCCGGATGGAATGCAGATTAAAATTACCCGTCAGGAAATTGGCCAAATCGTCGGCTGCTCCCGCGAAACAGTAGGACGTATTCTCAAAATGCTGGAAGATCAGAATCTCATCTCCGCGCATGGAAAAACGATCGTCGTCTACGGCACCCGTTAATTTGTGATAGGCACGGCAGGCCCCTGCCGTGTTCCGTTTTACTGTCTACCTGCGGTTGTATCTGATGTGGCGCAGAATTATTTATCATCCGGAAGTCAATTACGCACTGCGTCAAACGCTGGTCCTCTGTCTACCCGTTGCGATTAGCTGGCTGGCGGGAGATCTGCAAAAAGGGCTGCTCTTCTCGCTGGTTCCCGCATGCTGTAATCTTTCCGGGCTGGACACTCCGCACCGTCATTTTTTTAAGCGCATTATTATTGGTGGATCGTTGTTTGCCTTCAGCAGCTTTCTGCTGCAATGGTTGTTGCAACATAATGTCCCACTACCATTTATTGTCGGAATTTTACCTCTGCTGATTGGTGTCTGCGGCGAAATCAGTCCATTACATGGCCGTCTGTTGCCGGGTGCGTTGATCGCCATGACTTTTACGCTCAGTCTGGCTGGAAGAATGCCGGTATGGGGCCCGCCACTATTATATGGCGGCGGAACATTATGGTACGGACTGTTTAACTGGTATTGGTTCAGACTGTCAAAAGATCAGCCGCTGCGGGAAACTCTTAGCCTGCTGTACCGTGCACTGGCTAACTATTGTGAAGCGAAATACGCACTACTCAGCAGTAACGATTATGATAAATCGCTGCCCGAACTGTTGAATTATCAACAAAAAGTTGTCGATCTGATAAATACTGGCTATCAGCAAATTCATATGCTTTCGGCGGAAAAAAACAGCCGCGAACGCTATTTAATCCGGACATTTATGATGGCCGAAGATTTGCAGGAACACATTTCTGTCACTCTTAGCCAGAGCAAAGATGTCAGGGAACTGGTGGAAAAAAGCCAGTCAGCGGACATAATCAAGCGTAATGCCGAGCAGGTAGCTGAGCAGTTAAGAAAGACAGCGGACAATATCCTGTATCACCAGATACCCGGCAAGTTTTCGATGAGTGAATCCCTGGAAGAGTTACAGAATATCGCCCGTCGGTATCCTGACAATCCTGTCGGACAATTTTACTCTTATCACTTCAGTAAAATAGCCAAAGTGCTGCAATCAGGGATGCCGCTTTATCGCCGTGATATTATGGCAGATACTCAGCGTCGTTTACCTTTTTGGCCGGCGTTACGCAGCTATTTGTCATTTAAATCGACGGCTCTGCGTACTGCAGGACGTTTCTCCGTGATGCTGATGGCAGCCAGTATGTTGGCCCTGTCGCTGAATATGCCAAAACCTTATTGGGTATTGATGACCATTATTCTGGTCAGCCAGAATGGTTATATCGCCACCCGGGTACGAATCCAACACCGTGCTCTTGGCACATTTGTCGGGCTTATTATTGCGGCCTTATCATTGAAGCTATCTACCCCGGAACCGGTCATCCTGCTCACGATGCTGGTGATTACACTGTTCAGCTATCTTTTCTCACGCCAGTATTACGGATGGGCGACGATTGGTTTTACCGTGACCGCGGTATACAGCCTGCAGTTATTATCACTGAATGGGGTGAATTTCCTGGTTCCCCGGCTGCTGGATACGCTGATGGGCTGCCTGATTGCTTTTGCCGGCATGGTTTGGCTATGGCCACAATGGCAAAGTGCCTTATTACGTAAAAATGCTCAGGATGTGCTGGAGACCTACCAGACCGCCTTACAAATCCTGCTCGGACCTGAACAAACCGCCGACGTGCTGGAAAATATCAGAATCAAAGCCAACCAGCGGCATAACGCCCTGTTTAATTCACTTAATCAGGCCATGCAGGAACCCGGCTTTGATAACGAATATCTGAGTGAAATGCGCCTGTGGGTAACGCATAGCCAGTTTATCGTTGAGCATATCAATGTACTGACCACACTTGCCCGTGAACATACCATGCTGACCCCGGATCTCGCACAGCGCTATCTGGAATCCTGTGAAATCGCGCTGCAACAGTGCCAACAACGGCTACGTTACCAGAATGATGAGGATCATAGTAATTTTGTCATGGATGCGCCGGACAAAATCCCCCTCGGCCCGGTCACTATTATGGAAAGACAGCTGGATCAGATTTTAAGCCATCTTAAGGTGATGAGAACTATTTCGTCTATCGTCTGGCGTCAGCGTCCCCGTCACGGTCAGTGGCTGATAAGTAAAAATACGGACCCTAAAGATAATGGCAGCCCAAAGGCTGCCACCAGAGACTAGTTTAGGCAAATATCTTTTCGGCAGCTTTTGCCAGACGGGACATTCCCTCACGGATATCCTGCTCAAGGATCACCAGGGACGGTGCGAAACGAATAACTCCTGTACCGGCAGTCAGGATCATTACTCCCTCATCTGCTGCAGCATGCAGCAAATCACGGGCCTTCGACTGATACTCTTCTTTCAGTGCGGCACCAATCAGTAAACCCTTGCCGCGGATTTCGCTGAAGACAGAGAAACGTTGATTAATTTTTTCAAGTTCTTCAACAAACCACTGACGACGCTGTTCAATTCCTTCCAGCACTTCTGGTGTGTTTATGGTATCCAATGCAGTTTCAGCAATGGCACACGCCAGAGGGTTACCTCCGTATGTCGTTCCGTGAGTTCCCGGAGACATTGCTGAGGCAATCTCTTCAGTAGTCAGCATTGCGCTGACAGGGAATCCGCCGCCTAATGCTTTGGCAGTGGTCAGAATATCAGGCGTAACTCCATAGTGTTCATAAGCGAAGAGTTTACCACTACGACCCATTCCGCTTTGCACTTCATCCAGGACTAACAATGCCTGATATTGGTCACAGAGCGCACGCAATCCCTGCATAAACTCAGGCGTGGCTGGTGTGATCCCCCCTTCGCCCTGGATGGGTTCCAGCACGACCGCACAGGTATGGTCATCCATCACCGCTTTCACTGCCTCCAGGTCATTAAAAGGAACATGTACAATGTCTGCCGGTTTAGGCCCGAAACCATCAGAATACTTCGGCTGACCGCCGACCGATACCGTAAACAAGGTACGACCATGAAAAGCGTGATGGAAAGCGATAATTTTTGTTTTGTAAGGGCTGTGACGCACTGATGAATAGTAACGGGCTAGTTTAAATGCCGCTTCATTCGCTTCAGCACCAGAATTGGCAAAAAAGACCCGCTCAGCAAAAGTTGCGGCAATCAGCTTACTTGCCAGTCGTAAAGCTGGCTCATTGGTGAAAACATTACTGGTGTGCCACAGAGTTTCACCCTGGGTTTTCAACGTTTCAACCAATGCCGGATGGCAGTGGCCTAATGCCGTTACCGCAATCCCGCCGGAAAAATCAACATACTCTTTTCTCTGCTGGTCCCACACGCGGCTGCCTTTACCCCTGACAGGGACAAACTGAGCTGGCGCATAAACAGGCAAAATCACCTGATCAAATGTTTCCCGGTTTACTGCCATCGTCTCTTTTGCCATTGAATATCCCGCCTGATTGTCGTGTCTGTTAAATTAAATAACCAGTCAAAAAATATGCATAAAAAATCAGGTAAAGGCAAACATTAACCGGCCTGATTAACGAAGTTTTTCAATAATTCTACACCCTGCTCACTCATAATGCTTTCAGGATGAAACTGAACTCCCTCGACTGCCAGGGTTTTATGTCGGATTCCCATGATTTCATCAAACTGATGATTGTTTTCGCTCCAGGCAGTGATCTCCAGACAATCCGGAAGTGTTTCAGCCTCTGCAACCAGTGAATGGTAACGGGTAACAGTCAGTGGGTTATTCAGTTGACTGAACACCCCCCGTCCATCGTGGCAAATCAATGAAGTTTTACCATGCATGGGCTGTCGGGCACGAACCACATGGCCTCCAAACGCCATCGCAATCGCCTGATGTCCCAGGCAAACGCCAAGAATGGGTATTTTGCCGGCAAAATGACGGATAGCCGCCACCGAAATACCCGCCTGATCAGGTGTACAAGGTCCCGGGGATATCACCAGGTGAGTGACGGGTAATGCTTCAATATCTGCAAGTGTGAGTGCGTCGTTACGCTCTACCCGGACACTCACTCCTGCCTGGGTAAAATACTGGCAGAGGTTCCAGGTGAAAGAATCATAGTTATCGATCAGAAGTAACATGGCTGGCCTTTCCCGCCCGATGATCATCCGAAGTCTTTCCGAACATATCGCCGTTTCCGGCATCCGACGATTCAGCGGCAGGGATCATTTTTAGTGCAGAAAGCCAGTGAGATTAACCGGTAATCTCACTGGCGGATGGCTATTCAGGGTAAAACTTTTGCAGAAATAATCGTCACCGGTTTTGATGGAACGTTCTGATAAGGACCCACATTGGAAGTGGCGACCTGGGAAATATTATCCGCAACATCCATACCTTTGATCACTTTACCAAACACAGCATAACCAAAGTCGCGCTGGCCATGATCCAGGAAGGCATTGTCAGAAACGTTGATAAAGAACTGGCTGGTCGCACTGTCCGGATCAGCAGTACGTGCCATAGAGATAGTCCCTCTCAGGTTACGTAGTCCGTTGTCTGCCTCATTCTTAATTGGCGCTCCGGGTGCTTTTTCTTTCATATCCGCAGTGAATCCCCCGCCCTGGATCATAAAGCCAGGAATTACCCGATGAAATACTGTGTTGTTATAAAAGCCACTATTGACGTAGCTGATAAAGTTTTTAACGGTGATCGGTGCTTTCTGATCGTTCAGTTCCAGCTCAATGTTACCGGCTGAAGTCGTTAGCAACACATGAGTATCAGCCACTGCAGCCGCAGAGGAAAGAGCAAGCAATGCCACAGCTGCCGCCAAAGTACGTTTCAACATAATTACTCCCTGATGGAATTCACACTACGGAAAATGCGCTCAATTGTAGAGAGTTCGTTGGGTAAGAACCAGAGATTTACCGGAGAGAAAACTCCGATATCGCAGGAAAAGATCAATGACATGCTGGAATTATGTGAATAAAATCATGTTTCTCATGAAATAAAACCATGATATTTCATTGATTATTTATAAAGATCACGATTCACTTTACAATCCCTGGGGTAATTACCGCCTTTAATTCTTACAAGGGTGTCAAACAATGACAAAGACCAACCTGATTGGCCTGACCTGGATTAGCTTTTTCTCCTATGCGCTTACCGGCGCTCTGGTGATTGTGACCGGGATGGTCATGGATAATATTGCTCAGTCGTTTCACGTGCCGGTTGCCAGCATGAGCAATACTTTTACTTTTCTAAATACCGGAATTCTGGCGGCCATTTTCCTTAATGCCTGGCTGATGGAAATCATCCCGTTAAAACGCCAGCTTATCTTCGGCTTTATTCTGATGGTGGTGGCAATCTTCGGTTTAGTGACCGGGCAAAGTATTGCTGTCTTTTCTGTATGTATGTTTGTACTGGGTATCGTCAGTGGCATTACTATGTCGATAGGGACTTTCCTGATTACTCATCTGTATGAAGGACGGCAACGAGGATCGCGACTGTTGTTCACTGACTCATTCTTCAGCATGGCAGGAACACTGTTCCCTATCATCGCAGGTGTGATTCTGGCAAAAAACCTGCCCTGGTACTGGGTTTATTGCTGCATTGGCCTAATCTATGTGGCTATTTTTATCCTGACACTGATGGTGGAATTCCCCGTATTGGCTAAATCCAGCCAGTTGAAACCGGCAGAAAAGGAAAAATGGGGGACGGGCGTGTTCATGCTGGCTCTCGCCGCACTCTGCTATATCCTCGGCCAGCTCGGTTTTATCTCATGGGTACCGGAATATGCCACCAAAGATCTTGGTGTACCGATTACCGAAGCCGGACAACTGGTAGGTAACTTCTGGACGGCGTATATGGTAGGTATGTGGGTGTTCAGTGTGATTCTGCGCTTTGTTGATATGCAGAAAATCCTGGCAGTGATTACCGGACTCGCCACCGTATTAATGTTCTGGTTTACCCACAGCCAGGCAGTATCAATGCTGCATATTATTATTATGATTCTGGGTTTCAGTTCCAGCGCTATTTACACCACCATTATTACACTTGGCTCTCAGCAGACCAAAGTCGCTTCACCAAAGCTGGTGAACTTCATTCTTACCTGTGGAACCATTGGTACCATGCTGACATTTGTGGTCACCAGCCCGATAGTGAGCCACAGTGGCCCGCATGCAGCACTGTTTACCGCCAACGGTCTGTATGCGGTGGTATTCATCCTGAGTGTGTTGCTGGGCTTTGTCAGTAAACACAAGCTGAATAACAAATCTGCGGCCTGACAGGTTTCGCGGTAAGTTACAAAAAACGCCGGTTCACCGGCGTTTTTTTATGGTCACAGATAATAAAAAAGGCCACCTTGTGGGTGGCCCTATGCTCAACAGATTACCGGTTGGTGGCTGGTAAGTTACACAGGACGGGCAACAAACCCTACCGCCTGGTACACCTTATCCAGTGTTTCACGGGCACGAAGGCTGGCCTTCTCTGCCCCCTCTTTCATGATGCGATTCAGTAATTGTTCATCATTACGGTACTGTTCAAAACGCTGTTGCAGTTCAGTCAGCATTCCAGAGACTGCATCAGCAACCGCACCTTTAAGATGCCCATACATTTTATCGCTGAATTCTTTCTCCAGTTCAGCCACCGGCTGACCGGTCACTCCGGACAGGATATCCAGCAGGTTTGAGACGCCAGCCTTCTCTTTAACATCATAACGAATCACAGGCGGCTCATCGGAATCGGTCACTGCGCGTTTAATTTTTTTCACTACCGATTTAGGATCTTCAAGCAATCCGATGACGTTATTACGGTTGTCATCTGACTTAGACATTTTCTTTGTCGGCTCCAGCAGTGACATCACGCGTGCACCCGATTTTGGAATAAAGGGTTCAGGAATGCGGAAAATATCACCATACAGAGCATTAAAACGCTGAGCAATATCGCGACTCAGTTCCAGGTGCTGTTTCTGATCTTCCCCGACAGGAACCTGATTGGTTTGGTACAACAGGATATCTGCAGCCATTAATACCGGATAATCAAACAGTCCGGCATTAATATTCTCAGCATAGCGGGATGACTTATCTTTGAACTGTGTCATACGACTCAGCTCACCAAAATAGGTATAACAGTTGAGTAACCAGGAGAGCTGAGCATGCTCCGGAACATGAGATTGTACAAAGATTGTTGATTTTTCCGGGTCAATCCCGCAAGCCAGATAAAGGGCAAGTGTATCGAGCGTCGCTTTATGCAGTGCAACAGGGTCCTGCCGGACAGTGATCGCGTGCTGGTCAACAATGCAGTAAATGCAGTGGTACTCATCCTGCATCTGCACCCATTGACGAAGTGCCCCCATGTAATTACCAATGGTTAATTCACCTGAAGGCTGTGCGCCACTAAAAACAATGGGTTTACTCATAGATTTTATCCTGATTCATTACCGCCCAAGCAGGGGCAAAAGTTGGTCAAATGTTTCCAGCACTACATCCGGCTGGCTGTCTGCAATAGGCTCACCGTAGTTGTATCCGTAGGTCATCCCGACACTGCGCACACCTGCTGATTTTGCCGACTGAATATCATTTCGCGAATCACCAATAAAAAGCAACTCATTGGTATTCAACCCGAATTTTCCCAGCACCAGATAGACTGGCGCCGGATGGGGCTTTTTGGCTATCACATCATCACCGCCAATCACCAGCGAAAACAGTGAGTCAATTCCCAGTGATTTGAGTAATGGTGCGACAAAGGGTGTAGGTTTATTGGTGACTATCGCCATAGGAATATTTTGCTGATGCAATTTTTGCAGAGTCTGGCTGACCCCGGGAAACAGCGCACTACCTTCTTCGGCAGTTTGTGCATAAAAATCATCAAATAACCCACGGCTCCTGACGATATCTTCACCTGAAGGCTCATGTTGCAATGCATAAGTCAGCGCACGTTTCATCATAATATCAGCACCGTTACCAATCCAGGTTGAAACACGGTCAACCCCGGCAACCGGTAAATTCATATGCTGTAACGTTAAGTCCACTGCTTTTGCCAATCCCGGGGCACTGTCAGTCAGGGTGCCATCCAGGTCAAAAGCTAGTGCACGAATATCAGTGAAATGAACCATTTGCACTCTCCAGTTCACGGCGCATATCATCAATAATCTTTTTATAGTCCGGGTGACCAAAGATAGCCGACCCTGCCACAAACATATCTGCGCCTGCAGCAGCAATCTGGGCAATGTTATCGACCTTAACTCCACCGTCAACTTCGAGACGGATATCAAAACCACTGTAGTCAATACGTTTGCGGGCTTCACGTAATTTGTTCAGTGTAGATGGCAGAAAACTTTGCCCTCCAAATCCCGGGTTAACCGACATCAGTAAAATTACATCTATCTTGTCCATCACGTAATCAAGGTAACTGAGAGACGTTGCCGGATTAAAGACCAGGCCGGCCTTACAACCGTGTTCTTTAATCAGTTGCAGAGTACGGTCAACATGCAGCGTGGCTTCAGGATGGAATGTGATATAGCTGGCACCTGCTTTAGCAAACTGAGGGATCAGACTGTCTACCGGAGAGACCATCAAATGAACATCAATCGGGGCAGAGATACCATAATCACGTAACGCTTTCAGAACCATCGGCCCCATCGTCAGGTTAGGAACATAATGGTTATCCATGACATCGAAATGGACAACATCCCCCCCTGCAGCAAGTGCTTTCGCGGTATCTTCGCCAAGTCTGGCAAAATCTGCAGACAAGATTGAGGGTGCTATTAAATAGTCTTTCATCCTACTCTCCCGATAGCATTTTTCAGGCTCATTACCTGAAGAATGACGCTGGTTAGGGTCAGTTTAACGATAAAGCGCCAATATTTCGTTGACTTTAGTTCGGCCATTCACATTACGGCTGATAGAGCGTCGGGCTTTCACCACATGCAGAATGGCCTCTTTATACCATTGCTGTGTCAGCTCCGTATCATGGTTAGAGATTAGCACAGGGACGGCACATTCCCTGGCCAGTTTTTCGGCAAGTTCGGCCAACTGGATCTGCTCAGGCAGGCTAAAACTGTTGGTATGGTAGGCAGTGAAGTTCGCAGTAGCCGATAACGGTGCATAAGGTGGATCGCAATACACTACCGAACCCGGCATTGCCTGGCTTAATGTAGAATCGTATGACTGACAGATAAATGTCGCCTTTTGTGACCGTTCAGCGAACCATAACAGTTCTGCCTCCGGAAAATAAGGCTTCTGGTAGCGCCCGAAAGGAACATTAAACTCCCCGCGCAGATTGTAACGGCAAAGCCCGTTATAGCCATGGCGGTTTAAATACAGAAATAGCAGTGCACGCCGGTAAGGATCGCGACTCTGATTAAATTCTCTACGATGAGCATAATAGGTATCAGAGTCATTCGATTCTGCTGTAAAGAGCTGGCGAGCATCAGCAATAAACGAACTACTGTTGGTTTTGATGATATTGTACAGATTGATTAAATCGCTATTAATATCAGCCAACAGGTAACAGGAATAGTCAGTGTTCAGAAAGACTGAGCCTGCACCAACAAAAGGTTCGACTAAGCAATCCCCTTCGGGCAGGCATCGACGAATGTCATCAAGCAGGTGATATTTCCCCCCTGCCCACTTCAGGAAAGCGCGGTGTTTTTTCATGCTGTCGTAATAGAGATGTTTTCATTAATGGCTGTGGATAAACCGACAGCAGATCTGCGCTTATAGATGGGGCTGCTATCAGCAGCCCCGGTGAATATCACTTTGCAGCCTCTTTCTTCACCTGACTCAGAGGTTTAACCCAAGGGCTCTGTGCCCGTACCGCCTCTGGCAGAGCACTAATGGCCCGCTTCGCTTCAGCAGATGTTGCATATGAGCCGCTCACCAGAACAAACCAGGGTTTACCATTACGTTCGGTCTGATACACATGATAATTACTCAGCTTCTGTTGTCTGGCCCAGTTGTTCAGAGCATCCTGGCGGGTCGCTCCACTCAACTGCAGAGTATATTCACCCCTTGGTAACTGGCTGGCCGTCTGTGCCGCAGGCTTCTCTGTGCGGGTGACGGAAGACGCAGCAGCCTCACGTTTTACCGGTTTTGCTGTCTGGCTAACGGATTTAGATGATTCTGACGCCCGGTGCTCTGCTACTTTCTGTTGATTAGCTTTACGCTGTTGAGCAATCCGACGCTGCTCTTCAGTCCTGCGTTGTTCCGCAATTCGGCGGGTTTCACGTTCACGTTCACGCTCAGCGGCTACCGCCTTACGTTCGTTGCTGTGGCTGACACTGCTCTGTGGCGCCCGATGAGCGGCCGTTGGAGTAGAAGCCGCAGGTGCAGCGGTTCCTGCGGAAGATGTTGTACTCAGTTTAAGCTTACCTGTGCGATCTAAGGTTGCCGGCGCTGTGGGCAACGATGTCTGCGGCGCATCTCCGGCATCAGGGGTTTGCGTGTTATTGAGTGCACTGCCCATATCACCTGAAACGGTAACACGTTGCTGATCTGCTGTAGGTGCAGCAGGATTTCCCTGTGAAGGAGTCGAGGAAATCGCTGGCATTGAAATATCATGGCCGGATGCGGCATTTGTCGGATTAGCAGCATTACCCTGAGCAACGGTAGTCTCCGGAGTAGAAGATGCCGGAGCCTGAGAGTTAGCGGAGGCTGGCTGACCACTCATTCCTGCAGAGCCCGAAAGATCAATGTCTTTACTGTTGCCGGAAGAAGAGTTTGCTGTCGAAGATGGAGCACTACCGGAAGGACTTTTCAGTGCAGACCCAATGCCCAGAATTAACATCAGCAGCACCAGAATACCCACCGCAACCATAATATGTTGTCTGGAAACAGGTAATTTTGGCCCTGGAGATGATTTACGGCTTCGCGCAGCAGGGCGATCACTGGCGTCAGGTTTTAACTCATCTTCCGGTTGAAACTCATCCATTAAACCACCTCATACTTAACCGTTTGTCTCTCGCTGTCCATTGCTGTGCAAGAACACTGTATGTCGTATTATCAGTCTGCCTGACAATCATTGATTGCAGCTAAAACAATATCATGTGCAACACCACTTCTCACTTCTGACTCACCAATATTGCGTGGCAGAACCAATCGAAGTTCACCACCCAGTACTTTTTTATCGCGCATCATGTGCGGCAGGTATTCTTCAGCCGCCATTTCACGTGGTCCTTTCACCGGGAGTCCGGCGCGTTCCAGCAAGGTAATAACCCGTTGAGTATCTTCGGTGGTAAACCCATTAACACGTTCTGCCGTTCGGGCTGCCATCACCATCCCGGCAGCAACAGCCTCACCATGTAGCCAGTTACCGTAGCCCATATGAGCTTCAATAGCATGCCCAAAGGTATGACCCAGATTCAACAACGCTCTAACCCCGGATTCACGTTCATCTGCCACGACGACATCCGCTTTAATCTCACAGCAACGACGGATACACCATGAAAGTGCATTTTCATCCAGAGCCACTAATTCTTCCATGTGCTGTTCCAGCCACACAAAAAATTCTTTATCCAGAATAATACCGTATTTAATCACTTCTGCCAGTCCGGACGAAAGCTCACGTGCTGGCAGGGTTTTCAGGCAATCAGTATCAATAATGACCGACACGGGCTGATAGAATGCGCCGATCATATTTTTACCCAGAGGATGGTTAACTGCGGTTTTCCCGCCGACAGAGGAATCGACCTGAGAAAGTAAGGTCGTCGGCATCTGGATAAAACGAACGCCACGCTGATAACAGGCAGCCGCAAACCCGGTCATATCACCGATGACTCCGCCACCAAGGGCTATCAGAGTGGTATCCCGACCGTGGGGTTTTTCGAGTAATGCTGTGAAGATTTTCTCAAGGACGGTCAGAGTCTTATATTGCTCGCCGTCAGGTAATATCACCTGATCAACGATAACGCCTGCAGCCGAGAGTTTCCGGATGACAGAACTCAGGTAAAGCGGTGCCAATGTGTCATTGGTCACCACCATCGCATGATCCCCGGCACTAAGTGGCCAGTATGATGCAGGATCATCAAACAAACCTGCAGCTATGCTGATCGGATAACTACGTTCTTCAAGTGAGACCGTGATCTGCTCCATAATGATCGATACCCTGCGACTGAGTCTGCTTAAGACAAATTAATTACTTTCCAGCATATGAATAATCTGATTTGCGACCACTTTAGCACTTTGCTCATCGGTTCTGATGGTCACATCTGCAATTTCTTCATATAGAGGATTCCGCTCATCGGCCAGTTCTTCCAGTACTTCTCTCGGAGGAGAATCAACCTGAAGTAACGGACGACGTTTATCACGTTGGGTACGTGCCAGCTGCTTTTCTATCGTGGTTTCCAGATATACCACCACGCCGCGGGCCGAAAGCCGATTGCGGGTTTCACGTGATTTTACTGAGCCACCGCCCGTCGCAAGGACAATTCCCTGTTTTTCAGTAAGCTCATTGATGATTTTTTCTTCGCGATCACGAAAACCATCTTCGCCTTCTACATCAAATACCCAGCCAACATCAGCTCCGGTACGTCGCTCAATTTCCTGATCGGAATCATAAAATTCCATATTGAGTTGCTGAGCTAACTGACGACCAATAGTGCTTTTGCCGGCACCCATAGGCCCAACCAGAAAGATATTTCGTTTCTCTGCCATTTTATCGGTATTACTAAGAATTCGTTGATGATACCCCGCGTTCAGCCTTGCTGACAGGCGGGACAGACACTGAGACCTCATAAGTGTTAATAAGAGTCAGACAAAAAATTATCTCAACACTCAGGGCCATTTGGCAACCAAATAAATGATCTCCGGTGAAGCTTTCTCCCCACGGAGCGATATTTAACCGTGTGATTTGTTCATTTTTGCAACAAACAAACGGCAGGCAATAGCCATAACCTGATATTTTATCTGGTCCCGGGCAGCTGCTCCGGGTTTACAAAATCGCTAATCTTTTATGCTAAATAATGGGCTGCGTCAATGTTGATCCCTGCCGGACGCGAGAATAGCTGTCTTTATCAGGGAAATATCAGTCTGGGAGTGATAAATATCACAAGTTCCCGCTTAGTTTGTTGACTCACGTCACGACGAAATAAACGACCAGCCACCGGAAGTTCTGCCAACCCGGGCACCTTATTCTGCTGTTGACTTTGATGTTGCTGAAAAATCCCGCCCAGTGCCAAAGTTTGTCCATCCTGAATCGTTACTTTGGTCTCAATCTCCTGTTTATCAATGCTCAGAGGCACATTACTCCCTTTTTGCAAGGCTTTACCGGGTACATTCTGGCTGATACGAATAGTGAGCCGCAGGTTACCTTCTCCAAGCACTTCCGGAGTAATTTTCATACCCAGCACTGCTTCTTTAAACTCGACGGTCGCCACTTCGTCCTTACCCTGTGAAACGACATAAGGAATCTCCGTCCCTTGTTTAATCGAAGCTGGATTCCCGTGAGAGGTGATAAGCCTGGGACTGGCAATGATTTCGACCTGATTCTCCTGCTCAAGCGCACTTAATTCAAGGTTGAGCATCTTTCCGTTAAGCCTTGTCAGCGTCATTCCGGCGGTAATAAAAGGTGATTCAGCCTGCAAAGGAATATTCAACGTCGGGGAAGACAAAATGTCATCCACTAGTGTGCTGCCAGTCAGTCCCCAGTTAACCCCGAGTTCATTCAATTGCTCCTCGCTAATAGTGACGATATGGGCGGTGATTTCAACCTGAGGGATTGCAACATCAAATACTTTTATCCATTGCGCGATATCTGCCAGCGAAGACTCAGTATCCTGAACAATTAACATATTTGCTCTACTGTTCAGTGAGATACGCCCGTTCGTGGTCAGTAAACCAGAACGTTCATTTTGTAATAGCGAGCGGATCTCATTGACGTCGGTATAACGAAGAACAAAACGTTGAGTCTTCAAAGGAACATGATTCTTCTCTGGCAGATGAGCAAGTTCCTGCTCCTGTTTCTTCGGGGGTACTGGCGAAACACGCAGTATGTTTTGCCTGAGTTCAGCCTGGACACCCGCTATTTCTGCCACCAAAGAAACTGCCTGTGGCCAGTCAATCTGATGTAACCGCACTGATATTTCCCTGTTCACCCCCGGAGCAATCACCAGATTCACCTGCCGAAATTCGGCCAGGCGATAAAAAATCTGGTCCACAGGAGTGGCTTCAAAATCAAGTGTTATCATATTGCTACTGGCAGACGTTGCAGAAGCAGAAGCAGAAGCAGAAGCAGAAGCAGAAGCAATACAAGCCAAAAGGCATAAAAACAGCATGTCAAACTTCATTACGATATCCTTTCGTCAGTGTCATAACCCATGCGGGAAGTCGGCATTCCGGACGATGTCGAAGAATGACCCGCCCCCGGTCAATCTGTTCAACCTGCCATAATGTTCCCGGCAGGAACTGGCCCGGTAACAATAAATAGTGCCCCTTCTTTGGGTGCAGCATTACGACTGCCTGTTTGCCCTGCTGCTGCAGAGTTCCCCGGAGTTGCCATTGTGCTTCGCTGCTCGCATCAGTCTGGCATAGCTGACCATCAGCCAGAGGACGGAAAGGATCACGTTCGCTACACAGTACACTGCCTGTAAACAGACACAGCAAAAACCAGGCATTATTCATGGAGATTAAGCCATATTGCCAACTGCAATCTTTCATCTGACTCTGAACGGTTTTCCAGGGAAAAGCGGCCAGGGTACATGGGCGGATTGAGCTGTGCCATCTGTAGGAAGAGTTCAGTAACGTCAGGCCATCGAAGTTCCAGTTGCAATTCCACAGGCTGGGCACCATTACGCCAACGAATGACTTTCCTCTGGCCAGGTGAAAGCAATTGCTCCAGCGAGCCTGCGCCCTTCTCTTTCTGACCTTCATGATCGGACTGCCACAGGATACGCAGCTGTTCAGGCGTGGCCAACTCAGCATACTGTTGGCGCTTTTCTGTCAGAATCATGCGCTGCTGCAGATATCGTTGTTCACTGTATTGATAACGTCTCCACTCAGGCAAAAGAGTTATATAGCAGGCAGAAAGAATGACAGAGGCCGACAGGACGCTGAAAACTATCCACTGCTGACTGGGTGGCCGGAATAACAAAGACAGGCAGGTATCATTCATCATTGTTTTCCTCTGAAAATTTCATCACTTCCGCCAGGGCAGCTTTTAGTGAGAACTGATATTGTCCGGCAGCAGCCGGCCCTAGCTCCTGAATATCGATACGGGTAAAAAAAGGCTGAGCCCGAAGACGACGACTAAAGATGAATAAACTCGTCAGAGTATCTGTCTGGCCTCTCAAAAGCAGGCTGCCTTGTTGCTGGCTTAAAGAATGCAACCATACTGAGTCAGGCATTAGTACAGGCAGTTGCGATAAGAACATATTCCAGTGCAGGAGGGTCTTTTGCTGGCGGCGATGAGCACTATTTTGCCGTTGTGAATCGAGCAACCGCTGATTCAGTTGTTGTTGCAGAGCCAGTAACTGAACTGTTTCCTGAATGGCTGCCTCCTGCTGGCTCCCCCACAAATCTGAACGAATCCGGTACCCTTTCAGGTACAGCCTGAAGCCTGCGGAAATCACAGTCACTGAGAGCAACAACAATGCAATTCCTGACAGCCAAAGCCCCTTTCTGCGACGAAGGATTTTTTCCCGCCACGGCAATAAATTCACCCCGGTCATAGCCTGTCCCTCTGACGCAGTGCAAGTCCGGCGGCTAAAGTAAAACTACTGTCAGGAACCGGTGATGGGGGATCACGATGAGTGAACAGAGAAAAAAGTTGAAAGGGGTGAAATCCCGGTGGCAGTGGTTGCTGCGGGCTGCAACAAAACAGACGCTCTGTGGCTTCAGGACATTGTTCCAGACACACTGCGGCGGCATCGGGTGATTGCTGGCGAAACTTCCAGCCATCACTGACAACGCCGTTCCGGCAACAGGACCACATCCAGAATATTTCACTGCCATGCAGTAAAATCCTGTCACCAGCCTGTGGAAGCCGTTTCATCACCACGGCCAGGCAGCCTGGCATAAGCTCAAAAACATCAGGGCAAAGACCGGCACGTTGGAAAAGTGTTGTCCATTGCCGGAGCACCGACTGACTGGCCAGGGTGACAGATACCTGTAGTGGGTGTGCCCTACTGTATTGATAATCCAGAGCCAGAGTTCCATGGCCTTCCGGAAATAACTGACCAGATGCGGTACGGACATAATGGCCAAGCCGGGGTTCATGAAGCACAGTTGGCGGGACGTTCAGACTTCGTCTCAGCACCAGATGAGGGGGTAACCCTACCCGCAATGAAAATTTTTCCGGCCATTGTTTCTGCCACTGTCTCAATAGTTTAACCAGCTCTTCCTGTGGCATGTGATTAGCTTCAGCACTATTCTGAACACTGAGGGCATGTTGCCACTGCTCACAGAGTTGCCACCCCCCGCGCTTTCGCTGAATAGCCAGTGCGGTGACCTGTTCGGGCTGGATATCCAGCCCAATATTCCAGTGAGAAAAGAACATCGGCGACACCTCCGTTGTGTCTGTTCCGTAAAATGACGTATCAAAGCATCCCTCTTGCATTTATACTACGCGCCGATTGTTTATAAACTATCCGGTTGACCTATAGCGGGAAATTTCAGGTGAAGTTCTTAAAGTATTTATTCATTTTTGCAGTGTGTTGCGTGTTGCTGGGACTCGGCTCGGTTTATGGCTTATACAAGTATATTGAGCCCCAGTTGCCTGACGTAAACACCCTGAAAGACGTTCGCCTGCAAACACCCATGCAGGTGTACAGTGCTGATGGCGAACTTATTGCACAATTTGGTGAAAAACGACGTGTGCCGCTCAAGCTAAACCAAATCCCACCGGAAATGGTCAAAGCCTTTATTGCCACCGAAGACAGTCGTTTTTATGAACACCATGGTGTTGACCCGGTCGGTATTTTCCGTGCCGCCAGTATTGCGTTAATGACGGGACATGCAACGCAAGGCGCCAGTACAATTACGCAGCAGCTGGCACGTAACTTTTTCCTCACACCAGAAAAAACACTGATGAGGAAGATCAGGGAAGCCTTCCTGGCCATCCGCATTGAACAACTGCTCAGCAAAGATGAAATCCTTGAACTTTACCTGAATAAGATCTATCTGGGTTACCGGGCTTACGGTGTCGGCGCCGCAGCTCAGGTTTACTTCGGTAAAAACGTCGACCAGTTAACACTGAGCGAGATGGCGATGATCGCCGGTTTACCTAAAGCACCCTCAACGTTTAACCCGCTCTATTCACCGTCCAGAGCATTAGCGCGACGTAATGTGGTCCTGTCACGTATGTTGGATCAGCACTACATAACCCAACAACAATATGATGAAGCGCGTCAGGAAAAAATTGATGCCAGCTATCATGGCCCGGAAGTCGTCTTTACCGCACCTTATATTACCGAGATGGTCCGTCAGGAGATGGTAAAACGTTACGGTGATAATGCGTATACCGATGGTTTTAAAGTCTATACCACCATTACCCGCAAACTGCAGACCGCAGCGCAGGATGCCGTGCGTAAAAACGTTATCGACTATGATATGCGCCATGGTTACCGCGGGCCGCAGAAAGTGCTATGGAAAGCGGCCGATCAACCCTGGGATAACACCCGGATTACTGATGAGCTGAATTCTCTGCCGGTGTACGGTCCTCTGTATCCGGCGGTGGTGATGTCTGCGACTCCGGACTCAGCCAGCGTCATTATGAAAGGAGGTTCAACGTTATCTCTGTCTCTGGATGCCGTTCGCTGGGCAAGACCCTTTAAGTCCGATACTCTGCAAGGTGCCACCCCACGAGCAGTTAATCAGGTACTCCAGCCTGGGCAGCTTATCTGGGTACGCCAGGCCGACAGCCAGTGGATGCTGGCTCAGGTACCCGATGTTAACTCGGCGCTGGTATCACTTAACTCAAAAACCGGCGCAATTATCGCCCTGGTAGGCGGGTTCGATTACGGCCAGAGCATGTTTAACCGCGCCACCCAGGCATTGCGTCAGGTGGGTTCTAACATCAAACCTTTCCTCTATACCGCTGCGATGGATAAAGGTCTGACACTGGCAACGATGCTTAATGATGCGCCGATTTCCCGCTGGGATGCCGGTGCCGGAGCCGACTGGCGACCTCACAACTCACCTAATACTTATGACGGACCGATCCGTTTACGTGAAGGGCTTGGATTATCGAAAAACGTGGTGATGGTCAGAGCCATGCGGGCAATGGGTGTTGACTATGCTGTGAAGTATTTACAACGTCTTGGTTTCCCGGACCAGAATATTGTTCATACCGAATCTCTGGCATTAGGTGCAGCCTCCTTCACCCCTCTGCAAATGGTTCGTGGCTATGCCACATTAACCAACGGCGGATTCCTGATCGATCCTTGGTTCATTCAACGGATTGAGAATGCCGACGGTACTACTGCCTTTGAAGAAAAACCAAAAATTGCCTGCCCGGAGTGTAATATCCCGGTAATTTATGGTGATACGCCAAAATCTGCGGCACTCAATGAAGAAAGCATTGAAAATGTGGCCATCCCCGGACAGACCTCCTCCACGCCGGCAACACCACCGCAGACCGACCTTGAACAGGCCCCTGACCAGACCACAACCGATCAGCAATATGCACCTCATGTGATCAGTACACAGCTTTCTTTCCTGATCAAAAGCGCACTGAATTCGAATGTGTTTGGTGAACCAGGCTGGCAGGGTACCGGCTGGCGCGCAGGCAGAGATCTGAAACGAAATGATATCGGCGGTAAAACCGGTACAACCAATAATTCTAAAGATGCATGGTTCTCCGGATTTGGCCCGGATATCGCGACGACAGTATGGATTGGCTTTGATGATGCCAGGCGCGATCTTGGACGCAGTACATTATCTGGTGCGATAAAAGATCAGGCTTCGGGCTATGAAGGCGGTGCGAAGAGTGCCCAACCTGCCTGGGATGATTATATGAAAGTGGCTCTGGACGGTGTACCGTTACGCCCTCTGGTTCCCCCCGAAGGGATCACGACCGTCACCATTGACCGAAGTACCGGGAAATTGTCGAAAGGAGGCAGTAACAGCCGCCAGGAATACTTTATTACCGGAACCCAACCCACCGAATATTCGGTCAATGATTCCAGTCCAACGATTATGGATAACGGCCAGAGCCACGATCTGTTCTGAGTATGACGATGAATCAAAAAAGCCGGCACTGCCGGCTTTTTTGATCAGGTCCGGCATACTTACACGAGCCTTCCCTGTCTGGTAAGCCATTCACGCAGTAAAAATAAGGCACTGACGTTACGGGCTTCGCTGAACTGATCTTTTTCCAGTAAAGACAGCAGATCATTCAACGGCCAGCGATGAAGAATAAGAGGCTCAGGTTCATCTCCCTCCAGTTTTTCCGGGTAAAGATCTTCTGCTACGATAATGTTCATCCGACTTGAAAAGTAAGAAGGGGCCATCGTCAGACTGGCCAGTAATTCTGTTTTCCTGGCACCATAACCTACCTCTTCTTTCAGTTCGCGCTGGGCTGCCTGTAAAGGTGTTTCCCCGGGATCAATCAGTCCTTTCGGGAAACCCAATTCATAGCTTTCCAGACCTACGGCATATTCTTCAATCAGCAATACCGAATCCCCGTCCAGGGCCAGGATCATCACAGCCTCACGCGAGGAGGGCTTCATCCGTTCATAAATCCGCCGCTCTCCGTTACTGAATACCAGGGAAACTTCCTGGATAGTAAACAGTCGGGAACGGGCAACCTCACTGACTTTTAATATTTCCGGCTTTTTCAGGAGACCCATTGATAACCTCGAAAAGAGCGTTGTTATGAACGCATTTGTAGTTAAAAGCTATTGAACCACAGCTACCCCTTTAAGCTCAAATTTCTCAGACTGACTCTTCACATCTGTCATCAGGTCAGGCATTATTTTCCGCACCGCTATACCTGAAAAGGTCTGCTATACAATCAGAATAAACCGATACCCTGCAGATACTGTCCATCATAGAATGATCCGGGCATAGCGTATTTATCTATCACCGGAATATATGATCCTCTAATAATGAAATCATTTCCATTGCATGGATGACTGTCAATGGCAATATTTTCGATAAAAAATGACAATGCTGCATTTTTTCCGGGATAAATCACCTTTGTGAATTTTTCAGGGCCAGGTTGAACACTGCATGAGCATGATGATCACTCTATTGGCATTGGCAATTATATTGACAGTCGCCGCAATAATTTACGTCACGAAGTTCCGGACTTCCCCGGAGAAAATACTATTACGGACACCTGCCTCGCTCCGTAAGATTTCTTCAGACGAAAAGCAGGCTGTTGTCAGATATCTGTCCGGTATCCCAGGCCAAACCAGGCCGTTCCTGTCGCTGTTAAACAAGCATAATGCCAGTAAAGATCCCGTCTTAACGTTGCAGAGCAACAGAGTTTACTCGGTTACTCACCCGATAACCCGCTACGGCCTCTCTACTGAATCGCCTCAACAACATCGTTATTATCTGGATACGTTAGAGATTCATCTTCCCCCTCTCTGGGAAAAATTTATTACGGCAGAAAATAGTATTGAGCTCATTCCTGCCGGTAACATCCTGCTGGTCACTGCACTGAACGGGCATCAGCTCACCAGTTATGACCGGGAAGTTTCTGAGCTTCCGGCCCGGCGCGCTGCTCCGGCCAACTCCTCTGCGTCTATCCGTAAAGAGAAAAGTAGTAATATAGAATTGCTGCATATCCGCAAAGAAACCCCGGAAGAACACCAACTTTCAAGACCTGACGGCACCGCTGAAGCTCTGATAATTTGCCTTGCGATGCTGATTTTATTTTTGAGCCAGTTGGTTCCGGCCGGACTCATGTTGTGGCTGGCTCTTCCCGCTCTGTTGATGATCGCCGGAAGCGTCTGGTTTATCTACCGCCCTGCCCGGTTAAGTGATTTTCAGGAAATACACTGCATGAAGGGAATCCCCAAACGCTGGGGATTATTTGGTGAATCAAACCAGGAACAGAGCAATATTTCCCTGGGCGTGATTGATCTGCAGTACCCTGAATACTGGAAACCTTATATTCATCATGATCTGGGCAAGATCACCGAAATTGATATTAATGCCAGTAAACAGGTCGTGCGCCAGGGACGCTTCCTCTCTTTGCACGATGAGATACGTGAATTTCCACTGGTTCGCTGGCGGAAGAATGCCATTCTGGCGCTTGGTTCCATTCTGACTCTGATTATGATGATAAGCTGGGTTCCGACGGGTACCCCTTTTAAACTCAGTATGGCCTGGCTACAGGGCACTCAGCGAATCGAAGTTACCTCACTCAAACAACTCTCGTCTATGAAACTTCAGGTGGGAGACCTGCTGAATGTCAAAGGCCAGGGAATGTGTTCAGTACCCGGTACTTATCAGGGAAGCAGAATGTACGGCTATATGCCTTTTGACTGTTCAGCGATTTACTGGAATAACGCAACGCCCCTGCCGTTACCTCAGTCTGAAACGATAGATGAAACCCTGGCATTGTTGGAAACTATCCGCCGTCAACTGCACCCGGGCTCAGCAGACAGCCTGAAAATCAACCCACAATTGGCTCTGGCTATCGAAAAGTCCGGGATGATACTGCTTGATGATTTTTCCGACATTGTCATCCAAACCAATCAGCTATGTGCTCAACCCATGGATTGTACCCGGCTGAAAAATGCTCTGGTCAACCTGGAAAATGCCAGGGACTGGAATGCTCTGGTGACTAAAGCAAAATCAGGACAGCTGAATGGTATTAATGTTCTGCTCCGCCCGGTCAGCGCTTCCACGCTGGAAAACCTGGTCAACAGTGCCGCAGCAACCTTCTTTACCAGCGAAACCCGTAAAGCTATCGAAACTCTGAACAGCCCGCCACCTGGCGGCTATCTGCTGATAAGCGATCAGGGGCATCAGTTTGTCAGACAGCCGCAACCGGATGTGCCGTTATTTAATCTGGATGCACCGGAACAGTGGGATGAACTGCAACGCATCTCCTCCATGTTGTTACATACCCCGTTCAGTGCCAGCGGGATAATTACCGCCCTGACCGTTGATGCAAATGGGACCACTCATGTTTCTCTTCATGAAGCTCCCGGTAACGGGGTATTATGGCGTTATCTGCTAACCTCCTTGTTCTTAATCGCTCTGGTGGTATGCCTGGTGGTAAATTGCGTGTTGCTGTTACGTGGCATCCGTAAGGATCATCTGCGTAGTCTCGCCATCCAGCAATATTACGATAAATGCTTCAATCCAACTCTGGGTAACTCCGTGGATACACGTTCATTGTTCTGAGCCCCTCTGAATATGGTAATCTGCCGCCCTGCAAACAGAAACACGGTCGGTCGGTGATAGTCACTCAGTACCTGATTCACCGTTATACTGTAAATACACGGCCTGCTGTGTGATAAAATTATCATGGGGATGTCAGTTATCATCATACGATCTGGTATCGCAAGGTTGCAGATATGATGATCAGGATGTGCTCAGTTTCTTGATTTACCGATATCCACCCATACTTACAGATAGCGCAGGTCAGGTCATTAAGTTTCAGACCAGACCGCCCACTGTTGCCACCTCGGTTATGCTTTGCATAACCGGTAATGTACAGCAGTTCGAGGATAAGACGGGGGTCAGCATGAAACCACAGGATCCCGGCCAGGATGTCCGGCTGGATAAATGGCTTTGGGCAGCTCGTTTTTATAAAACCCGGGCTATTGCCAGAGAGATGATTGAAGGCGGCAAGGTACATTATAACGGTCAGCGAGCGAAACCTGGTAAGCATGTTGAAATGGATGCACAGCTGATTTTGCGCCAGGGAAATGATCAACGTACAGTAATTGTTACCGGGATTAGTGATCGCCGTGGCAGTGCCACAGATGCACAATTACTGTACCGGGAAACGCCGGAAAGTATTGAAAAACGAGAGGCTCAGGCCTTAGCCCGCAAACAGTTTGCCCTGACGATGCCACATCCGGATCGACGCCCGGATAAAAAAGAGCGCCGTCATTTAATTAAATTTAAATTAACGGGTGATGAATAAAATATTCGCCCTGAGAGAGACCTTATGTCAGTACAAGACCAACTCCATCGTTTCTTATTCAACAATGTTGCCGTCCGTGGTGAACTGGTGAATGTGTCACAAACCCTGCAGGACATTGTTAAAGACCATGACTACCCACAGCCGGTTCAGGAACTGTTGGCGGAACTGCTGGTCGCGACCAGCCTGATGACTGCAACCCTGAAATTTGAAGGTGACATTACTGTGCAGTTACAGGGAGATGGCCCGCTATCTATGGCAGTGATCAATGGTAATAATCATCAGCAGTTGCGCGGTGTAGCCCGGGTTCGCGGCGATATCGCTGCCAACAGTACACTGAAGCAGATGGTCGGCAACGGTTACCTGATTATTACCATTACCCCGGAGAAAGGTGAACGTTACCAGGGAGTGGTCGGGCTGGAAGGTGACACTCTGGCCACCTGTCTGGAAGATTATTTTATGCGTTCCGAACAGTTACCGACCCGGATTATTATTCGGCAGAATGAACAAGGGGCTGGCGGGGTTCTGTTGCAGGTACTGCCGGCGCAGGACACGGACGCCAATGATTTTGAGCATCTGGCGACATTAACCGATACCGTTAAAGCCGAAGAGTTGGTTTCACTTTCCGCGACTGACGTGTTGTGGCGTTTATATCATCAGGAAGAAGTGACTGTCTTCGACCCGGTTGATGTGGTATTCAAATGCACCTGCTCCCGCCAGCGGTGTGGGGAAGTCCTAAAGACCGTTGCCAGCGATGAAATTGATCAGATTCTGGCTGAAGATGGTCAGATAGATATGCATTGTGATTATTGCGGCGCACATTATATTTATGACGCTGTCGATGTTGCTAATATTCGTAACAATGCCGTGGCGGGTAGCGACTCAATTCATTGATTTCCCGAAGGAGCGTGCCTCGTTGCACGCTCTTCCTGGTCTCTGTTTAACCGTTTGTTGACATGAATTGTTTAAATTAATGCCAACAATTAAATTGAATTACAACCAGCATCACACTTTTTCCCGCCCCCACTTTCTGCATTATCTATCCGGTGTAAACTGCCTGGATTCATCAGACAGATTATATTCCATCCGGCATGGATCAATCTGTCAGTCATCAAACCAGGCACATCCATTTGCAATTTCAGGATTCAAAGGAGCAGTCGTATGTCTTCCAGACACGGGAAGTTACCCGATCTTTCGCCATTAGGTATCACCGCCCCGTCAGAGATTATTTATAACCCTGACTATGACACACTGTTTAATGAGGAAATGAATCCCGGGCTGCAAGGATATGAGCGTGGAATACTGACAAATAATGGGGCAATTTCTGTTGATACCGGAATTTTTACCGGCCGTTCGCCGAAAGATAAGTATATCGTCCGTGATGACACTACCCGCCACAATGTGTGGTGGAGCGACAGCAGTAAAGGAAAAAATGATAACCAACCACTGTCTCAGGAAACCTGGCAGTCACTAAAAAAGCTGGTCACGTCAGAGCTGTCAGGCAAACGCCTGTTTGTGGTGGACGCTTTTTGTGGCGCGAACCCTGACAGTCGTCTGAGTGTGCGGTTTGTGACCGAAGTGGCCTGGCAGGCGCATTTCGTCAAAAATATGTTTATCCGGCCGACTGAGGCGGAACTGGCAGAATTTGAACCCGATTTTGTGGTGCTGAATGGCGCGAAATGTACCAACCCTGACTGGCAGTCTCAGGGCCTCCATTCAGAAAATTTTGTCGCATTTAACCTGACAGAGCGCATCCAGTTAATTGGCGGCACCTGGTACGGTGGCGAAATGAAGAAAGGGTTGTTTGCGGTAATGAACTATCTGTTACCTCTGAAAGATATCGCTTCCATGCACTGCTCTGCAAACGTCGGGAGAAAAGGCGATGTGGCCGTATTCTTTGGGCTGTCAGGTACGGGAAAAACGACGTTGTCTACCGATCCGGCCAGAGAGCTGATTGGTGATGATGAACATGGCTGGGATGATGATGGAGTCTTCAACTTTGAAGGAGGTTGCTACGCCAAAACTATCCACCTGTCCGCAGAAGCTGAACCCGAAATTTATCAGGCTATCCGTCGTGATGCATTGCTGGAAAACGTGGTGGTACTGGCCGATGGTAGTATTGATTTCAATGACGGCAGCAAAACCGAAAATACCCGGGTCTCTTACCCGATTAACCATATTGATAATATTGTTAGCCCGGTATCGAAAGCGGGTCATGCCCGTAAAGTTATCTTCCTGACCGCTGATGCTTTTGGTATTTTCCCTCCAGTATCACGTCTGACCCCTGAACAGACTCAGTACCACTTTTTGTCTGGTTTCACCGCAAAACTGGCCGGAACTGAACGGGGAATAGTTAAGCCTTCTCCCACCTTCTCAGCCTGCTTCGGTGCTGCGTTTTTAACTTTGCACCCGACACGTTACGCTGAGGTGTTACTGAAGCGTATGCAGGCTGCCGGGGCAGAAGCTTACCTGGTCAATACCGGCTGGAACGGAAAAGGCTCACGTCTTTCACTGAAAGATACCCGGGCCATTATCAATGCTATTCTGAGCGATGAGTTACAACAGGCTCCGCTGCATACTCTTCCGGTATTTAACCTGCAGGTTCCTGTCTCTCTGAAAAATGTGGATGACCGGGTTTTAGATCCACGCAACAGCTGGGAAAGTGCAGAGAAATGGCAGGAAAACGCAGAGGCTCTGGCACGTAAGTTTATTGATAATTTTGAACAATATACGGATACTGAGACCGGTAAAGAGTTGGTGAAAGCGGGCCCGGTACTGCATAACTGACCGCAGGCTGACGGGATGAGCATTCCCGTCAGCCTGCCAGCATTCAATGGCCAGAGGTGGTCGTCTGAGGGAGTTCTGAGGCCGGGACCGGCAACCAGGCTCTTATACGTAATCCCCCCTGTTCACTTCTGCCAATTTCCAGTTCTCCGCGATGAGCATCAATAATACGCTGTACTATCGCCAAACCTAAGCCAGTACCACTGGTACTGCGTGCACTGTCGCCCCGCACAAAGGGCTGTAACAGATGCTGAATCTGTTCAGGTTCTATTCCCGGACCATTGTCTTCCACCTGGAACCATGCCCTGTTCAGCTCGCGGCCGCTACTGACCCGAATCCAGCCATTTCCGTAGCGGGCAGCATTGACCACCATATTGGCCACTGCACGCTTAACAGATAGCGGATTGATATCCAGCAACAACTCACTGGTCATCACCGCGTTATCAATTTCGCGTTCGTAACCACTTTCTGCAGCAACCACCTCACCCAGCACAGTATTCAGGTCAACCCGCTCAGTCTGCATTTCTTGCCCGGTACGCAGGTAATCGATAAATTGCTCGATAATCGCGTTACACTCTTCAATATCCTTATTAATAGATTCGGACAAATAGCGTTCTTCCTCCCCCATCATCTCGGTTGCCAGACGAATACGGGTCAGCGGAGTCCGTAAATCATGACTGACACCTGCCATCAACAAAGTGCGATCATCAGCCAGTTGTTTAATTCCGGCCGCCATCTGATTAAACGCCCGGGTCACAGAGCGAACCTCAGAGGCACCATACTCCCGAAGTGGCGGAGGAATAATCCCCTGCCCGACCTGCAGGGCAGCATGTTCCAGTTCAACCAGTGGCCGGTTTTGCATGCGAATAAACAGCCATGCACCGCAAATCGCCAGCAGCATAATCGCGAGGGTATAACGGAACAGCGGGGAGAAATCCCCCTGATGAATCTCAGTCAGTGGAACCCGCACCCAGATATCGGGTGACAACCAGGTTTTCAGCCAGACGACCGGGGAATTTTTATTGACTTCCACCCGGACATCGGTCGGTCCCCCCAGTTGCTGAGCCATCTGATCACTGAGAAACTCGTAATGCTGAGCCCAGCGTAACCCCCCTTCCTCCGCGGCCGCATTGGTATACAGTGAAATACCTAATTCCCGATAAATCTCCCGGCGAAAGGCCGGAGGAACTTCGAGTTGCGTCCCATCTTCCAGTTGCAGCTTATCCGTCATCAGCATTCTGACTTCATATGCCAAAACCTTATTGAATTGCTGCAAACTTGGCAGAATAGCGAAGTTAAGCACGACCAGATAAGTCGTTACCAGGCTGACGAACAGCAAGGTAACGATTAATAGTAAGGTACGTGCAAACGAACTGCGTGGCGAGAAGCGGAATCGCTTCATGCTTTACTGCCGTCCGGAACAAACACATATCCAAGGCCCCAGACAGTCTGGATGTAACGTGGGTGTGCCGGATCTTCTTCAACCATGCGACGCAGACGGGAAATCTGAACATCGATAGAACGTTCCATAGCGCTATACTCACGGCCACGGGCCAGATTCATTAACTTGTCACGGGACAAGGGTTCACGGGGATGGCTGACCAGCGCTTTAAGCACTGCGAATTCCCCACTGGTTAATGGCATTGGCTCATCTTCACGGAACATTTCCCGGGTACCGAGGTTCAGTTTAAATTTACCAAACGCAATCACCGCTTCTTCCTGAGAAGGTGCACCCGGCAACTCATTTGCCTGACGGCGTAAGACGGCACGAATACGGGCCAGCAGTTCACGCGGATTAAACGGTTTAGGAATATAATCATCAGCCCCTATTTCCAGCCCGACAATCCGGTCAACCTCTTCACCCTTGGCGGTCACCATAATAATCGGCATCGGGTTACTCTGACTGCGTAAGCGACGGCAGATAGAAAGGCCATCTTCGCCCGGCAGCATCAGGTCCAGAACCATCAGGTGGAAAGATTCACGGGTCAGCAGGCGATCCATCTGTTCAGCATTCGCCACACTACGCACCTGAAATCCTTGCTCTGTCAGATATCTTTCCAGCAGTGCCCGCAGTCGCATGTCATCATCGACCACCAAAACTTTGTAATTTTCCTGCATTTCTTCACTCCCAAAGGCACAATTGCCTGATGCTGTATTGTTAAAAAAGATATATTACAGTGACAGTTTATAATGGTTTATATTCTGGCCAAAATTGTTACAAAGCATATTAAACAGCAAGTTATGTCTGTTTTGGTCTGAGGAAGCCAGGGAAATGTATTGAATTTACACAAACTTTTCTCCTGTCTTGTAAAGTTGCTTCCGGGTCATTATTTCTGCCCCACAACCCGTTTTCGGGCTCAGATGACGAAATTCTGACTTCCACGGACGCGCCTCCCTACAAATGCTGACTGTTTACTGACACTTCATTACGTCCCGGGGATCCCGAATGAGAACGCCACTGATTACACGTGAAGGCTACAATCAATTAAAGCAGGAACTTGACTATTTGTGGCGAGAAGAACGCCCTGAAGTGACAAAGAAAGTCACCTGGGCTGCCAGTCTGGGTGATCGCAGCGAAAATGCTGATTATCAGTATAACAAAAAGCGGCTAAGGGAAATTGACCGACGGGTTCGTTATCTGACAAAAAGTCTTGAAGCATTACGTATCGTTGATTATTCGCCTCAGCAACAAGGCAGAGTATTTTTTGGCGCGCTGGTAGAAATTGAGAATGATGAAGGTGATATCCGGAAATTCCGTATCGTGGGTTACGATGAGATCTTCGGCCGTAAAGACTATATCTCCATCGATTCTCCGATGGCCAGAGCCCTGTTAAAAAAGGAACCCGGCGATACTGTCAGAGTCGAAACACCCGTTGGCATTGCTGTCTGGTATGTGAATTCCGTCACCTACCCTGACGCCGGGTAGGAATATCTCCCAAAGCGAGCGCGGCTACTGGCATTTTGTCCGCTCAGTCCGTATAACTGTCCGCTATAAATTAACCCCGTAGAAACCTGATGCAAAAGATGAAAAATTCGCTAAGCCAGATTATTGCAAGTGAACTTCAGGTGCGGGCAGAGCAGGTCGATTCTGCCGTGCATCTGTTAGACGAAGGGAATACCGTGCCATTTATTGCACGTTATCGTAAAGAAGTGACCGGTGGCCTGGATGATACACAGCTGAGACAGCTGGAATCCCGACTGGGTTATTTGCGTGAACTCGAAGATCGTCGTCAGACTATACTCCGCTCCATCGAAGAACAGGGCAAAATGACCCCCGCTCTTGCCACTGCACTGACCAGCACACTGAGTAAAACTGAGCTTGAAGACCTGTACCTTCCATTCAAGCCGAAACGTCGGACCCGTGGGCAGATTGCTATTGAAGCCGGGCTTGAACCTCTGGCCACACAGTTATGGGAAAATCCTCAGTCTGATCCTGAAACTACCGCCCAGCCGTATGTCGACGCGGATAAAGGAGTCGCAGACAGCCGCGCCGCTCTGGATGGTGCCCGCTATATCCTGATGGAAAAATTTGCCGAAGATGCCGTTCTGTTGGCCAAAGTTCGTGACTATCTGGCAAAAAATGCACACCTGGTTTCACGGGTCGCCGAAGGGAAAGCCGAAGAAGGTATAAAATTCCGCGATTATTTCGACCACCATGAGCCACTGTCTTCAGTCCCATCTCACCGTGCATTAGCCATGTTCCGTGGCCGAAACGAAGGGATACTGCAGCTGTCGATTAATCCGGACCCACAAGCGGATGAGCCGCCCCGCGAGAGTTATGGCGAAACGCTGATTGCCAGCCATTTACAGGTCATTTTTAACAATGCTCCGGCCGACAACTGGCGTAAAGCCGTGATCAGCTGGACCTGGCGCATTAAAGTGTTACTCCATCTGGAAACTGAACTGATGGGTACCCTGCGCGAAAAAGCGGAAGAAGAAGCTATTAATGTTTTCGCCCGCAATATGCATGACCTGCTGATGGCTGCTCCTGCCGGGATGCGTGCCACAATGGGGCTCGACCCCGGTTTACGCACCGGCGTAAAAGTTGCAGTAGTCGATGCTACCGGCAAACTGGTGGCGACCGATACGGTGTATCCACATACCGGACAGACTGCAAAAGCAGCAGCGGCTGTTGCTGCGCTTTGCACCCGTCACCAGGTAGAACTGGTTGCTATTGGAAATGGTACCGCCTCCAGAGAGACCGAACGTTTCTTCCTCGATCTTCAGAAGCAATTTCCACAGGTCACCGCGCAGAAGGTGATCGTTAGTGAAGCCGGAGCGTCAGTCTATTCTGCGTCCGAACTCGCCGCTCTGGAATTCCCTGACCTGGATGTTTCATTACGGGGAGCAGTCTCCATCGCTCGCAGGCTTCAGGACCCACTCGCCGAACTGGTTAAAATCGATCCTAAATCGATCGGTGTTGGCCAGTATCAGCACGATGTCAGCCAGAGCCTGCTGGCGAAAAAACTGGATGCTGTGGTGGAAGACTGTGTGAATGCGGTAGGTGTCGATTTGAATACCGCATCGGTTGCCCTGCTGACCCGTGTTGCGGGCCTGACACGGATGATGGCCCAGAATATTGTCAATTGGCGCGATGAGAATGGACGTTTCCATAACCGCCAGCAACTCCTGAAAGTCAGCCGGCTGGGGCCAAAAGCGTTTGAACAGTGCGCCGGCTTCCTGCGGATAAACCAGGGGGATAACCCGCTGGATGCATCCACGGTCCATCCTGAAGCTTACCCTGTGGTAGAACGCATCCTGGCAGCTACTCAGCAGGCTCTGGATGAGTTGATGGGTAACAGTGCTGCAGTGCGATCATTAAACGCCTCACAGTTTACTGACTCCCGTTTTGGTCTGCCTACTGTGAACGACATTTTAAAAGAGCTGGAGAAACCCGGCCGCGACCCACGTCCGGAATTCCGGACTGCTACTTTTGCCGAAGGCGTGGATACGATGTCTGACCTGCTGCCAGGTATGGTTCTGGAAGGCTCGGTTACGAATGTCACAAATTTCGGGGCATTTGTCGATATCGGGGTTCATCAGGACGGACTGGTACATATATCTTCACTTTCCGACAAATTTGTCGAAGACCCTCATCAGGTGGTGAAAGCCGGTGATATCGTGAAGGTGAAAGTGCTGGAAATTGATTTACAGCGTAAACGTATTGCTTTGACAATGCGCCTGGACGAACAACTATCAGAGCGTCGTAAACCGGTAGCACAAGCAAATACAGCAGGACAATCGCGCCCACAAGCTCGTCAGGATAATGGCAAATCTCGTCAGAAACCTGCAGGCAACAGTGCCATGGAAGATGCACTGGCGGCGGCCTTTGGGAAAAAACGTTAGATCCGACCTGACAGTAAAGTCTGGCGGACCACAACAACGTGTTCCGCCAGCTCTGCTATTTTATGTACATTGCGAGGTATATCAGTAGACTTAGTGGTCGGCCCCGGCAACAGGCACAGATTTAATCACTTCAATATCAGCACGCCCACCAATAGCGGCACCGAGTTTTTTAAAGGCCGGTGACTGCTCATGTTCTGTCAGATGTTGTGCGGAAGTCCAACGCTCAAGCATCAGAAATTGTGAGGCATTCGCGAGGTTCTGATGAAGGATATAGGCTTCACAACCCGACTCCTCCTGCACTTCTCTTTCGGCGATTTTCAATGCTTCAGCAACAGCCTGTTCTTCGCCCGCTTTTGCGGTAATCAATGCAGTAACAGTAATAACCTGACTCATATCTGACCTTTAGATAGAAAGTGATATACCGGCAACATCGGCGGTATAGATTTGATTTTTAAGTATGCAACGCTAAGACAGGGAATGACAACCAGCGAAAGAACAGAGAAGCATTACAAGGTAAAAAATCTCACCACATGCAGGCAACTTAGGTTGCCTGCATGAAGAAATGTTATTTGTAAACCTCAGCCACTGCACTGATACGACCATGTTCACGTCCGGCGATAACTCTGAAGTATCTGCCACCTTTTTTGTCGGCCTCGGAGGAGAGAATTTTATGAGCATCCATCGGGGAAGTTGCATGATTAGTCGTGGATATCGTACCCAGTGACTCGAGTTTCATCTCATCTACCTGCTTTTGAGTCACTTCTTCGGCTGCAAATGCCGAAAAGGAGAACACACCTGCCACCAGAGCGGTTATTGTATATTTAATAAATTTCATAGGGTAAGCCTCTTAGTTTGTCGTTTAATCATATAAACCCACGGCATAGAGGGATAGCTCTGAGTGAACAGAGAATCCATGTACTGCAGTCCAGTCGGGGTAATTCAGGGACTCACCTAAATTATTAGTGTGCAACCGGCAAACAGGCAACAAACTTACAAATAAAATTCAACAATAACGCAAAAAGTCATTAACAGACTGGCAAAACAAATCCGGATGAGAAATAAACGGTGCGTGCCCGGCTTTTCCGATAACTACCGACTGACCTTGTCCTGCCAGTTGATCCACCTTACCGGCAATGACTCTTGGCACCAGACCATCCAGTGCTCCATAAATCCGCAGGAAAGGGACATTCAGCAGGGGTAGTTGTTCACGCAAGTCCGTGGTTTGTAATATTTCCAGTCCGGTATTCAGCACTGACAGATCCGGCAGAGGTTGCGACAAAATGGCCTCACGCAGTAACCGGGTATCCTGCCGTGCCGTTTCGGTGCCGAGGGTTTGTAGTGCCATAAAGCGATCAATGGTTTTTTCAAAATGGTGACTGAGCTGCTGACTAAACCCTTGTAATACTGAAGGTTTGATTCCTGGCCAGTCTTCCTGTTCAGTGAAACAGGGAGAGGAGGCAACGGTAATTAGCCCGCGTACCGGGGTCTCTGCCAGCCCGGCCAACCGGGTCGCCACCAGGCCACCCAGCGACCAACCCACAATCAGCGAATTGTCTGGAATCTGCGCCTGCAGAATGGCTACCATTTGCTCCAGGCTCAGGGCCGGAAATCCCTGACTGCGTCCGTAACCCGGCAGATCGACCAGATGCAGGCGAAAATGTGCACTGAGTGGGCCGATCACCGGCCGCCATACTTCGGCATTCAATCCCCAGCCATGCAGCAGCACAAGATCCGCTTTTCCCTCTCCACAAGTATGCCAGTAAAGCGACATGATAAATGACCCCCGTAAATAAACATCAGGATACCATGCTTACTCTGAAGAGTTATTGCTGGTTATGTCATCTGCCACTGGCCCTACCCGCCACTGGTATATGTAGTAGCTGCCAGCGTCGTCTTCCACGCTTGCCGGCATTGTGCCTGCGTTGCGGCTTGCCTGTAGCAACGGATAGCGCAGAATGTGGCCGCTGCCTGCAAAAGCCCCCGCCGTGGCAACACCTGGTCTGTGCAGGAGATTATCAACCACCACTGAGCAGGCTGTTACATAAATTTAAATTTTCCGGCTATACCGCACTCTCGGTGATGCTTGCCCGGCTTATTTTGCTAAGCTGGATTAAGCAACACAGAGAGCATGGACTACATAAACCGGATATCCTGCTATGCTCACCGTTACACAAACAACGGCTCCGGCAGCGGGGATTCAACCAGTCAGCCTTACTGGCACAACCATTGGCTCACTGGCTGGGCTGTGAGTTTGATTCAGAGGCTTTACGCCGTACCCGTAAAACGGCTGTGCAGCATCAGTTGAATATCTCGCAGAGAAAACAGAATCTTCACAATGCGTTTTGTATTGAAAAACAGCTGGCAGGACTCCATGTTGCATTAGTCGATGATGTTGTGACCAGCGGTAGTACTGCCGGTGAAATATCACGATTACTGGCCCAATCTGCTGTGGCTGATATCCAGGTCTGGTGCCTGTGCCGAACCTTGTAGAGTCACAGTGATGGGCGTATTATAACCCACTGTTTCAGTCAACTATTGAGCAATGCTATGATCCGTATTACTGACACCGCCCAGGAGCATTTCGCTAAGCTTCTCGCTAAACAAGAAGAAGGCACACAGATCCGTGTGTTTGTGATCAATCCGGGGACCCCTGGTGCAGAATGTGGTGTCTCCTATTGTCCTCCGGATGCAGTGGAAAGCACAGATACTGAACTCCGCTTCGACAATCTGATAGCTTATGTTGATGAGCTGAGTGCCCCTTATCTTGAAGAGGCTGAAATCGATTTTGTGACCGATAACCTCGGCTCTCAGCTGACCCTGAAAGCACCGAACGCAAAAATGCGTAAGGTTGCTGACGATGCGCCATTGATTGAACGGGTCGAATATCAGTTACAGGCCCAAATCAACCCGCAACTCGCAAGCCATGGCGGTAAAGTATCGCTGATGGAAATTACCGATGACGGTTATGCTATCCTGCAATTTGGTGGCGGATGTAACGGCTGTTCAATGGTGGATGTCACCCTGAAAGAAGGGATTGAAAAAGAGCTTCTGGCCGCGTTCCCTGAACTTAAAGGAGTACGTGACCTGACAGAACACCAGCCAGGTGAGCACTCTTACTATTAAACAGCAAACAGCCCGCAACGTCTTCCAACGCAATGCGGGCTGTTTTGTTTAGCAAAGCACCAGTTGAACATCACTCTGGATAATGGCTTTCAGCAACTCTTCCGGCGGTTTCTTATCGGTATACAGACTGTCCAACATACTGATACTGCCAAGATTAACCATGGCACTACGGCCAAACTTAGAATGGTCGGTAACCAGAATCACATTTCTTGAATTCTCAATGATTGCCCGTTTGGTACGTACTTCGTGGTAATCAAACTCCAACAATGCACCATCCATGTCGATCCCGCTAATACCAAGGATGCCGTAATCAAGACGGAACTGCGAGATGAAGTCCATAGTTGCTTCGCCTATCACCCCCCCGTCCCGTGAACGCACATCACCGCCTGCGATAATCACCCGGAAATCCGGCTTCGCCATCAGTAACAAAGCAACATTCAGGTTATTAGTTACCACCTGCAGATGGTTATGATTCAGTAATGCATGGGCCACTGCTTCCGGGGTAGTTCCGATATCAATAAACAGTGTTGAACCGTCCGGAATTTGTGCAGCCACCTTCTGAGCTATCCTGGCTTTTTCTTCCGAAAACATCATCTTACGGTCATGCCAGGCCGTGTTTTCTGCACTGGAGGGCAATGCTGCACCGCCGTGGTGGCGCTGAATATGATTCTGTTCAGCCAGATCATTCAGATCGCGACGAATGGTCTGCGGGCTGACGGAAAAATGTTCGACCAGCTCTTCAGTACTCACATATCCCTGACGTTTTACCATTTCAATAATCACGTCATGACGCTGGGTCTGCTTCACATTACACTCCTCTGAAGGTAGGTTATGAGATTCATTATTTTAATTGTCAGCGCTGTTTTATCGCCGCCCGGCTGTCCATGTAGGCCATCGCCAGCCCGACCAGCAAACCGGTGAAATGTGCCATATTCGCGATCGACATACCGAACAAACCGTAATAACCCACCACCAGCCACAGAATAGAAAAAACAATCAGCCCTCGCTCCAGATAGACGCCGCTGTCAGGGTCCAGCTCTCCCCGTAACCAGCAATAACCCATCAGGGCATAAACCACTCCGGATAATCCGCCAAACCAGACACCACTAAATTTCGCCTGCATCCAGCCAGTCAGCAAAGCAGATATCAGGGTAATCACAAACAGTTTGCCTGTGCCGAGCCGTTTCTCAACCGCACCGCCGAGATACCACCACCACAGCAGATTAAACAGAATATGCAACAACGAGAAATGCAGGAAAGCATGGCTAAACCAGCGCCAGACCTGAAAATACTGGTCAGGTCCGTCGGGCCATGATAACCAGCTCAATACAGTTTCATCTCCCAGTATCTGCATCAGGATAAACACCACAATACAGATAGCCGACAGGGTCATAGTCATAGGGCCACCGCGCTCACGGATGGTCCGCCACAGATGACCACGGGGATAACTCATCTGAAACCGGGTATCGCCACTTTCCCAGCTTGCTGCCTGATAACGGGGATGATTGGGATCACGCAGAAACTGGCTTAATTCATCTTCTGTCACTGCCAGTTGTTCTTCATCATCCAGCCATAAAAGATAGTGTTGCTGCTGTTTTTCGAGGTGCAGACGGATACCGCGGGTCGCCATATAATCGATAAATGCCTGAGCCATGCGCGGGTTCGAAAACTGAGAAATACATTTCATGAAAGAGCCCCTGCATCACCTCTTCAGTTGTGACCCGCGTCACTGCGGATTTGCGACGGGAAGGCGATCCTCCACGCATCAAAACCACCATCGACACTATAAACCTGATCAAACCCCTGATTAATCAGATACTGTGCAGCACCTTTACTACTATTGCCATGATAGCAAAGGACTAATACCGGCTGATCCATATCTGCACTGGCAATAAAATTGTTCAGTGTGCCATTGGTCAGATGGAAGGCCTCAGCCACATGTGCGGCTTCAAAGCTTTGTGGATCGCGGATATCCACCAGCAAAGCTCCTTGCCGGAACTTTTCACCGGCCTGCTGCACGCTGATACACTCGTAAGTTTCCATAATGTCTCTCATTCACCTCATCAGATCACTTCACTGCTGTGTATTGTAACCCGATATTGGCTTTCAATAATCCGTTAAAAAATCGCCACAGGGTTTTTTGTTGTGTCGTTATGTTATCTCTATCACGCAAAATTGTTTTCGTCTGGTTAACTATTGGCATCAATGTTTGTTTTCGACTACTATTACGCTCGAAAACGAACATAAAATTGATTTTCCGAACATCGGGGGATATTACGTGGAAACCAAAGATCTTATCGTCATCGGCGGCGGTATCAACGGCGCCGGTATTGCGGCAGATGCAGCCGGACGCGGCCTGTCGGTATTGATGCTGGAGGCAAGGGATTTTGCATCCGCGACATCCTCTGCCAGTTCAAAATTGATCCACGGTGGCTTACGCTACCTGGAACATTATGAATTCCGTCTGGTCAGTGAGGCCCTTGCCGAGCGTGAAGTATTACTGAAAATGGCACCGCATCTGGCGTTTCCGATGCGCTTCCGGCTGTCCCATCGTCCGCATTTACGCCCTGCCTGGATGATACGTATGGGTCTGTTTCTGTATGATCATCTGGGTAAACGTACCAGTCTGCCGGCCAGTAAAGGGCTCAAATTCGGAAGTGATTCCGTTTTAAAACCCGAAATTACCCGCGGCTTTGAATATTCAGACTGCTGGGTCGACGATGCCAGAATGGTCATCGTCAACGCACAGGCCGTGACCGAACGCGGTGGTGAAGTAAAAACCCGTACACGCGTGACCCGGGCATGGCGCGAAAATGGCCTTTGGGTGGTTGAAGCCGAAAACACTGACAGCGGAGAGAAATTCCGCTGGCAAGCCAAAGGGCTGGTTAATGCTGCCGGACCATGGGTCAAAGAATTCTTTGATCACGGGCTGGAGCTGAAATCACCCTATGGTATTCGTCTGATCAAAGGCAGCCATATTGTGGTTCCCCGGGTCCATACAGATAAACAGGCCTACATCCTGCAAAATGAAGATCATCGGATTGTGTTTGTCATTCCGTGGATGGATGAGTTTTCCATTATCGGTACGACTGATGTCGAATATCATGGCGATCCTAAAGAGGTTGCCATCGACGATAACGAAATTGACTACCTGCTGAAGGTCTTTAATGTGCATTTCCGCCACAGCCTGACCCGTCAGGATATTGTCTGGACTTATTCCGGTGTGCGCCCGCTGTGTGACGATGAATCTGACTCCCCTCAGGCGGTCACCCGTGACTACACACTGGATGTCCATGATGACCAGGGTAAAGCACCACTGTTGTCGGTATTTGGCGGCAAACTGACGACTTATCGTAAACTGGCAGAACACGCCATGGAAAAACTGGCAAAATACTATCCGGAAGCGGGTCCGGCGTGGACAAAAACTTCTGTACTACCAGGTGGACATTTTTCCGGAAGTCGCGAAGATTTTGCGGCTGGCTTACGCAGGCGCTATCCGTTTATTACCGACGCTATGGCCACCCACTATGCCAGGACTTATGGTAGTAATACTGAGAAATTACTGGGCAATGCACAACAACTGGAAGATTTAGGTGAGAATTTCGGCCATGAATTTTACGAGGCAGAACTCCGCTATCTGGTCGATCACGAATGGGTCCGCGAACTGGATGACGCTATCTGGCGCAGGACCAAACAGGGCATGTGGCTGACTCAGGAACAGCAGGCACGGATCACCGAATGGCTACAGGCACAGCACCCTGTGGTGCCAGTGCCTGCGCCGACGAAACTGCATACAGTGACCGAAATCTGAGTATTCACTCAGAGATCAAAAAGGCGGCTGATTAGCCGCCTTTCTTTATTGCTCAATTCCTGAGACTTAGCCCGCCAACTGACGTAGCATTCTTCTCAGAGGTTCTGCAGCTCCCCACAGCAACTGGTCGCCGACAGTAAAGGCCGACAGATATTCAGGCCCCATGTTCAGCTTACGCAAACGTCCTACCGGAGTGCTTAGCGTTCCGGTCACCGCAGCAGGGGTCAGTTCCCGCATGGTCAGTTCACGGTCATTCGGAACCACTTTAACCCATTCGTTATGTCCTGCCAGTAACTGCTCAATCTCTGCCAGCGGGATATCTTTCTTCAGTTTCAGGGTAAAAGCCTGGCTGTGGCAGCGCAGGGCTCCTACACGGACACACAGCCCGTCAACCGGGATAATTTTATCAGTTGCCAGAATCTTGTTTGTCTCTGCCTGACCTTTCCACTCTTCGCGGCTTTGCCCGTTATCCAGTTGTTTATCAATCCACGGGATCAGACTGCCCGCCAAAGGAACACCAAAATTATCGGTCGGTAAAGTTCCTGAACGGGTCAGATCTGTCACTTTGCGTTCAATGTCCAGGATCGCAGATGCAGGATCCTGAAGCTCTTTCGCAACATGGTTATGCAGCATACCCATCTGAGTTAACAGCTCGCGCATATGGCGGGCACCGCCACCAGAGGCGGCCTGATAAGTAGCAACAGATGCCCATTCAACCAACCCCTGGCTAAACAACCCGCCCAAAGACATCAGCATCAGGCTTACGGTACAGTTACCACCCACAAAGGTTTTAATACCTTTTTCCAGTCCCTGGTGAATGACGTTCTGGTTGACCGGGTCCAGAATAATGATGGCATCATCCTGCATACGCAAAGTTGAAGCAGCATCAATCCAGTATCCCTGCCATCCGGAAGCCCGTAATTTTGGATAGATATCGCTGGTGTAGTCTCCACCCTGGCAGGTGATAATAATATCCAGTGCGCGTAATGCTTCAATATCACCCGCATCCTGCAGAACACCATTCTGGCGTCCACCGAATGACGGTGCCGGCTGGCCGTGCTGCGAGGTAGAGAAAAAGACCGGATTGATCCCATCAAAGTCACGTTCTTCTGTCATTCTGGACATCAGTACGGAACCCACCATACCTCGCCAGCCAATAAAACCTACATTTTTCATGTTATGCCTGCTTATCCTGTATTCTGAGCCAGATTTTGCCACACCACACTGTCAGGAACATTGACAACGTATCGCAGGATTATACGATCACCGGGCGGATTTATACTGACCAGATGCTTTTTACTGAAAAAAATTAACTAAAATGCCTGTTCTGAGCATCCGGCATAATAATCAGATTTACCTGTGACCCCCAACTCTACAAAATGCACACTGTCTGGCAAGTGAATTAATTCGATGAGCCGGGCTTTTTAAACAATTGAACTTATATCTGTCGTTCAGCTAAAGGATACTCTGCGACTCATGACCGAAATGATTTCCGCCACCATACTGCTGCTGCTTATCATGGACCCGTTGGGTAACCTGCCAATTTTTATGTCAGTACTCAAACACCTTGATCCCCGGCGGCGGCGAATCGTTATTCTGCGTGAACTGCTCATTGCTCTGGCTATTATGCTGTTGTTCCTGTTTACCGGTGAAAAGATTCTGTCATTCCTTAATCTGCGGGCTGAAACGGTCTCTATCTCCGGGGGCATTATTTTGTTTCTAATCGCGATAAAAATGATTTTCCCTGGACCTGGCAATGACAGCTCTGGACTTCCGGCGGGTGAAGAGCCCTTTCTGGTGCCCCTGGCTATTCCACTGGTTGCCGGCCCCTCATTACTGGCGACACTGATGCTCATGTCCCATCAGTATCCGGGACAGCCGGGGATGCTGGTGCTGGCACTGTTACTCGCCTGGGCGATAACCTCAACCATTCTGCTACTGTCCGGGATATTTTTACGACTGCTCGGGAGTAAGGGTGTGAATGCACTGGAACGACTGATGGGATTAATTTTGATCATGCTGGCAACTCAAATGTTCCTTGATGGTATCCGCGCTTACATGAAGTTATAAAAAACGCCGCAGCAGGTTTTCTGTTGCGGCGTTATTATGGCAAGGAGACCGGTCAGATTAACTAAGCAGCCAGAAGGCCAGCATACCAATGATACCGCCACTGGTCCCGAGAATGGTTTCCATCAATGTCCAGGTCTTAAGTGTTTCGGCTTCCGAGGCTCCGGTAAAACGACCAAATAACCAGAATCCTGCGTCATTAACATGGCTGAAAATAATTGAGCCGCCGCCAATACAGATGGAAAGCGCAGCCAGCTGAGCGCCACTGTAATGCAAAGGTTCGATTACCGGCATAATGAGCCCAACTGCCGTCAGACAGGCAACAGTGGCAGACCCCTGGATGATCCTGACAGCGCCCGCCAGAATAAAACAGGCCACAGCGACAGGTAAACCAGCACCTGCCACGGCATCACCCAGCGCAGGGCCGACTCCGGAATCTACCAATACCTGTTTAAATACCCCACCCGCACCAATGACTAACAGAATAATACCGGCCGGCTGCAGTGCCTCACCACAGATCTGCATAATCCTTGATTTCTCCATCCCCTGACGATAAGCCAGACCATAGATGGTGATAAGACAAGCCAACAGAATTGCAATAAACGGATGGCCGATAAACTCCAGGAAGTTATACACCGGTGTCCCGGCAGCTACAAAATGCGCACCGATAGTTTTCAGCCCCACCAGCACTAACGGAAACAGGATTAGCGACAGGCTGAAACCAAATGACGGGAGCTTATGGGCTTCAACCTCCGGCTGAGTATCTTCCGCAGGCAGAGAAAAGTGAACATGTCGGGATATAAAGCTGCCAAACAACGGACCCGCAATCAGCATGCCCGGTATGGCTGCGCATAACCCTATCAGAATCATCCAGCCAAAATCGGCATGCATCTGCGAGGCTAACAACATTGGAGCGGGCCCCGGCAGTACAAATGCCGCCGCAGCCGCGACCCCCGCAAACAAAGGAATCACCAGTTTTACCAGATTGCCGCCAGTACGTCTGGCCACGGCAAAAGCGATACTTATCAGCAATACAATGGCGACTTCAAAAAATAACGGTAAGGCACAGATAAATCCGGCAATGCCCATCGCATAATGCGCCCTCTTTTCACCAAAGGTTTTCAACATGCGGATAGCAATCTGATCGACGGCTCCAGTTTCATGAAGAATCTTCCCAAACATTGCTCCCAGGGCGACCACTATAGCCAGAAATCCCAGGGTGCCCCCCATACCCTTTTGCATAGTTTCGGTAATTTTTATCAGTGGCATTCCGGACATTATTCCGGCGCCAACGGAGACTAACATCAAAGCGACGAAAGCATGCATCCTGGCTTTCATCACCAGCAGTAACAGCAGCAGAACCGATCCGGCCGCTGTTAGCACCAGTGTTGCGGTACTTATCATTATTAATCCTTACTGAATTGCGTGTTTGATCGCGTCAACCGTGGCAGCAACAACCTCATCCAGCGACTGACGGATATCCACAGTAAGGACATCAGTTTCATCCTCTGTCGGTTCTTCGAGAGTGGCGAATTGTGTTACCAGCATGGCAGGTTTGAAGAAATGTCCTTTACGGGCTTTGAGACGCGACTCGATGGTATCGAAGTCACCTTTCAGATAAACAAATTTCAGATTGCTGTTACCTTCGCGGAGAATATCGCGGTAACTTTTTTTCAGTGACGAACACACAATTAACGATACAGCCTGAGTTCGCTGCATAGCAAAAGCCGCATCATTAATGGCCTGCAGCCAGGGCTGACGATCCTGATCATTGAGGGGATGCCCATCGGCCATTTTCATAATGTTCGCTCTGGGATGCAGAAAGTCACCATCAAGAAACGCGGTTTGCAGTTGGTGAGAGACACGATTGGCGACTACCGACTTTCCGCTGCCGGATACGCCCATCAGAATAAACACATGATGATTTGAAGAAGCTGTACTCATTTTTATGCCCCGACTGTTGATGCAGCAATGTTACCGATAACAATTAATTAAACATTGTCATGACCAGGACATTTACTGGCAACAGCTTTGGCAAATAAAACATCAAACTGTGAACTGAATCATAAAAAATACTTAAATACTGCCACCACAATCGATACTGAAGCCCAGGTCACGCACTTTCTCTGACACCATTACGCCTTTCAATCTTTGCAGTAACATCCCGGCGGCTTCCTCGCCTATCTGCTGACGGGGCGTAACCACCGTGGCCAGCGCCGGAGTCACCACCCGCGTGATATCGTGCCCATGGAATCCCATGATGGCTATCTGCTGCGGAACGGCAATCCCCTGCCGCTGACACTCAAACATGGCACCTACTGCCAGGTCATCATTGGTACAGCAAAGACTGTCCATATGTGGAAAGCGCTGCAGGGCCTGCTGTAACAAGACAGCCCCGGTGGTAAAAGAGGATGACATCTCAACCATAATACTCATCGGTTCCAGTCCTGCCTCACACATGGCCAACTCATACCCTTGCTGTTTCTGCAGAGTACGCTCATCAAGCCTTGCTCCCAGATAAACGGCTGAACGGTGTCCACGACGAATCAGCATTTCTGTCATCTGTCGTCCCGCTTCCACATTATCGAAGCCGACGGCCATATCGAGACACGGCGAGGCAGAATCCATAATTTCAACCACCGGTATTCCGGCAATTTCCAGCATGCGTAATGTCGCCGGGGTATGCGTTCTTTCAGTGAGGATCACGCCATCAATATTCCAGCCCAGTAAAGACCGTAACTGCCGCTCTTCTTTCTGTGCATCGTAGCCAAAGTGCGCAACCAGCGTCTGATATCCTGCGGCATCGGTAATAGTTTCGATACCTCGTAGCACATCCGCAAATACATGGTTAGTCAGTGAGGGAAGCAGAACACCAATTGCCCGGCTGGTAGCATTAGACAGCATGTCCGGGACCCGGTTGGGGATATAGCCAAGTTCATCCAGAACAACGGCTATCCTTTCTCCTAATGCGGCCGAAACCTGAGAAGGATTACGTAAATAACGACTGACAGTCATTTTAGTGACTCCCAGTTTATCGGCAACATCCTGAAGTACTGGTCTTTTCTTCTTCATCGTTTGCGAAACTCACACCAGAGAGATTAGGCTGAGTTTAGCATTAATTTGTCACACAAAAATGCCCCGTCGGCAATCACGCGCAACGGGGCTGGCCACGGACTATCAAACCGGTGGAAGATCGAAAATCAGAATCTCTGAGTCACTGTCGGCAGCAATCTCCAGCGCATCTTCATCTCTGAGCGCCAGTGCATCGCTGGTGTTTACCTGCTGCCCGTTGATGATCAGGTTGCCTTTAACTACCTGAACCCAGGTATTACGGCCAGCTTCCAGTGACAGTTTGTCCTGTTCACCCGCCAACAGGGCCCAGCGTGATAGTGTCATATCCTGCCAGACGATCAGTGACTCTTCCCGGCCATCCGGAGTCAGTACCCATTGACGTCCTTGCTTAGCCGCAAATTTCCGCTGAGCATAGCGCGGTTCAATACCAGCGCGTTCCGGGATAATCCAGATTTGATAAAGATGCAACGGATCGGTACTGCTGGGGTTATATTCAGAGTGACGAACTCCGGTGCCGGCACTCATTATCTGAAACTCACCCGCCTGAATCTGTTCCTTGTTCCCCATGCTGTCTTTATGCTCAACCTCTCCGGACAAGACATAAGTCAGAATTTCCATATCTTTATGCGGATGGGCCCCAAATCCCTGGCCAGGCGCGATGATATCCTCATTAATCACTCTTAACGCCGAAAACCCCATAAAGTCTGGATCGTGATAACCGGCAAAAGAAAAGGTATGCCAACTGTTCAGCCAGCCATGTTGTGCGTGACCACGGTCTTCCGCTTTACGTAAATAGATCATCTCATTGCCCTCCGATTTTCTTACCAGTCTGGACCTGAATAGCACGAAAAAATAGCGGAAAAACTTCAAGCCTCTGTTCAAAAAAAGTGAAGAGAGTCACTGTGGTCTGGTGATATCGGCTGAATAACAGACAAAAAAAAGCCAGCCTGAAGGCTGGCAAAAAATACTGGAAGCAATGTGAGCAATGTCGTGTCTTCACCAGTTATCTGAGAGAGATGTCTCGTGAAAACAATTGAATAATAATCATTATCATTATCACTTGTAAAGGCAAATTTTACTTTTTTTGATATTTACTGCGGAAAGTGTTCTGAGGAATCAGCATCCGCACTCTTTGGGTAACGACTGACAGCCAGCTAAGACAACATGGCAGTCAGGCACAGATTTGCCCGCTGGCGGTATCAAAACTATAATTTAGTAAGCTGATTAGACCCGAGGTTACAATGAAAAAAACTCTGCTAACCGCGTTAATAGTAGCTCTGCCGTTGATGGCAGTGGCAGCAATTAACCACAATCCGCTGACAACAAACCGCCCTGCAGGGGTTACTCCAAATATTTCCCAGCAACGGATGCAAAACCAGATGCAAATGCAGCAACAACAGCAGCAGATGAAATTGCGTAATGATCAGCAGATGGAATCGCAGGCTCTGCAGCAGAAGATCCAACAGCAGCAACAGAGATCACAGCAGCGGATTAATAACGCTCAGCCCTGAAACGTCACGGGCAATTACCTGCCCGTGAAAAGACTCAGCGGAAATCCGGTCCTATTTGATCGATACGGTCGGTACAAATCATATCTACACCCAGGCCAAGTAATTCCCGAGCCCGCTCAGGCTGGTTGACGGTATAAACCAGGATATGTAACCCGGCAGACTTTAGTTGAAGGATACGTTCAGCATCCAGTAACAGATGATTAAGATGAATCGCCACACATCCCAGTTGCTTAGTCAGCGTTTGCCAGTCATCACGCCAGCTATCGAGCAATAATCCGCGTGGCAGTTCAGGAACAGCTTCCTGCGCTGCTGCCAGCGCCTCTTCCGAAAAAGACGAAAGTAACGGAGCGACCTGGCCCTGCCATAATCTCCGGGCGGCCAGGGCCACTTCCCTGCCAGTCGTTCTCTCTTCGCCGGTCGTTGGCTTGATTTCGATATTAGCCATCATCCGATATTCCCTGCAACGCTCAGCCACTTCTTCAAGAGTGGGCAGCGGTTCTGAGCGGAACGCCAAACCAAACCAGCTTCCGGCATCCAGCCCGGATAATGTCTGCCACTGCTGATGCCCGGCTATTCCCTGGCCATTGGTCGTGCGTTCCAGTGAATCGTCATGCAACAGGAATATTCGTCCGTCCAGGGACAACTTTGCATCAAATTCAATCATGGTATGCCCGAAACGGTGGCCGGTATCAATGGCTGCCAGGGTATTTTCCGGCGCTAATTTACCGCCGCCACGATGGGCGACGATATGCGGGTATGGCCAGTGTTGTTCTGTCATTACAGACGTAATCCTGTGGTGGTATTAAACAAATGCCGGGCTTTATGCGGAAACTCCAGCCAGAGCACTGTCCCTGCCTGCGGTCGCTGTTCATGAGGTAAGCGAATCACCAGCCGGTGACCACCAATGTTACCATGCACTAAATTATCTGCACCGAGGATTTCGAGAGTTTCCACCTGCACAGGCAAACTGTTTTCCGAACGTGGTACGGTCAGAATATGCTCAGGGCGAACCCCGAGAGTCAGTTGCTGATTTGCCAGTTCTGGTCTCTGAGTGGACAACATGATTTTATTTTTTGGATCGATCACGAATTCCCGGCCATCGGCACTGACTTTCCCAGGCAGTAAATTCATGGCGGGGGAACCTATAAATCCGGCAACAAAGATGCTGGCAGGCTTCTCATAAACTTCTGCCGGAGTGCCAACCTGTTCAACTACCCCTTTATTCATCACCATAACCCGCTGGGCCAGAGTCATTGCTTCTACCTGGTCATGAGTGACATAAATACTGGTGGTTTTCAGTCGCTGGTGCAGTTGCTGCAACTCGAGTCGCATCTGAACTCTCAGGCGCGCATCCAGATTAGACAACGGTTCATCAAACAAAAAAACCGCTGGTTCCCGAACTATCGCACGGCCCATCGCGACACGCTGACGCTGGCCGCCGGATAATTCACGTGGATGGCGGGCCAGCAGAGCATCCAGCTCCAGACTGCGGGCAGCACTTAATACCCGCTGACGAATTTGTTCCTTAGCCATACCGCGGATTTTCAACCCGTAAGCCATATTCTGCTCAACGGTCATATGCGGGTACAACGCATAATTCTGAAATACCATGGCAATTCCACGCTCTTTTGGTTCCAGATGCGTGACGCACTGATCATTAATATAAATGTCACCTGAGCTGATAGTTTCCAGCCCTGCCACCATCCGCAACAGGGTGGATTTTCCGCATCCTGAAGGCCCGACCATTACCATAAACTCTCCTTCATTGATGGTGATATCTAACGGCTGAATGATACGGTTTTTACCATCATAGGATTTGGTCACTTCCTGAAAATGTACACTTGCCATGACTATTTCTCACTCTCGACCAGGCCTTTCACAAAGGCGCGCTGCATAACTATCACCACGATCAATGGCGGGATCAGCGTCAGTAACATCGCTGCCATCACCAGATTCCACTGAGTCACTCCTTCCCCAAATGAAATCATGCTGCGGATTCCGGCGACGGCAGTACTCATTCGTGAATCACTGGTCACCAACAATGGCCAGAGATACTGGTTCCAGCCATAAATAAAGGTAATGACAAACAGGGCCGCCAGATTGGTTTTCGATAATGGCAGGACAATATCGAAGAAAAATCGCATCGGGCTGGCTCCGTCAATTCGCGCAGCTTCAATCAACTCATTTGGCAGTGACATAAAGAACTGGCGGAACAAAAAGGTGGCCGTCGCGGAAGCCATCATCGGCAGGATCAGGCCATTGTAACTGTTCAGCATATGCAGCTGAGAAACCACTTCCACTGTCGGGAAGATACGAACTTCAACAGGCAACATCAGGGTGATGAAAATCATCCAGAAACAGAACTGGCGCAACGGAAAGCGAAACCAGACTAACGCGAACGCTGAGATGATAGAGATGGCTATTTTGCCCAGGGTAATTCCCAGTGCCATCAGGGTACTGTTCAGCAGCATTCTGCCAATAGGCGGGCTGTTAGCACTAACCCCCTGAGTCCAGATAGTCTGAATGTTTTGCCACAGATGGCTGCCCGGAACTAATGACATTGGCGACTGGAAAACCTGATGGTTATCCAGACTCGCGGCAACAAAAGCGATGTAGAGCGGAAACAGGATTGTCAGGATACCGAGCCACAACATGATATGGCTGAAGATATCTAATCCACGGCGATTCTCTATCATTGATAACGAACCTTACGTTCAATAAAACGGAACTGTACGACTGTCAGCAGGATGACAATCACCATCAGAACGACCGACTGAGCTGCCGAGGCACTCAGATCCAGCCCCGTAAATCCTTCACGGTATATTTTATAGATAAGCGTAGTAGTGGACTGAACCGGTCCCCCCTGGGTGGCAGCATCAATCACCGGGAAAGTATCAAAAAAGGCATACACCAGGTTAACCACCAGCAGGAAGAAGCTGACCGGTGTGATCAGGGGTAATGAAAGATGCATAAAACGTCGAACCGGTCCGGCACCATCCAGCGCAGCCGCCTCAACCAGTGAGCGGGGGATCGACTGTAACGCGGCAAAAAAGAACAGGAAGTTATAACTAATTTGTTGCCAGACAGAGGCCAGAACGACCAGAAACATAGCCTGCCCACTATTCTGCGCATAGTTCCAGTTATAACCTATCGACTGTAAAAAGTGGCTGATCACCCCTAATCCCGGATTAAACAGGAACATCCACAGCACGGCAGCTATGGCTGGGGCGACAGCATATGGCAGCAGTAACAATGTCTGGTAGAACTTCTTCATCCGTAAGACATAATCAACCAGTGCGGCCAGAAATAAGGAGATTATCAGCCCCAATGCAGCGACCAGCGCACTGAAGATAATCGTGGTTTTAAACGAATCCAGATAATACGGGTCCTGGAATAAGGCGGTGAAGTTCGCTAAACCGACAAAATGTGCCGAAAAACCAAAGGGATCGAGATTCTGAACCGAATACCATAGCGCTTCTGCAGCCGGCCAGATAAAGAAGATAACCGTAATTGCAATCTGCGGCAGTAGCAGCAGATAAGGTAATGCACGATGACGAAAAACGGGACGAGAAGATGACATAAAACCTGACCTCAGGCGGAGATTCCCCGGGCTATCCCCTCGCAGAATTCACCAGCGTGACCCGGCAAGGGGATGTTTTTACTAACGTTGGATTACTGAACCTGCTGCTGGAAACGGCGAAGTAGTTGGTTACCACGCTGAACTGCATTATCCAGTGCTGTTTTCGGAGTCTCTTTCCCGGTCCAGACACTTTCCAGTTCTTCATCCACCACAGTACGGATCTGCGGCATATTGCCTAGACGCAGTCCTTTGGTGAAGGCTAAAGGAGGTTTATTCAGCATTTGCTTCATCGCGATATCCGCACCAGGATTTTTTTCATAAAAGCCCTGCTGGCGGGTTAACTCATAGGCTGCTGTGGTTGCCGGGAGGTAACCGGTTTTCTGATGCCACTCGGCCGCAATTTCTGGCTGCGCGAGGAATTTCAGGAACTCCGCAACCCCTTTGTAAGTAGCATCACTTTGACCACGCATCACCCACAGGCTGGCGCCACCGATAATGGCATTCTGTGGCGCATTCTTCACCGTAGCATCGTACGGCATCATTCCGACACCGAAGTTGAATTTGGCATACTGACGAATGTCTGCCAGCGAAGCCGATGACGCAGTCGTCATGCCGCAATCGCCACTGTAAAATTTGGCGGTCGATTCATCCTTGCGTCCGTAATAGGTGAAGCTGCCAGCTTTGTTCATATCTTCCAGCATCTGAATATGACGGATTTGTTCCGGGCCATTGAATAACAGTTTCGCATCAGTACCATCGAAACCATTATTTTCAGAGGCAAATGGCAGACCATGCCACGCGCTAAACTCTTCCAACTGAATCCAGCCCTGCCAGCCACTGGCGTATCCACAACTCATGCCTGCTTTACGTAATGCCGCGGCATCAGAGGCCAGTTCCTGCCAGGTCTTTGGCGGCTGATCCGGATTGAGTCCGGCTTTACGGAATGCATCCTTGTTGTAATACAGAACGGGGGTTGAACTGTTAAAAGGTTCAGACAGCATATGACCGGTTTTAGCATCGGTGTAATAACCGACAATGGTTGGGACAAACTGTTTTTCATCGAACTGAACACCGGCATCTTTAAACACCTGATAGACCGGCTTAATCGCATGAGAAGCCATCATGGTAGCGGTGCCGACTTCATAGACCTGAAGAATGGCAGGAGCATTGCCACTACGTACCGCAGCAATCCCTGCCGCCAGGCTCTGCTCGTAGTTACCTTTGTAAACCGGGACCACTTTATAATCAGGGTGAGTCTGGTTAAAACGCTGGGCCAGCGAGTCAACCTCAGTGCCCAATCCTCCTTCCATTGAGTGCCAGAAGGGAATTTCAGTAACCGCGAAAGCATTTCCGCTAAGACCTAATGCCAGCATTAATCCTGCGGCATGATGACGAAATTTAAGAACTGGCATAGTTTTTTCCTGTGGCATTATCGTGCGCTATGGGAAGTTCGCGAGGTAAAATGACACGGAAAAATGACAGAGAAATTATTATAAGATGACAGAAAAATGACTGCCAAATGACAAACTCCGACAATGTGACCCTGATTTCATCAACGAGCACTGGTCACATAATTTATTGCAGAACCGGATGACACCATGCGACTGACCATTGAATTGCTGCAACACCCCTCACCCGCAGAACTGGCCTGCCTCAGTAAAATCTGGCCGGAGAAAGCAAGTGCAGGCTTTCTGCAACATCAGGATGACATCCGCTGGTATGTAGCGCGGTTTAATCAGCGATTACTGGCAGGACTGGAATTACAGTTACGGCCTTCTGAAGCGGTGATTAGCCAAATCATGGTCCGGGAAATCACCCGTCGACGGGGAGTCGGCCGTTATCTGCTGGAAGAGACTTTACGTATCAATCCGGATATCCATCGCTGGAAGATCTGCTCCGGTCATCTGCCGTTATCAGAGGCAGCCAGCCAGTTTCTTTATGCCTGCGGATTTCGGCTAAAGAACGGTCAGTGGTTTTTCAGCCGCTAAATTGCAGGCATAAAAAAGGGCGGCCCTCAGGTCGCCCTCTGTTCACTGCTGCACACTGATCAGGCTTCGATAGCGACACGCAGTTTTTTCATTGCATTTTTCTCCAACTGGCGAACACGCTCAGCGGAAACACCGTATTTGTCGGCCAGTTCCTGCAATGTGGTTTTATTGTCATCATCCAGCCAGCGCGCGCGGATGATATGCTGGCTACGTTCATCCAGGCCCTGCATCGCATCACTCAGCTTATCTGCCGCATGAGACTCCCAGTTATCTTCTTCGATACCATCAGCAAAGTCAGAAGCTTTATCCTGGAGATACAGCACCGGAGCTACCTGTTTACCTTCTGCACTTTCATCATCCGGTGTCGGGTCAAACGTCATATCCTGGGCAGCCATCCGTGATTCCATCTCACGCACATCTTTACTGCTGACCCCAAGTTCACGGGCTACCATTTCCACTTCATCCTGGTTAAACCAGCCAAGGCGTTGTTTGGTTTTCCGCAAGTTGAAGAACAACTTGCGCTGTGCTTTGGTGGTCGCGACTTTCACAATACGCCAGTTTTTCAGGACATACTCGTGAATTTCTGCTTTGATCCAGTGCACGGCAAAAGATACCAGGCGAACACCCACTTCAGGGTTGAAACGGCGTACGGCTTTCATCAGGCCGATATTACCTTCCTGAATCAGATCCGCCTGCGGCAGTCCGTAACCTGCGTAATTACGAGCGATATGAACCACAAAGCGCAGATGAGACAGGATCAGCTTTTTCGCTGCATCCAGATCGCCCTGGTAATGCAGCCGTTCAGCCAGCGCTTTTTCCTCGTCGGCTGTCAGCATCGGGCAACCATTTGCCGCCCGGATATATGCGTCCAGATTACCCAGAGGAGCAATAGCTAATGCTTGCATTTCTTTGGTCATTCAAACCCTCTCAGAATTCGTCAATAATGTTGCCAGATCCTTACAGCCTGCGCCTACATTATGTCAGCCGTGCCAAAAGATCGAAAGCAATGTGTGCTATTAATCATTAAGACACAAAAGTTATCCACAGGTTCATTTTTGATTGTGAATAATTTTGACAAGGCACCGGGGTACTGCGGGGATGATTCCTCTGCTCCCCAACCTACGGCAACAGAGGAATAGTATAGCAAAAAAATATTTCCCGGGATTACTGTGGTGTAAATCGGCGTAAATGTTGTGCAGTGGCCAGCCAGGCCGCTACCCAGCCTACAATGGCTGAAACCAGCAGTAACAGGAGCGCTTCATCGAATGAGAAGCCTTTCAGATCAAACGAAGCACTAAATACGCTGGCAACATGTGACACCACCGATTCCAGACGGAATACCAGAATTTCAGACAAAATCAGCGAAACAAAGGCCCCGGAGAGCCCCAGCATCGCCCCGCCGTATACGAATGGTCGCAGGATAAAACCATCCGTTGCACCAATAAGCTTTTGCACGTTGATGGTATCACGCCTTGCAAAAATACTCAGACGGACACTGTTACCAATCACCAGGAACACAGCCACCACCATCAGCAGACCAATCATGAACGCCACCTGACCCACCAGCCCCGTCAGAGCAGAGAGCCTTGCGAACCAGCTATCATCCATCCGTACTTCATCCACACCACTCACTTTCGCCACTCTGTCACGCAGTGTATTCATGGTGTCAGAATTCTGGAAATTCAGTTTCGGGGTAATAATAGCCACCGCAGGCAACGGATTCTGCTCCAGCATATCCATCGCTCCGCCGAACCCTGACCAGTTACGGAACTCATTTAATGCTTCATCACGACTCAGGTAATCCACATGCTGGACACCGTCAGTCTGTTTCAGAGTATTGATCACATTCTGGGCAGCATTATCGTCGAGTGTCTTCGACAGATATACCGTCAGCTGAGGAGCGGGATACCACTCAGTCGCTGCCTGATCGACGTTTTTCCATACGATATAACAGACACTGGGTAACGTTAGTGAAATAGCAATCACGGTGACCGTCAGCAGTGTCGCCAGCGGCTGGCGCAACATATCTGCCAGCATTCCACGCCATGCATAATGCCATTGCTCCTGCCACCCACCGCGCAGAGCTTTCTCTTTAGATACCCGTTTTTGCTTCGGTCGGGCTTTGGCCGCCGCCGGTGTCTTCCGCCGGTTGACCTGATTTCCCTTGCCTGGTTTCATGCCACTCCCCCATGCAGGCGTCCCTGACTAAGGGTCATCACACGATAATTTCTGCGGGAAATAAGAGACATATCATGAGTTGCCATCAGTACAGTGACACCAACGCGGTTAAATTCTTCAAATAAACGCAGGATATCTTCTGATAATGCGTGATCAAGGTTACCGGTAGGTTCATCCGCCAGCAGTAAGGCTGGCTTATTGACCACCGCTCTGGCTATCCCCACCCGCTGCTGTTCCCCGCCGGACAGCTGAATCGGAAAACTTTTCGCTTTATCGAGCAGACCGACTTTATCCAGAGCCGCCGAGACTCTGCGGCGAATATCTTCGCCACTGGCACCGGAAATAATTAACGGGATTGCGATGTTGTCGTAAACCGTCCGGTCCATCAGCAGATGATGATCCTGAAAGATCATCCCTATTTGCCGACGCAGGAATGGGATCTCGCTGTTACGCAAACGCGTTATGTTATGGCCGCTAAACCAGATTTGCCCGGCACTGGGACGCTCTATTCCGCAAATCAACTTGAGCAATGTACTCTTACCTGCCCCGGAGTGGCCGGTCAGAAAAGCCATTTCGCCCTGGCGCAGATGAAAATCTACCCCCTGAAGCGCCTGACGTCCCCCCAGATAAGCTTTACTGACCTCTTCAAAGCGAATCATCCAAATTAGTCCTCTCGGGCAAACAATGCCTCTATAAAATCTCCGGCCTTAAAAGGCCGTAAATCATCGATGCCTTCTCCGACACCAATGTATCGGATTGGAATACTGAACTGGTCAGCCACAGAGAAAATCACTCCGCCTTTAGCTGTCCCGTCAAGTTTGGTCAGTGTAATACCGGTCAGGCCAACAGCGTCATTGAACAAACGTGCCTGGCTGATAGCATTCTGCCCGGTGCTGGCGTCAATGGTCAGCATAACTTCATGAGGCGCGCTGTCATCCAGTTTACTCATGACGCGGGTAATTTTTTTCAGCTCTTCCATTAAATGAGATTTATTCTGTAAACGCCCCGCAGTATCGGCGATCAGCACATCAATTCCACGGGCTTTTGCTGCCTGAATAGCATCAAAAATAACAGAAGCTGAATCTGCTCCGGTGTGCTGTGAGACTACCGGAATGCTGTTGCGCTGCCCCCAGACTTCCAGCTGCTCTACCGCAGCTGCCCGGAAGGTATCTCCGGCAGCCAGCATCACCGATTTCCCTTGCGACTGGTACTGACGTGCCAGCTTACCAATGGTGGTGGTTTTACCCACCCCGTTCACACCAACCATCAGAATAACAAACGGAGTTTTTCCTTCAATATCCAGCGGTTGTTCTACCTTGTCCAAAATGGCAGACATTTCATCCTTCAACAAACCGTATAATGCTTCAGCATCGCGGAGCTGTTTGCGGCTGGCATGAGCGGTCAGATTACTAATAATTTTACGGGTAGTTTCAACCCCAACATCAGCAATAAGTAATTGTTCTTCAAGCTCTTCAAACAGATCGTCATCGATTTTTTTACCACGAAACAGCCCGATAAAACCTGATCCCAGATTCTGCCGGGTTTTCACCAGACTGCGTTTCAACCGGGCAAAAAAACCTTCCCGGGTAGGTCTTTCCTGCTCTGTTGCCACCCTGGTTTCAGAGAGCTCAGATGGGACCTCTTCCGGACTAATCTGAGTCAGATGTGGAGTATTTTCCACCACTGGCTCATTCCGGGGAGCTGATTCACTACTGGTCACGGATGCTGCCGATGGTTCAATCACATCAGATACCGGAGTCAGTTCAGGCAACGGTGTACCAGCCTGCGCAACGATATCGCTTGCCGTCACCTGATCGACAGCCACAGGTTCGGCGGGCAGTGAAGGTTTTTCTGGCTCTTCTTCTGCTTTCGGCAAAGGCTGTGCCTGCTCATGAAGCTCAGCCGTTTCCGGTCCGGTCACTGAGCCGGGCTCCGTGACCTGCGGTGGAGTAACGACCACTGTTTCCTCAGGGGCGGTTTCGTCAGGCAATTCCGGTGCGGCCAGCGCCGCCCGTGAAGGCTCTTCCGGATGGACAGACGAGGTACCTTCAGCATGGTCCGTAGTGTTATGCTCTACAGTGGCGTCCGGCGTTTCTTTTTGTTCTGCGGGTTGATTTTTCGGTTCTGCACTGTCTTCATCGCGACCGAAACCCAGCCAGGAGAAAAAGCCCCGTTTTTTTTACTTTTGCCATTATCTAACGACACTCCTTTAGACCCGGATCCGTGAACCGTTACAGGTTCCTCAGAGAATAATCCGGGACATATTTATAATTTATCAAATCCCTGACATGTTCAGGTGAGTGCAGGGATCGCGAAAGCATAGTCGGATAGTCTATCATTTTCCTGGCATTGCATTACAGCACCCTTTTTTACCGTTTCTTATCACGTCTGCGCCCGTTAAACTAAGCAACAAATTATTAAGAGTTGTGATTGAGATGAATAAACATTCCCGGGCACCCTCAGGGGCCGGACAAATACGAATTATTGGCGGGCAGTGGCGCGGCAGAAAACTTCCGGTGCCGGAGAGTGCCGGGCTTCGTCCCACCACCGACAGAGTCCGTGAAACTCTGTTCAACTGGCTGGCCGCCGATTTACCTCAGTCACGGTGTCTGGATTGTTTTGCCGGTAGCGGCGCTCTGGGGATAGAGGCGCTGTCCCGTTATGCAGGACATGTGACTTTGCTCGAGCTGGAGCCTTCTGTCGCCCGTCAGCTGACCGCCAATTTACAGATGCTGAAAGCGGCAACAGGCCAGGTTGTTCAGGGTAATACTCTGCAATGGTTAAATCAGCCAGGTCAGCCTTACGATATCGTGTTTATAGACCCGCCTTTTCGCAAAGGGCTGCTGACAGAAACGATAACTCTGTTGGAAACCCGGTGCTGGCTGGCCAGTGAAGCCCTGATTTATATCGAGTGTGAAACAGAACAGGGGGCGTTACAGGTCCCTGACAGCTGGCGGCTATATCGCGAAAAAACGGCAGGTCAGGTAGCCTACCGTCTGTACTATCGTTCCGTGACAGACTCTCCGGGAGAATAACTATGTTGTTAATTGGCGGTCGTATCCTGATGATTTTTGTCTGGGCCTTTTTACTGATGAATCTGATTCATCCGGCACCTAAACCTCTGAAATATTTTATTGATGTCGCCCTGTTCTTTATGGTGGTGATGCACGGTCTGCAACTAGTGCTGCTGCGTGCCACCCAAAGCAAAGACGGCCCTGCGCTCAGTGGTCTGACCCAGATTAAGATTTTCTTTTTCGGGGTGTTTGAACTGCTAGCCTGGCAGAAAAAAAACTATCCTGGCAAGTAATACCGGAGCACAGACCTGGCTGAATAACTGCTAACGGCCACCCGGAGTAAAGCTGACAAAACGGGTCCCCTGCATCTTCAGGGCTCCCGTGGCACCTGCCTCACATTCGTCATACTGAGCCTCTGACATCAGCACCTTAAAGTTTTCGCCAACCGGAGTCCTGCGGAAAGTCACTTCATATCGCAGTGTCTCTCCGGCAATGACTTGCTGCTGGCGGGTATGACGATCGGGATACGGGAAGCTACGTTTACTGACCACCATGGCCTGCTGTGTCACCACGGGTGAATCATCATTCACCTGGTTTTCATTGCGCTGTTTAAAAAACTGTCGGCCAGCCAGAAAAGCGATGGCAACGACGACAATGATAATAATCAGGGGGGGTTTACTCATCGTTCCTCCGTGTTACCCACCGGCAGAAATAAAATCTGCATCATTTCACCTGCAATTTTTGTCATTCACAGTAATAATCGTTGGCAGCGGCCGAAAGTCAAACGGAACCCTTAATGCTGTGTGCGTTTTGTTCCCGGTCTGGTGTAAAGAAGATGAAGGAAGAGATTATGCTGTGGTCATTTCTTGCAGTGCTGTTTTCTGGCTGGCTGTACATTGATGCCTCTTACCGGGGTCCCCGCTGGCAACGCTGGTTATTTAAACCGGTAACATTCCTGCTGATGCTGGCCTGGGCATGGCAGGCTCCGACACAATCAGTCAGTGATTATTTACTGACAGGAGGCCTGATCGCTGCCATGGCGAGCGGGTTACTGAGTTTGCTATCCCGCCAACAGATGATGTATGCCTTTGGTGCCAGCTTTCTTTCTTATTTGCTCTACACCATCAATCTGACCCGTGGCATCACCCTGAATATTTACTGGCCGATACCGGTCACGTTCCTGGTGATTGGTCTGGTGGTGGCAGCAATTATCTGGAACCGTCTGGAAGAACTTCGTTGGCCGGTGTTCACTATGCTGGCGATGGTATTAGTCATGTGCTGGGTCGCAACGCTGCAATATTTCAGCCTGCAAACCGATAGAACACTTTCCATGATGGCCGGAACTGACTTACTGTTACTGGCCAATATCTGCTGGTTGATCAGTATCTTCCGCTTCCGGTTTGCGGCCGACAGAGTCATTTATGAAGCATTATTTATCATCGGCCATTTTATGATTATACGTTCGCTGTGGCTTTACTGACCTGCGACTCCGGCTGGCCGCAAGGCCGGTCGTTTTATACGCCTTTTTTGATCAGGAAATGAAAAGGAAGTTGTTCGGTATTCTGGGCCACTAAGGTATGTTCCATAAAACGGCAAAAGCCCGGAATATCACGGGTTGTCGCAGGATCATCGGCAATAATTAGTAGGGTTTCTCCGTCCTGCATAAACCGGATAGTTTTACGCACCATCATCACCGGCTCCGGGCAACGTAAGCCCCGGGCATCAAGGGTATGTCCGGCGGTACTAAAAAGGTCACTCATAAGCTTCTCTGTGCAACAAGGGGAGCCACTATTCTAACGCCAGCCCGGAGAGCAGACAAACGCCACCGGTGCGGTGAACCTGAGTCTCCCTCTTGCATTGTCCTCTGAAGCAGGTAACATGCGGCCGTTTTCTTGTACAATTTCCTGTGCCGTTTTGCAACAAGCGCTTACGGCAGTGTCAATGGGTTCCCTCACCCCAACTTAAAAAGGCCAGAAATGAACGCATTTAACCCTCGTCAGCGGCTGTCTGCCCGCATTATTTTATCGGTATTTCATTTACTGATCATTACTTCCAGTAATTATCTGGTGCAGTTGCCGGTTGATATCTTCGGCTTGCATACCACCTGGGGAGCCTTCAGCTTTCCGTTTATTTTTCTTGCCACTGACCTGACGGTGCGAATTTTTGGTGCTTCAATGGCGAGACGCATCATTATGCTGGCGATGCTGCCGGCCTTGTTTATCTCTTATATTGTGTCCTGCGTATTTTATCAGGGCGCGTGGCAAGGTTGGGATTCTCTGCAACATATGAACACTGTGGTCGGGCGGATAGCACTGGCCAGTTTTATGGCTTACGTGCTGGGACAGATCCTGGATATTTCAGTGTTTGACCGACTGCGTCGCTCAACACATTGGTGGCTGGCTCCCGCAGCGTCTATGTTTCTCGGCAATATCAGCGATACTCTGGCCTTCTTTTTTATTGCGTTTTACCACAGCAGTGACCTGTTTATGGCTCAACACTGGGTCGAAATTGCACTGGTGGATTACAGCTATAAGGTATTTATCTGTCTGGTATTTTTCCTGCCAGCCTACGGAGTACTGTTGAATGCTATCCTGAAACGGCTTTCCGGTAAAACACAGGGCCATTCTCCCAGTTTAGGTTAATGCTGAATGATCCTGGCTGTGACAACGGCTAAGATTTGGTGACAATCCACGGATTGATTTTCTGTTCCGTTTTCGATGTGATGCCTAATGTGGACAATAAAAAGGAATTCAGATGAGAAATTTAGTTAAATACCTCAGCGTCGGGTTATTGGTAATCGGGCTGGCCGCATGTGATCAGAAAAAAGAAGATACAGCAGGGCAGCACGCTGCTGCTGCCAGCCAGCAGGATTTGCAAACTGTCACACTGGTTGACGGAAAACTCAGCTTTGCTCTGCCAACCGGAATGACAGATCAGACCGGTAAACTGGGTACCACCAGCAACAATATGCATGTTTACGCTAATAACAACGGCCAGCAGGCAATTATTGTGATTACCGGGGACAGTACCAACGAAGCACTGGATGTTCTGACCCAGCGGCTGGAACAACAGCAACGCAACCGGGATCCACAGCTACAGGTCGTTTCTGATAAAGCTATCACTCTGAACGGGCAGCCTGCACAGCAACTGGATAGTGTCATTTCAGCCAAAAACCAGACCAGTTGGTCGACAGTGGTCATGACCAAAATTGATGGCAAGCTAATCACCTTACAGATTTCCTTACCTGCCGATAATCAGGCACAGTCGCAGACTACTGCCGAAAATATTGTCAAAACCATTTCTGTAAAGTAACCCCCTGTTGCTGATAAGCCCACCCGTTACGACGGGTAGGCTTATCCATCTCCCTAATCTGGCCATCTATACCCTCTATGGCTCTCCGGCCAACAAGCTGTGCCTACTGCCATTTATTCTTTCGCCTTTCTGCTGCTCTGACCGCTCCGATATAGCCTGATATGACTTTGGTCATAAAAAAAGTTATACTTAACCGTTCATAACGATGAAAACCCGATTAATTAATGTACCTTCAGGCTGGTCTCCTTCGACAAAAAGCATCTATGCTTAATGTCGCCGGTAATATTTGTACATACCTTTTACCGGGAAATTATACTGATTACTTATGAACTAAATACAGGTATGCATATGAAATTACGTAGGAAGCGTATAAAACCCATTGGGCTTGATGATGTTACTATTATTGATGACGCCCGGTTGCGAAAAGCGATAACAGCAGCAGCGCTTGGCAACGCGATGGAATGGTTTGATTTCGGAGTATATGGGTTTGTCGCCTTTGCTCTGGGTAAAGTTTTTTTCCCATCGGCATCACCTGGTATTCAGATGATCGCAGCTCTTGCCACGTTCTCTGTCCCCTTCTTAATCCGCCCGTTGGGTGGACTGTTTTTTGGAATGCTCGGTGACAAATACGGGCGCCAGAAAATTCTGTCAGTCACAATTGTGATCATGTCGATCAGTACCTTCTGTATCGGTTTGATCCCCTCTTATGCCTCCATCGGTATCTGGGCACCGATATTGTTGCTGATAGCTAAAATGGCACAGGGTTTCTCGGTCGGCGGTGAATATACCGGTGCGTCGATATTTGTTGCGGAATACTCACCGGACCGTAAGCGCGGATTTATGGGTAGCTGGCTGGATTTTGGCTCTATCATTGGCTTTGTCATGGGGGCCGGGATTGTCGTGCTGATTTCCACCATCATTGGCGACGAAAAATTCCTCTCCTGGGGCTGGCGCCTGCCGTTTTTCCTGGCTTTACCACTGGGCTTTGTCGGCTTGTACCTGCGTAATGCCCTGGAAGAAACTCCGGCATTTCAGCAACATGTGGAGAAACTGGAGCAGGGTGACCGGGAAGGTTTGCAGGATGGTCCTAAAGTCTCTTTTAAAGAAATTGCCACCAAACACTGGAAAAGCCTGCTCTCCTGCGTAGGACTGGTGATTTCTACTAACGTCACCTACTACATGTTGCTGACTTATATGCCCAGCTATCTGACGCATAACCTGAACTATTCTGAAGATCATGGTGTACTGATTATCATCGCCATTATGATTGGCATGTTGTTTGTTCAGCCAGTGATGGGCATGCTCAGTGACCGTTTTGGCCGTCGCCCGTTTGTCATTGTCGGCAGTATTCTGCTGCTGATTTTTGCCATCCCGGCCTTTATGCTGATAACCAGTGGCGCGATTGGTTTAATTTTCGCCGGGCTGCTGATTCTGGCTGTGATCCTTAATGCATTTACCGGGGTGATGGCTTCAACCCTGCCGGCCATGTTCCCGACCCATATCCGTTATAGCGCACTGGCCAGTGCTTTTAATATCTCGATTCTGATTGCCGGCCTGACCCCCACACTGGCCGCCTGGCTGGTCGAAGCCAGCAATAATCTGTTTATGCCGGCATACTATCTGATGGTGATTGCGGTAGTAGGTTTACTGACCGGGATATTTATGAAGGAAACCGCCAATAAACCTCTGATTGGTGCAACTCCTGCGGCCTCAGACCTGGAAGAAGCCCGCGAATTGTTGCAGGAACATCACGACAATATTGAACAGAAAATCGAAAATATTGACGAAGAAATCGCACGCCTGGAAGCGAGACGTAAGAATCTGGTGCAACAGCATCCGGATATTAACGAGTAATCTGTTCCCCTCAGTGTTCCCGATGCTGAGGGGAATATGTAACAATTGGCACAGCGTGTATCGTCTGCACTGGTTAAAAAGAGTAAACTGTCCCTACATTTTTTAATCAGTGCCGGGTAAACCATGTCCGATTTTTCTCTTGTGCAGCGCCCAAGAAGGCTGCGTAAAAATTCATCTGTCCGCGAATTGTTTAAAGAAACCTCACTGAGCCTGAATGATCTGGTTCTGCCGATTTTTGTCGAAGAAGGTCTGGATGATTACCAGCCAATTACGGCAATGCCAGGTGTGGTTCGGATTCCGGAAAAGCGGCTGGCCTATGAAATTGAACGTATTGCCAACGCAGGGATCCGTTCTGTCATGACCTTCGGAATTTCTCATCATCTGGACGAAACCGGCAGTGACAGCTGGGCAGAAAATGGCCTGGTGTCACGGATGTCACGTATCTGTAAAGAGACCGTCCCTGAAATGATCGTGATGTCTGATACCTGTTTCTGCGAATATACTTCCCATGGCCACTGCGGCGTTCTGTGTGATGGTATCGTACACAATGATCAGACCCTGACTAATCTTGGTAAGCAAGCCGTTGCGGCCGCACACGCAGGCGCTGATTTTATCGCTCCTTCGGCGGCAATGGATGGTCAGGTTAAAGCCATTCGCCAGGCACTGGATGCCGCCGGATTTACCGACACCGCCATCATGTCTTATTCCACCAAATTTGCCTCGGCATTCTATGGCCCATTCCGTGAAGCAGCAGGAACCGCTCTGAAAGGTGACCGTAAAACCTATCAGATGAATCCAATGAATCGCCGTGAAGCCATCCGTGAGTCACTGATTGATGAGGCAGAGGGTGCTGATGCGTTAATGGTAAAACCTGCCGGCGCATATCTGGATGTATTACGGGATATTCGCGAGCGTACCGACCTGCCCCTGGCGGCTTATCAGGTCAGTGGTGAATATGCGATGATCAAATTCGCCGCACAGGCAGGAGCCATTGATGAACAGAACGTAGTGTTGGAAAGCCTGGGCGCTATCAAACGAGCCGGTGCCGACATCATTATGAGCTATTTCGCGCTGGACCTGGCTGAGAAAAAAATCCTGACCCGGTAATCTGACGCTCAAAAACACTAAAGGCGTCTTTACAGACGCCTTTAAACTTTCAGGTACGTTATTTGTTTGGGTCCGGCTCATAGTACTGAACACCAATGGTGATGCGTTCACGCCCTGTCGCCACACGGTGGCGATTTGTATCACGCAGTGAGTAAATACAACCGCAGTACTCCTGTTGATAAAAACGTTCACGCTTACTGATATCAATCATCCGCGCTGACCCCCCACCTTTACGCCAGTTGAACTCCCAGTAGAGCATATCCGGATATTTTGCCGCAGCACGTACACCACAGCCATTGATCTGTTTCATATCCTTCCAACGGGAGATCCCCAGCGAAGATGTGATAACAGGGAAACCATGTTCGTGAGCATACAATGCAGTACGTTCGAAGCGCATATCGAAACACATCGTGCAGCGTTCACCTCGTTCCGGTGACCACTCCATACCCTTTGCCCGCTCAAACCAGTTATCCCGGTCATAGTCAGCATCAACGAAAGGCACACCAAACTTCTCAGCAAAACGAATATTTTCTTCCTTACGCAGTTCATATTCTTTCAGCGGATGGATATTCGGATTATAGAAAAAGATAGTGTATTCAATACCCGAGGCCAGCATGGCTTCCATGACTTCCCCGGAGCAGGGTGCGCAGCAGGAATGCAACAATACTTTATTATGACCACCTGGCAGCGGCAGCGGTTTTCTTTCGATAGCGTCAGACATACTCAGATTTCCAATACGTAACAACAGCGATATAGTGTCAGCGGGGCAAAACCCCGGATGCAAAGTGTACAGCATATTGTTATCGGATTCTTTTCAATACGCCAGTGAGGAGTCACAAAAAAAAGGTTTTCACAGGAAGAGTATGGAAACAGAAGCGGATAAAGAGAATGGCGGGCAACTGGCTGACCTTCAACGATAGCCACAAATGCCCGCACAGGTCAGGCGACCAGCCCTGCAAGCATGGGGGTATGCAAACGATTCAGTGCATTCAGGAAGGCATTCAGCTCATTATTCAGCCGGTCGATAATCACCTGGTCGATCTTTGCCTCTCTGTCGCTTTGCTTAACCTGTGAATCATCAGCAAACACACCGTGTAAAATATCACGGGCTTTCAGAGCACTCAGTACCGGTTTCAGTGCATAATCGATCGCCAGCAGATGGGCGTGACTGCCTGCGGTAGCAACCGGAAGCACCACTTTATTTTCCAGAGCGCGTTCCGGTAACAGGTCCAGAATCGTTTTCAATGCTCCGGAATAGGCCGCTTTGTAAACCGGTGTGGCAATAATCAAACCTTGTGCGCTGGCGAGATCCTCCTTAAACAGAGAGATAGCCGGTGCATCAAACCGCGCCTGAATCAGGTCATCCGGGTCAAAATGCTGAATATTCCAGGGAAGCACTTCAATCCCCTGAGACTCAAGAATTTTCTGGCTGAGTGTCAGTAATGCCGTAGAGCGCGAAGGAAAGCGCGGACTTCCGGCTAAAGTCACTACCCGCATGACAGTCCCCTTATCAGTATGCTGTTTTCAGAAAAATATGCGGGAATGATGACAGAGCGATAAGGGCAGGAAAAATAATATATCCGGCAAAGCTATTGCCGGATACAGATATACACCGTGCATAAGGGATGGTGCACAGCAATCAAAAGATGTCTTACATCTTATAGCCAGGCTTTTTGATCAACTCATCCATCTCAGGGGCTATCTGGGTATCCCATACCCTGGCTTTCCACTCTGCCTGCGGGATATATTTGAGCGCAATACTGACAGCAGACTCTTTACTCTGCATATGCTGTTCAAGAACTTCGGTCAGCGCTCTGGACAGGGCTGTTTCTTGCTCATCAGTGAGTTCTCGCGGGAAAGCTTTAATTTCGATATGCGGCATTGCCGGCTCCTGTCTGAATTAATGAAAAATCACCTGGTTGCAGGCCGGTTCTGATAATGACACCAGAACATCCTGCCGGGAAGCCTGTCCCAACATAAAGGTGCCCCACCTCTGTTGATGAACCCGGAATTTAATTTGTTGTTAAAAAAATTTTTCTCACAATAGCCTCATTTCACCGTTTTTTCCGCTTTGCACAGGAAAAATATCCACGGCACAACCCCGCGTCACCCACGAAAAAGTGTTCCACCGGATAGGCGATCAGCTGCAGCAGAAGAAAATAGTGGATGAACATTTCTATTCCCCGGTGAATCATCGTGAGCAGATTGCCTGCATATTCCCGGGGGAAGGCTTTACTCTGCCTCATTCTCCGGGATTACAGGCCAGGCCATCGGTAGTGTATATCGTGCTGCCCCCGGGTGGCATCCGCCGGAGGGAAGAGCGTGCCCGGGTGATTTTTTACTGGCTATCAGCAAAGCTGAATACCAGGTAACGATGGGGATACAGGACATTTTTGTGGCACTGATGAAGAGTAAATCTGCATTACAGCTGAAAAATTGTCCCACTTTCTCGGGATTTATCGGGACAGCACTGAAACTTCTGCGACAATCAGCCACCGGGAGTTAACCTTTAACAAAGATTAATATTCGTCTCCGCGTACCCGGTCGCGATAACTCTCCCAGTCAAAACGAACCCACATGCTGTTACCGAGCCGCATCCGGTCCATCACTCGTTCGCCCAGCAAAGCATTCATTCCGTCATGATTCAGATTCGACAACATACCTGTCGGGCGTTTCGATGAGGAACGACGATCGACTATCTGATTGATTATCACCTTCTCATAGCGTGACTCGGTTTGCATGCCAATCTCATCAATGACCAGCAGGTCAACACTACTCAAATCGTTAATCAGCCCCTCTTCAGTCAACTGACTGTCACCACTAAAGGTCCCTTTCATATTCGACATCAGGTCAGCGACAGTGACAATCAGCACACTTTTGCCACGCAAAATTAAATCATTACCAATTGCCGCCGCCAGATGGTTTTTACCGGTGCCCGGTCGCCCGGAAAAGACAAAACTGGCAATACTATTGTCAAACTCTGCGGCATATTGTCTTGCCATAGTTAACGCTTTGCTTTGTGCTTCGTTTTCTACCCGATAATTGTCAAATGAACAGTTAATGTGTAACTCGCGAATTCCGGATCGTCCCATGATACGCTGCATTTTCATGGCACGGTTTTCACGGACAATGGATTCTGAGCGCAACAATCCCTGCTGCTGGTTCCAGGCCAGTAACTCCTCACCATTAGTGAATTTAGGCCTGACCCCTGCGGGCATCAATCGTTGTAAACGGCTGAACAGATTTTCCGGTGTTTTCATTATTCACCCCTGAAACCATTAGGAATCTGACGGTCAGGTTCCGCCACCTGAGTATGATCGCGGCGTGTCTGAGGATATTTATTCACTCTGCCTGCCTGGAGGGAGCGGGCCAGTTTTTGCTGCCACTGAATATGATGAAATGTCCGGCCTTCTGCCTGCCAGTAAGAGACAAAGGAAGCCAGCTCTTCATCACTCACCGGTTCACCCAATGCTATCCCCCATATTGCAGCCTGGCGCAAGAAGTCCGGGTCTGGTTGCCAGCCGGCAAACATCGGAAATTTTCCGGCGGGTATTCGCAAAGAGACCGGTGACACTTCCTGCTGGTCAAAAAACTGATCATCAAGCGCCACATCCGTAGGCCGTTGCATAGCAGATTCTGCAGCTAACAACTCCGCCAACCGTTCCGCCGTCAACGCATACATCACCGGAGCATTCTTATCAAATACCGCAAGGGTCCCCTGCCCTGCATTTTCCAGTGCAGAGAGCGGATTCTGGCTGAATTCATCCAGCCCGATGACAGATGAAGCTAAAAGTTTAACCGGCATAACAGAACCTGACTGATCAAATATCCCGTTCCGCACAAATCCCGTATCGCGGAACCACCTCCCTATAGTGTATCAAGTTTGTCGGCGTGGATCGCAAAAACATGCAGTGAATATTCCTGCCGCTTTCGCTATGCCCGGCTAGAATAGGTGAACTTTGGCAACATTCCGGGAAACGATAATGACAATTCAGCGTTGTTCCTGGGTCAGTGATGACCCGCTTTACATTGCCTACCATGACCATGAATGGGGCGTTCCACAGAAAGATCCACAAGTCTTGTTCGAAATGCTGTGTCTTGAAGGTCAGCAGGCGGGATTATCATGGATAACAGTGCTCAGAAAACGGGAAGCTTATCGCCGGTTATTTCATCAGTTTTCGCCGGCACTCATCGCGAAAATGACCTTGCCGGACATTGAGCCACGGTTGTCGGACCCTTCAATTATCAGGCACCGTGGTAAAATTAATGCGATTATCAGTAATGCACAGGCACTGCTGGTTATGGAATCTTCCGGAGAGTCGTTCAGTGATTTCCTGTGGGGATTTGTAGAAAATCAGCCTGTCGTCAATCACTATGGCAATGCACATGATGTTCCGGTAACCAGCCCCGTGGCGATGAAAATGTCCGCAGCGCTGAAAAAGCGTGGATTCAAATTTATCGGGCCCACCATCTGCTACGCTTTTATGCAGGCTACAGGGATGGTTAACGATCATCAGACCCACTGTTTTTGCCATCCGGACAATGCTTCTGACACACTATAAATCACAGCAGATAAATACCACTTTTCAAAGCAGGGTCGAATATCTGCTGACGGACAGGCATAATTACCTTGCAAGGCCTGCTTTTCTGCAGGTTTAACCGGAGAAGGAACGGAATGACAAGCAGGCCAGCAAGAGCCACTATCAGTGATGTCGCTAAAGCCGCAGGTACCGGAAAAACCAGTGTTTCCCGCTATCTGAATGGCGAGTTAAATGTGTTATCCCCTGCACTTAAAGAACGAATAGAGCAGGCTATCGCCACACTTAATTACCGCCCCAGCCAAATGGCTCGTAGTCTGAAAAGAGGTCGGACACGCCTCATAGGACTGATAATTGCGGATATTACCAATGCTTATTCGGTAGAAATCATGTGTGGTATAGAAGCGGCATGTCGGGATTATGGTTTTACCCTGCTAATGTGTAATACCAATAATGAGGTATCACTGGAGCAATATTATATCCAGTTACTCAGCAGCTACCAGGTTGAAGGGATTATCGTTAATGCTGTTGGCATGCATGAAGAAGAGCTAAGCCGTCTTCAACAATCCCGCCTGCCCATGACGCTGATAGACCGAAAAATTGAAGATTTTGACTGCGATGTCATTGGTCTTGATAACCATGAAGCCTCCGAAAAAGTCACGCGCCATCTGGCTGATAACGGTTATAACGCCCTGTTGTTTATCAGCGAGCCTGTTGGCAGCGTGAATACCCGAAGAGAACGACTTAAAACTTTTTGTCAGACCGTCGCGACTTATCCGGAAGTACAGGGAGAGAATACCGAAATTGCCTTACATCAGGAAGCTGAACTCAACCATTGTCTGGATGACTTTTTAAGCAGAAACCGCCACCAGCGCTGTGCAATTATTACTGCCAATGGTTCTTTGACATTACAGGTGGTTAAGCAGTTACAGGCGAAGGGTATTGTCTGTGGTACTGATGTCGGACTGGTCGGCTTTGATGAGATGAACTGGTCATCACTGGTCGGCACTGGAATCACCACGCTCAGGCAACCTACTCATCAGATAGGTTATCGCTCACTGCAAAGCGTCATCAATCGTATAAAACAGGCAGAGTCAGAACGCACCGAACACTTCTTCAGCGGTGAACTGGTGATCCGCGGATCGAGTCAGCCTTTACAGTCCATCCGACGCGTTCAATGACCCGCAGATAGCCTTCATACAATGTGACGATCCTGCAAGAAAGAGTAATACCTTATAAACCGGACAAAGGCTAAATTAATGTTCCGGATGTTTTCACAACAGACAGCACACTTCAGGTCTGCTGTCCGGCTATCCGGCTATGGGTTTGCTTCCGCGGACAGTGGCTTAAACCCTCCCGAAGCTGACTGCAGTTATACCACACAGGATATCTGCTGCAGCCCGTAATACGGGCTTTCATTAATCACAACCTCAAAACCAGGAGAGGCGGAATGAAACCCCCGGTTATCGTATATAAACCTTTACCAGCTGAGCTACAAAGTCTTCTGTCGGAACATTGCCAGATAACCGAAGTCAGCGATCTGAGCGAGAATACCGTGGCACAACACGCGACCGCCTTTTCTCAGGCGGTCGGACTGTTGGGTTCCGGGGCTAAAGTGAACCAGGCATTACTCAACAAAATGCCGGCGTTGCGTGTCTGCTCTACCCTGACGGCCGGGTACGACCTGTTCGATGTTGATGCCCTGAATGCACGGCAAATTGCCCTGATGCATACCACAATATTAAGTGAAACAGTTGCCGATACCATTTTCGCACTGATCCTCGCCAGTGCCCGACACATAACCTGGCTGGATAACTGGGTCAAAGCAGGTAAATGGCAAAAAAGTATCACCCCTGAGTTATTCAGTATCGATGTGCATCACAAAACGCTCGGTATAATTGGAATGGGACGAATTGGTATGGCGGTAGCGCAACGAGCGCATCTTGGTTTCAGTATGGATATTCTGTACAACGCTCGGACAAGTCACCCGGACGCAGAACAGCGCTTTTCGGCACAGTATTGCGGTCTTGAAGAGTTACTGGAAAAAAGCGACTTCGTCTGCATTATTTTACCTCTCTCTGATGAAACACGGCAGTTGATTGGAGCGCAACAGCTGGCGTTGATGAAACCCGGGGCGGTGCTGGTGAATGCGGGTCGTGGCGCAGTCCTCGATCAACAGGCGCTGACTGATGCCCTGAAAAATAAGCAGATTTATGCCGCAGGCCTGGATGTTTTCGAACGCGAACCCATACCAGCCAACTCAGAACTGCTGACACTACCCAACGTGGTCACTTTACCGCATGTCGGTTCAGCCACCCATCAGACACGATACGCAATGAAGCGTGAAGGTGTGGAAAATCTGATTGCCGCGCTGGCCGGAAAACTGGATAAGAATTGCGTCAACCCTCAGTCGGTAAAACAGCAATAATGGTTTAATTTTCATATTAAACATCATTATGATTGCGCCCGTAACAGACGGGCGCTATCGTGACTGCACCTGCGATTAACCAACTTTCTCCTGCTATGCATTTTTCTCAGTTCGGCAACAAATTTACCCGTCAGACAGGGATTTCCCGTTTAATGGAAGATATGGGGCGTGGTTTACGCACCCCGGGCACAGTCATGCTCGGCGGAGGTAATCCGGCGAAAATCCCTGAAATGGATGACTATTTTCAGCAATTACTGGCAGAAATGCAGCAAAGTGGTGCGTTAACAGAGGCACTCTGCAACTATGATGGTCCCCGCGGTAAAGATGCCTTGCTGGAGAGCCTTGCGAGAACGTTGAAAGAAAGCCATGGCTGGGATATCTCGGCCAGGAATATCGCCCTGACCAACGGCAGTCAGAGTGCGTTTTTCTATCTGTTTAATCTGTTTGCCGGTAAACAGGCAGATGGCTCCACACGCAAAGTCTTGTTTCCTCTGACCCCCGAATACCTCGGCTATGCCGATGCAGGCCTGGAAGAAGATCTGTTCGTTGCCGCCAGACCGACTATCAGTCGCCTGCCGGAAGGACAGTTCAAGTATCATGTGGATATGGAAAACCTTGTTTTCGGGGATGATATTGGTCTGATGTGCGTTTCACGCCCGACAAACCCGACCGGGAACGTGATTACCGATGAGGAGTTGAGCGGTCTGGATCAACTGGCCCGCCAACATAATATTCCACTGCTGATCGATAATGCTTACGGGTTACCGTTTCCCGGCATCATTTTTACCGAAGCCCGGGCACTGTGGAACCCAAATATCATTCTGTGCATGAGTCTTTCTAAACTGGGACTGCCCGGGGCACGCTGTGGAATTATCATAGCCAATGAAGAGACTATCCAGGCGCTCAGCAATATGAACGGTATCATCAGCCTGGCTCCAGGCAGCGTCGGTCCGGCCATTGCTCATGAAATGCTTTGTCGTAAAGATTTGCTGCGGCTATCAGAACAGGTCATCAGGCCCTATTACAAAAACAAAGTCGCTGAAACTATTGACCTGATTCGTCGTTACATCCCTGAAGAGCGTTGTCTGATCCATAAGCCGGAAGGTGCGATTTTTCTCTGGCTGTGGTTCCAAAATCTGCCGGTTTCTACAGAAGAACTCTACCACCGACTAAAGGCCAGAGGAGTATTGATGGTACCAGGGCATTTTTTCTTTCCGGGTCTGACCGGGGAATGGCAGCATACCCGTCAGTGTATGCGAATGAATTATGTCCCTGATAATCAAGAGATAGAACGCGCGATTGTTATCCTTGCAGAGGAGCTGGACCGGTTTTTTTCTGCAGAAAATTAATATTAACCTTTACGGGCCACAGGCTTAATTATGCGATTTAAAGATGTGTTACTGGCATTATGTGTAGTGATTATCTGGGGAATAAATTTCGTCATTATCAAAGTCGGCCTGGAAGGTATCCCGCCTTTCTTACTTGCCACACTGCGCTTTGCCCTGGTGGCGTTTCCCGCCTGTCTGTTTATTCCACGGCCAGCAGTCCCTTTTAAATGGTTGCTGGCCTATGGGCTGACGATAAGCTTTGGGCAGTTTGCTTTCCTGTTCCTGTCGATAAAACTCGGCATGCCTGCAGGCCTGGCGTCACTGATACTGCAGGCTCAGGTGTTTTTCACCTTGTTGTTTGGCGCCGTTTTTCTTAAAGAGTCACTGCGCTGGTACAACGTTGTCGGCTTACTGATTTCGGTGCTGGGAATGATTTTTCTTGCCGAACACAGCCTGGCTGGAACCACATCCCATGGCATGCCACTCATCGCTTTGCTGCTGACACTAGCCGCAGCGTTTTGCTGGGGTCTGGGGAATATCACAAATAAAGTCATTATGCGTCACCATCCGGTGCCTGCCATGTCGCTGGTTGTCTGGAGCGCCTTTATCCCTGTATTACCTTTTATACTCTGCAGCTGGTTATTTGACGGGGCTGATGCTGTAAAAAACAGTCTGGTCAATTTCTCATCCACTGGAGTATTTTCGGTTATCTATCTGTCATTTTTGTCGACAATTGTCGGCTACGGGTTGTGGGGAGGGTTACTGGGCCGTTATGAGGCATCGCGGGTCGCCCCTATGGCTCTGCTGGTACCCGTGGCAGGTATACTCAGTGCATCCGTTTTATTGCATGAAACTATGAGCCCTGCCCAGATGACAGGTATTGTCGTGATTATTGCTGGTCTGCTGGTTAATACCTTCGCCGGAAGGATCCGGCAGCGGCAACGCAGAACCACCGCTGGCAGTCGATAAAAAACGCCGCAATTTATGCGGCGTCAGGCATCTTTTAACCCGTTACTTAGCGGGCAGAATCACTGATTTCAATGCGGCGGGGTTTTACTTCTTCGGGAGTAATACGCTCAAGGTCGATACTCAGTAATCCATTTTCCAGCCGCGCATCGCGGACTACAATATGGTCTGCTAACTGGAATTTACGTTCGAAATTACGTTCTGCAATTCCCTGGTAGAGGTATTTTTTCTCTGGTTGTTCAACAGGATGTGAGCCTTTGACTACCAGCATGTTGTCGTGAAAGGTAATATCCAGTTCTTGTTGTGAAAAACCAGCTACCGCGATTGTGATCCGGTAGTGGGTGTCATCAACCAGTTCAACATTATAAGGAGGATAGCCACCATTCGCCTGGTTAGGGTTTGACTCCAGCAGGTTGAATAAACGGTCAAAACCGATGGCTGAACGGTATAGGGGGGACAGATCAAAGTTACGCATAATCAAACTCCTGAATTTCAGCAAGTATATATAGCCTTCCCTGAGGGACAGACCGAAAAGTGCAGATACCCCTGACGGCGATATCCTGCGGCGTTACTGATAAAATGGGGCCGATCGCATTTTTTTCAAGCAAATCGAGTTTTTTTAGGGTAACTAATGAGAATTGTCTTACACTCAAAGAACCATCGCAGTCATCTGAGTTATATAAGCAACGAGTAAAGCTGCCTGAAATATCGGTTATTGAGGATAAAAGGGACGACTATGATTAAAGTAATCAACCGGATTCCGACAGCAGGTATCATTGTCTGGTGTGCGTTCTGTGCTACCGGCTGTTCCAGTGTGATGTCACATACCGGTCCGGAACAAGGGTACTATTCGGGTACGCGGGCAAATACTGAAATACTGGAAGACCATAATACGCGCTGGCCGATTAAAACACTTGCAGTGGTGGATTATCCGTTTTCTGCAGTTATGGATACTCTGCTGGTCCCGTGGGATTACTTCCGTAAAGATAATAAATCAGGCGGGAGCTCGCTGCGTGCCAGAGTCGCTGAAAGCGAAACTCTGGCCAGGACAGATACCATGATGCCTCCCCCACCGGCCACGGTCAAAAATCAGTCACCATAAACAGTTGTCTCCAGCCGCTGATATCCCTCATATAAGCAATTTTCAGCCCGTCAGGGGACCAGACTACCGCATCGGCGCAGGGTGCCTGTTCAGTACGGGGAGTCAGTCTCCGGCAGAGCCCTGAACGAATATCACATGCCATAATGCTGTTATCACATACAAAAGCCACTACATCATCCTGCGGATGCCAGTTTACCACCGAGGCAATACTGTCGGGGAGACAGGTGATCTGTTCAGGTGTTCCCCCTTCAGGGGAGATACTCCACAACTGGATAATCCCATTCTCATCGGCCATCAGGAAAGTGATGATACTTCCATCTGGTGATGTTCGTAACCAGTGACGGGGCTGTAACGCAATTCCACGAGTGTGTGTCAGTCTTCTCTGAACTACTCCCTGTGGTGGGAAAGGTAAACGGTCAGTCAGTCCCTGCAACGGAAAAACACCATCGGTCGTAAAGTCTTCAGGGTGTTCTGGTAAATCGACAATAAAGATTTCCGGAACCTTTCTCCCTTCGCTGGAGAGCGTATCTCCAATAAATACCAGCGCCCTGCGCTGCCATTCACCGCTGGCTTTCCGATAACCGGCGTTACCTACCCATCCTTCCTCATAGGCCCGGTTGATCTGATCACTTCCGGGTTGAGGATTCACCGTCGTCTGACTAACCAGGACGCAAAAATGGCTGCCGTTATATTCCCGGGGATGCTGTCCGCAAACAATTACCGGGTGCAAGGGTACTGCCACCCCCACATTACGCATATCTTCTGCCAAAGATCGCTCATGCATCACATGATCATTGTAGGTGAAACTGAGGAATTCACCTTCACTATCAAACATATGCACATGAGTCCCACCTCGTAAAGCCCCCGGAGTATAAGGTGGGGTAATATCACAGGCATCCAGAGTGATTGCGCGGCCATCCTCGATAATCACGCCACGACGGTGATGGAAATCATAATGCCAAAACTTATCCGGATTCTCGGGACCGTGAATGCAGACATAGCGTTCGGGAAGCCCGGGACTGCAACTGATCACCCCGACACAGGCTCCCTGTGAAGCCCGATACAGGATTTCATTCTGCCCGTTATTAACATTTACACGCTCGACCGTCAGGCTGTTAAACGTCGCCTCCGGTGGTCGGGTATCAAAAACCAGCCATTGACTGTCCGGAGTCCAGATCTGCGAGTTTGTCAGCTGATGATGGCGAGGGTCAAAAGTTAATTGTTTTTCCTGCATTGCACGCGTCCATTACGGTTCCGGTGGTGAGGAATATGCAATATTCTGTAGCATTGCGCCAGTACCATATCCACTATAAACAAGAAAAGCTGCCCTGAGGCAGCTTTTCCGGCGACTTACTCACACTGTTTTATTATTTATTCAGCTCAGCAGACATATACACACGATTGTTATTAATCGCACTGGTAATAGTATATGAAGATGCACCTGCTGCTTTAGCTTTCGCGGCAATCTGAGCCTGAGCGCCATCCAGGGTACTGCTGGTCGCAGATACAGACTCAGCGAAAGCACCGAAAGACAGGGCAGATAATGCAGCAGCTGCAATTAAAGTAGTCATAGTTTTCATGGTCAAATTCCTTCTTTATGGTTTATTACGCAGGGCACACATTGTCCTGATTTCACACCAGCATTATTCATCACGGCAAATTAATGTTATTTTCTGAGAGTATTTACCGGTCAGAAAATAATATACTGTCGGTTTTATTATTTATTCAGCTCTGCAGACATATACACACGATTGTTATTAATCGCACTGGTAATAGTATATGAAGATGCACCTGCTGCTTTGGCTTTAGCGGCAATCTGAGCCTGAGCGCCATCCAGGGTACTACTGGTCGCAGAGACAGACTCAGCGAAAGCACCGAAAGACAGGGCAGATAATGCAGCAGCTGCAATTAAAGTAGTCATAGTTTTCATGGTCAAATTCCTTCTTTATGGTTTATTACGCAGGGCACACATTGTCCTGATTTAAATCATCTTTGTTATTTATTACGTCGATTTTTTCTTATCCAGAAAGACAATTTCTGTCAGAAAATAATACTTAGGAATATATACGTTTATTTATTCAGTTCAGCGGTCATATATACATGGTTATTATCAGTAGCACTGGTAATAGTGTATGACGATGCACCTGCTGCTTTGGCTTTCGCAGCAATCTGAGCCTGGGCTCCGTCCAGTGTACTGCTGGTCGCAGAGACAGACTCAGCGAAAGCACCAAAAGACAGGGCAGATAATGCTGCCGCAGCAACTAAAGTAGTCATAATTTTCATGGTCAAATTCCTTCTCTGTGATTTGTTACGCAGGACATCAATAATCCTGATGCAGCTAATAATAACTGATGTCACTATTTCTTTATTAACTAACTGTGCGATCTCCGTCACAAAAAAACGGAAGTATCGACTCATAATCAGTGATTATTTATTCAGTTCTGCAGTCATATAAACACGGTTGTTATTAACAGCACTGGTAATGGTGTATGAAGAAGCACCTGCTGCTTTGGCTTTTGCAGCAATCTGTGCCTGAGCACCATCCAGAGTACTGCTAGTCGCAGAGACAGACTCAGCGAAGGCACCGAAAGACAATGCAGATAAGGCAGCAGCAGTGATTAAAGTCGTCATCGTTTTCATAGTTAACACCTCAATAAAGTTTAAAAAGTATCATTAGTTTTGATGAAATAATGATACCTATAGTTACTATTAGCGTGTTAACAGAAAATGCGATCTCAGTCACTATGAGTAACAATACCGGACAAACATTAGCCAGATCTTGTTAACTAATTAATATTATTGTATTTAATGAGAATACACCGAAGGGCTGTTGCTACAATGAAGTAACACAATGCTGACCCGTAACGACACCGGAGTGAAAGCCCGTGTAAAAAATCAGTCAGAAAGGTGGAGGACTAACAACAGGGGTAGGACAGGCATCTGGCGATGCCTGTTTCAGCTTCAGGCAGTGAGCGCCCATTTTTCGATAGCCCGGGCTACACCATCTTCTGCATTAGTAGTGGTTTGATAGCGGGCTTGCCGTTTTACTGAGTCAATAGCATTGCCCATTGCAACGCCACTGCCGGCATAAGCAATCATTGCCAGATCATTTTCATGATCGCCAATCGCCATCACCTCATCCGCTGTGAAGCCAAGGAGTTCAGCCAGTTTCCTGACCCCCTCCCCTTTATTTACCTGATTATTCAGGATTTCCAGATAGTACGGCGCACTCTTCAGAATTGTGTAATCCTGCATAATTTCCGGTGGCAGACGGGTAATCGCGGCATCCAGTAATTCCGGCTCATCGATCATCATCAGTTTTGGAAAGCGTAGCGTAGCGTCCATCTCCTCAGGCGAGCGATAACGCAAAGGAATACCAGTCAGAGAAACCTCATGCACCGTATACTTACTGATGTCTTTATTGGGGGTATAGAGGTGGGTTTTATCCAGTGCCTGAAAATGGACGCCATACTCAACGGACAGTTGCCAGAATTTCAGGTAATCCGCGTGACCCAGCGTGACCTCCGCCACACAGCTTCCATCATCAGCACGCTGGACTAATGCACCGTTATAACTGATGCAAAACTGACCCGGGGTATCCAGGCCAAGCTCGGTGATGTAACGCTTCATCCCTATATGGGGTCTTCCGGAGGCCAGAACCACAATAATCCCCTGTGCCTGAGCCCGGGCAATTGCTGATTTTACTGCCGGTGTAATTTTATGTTCCGGGTCCAGTAACGTGCCATCCATATCAAGTGCTATCAGTTTAATTGCCATAACATCCTCATGATTTACCGAATATCATCTGATGCTATCCTGTTTACGTCGAATCTGACAGCGTTCCCCTGGCAACAATCCGCACAGATCACAGTATCTGACTGATCAGACTGGATTATTGATTTCCTGCGAATATCATCCGAAGAATTACTTATGCTGTACTGCAACATTAAAGGTGAACCACTGGTGGCTCAGCTTTGCAAAACTCCCATCAGAATAGATCCCGGCGATCGCCTGATTGACCTGCTGCTGAAGCTGAAGATCTTCGCCTTTCCGAAAACCAATCCCTGTCCCCTGACCGAATAATGCAGTATCGGTCACCTCCCTGCCCTTCAAAGCATAGCCGGCGCCCTGAGGTTTTTTCAGAAATGAGAAAGTAGCCGACACCGCATCATCCAGGCTTGCATCCAGTCTGCCGGCGATCAGGTCTGTGTAAATCTGGTCAGGTGACTGATAGCTCACCACTTCCACACCCTGTGGCCGCCAGTACTTATCTGCATAGGTTTCAAAAACAGACCCCTGTTGTACCCCCACACGATGACCTTTAAGACTCGCTGCATTTGCCACCAGAGGACTGCTCTTCGCGGCTATCAGATACACCGGCGTGCTGAACAGCGGCAGGGAGAAATCGACAGACTTTTTGCGCTCATTGTTTATCGACAGCGATGAAAGGATGATGTCAAACTTTCGGGCCTGCAACGCGGGAATGAGCGAATCAAACGGCAGTGATACAAACGTACAATGCCGGTGAATTCTTTCACAAATCTCCTCGCCCAGTTGCACATCGAAACCGGTCAGATGACCAGAATCATCCATATATTCAAATGGCGGAAAGGTAGGATCGATACCTACAGTGAGGGGAGGCAAAGTCTGTGCGGCATAACTACCGGACATTCCACCGGCAAACAACAACACTATCCACTTTTTCATTAATCCCTCTCTGGCCTGAAGTTATTCCTGATTAAAACGTTCCGGGCGGAAATCAGCCAGCATCGGGTGCCGCTTACCGGTCACCATTTCTCCTGCCAGCAGTTCACCAATAATCAGTGCCAGAGTGGCTCCTGAATGGGTGAATGCAATATAACAGCCCGGGAAACCGGGTAACTCACCGAGCACCGGAAAACCATCGGCAGGAACAGGCTTACGACCTGCTTTGTAGCTGGCGACTTTTAACGGCGTTCCAAGGGAAAGTATCCGATCAGCTTCTTCCAGCAGACGTGCGGGGATTTGTGGACTGACTGTAAAACTACCGTCGTCCTGCTGGCGGATATCTTCAACATACCAACTATGGTCTAGCGCCAGTGTATGGCCGGGATTTGGACGTAAAGCCACCCGCGGAGTATTGAAGACCTTGTCAGGCAGAATATCGGCTGGTTCACTGATGGCAAGCATTGATAATACAGACCCGTCCGGCAGAGAGTATCCCAGAGAACCCACCACTGCAGGAGTTTCAGCCCCACAAGCGACTAACACACGGTCAAAAGGCAACAGCCCATCTTCCGGGGTAATCACGCCGCAAATCCTCCCCTCCATATCGGCAGATGGCAGCACTTTTCCTGCATGTTGTACGGTTTCCCCCCCCAGTGCTGTAAATTCTGCCAGTAACGTGTGAATAAGTTCCGGCAGGCTTACCCAACCTTCTCCGGGATTGAACAGTGCCGCACCGTTAACCGCCTGTGGATTCACCAGCGCTTCGATCGTCATCAGTTGCTGAGGATCATTTAATAGCTCAGACTGGTAACCATGGTCAGTTTCCGCCTTGTGCCATTCAACCACTTCTTCGGGGCGGGACCAGAACACTCCTCCAGAAAATTTGAGCCAGTCGATTGGTGATAGCCGGTGATACAGCGTCTGATAACGGGCAATCCCCGCCATACGTAACAGGTAATAACTTTCTGGCCAGCAGCCGGAGGCATTTAACCAGGAAAGGGAGCGACCGGAAGCTTGAGAGGCCCACATATCTTCAGTGAACAAAGTAACTTCAGCACCGGCTTTAACCAACTGATGGGCACAGGAGACTCCTATAACCCCACCACCAATAACTGCAACTTTCATCCATACCTCCATGGTTTAATGGAATGAGTATTGCCTCCGGTCAGTGAGATATGAAATAGGATTTATTAATGGCTAATGGCGGAAAGACACAAAATGCGGGATTCGGAATAAAAAAACCCTCTTTGTCACCAAAGAGGGTCAGATGTTTCGGCAGTACTGATTAAATATCGATATTGGCTGCTTTCAGCGCATTCTCTTCGATAAAGGCTCTGCGTGGTTCAACCGCGTCGCCCATCAGGGTGGTGAACAGCTGATCGGCGGCAATCGCATCTTTAATGGTAACCCGCAGCATACGACGGCTATCCGGATCCATTGTGGTTTCCCACAACTGCTCAGGGTTCATCTCGCCTAATCCTTTGTAGCGCTGGACCGACAGGCCTCGACGGGATTCTTTCACCAGCCATTCCACCGCCTGTTCAAAACTGGCCACCGGCTGACGGCGTTCACCGCGTTCGATAAACGCATCATCTTCTATCAGGTCACGTAATTTCTCACCCAATGCGTTGATTTTCTGGTACTCAGGCCCCTCAATAAATTCATAATCCAGTGGGTAGTCTGTATCCACCCCATGAGTTCTGACCCGTAAGACCGGCTCAAAACGCTGATGCTCACGATTTTCCCGCACGTAACCGGAATAGCTGCTGCCATGCGCTTCGCGTTCGTTTAAATCACTCACCAGTCCATCCAGCCACTGCTGAACGGTTGCCTGGTCGGTGAGATCGCTCAGGGTCGGACGATACACCAGTCTTTTCAGCATCGCTGCAGGATAACGGCGGGTCATCCGCTTAATCATCTTTTCGGTGTAATTGAACATCGCTACCAACTCTTCAAGCGAAGCACCACTTAATGCCGGTGCACTGGAATTGGTATGCAGGGTCGCACCATCCAGCGCAATCGCTATCTGGTATTGATCCATCGCATCATCATCTTTGATGTACTGTTCCTGTTTGCCTTTCTTCACTTTGTACAATGGCGGCTGAGCAATAAACACATGACCACGCTCAATAATCTCCGGCATCTGACGGTAGAAGAAGGTCAATAACAGGGTACGGATGTGTGAACCATCGACGTCCGCATCCGTCATGATAATGATGCTGTGGTAACGCAATTTGTCCGGATTGTACTCATCGCGGCCAATACCGCAACCCAGTGCGGTGATCAGAGTGGCGACTTCCTGAGAAGAGAGCATTTTGTCGAAACGCGCTTTTTCGACATTCAGAATTTTACCTTTTAGCGGCAGAATCGCCTGGTTTTTACGGTTACGCCCCTGCTTGGCAGAGCCGCCAGCAGAGTCCCCTTCCACCAGGTAAACTTCAGAGAATGCAGGATCACGCTCCTGGCAGTCCGCCAGTTTGCCCGGCAAACCAGCCAGATCCAGAGCACCTTTACGGCGGGTCATTTCACGAGCACGTCGGGCTGCTTCACGGGCACGGGCCGCATCGATAATTTTTCCGACCACAATTTTCGCATCAGACGGATTTTCCAGCAGGTATTCTGCCAGTAATTCATTCATCTGCGACTCAACCGCAGATTTTACCTCCGAAGAGACCAGTTTATCTTTGGTCTGAGAGGAGAATTTTGGATCCGGTACCTTCACCGACACGACGGCAATCAGTCCTTCACGGGCATCATCACCGGTCGCACTGACTTTAGCTTTTTTGCTGTAACCCTCTTTATCCATATAGGCATTCAGCGTACGGGTCATTGAAGCACGAAAACCGGCCAGGTGTGTTCCACCATCACGCTGAGGGATGTTGTTAGTAAAGCAGTAAATATTTTCCTGGAAACCATCGTTCCATTGCAGAGCAACCTCCACACCAATACCGTCTTTTTCGGTACTGAAGTAGAACACGTTCGGGTGAATTGGCGTTTTATTTTTGTTCAGATATTCAACGAACGCTTTAATTCCGCCTTCATAATGATAATGGTCGCTCTTGTCGGAACGTTTGTCGATCAACCGGATAGAGACTCCGGAATTCAGGAACGACAGTTCGCGCAGCCGTTTCGCCAGGATGTCATATTCAAAATCGGTGACATTGGTAAACGTCTGATGACTGGCCCAGAAACGAACCGATGTTCCCGTGGAGTCAGTTTCGCCCACCACATTCAGCGGCGCACTTGGCACACCGTGCAGATAGGTTTGCTGATGGACTTTTCCATCACGACGAATCGTCAGTTCCAGTTTTTCGGATAAGGCATTCACCACCGAAACACCAACACCGTGCAGGCCGCCTGACACTTTGTACGAGTTATCATCAAACTTACCGCCGGCATGCAGTACCGTCATGATAACTTCTGCCGCAGAAACACCTTCCTCAGGGTGAATACCGGTAGGAATTCCACGGCCATCATCCTGAACAGACACAGAGTTATCTGCGTGAATAGTAACAATAATTTCCTTGCAGTGGCCCGCAAGTGCTTCGTCGATGGCGTTATCCACAACCTCGAATACCATGTGATGCAACCCGGTGCCGTCATCCGTGTCACCGATGTACATACCGGGGCGTTTACGTACCGCATCAAGTCCTTTCAGAACTTTGATACTGGAGGAGTCATAAGAATTCGACATCAACGTTTCTCGCTCATTTTAATCTTCAGGTTGAACTGCTATTTTACCTTTTTCTACGCTGAACATCTTGCCCTTTTCATCATTCATGTCGATAACGTGATCAACACTTATGGCGCTGACAAAAACCTGTGCCCGGGTCGCTTTCAGGCGGTTGGCCAGGATATGACGACGTTCATCATCCAGCTCAGAGGCAAAATCATCGATCAGGTAAATACAACGTCGTCCGCTTTGACGTGTCAGGTACTCTCCCTGCGCCAGGCGCAGGGCACACATTAATAACTTAAGCTGCCCGCGGGACAGCAAATCTTCTACCGGGGTGCCGACAGCCCGTATGCGAAAATCAGATTTATGCGGGCCGCTGGCAGTATAGGTCAGTGCTCTGTCTCGCTCAAAATTACGCTCCAGTAACTCCGCATAATCGCTCTCTTTGTCCCAGCCCCTCAGAAAAGAGAAACTCAGGTCATATTCCGGCAAAAATTGCTGGCAGGTCGCTTTAATTTCACGGGTGATTTCATCACTGTAAGCCTGTCGCCACTCGCTGATCTGTTGCGCCAGTGGAGCCAGTTCCTGATCCCAGGGTCGCAATTGCCGATAGCTGGTGACCTGGCGCAAGGCCGCATTTCGCTGTTTCATCAGCCGGCGTAAATCACTCCAGGCACTGAAAAATCCGGGATAATTATGAAAGCAGCCCCAATCGATGTAAGCACGGCGAAATTTCGGCCCTCCGGTCAGCAACGTAAAACCTTCCGGGGTTATCAGCTGCATAGGCAATAGCTGGGCCAGTTCAGCCACTTTATGACCGTCAGTGCCATCGACACGGACTTTGCTGTCACCGGCACGGTCCTTACTTAAACCAATACTGTGCTGCTGGTGAACATCTTCGATACGACCATGTAATACAAATGATGACTGTTCGTGGCGGATCACGCGGCCAGTCTGAATACTGCGAAATGCCCGGCCATGCCCCAGCGTATAGACTGCCTCCAGCACACTGGTTTTACCACTCCCGTTAGGACCAATCAGAAAGTTCACGCCCTCTGACAGGGCTAAATCAGCCTGAGCAATATTACGAAAATCTTTAATAATCAGGCGTGTCAGGGCCATAGGTCAGTCCGGAGGAGAGGCAAACTCATTCAGGGGAGCAGTCTGCCTGCAGCTCATGCTGCTGCAGGCAGACTGAACATCAGAATTGCGGGCTACAGTCGCATTGGCATAACAACGTAAGCTGCATGCTGGCTGGCGACATCTTCAATTTGCACACTGGAAACAGAATCTGTCAGTAATAGTCTGACATTCTCACATTTCAGGGCGTTTAGTACATCCAGCACATAGCTGACATTAAAACCAATTTCCAGATCACTCCCCTGGTAATTTACATCCAGGATCTCTTCAGCTTCTTCCTGTTCAGGGTTATTGGCGGTGATACGCAGTTGGTTTTCGGTAATAAATAGCCGGACGCCTCTGAATTTTTCGTTAGACAGAATAGCTGCACGAGCAAATGCCTGGCGTAGCAGATCACAACCTGCTTCCAGAGTTTTATCCGGATTTTTAGGCAATACGCGGCGATAGTCCGGGAAGCGCCCATCCACCAGTTTAGAGGTGAAGATAAAATCGCCCACATGTGCCCGGATATTGCTACTGCCAATCTGAACCTGTAACGGGTTATCACCACCATCCAGCAACCTGACCAATTCTACCACGCCTTTGCGAGGTACAATCACTGAGTGGTCTGGCAATGACTGACCAATCGGCATTGAGCAGACCGCCAGCCGATGACCATCTGTAGAAACAGTACGCAGCTCTTCACCTGCTGTTTCAAACAACATGCCATTGAGGTAATAACGGACGTCCTGATGGGCCATCGAAAACTGTGTTGCTTCAATCAGTCGCTTTAGAGTCGCCTGTGGCAGGGTAAATTCAACCTCACTCTGCCAGTCATCCAGATTTGGAAAATCACCTGCCGGTAACGTCGATAGCGAGAAACGGCTACGACCAGAGCGTACCAACATTCTGTCATTTTCCAGAATGACATGAATTTCAGCACCCTCAGGAAGTCCCCGGCAGATATCCAGGAATTTACGCGCAGGTACGGTGGTCTCCCCGGCTTCATGCGGCTGGCTGAGAGTAACACGGGCAACCATTTCCATTTCAAGATCGGTACCCGTCAAAGACAGGGCACCCTCGCTAACCTGCAACAGCAGATTGCCAAGAATAGGTAATGTCGGACGTCCCCCCAGGGGGCCGCTCACTTGTTGTAATGGTTTGAGCAACTGCTCTCTTTCTACAATAAATTTCATAGCGTCAGGAAGATAATGTTCTGATTAAATTGGAGAAATCTTCTTTTATATCGTGACTTTCTTCACGCAACTGCTCAATCTTACGGCAGGCATGTAACACCGTAGTGTGGTCACGCCCACCGAAAGCATCGCCGATCTCCGGCAAACTGTGGTTGGTCAACTCTTTGGCCATCGCCATGGCCATCTGCCTCGGTCGTGCAACCGAACGCGAACGGCGTTTTGACAGCAAATCGGCAACTTTAATTTTATAGTATTCTGCGACCGTTTTCTGAATATTATCGATGGTGACCAGCTTTTCCTGTAGAGCCAGCAAGTCACGCAGGGCTTCACGCACAAAATCAATAGTGATAGCGCGCCCGGTAAAATTGGCATTAGCAATCACACGGTTAAGAGCCCCTTCCAGCTCGCGGACATTAGAACGCAGGCGTTTGGCGATAAAGAAAGCGACCTCACCTGGCAGACGAATTTTATTCTCATCCGCTTTTTTCATCAGAATAGCAACACGGGTTTCCAGTTCAGGAGGCTCGATAGCTACGGTCAGACCCCAGCCAAATCGCGATTTTAACCGATCTTCCACTCCGTTAATCTCTTTCGGGTAGCGATCAGACGTCAGAATGATTTGCTGATTACCTTCCAGCAAGGCATTAAAAGTATGAAAAAACTCTTCCTGGGACCGCTCTTTATTGGCAAAGAACTGAATATCATCAATCAATAACGCGTCTACTGAACGATAGTAGCGTTTAAACTCTTCTATCGCATTGTTTTGCAATGCTTTCACCATGTCCTGGACAAAACGTTCGGAGTGCATATAGACAATCCGTGCATTAGGTTTTCTGGCGATAATGCCATTACCAACCGCATGTAACAGATGCGTTTTGCCTAACCCCGTTCCGCCATACAGAAATAACGGGTTATAGGCGCCGCCGGGATTATCGGCAACCTGACGGGCCGCTGCACGGGCAAGCTGATTCGACTTACCTTCGACAAAATTATCAAAATTATGCCGGCTGTTAACATTCGACCGGTAGGCCACATCAACCGGCGCAGGGGTATTATCCCAGCTTGGACGCACTTCATTGCTGCTGGTCGTTGGCCGGGCCGGGGGGACAGGTTGTGAGATATTCGGCATGGTCACCGCACTTGCTGCTGGTACCGTTGCCGGGGCCGCCGCCGCAGGCCGCGCGCCAACTTCAAACCTGAGTTGCGGGATATCCACACCGCAAAATTCATTCAGCAGTCCATTGATACTATTGATGTATTTATCGCGCACCCAGTCGAGTACAAAGCGATTTGGTGCGTACAGAGCCAGGGTGTTGTCGTTTAATTCAGCCTGTAACGGGCGGATCCACATACTGAATTCAGTGGCAGGCAATTCATCCTGCAAACGGGTAAGGCACTGTTGCCAAAGCGTTAGTGACACGGCGGACTCCACTGGTACAAAAATAAGACAAGAAACGGTGCTAATCTTTTGAAAACACTAATTATTGATACAGACGTAGAAATCGCCTGCTGCAACGATCTGTAAATCATCACCGCCGGATAACCTGGAAGGATCATCAGCGGAACGACGGATCATAGCGCAAAGCGGGCAAGAGATCCTCCTTTTCTACACGGATTTTACCCATTTTATCCACAGGATTTTATAATGACAGCGGCGAGGTCACGCTCTGTAATCTTCGGCCCGAAAATCTTTATGTTGATCTCACCGGACAGCTCATTCCCCCCAGCCCTGAAGTTTTTTAAGCTGCGATCGCCAGATGATCCTTAACGATCCTTGCTCTTTATAAGGAAGCCCGTATAATTCTCACGCTGTTTGTCGGCCAGATTTCCGGAATCCGGTGATCATGACTGAAGTAAACAGCCTTAATCAGGCATAAAGGTGTCATTATTAGCCAAAGTAAATTGACTCAGGACTGTACAGTTATTACAATCCCGCCTCTTTAAATAAAATACACTGAGGCGTCGGTCGGTTTACTGACTCAGCTACGCGTCACCAAGTGAACATTCTCAAGTTTAGGTAGAAATCGCCATGAAACGCACTTTTCAACCGTCTGTACTGAAGCGCAACCGTTCTCACGGCTTCCGTGCTCGTATGGCTACTAAAAATGGTCGTCAGGTTCTGGCACGTCGTCGTGCTAAAGGCCGTGCTCGTCTGACCGTTTCTAAGTAATAAAGCGAACCCTGGTGGGTAAGCTCGCATTTCCCAGGGAGTTACGTTTGTTAACTCCCAATCATTTCACTTTCGTTTTCCAGCAGCCACAACGAGCTGGCACGCCGCAATTAACTATTCTCGGCCGCCAGAATTCGCTGGGGCATCCCCGCATCGGTCTTACCGTCGCTAAGAAACACGTCAAACGCGCTCATGAACGTAACCGGATCAAACGTCTGACCCGGGAAAGTTTTCGACTGCGCCAGCACGAGCTTCCGGCGATGGATTTTGTCATCGTTGCTAAAAAAGGGATTGCGGAACTGGATAACCCTGCATTGACGGAAGTGTTGGAGAAATTATGGCGTCGTCATTGTCGCCTGGCGCGCGGCTCCTGATTGTACTGATTCGTGTTTATCAACGGGCAATAAGTCCTCTGCTGGGGCCTCATTGCCGATTCAATCCAACCTGTTCCCAGTATGGGATCGAAGCCTTACGTCGTTTCGGGGTGATAAAAGGGTGTTGGTTGACGGTGAAACGCGTATTAAAATGCCACCCGTTAAATGCGGGCGGTGACGATCCGGTGCCGCCAAAAAAACACTGATAGCAGAGAAAATTAACGATGGATTCGCAACGCAATCTTTTTTTCATCGCTTTTCTGTTCGTGTCTTTTATGATCTGGCAAGCCTGGCAGACGGACCACAATCCACAGCCACAGCAAACCCAGACAACTCAGAATACGAACAGCACCGCAGGTGATGCCGCAAACCAGGGCGTTCCGGCCAGTGGTCAGGGCAAAACGATTACTGTTAAAACAGACGTATTGTCTGTTGAAATTAACACCCGTGGTGGCGATGTAGAACAGGCACAGTTACTCACTTACCCTGATAAACTGGGTTCTTCCCGTCCTTTCCAGTTGCTGGAAACCTCTCCTGATTTTCTGTATCAGGCACAAAGTGGTTTAACCGGCCGTAATGGACCAGACAACCCGGCGAATGGTGCGCGTCCTCTGTATACCACCACCCAGGACAGCTATCAGCTGGCAGATGGCCAGACTGAACTGCGTGTACCTCTCACCTGGACCGGTGAGAACGGTGTGGTATATACCAAAACGTTTGTTTTCAAGCGTGGCGGCTACGCTGTTGACGTCGACTATCATGTGGATAACAAATCAGCCCAGCCGCTGGAAGTTTCCATGTTTGGTCAGTTGAAACAAACCATCACGTTGCCAAAATCCCGTGATACCGGTAGCAATAACTTCGCACTGCATACTTTCCGTGGTGCAGCGTACTCCACCAGCAATGAAAAGTATGAGAAATATAAGTTTGATACCATTGCTGAAAATGAGAACCTGAACGTTAATACCGATAATGGCTGGGTTGCCATGTTGCAACAGTATTTTGCTACCGCCTGGGTTCCCCGGACTTCCGGCAGCAACACACTGTATACCAGCAACCTGGGTAACGGTCTGGCGGCAGTTGGCTATAAATCTTCTCCGGTCACTATTGCTGCCGGTGCAGAACAGAATCTGAACGCCACGCTGTGGGTCGGTCCGGAAATTCAGGACCAGATGGCCGCAGTCTCTCCGCACCTGGATCTGACCGTGGATTATGGATGGTTGTGGTTCATCTCTCAGCCATTGTTCAAACTGCTGAAGTTTATCCACAGCTTTATCGGTAACTGGGGCTTCTCCATTATCGTAATTACCTTTATTGTCCGCGGAATCATGTACCCGCTGACTCGTGCGCAATACACCTCAATGGCTAAAATGCGCATGCTGCAACCAAAAATCCAGGCCATGCGCGAACGTATGGGCGAGGATAAGCAGCGTATGAGTCAGGAGATGATGGCGCTGTACAAAGAAGAGAAAGTAAACCCACTTGGGGGCTGTCTGCCACTGGTAATCCAGATGCCAATCTTCCTGGCTCTGTATTACATGCTGATGGGCTCTGTTGAACTGCGTCATGCGCCGTTTATCCTGTGGATTCACGATTTGTCTGCGCAAGACCCGTACTACATTCTGCCAATTCTGATGGGCGTCACTATGTTCTTCATCCAGAAGATGTCGCCTACTACCGTTGCTGACCCAATGCAGCAGAAGATCATGACCTTTATGCCGGTTATCTTTACGGTCTTCTTCCTGTGGTTCCCGTCAGGTCTGGTACTGTATTATATCGTGAGTAACCTGGTCACAATTATTCAGCAACAGCTGATTTACCGTGGCCTGGAAAAACGCGGATTGCACAGTCGTAAGAAAAAAGCCTGATAACTTTTCATGCAGCAACACTGCTGCGTGATTTGTGAATATCACTCAGGATATGATAAGGCGGTCTAAGGACCGCCTTTTTTTATTGGTAAAGAGAGAACAGCTATGAGCCACAGCGATACTATCGTCGCCCAGGCAACTCCACCTGGTCGCGGCGGAGTAGGTATACTCCGGATTTCCGGTCCAAAAGCGGCAGAGGTCGCACAACAGATATTAGGTAAACTGCCGAAAGCACGTTATGCCGACTACCTGCCGTTTAAAGATGCTGATGGTACGGTGCTTGATCAGGGCATTGCGCTATGGTTCCCTGGCCCGAACTCTTTTACCGGCGAGGATGTGCTGGAACTACAGGGGCACGGTGGTCCGGTCATTCTCGACTTACTGTTAAAACGGATCGTCGCATTACCGGGTCTGCGTATTGCAAAACCTGGAGAGTTCTCCGAGCGTGCTTTTCTGAACGATAAACTGGATCTGGCTCAGGCCGAAGCCATCGCCGATCTGATAGATGCCAGTTCAGAACAAGCCGCGCGCTCTGCCGTTAACTCCTTACAGGGTGTTTTTTCAGAACGGGTTAATCATCTGGTTGAAACACTCACCCATCTGCGTATATATGTCGAAGCAGCCATTGACTTTCCGGATGAAGAGATCGATTTCCTGTCCGATGGCAAGATTGAAGCGCAGTTGCAACAGGTAATGCAGGATTTAGATAACGTACGCAGTGAAGCCCGTCAGGGCAGCCTGTTACGGGAAGGCATGAAGGTGGTGATTGCCGGTCGTCCCAATGCCGGGAAATCCAGCCTGCTCAATGCGCTGGCTGGCAGAGAAGCGGCTATTGTCACAGATATTGCCGGGACTACCCGCGATGTTCTACGCGAACATATCCATCTTGATGGAATGCCACTGCACATTATCGATACCGCAGGATTGCGTGAATCCAGTGATGAGGTAGAGAGAATTGGGATCGAACGTGCCTGGCAGGAAATAGTCCGGGCTGATCACGTACTATTTATGGTAGATGGCACCACCACCACTGCTACCGACCCTCAGCTGATCTGGCCGGATTTCGTTGCGCGCCTGCCGCCTGCCCTGCCAGTCACAGTAATTCGTAACAAAGCGGATATCACCGGGGAGACTCTCGGGGCTGAGCAGAATGGCGAACACATGCTCATCCGATTATCAGCCCGAACCGGTGCGGGGATTGACCTGCTTCGCGACCATTTAAAGCAGAGCATGGGTTTCTCGGGGAATATTGAAGGTGGTTTTATTGCCCGCCGTCGCCATCTTGAAGCCCTGGAAGCCGCAGGTTCTCACCTTGTTCAGGGACAATACCAACTGGTAGGAGCCCGGGCCGGGGAACTGCTGGCGGAAGAATTACGTCTGGCACAGCAGGCTCTGAGCGAAATCACTGGCGAGTTTACCGCCGATGATCTGCTGGGACGCATTTTTTCCAGTTTCTGTATCGGGAAGTAACGGCTAAACGTCACAGAGGAACTAGCCGACGCCCGATCTGACACTCCGCGATGATGACCGTGCTTTGCCACGGTCATCGTTTACCTGCAGAGTATCAGCGGCTACTGCCATTACCGGACACTGCCTCAGCACCTACCGACATCAGAGCACCGGCATTAAGTAATCCTCCCACTGCCTGCGCGAGGTCTGCTGGCATCGCCACTACTTTTGCATTATCACTCTTCGACAATTCGCTGAGTGTCATCACATAGTTGTTCGCCAGCTGGAAGGACATTGCCTGATGACCGCCGGTAACGTTCAGTGCCGCAGCAAGCTGCTCTGTCGCTTTTTTCTGACCACTGGCCAGTGTTTCTATAGCTTCGGCTTCACGACGCGAAGCCTCCAGTTTAGCCTCAGCATCTAAAATCATTGCCTGCTTTTTACCCTCCGCTTCGCGGATCGCCGCATTTTTATTCCCTTCGGCCCGGGTTTCTGTCGCTTTACGTTCCCGCTCAGCCGCAGCCTGTTGTTCCATAGATTTACGCATCGAGTCCGACGGAGTAATATCCTGAATATCAACCGTTCTCAGGATCAGTCCCCAGTCATTCATCTGCTCTTCCATATTGGCTCGCAGAGTAATCGCCAACTGATCACGATTCGACAGCGTATCATCCAGGTTCATCCCACCGACAGCATTACGGATGGTCGTCATCACCAGGTTTTGTACCGCAGCACTGTAACTGTCAACACCGTAAGCGGCTTTATTCGGATCCGCAATCCTGATAAAACAGATCGCGTTAACTCCGACGGTAGCATTATCTTTGGTGATCCCTTCTATCCCTTTGACTTCAAATAACTGATCTTTGGCCGACATTTTATAAGCCACAACATCAATAAACGGGATCAGAATATTCAGGCCGGGATTCAGTGTACTGTGATATTTGCCTAATCGTTCCACAATCCATTGATCGGCCTGAGGAACAATCCGCACACATTTGAAAAAACTGATTGCCAGTAAAATAATAATTAACGCTAATGCCATAAGTCCTGGTGACATGATTTCCTCCTTAAAAAAATCTGAATAATTAAACGGCTTCGACTTTCACGATATCATCGCTAATCACTGCCACAACCTTAACCCGCGTCTGTCTGGCTAACGGCTGATCACTGAGACAAGGCCACTCCTGACGCCCCTGCACCGGTTTACTCAGTAACAGAACACTGGTTTGGGGAGGCGTCAGGGCTGAAGCCAATACTCCCTGCTGGCCAATAAGAGGCTCCACTATCCAGGGTTCAGGTTTACTGCGTATCCAGCGAACCCAAATCCAGGCACAGATCAGTGATGCCACAACCCATATCAGCAGTTGGCCCGCTATCGGGAAGGACGGCACAATAAAGACCAGGATTGCCGGGACCAGAGCAGCTATCGCCATCCATAGCCCAAAAAAAGTCACGGTGAAAATCTCAATCAATGCAAAAATTGCAGCAATCGCAATCCAGAACCAAAATACTCCGGTTAATTCCATCGGGGCTCCTCTGTCCGGCCACTCAGGCCAGTTAACTTTCCTGTTGTTTTCCGGTATTGATCCACAGAAGATCCTGCGGGTTCAAAAATCACACATCATACAGAATCAATAACATATTCCGGCAGAATAAAACATCAGCAATCCATACGGAAATTAGCAATCAGAAAGGGAAAATTCTGCAGACTTTGGCGGAAAGCACCGCAGTCTGCGCAGTCTGAGAGATTCAGGTTAATTCAATGACACGATCGGCGGAGGCGATAGTTGAGGGGCGATGGGCGATAAAAATGCGGGTGATTTTCAGTTGCCGGATAGAAGCATTGACACGGGCTTCGTTATCCAGGTCCAGATGGCTGGTCGCCTCATCAAGAAATAACAGCGAAGGCCGACGATATAATGCACGGGCAATCAGTAAACGCTGTTTTTGTCCACCGGACAGACTACCACCCAGTTCAGATACCAGAGTTTCATACCCCATTGGCATCTGCATGATTTCCTCATGAATGTGGCTGTTTTTAGCACAGGCAATCACCCATTGGATATCTTTGTCTGCACTAAAACTGGCAATATTTTCTGCAATTGAACCAGCGAACAATTTATCTTCCTGCAGAACACAGGCAATCACATCCCGGTAGTTATTAATTCCCACGCCGTTGATATCAATGCCATTACACCGGATTATCCCATGTTCCGCTGACAACAGACCACTCATCACCTTCATCAGTGTGGTTTTTCCGGCTCCGGATGGCCCCGTAATGGCCACACTTTCTCCCGCCGCAACTGAGAAACTGACATCTGCCAGCACCGGGCGGCTGAGTTTGTCATACTGATAACTCAGACCCTGCACTTCCAGGTCTGCGGCCTCATCAGGCTGACAAAGGCGCCTGGCCGGCTGAAAATCTTCAGCCTCATGCAGTACAATATCAGCAATCCTGTCATTGTGCAGTGCCAGCATCCGTAGCTGCAATAACATATCGATCAGCGAAGATGCCCGCTCAGAGAACTGGCCGCGGTAGGCATTAAAAGCGACAAACATACCAACGGTCATCTGGCCATCAATGACCATTGAAGCGCCAAGCCACAAAATAGCCACCTGGTCCAGCGTGGCAATCAGTGAACTCACCCCGCCAAATAACATATCCAGACGGTTCATCCTGATACCGGCATTCGTCGTATCAATATTCAGATTCAGCCAGTATTGAGACCGGGTACCTGACAGGCCTAATACTTTGAGGGTGCTAATTCCGTACAGCGTCTCCATGAAATGAGAGCTGGATCGGGCACCTTTAACTATATGTTCTTCCTGCGCCTGGCGATAACGCTGATAGGTCGCGAGTCGCAGAACCATATATAACAATGTGAACCCCAGAACAACAAATGTCAGCCAGCCCCCATACAGGAACATCATAATCATCACACTGACAGAAACAATCACATCAATGATGCCATTCACCAGGCTACTGGTCAGAGTATTGCGGATAGTATCCAGCGATGCGAAACGCGACTGTATATCACCAGCTTTCCGTTTTTCAAAATAGATCAGAGGAAGGCGTAGCAGATGATCCATCAGTCCGGTTTTCCATTGGATATCAATCAGTGACTGCGTGACCAGAGAACTCCAGGCACGCAACATGCTGATAAAGGTACGGAACAGGATGAAGGTTAATAACCCAAGGCATATCAGGCTGAGCAAATCATGGTCCCGCGCAATCAGCACGTGGTCCATCACCAGTTGCGTCCCGATGGGGATCAGAATGTTGACGGCTTCAATCACCAGCGAAAGACAAAAGATTTTCGCCAGAAATCCGGTGAGTCCGGAAATGTTTTTCATCATCGACCAGAGGCTCACCCCGGACCTGGCTTTCATGGGAGTAAACTCATTCCCCGGCCAGATTTCCAGCGCGACCCCGGTAAAATGTTCTGACATTTCCCGCATTCCCACGACTCTGCGGCCTAGTGCAGGGTCATGAATAATAAAACGTGATCGCCTGACCGCCACCAATACCACAAAATGATTCATATCCCAGTGCAGAAGGGCTGGTCTTTTCAGCTGACATAATTCATCCAGATCCAGCGACAATGGACGGGTATTCATCGCCAGTTGCCCAGCAATATGGATCAGGGTATTGAGTGTAGCTCCGTGAGAGGATATGCCAAAGCGACGCCGCAAATTCAGAAGATCAATATCCATTCCAAAATACCGGCAGACCATGACCAGGCAAGCCAGTCCGCATTCTGCGGCCTCGGTCTGTAATATGGCAGGAACTTTGCGCCACAGGCTAAAACTAATCCTCCGGTTGATATTTTGCAAAAATTCATTAGTCATCGACTGGTCCTTTCAGGCTGCGCCGGATATCGTAGTAAGGAGACAGTATCCATTGATACAACGGGCGTTTTTCGAGAAATAACGTGGTTTTAGCCTTCATTCCATTAGACCAGCTCAGCGCCTTATCAGGATGAGTTAAGCTTTCGCGGTCCAATGCCACCAGCGTTTTATAATATGCCTGACCGGGCGCTGCGGGGTTTGCCGGGGCAATACTGCTGTACATCGATAACTCTTTTATGCTGGCTGGAATTTGCGATACCGACTGAATATGTCCGGGGAACTGCCCAAATTTTTCATACGGATAAGCCTCATAGCGCAGGTTCACCTTATCCCCTGAGGAAACGTAAGGAACACTGCTGTCAGGCAACCATAGCACCAACTGAAAATCGGGTTTTCCTCCTGGCATAAGCTGAGCCAGGCTGTCTCCCGGACTGACCATTTGTCCCTCGGTATACACCATATTTTCAACACTTCCGTCTTCAGGCGCGGTAATAATCAATGTTCCGCTGGCGTTAACTTCAGCCAGTTGGCGTTGTAGTTCGCTGCGTTTAACTGCATATTCCGCATACTGATTATCGAAATCCGCCGATTTAGTCGCAATTTCGGTTTCGATATTAATGATTTGCAGACTTTCCTGAATCAGCTGAGTGTTCAGACTCTGCCATGACGACTGCTGTTGATAGAACAAATAGCGCTGATTGTTAAACTGCTCTTTATTGATCAGTCCTCGTCGCAGGTAATCATCGTAATTTCCCATACTATTTTGCATATCCTTCAGTCCACGACTGGCACTGCTGACTAATTTCTGAGATTGTGCATAGGCTTCACGGTACCGGGTTAATTGCTGACGAAGGCTGTTGAGCGAGGTTTGCTTGTTTTGCGCGATTTTTTCCATAATCTGACTGGTCAGGAAAAGCTGCTGATTAATTGCTTCCGCCCCACGCTGGCTCACTTTACCGTTACTGGTGGTGCGGCTGACATCAATTTCATAAATAGGATCATCTTTTTTTACCCGTTGACCAGCCTGTAAAAAAGCACGGGTAATCAATCCTTGTTGTGGTGAAAACAGAGTAATTGCTTGCTGACGTGAGATAATTTCACCATCAACTTCAATTCTGCGGGTATATTGACCAAAAATGATGCCTGTGAGGATAAGAATAAAAAACAGTGCAGAGAATACACCTACCAACCATGAAGGATACCCTGAAACCAGTAATGCCTTCCCCAGCCACTTTATTTTTTGATTTTCTAATACTTCCTTTCTGAAAATTGAACGTCCTTCCATGTTTTTCAGCCATCACATTTAAATATTAACCGGTTGTAATGATAAATATCATTATTAAAACAATCCATATATAAAAAAGGGTGCTGAGAAAGACAGCACCCTTGTGATTAAGGCTAATTATGCTTTATCGAAGAAGAATTTGTACGAAGCGGTGATAGCCCCATAAACGGATTCAACCACCAGTCCGATACTGGTACCCAGTGCAGTAGCATTTGCTACGGCATTTTTCATTCCGAAGAAATTCAACGCTGTTCCCAACGTTCCGCCAACAGTTCCCAGCGAATCTGCAATTTTCCCAGCACCAGATACGGTTTGTACTTCAGTTTGTGTTAATACTTTCATCAATAGTTCCTTTTATGAAAAATCCCTGGATATAACAAAGAAAAACTCATCATGGAATATTATTTATCCATAAGAGCTGTCGGATACAAATATACATTGCAACTTTCTGTTTTCAATACTCTGACATGCAAAAACCCGGAGTAAATAAGCAAACACAGCGCTTCAAAGATTCCAAAAAATCCAGAAGCAAATCTAATAATCACAAAAAAAACAGCATAATCAACAGATAACAAATATTCTCAAAAACAGTTATTCGCTCCGGAGTTTCCTTTAAAATACAAATTCTTCTGAAATTATCAGAATAATTCAATGAGGAATATTTACAGTAAAAATAGTTTAAGTCTGTAAGTACGAGGAAAGTTTGTGATTAAGCAGACCGAACAGTTCATGCTCTGCCTGCTCATTTCATTATCCTATTGCACCCAGAGCATCATCTTCACCCTGATGGCGTGGAAGTAAAAATAGGGTGGCAATAATATCCAGTAAATAGATAGAGGCGAGTAGCGTGATTGCCGCGGTAAACGACCATTCAGTCGCCAGCATACCGATCACTAACGGACCAAATCCTCCCACTCCCCGGCCGAGGTTAAATAACACATTCTGTGCCGTAGCCCGGGAAGCCACCGGGAAGGTATCGGAAATCAGTGCACCATAACCTCCAATCATCCCGTTCACAAACATCCCCATTACCGCTCCGGCTAACAACATCATTACAGGGTCAGTTAACTGCGCATAGACAATCACCATCACAACCGCCCCCAGTTGATAAAGAATAAAAATTTTCCAACGGGCAAAACGGTCAGCGAGCACACCAAACAACCCAATACCCACCGTCATTCCAATCACCGTTACTGCGGTCCATATTCCGGATTTTGTCAGACTGAAACCGAAGGATGAAGCAAGATAGCTGGGCATCCAGATCATCAGGCCGTAGTAACCGAAATTTTGCACCGAACATAAAATAAAGATCCCTAAACTGGCTTTAGTCGTCGTACTGTCTTTACATAATAGTTTCAGGCGTGAGGCAAAAGAGAGCTGCTGTTCAGTTTTCGGCTGGCGGATAAAAGACTCAGGTTCACTGAGACCATGCCGGATAGCAAAGGAAATTAATGCAGGTATCAGACCTACCAGGAACATACCTCGCCAACCGATAATATTGAGTAACAACGGGGTAATAAATGCGGCCAGCAGTACACCGGCCTGCCAGCCAATACCAACCCAGGCAGAAGCACGATTACGCTTACTGGCTGGCCAGACCTCAGCAATTAACGCCATACCGATGCCAAATTCTCCCCCCAGCCCGACACCGGCCAGAGTCCGGTAAACCAGCAGGTCTGTATATCCCTGAGCAATGGCACACAATCCGGTAAACACTGAAAACATTAAAATGGTCAGTGTCAGCACCCTGACCCGGCCATACCGGTCGCTCAGATGCCCGAAAATAATACCGCCGATCACTGCACCAATCAGCGTCCAGGTTACCAGCGAGCCTGCCTGCGAGTGGTCAAGTGATAATGAAATACTAATGGCCGGCAGCATAAAGCCGAGTATGAGTAAATCGAAACCATCCATAGCATAGCCACTCACCGCCGCCAGCATCGCTTTTGCCGGGGTGACTGTTCTTTTGTTTTGCACGTGCCTGCTCCTTGATTTGTCGGAAGACTACCCTCTGACAAAGTATAAAAAGAGCGGCGCTAACAATCCACGGTTATCCGGGCAGGCAGGAGGAACGTCAGTCTGCCACCCAAATCAACGGCAGACTGAGAGTGAGAGGTTATTCCGGGGTTACGTCTCCGGCAGGTTCGTCACCGGCCAGCAGCTTGTCCAGCTGATCTCCGCCCAGGTGACGGAAGTCCTGACCTTTGACAAAGTAAAAAATGATCTCGCAAATATTCTGGCAACGGTCGCCGATCCTTTCGATCGCGCGGGCACAGAACAACGCTGTCAGCACGCTCGGAATAGTACGTGGATCTTCCATCATATAGGTCATTAACTGACGGACAATCCCTTCATACTCTTTATCCACTTTCTTATCTTCACGATAGATCTGTACTGCCGCCTCCAGATCCATTCGGGTAAAAGCATCCAGCACATCATGCAGCATCTGCACCGCATGACGCCCCAGGGACTCAAGGCTGACCAGGAGTGGCTGATGTTTCTGACCGAACTTTTCCAGGGCTGTACGGCTGATTTTTTCTGCCACATCCCCGATACGCTCAAGCTCAGAAATGGTTTTTATGATGGCCATCACCATCCGGAGATCACTGGCCGTCGGCTGGCGTTTCGCAATAATACGGACGCAATCTTCATCAATATCCACTTCCATCATATTGACTTTCTGATCATCGTCTATAACCCGTTGAGCCAGGTCTGAGTCCATATTCTGCATAGCATTGATGGCATCGGTGAGCTGTTGTTCTACCAGCCCCCCCATAATCATGACCTGAGTACGGATATGCTCCAGCTCAGCATTAAACTGACCGGAGATATGTTTATTTAAATTAAGACTGTCCATCATGTTCTCCAGTATCGCGACCGCACTGGCAGCGAAAAGGGGGTGGCAAAATTTAGCACCGCAGGATGCAGGCTAAACATCAGCCATAACGACCGGTAATATAATCTTCGGTTTGTTTGCGTGCAGGTTTCGTAAACAAGGTGTCGGTGTCACTGAACTCAATCAGTTCGCCCAGATACATAAACGCGGTATGATCAGAACAACGTGCCGCCTGTTGCATGTTATGAGTCACAATCACCACGGTGTAATCCTGTTTCAGCTCGCTGATCAGTTCTTCAATCCGTCCGGTAGAAATGGGATCCAGTGCGGAACAAGGTTCGTCCAGCAGCAGTACCTCCGGGCGGATAGCAATGCCACGGGCAATACACAGACGCTGTTGTTGGCCGCCAGATAAGCTGTAACCACTCTGATTGAGTTTATCTTTGGTCTCGGTCCACAGAGCAGCTTTGGTCAGTGCCCACTGAACACGTTCATCCATTTCAGCCCGCGAGAGTTTTTCAAATAAGCGAACACCAAAGGCAATATTATCGTAAATCGACATCGGGAATGGCGTTGGCTTTTGAAACACCATGCCAACCCTCGCACGCAGCAATGCAATATCCTGGATATCGAGAATATTATCGCCATCCAGCAGGATTTGGCCTTCTGCACGCTGTTCAGGATAGAGCTGGAACATCTTGTTAAACGTACGCAGCAGAGTCGATTTACCGCAGCCTGAGGGACCGATAAAGGCTGTCACCTGATTACGGGCAATATCGAGATTAATGTTTTTCAGCGCGTGGAATTTGTTGTAGTAAAAATTCAGATCACGGACCTGGATTTTAGCCGGTGCTGCATTAAGATTTGCCATACTCATTGTTCGTCTCTCTTATTCCAGCGTCGCCAATAGCCACGCCGCAAAAATTAGTTTTTACGCTTAGTAAAAATGACCCGTGCCAGGATATTCAGCAATAATACGCAGAGGGTAATAATCAGCACCCCTGCCCAGGCCAGGCTCTGCCATTGAGAAAACGGACTCATGGCAAACTTATAAATAGTCACCGGCAGGTTAGCCAACGGCTGCATCATGTCGGTACTCCAGAACTGATTCGATAACGCCGTAAACAGTAAGGGTGCCGTTTCACCGGCAATGCGGGCAATCGCCAGAAGCACCCCGGTAATGATGCCGGACACTGAAGCCTTCAGCGTAATCACCAGAATCATCTTCCACTTGGGGGTACCTAATGCATAGGCCGCTTCGCGCATCGTATCCGGCACCAGTTTCAGCATGTTTTCGGTTGTACGGATAACAATCGGAATTTGCAACAGAGCCAATGCCAGTGCCCCTGCCCACCCGGAAAAGTGATGCATAAAAGCGACCACCAGGGTGTAGACAAACAGGCCTATGACAATCGATGGCGCTGATAGCAGAATGTCGTTAATAAAACGAATCACTTCCGCCAGCAGAGACTTGCGACCATATTCTGCCAGATAAATACCCGCCATAATTCCCAGCGGAGTTCCCACCAGTGTTGACCAGATAATCAGTAAGCCGCTTCCCGCCAGGGCATTGGCCAGTCCGCCGCCGTCCATATTCGGCGGAGGTGTCATCTGGGTAAACAGGTCTATGTTTAAACCACCAATCCCCCGGGAGACGGTAGTCCAAAGGATCCACACCAGCCAGAACAGGCCAAAGGCCATCGTCAGCAGTGATAAAAAGATGGCTATCTTATTTTTAATACCACGTCTGGCCTGCATTTTTCGCCGTGAAGCCTGCAGCTCAGCACTACTTTTATGGTCCATCTGAGTCATTAGCGGGCTCCCTCATTTTTGGCTAAGCGCAAAATCATCAGCTTGGAAATGGCTAATACCACAAAAGTGATAAAGAACAGGATTAGGCCAAGCTCCATCAATGCTGCAATATGTAATCCGGATTCCGCTTCAGCAAATTCGTTAGCCAGTGCTGAGGTAATACTGTTTCCCGGCATATACAAAGACGGGCTGTCGAGCTGGTAGGTATTCCCGATGATAAAGGTCACGGCCATGGTTTCACCCAGGGCACGCCCCAGCCCTAACATCACACCACCTATCACGCCATTACGGGTAAACGGTAGTACGATATTCCAGATAACCTCCCAAGTGGTGCATCCCAGACCATAGGCTGATTCTTTCATCATCACCGGGGTTTGTTCAAAAACATCACGCATTACCGAAGCAATATAGGGAATGATCATGATGGCCAGAATAAGTCCGGCCGCCAGAATCCCGATACCAAATGCCGGGCCGGAAAACAGCTGGCCAATAATCGGTACATTAGAAAGCAGATCGCCTACCGGGGTCTGGAAATATTCAGCAAATAAGGGGGCGAAAACAAATAATCCCCACATACCGTAAACAATACTGGGGATAGCCGCCAGCAACTCAATGGCGGTGCCTAACGGGCGCCGCAGCCAACCGGGAGAAAGTTCAGTCAGAAATAACGCGATACCGAAGCTGACAGGCACCGCAATGAGCAAAGCGATAATCGACGTCACAACAGTCCCGTAAATCGGTACCAAAGCCCCGAACTGCTCATTTGGCGCATCCCAGGTTTTATTCCACAGGAACGAGAAACCGAATTTTTGAATACTTGGCCAGGAAGAAATAATCAGGGAAACAATAATTCCGCCCAGCAGCAACAACACTACCAGCGCAGAGATTTTCACCAATGCGCTGAAAATGATATCGCCCTGTTTTCCCGGGGCTTTGAATGTCGGCTTTATTTCCGCCATAAGAGTCTCTGTCTTCACGATTAACGGGGCGGCATCAGCCGCCCGGGGGATACGCAGATTTTACGGAGTATATGCTTATTGATACAGGGCTTTGCCGTTACTGTCTGTGATATTCGCTTTCCATGCTGAACGAATCTGAGTTACGACAGACTCTGGCAGCGCAGCGTAATCCAGGCTTTCGGCTGTTTTGCCGCCGTTTTTATAGGCCCAGTCAAAGAATTTCAGCACTGCAGCACCTTTGGCGGCATCAGCCTGTTTTTTGTAGACCAGGATAAAGGTGGTTGAAGAAATTGGCCAGGCATCATCACCTTTCTGATAAGTCAGGTCCTGAGCAAAGCTCTGCTGCCAGTCGGCACCTTTGGCAGAGTTACTGAAGCTCTTCTCTGAAGGCAGAATCGATTTACCATCAGCATCCACCAGTTTGGTGTAGGTCAGGTTGTTCTGCTTAGCATAGGCATATTCAACATAACCGATTGAACCAGGCAGACGTTGTACGAATGCTGCAACGCCGTCATTTCCTTTACCGCCCAGACCGGTAGGCCAGTTAACGGTGTTGCCTTTACCAATTTTGCTTTTCCACTCGTCATTCACTTTTGACAGGTAGCTGGTAAACACAAAAGATGTTCCTGAACCATCCGCACGACGCACCACATTAATGTTAGTGGAAGGTAGTTTGATACCAGGGTTGAGTTTTTCGATAGCCGGGTCATTCCATTTTTTGATATTACCCAGATAGATATCACCAACAGTCTTCCCGTCCAGGGTCAGTTCACCGGATTTCACCCCTGGCAGGTTAATCGCCAGAACCACACCACCAATCACGGTTGGAAACTGGAACAGACCGTTCTTCTCCAGGTCTGCATCGCTCAGAGGTGCATCAGAAGCACCAAAATCAACGGTTTTAGCAATGATCTGTTTCACACCACCGGAAGAACCGATACCCTGGTAGTTCACCTGGCTACCGTCGGCTTTTTGGTAATCTGCGGCCCAACGGGCATAAACCGGGGCCGGGAATGTACCGCCAGCTCCGGTCAGATTTGTTGCTGCAAAAGCAGAAACAGTACCTACAGCCATTGTTGCTGCCAGTATGCGGGCTACCGTATTACGCATCAGTGTCATATTCCCTCCGGGGGAGTTAATCTCAGGCTCAGTGCCATTTTTAAATGAGTTCGTCTTGCTGCACGAGGCAAAATAGGACAGTTTGGTGACAGTAATATGTACGATATATGACAGTTTTATGACAAACCAAAAGCTCTCGTCAAACTACCGAATAACGGGCTCTGAACAGCTCTCTTCATTAAAAGGAAGCTTTACAGGCGGGAAACACCGATAGCACTTTTTGCAACTATACTAATAGTAACGGTTGTTACTATGTGCTTAACGCAGCGATAACGAATTGAACTATCAGGTATTTTAGTCGCTATTTTGTAAAGACTCCACCGAATGGTTGCAAAGGGAATTGCCAGGAGGGGCAGCCGCAAGGCTGCCTTTTTTGCTTTCAGTTCGGCAAAATTTCTTCCGCCGCCGGGGGTTCTGACAGCTTTACAGATACCGGCTCTGTCTGGTTGTTTACCGATGGTGGTGGTATTCCCTGCTCCGCAAGGAAAGCTATTAATGCCTTCGTTTGTGGGTCCGTGCCAATAGTCACAATTTTCTGCGCCATTCCCCTGCCAATACCTGGTAATTTGAGCCATTCTGACAGCGATGCGGACGAAAGTGCCTGCCAGTGCCACCATGATAACTCTTCTGCAGCACGTTCCGGTAACGGCAGCCCAAGGCTAAGCCACCAGTGTCTGACCGGTAAGCGTTTCGCCCTCTGAAATTGCTCAATAATCTGCTGAGCTGTTTCGTCACTGAAACCGGCCTCCTCTGCCAGTCCGGAAGTCGTAAACTCCAGCCAGGAAAACAGATGCGTGAAATTCCCGGTAAGCATTAACTGTTGCCAGCGAGAGCGCTGTATTCCCCGGAATCCAAAGACCTTCCGGTGGCTGAGCCATACCAGTCGTGCTAAAAATTGCTCGTGGCACTGCTTCGATACAAACATACAACTAAGTGAATCATATTTCCCGCTGCCGGGAAAAGACGGGTAAAAGCGTTCGGTCACCCGCCAGATCACCCGGCTGATGACCGGAATACCCTGTCCTGCCAGGCGGATTTCCACCTCATCTCCGCTAACAATATCCAGTTGCTTCCAGCGCGCAGGCGATCCGAGGCTGATATGCGCAACCCGTTTATCGCCCAGCAACAGAGGTTCCACATCCATGATGACAGTTATTTTCCCGGTACGCCCTGTTGCAAAACGTATCCCTGTCACCCGACTGCTTTTTTCCGGTGGTGGATACTTCCAGGCAACGGACCAACGGTTTTTACCGGGCAACCACTCTTGCGGTGCTGCAGGCAGACTATGGACCACTACCCCATCGCTGGCAAACGGAAGCGCTTCATTAAACCAGCGCTCACGCCATTCTGCGACCTGTTGTACATTGTTGACTGGCTGGCTCCAGCGGGCGGTAAGTGGAAATCCCCAGCGGTTCAGTTGTGCCAGTCTGGCGGCAATTGAAGGCGGTCCTGCCGGCCAGGCCCAGATGAAAATGCCGGGAGACTCCTCAGAACGAAGAGGCCCCTGCCTGCGCATCAGACCTGCGATTCTGGCACGATCATTACGCCCTCCCTGTACCCTCTGAATATGGTGCTGTCGTGGCATAAACAGTTCACCCTGTAACACCACTTCGCTTTCTGATGTGGCGATATGCTGGGGAATAGCCGTTACTGAAGCAGCTTTCACCAGCCAGTCTTCCCCCTGCCGTCCGTCGCCCCGACTAGTCACTGCCGCCAGCTTCCCGTAACGATACACCAACGTCACTGCCACACCGTCAATTTTGGGTTGTACCCAGAGATCTGTTTTCCCGGACATCCATCCTGCCAGTGTGGCCTGGTCCGGTATTTTTCTGACCCCGGTATGGGCGACCGGATGTATCTGGCGTCCTGAAGTCCTCCAGCGCTCCGACTCCGGGGCTGCCGGTAAGGAAAAACAGCGTTGCCACTCTGCCAGACGCCGGCGCAGTTGGTCATAGTCAGAATCACTGACCCGGGAAATTCCTTGCCGGTAATAGGCGTCATCCCAGCTCTGTAATTGTTGTGTCAACTGACGGGTTTCCTGGCGGGCCTGACCTGTACTCCAAGGCGGACACTCAGCCAGACCTGTCAGTGGATAGCTAATAAGAACAACTGCACTGAGTTTCTGCCACATCGGCCACCTCCTGATGCCCTCATAATGTTATGTCTGGTACAGCGGTGCCATCAGTGTTGTTGTTTTATCGGGAATTCATCGGGAAATAGTGGAAAGATTACCAGGAACGATCAAACGATTTGCGATCAGTGCTGAAAGAAATATCTGGCTAATTGCATGCAAACGCTGCGCCAGTGCCACAGGGCGTGTATAATAGACAGGATATTGTCCCCGCTCTTTACTCAATTCAAGATAATCATGGCCCAAGGTACACTGTTTATTGTTTCCGCCCCTAGTGGTGCGGGTAAATCCAGCCTGATTCAGGCGCTGTTAAAAACACAGCCTCTGTATGACACTCAGGTCTCTGTTTCCCATACCACCAGGGATATGCGTCCTGGCGAGGTTCAGGGTGATCACTATTTTTTCATCTCTAAGGATGAGTTTCGTGCCATGATCGCTGACGGAGCCTTTCTGGAGTATGCTGAGGTGTTCGGGAATTATTACGGCACGTCCCGTAAAGCAATCGAGCAGGTATTGTCTACCGGGGTCGATGTGTTTCTGGATATTGACTGGCAGGGAGCACAGCAAATCCGCCAGCACATGCCCACTGCACGGTCAATTTTTGTCCTGCCGCCATCAAAAGATGAATTAGATCGTCGTCTGAGAGGCCGTGGTCAGGACAGCGAACAAGTTATCGAAAAACGTATGGCAAAAGCGGTAGATGAAATGAGTCATTATGCAGAGTACGATTATCTGATTGTTAATGACGATTTTGATCTGGCGCTATCGGATCTGAAAACCATCATTCGTGCAGAACGTCTGCGAATGGGGCGTCAGAAAGCCCGTCATGATGCATTAATCAGCAAATTATTGGCACACTGAAGCAGCTTTCAGTATTATGCCCAGTCATTTCCTCATCTGTGGAGTAGCACACTTATGGCACGCGTAACCGTTCAGGACGCAGTAGAAAAAGTTGGAAACCGTTTTGACCTGGTATTGGTCGCTGCACGTCGTGCGCGTCAGATGCAGGTAGGTGGTAAAGATGCCCTGGTTCCGGAAGAGAACGACAAACCTACCGTTATCGCATTACGTGAAATCGAAGAAGGTTTGATCACCAGCCAGATTCTGGATGTCCGTGATCGTCAGGAACAGCATGAGCAGGAAGCAGCCGAACTTCAGGCCGTCACCGCCATTGCTGAAGGTCGTCGTTAATCTGACTGTGCAGGCCGCCCTTGTATCTGTTTGAAAGCCTCAATCAACTGATTGAAAAATATCTGCCTGAAGACCAAATAAAACGTCTCAGGCAGGCTTACCTTGTTGCTCGTGATGCTCATGAGGGCCAGACCCGTTCCAGCGGTGAACCTTATATTACGCATCCGGTTGCTGTTGCCTGTATCCTGGCAGAAATGAAACTCGACCATGAAACACTGATGGCCGCGTTACTACACGATGTTATTGAAGATACCCCGGCAACCTTCCAGGATATGGAACAGCTGTTTGGTACCAGTGTTGCAGAGCTGGTCGAAGGTGTATCCAAACTGGATAAACTGAAATTCCGCGACAAGAAAGAGGCTCAGGCAGAAAACTTCCGCAAGATGATTATGGCCATGGTGCAGGACATCAGGGTTATTTTGATCAAGCTGGCAGACCGGACACATAACATGCGGACCCTGGGTTCGTTGCGTCCGGACAAACGGCGGCGCATCGCCTTAGAAACGCTTGAGATTTACAGCCCGTTAGCCCACAGGCTGGGGATTCATCACCTGAAAACCGAGCTGGAAGAACTTGGTTTTGAGGCGTTGTACCCAAATCGTTTCCGCGTCATTAAAGAAGTGGTGAAAGCCGCACGCGGTAACCGTAAAGAGATGATTCAGAAAATCCTGGCCGAAATCGACGGCCGGCTACAGGAAGCCGGTATTGACTGCCGCGTCAGTGGCCGCGAGAAACATCTCTACTCGATTTATCAGAAAATGCATCTTAAAGAGCAGCGTTTTCATTCCATTATGGATATCTACGCCTTTCGCGTGATCGTGAAAGATGTGGACACCTGCTACCGTGTACTGGGACAGATGCACAGTCTGTATAAACCCCGGCCGGGTCGCGTCAAAGATTATATCGCCATTCCCAAAGCTAACGGCTATCAGTCACTGCATACCTCAATGATTGGCCCACACGGTGTGCCGGTAGAAGTACAGATTCGTACCGAAGATATGGATCAGATGGCAGAGATGGGTGTGGCAGCACACTGGGCATATAAGCAACAAGGCGAAAGTGGCACCACCACGGCTCAGGTTCGCGCGCAACGCTGGCTGCAGAGCCTGCTGGAACTGCAGCAAAGCGCCGGAAACTCGTTTGAATTTATCGAAAGCGTTAAATCGGATCTGTTCCCCGACGAAATTTATGTGTTTACCCCGGAAGGTCGCATCGTGGAGCTGCCTGCAGGTGCCACTCCGGTCGATTTCGCCTATGCCGTGCATACCGATATCGGCCACGCGTGCGTCGGTGCGCGGGTAGACCGCCAACCTTATCCGCTATCACAATCACTGACCAGCGGTCAGACGGTAGAAATTATCACCGCCCCGGGTGCCCGACCGAATGCGGCATGGTTAAATTTTGTCGTCAGTTCGAAAGCTCGCGCTAAAATTCGCCAGTTACTGAAAAACCTGAAACGCGAAGAGTCCGTCAGCCTGGGCCGCCGATTGTTGAGTCATGCGCTGGGGGGCAGTAAAAAGCTAGCCGAAGTTCCGCAGGAAAATATCCGACAGGAACTGGAGAGGATGAAACTGGCCAGTCTGGACGATCTGCTGGCAGAAATTGGTCTGGGTAACGCCATGAGTGTGGTGGTGGCTAAAAATCTGCTCCCGGGAGAAGCCCCGGAAGCCATGCCGCAGGCATCGTCCAAAAAGCATAAATTGCCGATCAAAGGCGCTGACGGGGTGCTGATTACCTTCGCTAAATGTTGCCGTCCTATCCCTGGTGACCCTATTGTGGCCCACGTGAGTCCGGGTAAAGGACTGGTAGTGCATCACGACTCCTGCCGGAATATTCGTGGCTACCAGAAAGAGGCCGAGAAATTTATGCCGGTCGAATGGGATGACAGCGGTGTCACTCAGGATTTCGTCACCGAAATTAAAGTCGATATGCTGAATCATCAGGGAGCCCTGGCTAATCTGACTGCGGCAATCAATGCCAGCCAGTCGAATATTCAGAGCCTGAATACCGAGGAACGTGACGGCCGGGTCTACAGCGCCTATATGCGTCTCACGGTCCGCGACCGTATCCATCTGGCAGATATTATGCGGAAAATCCGTGTCATGCCGGATGTTATAAAAGTACACCGGAATCGTAATTAGTGGCATGAACAACCAACGTTTTTCACGGATCTCAGAAATGCTGGCTCGCCGCCAGCACGACCTGACAGTCTGCATGGAGCAGGTGCACAAACCTCACAATGTTTCGGCAGTGATCCGCACAGCAGATGCGGTGGGCATTCATCATGTTCATGCGGTATGGCCGGGCGAGCGGATGCGGACAATGGTATCGTCATCGGCCGGCAGTAACAGCTGGGTGAAAGTGATCACTCATCGCACCATCGGGGATGCGGTAAATACTGTCAAAGCCCGGGGAATGCAAGTGCTGGCCACGCATCTGTCCGACAAAGCCATCGATTTCCGAGAAATTGATTATACCCGCCCAACCTGCATTCTGATGGGTCAGGAAAAAACCGGAATTACCCGCGAAGCTCTGGCGTTGGCCGATCAGGATATTATTATCCCGATGCTCGGCATGGTGCAGTCTCTGAACGTGTCGGTCGCTTCAGCACTTATCCTGTATGAAGCACAGCGACAGCGACAGATTGCCGGCATGTACCAACGAGATCACTGCCTGCTGGACGAAGAAGAACAACAACGGCTGTTGTTTGAAGGTGGTTATCCGGTGCTGGCGCGGGTGGCGAAACAGAAACGTTTGCCCTATCCTCACATTAATCGTGACGGAGAAATTGAAGCGACCGATGACTGGTGGTCCGCTATGCAGGCCACCGAACGTAGCCGAAAACAGAAACTATGAAAGGCCGCCTGCTCGACGCCATCCCGCTGAATACCCTGACCGGCGTCGGCGCCAGCCAGGCGGCTAAACTCGCCAAACTGGGCCTGCATACTTTGCAGGACCTGCTGCTACATCTGCCGGTGCGTTATGAAGACCGCACCCGCCTCTACCGGATTAATGATTTGCTGCCCGGGATTTATGCCACAGTTGAAGGTGAAGTATTGTCCACCGAGGTTACGTTTGGCAGGCGGCGGATGCTGGTGTGCCAGATCAGTGATGGCAGCGGAATTGTGACCCTGCGATTTTTCAACTTCAATGCCGGCATGAAGAATAATCTGTCGACCGGCAGTCATGTGGTCGCTTACGGTGAAATCAAACGCGGCCAGCGCGGTGCCGAGATTATCCATCCGGAGTACCGGATCACTGGTCAGCAAAATGTCACTGAATTGCAGGAAACCCTGACACCGGTCTATCCGACGACCGAAGGGATACGGCAGGCTACGCTGCGTAAACTGACTGATCAGGCACTAGAACTACTGGAAAATTGCCCGGTGAGTGAGCTGTTGCCGCCGGAGCTCAATAGCGGAATGATGTCACTGACTGCGGCATTAAAAATTCTTCATCGTCCACCTCCGGAAATGGAACTCGCCGATCTGGAGCATGGAAAACATCCCGCTCAGCAACGGCTGATTACCGAAGAACTGTTGGCTCATAATCTGAGTATGCTGGCAGTTCGTGCCGGAGCTCAGCGTCATCGTGCGCTGTCAATCCCTCCTCACCGCCCGCTAACTCAACGCTTTCTTGCCTCATTGCCTTTCAGCCCAACAGGTGCTCAGCAACGTGTTGTCAAAGAGATTGAGCAGGATTTATCGCACGATTATCCGATGCTGCGGCTGGTTCAGGGTGATGTAGGCTCAGGGAAAACCCTGGTGGCTGCGCTGACAGCGCTGAATGTGATTGCCAGTGGTCATCAGGTCGCTCTGATGGCTCCGACAGAACTGCTGGCAGAGCAACATGCCACTAATTTCCGACACTGGCTGGCCCCGCTTGGAATTGAGGCTGGCTGGCTGGCGGGTAAACAAAAAGGAAAAGCCCGTCAGGCACAACAGGAAGCTATTGCTTCCGGTGAAGTGCAGATGATTGTCGGAACTCACGCTCTGTTCCAGGAACAGGTGAAATTTCATTCGCTGGCATTGGTGATCATCGATGAACAACACCGGTTCGGGGTACATCAGCGTCTGGCGTTACGTGAGAAAGGTGAGCAACAGGGGTTCCATCCCCATCAGCTGATTATGACAGCCACACCCATCCCGCGTACCCTGGCAATGACGGCCTACGCGGACCTGGATACCTCAACCATCGATGAACTGCCCCCCGGGCGCACACCTGTGACCACGGTGGCTATTCCTGATACCCGGCGGGAAGAGATTATTCGTCGTGTGGAACAGGCTTGTCAGCAGGGACGTCAGGCATACTGGGTATGTACCCTGATTGAGGAATCAGATCAACTGGAGGCCCAGGCGGCGGAAGCGACCTGTCAGGAGCTACAACTGGCACTGCCTGACATGAAAATTGGCCTGGTCCATGGCCGGATGAAACCTGCAGAAAAGCAGGCAGTGATGCAGCAGTTTAAAGAAAATCAATTGCAGTTGCTGGTCGCCACGACGGTAATTGAGGTCGGGGTAGATGTTCCTAATGCCAGCCTGATGATTATTGAAAACCCTGAACGACTGGGGCTGGCTCAGTTACATCAGCTGCGTGGACGTGTTGGTCGGGGAGCAGTCGCATCCCACTGCGTATTGTTATACAAAGCCCCCCTTAGCCATACTGCTCAAAAACGGCTGCAGGTGTTGCGTGACAGTAATGATGGTTTTGTCATCGCCCAGCAAGACCTGGAAATTCGTGGGCCGGGCGAACTGCTTGGTACCCGGCAAACCGGAAATGCCGAATTTAAAGTCGCTGATTTATTGCGTGATCAGGCAATGATCCCCGGGATACAGCGCACTGCCCGGCATCTTCACCAGAAATACCCGCAGCAGGCTGCCGCGCTGATTGACCGCTGGCTCCCGGCGACCGAACGCTTTACCAATGTTTGATTTTTACGCCCTGCCCCCGGCAAACGTTTGCTTTTAGTCTACAGATAATTACAATCGCTTTCTTTTCGGTTATCAGGAATGGTTTTAATGTCTTCCGACGCTCCGCTGAACCCTCAGCCCTCACCTTCCCGTAGTGAACTGGTTTACCGGCTGGATGATCGGCCACCGCTGCCCCAGGCGTTGTTTGCCGCATTACAGCACCTTCTGGCGATGTTTGTGGCAGTAATTACGCCGGCACTATTGATCTGTCAGGCGCTGGGATTACCGGCAGACGATACCCGGCACATTATCAGCATGTCATTATTCGCTTCAGGTGTGGCTTCTGCACTGCAAATTAAAACCTGGGGACCGGTCGGCTCAGGACTATTATCCATTCAGGGCACCAGTTTTAATTTTGTTTCGCCACTGATTATGGGCGGACTGGCGTTAAAACATGGCGGGGCCGATACTAACACCATGATGGCCGCGCTATTCGGTACCCTGATGCTCGCCTCTTGTACCGAAATGCTGCTGTCCCGGATTCTGCCTTATGCCCGCAGGGTGATAACCCCACTGGTCTCTGGAATCGTGGTGATGATCATCGGGTTATCCCTGATACAGGTCGGGCTTACCTCGATTGGCGGGGGCTTTACCGCTCTGAGCAACCATACCTTCGGTGCTCCGGCTAATTTACTGCTGGCCAGGGTGGTTTTACTGACTATCATTATCCTGAACCGCCAGAAAAATCCTTATCTGCGCATCGCATCTCTGGTTATCGCGATGGCTATTGGTTATCTGCTCGCCTGGGCACTGCATATGCTTCCGGTCAGCGAACCTGTCACTGATGCTCCGTTAATCATGATCCCAAAACCATTCTATTACGGTCTGGGCATTGACTGGAATCTGCTGCTACCTCTGATGCTGGTATTTATGGTGACCTCTCTGGAAACCATCGGCGACATTACCGCGACTTCTGACGTTTCAGAGCAACCAGTTAGCGGCCCACTGTATATGAAACGCCTGAAAGGTGGTGTATTAGCTAACGGTCTGAATTCTTGCGTATCTGCCCTGTTTAATACCTTCCCGAATTCCTGCTTCGGTCAAAATAACGGCGTAATTCAACTGACCGGTGTCGCCAGCCGGTATGTTGGATTTCTGGTGTCGCTGATGCTGATCCTGCTGGGTCTTTTCCCGGCTGTCAGTGGCGTGGTTCAGCATATCCCGGATCCGGTACTGGGAGGTGCGACTCTGGTCATGTTTGGTACCATCGCGGCATCCGGGGTTCGTATTATTGCCCGTGAAGCTATCGACCGCCGTGCCATTATGATTATCGCCATCTCCCTGGCCGTTGGCCTCGGAGTTTCCCAGCAACCATTGATTCTGCAGTTTGCTCCGGACTGGCTGAAGACACTGTTATCCTCGGGTATTGCTGCAGGTGGGATCACCGCTATTATTCTTAATCTGATTTTTCCTGTCACTGCCAGCGAAAAGTAATTGTTGCCCTGCCTCCCTGTTACGGGGAGGCGTAAACAGCCGAATTCGGCTGTTACTTTACCGTCTTGTCGTTCGTTCTTTCCGATTTTTTGCCAATAACCAGTATGTTCAACATTGAGGTCTGTCAGAAATTCAGGCATAACAGGCAGTAGCTCATTCTCAGGATTCAGGACAGACAAAATGAAATTTATTGGAAAATTTTTCCTGATACTGCTGCTCATCCTGTTGCTGTTACTCGTTGCTGCCTGGTTTGCACTGAAAAGCACCTGGGGCGCAGGCACGCTCAGCCGCTGGATTAGCGACGATACTGCTTATCATCTGTCTATTGGCAGAATAAGGCATTCTTTAAGCTCGCCGTTGGTTGTTACTCTGGAGGATTTTACCTTCGGCAATGACGGGCAACCGGCCATGGTAGTTGCCAGTAAAGTGACGCTGGGACTCTCTTTACTGCAATTCAGTGATCCGTCGCATTTTGACAGCCTGCAACTAAGCGACGGTGAAATCGACCTGGGGAACATTCGTCCTGGCACCGGTTTCCCGTTACAGGCCAATCATCTCTATCTGAATAACATCAGCGTTGTTCAACCGGATGTCAGTAACAGCTATCAGGCTAATGAAACCACCGCGGAAATTACTCCCTGGAAACCCTCACAGTCTCAAATGCTGGGCAACAATTATAGTTTCCATATTGGCATCGGTCAGTTGATGCTGGGGCAGCAGCATCTGGCAAATATCAGTGCCCGTGGTTCAGTCTCGCCACAGAAACTGATGCTGGATAATGTTAACGGTGATGCTGAACGAGGCACATTCTCGGGTTCGGCTATTCACGAAGCAGACCGCTGGCAGATCCTGCAACTGAATCTGCAGAACACCCGGTTCCAGACCTCGAAAAGCCTGCCTGAGTTGTTGGCCCCGCTGGAACAACACAATATTCAACCGGGCCAGGTGTCGGTCAGCCATGCCACCATTGTAGGCCCGGACTGGGCCGTGACCGATCTGAATCTGCAACTGAATAATCCGCAAATTCCCGACAGCACATTTCTGGCCGGGGGCGGAAAACTCTCAGTACAGGCCAGTGACTTTGTCTGGGGAACCCAGGAATTCGCCCAGCCACAGGCTACGATGGAACAAACGGCTCAGGGGTTGAATATCAGTAACTTCACTACCCATTGGGTTAACGGCACCGTGACCGCCAACGGTACGTGGTCCTCAGACAGCCGGCAACTGGCGGTGGATAATCTTTCACTGACAGGGCTTGAATATACGCTGCCAGAAGACTGGCGACAGTTCTGGCAGGCTCCTCTGCCTGACTGGCTGGATTCGGTACTGATTCGTAACCTCACGATTAACAACTCACTGGTCATTGATATTAACCCTGACTTCCCTTTCCAGATGACGGCCTTGCATGCCTCCGGAAATCAGTTATTGCTGGCTCAAAATCACCAATGGGGAATCTGGTCAGGGGATAGTGAGTGGCAGGCCGCTGAAGCGACCTTTAACCGTCAGGATATTCGTGCACCCTGGTTAAAATTACACGCAGATGCCAGGGGGATTAGTATCAATGACTTCAAAATGCTGGTGAATAAAGGGCCTATGGTAGGTAGTGCGCAGATCTCCCAGCAACCCACACGTAACTTTAGTGTGAATCTGCGTGGGCAGTCAGTTCCGGTGAACATGTTTGCGGACTGGGGATGGCCGGTAACCAGCGTGACCGGCCTGGGTAACCTGACTCTGAATGCCACCGGTAGTCTGCAGGCTGGCAAACCGTTGGCCCCGACGGTGAATGGTTCACTAAGTATTGCTACGGATGCAGGTACGGTTCAACAAACCATGCAGAGCGGGAGCATTCAGTAACTGTATCACGGTGAAGCTCTCCATCGTGGAGAGCCTCACCGTGAACAGGGCAACTTAATCAATCCCTGACCCACCCTGCTCCAGGGTCCGCAGCGGATCGGCAGGCAGGACGATGTAGACACCTTCAAATACCGCACCGGTTTCATCGTCCCCGGAAAGGGAAACATCCAGCCGGACTCTGGCCTTGCGACCGCGGGCAAGACGGTCCAGGTCACCACGCAGTGACCCCAAATCCGCCTCAGCACCGGGACGCCCGGTAATCGGTTTACTGTAACGGATATGAGCATCCGCCAGAATAATCGTGCCGCCAAGGTGGCGTTCACGTAGCAATAACCAGATCAGCCCCCAACCAGTGAGAGTTGCCAGTGAAAACAGGCTACCGGCAAATAAGGTGTGATGAGGGTTTTGATTGCCCGCTTCCGGCATAGTGGTAATAAATTTCCGGCCGGTATATTGAAGTATTCTCACCCCCATCTTCTCGCTAAGCGGAATATGATCGTACCAGGCTTGCTGTAACTGCCCGCACCAGTCAGCACGATGCAGGATATCATCCATCGTCACTATCGGTTTAATCATCAGGAAGTGACGAATCGGGGTGGTTTGCGCCGCTATGATCTCGCCCTGATTCACATAGCCGAGTTTAGCAAAGAATTCGACGGCATCCTCCCTGGCACTACAGGTCACCCGTTTTACCCCTTCCTGACGAGCGACGGATTCCAGAGTCATGATAAGCAGAGTGCCGAGGCCTTTTCCTCTGACCAGTGGGTCCACCGCCACAAACCGGATGGAAGCTTCATTATCGGCATTAATATACAGCCTTCCGACTGCAACCGGCTGATCATTTTCATCCACCACCATCTGATGATGTGCTGTGGCATCCCAGGCTTCACGTTCGGAGCCTTCGGGTTGTTTCAGTGGCTTACGCAGCATTTCCCAACGAAAATGAAAGTAAGTTTCCAGTTCCGGTGGCGTTTGAGGGACGCGTAAATGGTACATAAACTGATTCTCCCTGTTGCCGGATAGATTCGCCGGCGGAGCGACGGCCAGAGGTTCATTCATACCTGCAACCAGAAGGTTACCGGTCCGTCATTAACCAGGCTGACCTGCATATCTGCCGCAAACCGACCATTTTCAGTGTGCACACCCTGCCCGCGACAACAGTCGCTAAAATAATCGTATAACTGCCGTGCAAGTTCAGGAGTGGCGCCACCTGAAAATGATGGCCGCATACCTTTTTGTGTATCGGCGGCCAGGGTAAACTGGGACACCACCAGCAGGCTGCCATTTGCCTGTTGCAGACTCAGGTTCATTTTCCCCTGGTCGTCACTAAATACCCGGTAGCCAAGAACCCGCTCAGCTAGACGCTGTGCTTTCTTTTCATCATCATCTTTTTCAACTGCCAGTAGAACCAGCAAACCGGCAGCTATCTGCCCTGTAATTTCACCCTCTACAGTGACGCAGGCCCGGGTAACCCGCTGTATTAATGCAATCATGAAGCGTCAGACCCTTCTTTTGGAGATTGTTTTAACTGGCGATAGTGCTCAATAGAGACCGTAATCTCAGCGCCGAGTAATACAATACACCAGGTCCAATACATCCAGAGAATTAATATTGGGATTACCGCCAACACGCCATAGATCATCTGATAGGAAGGAAACATCTTGATATATAACGAAAATGCCTTCTTACCGGCTTCAAATAACACCCCGGCTACCATTGCCCCGGTCAGGGCATCCAGTGCAGCCACCTGACGGGTCGGAACTATGCTGTAAAGCAGCCAGAAAGCCAGAACCGACAGCAGTAACGGGAACACTCGTAATACCGGTTCCAGTAGCCGGATAACACCGCTGTCATTGATCCACTGAGCGGAAAGCAGAATGGAGCTCAATGCCAGGCTGGCCCCTGCCAGTAATGGCCCGAGTGTTAAAACCATCCAGTAAACGGCAAAGGAGAAAACCAAAGGCCGCTTGGTCCGGCTACGCCAGATGGTATTCAGAGCGCTGTCAATGGAGTGCATTAACAGTAAAGCCGTGACAATCAGCCCGATAGCCCCGACCGCGGTCATCCGGTTCACATTACTGACAAACCGTTCCAGATAGTCTTCCACCACCGTGCCGGCTGCCGGCACAAAATTACTGAAAATGAAGTGCTTAAACTGCACACTAACTTCTGAAAACACCGGAAACGCGGCAAACAACGCAAAAACTACAGTGGCCAGCGGGACCAGAGCCAGAAGCGATACAAAGGTCAGATTACCGGCATGTACCGTCATATTGTCTTCATCAATCCGTCGCCACAGAACGGCCAGCCATCTGAGTGGAATCTTCATCGGTAATCTCATGCTGTTGAGCTCCCTGCTGACTACAGAGACACAGGGCGGCAGAAAATACCCAGCCCCCGTGAGGATTTTCAGGAATGTACAGCCGATGAGGCAAACCATTGCCCGATAGTCTCTCGTCCGGTCACCAGCACACTGTGGATTCCGGCCTGACGGGCCGCATCGATATTGGCTTCATTATCGTCAAAGAATACGACCTCGTTGGCAGTCACCCCTTCTTTTTCCAGCACGGTCTGGTAGATCCCGGGTTCAGGTTTACGCATTTTCAATTGCTGAGAGAGATAAATCGCATCTGCTGCAGCGCTAACCTCCGGGTACTGCTGAGGCCAGAATTCACAGTGCAGATTATTGGTGTTCGATAAAATAACCACCCGATGGCCCGCAGCGCGTAATGCATTCATCCGCGCCAGGGTGTCATCCCGCACACCGACAAAAATCGCCTGCCAGCCTGCGGCAAACTGGTCATAACTCAGATTCACTTCCAGTGTTTTGCAGATGAGTTCAGCAAACTGTTGATCGGATATCTCACCACGTTCGTGCTGTTCAAAAGCTTCATCGAAGGTAAAACGATTTTGCAGCAGCGCTAAAGGCACCCCACTTAAGTGGCTCCAGACGCCCAGTGCACGATTAAAATCGATATCAACGATGACATTACCCAAATCAAAGATGTAGAGCATAGTCGCCTCCCTGGTCGCGAGTGATCTATTCAATGTAGCGGCAAATTGTCCGGGTTGACAGAAAAGACAGTCCGGAAAAAAGGTTTCAGATTTCGGTTAAGAACAGGGTCCGCCAACTGCGCTGTGACCGGCCATGTAACATTCGCAATTCACACGGCAAATCGAGTCACTGAAATAACCTTTTCAGGACAATAGTAGTCCATCCGGTACAATTTCAACAAAACGGGTCACCGTAAACCGTGACATATTTTCATCAACCGGTGGTGCTTGTGACCTGTGCATTCTGGCCTTATACCATCAGTCGATCATCTCATACAATATGCATGGCAGACCGGGCGTAGCATTACCTGCTGGTTTAAAAAGGCACAACAGAGGGTGGCTGACAGACTCAGGCTGATTACTGCGTAAGGGCAGGCAAGCCAGTCACGTCTGTTCAGAGCAACCCTGTAGGTTGCTGGTTTTCCTCTGCAGCGGCTGAGGCCTGAAAGTGACGTAAGAAATCGATAAACCCGCGGACGCGCGCCGGAACATACCGGGTATCAGGGTAGACAGCATATACCCCCTGTGCAGGAAACTGCCACTCCGGCAGCACTACTGATAATTTCCTGCAAGCCAGGTCTTCTCTGACAAGCCATTCCGGCAACAACGCAATCCCGCACCCTGCCAACGCAAAAGCCCGTAAGGCGGAGGAATTATCGGCCGACAATTTTGCCGGGTTTTCAATAGTCAGCGGAACCTGCTGCCCTCCGGAACCTTCTAATGTCCAGTGCAGAGCATCCGCTAATCCGTCATGAATAATCCAGTCGGCTTTAGCCAGTACCTCTAAGGTGTTGATTGAGTGGCTTTCCAGCCAGCGTGGGGAGGCTACCGCCAGAATCGCAAAACGATCAATAAGTGCCGCACGATAACGTGAATCAGCCAGGGTTCCCAGCCGGATAGCCACGTCGAAGCGTTCAGCAATCAGATCGGCCGGTTGTGATGAAGAGGAAAAATGTACGCGGAGCTGCGGATGCTGACTGGAGAATGCCGCCAGGGCAGGCACTACCTGCGTCTGTCCAAACTCAGGAGTGCTGGTGACTCGTAATTCACCGCTGAAGCCGCTGTGAACCATCCGCACATCACTGGCCAGCACTTCTGCCTGCTGTAGCAGTTGCTTGCCGCGCAGATATAAGGCATCACCGGCTTCCGTCAATGCCAGCCGGCGTGTGGTGCGCAGCAGCAATGAAACCCCCAGCTCAGCTTCCAACTGACGAATATTAAAGCTGACGACCGCTTTCGTCTGGCGCAACGTCGCCGCCGCTGCTGTAAAGCTGCCGGATTCCACCACTGCAATAAACATCGCGACACGCTGCAGGCTCAGCATTTATCCCCTCATTATTGTCAAAATAATTTTGATAGTTTATCACCGCCAGCAGCGTTTATCCTGTGGTGTGCAAAAGGTAAATTGTCTGCTCTTCACGGAGAGACAATCATGACCTATCGCGGCAAAGTGGCGACAGTCTATTTACTGAGCCTGTTCCTTGATCTGATTAATATGTTTATTTCGGCGGTGGCCTTTCCTGACATGTCAGTCAGTCTGCAAGCCCCTGTCGCTCATCTGGCCTGGGTAAGCAATGGTTATATTATTGGCCTGACCCTAATCATGCCGCTTAGCGCCTGGCTAAGCCGACGCTTCGGCCCACGCCGTCTGTTTCTGCTGTCATTAACCCTGTTTAGCCTGGCGACACTGGCCACAGCCGAAGCCAACAGCCTCGGTGAGCTGGTCACCTGGCGGTTTGTGCAAGGGTTAGGGGGCGGAGTATTAATACCGGTGGGTCAGGCGCTAACCTGGCATTTTTATCAGGGCAAAGAACGCACCCGCATTTCCACCCTGGTCATGATGGTCGCGTTACTTGCTCCGGCAGTGTCGCCCGCACTGGGAGGATTACTGGTAGGCTGTGCCGGCTGGCATGCGGTTTTACTGGCCAGTCTGCCGGTCTCCTTACTGACCCTGTGTTTTGCTTTTTGCTGGTTACAGGAAGACGAACGACACAGCCGTCAGTCACTGCCTGCGCCGGATACAACAGCAATACTGACCAGTGGTGGCGCATTGATCTGCCTGCTTCTGAGTCTCACCCTGTTGAGTGACAAAGACCATCTGTTGAGCGGCCTGCTGTGGCTGGTTCCGGCCATCATGCTGACCTTACTGTTTGTCCGTCGTAACCGCCGTCAGGCAAATCCGCTACTGGCACTGCATTTGTTGTCCAGCCCACTGCTGCGGTTTTCGATGCTGGTCTATCTTTGTACCCCCGGTTTTTTTATCGGCGTCAGCATCATTGCCGTATTCTGGCTGCAACAAGTTGCCGGATTGAGCGCGGCGCAGAATGGTGCCCTGATGATGGCCTGGTCTGTGGCTGCTTTTTTCGCCATCCATACCAGCGGTAAGCTGTTTCAGCGTTACGGACCCGCGCCGTTAATCATTACCGGCTGTCTGATTCAGGCGACGGGTATTGTCTGGCTCGCGGGTATCAGCCAGGCCACCTCACCTTTGGTCCTCAGTCTGTGCTATGCATTGATGGGATTTGGTGGGTCGTTGTGCAGTTCAACCGCACAAAACAGTGCTATGCAGGAGATTGACAGCCCGGAGTTGGCGGATGCCAGTGCACTGTGGAATATCAATCGTCAGCTGAGTTTTTGTTTTGGTGTTGCCCTGCTGAGTCTGTTGCTGAGCCTGTTACTGCAAACCGTGAGTCTACTGACTGCCTACAGGACCTGTTTTATCGTGGCCGCCTGCGTGACCTGCCTACCCGTGCTGGCCAGCAGGAGGCTCAGTTTCCGCCCGCACCCCCCTGTTAATGATTCACTAAGAGAACCGAAACCATGAATGACTATATAAATGAAGTGGAATGTACCCTGAAATCCCTTGAACTCTGGCTGGGTCAGGGTGAGGGAGATATCGCCAGTTTAACTGACCGTTTTGCTGACGGATTTACCATGATGACCCCGGCAGGAAGCTCTCTGGATAAAACGGGACTGAGGAGTTTCCTTCAGGCACAACAGGCCAGCCGCCGCGGGCTACGGATTACTTTCGATCAGCTAAAGATAATTCATGAATGGCCACAGGGGGCTGTCGTGTATTACCGGGAACAACAGAGCCAACAGGATGCTCCGGAAAATATTCGTTGGGCGACAGCCGTGTTCAGTCGTGAAGGAGAAATAGTTCGCTGGTTACATCTTCAGGAAACCCTACAAAACTGAACTATAAAAAAAAGCCGCCCCGGAGGGACGGCTTTTTAATCAGTACCACTGTTCAGCTAAGTCGCTGTCAGTTAAGACTCTTTGCTGCCACGTGAAGCACGTTTACGATCATTCTCAGTCAAATGACGTTTACGGATACGTACAGACTGAGGAGTCACTTCTACCAGTTCGTCATCATCGATGAATTCCAGAGCTTGCTCCAGAGTCATTTTGATGGCAGGAACCAGAGTGGTGGCTTCATCAGTACCGGAAGCACGCATGTTGGTCAGTTTCTTACCGGTCAGGCAGTTCACGGTCAGGTCGTTAGAACGTGAGTGAATACCGATAATCTGGCCTTCATAAACTTCAGCACCGTGACCCAGGAACAGCTTACCGCGGTCCTGCAAGCTGTACAGTGCGAAAGCAACCGCTTTACCCTGACCGTTAGAGATCAGTACACCGTTCTGACGCTGACCCACTTCACCCTGACGCAGATCACCGTAGTGGCTGAAGGTAGAGTACAGTAAACCCGTACCTGAAGTCATGGTCATGAATTCGTTACGGAAACCAATCAGACCACGGCTTGGGATTTCGTAATCCAGACGCACACGACCTTTACCATCCGGGTCCATGTTTTTCAGGTCGCCTTTACGCTCACCCATCGCCTGCATCACCGCACCCTGGTGCTGTTCTTCGATATCCAGAGTAACGTTTTCGTAAGGTTCCTGTTTACGTCCGTCAATTTCCCGGAAGATAACTTTCGGGCGGGAAACCGCCAGTTCAAAACCTTCACGACGCATGTTTTCGATAAGCACAGATAAGTGCAGCTCACCACGGCCAGACACACGGAAAGCATCCGCGTCTTCGGTCTCTTCAACCCGCAGTGCCACGTTGTGCACCAGTTCTTTCTTCAGGCGATCAAGGATCTGACGTGAAGTGACGTATTTACCTTCTTTACCACAGAATGGTGAGGTATTTACGCAGAAGAACATACTCACGGTAGGCTCATCAACCGACAGAGGAGTTAGCGCTTCCACGTTCTGTGGATCACAGATAGTGTCAGAAATGTTCAGTTCACCCAGACCAGTGATAGCAATGATGTCGCCAGCTTCAGCTTCAGTGCTCTCGATACGCTCCAGACCCAGGTGGCCCAGTACTTTACCGACTTTACCATTACGGGTTTTGCCTTCAGCATCAATCACAGTGACCTGCTGGTTCGGTTTGACTTTACCGCGTTTAATGCGGCCAATCCCGATAACACCCAGGTAGTTGTTGTAATCCAGCTGAGAGATCTGCATCTGTAACGGACCATTCAGGTCAACGTTTGGTGCAGGAACATGCTTAATGATGGCTTCGTACAGTGGCGTCATGTCTTCCGCCATCTCTGCATGATCATCACCGGCGATCCCCTGAATTGCCGATGCATAGATGATCGGGAAATCCAGTTGCTCGTCGGTCGCATCCAGGTTAACAAACAGATCAAAAACCTGATCAACGACCCAGTCAGGGCGTGCGCCCGGACGGTCAATTTTGTTAATAACAACAATAGGCTTCAGACCATGAGCAAATGCTTTTTTGGTCACGAAGCGCGTCTGTGGCATCGGGCCATCAATCGCATCCACTACCAGCAGAACCGAGTCTACCATCGACATTACACGCTCAACTTCTCCACCGAAGTCGGCGTGTCCCGGAGTATCGACGATATTGATTCGATAGTCGTTCCACTTAATTGCAGTGTTTTTAGCGAGAATAGTAATCCCACGCTCTTTCTCCAAATCGTTGGAGTCCATCACACGCTCAGTTGCTTCGGTACGGGCGTCAAAAGTACCAGACTGTTGTAACAGCTTATCAACCAGGGTCGTTTTTCCATGGTCAACGTGCGCGATGATGGCGATATTACGCAAATTTTCGATCACAGCTTTGCCTCAGGCATTAGAAATAGCGCGCTATTGTACACGGATTAGTCGAAAGACTGAATATGTTCACAGTATTCCTTGAAACTTTCTCAGTGACTTTTTACCACCGCTGATTATCAAGGCAGACTACGTTCATTTTTAGTGCAATATTATCCCTGTTTCGACGTTATGCACTATAATGGTGCTGTATGATGACAGAGTTTGGATCATAATGGTGCATCTCTCCGGTTCGGTGCCTCCCCTAAACGGGGCACAAAGGCCGCTATAACACCGTTTTCAGACAAAATATAAAGTTGGCACAGATTTCGCTTTGTATTATCTAAGCAAAAACGACAGTTTGAAACGGTTGGAAGCTTGTCGGGAACATTGACCGGAAAATGCGCGGCGCCTCGTGATCCTTTACCAGTACAGGTTCTCTACCCACGACAACAATGAATATTTCAGGAGAGTTAGTATGTCCGTTGAACACGTTCTCTCATTGATGAACGAACATGAAGTTAAGTTTGTTGATCTGCGTTTTACCGACAGTAAAGGTAAAGAACAGCATGTAACCATCCCTGCTCACCAGGTTAACGAAGACTTCTTTGAAGAAGGTAAAATGTTCGATGGTTCTTCCATCGGCGGCTGGAAAGGCATTAACGAATCAGACATGGTGCTGATGCCGGATGCAACTACCGCTGTTCTGGACCCATTCTTCGAAGATCCAACCCTGATCATTCGTTGTGATATCCTGGAACCAGGTACACTGCAAGGTTACGACCGTGACCCGCGTTCAATCGCGAAACGCGCTGAAGATTTCCTGCGTTCTTCAGGCATTGCTGACACTGTACTGTTCGGACCTGAACCTGAATTCTTCCTGTTCGACGATGTGCGTTTTGGCGCTACCATGTCTGGTTCTCATGTTGCTATCGACGATATCGAAGCGGCATGGAACACAGGTAAAGCCTACGAAGGCGGTAACAAAGGTCACCGTCCGGGCGTTAAAGGCGGCTACTTCCCGGTGCCTCCGGTCGACTCAGCTCAGGACATCCGTTCTGCTATGTGTCTGACTATGGAGCAAATGGGCCTGGTTGTTGAAGCTCACCACCACGAAGTGGCTACTGCTGGCCAGAACGAAGTGGCAACCCGCTTTAACACTATGGTGAAAAAAGCGGACGAAATTCAGATTTATAAATATGTGGTACATAACGTAGCGCACGCTTACGGCAAAACTGCCACCTTTATGCCAAAACCAATGTTTGGTGATAATGGTTCAGGTATGCACTGCCACATGTCACTGTCGAAAGACGGTACTAACCTGTTCTCTGGCGACAAATACGGCGGCCTGTCTGAAACTGCTCTGTTCTACATCGGCGGTATCATCAAACATGCTAAAGCGATTAACGCCCTGACTAACCCAACCACCAACTCTTATAAGCGTCTGGTCCCGGGTTATGAAGCACCGGTCATGCTGGCTTACTCTGCCCGTAACCGTTCTGCGTCAATCCGTATCCCGGTAGTTGCCAGCCCGAAAGCACGTCGTATCGAAGCTCGCTTCCCGGATCCAGCGGCTAACCCATACCTGGCGTTTGCGGCACTGCTGATGGCCGGCCTTGACGGTATCATCAACAAAATCCATCCTGGCGATGCGATGGATAAGAACCTGTATGACCTGCCTCCGGAAGAAGAAGCTGAAATTCCAAAAGTAGCAGGATCACTGGAAGAAGCGCTGAACGCACTGAACGAAGACCGCAGCTTCCTGACCCGTGGTGGTGTTTTCACTGACGATACTATCGATGCTTATATCGCACTGCGCAAAGAAGATGATGATCGCGTACGTATGACTCCGCATCCGGTGGAATTCGAACTTTACTACAGCGTTTAATCTCTCTTGTAGTTTTGTTGCCGTGGAAAATTTCAGCCCATCTCCGGATGGGCTTTTTTCTCCGCAAATTCAGCATTCAGAGAGATATTTCGGTCAGTCAGCTCAGATTTACTGCCGGTTTATTGTCCGAATACAGCGAAAACACCAGCGAGTCGCCAACTCATCTCACAGTCAACAGCAGCGTATTTCACTGGTAAACGCGGAGAATTATACATGATATCCAACACACAGCCCGATGCAGTGCAGATCTTAAACTCTCTCATCAATAGTGTGTTAGTCGTCGATAACAACCTGGTGATCCATTACGCGAACCCGGCGGCACAGCAATTGCTGGCGCAGAGTTCCCGTAAACTGTTTGGTACGCCGCTCCCGGAACTCACCGGCTATTTTTCCTTAAATATTGAGGTGATGCTGGAAAGTCTGCAAGCCGGTCTGGGTTTTACCGACAGTGAAGTGACCATTGTGGTTGATGGCCGGGCGCATATCATGTCTCTTACCGCTCAGCAGTATCCTGATCAACAGATTCTGCTGGAAATGGCGCCGATGGATAACCAACGTCGTCTTAGTCAGGAACAGATCCAGCACGCACAGCAGGTTGCCGCCCGTGATTTAGTGCGCGGTCTGGCTCATGAAATTAAAAATCCGCTCGGCGGATTACGCGGTGCCGCCCAGCTGCTTTCCAGAGCCCTGCCGGACCCGTCATTAAATGAATATACCAAAGTGATTATCGAACAGGCCGACCGGTTACGTAATCTGGTCGACCGGCTGCTTGGGCCTCAACAACCTGGCATGCACGTTACCCAGAGCATTCATCAGGTCGCGGAACGCATTGTTAACCTGGTGTCGATGGAGCTGCCGGATAACGTCACTCTGGTCAGAGATTACGACCCCAGTCTGCCTGAATTGCCGCATGACCCGGATCAGATTGAACAGGTTTTACTGAACGTAGTACGTAATGCGTTACAGGCGTTAGGCGAAGCTGGAGGCACAATCACCCTGCGGACCCGTACCGCATTTCAGCTAACGCTGCATGGTGTTCGCTACCGTCTGGTGGCGCGGATTGATGTGGAAGATGACGGACCGGGGATCCCACAGCAGCTGCAGGATACTTTGTTTTATCCAATGGTCAGCGGGCGGGAAGGTGGTACCGGTCTGGGCTTATCCATTGCCCGTAGCCTGATTGACCAACATTCAGGAAAAATAGAATTTAACAGTTGGCCAGGACATACCGAATTTTCGGTGTTCCTGCCTATTCGCCAGTGAGGTTTCCATGCAACGAGGGATAGTCTGGATCGTCGATGACGATAGCTCCATCCGCTGGGTGCTTGAACGCGCGCTCACTGGAGCCGGTTTGAGTTGTACCGCGTTTGATAACGGGGATGATGTGCTGGAGGCTTTAGCCAGCAAAACACCGGATGTATTACTGTCAGATATCCGCATGCCCGGGATGGACGGGCTGGCGTTGCTTAAACAAATTAAGAAACGCCATCCCATGCTGCCGGTTATCATTATGACTGCACATTCCGATCTGGATGCGGCGGTCAGTGCTTACCAGCAAGGCGCGTTTGATTATCTGCCAAAACCTTTTGATATAGATGAAGCGGTCGCTCTGGTAGAACGAGCCATCAGCCATTATCAGGAACAGCAGCAACCGCGCAACCAGCCGGCCAGCGGGCCAACCACCGATATTATCGGTGAAGCTCCGGCAATGCAGGATGTCTTCCGGATTATTGGCCGCCTGTCACGTTCCTCGATCAGTGTGCTGATTAACGGGGAATCAGGAACCGGTAAAGAACTGGTCGCTCATGCTTTGCACCGCCATAGTCCGCGGGCCAAGTCACCGTTTATTGCCCTGAATATGGCGGCGATCCCCAAAGACCTGATTGAATCTGAGCTGTTTGGCCATGAAAAAGGGGCATTTACCGGGGCTAACTCGGTGCGTCAGGGACGGTTCGAGCAGGCCGATGGTGGCACACTGTTTCTGGATGAAATTGGTGATATGCCACTGGATGTACAGACCCGGCTGCTGCGTGTACTGGCCGATGGACAGTTCTACCGTGTCGGTGGCTATGCTCCGGTGAAAGTGGATGTCCGAATCATTGCAGCGACTCACCAGAACCTGGAGTTACGGGTGCAGGAGGGTAAATTCCGTGAGGACTTGTTCCACCGTCTGAACGTTATTCGAATTCATCTGCCCCCGCTGCGTGAACGCCGCGAAGATATCCCACGGCTGGCCCACTATTTCCTGCAGATTGCCGCGCGGGAATTGGGGGTGGAAACCAAGATATTACATCCGGAAACCGAAGCTGCGCTGACTCGTTTGCACTGGTCTGGTAATGTCCGACAGTTGGAAAATACCTGCCGCTGGCTGACAGTAATGGCAGCCGGTCAGGAAGTTTTGATCCAGGACCTTCCACCGGAGCTGTTTGAAACCAGCACCCCGGAAACCCCGGTACAGTCATCCCCCGACAGTTGGGCCACGCTACTGGCGCAATGGGCTGACAGAGCATTACGTTCCGGTCATCAAAATCTGTTGTCCGAAGCGCAGCCCGAGATGGAAAGAACACTATTGACTACTGCCCTGCGTTATACCCAGGGGCATAAACAGGAAGCGGCCCGTCTGTTGGGCTGGGGAAGGAATACGCTAACCCGTAAACTTAAAGAACTGGGCATGGAATAGCGAATTGCTGGTGCTTCACTGGCCCGCAGACAGTGTCTGCGGGCCTTTTTATTATATGACCCGTGAAAACTGCTGCTGTCGGCTGGCAGCCCGCAGATAGCGGTCAAAGCACATGCAGATATTACGGATCAACAACCTGCCACGAGCCGTCACCTGTAACCGACGTAGTTCAAGCGTCACCAGGCCATCGTCAATAAATGGCCTGAGCAGTTGCAGGTCCTCAGCAAAATAGTCTTCAAAAACTATCCCCCACTGTTGTTCCGTCGTCGCAAAATCCAGTCTGAACTGGCAAATCAGCGCCTTAATCACATCGCGTCTCAGACAGTCATCCTGACTCAGGCTGACCCCACGCCACAACCCTCTGCCACTGGCCGTCACACTCTCCTGCCACTGATTAAGCACTTTGTCATTCTGGGCATAGCTGTCACCGATCATACTAATGGCTGAAACACCCAATCCCAGTAAATCTGTGTTTCCGTGGGTCGTATACCCCTGAAAATTACGGTGCAGCACCCCGTTCTGCTGGGCTACTGCCAGTTCATCGTCCGGCAGGGCAAAATGATCCATACCGATAAACTGGTATCCTCCACCGGTCAGAGTGGCGATGGTATCCTGCAGAATCATCAGTTTCTGCCGGGCATCCGGCAAATCCGCCGCATTAATTTTACGCTGGGCAGCAAACATCTCTGGCATATGGGCATAATTAAACACACTGAGACGATCAGGGCGCAGGGAGAGAATTTTCTGCAGGGTGAAAGCAAAACTTTCCGGTGTCTGCTTTGGCAGCCCATAAATCAGGTCAATATTCCCTGAAGTAAAACCCAGTGATTTCGCCCGTTCCATCAGTGCAAAGATAAATTCTTCATCCTGTTCCCGGTTCACCAGTCGCTGGACCTGCTTATTAAAGTCCTGCACTCCCATACTCAGCCGGTTAAATCCTTCGCTTTTCAGGTGGTCAAGGACATCCAGTTCAATTTCCCGGGGGTCCAGTTCCAGCGACATTTCGGCATCGGCAGCGAAAGTAAAATGTTGCCTGAGAATCCCTGTCAGCCGGGATATTTGAGCTGTCGTCAGAAATGTTGGAGTTCCGCCTCCCCAGTGCATCTGAACCACGGTACGCTGACGAAACAGCGGCGCTCTGTGGCGAATTTCTGCCTCCAATGCATCCAGATAACGATCCGCTTTGTGTGCCTGGCGTGTCACGTGCTTATTACAGCCACAGAAGTAGCAGAGCCGATGGCAAAACGGGATATGCAGATAAAGGGATAGAGGGCGGAGAGGATAACGTTGAACCGCTTTCAGGAATTGATTCTCGCTGTAGTGCTCATCGAATTCCAGTGCTGTAGGATAAGAGGTATAACGCGGTCCGGAGTAATTATATTTTTCGATTAATGACTGGTCCCACTCGATACGTGGTAATGACATGTTCACTCCTTCCGCTGACGGGGTCTGAAAGAAGTTCGCGATACTCCGGATAACCGTAAGATTTTCTTGCGACGCAACCGCGATTTCAATCGTGACAGACGACGTAGTTTAGCGAATAACAACAGCAGAAAACACGCATACAGCAGCGCTAAAATTGATCCTGGCCAAAACATAATGAAATATTCCCGGCTGGGGCACAGCATTATGCACTATGCCCGGCCATTAAGGTTAGTTACCCTTCAGTAAGCGGTACATATCCTCTTCTGCTTCGGTATCTTCAGCATCACTGTCATCATCAAGATCGATACCGAGTTTTTCCATCAGTACTTCAATACGATCCAGGGTGCTGTCCAGCCAGGCCTGATCTTCGGCTGGCAATTTCTCGCCGTTTTCCAGTCGATCGAGCAATGCATCAAGGCGTTCACTATTTTCGAGAGCCGACAGTTCCTCACGGGCACTCAATACCGGCGCTGCTTCACGACGTTTTACCGCCGGTTTTGCCGCAACGGCTCCTTCGGCCACTAACGGAACGGGTTTTTTACTGCCCAGCCGAGGATCGGCTTCGTCTTTCATGCCACGGTTGCCCTGGCTCTGTTTTACTTCAGGGTTGCTGCGGTTACCCGTGGCAAGGCCTTTGTGTTTTTTCTGACGCTGGCGTTCACGGCCTTCGATATTGAGTTCAGCGCGGGTTTTGCGTTTCGCAGGTCTGGCACGCGGGGCTTTGGCAGGTTGTTTCATGGTGTTCAGTCTCAACTGTTTTTCTTTAGTATAGAATTGCGGCGAAATCTAGCAGAAACCAGCACAAGAAAAAAGCGACAGCTTGCGCTGTCGCTCATTTCATACTTTCTGTCATTCAGAAAGTCATGTATCTCACATCCGGTTAAGATACTCATCTTATCCATCAGATTCATTCCGTCCTGCTGCCTGGTTCCCTGGCAGGATCTGCTCTGTGTCCTTCCCTGAGCCTGATTTTCCCTGAACCTCTCCCTGAGTGACGTGTAATGTAGTTGATTCTGACAATTCTGCAAGGCAGAAAAAGCAGCAAAAATGCATTCTTTTTCATGATTTAATTTATAGTTATGATATTTAAAATAAATTTTAATAGTTATCAATTTTTTTCAGCCATTGTCTGAGATGACAATAGCTGATCTCTTACATGGTTTGCTGACGCTCAGGGCACAGGCACTTTCGCGCTATAACAGGTATACTGCGGGTATTATCCTGAAATTTATATGTGGAGCTCGACCTTGTCTGGATGGAATTATCACGTCACCCATTTTGTCACCAGCGCCCCGGACATTCGCCATCTGCCCACAGACAGTGGAGTGGAAGTGGCATTTGCCGGGCGTTCGAATGCCGGAAAATCAAGTGCATTAAACACATTAACCAACCAGAAGTCTCTGGCACGTACCAGTAAGACACCAGGCCGTACTCAGCTGATTAACCTGTTTGAGGTCACTGAAGGAATCCGGCTGGTAGACCTGCCTGGTTATGGTTATGCAGAAGTCCCGGAAGAGATGAAGCTTAAATGGCAGCGGGCATTAGCGGAATACCTGCAGATGCGGGACTCTCTGAAGGGGCTGGTTATTCTGATGGATATTCGCCATCCGATGAAAGATCTGGACCAGCAGATGGTGCAATGGGCAGTCACCAGCCATATCCCGGTGCTGGTGTTACTGACAAAAGCCGACAAGCTGGCGTCAGGTGCCCGGAAAAAACAACTGAATATGGTTCGTGAAATGAGCCAGGCTTTTGAAGGTGATATTCAGGTCGAGTATTTCTCATCCCTGAAGAAGATGGGTGTGGATAAACTCAGTCAGAAACTTGATGACTGGTTCAGCACTTATTCCACCACGGTCGAAGATTCGGCGCCAGAAGAGTCGTAACCTGAGTAAATTATCCGGTTAATTCTGACATAAATAGTTACCATAAAAAACGCCCCGTTCACCTGAATGAACGGGGCGGCTAACATTCAGCCAAATCCGATTACGTGAAGTAAAAGGTCTGAAAGATAGAACATCTTACCTCTGTACCCTACGTCTGAAAATGTACCTGATTTTCACCGGTCAATAAAGCCTTTTCTCAGCATTTTTTTAGTAATTTTGATGTTTTATTTCTATGGAAATCACAAAAAAACATTTAGCTTCTTGTCAAAAGCCATAATAAATGCTTATACCTCCTAAAAAACAATAATTTTACCTACCTCAGACAGAAAACCTTTCTAAAATAAATATTTATCACCTTTACGCTGCCCACATTAGATTAAAACTCGCCTCATTCCTTTGAAATAAAATAAATCAAGGCAATGAAATAAAAGGATTTATTTCAACTAACCCAGAAAAATTACGCCAGATGATCCGATGTATTCAGAGGGAAATAATTTTTAATTAAAATAGCTTCTTATCTCTGGTTAAAGGTAAAGTGTTATTTTGGAATAAAAAGTAACAATAAATTAACGTTTATGTTTTTTATTATCTGTTTTGTTGTATAGTGCAGTCTGTTTCGATAACCCCTCGTGATTAAAATGTATCCTGTTGATTATAAAATAATTAAAACACTCCCCCTCCCCGGGTAATTTCTGGCCAATGATTAAACGGGGAGAAAGATATGCTCATTTATTCGGCAGTAACACGGCATTCAATAATAATGAAAACCGTCAGACAGGGAGGAGGTATAAAAGAAAACTTTAGCCATGGACATGATTTTGTGGGCTAGCTCTAAAATTTGAATAATTAAATTAATCTGAGCACGATATTCCAAAACAATTTTCTGCATCACTCATAGAGTAAAATTCCCTTACATCTAATAAGAATAATTATCATGAAAAAAAATAAAGCAGTGCGCAATACTCCCAAAAAGACACTCGTCATGAGCTTGTTCCTGCTTGGGGCTTCCGCTTATCCGGCCGTCAGCCAATCTGCGGATGCCTTAAGCTACGACTCCCCCTGGATGTTTGGTGACTGGGGCGGTACTCGTTCACAACTCAAAGATGAAGGTATCGATTTTCAGGTCAATTATACGATGGAATCTGCGTCGAATCTGGCAGGGGGTTACGATAAATCGACCACGGCCCGCTACAGCGATCAGTGGGCTTTTGGGGTCAATCTGGACCTTGAAAAACTGCTGAACTGGAACGACACCGAGTTCCAGATGACCATCACCAACCGTGACGGGCGAAATGTCTCTGATCAGGTAGGCGATCCACGGGCCCCGATGTTGTCTTCCGTTCAGGAAGTTTATGGCCGTGGGCAGACCTGGCGTCTTACACAATTCTGGTTAAGAAAAGGTTTCTTTGATCACACTCTGGACGTGAAAGCTGGTCGCGTTACCGTGGGCGAAGACTTTGATACCATTGACAGCAAATTCCAGAACCTTGCATTTGGCAATGGCCAGGCCGGTAACTGGCGTGGTGATCACTGGTATAACTGGCCAGTCTCTCAGTGGGGTGGTCGGGTAAAACTCTATTTTACTCCTGAAGTCTTTATGCAGGTCGGTTTCTACAACCAGAACCCGTACAACTATGATCGTGGCGATGGTTTCCGCTTCGAATTTAGCCCGACTTCCGGCAACCTGGTTCCGGTCGAACTGGGCTGGACCCCAAAACTGGGGCCTGAGGGTCTGCCGGGTAACTATCGTATTGGTTATTACTATTCCTCAACACATGATGATGTGTATGGTACATGGCGTAATGGTGGCTATAACGATACCGCACATTCCTATGGCGGCTACCTGGTTGCTCAACAACAACTGACCAGTTGGCGCGGTGATGCTAAACGTGGTCTGACACTGACGGTTCAGGCCGTGATGAATGATCACAAAACCTCAAAAACCGATAACTATCAGTCAGTCTCTCTGGTATGGAAAGGACCGTTTGATGCCCGCCCTGATGATGAAATCGGTATCGGTGCCAGCCGTATTCACGTTAACTCCAGTTACACCCGGATGTTAACGGATGAAAACCGGTTCTACGGTGCTAACAGCTATGAGAGCCCGACTTACCTGCCGGTACAGAAAGGATCTGAATATGACTATGAGGTTTATTACAACGTTCAGGCCACCAAATGGCTGCAGGTTCGTCCAAACCTTCAGTATGTGACCTCTCCTGGTGCCGTCAGCCGGGTGCAGAATGCCTTTATCGGCGGCATCTCCGCCAACGTTAATTTCTAATCCTGTCTGAACGTAAAGGCTGCGAAAGCAGCCTTTACGTATCACAATCCTCCTCCCGGCGTTACACTGGATATCCGAAATACATTGCTGCACAGGCAGATTCATTTTGCCAGTGAGCTAAAGGTAGACATCAGAATATCCCGAGGGAGGCCAGGCAGTGCAATCAGCTAACAACAGAGTCCGGATAGTCAATACACAGACACTTTCTGATGACTGGTATCTGCTCAAAAAATACACTTTTGATTTTCAGCGGCGGGATGGTTCGTGGCAGCGCCTGAACCGTGAAGCCTATGATCATGGAGATGGTGCAGCACTATTGTTGTACAACCGCGAACGCCAGTCGGTCGTTCTCACCCGACAGTTCCGTCTGCCGGCGTTTGTGAACGGTAGCGATGGTATGCTGATTGAGGTTGCGGCTGGCTTACTTGAGGGCGAGCAGCCGGAAGAGAGAATTCGTAAAGAGGCTGAGGAAGAAACAGGCTACCGGATAGATAAAGTTGAGAAAGTTTTTGAAGCCTGGATGAGTCCGGGTTCTGTAACCGAAAAACTTCACCTGTTTGTGGCAGAGTATCAGCCAGCGGATCAAGTAAGTCCGGGAGGCGGATTGCAGGAAGAAGGTGAGGATCTGGAAGTGCTGGAGATGAGCTTCAGTGAAGCTTTACAGGCGATGAAAGCCGGTGCCATTAACGATGCCAAAACCATCATGCTGTTACAATATGCGGCTCTCAATCAACTGATTTAACGGTGACAGACTACATTGACTGCCGGATAAATTCTCCGGCAGACAATGTTTACTCAGGCTATACCAGAACGTTTTTCAGCAGATGATTCGCCAACCGCAGACTTAACGCAGCCCCTGTGAGTGTCGGGTTCATACAGGATGCCGAAGGCATCACACTGGTCCCGGCAATATACAGGTTCGGATGATCATGGGTACGGCAATCAGAATTCACCACCGAATTTTTCGGGTCATCACCCATAATAGTGGTTCCCATTATATGTTGACGATCCTGATAATTAGTGTCGATTTTCAGGACATCTCCCCCCAATAATTTTGCAAAATTCGCAAAATCTTTCAGCCCCTCTTCTTTCCCTGCCTGCCAGTAATCGGTCACACTGTATGATATTTCTGGCAACGGGATTCCAATGGCATCGGTTTTGGTTTTGCTCGGGACAATCCGGTTTTCAGGCAACGGAACTGTCTCAAAATCAATGGCAAAGTTCAGTGAACGGGCAGACAATTTACGCAACTGCGCATCCAGTTCCGAGCCTAAAACCCCTTTGCTAATCAGACCAGATGCATAATCAGCTGTCGGTACGGTATTACGCACTTTGATTTTATAGCTCGGGAAAGTTTTTCTGAACTCACCATCACGGTTATTAAGATAGACCAGTAATTCTGTCGGTCCCTGCCCCGGCCAGACATCTTCCGCCATCATAAAGTTCATACTAATGCCGGTATGCCCCATCAGATTACGGCCGACCTGATCAGAGGAGTTAGCAATACCCTTCGGATATTTCTCTGAGGTGGACATCAGTAATAACTTCGGCGACTCAATCCCATAGGCAGCCACAATAAACAGGTTCGCAGTCAGAGAATGTTCGGAACCGTCGGGCTTTTTATACCAGATTCGGGTGATTTTACCGCTGTCATCTGCCTCGATTTTATACACTACTGAATTGTCGAGTAACTTAGCCCCGAGCCGTTCTGCCTCATCGATATGCATCGAACCATCGTATTTAGCACCAATCGGGCATACCGGGTTGCAGTTATTATTACCTGCACATACCGGACGATTACCCCAGGGACGGGTGGCCCGGCCATTCGGTTCCAGTACCGGGTTATAGCCGCCTTTACCCAATAATTCAGTCAGCCGGTCAAACATATAGCTGGTCGGCAAGCCTGGCATTGGGAAAGGTTTAGAGCGCGGAGGCCAGGGTTTACCCCCGTGTCCGCTCTCATCCTGTCCATCCACCCCGGACACTCCCAACGCATGCTCGGCTTCGCAATACCAGGGTTCCAGCTCATCGTAGCCAAACGGCCAGTCTCTGCCATGCCCGTATAAGGTCTTCAATTTAAAATCGTTTGGAATCATGCGCCATAAAGCAGACCCAAAGTGCCAGGTGGTACCGCCGACAACACGCAGGTATTTCGTCGGATATTTTACCGGCCCCACCTGTTGCAGGTAATTGCCATAAGTGGAAGGAACATGGGGTAAATCAGGATACGGCGAACCGACACCCTGTAATTTCATATTGGTGAGTGACATCTTAAACGGTGAGTTTCTGAACCGGTCAACAATTTGCTGGCGTGTTACCCGTGGCCCCGCCTCAACAATGATCACTGATTTTCCGGCAGCAGCAAGCTGAGTCGCTAACAGCCCCCCCATCACCCCGGAACCAATAATAATGACTTCTGCATCTACGTTATTCTGACTCATACTGCCGGCCCCTGGTATGCGGGTTTATTGTCAACGGCGGCCCAGGAAATCGGACCACTGCCATAGGTTGGAACCACAAGAATGCCTTTGGTGGGCACATACATCATCGCGTCTGCATAAGCGATGAGTTCCAGTTTCTCGTCGTTGCCTACCACTCCCGTGTACCAGGCAGAAATGACCTGAGCTGCTGCCTGTCGTAAATCGGTTCCGATCGCATTTTTCTGCAGAAAATCATCGATATTTTGATATTTACCCGGTTGAATATCCTGTTTAAGCAATCCCAGCTTCTGATCAAATTTATCATCATGGCGATGCAGTGCATCGTAGTAACGCTGAGCCAATATTGGGTTCACCCGACGATTGACTAAAAATTCAGATAACGGGATAAAACCACTGTCCTGAAGCGCCGCGGCGGCTGCACGGAAAGAAGGGAATAGTGAACCACATAATCCGGCAACCGACAGGATACCCATCCCCTGCAGCAGGCGGCGACGTGAAATCCCGGAAGAATGGCGATTATTTGCTGTCATTTTTTCCCCCTTCTGCGTACTGCAGCTACGATCAGACCCAGAATCACCAACACAATCAATCCACCCACCGCTAACACTGCCGGATTAGACAGATAAGCGATAGCGGGTACAGGGCCGCCTTCACGGACGGTTTTCACCTGATCGGCCGTGACAGTCAGTGAAGCATTTCCGTAATTTTTTAAGACATAGTTAGCCACATCAGCAATTTGCTGATCATTGAGCCTGTCGACAAAGGATGCGGCAGGTCCGAATGCCGGCATCGCCACATACTGACCGTCGGCGTGACGGCGTACACCAAACAGAATGGTCGCAATCAGGTTGTCCGGCTGTGCGGCGCCGGTCGCACTGTTGTGGAATAACGACGGATAAAACTCGCTACCTTCACCGTTGGCCTGATGGCAGTTTGCACAACTGTTGCTGAAAACAACCCATCCGGCATCCGGATGATCAGTCGCCCGCATTGCAGCCTCACTGTCTGAAGGCGCACCCTGAGTAAAACGTGATTCCGTCGCTGTAGCCCCGGAGGCAGGTACCTGTTTCAGCCAGGCCACAATGGCATGCAAATCATCATCGCTGAGATGTTGCAGGCTGTTCTCAATGGCCTCCGCCATAGGACCCGCCGCCTGTGCTTTTCCGGCAACATGACCGGTTTTCAGGTACTGAAACAGCTGGTCATCGCTCCAGCTGCCAATACCGGCAGTTTTATCCGACGTGATATTCGGGGCATACCAGCTACCTACCTGCCCGCCAGATAATGCCAGATCATTTTTCTGGCCCATCAGGAAGTTACGAGGGGTATGACAGGCATCACAGTGCTCCAGCACATTGACCAGGTAATCACCACGGTTAAGCTGAGCTGACTTCTGGCTGTCCGGAGTGAAACGTTGCTGGCTGGAAAACAGCATATTCCACAGCGCCATACTGCTGCGAATTGAGAACGGGAACGGAAGACGGGTGGCCGGAGTCGGAGTATCGACCGGTGCCACCCCGTGCATAAAATACTGATACAGCGCATGAATATCACTGTCAGTCATTTTACTGTAGGAGGTATAAGGCATTGCCGGGTAAAGGTGGTCACCCTGTGCATTAATCCCCTCCCTGACGGCCCTGGCAAATTGCTGCTCAGTGTATTTACCAATGCCGGCAGTGACTGACGGGGTAATATTGCTGGCGATAATGTTGCCCATCGGTGAGGCAATCGCATAGCCTCCCGCCATAGCCGCCCCGCTGCCGGGGGAGTTATGACAAGCGCCACAGTCAGCAGCCACTGACAAATACTTTCCTTGCTCAATTATCGTCGATGCTGAAGGATTTTCTGCTGCCTGCACAGCCTTTCCCGAAAACACCGAGAGCCCGATAATTAAAGCCAGACTCGTTGGTCTCACTTTTACACTCCTGCTCATAGCTTCAGTTATTAATCAAAACATCCCCTTGCCGGTCACGGCTAAAGCCATGGTTCAGCGAGGCGAAAATAAAAATAATTTTTTTACGTCTTATTATTCGGAACTGCTGTTTATGATTTTAAAAACAGTAATGACACCAACCCTGCGGCGATTAACGGCCCTACCGGTACACCTTTGAAAAAAGCAACGCCGATAATGGTTCCCACCAGTAATCCCCCGACAATTCCGGGTTGGGCTGACAGGAAAGTGACACCCCGCCCACCGACCCATGAGACAAAAATACCAATCACGATGGCGGAAAGAGATTTCCAGTCCACCAGGGTACGTATCAGTGAGCGAAGTGTCATATCACCACTGGCCAGGGGGGCGATCACTCCAATCGTCAGGATGATGATGCCAATGGTCACCCCCTGGGTTTCGATAAACGGAAAGAACCGGGACAGCGGGGTAATTTTTATCAGGAACAGGGCGACCACGGCATACACAACCGCCATATTGTGGCCCACCATTCCCAGCACACCAATCAACAGCAGTAACAGGTAAGGGAGCAAACTATTCACGCACTTCCCCTGCCAGAACTGCCAGTGCTTTGGCAAAAAAATCCGGACTGCCAAAATTTCCTGATTTCAGGGCCAATGCCAGCGCTTGATCTCCCGTGGTCTGCAATACCGGCACGCCAGGGTCTATCTCTTTTCCGACCGCCAGATGACCGAGCGATAGTGCGCTGACGACCGCTCCGGAGGTTTCACCGCCGCCCACCACCAGCCGACGAATACCAGCTTTCACCAGTAATCTGGCGGTCTCGCCAAACAGATTTTCCAGCGCCGCGGACGTTTCCTGCTGACCATATTTTTGCTGGCTGGCAGCCACTTCTTCAGGTGTTCCGGAAGAATAAATGAGTGGTGCCTGCCCCTGGTGGCTGAGAATAAATTCCACCAGGCTTTCGGCACTCACCTGCCCTTCCATCACCTGTTCCACAGATACCGCAAGCACCGCCGCCTGCCGGCGATGATGTTCAATCTGTCCCAATGTTGCACCAGAACAACTGCCCACCAGAATAGCTTCCGGGCCGTGAATTGCGGGCAATGAACCGTCAGACGGTTTCGCCTTCCCCTCGCGAATAAAATTATGCGGTAACCCGGAGGCAATCGCCGATCCCCCGGATAACAACGGTAACCCTGCACAAGCCAGACCGATCTCTGCCAGATCATGGTCAGTTATCGCATCGGTCACGATCAGCCGGGAACCTTCCGCTGCCAGACTGGCCAGTTGAGATTTTATCTCTGCCGCCCCTGAACATACGGTCTGCCAGGGAATATGACTGACCGGGGTGGTTGCCTGAGCACTCAGCAGCCGGCGAACATCTGCATCTTTCATCGGAGTCACCGGATGATGCTGCATCCCCGATTCATTGAGCAGTTTGTCGTGGACAAACAAATGTCCCTGGTACAGCGTGCGGCCCAGGGCAGGGAATGAAGGACACACCACAATACTTTTTGCCGATAAATGGCGGGCAAGGGCATCCAGTACCGGACCAATATTCCCCTGAGCGGTAGAGTCAAAGGTCGAACAGTACTTAAAGATAATTTGCTGACATCCCTGGGCCTGTAACCAACGACAGGCTGCCAGCGACTGACTCACTGCCAGTTCTGCCGCCACTGAACGACTTTTCAGGGCAACCACCCCGGCATCAATGGACGAGTCAGCCGGTCCTGTCGGTACTCCCAGATATTGCGCAGTTTTCAGGCCACCTTCGCCCTTTAAGCCACGGGCCAGAGTGACTGCAATATCACTCGCCCCGGTAAAATCATCTGCGATTACCCCAATCAACATGCCTGACACCCTCAGAGAAAATTAGCCATAAAATTGTTTTTTTAATGCGTTTACTGCGGCATGTGGCGCGGTCAGTACACGGGTGTTGACCTTCGCACTGACAGCATCCAGCGCCCGTGACGTGGAGAAATGGGCCAGCATAATGGCATCACACTCTGCCAGTTCAGGTGCGCGTTCAGCCACCAAACGGTTATGCTGGTCTGCCTCTCCCTGACGTAACAGATCTATGGCGTCGGCCACCACCAGCGTTTTCAGTGTGGCATTGCTGTTTTGCTGCCTGGCATATTCCGCAAATTCTGCTTCCATCGTGATAACCGACGGCGCAAATGTCGCCAGCATGCCAATGTTTTTCCCCGCCTGCAGGGCCTCTGCGAACATCGCCTCATTGGGCTTCAGTACCGGAATCGGCAATTCCCGGGCCATCTGCTCGATGGCCGGACCAAATGCTGAGCAAGTGACCAGTATCGCAGATGCACCGCAGGCATGACCGTACCGACCAAATTTAACAAACCTATCACATAGCTCCGCAGAGAGTTCCTTTTCTTTCGCCCGGTCAATGGTCAGACCATCGTCCAGCAGATTGACCAGTTCAGCTTCCGGCCATAACTCTTTAAATGCACTGTGAACCGGCGCCATTGCTACAGGGGTGGCATGAAGTAAAACGATCCGATGCGTCATTAACTCCTCCGTCATCCGGGTTTCATCAACAGATTGCTGATAATTTAGCGGTCAATAGTACTGTAAAGACGGAATGTAATGGCTTACAAAATAGTTATTATAGTGACGAGCTTCACAAAAATATATGAACAGGATGTTAATTTATCATTAGACAGCACAGATTATAAGCATTAACTTGTAATCGCTTACATTTCGGGTTACCCCCGGAAACCTGTTGTCTTTAAGGATGAACATTTCACTATGACGGTATCTCTTACTCCCGCGCCTCAGGAAAAATCAACAGAGATTCCTGTGAGCCAGTCCCGCCCGGCCAGCACTGTACCGCACCAGTTTCGCGATCTGCTGGCTCTGGATGATTTTGAACGTCACGCCAGACGCCGTTTGCCACCGATGATTTACCAGTATGTGGCTGGCGGTGTAGAAACCGGACGCGGTATTGCCGCGAATTTCGAAGCCTATCAGCAATATACCTTTCTGCCGCGGATGTTCCGTGACGTCTCCGGTCGCGACCAGGGGACCGAACTATTTGGCAAGCGCTGGCGTCACCCGTTTGGTATAGCCCCACTGGGCGGTGCTTCTTTTGTCTCTTACCGGGCAGACATCAATCTGGCCCGGGCCGCCAAAGCCATGGATGTTCCGATGATCCTCAGTGCCTCTTCGCTGATTCGTCTGGAAGATGTGATTGCCGAAAATCCGGATGCCTGGTTTCAGGCTTACCTGGCCGGCGATCAGCCCCGTATCGACCGGTTACTCGACAGGGTAGAACAGGCGGGATACCGGACACTGGTGGTCACCGGAGATACCCCGATGCTGGGTAACCGCGAACACAACACCCGTAGCGGCTTTAGTATGCCGATTAAAATTACGCCCAAAGTTATGTGGCAGAGTGCCACCAGCCCTCGCTGGCTGCTGGGTACCGTGGCGCAAACTTACCTTCGCCACGGGGCTCCGCATTTTGAAAATACTGATGCTGAGCGCGGCCCACCGATGATGTCTAACAAAGTCCGCAATACCAATGCCCGTGACAAGCTCAGTTGGACGCATGTTGAAGCAATCCGCCGACGCTGGAAGGGAAATCTGGTGATTAAAGGGCTGATGACACCGGCAGACGTATTTATGGCCAGGGACTGTGGTGCCGATGCTGTCATCTTGTCTAACCACGGAGGCCGACAGTTGGATTACACCGTACCGCCGCTACATACTTTGCCAGAAATTGCGGCAGGGAAAGGCCAAATGAAGGTGATTATCGACAGTGGTATTCGTCGCGGTACCGATGTGATGAAAGCCATGGCTCTGGGCGCGGATTTTGTGTTTCTCGGCCGACCATTTTTATACGCCAGTGTTATCGGTGCAGCTCCCTGTATTGAGCATGCGATGCATATTTTGCGGGATGAGATTGACCGTGATATGGCGTTAATAGGCGTCAGAAATCCTGCAGAACTGGATAAAAGCTATCTGAGACGCGGCCCATGGTTTGATAAAGATTTGTAACTGCCCGGAATCTGCCTGACACCTGACACGGCATGCTCTGCATGCCGTGTTATTTTTGTGGAGCACTACCGGTACTGCCACGGATAATCAACTGTGGGGTGACACAGGTCAACGGCTCAGTACGGACATCCTGTAGTGATGACAGTAAATATTCTGCGGCCAGACTGCCAATTTCCGCCAGATCCACCCGCATGGTGGTGAGTGGATGCTCAAGATGCTCGGCATATTCATAATCATTAAATCCGGTAATCGAAATATCATTAGGAATACGCAGATAGCGTTCTCTGGCTGCCCGCATCGCGCCGAACGCCAGTAAATCATTGCCGCAAATCACCGCCGTCGGTGGATTAGGGCCATCCAGCAAACGGAACATTGCTTGTCGGGCATCATTCATCGTGAAAGCACTGTCCACACAGTTTTCAGGAGCCAGAGATAATCCTGCATCATGTAACCCCTGACGAATTCCCTCCAGACGCTCAGACAACCTGTCGTTGGACGGAGGGCTGCCAAAGATCACGGCAAAATCACGATGCTGCAGATCTAACAGGTGTTGCAACAGCTGCCGTGATGCCAGGATACTGTCATAACCGACACTTGGCCGGTGCTGGTCGATAGAAAAAGTCTGGATATAAGGAATTTGCTGCTGTTCCAGTCGCTCCCATAACCGCGGATGATGAGTATGTCCGACCAGCATTAATGCATCGATACCGTACTCAAGCAGCTTATTGACTTCGTTCAGCTCAATATCCATATCGAAGCCTGAATTTGCCAACAGCAGGGTATATCCTTGCTTGTGTATCATCTTTTGAAACGCATCAATAGGCCGGGAAAAGGTTTCTATTGCCAGCGTAGGTACCACTGCACCAATCGTCATACTTTTGCGTGATGCCAGAGTTCTCGCGGCACGGTTAATCACATACCCGAGTTCTTTGCAGGCTCTTTCAACCGCTTCTCTGCGTGATTCCCTGACCGTAGCACTTCCATTGAGTACCCTGGACACGGTCGCCGTGGATACCCCGGACAACCGGGCTACGTCTTCCAGAGAGACACGTGTCGTATTCGGTTTATCAGCCATGATAAATCTCCTAAAAGGTGATGCTCGCCACAAAATTAACACAGAAACCGGTCATCACTTTGAAAGCGCTTACTTTCACCTTGACTGATTCTTGTAATCGCTTACTTTTACGCAATGTTAATAGTGTAGATGAATGTCGTAGATCACTGTTACTAAAATTTACCATTGATTAACAGAATTGTGGTGACATACCACGGCCTGTACCCCTGCATATATAAGCCACACCACGGCAGACAAACTGACGGGTGATAATTCTAAAGGAAAATCGCATGCGCAAGTACCCAAAAATACGCTGGCTGATGATACTTTTCTGCTTCTTTGCCATCGCCATCAACTATATCGATCGCATTAATCTGGCTATTGCCGCACCACATATCAAAAAAGATCTCGGTCTGGATGATGCTTCAATGGGACTTATCCTCGGTGCATTTTTCTGGACCTATGCGTTAATGCAAATTCCGGCCGGCCGTATTATTGACCGGCTGGGGACTCGGATCGGTCTGGCAGTCGCCGTCGGCTGGTGGTCTCTGTTCACCGTTTTCACCGCCTTTGGCCGTGGATTTACCTCCATCTTCATCTCTCGTCTGTTACTCGGTGTCGGTGAATCCGGCGGTAATCCGGGTTGTGCGAAAGTCGTAGCTTCCTGGTTTGCTAAGAAAGAACGCGCCACCGCCAGCGGTATTTTTGACGCCGGCCCACGTGCCGGTAGTGCGTTGGCGTTACCCCTGGTCGCCTGGCTTATTAGCACCTGGGACTGGGAAACTTCATTTGTAGTTACCGGAGCTATCGGGCTGGTCTGGGTGGTAGTCTGGTTGATGTTTTACCGTGATCCTGAAACTAAAAAAGGACTGGATGAAACTGAGCGTCAGAATCTGCTCGAAGACCGTAAAATGGTGGTTTCCCGTCCGGATGAAAAAATCAAACTCTGGTCGTTATTTCGTCACCGTACCGTCTGGGGCATGATGATTGGTTTCTTCTGCATGAACTTTGCCACCTACTTCTTTGTGACCTGGTTCCCGACATATCTGACGATGTCGCAAGGTTTTTCGTTAAAAGAACTGGGTACACTGGGAGCTATTCCTGCATTGATGGGAATACCAGGCAGCCTGTTGGGTGGGCTGACTTCTGACTGGCTGTATAAAAAGGGTCTGAGCCTGACGGCAGCACGTAAGACCTGCCTGATCGCCGGAATGTTGCTCTCTTCAGTGATCGCCTTTGCCGCTTTCACTTCGAGCATCACGGTGATTCTGACGCTGTTTTCACTGACTTACGCCGGACTGGCTTTCACCGCCTCAAATATCTGGACGTTACCTGCAGATGTGGCACCGGCTTCCGGTTATGTGGCGACTCTGGGCGGGATTCAGAATTTCGCCGGAAACCTGGCGGGGATTGTCACAGCTTCATTTACCGGATTTATGCTGAGTGTCAGCCACGGTTCATTTGTGGTGCCCTTAGTCGTTGCCGGCTGTATATGCCTGTTTGGTGCGCTCACATTTATGTTCATTATGGGTAAAGTAGAACCACTGAACATTGATACGAAAGATCAGTCACCATTGCACGTTTCTCAGCCCGGGAATTGCCCCTGAATTTTCACGTATCCGCGATATGCCGCACTCTGCGGCATATACGGTTTCATGCAGGCCCTGATTTTCCCGGTTCCGGCCAGTGCCGACAGGAGTTGAGCCAGCCCTGTAGCCGGCAACAGTCAGCGAGTTTTGCCTGTCACCCTCAGTATCGTTAACCTGTTTTGAGGTTTTGAATGAAAAAGATGTTATTCACTGCGGCACTGCTTGGCCTGTGCTCCGCGTCTGCCAGCGTGTTTGCACAACAACAGGATTATGTTTACATCTCTAACGCCGACAGTGGCACTGTCTCTGGCTGGTCTCTGGACAAAAACAGCCAAAAAATGCAACCCGTCGGTACCTGGGCGGCGGCAAAGAAAGTCATGCCTCTGGTGGTTTCGCCGGACAAAAAGACACTCTATGCCGCTATTCGCAGCAAACCCTATCGGGTGATGAGCTGGCATATTGAGCCAGACGGAAAACTAACACCTGCCGGTGAAAGCCCACTTCAGGAAAGCATGGCCTATATATCGCTGGATAAAACTGGCCGATTTTTACTGTCAGCCTCCTATGGCGGAGACCTCTTTACCATAAACCGTATCAATGACCAGGGAAAGGTAGAGACTCCGCCGGTACAGATTGTCCATACTGGTAAACGTGCGCACTGTATTCAGACTGACCCGACAAATCATTTTTTATATGTCTCACTGTTGGGCGCCGATCAGTTCCTGCAGTTTCATTTCGACCCAAAGAGTGGCAAGGTTACTCCGGCCACCCCACCGGCCGTAAATATTCAGCATGAAGCCGCTATTGGTCCACGCCATTTTGTGTTCGCCCCCCATACGTCTGCCGATGGTAACCGTTATATTTATCTGCTAACCGAAATGGCCGGCAATATCCAGAAACTGAAAATTAATAAAGACGGTACCGTCACCCCGGAAGAAGCTACACCTTCTATTGCCCCGGACATTGCGGCAACCATGCAGAAAGGTGAAGCCCGGCCACTGACTGGCGATTTTGATCTGCCAGCAACACCAAAACCCCGTATCTGGCAGGCCGACATTCATATCACCCCAAACGGTAAGTTCCTTTACTCCACCGAGCGTACCAACAGCCTGCTGACCGCCTTTTCGGTCTCCGAAAAAGATGGCAGCCTGCACTTACTGCGCAGTATTAAAACCGAGAAGCTGCCACGCGGTTTTGCCATTGATAACAGTGGGCATTTCCTGATTGAAACCGGCCTGCAGTCCGACCATTTTTCACTGTACAGCATCAACCCGCAGAGTGGTGAGCTGTCACTGTTGTCCCGCTATCCTTCCGGAGCAGGCGCTAACTGGGTCGCTATGGTCGAACGTTAATAATGCCCACGACTGCACTAAAACTATTCTGACAGGAGTTAGCATGTTAAAAAATAAAGCGTCTTTATTCAGCCTGATTGCTGTGATGCTGGCAGCCCCCTCAGCCAGTCAGGCAGCAGAAAAAGTTGTTCCGACGAACCTTGAACCATTACATCATGTGATTCTGGAAAACCAGTACGTCACGGTAATGCGGGTGATGATTCCCCCCGGAGTCTCTACCCTCTTCCATGAGCAGCACCTCGATTATGTGAATACTCATATTGATGGCAGTCCGGTGACTATTTCCTATCCCGATAAACCGGCGGTGAACACGGTGATGGCCAGCGGCAACGTGAAATTCGGTGCCCATCAGGGTAAGTCTGAGACGGATAAAGTCACCAATACGGGACAGACCGTGAATCAACAGGTTGCTTTTGAAATCCGCCAGCATGGCCCATTGCACTTTCCTGAAGCTCGGCGTCCTGATTTGCCGGTATTTCATGAAGTCCTGGATAAACCCACGGTGAAAGGCTGGAAGGTCACCTTACAGCCCGGAGAAAGCACGACGACGTATCAGCAGAACGGGCCCGGAGTCAGGGTCTTTTCACCGAAGGCCGTGTACTCATCAGCGAGCCAGATAAACCAAATCGTACCCGCCAGTTGTGGGTGCATAAAGGAGATGCGTTCCTCACCTCACCAGGTAAGGTAGAGATTATTGATGGTGGCGACACGCCAATGATCTTTAATGATTATGAGCTGCGCTGATTGCACAACGACTGCCGGTCCCGCGATAGCGGGGCCGGCACATTCCTCAGGCGTTGTCCTGACGGGCAGCACTGGTTTGTCTGGCAAACGGCAATGCACATAAGCAGAACAGTACTGCAGACAGAATGGAAACCACCGCGACAGAATACTGAGGTGCATGCAGGTAACAGAAGGTACTGCAGATTATGGAAAAGACCCAGCCGGCAATCAGATAACCCGGCGCATAACGTCCTTGTCCGGCAATCATCCAGCCAATAATCGCACCACCAATTCCCGGCACAATTATCCCCAGTAAACTCAGCCAGTTCACCAGCCAGTTACTGATGCCAGCCAGCGCCAGTCCGGTACCGACAATACCCAGTAGCACCACCAGATGACGGAAGCTCAGAGGAATGACTGAACTCCAGCCGGAAGCGGCGTTGTACAGTCCATGAGTGGCCACTGAAGCACAGTTGATCACAAAGAATACTGCGGCAAATACACCGAAATACGGTCCCAACTGTGTCAGTAAGTGAGCAAAATCACCGTCCGTCGCTTCTCCGGTAGCAGCCACTAACCCGCCGAGCAACATCGGCAGGGTGTTTGCCACAGGAAATGCCGCCAGTGAGGCGATAACCGCCTGAGAAGGTGTTTTAGACCAGCGGGTAAAATCTGCCGTCAGGGTACCGGAATCAACAAATACCGAAATGGCCATTGTGACACCAATGCCCAGCGCCAGGCTGTGGCCGGAAGACGGAGTAAAATCCACTACCTGCTGCCAGCTGTGATGGCGAAAATTCAGTACCACACTGATGATACCGGTAATAATAAACAGGCAGATTGAAATAATACTAATCGGTTTCAGCATCTGCATACCTGCCATCGACAGCAGCGTAAATGCCACACCGACCACCACCACTGACCAGCCCAATGGCAGACCCAGCAACGTATTCAATCCATGCCCCGCCAGCCCGGTCTGGACAGCAAACCAGCCGACAACCAGCCCGGAAAGAAATATCGCAATCAGTTTCGCCCCTGCCGGACTGAAAATTTCCCGGCAACTCAGCGCAAAGGTTTTGCCCTGTCTGGCCGCAAGGGCGCTCAGACAGGCAACATACACGGCCAGTACAATATTACCGGTGATGATAGCCAGCATTCCGCGGGTAAAGCCCAGACTGGTCACAATCTGCGCTCCAACAAAAGCGCCGACCATCACCATCGGGAAACCCGCCCAGACTACGGCGACGGAAAATAAACTTTTTCGAGCGGAGGCGGGGACTGACTCGTGTTCGTATTCATTCAGTGCTTGAGACACGTTAAAAGCTACCTTACAAAATGAGGACCTGTAAGGGATGATGCAAAACCTGAGCCAGTTATCAGAGGCTGCCCGCAATGGGCTGTTGCACAGGCATCGCGGACATTGCACCAAAACGAAGCACTACCAACAGGCAGACTAAGGCTTCCAGGGGGTTAGCTGTGCATCAGACCAGGAGCCATAAGCAGCATTAGGTAAAACAATCCAGTCATCGGCAAAATGTGCTTCACTGTCGCGCACCAGCTGACGTTGTTGATCGGTGGTTTTTTTATTTTTAAACTGCGCCGCAAGGTCAGGCAGACTGTCACCGAATAACATAATGATGTTGTAATGCTTCCGGATGGCCTCGCGACGCACCTGTTTGGAAGCCGTATCCAGTAATACATTCTCTGCGGAGACCTGGGGCAGACCTAATGCACGCAGTGTTGCCAGTGTTTGTTGTTTGTTGGCTTCAGAGCGGTCAGACACATAGAAGATATGCACTTTTTTATCGCTCACGGTTTGCAGGAACGCTTTGGCTCCCGGGATTAATCCAGGATGCCCCCTCTTTTCCCAGGCATCCCAGGTGTCCCATTGCGTGTAGTCATGGCAGTTCTCCATATCCCGGACCAGCAAAGGTGAGTTATCCAGCACGGTTTCATCAAGATCCATTACTACTGCAGCCTTTTCCGGTGACGCTAAATGTGCCACCTTCTGCAAAAAGTCCTGACGGGCAAATTTATAGGTCTGTAACTGAAGAGCCATTATTTCTGCCGATTTTTGCTGGTAACGTAATGCCATTTCATAGGCTTTGGGTGCACAGATTCCGGGGGCATCGGCCGCATAAGCAGTGATACTGATGACTGGAAGTATCAGTAACGGCAGAGTTTTTAACAGGTTTTTCATCGGGTTCGCTCGCAGATTAGTCTGACAGGCATACTATGGAGAGAACATGACAGATTTATGATAATGATGAACGAGGGAAATCAGCTCTGAGAGCGACACAGAATCACCAGGGTGGCTAAGTGCCTGACTGACAGTCGTCACAAAAATATCCGGCCATCCTTTGCTGATGGCCGGACATCATCAGAAAACTTCGTCTAACAAAATAAACATCGCAGAAAAGGCACGGGCACTGACATCGGCATTATATTCCGCCACACCTTTAACATTGGCATGCACATCGGTGAAGGAATGCACAGCGCCCTGGTAGCTGTGAAGTTTCCAGTCTACTTTTGCGGTGGTCATTTCACGGGCAAACTCAGGGAGTTGCTCCCGTACCACCAGCGGATCCTCTGCCCCATCCAGAACCAGCACTGAACCTTTAATATCTTTAGCGTCATAGCTACCACAGGTATCCAGCCCTCCGTGGAAAGACACGGCCGCCTTGATGGCTGCGCCACTACGGGCATATTCCAGAGCACAATGGCCACCAAAACAGAAACCAATAGCAGCCACTTTATCAGCAACAACCGGAGCATCAGTCTGAGCAGTCAATGCCTGAACTGCAACAGCCATACGTCCGGCTTCTTCCGGAGTATTTTTTACGGTCATCATTATTGAGCCGGCTTCCTCAGCAGATGACGGACGAATCCCTTTACCGTATAGATCAGCCACCAGCACCACATAACCCTGAGCAACCGTCTTTTCCGCCAGTTCAACGGCCGCATCGGTCACCCCCATCCAGTTAGGCGCCATAACAATCCCCGGCACCGGGTTTTTCAGGCTGGCATCGAACACCAGTACTCCTTCCAGTTCAGTACTGCCGGAATGGTAGGTGATTTTTTTCGATTGGAACTGGCCCATAAATTCTCCTGACTCTGATTAGATGAAATTGAAAAAATAAAAATCCGGCTCCGCTAACCGCAGACGAAGTTGTTATTCATTGTTTTAGCGGATAGCTGCCAGCATAGTGTGACTTTACTCAGCTTCAATAGCTTTTTAGTCACATGGCATTTACTGCCACAACAGATTTTGTTTCTGTTTATTTTTTATTCTCACACACAAATTTAAGCATTTCAGAAAAAGAAAAATTACCAGGTGATTGAAAAATACCCGCTTACTGAAGCGAGTCAGTTCATAAAACTACCAATTCATCATTCAACTCTGTGATGTTATTTGATTTTAATTAACATGCTGTTACTTTTTAGCGTGTAGTTGACTGAGACTATAAAAATAAACGCTATCTTATCTGACTGGGATCATTATGAAAAAATCGCTGTTCCGCAGCCTTTACATCCAGGTACTTATTGCCATCGCTATCGGGGTATTTCTTGGACACTTTTATCCTGAGATAGGCACTCAGATGAAACCGTTAGGTGACGGTTTTATCAAACTGATAAAAATGGTTATTGCTCCGGTCATTTTCTGCACAGTTGTGACAGGGATTGCCGGTATGGAAAGCATGAAAGCCGTAGGGCGCACCGGTGCCATTGCCCTGCTGTATTTTGAGATTGTCAGTACTATTGCCCTGATTATTGGCCTGATTGTGGTAAATATTGCGCAGCCCGGCGCAGGGATGAACATTGACCCGGCCAGTCTGGATGCGTCCGCCATTACCACTTACGCTAACCAGGCGAAACAACAGGGAATTGTGTCTTTCATTATGGACATTATCCCGAATAGCGTGATTGGCGCCTTTGCCAGCGGCAATATTCTGCAGGTACTGATGTTCGCTATCCTGTTTGGCTTTGCACTGCATCGCCTGGGTAATACCGGCACGCTGATTTTCAATGTTATCGAAAATTTCTCACAGGTCATCTTTGGCATCATCAATATGATCATGCGGCTGGCGCCCCTCGGCGCCTTCGGTGCCATGGCCTTTACTATCGGTAAATACGGCGTCGGCTCGCTGGTACAACTCGGTCAGCTCATCGTCTGTTTCTATATCACCTGTGTGTTGTTTGTGGTGATTGTTCTAGGGGTGGTGTCCCGTTACATCGGCTTCAACATTTTCAAATTCATTGGCTATATCAAAGAAGAATTGCTGATTGTCCTTGGAACCTCCTCCTCTGAATCCGTATTGCCGCGGATGCTGAAAAAAATGGAAGATGTCGGCTGTAAAAAATCGGTGGTCGGGCTGGTGATCCCTACCGGCTATTCTTTTAACCTGGACGGAACCTCGATTTATCTGACGATGGCGGCGGTATTTATTGCCCAGGCGACCAACAGCCATATGGATATTTGGCATCAGGTGACTCTGCTGGTGGTACTGCTGCTCTCTTCAAAAGGGGCTGCGGGTGTGACAGGCAGTGGATTTATCGTCCTGGCGGCCACCCTGTCGGCGGTTGGCACTTTGCCGGTCACCGGGTTGGCGCTAATCCTGGGTATTGACCGTTTTATGTCAGAAGCCCGTGCCCTGACTAACCTGGTCGGAAACGGTGTCGCTACCCTGTTTGTCGCTAAACGAGTGGGTGAACTTGATGAGCAACAGATGAAACAGGTGCTGGGCGGGAAATAACCCCCCCTTCCCCGGTTAATCGCCAGCGGAAGGCGGAGAACCGGGGACAATCCTGTCGCCGGGGTCAGGCTATCGACCAATCCTTGCTTAAATCCTTTATTCCCGCACCAGATAGCGGGCATATTTATTGACGAATTGTTTGGTTCTTAGTTGCTGAGGGTGACGAAAAATCTGGTCCGGTGTCCCTTGTTCTGTTATCCCTCCCTGTTCCATAAAGATCACACGATCTGCAACCTCAAAGGCAAACTCCATTTCATGAGTCACCACAATCATGGTCATCTTTCTGCCAGCAAGGGTTCTCATCAGTGACAAAATATCTTCAACCCGTTCAGGGTCAAGAGCGGAGGTCGGCTCATCAAAAAGCAACACCTGTGGCTCCAGGGCTAAGGCACGGGCAATAGCAATCCTCTGCTGCTGTCCTCCGGAAAGAGCGACCGGATAGGCATCAGCTTTCTCTGATAATCCCACTTCTGCAAGCTGCTGACGGGCAATTCGGTTCGCCTGCTGGCGATTCATTCCGCGCGTAAGTTGTAAAGGAATACTGATATTGTCCAGCGCGGTATAATGCCGGAACAGATTATAATGCTGAAAGACCATCGCGGTTTTTCGTCGCAGCGCCAAGGCTTGTGGTTCAGTAATCTTTGGTGCATCCACTGCGACGTTATCTATAGCAATGTGTCCGGCATCAGGAAGTTCCAGCAAATTAAGGCAACGTAACAGCGTCGACTTACCCGACCCTGATGGACCAATAACAGCAATCACCTCCCCTTCAGCGACTTCCAGATTTAGCCGTTCAAAAATTGAGTGCGGGCCATAACTCTTAGATAAATTTTCAACAGTTATCATTATCTACACTCTCCGGTAAGGCCTACTGATATATTTCTCCAGTACTGACTGAAGTAATGAAATAACAACGGTCAGCACCCAATAAATCAGGCCAATCGCCAGATAGGATTCAAGAAAATTATAACTGGCCGCAGCCATAAGTTTTGCCTGAGCGAACATATCCACCACCCCAATAGTAAAAGCCAGCGAGGTATCTTTCAGGATCATAATTAAGAAGGTACCCGACGGCGGAATGGCAATCCGGGCCGCCTGAGGGAAAATAACTTTCCAGTAAGCCTGGCGGCGCGTCATACTGACCGATAATGCCGCCTCATATTGTCCCGGGTCCACCGAGATCAGGGCTGAGCGAAAGACCTCAGAAAGATAGGCGGCATTTCGGATACTCAGGGCCATGATCACGGCCGTCATTGCATTAATTGAACTTAACGCCGGTACTAACTGGGGCAATCCGAAATAAAGAATAAATATCTGAACCAGGGACGGTACTCCCCGGAAAAAAGAGACCAGCACCAGGGTGATGTAATATATAACCGGAATTTTTCTTTCAATAATTATCGAAAAAATAATCCCGATAACCACGGCAAAGAAAAAAGAGCAGAAGGCAATAAAAAGCACTATCGGTAAATACTTCAGCAACTGCGGAATAATATTGATGAGATAATGAAAATCAAGATGCATAATATACCCCTGGTTAGCGAAACAGGTTCAGTCGTTGCAGAGAAAACTCGTCGACAGACAGTGTTAACCGCTTCTCACAAAGCATCTGCATAGCAATTTCGCCCATGGCAGGCGCTAATTTAAACCCGTGTCCGGAGAAGCCACTCATCAGCAGCAAATCCGGTTGTCCCGGAGGGTGTCCAATCACGCAATGTTTGTCACTGCTGAAGGCATCCGGATGACCACTGGTACGCACCGGGTCTTCTGACAGGCCATTCATAAAATTCCGGATAACATACCGCGTCGCCTCAAGTTCTGTTTCCGTGATGCGGAAATCTTCCTTATCGATATCAGCAATAACATGCCCGGGAGTACTGATACCTATTTTAACCATGCTGCCTTCGATGGAAGGCACACCAAAACTAAAGTAGCCCTCAGTTCGTCGGGTAAATATCGGAAACCGCGGTGGGGTAAACCACGAAATATCTCTGGCGGGAAACCATGAAAGAATGAGTTTACGTGCGAATATGTCATCGCTCATCACGGGAAATAATTTTCTTACCCACCCGCCGGCCGTCACCAGCACTTTATCATAGCGCCGGAGGCTGCCATTCACACGAATGAAAGCCCCCTGGCTGTCGGTATCTATCGCTTCTACCTGGCAATGGGAATAAATGGCAGCCCCTAAATCTGCGGCCTTTCTGAGCGCGGTGGTGACTGCCAGCTCCGGACGTAAATATCCCGATTCCTGATCAAAAATAACTATTTCATCATCATGAAAACGATGCCCGGGATAGAGACGTCTCGCCTGCTCCGGCTCAGGTCGCTGATGGGCAATATCAAACTGGCGGATACTCTGCAGGACTTTACTGATGCCATCATCATCTTCCTGACCGATCGTCAATCCGCCGCACAGCGTTAATAACGATGTCCCGGTCTGCTGCTCCAGCGACTGCCAGAGTTGTCTGGAGCGTTTTAGCAACGGGACATAATGCGCCCCTTCTTTATAGGCAGTACGAAACAGGCGACTTTCTCCGCCAATACCACTCCGTTCACTGCCCAGGCCAAATTGCTCAAAACCGTCAACACTGACCCCGGCTTGCGCCAGTTGCCAGAGTGTCATACTCCCCATCGCTCCCAGGCCAATCACAGCAACTTTCATCAGAATTCCACCCAGTGTCCAAATTCATCAATCAGTTCTGTCGCCCTGGCATTTTCGGTGACCTGTTGCGGGCTCTTGCATCCCGGAATCACACCCGCCACAGACGGATTGGTTAGGCACCAGGCCAACGCCCAGCGAGACAGCGGAATACCTTCCGGAACCTCTTGCTGTCTGATCTCCGCGACCTGAAGAAGCAATTGCGTGGTTTCTTCAGCATCATGCCGGCTACGGACATCATCAGCAGCAAACACGGCATCCGGCTGATATTTGCCACTCAAATAACCACTGGCCAACGGAACTCGTGCCAACACGCCTAAATCGTATTCGCTGGTCAGCGGGAAAGCCTGTTCCACAGCACGCTGGTCAAGCCGGTTATACACCAGCTGGATAACTTCAGCCCCTACACCGGCGGCGGCAGCCACCTGCTTCGCATTACCTTCTTTAGCCACCGAGATCCCTAAATGACCTATCTTGCCGGCACGTTGCTGATCCGCAAGTAATTGCCAGAGTTCATCATTAAAAAAGACCTCATCACTGCCGGAATGGAACTGGTATAAATCAATGCGCTCGGTCTTCAGGGCGCGTAGAGAGTCTTCCAGTTGACGCAAGACACTGGCCGGTTGCCATTCGGCTTGCCGGTCAAAGTTACCAGTGAAATGGTGACCAAACTTGGTGGCAATCAGCCAGTTGTCACGCTGTCTGCGTGACAGGTAATTACCAATCAGTTGTTCTGACAGATGATCTCCATAGCACTCTGCGGTATCAATCAGATTGATCCCTTCCCCGGCGGCGGTATCCAGAATGGCATCCACTTCCGACTGCGAGAAAGGACGTCCCCATTCACCACCAAATTGCCAGGTCCCTACACCGACTACTGATACCTTTCGTTCTGTTTTACCTAATCGTCTGTAGTGCATAATGTCGCTCTTAAGAATAAAACCCGGGTTCAGGCAACTGTCCTGTCAGCGCATAGCGCCCCAAAGTTAGTAACTTATACTCAGCCGGATTATGTAAAGTATGAGTACGAACATTGCGCCAGAAGCGATCAAATCCATAGCGTGAGGCTGTTGCCCTGGCACCCATCACGTCGAAAATGCCGCCACAAATTTCCAGAGCAACCTTGCCGCCAAAAACATTCGCCGCCGCAACAAGGTAGGCTGTTTCACCACGCTGGACATCATTCAAAGACAGGCCCCTCTCAAAGGCCTGATCAAACTCAGCCGTGGCCCTGTCTGCGAGACTGGAGAATGCTTCGAGCTGTGCTGCAAATTCGCCATATCGCCGTTGGATCAACCGATCATCCTGAGCCTGGTCGACGCCTGAGGTGTGCCACGGTCGGGATTGTTCGCGGGTATATTCTGCAGCACTGGCTAATGCGCCTTCTGCGCTACCCAGGAAAACATGAGTCAGAATAAGTTGTGCCAGTACCGGCCCCAACGTATTAAAGGGTAATGTGCGGTCTGAGGGGGCAAGGGTAAGAATATCCTTCTGATCAACAAACACATCCTGATAGCTGACGGTACCACTGCCGGTTTGCCGCTGACCGATACAATCCCAGTCATTATGGATATGCAGCCCCGGAGAAGCGGGATCAATTACAGCTCTGACGATGGTGTCCGGTTGATCTTCTCTGCGGAACGATATCAATAGCCGGTCCGCGTAGGGCGAACCGGAGGTAAAATTCTTCTGGCCATTCAGCCGAAAGCCGCCGGATTCCTGTCGTCCCGTCACTCGTTTATCCAGAGAATTATTCGCATTCCCCCAAAACCAGCGATGGATGACCGTCTGACGCTGCAACTCAGCAAACTGCTGTTCAGTACCACTGATTCTGGCAACCACCTGATTCAGGAAATGATAGCCATAGAGATGGGCCAGCGAGCCATCTGACCTTGCCAGCCGCCTGACCACATCCAGTGCTGCCGACCAGGGCAGTCCCTGGCCGCCGTATTCACGGCTGATAATTAAAGACAACAGCCCGCTATCACGTAATAATTCCACTTCATCTAATGCCAACCCGCCGTTTTTATCTCTTTCAACAGCTGTTGCAGAGAGCTGGCTGGTCAGATTTTCAATAATGCTTTCTGTGTCAGCTAAATGGCTCATCACTTATCTCCGTCCCGGTAAAAATAATTTGCTGTTATGGATGAGTAATATCTTTACCCAGCCACTGGACTGAAAGCCGGGTCAGAGTTCCGTCTTTGGAAAGCTCATCTAAAGCCTGATTAAATTTAGTGACAAAGGCCTGATCTTTATCATCTTTACGGAACGGAAAGGCCTGTTCGATGGTGTAAAGTTTTTTATCTGAAGCAATTTTTAATGGCAGGTTTTTCGCTTTAATTTGTACCAGTGCTGTAATTTCGCTGTCGATAAAGGCGTCAAGTCGCCCGTTAACCACATCGTCATAGACACCGCTGTTATCCTGATACGTTTTTATGGTAAACGGATTACCATGCGAAGCATCCCACTGAGCTGCGTATTGCTGTAAATCATTCCCCAGCATAGCCCCCAGAACTTTTCCTTTAAGGTCAGAAAGATTTTGGATATTGCTGTCTTTTTTGACGACTAACTGTGCCCCGTCATAGGCATAATCTTTAGAAAAAAGATATTTCTTCTGCCGTTCAGGAGTGACTGAAACCAGGTTGGCAATAGTATCAATACGGTGAGTATCCAGCATACCAAACAAGCCACTAAACTCAGCGGTAGTCCATTCAATTTTATAATTAAGTTTTTTACCTATCGCGTTGAGTACATCGACATCAAAACCGACCAGATTGCCATTCGCATCCCGCGATTCAAAAGGAGGATAGGCACCTGATGTTCCCACCCGTAATATAGTTTGTGAGTTATCCTGTGAATTATTTTTCGGTGAGTTATCTTTTTTATCATCGCATCCGGATAGAACGAAAGTCGCTGCCAGAATAATTGCCAGTGCAGTTTTAGGGGATGTATTCAACTTTATCATTATTTATCTCTTAGACAGGTTTATTTATTCAGGGTGTCGAATCTAAAATACTTATGATATTCTTTTGAAAATCCTTTATTTCTTCCAGAGGGAAACGAAAACTCAAAAGAACCATATCAATTCCCGCCCGTTCAATATCGCGCAGACGGCTGGCAACCTGTTGATAGGACCCGATCAGTCCGGTGCGTAACCCTTCATTATTCGCCACAAAACTATCGATACTTGCATCCGACTGCCACATTCCCTTAGCTTCACTGGCTTTTTCACGAAATTGTGCAATTGCAGATTCATCCGCGGCCGCAATAATCTCTTCATATTCAGCCCTGGCTTGCTCTTCGGTTTCTCTGGCAATTACAAATGCATTAACAGAAAATTTCACGATACGTCCGAGAGGGTGAGCCACCTTGTTGACCGCGTCTATTTGCTGTTGCAGCCGCTCAACAGGTGCACCATTAATAAAATACCAGTCAGAATATTTCCCAGCCATTTCCTGAGCATCACCGGAATTACCTCCCTGAAATATGGCTGGGTAAGGTTTCTGAGAGGGAGACGGACGCATCGTGCTATTTTTTATACTGTAATGCTGGCCTGCCAGGCTGAAATTTTCCTGTTGCCAGAGCCCCTGAAGTACCTGCAAGTATTCTTCAGAACGTTTATAGCGCTGTTCATGGTCAACCCATGGCACGCTCAGGTTTTCCTGTTCCTGTTTGAACCAGCCGGAAACCAGATTGATGTGCCAACGGCCCCGACTAATATGGTCTAAGGTTGCACCTATTTTTGCCATGGTTGCCGGAGGAACAAAACCAGGTAATACAGCCGTGATTAACCGGATAGAATGCGTTTGTACCGCAACAGCGGCGGCCAGAGTCAGCGGGTCTAACTGACCATCGGCCTGGTTCTGTTGGGTATGAGGAGCGCTGTAACGGGTAGGAAATAAGACACCAAAGAATCCGGCAGCTTCTGCCGCCTGGGTTAATGCCAGATTATATTCATAGCTCCAGTCAGTCACCTGCTCTACGCCCGAGCGCAAAAACCCCCCGGAAGTACTGGTTGCCCAGGTTGAAAATTTTAGTGCCATATCTCTCTGTCCGCGTTTAAAAATCAGCGGGCATAATAGAGAGAACAAACAGACAATATAAATATCAATTAATTATCTGATATAAAATTTAATCCTAATAAAAATTACAGCTAAACTAATGCATAAACTCCATTCACTTACCCCGCTGAAACATCAATTAACCAAATTCCACTCGTCCTGCTCATAAACAACTTTCATCTATTGTTTTGTTAATTAATCATAACGGTGTTTCTTATCACTACAGACATGTTCACCGGCAGGCAAACAATACCCATGAAAATTGCGACCAGACTCATTTACCTCCTTACTCTGTTAATCACGCTTGGGCACCAGGTACAGGCCGGGACAGTGACGGATGTGCTGGGCAGGAAAGTTAATCTGCCACAGGTGCCGCATCATGTGATGCTGGCAGATGCCCGTGCAATTGAAGCGATGAGCATTGTGTTTCACGGCGATCCTTCAGCCAGTATTGCGGCATGGGATAACTCCCTGCAAAAAAAATCACCGGATATCATGGCCGCATTTGCCGGGAACTTTCCGGCACTAAAAAAAATTCCGACCTTCTCTAATCCCTATACCACCACCTTTGATGCTGAAAATGCCGTCGCCATGCATGCCGATCTGGTGATTTTCGATATAGGTCTGCTGGAGAAGCTGAAAGATGAAGGGGTTCTTAGCCGGCTGGATAACCTGCATATCCCGTATATTTTTATCGATTTTCGGCAAAAACCACTGCAAAACAGTGCCCGAAGTATCGAATTACTGGGGCAGGTTTTTCATCAGCAAGCCAATACCCGCCAGTTTCTGAATTTTTACCGACAACGGGCCGTCCTGATAAGCCAGCGGGTTGCCACTCTCAGCCCGCAACAAATTCCTACGGTGTTTATTGAGCGCAGTGCCGGAATTCTGGGTGATTTTTGTTGCAGCACCTTTGGCCAGGGAAGCCTGGGAGAATTTGTTCAGGCGGCCGGGGGCAACAACCTGGGGGGGACATTATTTAGCGGTATGGGGGGAGATGTCAGCCTGGAAAAAATTATCACCCTGAACCCTGATTTTTATCTGCTGACCGGTGCTGACTGGAAGAATGACCGCAAAGCATCGGCCTCGGTTCCCCTTGGTTATCTGCAGGATCCGGCTCTGGCGCATAAAAAGCTGGCAGCCCTGATGAATCGCACCGGCTTCAACGTACTCCAGGCGGTACAAAACATCAGGTCCTGGCTCTCTATCACCAGTTCTATGATCTGCCTTCCAATATCATTGCAGTGGAGGAAATCGCCAAATTCCTGCATCCGCAATTGTTTAAAGATATTGATCCTGAAGCTGACCTGGCCTATGTCCATCAGCATTTTATGGGATTAAAAACATCCGGAGTATTCTGGATAACTCAGTGATGAGCCGGCGAGGATGCGCAGACTGGTAAACCCGGACCGGAAGCTCCGGAAACCGGGATTGCCATAAACAGAGGTTAATACGGACACTCTGACCGGCAGCAGGTCCGCTGCCGGCAGCCCCGAAATTACCAGGCTTTAATAATATCGCCTTTATAGATTTGATTTGCTTTATCAAGCACTTCCTGTGACTGGAAGGCTTGTTTCAGTTCCTGAAGCTTTTTCTCTCCGACATTGTCTTTACGGGCAACCAACACGTTCAGATACGGAGAGGCTTTACCTTCCATAAATAATCCGTCTTTAGAAGCAGATAACCCGGCCTGAGAGGCAAAATTATTATTGATGACCGACAGGTAAACTTTAGGATCATCCAGGGTCCGGGTCAGCTGTGGAGTATCCACCAGCACAAAATTCAGCTTCTTCGGATTCGCCGTAATATCCAGTACTGTGGGCAGCAGACCCGCCTCAGGTTTCACCTTAATCAGTCCCTGAGACTGCAACAGCAGCAGGCTACGGCCAAGTGTGGTCGCTTCATTGGAGATAGTGACCGTCGCGCCATCCGGCAAATCTTTAATATTTTTGATTTTCGAGGAATAAGCAGCAATCGGGAAGATAAAGGTATTGCCGAGGATTACAAACGGATAGCCCCGCTCTTTCTCCTGCATTTCCAGATACGGCACACTCTGGAAGGCATTGGCATCAACATCTTTATTCAGCAGTGCCTCATTCGGTTGCACATAGTCATTAAAGGTAATGACATTCACATCCAGATGATATTTATCTTTAGCGACCTGTTTCACCGTATCCCAAATCTGCTGGTCCGGGCCGGCGTTAATCGCGACCTTGATACTGTTCTGGTCGTCCTGCTTACAGGCACTGAGTAATAAGGCTGATGCAATAAGGGCCGAAGATAGTAGTATTTTTTTCACAGAAAACTCTCCCTGAGTTAATTTTCCGAGACTATAACGGAAGTCTGGACGTCTGTACATCCTAAAATAACGAATCTGCGGCCCTGCCAGCACAAGGTCCTGTCAGAGACCTGTGCTGGCCAGTCTTTATATTTTCCAGCGCCGTACCGTTAGTTTTTCGATTCCGGAAAAAATTACCGCTTCGACCAGCAGACCGATGATCACTACCGTCAACAATCCGGCAAACACATGATCGGTATAGAGTTCGTTCCGGTTCTGGAAAATATACCATCCCAGACCGCCACTGCCGCTGGACGCTCCGAATACCAGTTCAGCAGCAATCAGTGTCCGCCAGGCAAATGCCCAGCCAATCTTGAGCCCGGCCAGAATCGAGGGTAAGGCTGCCGGCATCAGGATATGCACCACATAGCGTGGCCCCGACAGACCGTAATTTTTCCCTGTCATGCGTAGCGTCTCAGAAACACTGTTGAATCCTGAACTGGTGTTCAGGGCAATCGGCCACAGCACGGAGTGAACTATCACAAAAATCAGGCTGCCGCTGCCAAGCCCAAACCAGAGGAGTGCCAGAGGTAACAAAGCAATGGCCGGCAGCGGATTAAACATTGCAGTCAGTGTGTTGAGCAGATCCCGGCCGATCCGACTGCTGACCGCCAGCGCACTAAACACCAGTGATAAAACCGCGCCAATCAGATAACCTTTAATCAATAAACTCAGTGAGTTGTATATTTTACCAGGTAATTCCCCGCTCAGCATATCTTCGGTGAAAGCCCGCAGAGTATCGATAACCCCCGGGAACATCAGGCTGTTATTCTGCCAGCGGGCGATCAGCTCCCAGATCACCAGCAGAATCAGAACCAGCACTGATTTCCTGATCCAGGCCTGATTCCACAACCGCCGACCTGTCGGTAAGGGAGTTTCGGTCTGCAACGCGCCGGGAACTGTAACCTCACGCAGATAGCCGGGTCGAAGATAAGGCTGTGGCGCCATAATGACTCTCCTTGTTGGATGGTGTGACCGGAGAGGGTTCCGGAAACAACAGTTGATGAATTTCCCTGGCGGCCTGACGAAACTCTTCGTTACCGTAATTGTGCCGGGTAAACTGATGGCAGTTACGTTCGGCACGAACCTGCCCCGGATGAGCTGAAAGAATCAAAATCCGGCTGCCAATCAGCAAGGCTTCATCAATGGAATGGGTGACAAATACCAGTGTTGACCCCACTTCTTCCCAAAGTTCCAGCAATTCGTCCTGCATTTGTCGCCGGGTCAGTGCATCCAGAGAGGCAAAAGGTTCATCCATCAACAACACCCCGGGTTTCATGGCCATCGCCCTGGCAATAGCCACCCGTTGTTTCATTCCTCCGGAGAGCATATGCGGATAGACATCGGCAAAGCGCGACAGCCCGACTTTATTCAGGTAGTAGCTCGCAATTTCCCTCGCCTGCTTTTTGTCATAGCGCCCCGTTACCCGTAGCGGAAAAATAATGTTATTGATCACGGTCTTCCACGGAGCCAGTTGATCAAACTCCTGGAAAACCGTCATCCGGTCAGGACCAGGAGCGGTAACCCGCTGACCTTGCAGCAGGATTTCTCCACTGGCCGGCTGAATAAATCCGCCAATCGCTTTTAACAGGCTGGATTTACCACACCCGGATGGACCGAGTAAAACAAACCGGTCAGCAGCATAAACATCAAAGCTCACTTCATGCACCGCGCGTACCCGGTGCTGAGGAGTCTGGTATTCGAGGCTGATATTATTCAGCGATAAAAGTGGCGCTGGTGGTTGCGTCGCGGGCTGAGTCATTACTGTCATATCCTGTTCAGAACGGGGCGTCACCTTCGATGGTGGTTCGGTACAACTGACGGGGGCATTCTGCCGGGCATCCGGTGGCAAGATGAATCAACGATCGGTTATCCCAGAACAGCAGGTCTCCCGGTTGCCAGCGGTGGGTATAGACATTTTCTTCACGAATACTGTGATCATACAGCGCCTGCAGAAGCTGGCTGCTTTCCTGTTCCGGCAGGCCTTCAATATGGGTGGTGAAGCCTTCACTGACAAACAGCGCTTTATTACCGGTTTCAGGGTGAGTTCTGACAACAGGATGGCTGACGGCTTTCACTTCGCTGAGCTGTTTTTCTGTCAGCGTCGGTCGCCACTGGGTGCCAAACTTCGGTTTACTGTAGGTTGCGGTATAGGAGTGAACGGCTCGCTTACCTTCAATCGCCTGTCGCAGGTCCGCCGGTAAGGTTTCCCAGGCCTTATGCATATTGGCGAAACGGGTATCCCCGCCGATCTCCGGCAGAATTTTGGCATACAACATTGACCCGAGGCTCGGAACCTCTTTGTACGACAGGTCCGAATGCCAGTATTTCCCGGCATCTCCCAGTCCGACCGGCTGACCATCGCGGATAATGTTCGATACAATCAGAATTTCGGGATGCCCTTCCAGTAGAAACTGTTTCAGCACATGAATCTGCAGAGGTCCGAAACGGCGGCTGAATGCAATCTGCTGTTCCGGGGTCAGGGTCTGCTGACGGAACACCAGGACATGGTACTGGAGATGTGCCTGGTGAATGCGCCGGAAATCGGCGTTGTTCAGTGGCTGACGCAGATCCAGTCCGATAATTTCGGCCCCTGCGCCCGCCAGAGGGCGGATCTCAAACTGCTGAGAATGTTCTGCGGGTGGCACTGTTTCGGTTAATTCGCTCATAAGATGACTCTCTTAGCCAGACATCAGCTGCCGGGGTTGACCCAGGCTTCCGGGAAGAAATAGTCTTTCCAACTGGCTGCGTGGTGTTTTAATACACCGAGCTGATATAACTTGTCGGCATAAACGTAGGTTCGTTCCGGAGAAACGGTAAAATGATTTTCCGGGTCATTAATGATTTTTTCGATTAATGATAACGGCAGGTGTGACTTCTCCTGGCGGATATAAATTTTCGCCGCATCCTCTTTATTTTTTTCAACATAATCCGCCGCCTGCACTAATGCGTTATAAAATGCCTGATAGGTTTTGGGATTTTCGTCATGGAATTTTTGGGTGGTATACAGTGCATTAAATGATCCCGGCCCACCCAGCACATCATAAGAGCTGAGTATTTTATGAATCGACGGATGTTCTAATTCCTGATACTGGAATGGCGGGCTGGAGAAATGCGCCGTGACCTCTGATTTACCGGAAATTAATGCTACCGTGGCATCAGGGTGCGGCAAACTGACGGTAATATTATCGAACTTTTTAAATTCACTGTTTCCGTAAACCTTGGCGGTCGCTATCTGTAATGTCCGGGACTGAAAACCGACTCCGGCCGCCGGGGCAGCAATCCGGTCTTTATCTGTCAGGTCTTTAATACTTTTGACGGCCGGATTGTTACTCAGCAGGTAACCCGGCATGGAGCCGAGCGAGGCAATCGCTTTTACATCCTGATGCCCGTAAGTCCGGTCCCACACTGTCAGCATCGCCGGGACGCCTGCCGCAGCCACATCCAGTGCTCCGGTGAGTACACCTTCGTTCATGGCGGTGGCACCGGATAAGGTCCGCCATTCGACTTTAATATCAAGGCCTTCTTTTTTGCCCTGCTGCTCAATCAGATGCTGGTCCCGCACCACATCCAGCAATAAATAGCCGATACCAAATTGCTGGGCAATGCTGATGGTCCCCTCAGCATTCGCCGTCACCGGCACCGTCAGTGCGCCTGCCAGTAACCCGGCAATCACTACCGACACGGTTTTCTTTTTCATTACAGCCTCAGAGAATTCATTATGAATGAGTTCATACTGAAGCCTGTATTTTTAAAGATGAAATTATTTATCCGGCAAAAGCATAGCTGATAATCAGATATGCTTTTTATGTTTATCTTCAGAACAATAATCGCTAACTGCGTGGCTAATTTAGCCGTCACGGGCCGGTCACTGCTTCGGCCCATGTCGTTGTCAGTTGGCCGGAGGAATAATATCCCCCTTCACCCGCAGCGCTACAAATAATGCCGCTATTAGTAAGACGCACCCGGCACTGGCAAAGACGCCGGTAATACCGCTATGGCTGAACATCAGTCCGCCAGCGGCTGCGCCGGCGGCAATTGAGGACTGAACGGCCGCCACCACCATCCCACCAGCACTTTCTGCCTGGTCCGGGATTGAACGGGCAATCCAGTTGGACCAGGCGACAGGGATCGCACCAAAGGCCAGACCCCAGAGAGCAACCAGCAGGACCTGACCTGGCAACGTCGCAGGTAACAGCACCAATGCCAGTGCGCTCAATCCCACCACTGCCGGCATCATCACCAGCGTTCCCAGCGGCATTTTTGACAGTAAATAACCGGCCAGTACCGTGCCTGCAAAATTAGCCACCCCGAATCCCAGCAGAACCAATGCCAGGCCGTCCTCTCCCATAGCCGTAGTCGACTCCAGCATCGGCCGGATATAGGTAAACAATGCAAAGTGTCCGCCATGGATCAGAATACATCCCAGTAACCCGGCCCCAATCCCCGGGCGCATAGCAACGCTAAAGATCATGCCCAGTGTCACACCCTGCCTGGGTGCCATCCGCGGCAAAGTAAAAAACTGAAACAGGAAGGTGATCATCCCGATAATTGCAGCCGCGACAAAAGTACTGCGCCAGCCAACAACCCCTCCCAGATAGCTGCCAAGAGGGACGGCCACCACAGTTCCGACCGAAATACCGCTGAAAATTATCGATAGTGCCCGCGGCAACAATTCATCCGGCACCAGCCGCATGGCCACCGCGGCCACCATGCTCCAGAATCCGCCAATCGCAATCCCCAGTAATACCCGCATCAGCAGTAATACGGTCAGGTTCGGTGATAAAGCCACCAGCAGATTAGAAGCGATCATCAGTAAGGTAAAACCCAGTAGCACCGTACGTCGGTCCAGATTACGTGTCAGCCCTGGTACCAACAGGCCGGAAAACAGTGCCACGATGGCAGTGACGGTCACGGACTGGCCCGCTAACGCTTCACTCACCCCCAGGCTGTCAGCCATGGGCGATAACAGACTTGCAGGCAGGTATTCCGCCGTCAGTAAACCAAATACACCGACAGCCAGTGAAAATACCGCCAACCAGGCCGCAGAAACGCCAGCGTCATCCTGAGATGGCAGGCTACATTGCTCAGTACAATGGCTCATTAATTTCCTCCGATGATGTTAATCACCTGATTCTGGAGATAAACACCAGGAGGGTCTATGATAGTAAGTCTGTTATTTTTGACTAAAACTCCTGAAAATGAGCAAAGCTGCCCTTTCTGAATTACCTTCTGATCTGATAAGCGAACTGCTGACAGGAATGCGGTTGCGTGGCGTGAAGTATCGACAAATTAAAGCCGGTAGCCGGTTTGGTTTTAATTTCCCGGCAAGGCCCGGTTATGCCTGCTTCCATTTTATTGCTTCCGGCAGTGCTCTGTTACGTAAAGCTGATGGTACGATTCAGACGCTACCGGCGGGTTATGCGGTATTTATGCCTCATGCCCCCCACCATCAGTTGCTGTCTGATTCCGATGCTGCAATACAGAATATTGATTCCTCTGAAACTATTCCACTGGGTGATTCGGTGAGTGCTATTAATACCTGCTGCAAAATTACCAACCCTGAAAAAACAATTATTTTTCATGGCTGCATGGCCTTTGATCCTGGCGGGATGCAGGGGCTTATCCGGTTAATGCCGGATGAATTGCTGGCAGATACTCTCAGCGACCGTTATCCGGGCTTACTGCCAATTCTTTCGTCAATGAAACGGGAAGTCTGTTCAGGCAGAATTGGCTATCCGGGAATTATGGCCAGGCTTGCTGAAGTGGTGGCCGCCATGCTGATACGGGGTTGGGTAGAATGTGGCTGTGGTAATGGAAGTGGTCTGGTGGCTGCACTTAAAGATCCCCGGCTGGCGCAGGCATTACTGGCTTTGCACCGCAACCCCGGAAAAGAGTGGACCGTGGCGGAACTCGCCGCCGAGTGCCACAGTTCCCGATCGGTATTTGCCGGTCGTTTTCGCCAGACAATCGGCATATCACCGCTGCGTTATGCCACTGAGTTACGTATGCAGCTCGCCAGCCAGTGGCTGAATAACGAACGCCTGCCGATAGAAACCGTGGCTCAGCGGCTGGGCTATACCTCCCAGGCCGCCTTTAGCCGGGCGTTTAAACGGATCACCGGCCTGCCGCCGGGAGCCAGCCGCCACGCCAGGAATCATCAGTAAATATCACGCAGGTAGCGTTTCTGACGGGTCAGCGCTGACAACCACTGCTCTGCCTCACCGGCACTCATCCGGCCATGTTCACGGATGATCTGCAGTAACGTCTGATGGACATCTTTCGCCATTCTGCTGGCATCGCCGCACACACAAACGGTTGCACCTTCCGTCAGCCATTGCCAGAGAATACTGCCTTGTTCCAGCATCCGCTGCTGGACGTAAATTTTCTCTGGTTGATCACGGGAGAAAGCCGTATCCAGCCGGTGCAGTACTCCGTCACGACGGAGGTCTTCCAACTCCTGACGATAATAAAAATCACCGTCAGCATGCTGTTCACCAAAGAACAACCAGTTATGACCCCGGGCACCAATGGCCTGGCGCTGTTGCAGGAAAGCACGGAAAGGGGCAATTCCTGTACCGGGACCAATCATAATCAGTGGTAATGTATCGTCTTCCGGTATCCGGAAACTGACCTGAGGTTTTACAAACACCTGTATACTGTCACCGACAGCGCTATCGGCCAGAAATGACGAACAGACACCATCCCGCATCCCGTGAATACCCTCACGTATCACCGACACCGTCAGATGTATTTCATCCGGAGTCAGCAACGGACTGGACGAAACAGAATAGAGCCGTGGCCGCATCGGTCGCAGATAGCGGATAAATTCATCGGCCCGAACTCTGGCAGGGAATGCCTCCAGCAGATCCACCACCCGCTGCTGCTGTTGCCAGCCGGTAAAATCACCTGCCAGCACCTTCTGTAGTGGAGGAGGAAATTCACCGCTGACAGAATGGTTGCCGAGGTATTCTGCCAGCTCACGGCTCACCACCGATAAATCCAGGTAACCTGTCAACGCATCCTGCAGACTGACCGTCTGCCCGGAACTGACCGTCACCGGCTGCTGTGGATCAAGCTGCAGGGCATTAAGTACGGAGTCTACACACTGCGGTTTATTCTTTGGCCAGACCCCCAGGGCATCTCCGGCCTGATAACTGAGTTCATTCCCTTCTACCGACAATATTATCTGGCGGGTCTCCTTCTGTGATCCCTCCTGGTTCAGTCGCTGACAGGACAACAGCGTGGCGCGGTAAGGCTTGTCACGATGGTACTTTGCAGGGGCTGCGGGCTCAGTCTCTTGCCGGATAACCTGCGTGGGTTTAGCCATGATATTTACCGGAGCAGAACTGCTGCGTAGCAGCCCGGTCATATTTTCCAGCCATAACCTGGCCGGTTGTAGATCCTCCGCTTCGCATTCGGCCCTGGGAGAAAGCCGTGTCGCTCCCAGTTCACTCAGCCGGGTATCGAGACGCCGGCCAAAGCCACAATACTGGTCATAGCTGCTGTCACCGAACGCCAGTACCGAAAAACTGACCGATGACAGCGACGGAGCAGACTCTGCCGTCAGCATTTGCCAGAAACTGAGACCGTTATCCGGCGGATCGCCATCACCAAAAGTACTGACCACCAGTAAAATTTTCCCGGCGCTGGCCAGTTCCGCCGCCCCGTGGTCGGAGACACAGCCGGATCGGGCAGGTATCCCCGCCTGTTCCAGCTGGCTGACACATACGGCGGCAAAAGATTCTGCATTACCGGTGGTTGAGCTCCACAATACCCATACCGGCGCCGCCGTTTCGGCAGCAAAACTGATGGCCGGCTGCCCGTTCGCGAGCGTGGACGCCATGCCAGCTGCCAGCGGAGTACGGGCATACAATCCCGCCAGCAGCCCATCGACCCACAGGCGCATATCATTCCCCAGCGGCGCGGTAGCTGGCAGCACAGGAACACCGCCGCAGGTATCGGGAGGGCTTAAACGCAAACCCGCCAGATATCCTTGCAGATAACGCTGTTCTTCCGCGTTAAGCATTTCAGACAGGCTGGCCCCCGGGACCAACTGCCGGGCGAACAGGTCTGCTGCTGTGGTGGCAGGGTTTTCTGTCATTACGGCCTCCGTAACGGGTTGAGCGTTGATAAGCTCAACATCAGCAATTTTTGGGGTCACTATCGGGGTCAAAGAAACCGCACAATATTTTAGCGCCGGTTGTAGCGATAGCGGATCAACCGCATCGCTGGTCAGCGAATTGACCGACAGGTTCTCACCGAACACGTCATTCCAGTGAAATGGCGCAAAACAGTGGCCGGGTAACACCCTGTTGCTGATTTGCGCCGGCAGGATCGCGTGCCCGCGCCGGGAACGCAGCTCAACCGGTTGTTCAGGTAGAATATTCAACCGCTGAGCATCCTCAGGATGAATCTCAACAAATGGGTTCGGGTTTAACTGGTTCAGCTCGGCAATATGGCCGGTTTTGGTCATGGTGTGCCACTGGTGTTGCAGGCGGCCGGTATTCATCACAAACGGGTAGTCATCATCCGGCGAATCTGTCGGAGATAGCGGCAGACAGCAATGGAAGTGTGCCCGGCCACTGGCGGTCGGGAAAATAATGACCGGAGTACTGGCGGGTTTATCCGTAAAAATGACTTCCTGTGACAGATAGCGTATCGGATGGCGCGATTGCTGATCGTCCGGCGGGCTGGGCCACTGTACCGGTGAATCATACAGCCGCGGGTAGCTGATTCCCCGCAGATCGTAGCCGGTCTGTGGATTATGAAATTGCTGAATTTCGAGAAATACTTCACTGGCAGAACGATAACTAAAATCCTGACGAAAACCCATTTCACAGGCCACACTGGCAATAATCTGCCAGTCAGCCATTGCATCACCAGGCGGGTTAACGGCTTGCTTCATCAGGGTCACATTACGTTCGGAATTTATCATTACCCCTTCGGCTTCTGCCCATAATGCGCCAGGCAACAGTATGTCGGCATAACGGTTAGTTTCGGTATCGAGAAAAGCATCCTGAGTAATCACCAGCTCCGCCTGTTGCAGCCCCCGGATAACCTGCTGCCGGTTCGCCATACTGGCGGCAGGATTAGTGCAGATGATCCAGCAGGCTTTGATGGTGCCGGCCGCCATCTGTTGAAACATATCAACAGTGCCGTGTCCGCCATGATGCGGTAAGGTGCCGGAGGGCAGTCCCCAGAGATTTTCGGTGAAACGGCGATCGTCTTCCGACAGCAAAGAACGCTGCCCGGGAAGTCCCGGTCCCATATAGCCCATCTCCCTGCCCCCCATCGCATTGGGCTGGCCGGTAAGAGAAAAAGGGCCGCAACCGGGCCGGCATATCGTTCCGGTAGCCAGATGCAGATTACACAGCGCACTGGTATTGAGCGTCCCCTGGATGCTCTGGTTGAGCCCCATGGTCCAGCAGCTCATCCAGGCGGGAGACTCCCCTATCCAGTCAGCGGCACGACGGATATCCTGCTCTGCCAGGCCGGTAGCCTCCGCCACTTTATCGAGGGTGTAGTCCGCCAGAAATTCCGGCATCTGTTCCCAGCCCCGGGTATAACGGGCGATAAATTCGTTGTCGGTTTTTCCCTGGCTGACCAGCAATTGCAACAGCCCGTTCATCAGCATCAGGTCACTGCCAGATTTCACCTGTAAAAACAGGCTGGCTTTCTCCGCAGTGGCTGTTCTTCGGGTATCCACCACAATCAGTCTGGCACCGGCATTCACCCGGGCCATCATGCGCAGAAACAGAATCGGATGGCAGTCGGCCATATTGGCCCCAATCACCAGGAACAAATCTGCATGCTCAAAGTCTTCGTAGGAACCGGGAGGACCGTCAGCACCCAGCGATTGCTTGTAACCGCTGCCGGCACTGGCCATACACAGCCGGGAGTTAGATTCGATATTCGGGGTGGCAATAAACCCTTTTGCCAGTTTGTTGGCCAGATACTGAGCCTCCAGCGACATCTGCCCGGAGACATACAGTGCCACGGCCTCTGGTCCATGCTGCTGAATAATGGCCTTCAGACGGTTCGCAGTTTCCCGGATTGCGGCCGTCATCTCCGCCTGCACCGGATCCAGGTGACGCTGTTTACGCAGGAAAGCCCGCGCCAGACGGCCAGGAGCAGTAATGGCTTTAGCGCAAGTCAGTCCTTTGGTACACAATTTGCCACGATTGGCAGGATGCTGTTTATCACCGGTCACTTTGACCACCCGGTTATCAGCCACCTGCATTACAATGCCGCAACCGACCCCGCAATAAGGACAAACGCTTTTAACCTGCTGTGTCTGTTCCGCCATCAATATCTCTCCCTCGATGCTCAGGCTGCGACGTACTTAACCACCACACCACCCTGCTCAGGCATCGCCACCCGTAAGGCCGGCATCCGGCAATAATTCACAACCTCACCGACAATCAGCAAACCTGGCGATTGTGGCTGATAACGAGCCAGCAACTCCGGCAATGTATTGAGGGTGGCAATCAGCAACCGTTGTTCCGGACGGGTCCCGTTTTCGATGATTGCCAGTGGGGTCTCCCCCGCTAACCCTAGCCCGGTCAGCCGCTGGCACAGCCGGGAGCTGTGACTCAGGCCCATGTAAAACACTAACGTTTGTCCCCCCGCGGCCAACGACACATCGTCACACAACTCTTCCCCCGAACGGGTATGAGCGGTGATAAAACGCAGTGACTGGGCACAATCCCGATGGGTTAACGGCAATCCGGCAGCGGCGGCACACCCGATCGCGGCAGTGATCCCCGGCACGATATGACAGGCGATACCGGCCTGTTGCAGCGACTCCATCTCTTCGCCGCCCCGGCCAAACACAAAAGGATCTCCGCCTTTCAGCCGCACTACCCGTTGGCCGGCCTGTGCCAGCTCCCCCAATAACTGATTGATTTGTGACTGATTCAGCCGGTGATCACCCCGGGATTTACCGACATCAATGCACAAGGCCTGCTCAGGGACCAGAGCCATAATCTGTTCTGAGACCAGACGGTCATAGACCACCACATCGGCCTGCTGAATCACCCGCAGTGCTTTCAGGGTCAGTAGCTCAACATCGCCCGGCCCTGCTCCGACCAGCCAGACTTCACCCGCGGTCACCGGCTGGCGCAGGTCGGCCACAGAAATGAGTTGCTTAAGAGTGTTCATCGGTTATCTCCTCTTCAGGGGCTCAGGATGCCACCGCAATAATCTGCGGCTCAGAGACAGGCAACGGCTGACGGTTAACCCGAATAGCACCGTTCTCCAGTCTGACCGGCCAGCAACGTACTCTGACTGAGGCATCATCCGGACTAATACCATCAGACAGCCGCAGGCGTTTTTTGTAGAGCGGAGAAATGACCAGCGGCTCTCCGGCCTCATCACCCACCAGCCCGCGGGCCAGTACGTTGGCGCCTGTACCCGGCTCCTGATTATCGAGGGCGTAAACCACAGGTTGATCACCTCCCAGACGGAACAGAGCGATTTGCCGGGAGCCTAACCGCGCGGCGATACCGGTATTGACCGGGATATCTTCCAGTTGCCCGACAGTCACCCATTCGTCGCTGACATCCGGAGCCACCGCAGGGCGGATTTTTTCTTCTGCCAGCGCCGGACGAATCTGTCCGCGCTCCGGAACCATCACCACCGCTTCATCCGGCTGATCGCTGTTGATAAAGGCCCGGAATAGTTTCAGGTGCTGAGGGTGACTGAGGGTGGTTTTCCACTCACACTGATACGTTGCCACGATATGCTGCATCTCACAGTCCAGTGAGGTACCCAGCCCAAGACTGTCTTCCAGGATCACCGACTTCAGGTAACCTATTCCCCCCTCCAGGTTATCCAGCCAGTTACTGGTTCGCTGTAAACGATCCGCAGTACGCACATAAAACATCAGCACTCTGTCGATCGTTCTGATCAGCGTTTCGGTATCCAGATCGGCAGCAAACAGATCCGCGTGGCGGGGTTTCATACCGCCGTTACCGCAGACATACAGATTCCAGCCTTTATCGGTGGCAATCACACCAATGTCTTTACCCTGGGCTTCGGCACACTCGCGGGTACAGCCGGAGACCGCCATTTTGATTTTATGCGGCGAACGCAGCCCCTTATAACGTTCCTCCAGACGGATGGCTAACGCGGTGGAATCCTGCACCCCGTAGCGGCACCAGGTAGAACCCACACAGGACTTGACGGTACGCAGTGACTTTCCGTAGGCATGACCGGTTTCAAAACCCGCCGCCAGTAATTCGCTCCAGATATCCGGTAACTGTTCAAGCCGGGCGCCGAACAAATCCACCCGTTGTCCGCCGGTGATTTTGGTATACAGGTTGTAACGTTCAGCCACCTGACCCAGGGTAATCAGGCCCTGTGGGGTGATTTCACCGGCAGGGATACGAGGTACCACTGAATAGGTCCCGTCTTTCTGAATATTGCCAAAGAAACGATCATTGGTATCCTGCAAAGAGATATGCTCCGGTTCCAGCAGATAGTCATTCCAGCAGGAGGCCAGCAGAGAACCCACCAGCGGCTTACAGATTTCGCAGCCGTGTCCCTGTCCGTGCTGACGGATCAACTCGTCAAACGAACGAATATTATTAACCCGGATCAGGTGATAGAGTTCCTGGCGTGAATAGGCAAAGTGGCTGCAGACATCCTTTTTCACTTCAACGCCCAGCGCGGTCAGTTCATGTTCCATCACCTGTTTCAGTAACGGGACACAGCCGCCACAACCGGTTCCGGCTTTGGTACAGGTTTTCAGCCCGTTGAGTTCGGTACAGCCCCCGGCCACCGCCTGAGAAATATCCCCTTTAGTGACATTATGGCAGGAACAGATTTGTGCGGTTTCCGGCAGCAGAGCGACCCCTAAACCACCACTACTTTCTCCGGCCGCCGCCGGCAGAATCAGACTTTCCGGATGTTCAGGCAGCGGAATACCATTCAGCATACGTTGCAGCAGCTGGCTATAGTCTGAACTGTCGCCAATCAGTACCGCGCCCAGTAGGGATTTGCGGTCTTCGGAGACCACAATTTTCTTATAAACCCGGGCCGGACCATCGGTCCACTGATAACTCAGGCTACCCGGAGTGGTTCCATGGGCATCCCCGACAGAGGCAACCTCCACCCCCAGTAGTTTGAGTTTAGTACTCATGTCTGCACCACTGAACGGGTTGTTCAGCGCAGCCAGTCGATCGGCGAGACATCGCGCCATCTGATAACCCGGAGCCACCAGGCCAAAAATTTTGCCCTGCCAGAGCGCACATTCACCAATGGCCGAGATGGCCGGATCAGAAGTCTGGCAGAAATCATCGATGACAATCCCACCGCGTGGCCCTTTTTGCAGACCCGCGCTGTCCGCCAGTTCATCACGCGGCCGGATACCGGCAGAAAACAGCACCAGATCGGCTTCCAGTTCTGTGCCATCAGCAAACCGTAACTGATGTTGCGCGTGTTTTCCCTGGGTGATTTCCACGGTCTGGCGGGAGGTATGTACCTGTACCCCGAGAGCAGCAATCTTCTTCTGCAACATCCGCGCGCCGTCATCATCCAGCTGTAGGGCCATCAGCCGCGGAGAAAACTCCACCACATGGGTCTCCAGGCCGGACTGTAACAGGGCATTCGCCGCTTCCAGACCCAGCAGCCCGCCACCGATAACCACTCCGCTTTTAGCCTGCGCGGAGTGTGCGGCAATCGCATCCAGGTCATCCAGTGTCCGGTAGACCAGGCAACCTTCACGATCATGCCCCGGCACCGGCGGCACAAACGCGTAGGACCCGGTCGCCAGCACCAGCTGATCATAAGCCAGCTGATGACCTTCGCTGTCGGTCACCACCCTGGCCTGTGCATCGATATGTGCTACCTGACTGCGGGTGCGTAATTCTATGCCGGTTTGTGCGAAGAAATTATCTTTCACCAGTGACAATGATTCGGCACTGCGCCCGGAAAAGTATTCTGACAGGTGAACACGGTCATAGGCCGGATGCTGCTCTTCGCCAAAGACCACGACCTGATACTGTTGGTGCAGCTGTCGTTCGGCCAGTTGCTCCAGAAAGTAGTGACCCACCATGCCATGTCCAACAACCACTAATACCGGCTTACTCATATTACTCATATTCCGCTCCCCCGCAGCCTCAGGCTGCTGTTATCAACATTGCATGCCACGGCTCAGGCGGCTTTCGGTTGTTTCTCATACAGAAAATGCAATACCTGTTGCCGGTATTGCTGATACCGGCGGTCATCTGCCAGCGCCACTCTGGAGCGCGGACGCTCCAGGGCAACGTCCATCACTTCTCCGACGGTCGCTGCCGGGCCGTTGGTCATCATAAATACGCGATCTGACAGCAAAACCGCTTCATCAACGTCATGAGTGATCAAAACAATGGTGGTCCGCAGCTGCTGCTGAATATCCATCACCGCATCCTGCAGATGCGCTCTGGTCAGCGCATCCAGTGCGCCAAAGGGCTCATCCATCAGCAGAACCGACGGTTTCATCGCCAGCGCCCGGGCAATTCCGACCCGCTGCTTCATGCCTCCGGAGATCTCATCAGGCCGCTTAGTGGCGGCATGTTCCATATGCACCAGTTGCAGGTTATGCATAATCCAGTCTTTCATTTCGGCTTTGGTCATCTGACCACGGAACACCTGATTTACTGCCAGGGCGACATTTTCGTAAGCCGTCAGCCACGGTAATAAAGAGTGGTTCTGAAATACTACCGCCCGCTCCGGACCGGGGCCGTCAATTTCACGGTTGTTGCATAACAATCCGCCACGGGTCGGGAAAGTGAGTCCGGCGATCAGGTTGAGCAGCGTTGATTTACCGCAGCCGGAATGACCGATCAGGCTGATGCATTCACCCGCTGCGATATCAAAACTGACATTGTCCAGGGCCAGAAAATCACCGCTGGCCGTCGAAAACTGCTGACTGACTTGTTGTACCTGGATTATCGGGTTGGCAGACATAACTCTCTCCTTAACGTTTTTCATAGCTGAAACGCCGGGCGACCCACATCAACAGTTGCTCAAGCAACAGCCCCACGACTCCGATAACAAAAATAGCGATGATGATGTGTTCCACATTCAGGTTGTTCCATTCATTCCAGATCCAGAACCCAATCCCCATCCCGCCGGTCAGCATTTCCGCGGCTACAATCACCAGCCAGGCAATCCCTATCGACAAACGCATACCCGTCAGGATGTTGGGCAATACCGCCGGAAACAGAATTTTGCGCATGACAGTAAACTCCGACAGACGCAGTACTCTGGCGACATTCAGGTAATCATCAGGAATACGCCGGACACCTTCAGCGGTATTAAGAATCATCGGCCAGACAGAGCAGATAAAAATGGTCCAGTAAGAAGCCGGATCCGCACGCTGGAAAATAAGCAGCCCTATCGGCAGCCAGGCCAGTGGACTGACCGGGCGCAGTAACGAAATCACCGGATTAAACATGTCGGCGATAAAACGAAAACGACCAATCAAAAAGCCCACCGGAATCCCCACCAGCGCAGCAAGGCCAAACCCGATAGCAACCCGTTGCAGCGAAGCCAGCACATTCCAGCCGATTCCCTGGTCATTAGGCCCGGCCACATAGAACGGATGAGCGAAAATGGGAATGGCTGACTGCCAGGTTTGCCAGGGGGTCGGGAAACCGTGGCTGTACAGAGCCACCATCTGCCAGCCTCCCAGCAATAACAGCACCCCCAGCAGTCCGGCAAACAACTGGCGGAATACCCGACGAAACATGGCATTAGGACGCCGGGTGACGGGCGCCGGGGCTGCCGCGCCGGAAACAGCAGTAGAGGCGGGAAGCGTCGCCACTACCGGAGTTACTTCAGACTGTTGTGTCATGCTGGCCTCACTGGTTGTTGAATACTAAAACTATTGAGATAGCCGGCAGGATCGCTGCCATCCCAGCGTTTGCCGTCCATCAGCACGCTGCTGCGCATCTCACTGTCGGGAAGCGGTACATTTCCTACCGCGGCTGCCGCCTGTTTATAAATATCGATACGATTGATTTGCCTGGCGACAGCCAGATAATCAGGCTCCGTTTTTAGTAACCCCCAACGGCGGTGCTGAGTCAGAAACCACATCCCGTCAGAGAGCCACGGGAAACTGACTTCGCCATCGTGATAGAAGCGCATCGGATGGGTATCCTGCCATGTCTGACCCAGGCCATTTTCATAACGACCCAGCATGCGCCCGGCAATGGCATGCACATCGGTATTGATCACTGCACGGCCTGCGATAATGTTGGCAGTCTCCAGCCGGTTAGCCTCGCTGGCATCAATCCAGCGGCCAGCTTCCAGCACAGCGGCGGTCAATGCCCGGGCAGTATTAGGATGAGCAGTAACCCAGTCGCCCCGGGTCCCAAGGATTTTTTCCGGATGATCCGGCCAGATTTGCTGTGACGTTGCTGCGGTAAAACCCACCTTCTCGCTAATCGCCCGTTGGTTCCAGGGCTCCCCGACACAGCAACCCTGCATATTGCCGATTTTCATATTGACCACCATCTGCGGAGGCGGTACCACCAGGCTGCGAATTTGCTGTAACGGATGAATACCGGCGGTTGCCAGCCAGTAGTACAACCACATGGCATGTGTTCCGGTAGGGAACGTCTGTGCGAAGGTATAGGTGCCAGGCGGGTTTGCATCGATATGCCGTTGCAGGGCTGCCAGGTCGGTAATCCCGGCTTCCCGTAGCTGGTTTGCCAGGGTAATCCCCTGGCCGTTCTGATTAATGGTCAGCAGGTTAGCCATCGGCGTTGCCGGGCCCGCCAGCCCCATATGCAATCCATACAGTTCGCCGTAAAGGATGTGGGCGGCATCCAGCTCACCGGACAACAGTTTGTCGCGAACCGTCGCCCAACTGGCCTGTTTTTGCGGCACAATGCGGATGCCGTACTTTTTATCAAAACTCTTCGCCGCAGCCATCACCACCGACGCGCAATCCGTGAGGGGGATAAACCCGACCTGTACGGTTTTCAGTTCCGGCGCGTCAGAACCGGCTGCCCATACACTGTTCATCAGGCCGGGGACCAGCAGGCTGCCGGTTATCGCGGCGCTCCCTTGCAGAAATCTGCGTCGGGAAAAAGTCCGGTCTGTTTTTGTCTGTTGGCTCATTCACCCTGTCCTTCTGTGCCCGGTCAGTTTCGGCAAAAAAAAACGCCCACCGCTGCATCGTGAATATGCAGTGATGGACGCCATTGTCCGTAACCTGTGTTCTCAGCCGCCGTTGGCCGGGCCCACAGGTGTAATCAGTTTTGAGTTTACTGAAGCAAGAGCCATGCCATCGGCACAACCTTCCGGGAGGTCCGGTCATAAAATGGGTAATAAACCCTTTATTTAGCTGGGGAAAAATAATTCGTTGCCGAAGGACTGACTGACAGAATCACAGAGCGCTGGCAGGCAGGGATCACAGGGGGAAAAATGTGACCTGCACCACAAAAGAACAATACCCGCACCCTTGATGTGCATATCACTTTAGCCGGGATGATCGAATACCCCGGCGACTGACAGTAATGCAGCGGCAATATCTGAGATCTTTTTATTCTGATCCATCGCCATCTGACGCAGCGTTTTATAGGCTTCATCTTCGGTCAGTTGGCGATGCTGCATAAGCAATTTTTTGGCACTGTCCACGGTTTTTCTTTGATGAAGGACCTCGCGCAAATCAGTCAGCTCCTGATTCTGTGCATCCAGCCGCTGTGATTGCTGGCGTAACAGAGAAAGCAGCGACTGCCCAAGTTGTGGCTGAACGCCTTCACTTTGTAGCCAGCCTCCCTGACGGTGAACGCCCGCGGAAGAGTGCTCCATAAATACCGAATAACCGCTATAACCGTCCGCCATCGTCGTTTTCAGGCTATTGATATCAGCCTGCTGTTCATCACAGGCCCGCTGAGTAGTGAGGATCCGTTCACGGCATAACTGCATCAGAGTATGCTGCAAGTGATCTTCCAGCTGTTTCATGGTATCGATACGCCGGGTGGCCAGCAGAAACCAGTGCTGGCTGACATCAGAATTCCCCGGCAAACTGCTACGGGTACAGGCAATCCGCCTTAGCCGTTCAAACTCGCTGTCGGGTACCATCTCCAGCCAACGACGCCGGTTGTCCGGATCAGTAAATTCAATGAATGTGGCAAAGTAGTGTTCCTGGCGCTCGATCAGGCTGATGATCTGCCCGGCAGGCTGATCATCTGCATCTTCCGGCATATGCCCGCTGAAGATACGCACCCCAATCGCCCGTTCCTGCCCTGCCAACTCTTTGCCCTGCATAAAACTAAACAAAGCAATCAGGGCCCGTGAGATGGCCGGATCAGCCGAAGCATCAGAGACCGCAAACACCAGTGACAGCAGATGACGAATAGTATCATTGAAGACTTCTACCGCGCCCACCAGCGAGGCGATCCTGCCGGTGATTTGCTGGCGGGTTTCCTGTAATACGCCCAGCGCATACACGGCCCGTGCAGCACAGTGAAATAACCGGCTGGCCTGTGGCTGGCCCGGGTTCAGTGCCTGAGTATTATCGAGATAGTGCATCAGATCCTGCTGGGACAGCAGTGAATCCTGCTCACGGTGGCGCAAATCTGCAGCGGTCTGTCGACCTTCACTGCACAGAAACAGATTGACCGTACCCCGTTCACGCTGCAGATGGTGAATAAGTACGCTGACTTTCCCCACCAACTCTCCACTGTCCAGCAAACAACCCAGACTGTTGAGTTCACACTGTCTGGAGGCCAGCAAAAAACGAAGGGTAGTCGGTATATAGTCAGTCATCATCAGTCCCCTGCAAAAAAAGAATCTATGCAAAGTACACGCCAGAGCCGATAAAAAGGTAAAAAAAATCCCCGTCTGGTCACGGGGATAAAACACAACGAAACCCTAAATCTTTACTGGTAAACGAAGGTTACACCAACTATCGACTGCACGTTACCGGCCACCACCTGACCCGAAGTCCGCGCATAGGTGGCGGTAAGCCCCAGGCTGACCGGAGTGGTACCCACATTACCTAACGATACTGTCTTGTTGGTTGCCAAAACTCCATTGCTGTTAGACAACTGTACACCTATCCCCTGAGCCGGAGACGCAGAAGAAGTATTGGAGAAAATGGTGGATGCGGTATCTGTTGTTGTTCCGGTCAGATAATAAGAGAGTGCTTTAGTTGAACCACAATGAACCGTCAGAGGAATAGACTGAGTACCCGGATAATTTGGTAACGTCACGGTGACCGCGCGGGAAGACACATCACACCCACCGGTCGGTACAGTGACGGTGTTATTTGCTTTCAGATTCCAGGTAATAGTTTGGGAAACCTGCCCCGGATTACCCTCTTTCTGAAGTTGCAGTGTTGCAAATATTTGTCCCGCCTGAATAACCACGCCACTGGCACTCCCTGTAGGGGTCAGATAGAGGATGGTATTCCATGGGGCATAAGTTCCGTTTGGTGTCGGGACCCAGGAGGTAGGTGAAGGCAGAGGGAAAGAGTAAGTATCACCATTATAGGTGATACTGCCGGTAAAAGCGGAAAGCGCTCCTGCATAAGCTGACGCAGTCCCTACCCGAATAGGATCCTTATAAACACTGGGTAAGTCATTCTTACACTGGATACTGTTACCGAGATTGACGACCAAATTTTCAGTGGACTGAACACTGGGTGCCAGGGTTACAGGCACGGTCACTGTGCCCGAACCGCTTATTGAAGTCCCGTTAGCCTGGCAGGTAAACGCCTGAGCGCCTGCTGAACACAGCATGAGCAGACCCGCCAGAAGAAAGATGATTTTTTTGGACATTATTGTCAGCCTTTATTCAATGAAACTAAGGAATAAGCGAACAGGCGACGGTAGTCTGGAATATGAGCCGACTACCTTGCGCGTTAACTGAACCAGATCTGATAATGAACGCTCGTCGATATACTGTCCCCGGAGTCCTGTAAAAAATTTATTGCCAGGTATAAGTCACATTCACCACTGACTGGATAGTTCCCTGGGTGGTACCTCCGTCCGGAGATATCGCGCGCACTTCAAGATTAAAGGCCGTCGCCTGCGTGGAGTCACTGACAGATGACTTCAGCGTACCACCGTTGGTGATATTATTACCGTTACTGTCGGCCAGTTGAACGGCCAGATTGCCGGCAGTTCCCTGGTTCAGGAAGTAAGTGCCACTGGAATCCGATGTACCACTAAAGGTCGCCACTACACTACTGGTCCCCACCGGACAATTGGTCAGATTCAGAGTGACTGTTTTCCAGTCAGAGTAGGAGCCGGCAGTGGCTAATGCCGTAGTCGACAGATTTCCCAGGTCAACATTGGCGGTAGTCGTCGCGATAGTGCAAGGTTCTGCGACCACCTTTCCGTTAATAGTGATGGTCACATCGGCCGCGGTAGTCGTGTTGGTGAACAGAAGGATCCCGAGGGCAACGAGTCCTGAAACTATTTTTCTCATCTTATTCCCGGCTTATTCAAATTCCAGTGTGATGGTGGCTGAGGCCGTGACCTGTCCGGCAGTCACCGGCGCAGTGGTGGAAACCATACGTGCGTAGAAATTCAGACTGTTTTGCTGTCCCGCAGTCAACGTATGCCATGTCATGTCGTCATCACTTTGATTAACTGGCAACACCGTCTGGTCCGAATCAAGAATCTGGACCCCAATTCCCTGAGCATCGGTGCTGTCACCACTGTCTATCTTCAACAAGGTATTGTTCACCGTGTCCGCCACCCCGGTAAACCCCACTTTTACCGCACTGGCGGCACTGCCGCAGGAGGAGAAGGTCAGCGTAAAGGGCACCATCCCTGTACTTGTACCCACGGTAGTAAACATTTTTGAAGTATAGTTTTGCAGATTTACCGTCATATTTTGAGAGGCCGTAGAGACCACGCAGGTATTATCCTGAACAGTCCCGCTGATATTAATCACGCTGTCTGCGGCGTAACTGCGGCTACTCAAAAGTAATAATGCCAGCAGCGCCATTAAATGATGTTTCATAATCCCTCCGGTTACTGACAAACAGCATTGGCATAACTGAGAGCTTGCTTCTGGCTGCTTGCCGGCAGGTGATAGCTCACAACACATTGCTCTGCTGCACTGTCACCCCAATTCACTTTAACTTTCCCGGACAGTGGTAATCCGGAGAGATACACCTGACCATCATCGCCCACAATACTGCCGGACTGGCTGCCGACCAGTGTCGCCGTAGAACCAAAGGGAACCGGTTTGCCCTGATGGGTCAGAGTCATAATGACTTTCATCCCGACATGTGTTTTGAAATCAGCCCGGACAACCGCACCATAAGTCGGCACTACACTGATCACTGAATCATCCATATCCACATTATTGGCCAGTGTATTCGTATCCAGTGCAATCCGGTTCTCACGATAATTTAATGCATAAGGCTGAACAGCATAACCCCGCCAGTCTGTTGTGACACCTGTCTGATTCTCTACCGACACATGATCAGCCCCTGGCGCTTTAATCAGTACCACAGTGTCATTGAGCGGCTGACTCAAGGTGATGCCATTCGCATGGGCAACCACCCCGCCACTCAGGCCATAGTAAACCTGTTTATAACCGTCAGTACTGCTGTAACCGATGTTGGCATTGCCATAAGCGCCACGATAATACAGCGATGCCGTATTGGTTGTACCAGAGGAAGTATCTACCCCCCCCTGTATAACCAGTCTGTACGTTATAACTCAGGTTGTTATCCTGAAGCAGCGTGCCGTAAACTCCCACCTGGTTGGTTGACTGGCCTTTCAAATCACTCGAACTACTGTAGGTCACATTTGAACGACTTAAGGCACTGGTATCATCCGAGCGCATCCAGTGGCTAAATGGAATATTGAGGTTGAGTGATAACACCTGATCAGTACCACTTTGCCAGGCACTGCGGTTAATGCTGTAATTAACACTATAGGTAATATCGCGAATTGAACTACTGTACCCAGCCTGCAACTGGACGTCATCTTTGTTAGTGCCCCAGTAAGTCTGCTGACTTCCCGTCAGGTACAGCGTTGAAGTTTTACCTACCTGCTGGGTGATGGTCGCCTGCAGACGGCCACGCTTACTATAAGAAAGGTTATAGAAGTCGGTATAGGTTGGTTTGACCTGTAACTGTCCATCTTCGGTGACAACCGAATAACCATTCATCTGGTTGTAGGTGGTATCCGCAAATGAATAGTAGCCTTTGGTTGAATAACGGTAACCTACCAACTGGAAGTTAGTCCCGGTATCCTGCAATGATTTATTGTACAGAAAGCGAAGAGACTGCCCCTGATGGCTGGTTTTATCCGCCAGGGTCGCCTGTGCCTGAGTTAAATCAAAAGAGACTGCACCCAAAACGCCAAGGTTCTTACCCACCCCCAGATTATAAGCATGATAATCATCCGACTGCTGGGTACCACCAAACAGAGTGAATCCTTTTGGCAGCCCCCACATGGCTGTTCCCTGGAAGAACTTCGGGCTTTCCTGCTGATCATTACCGCTCCGATACTCCCCGGCCGTCAGGCCATATTTGATATGCCCTTCACGTTGCAGCATAGGTACCGATGCGTAGGGAACAGTAAACGACTGAACAGAGCCATTAGCCTCAGTAATGGTAACCTGCAAATCACCGCTGTTACCGCTAGCATTCAGGTCGTTAATGGTAAACGGACCTGGTGGAACGGTAATCTGGTAGATGTCAAAGCCATTTTGTCTGACGGTGACCTTGGCAGTACCATGTGCGATACCGTGGATCACCGGCGCAAACCCCTGTTGGCTGTTAGGCAGCATATTGTCATCAGACGCCAGTTGAATACCACGAAAGTTAATACTGTCGAAAATATCACCGGTAGTATAACTGTCGCCCATTGTCAGGCGGCTGCGCAAAGGGACTACATCGCGCTCCAGGTAGGTATTAACGTGTTTCCATCGGTTTTCACTGTAACCATCGGTACTGTCGGTGTAACTCCATGTCGAGGTATCCCGCAGCCGCCATGGGCCAAAGTTAAAACCACTTTGCAGGTTCAGGTAGGCATAGGTGCTGTTGCCCCCTGTCGGAGTATGGGCATTGTTTCCGGTAAAGGTATAATTCAGTAACCCGGCAGTAATACCGTTATCCCATAGCTCCGGTGGAATATATCCCTGAGCACGACTATGCATCATTGCCTGAGGAATACTCAGATACAGTTTCTGGGAGCCTGCATCAAAACGACTACTGGCATCCTTGCTGATCATCCCCATAGGTACACAGGCATCTTTGGCCAGTGCAGAGATTCCAGGAATCGCCAGTACGCTGACGCCCATCTCAGATAACTGGCTCTGATTAATGCAGGGTTCAAGCGACTTCTTGTCCGGGCTCAACTGGAAAGTGACATTACGGGTAGTGATAAAACCGTCATTCAGATAAATATCGACCCGATAAGTGCCGGGAGGAGCTTCCAGCCCACTCTCAAACTGCGACAAGTCAGCAACGGCACCAGGATCGTTAGATAAAAAACGTGGGTTAAAGTAGACATCCGCATAGGCGGCTGACTGGCAGGCGAAGGATAAAAACACGGCCAACGGTGTAAATGCTAACCCTTTTACAGATAAGCATTTTTTGAGTCTGGTCATCTGAGGAATACCCGTTTATTGTCCCGTTTTTACTTCGCCAGCCTGGTAAAAAACTGAGTTTTTAAACCTGTTATCCGGCCCCATTACATTGCATCCCTGCTTCATTCAGCCGCAGAACTACTGAAAGATCCCTTTGGTTACCGGGGTTAACGCGCCAAAATCATTGATGGTCTGATAAGTAATATCAGAAGCAGACCCGGCAGGCAGTGCCACTGTTGATGTCCCCTTTGGCGGTACCATAGTGTTAGCCAATGTCGCTGAACCAGCATGCAGTGAAGTGACTGTCAGGTAATAAGGTGTCGGGTTAACCAGAGTCAGGGTTGAACCACTCTTTTTAAAGCGTAACGCTTTGGCTGCCTGTTCAGGCGCCATCGATAATCCGGTCGGCCGGTAGAACATCTTAATCCGGCTGATAATAGCCAGCTGCAGAGTATTCTGTGACTGCTGAGACTTGTTCATTGAAGGGATAGCTTTTACGTTGACCCAAAACAGGCTTTCTCTGTCCTGAGGTAAGCTGTGGTTAGTACCATCAATAATCCGCAGGCTGTTTTCTCTTTTCCCTTTAATCACGAATAACGGAGGTGTGATCACAAACCGGCTATCTTTGGTCCCTGCGGCATTTTCTACCCATGACTGGATAAGAAAAGTACTTTTATCGTCATTATTACTGATTCCCAGCGAAACCTGTTTCTGGTTTGCCGGATAAACCACACGAGTCGCCCCCAGTGCTACACCTGCGTGAGCACTATTAGCCAGCCCTAAAGAGGTAGCAACCACCAGGGCCGCCGCCAGAAAACGTTTATGTACTGTCTTAATCACAATAATCTCCTGCGCCAATCAACCTAACATTAAAATTAATATATTCTTGTTGTATTTAAAGTTAAATTATTGATAAGTAAATAAAAACCATGCCTGAGCATTGGCAATACCCCCACTGACATTATCCGTTGTGGAGCGATATCGGGCAGTCAGGTTGACGGTAAGTGGCCCGGCATATTTAGGTTTCACCACCAGTTTTCCGGTATTGATCGGGATTAAATTGCCTTTGTCATCAAATAAGGCGATTCCTATGCCCCTGGCGTCGTTGTCACCCGTTTCGATCGCCAGCAGGTCGGGATTCTGTTTATCTGCCACACCGCGAAAAGCAACTACCATATTCCGGCTGACATTCGGGCTACAGTGTCTGAAATTCAGCGAGAACATCACTGGATCAGAATCATCACCTGCCTGCTTAAATTTACTGTTGCTTGCCTGACCCATATCTACAGTCAGATACTGATTACCATCATCAATAATGCAGGTGTCAGCAATCACTTCACCCTGAAATTGCATCTGACCACTGGCAGCGGCAGCATTATTTTTGTCAGCCTGTGCTCCCTGTGATATGAAAATCAGGATAATCAGCCCAATTCTCCACATATCATGATCTCTGATTCATCGCACTGAAGGCAGGCCATCCATAGCCTGAAAGATCGTCCTGAAACTGAATCTTACTGATACTGAACCTGGAAGGTTGCATCGGCGTTAGCTGTACCGGCACTTGCCGCACCCAGAGCGTAGTAACGCGCCTGGAATGGCAGGGTGTTGGTACCATTAATCAGAGTCTTAGCAGTGCTGAAGCTTGCACCGTCCAGTTTCAGAGCAGAACCGGTGCTGTCCAGGATCTGGATACCAACGTTAGAGGCTGAACCTGCAGAAGAACTCTGCAGTGCTAATACGTCAGGGTAAGATGTGGTGGTGCCTGAATCGGTAGAGGTCGCAGTCACGCCAGCAAACGCGATAGCCGCAGTGGTTGCCACAGTAGTATCACAGTCGTCTAACTGGATATTGAAACCAACAGCGCCACTGGTCTCGCCAGTCGCACCCAGAGTACTGGCTTTTACCTGACCCAGTTGGACAGTCTGATCAACTGAACCAGCATCAACGGCACAAGCTGCGTTAACAACTTCACCTTTAAAATGCACAGTACCACCATTGACTGTAGTTGTTGCTGCGTGAGCAACAGTTACAGACAGAGACAGAGCGGAAAGGACGCCAACTACCAGTGATTTGATTTTCATACAGTTTGCCTTTTAATCCAAAAAATTAATGAATAAGAAATTGGCGGCCAGCTTTCCGGTATGGTCAGAACCATTATTACAATAACCTTCATTTCGACCTGCCAATCTGGACTCATCATTACAAAAGTTAATAAATCCTCCAGATGCCTATCAGGATAGGACCATTCCGGGTTGTTTGGCAAATAACCACATCACTTTGTTTAATGAAATAGCTGAAAAATAAGCGTGCTAACTTTTTTTAACATTTGACTTATCAAAATAACTCAAATTAAAAACACAAATAATATCCACTCTGATGACATGGTTATTATTTAAATCATACATATCAATAAATTAAAACAAAATTCTTTATTATAACCCCATAATAAATAGTACATTAACACCAGGGGAAAGATAAACTATCGGATTTGAAACTAAATAAAAAAGCGATTACAAGACATATAATAAAGTTTTTAACGATTAATATCTCATTTAAATCACAAAAAAACCTATTAAATGTTAATTAAATGAATAATTTTTCTTATGATTCGCGAGGCGGAGTATTGTATATCATTGTAATTCCTATCAATAACCTACTATTGATAGGTTTTGAAATCATCTGGAAGCAAATTTCAGTAAGTAACCGATTTCAATTTTCACGAAATTATCCCTCCGTAAGGGATTGCTCTATAAATAAGCAGAATTAACCTATTTACTTGCAATTTATTTAACCAAATCGGTTAATTACCCCCTCGTCACAGACCTGCATTGTTATCCGTGGAGTGAAAAACAGAGGAGCACTTAGAATGTTGTAGAGGGAGCAAAAGGACAAGTGTATGGGATGCCAGGCCCGGGAATAACGGACTGGCATTAGATGTTTCGGAATCTAATACTGAGAGTGATAATCCTGGCCTTTATCCCAACGATCCTGCCAGTGACTGGTATAAACACGGGCCAGGTCAGGTGAATTGTGGATAACCAGAACATTCTCAGAATTCCGACGCTCAGCACTGGCAGTGTAGTTAAACGATCCTGTCTCAACGGTCTGATCATCCACGATGATAGTCTTATCATGTTGAATCGGATAATGTTTATCAGTCCTCAGGGGAATCCCCTGATTGACGATGAAATTCATCGCAGCGAGGCTGGATTTATTTCTGTTGCCCCGCTCATCCACCACAATTTTGACATCAACACCGCGTTTTTTGGCACTGGCCAATGCCTGCATGATATCTGGCGCAGTAAAAGAATAGGAAAGCATACGGATACGATGTTGAGCACTATTGATAGTTTTCAGTACCAGACTGCGGGCCGTGCCTTCCGGTGAAAAACCCACTTCAACCGATGGGCTGGCAGCCATAGTCAGGGCCGGGGCGGTCAGTAAAACGGCAGCCAGTAAATACGCACTTCTCTTCATTAATACATCCAATGACAACGGGGGAATCTCTCTGTGCTTTTTTGCTATCAGATACGTGTTATTCACTGAATTAACTTTGCTTTTCAGTGAGTCATCAGCACCCTAACATTTATGCAGGTAATAAAAAATCCGCATTTCCTGAAAACGGATCTGCGGAGAGAAATTACCGGAATTAACCCACCAGGAGGAGATTCAGACAGGTCGAAGTTCAGCGACCATTAAACGGATTACCGGTTTCATAGCGGTCAGAATGCAGAGTGTCGCTGAATCATTACCAGCTGCCATAGGGATAGGTTTTCCCTTTGATAAATTCAGGTATCTCACCGTAATAAACATAGCCATAGGGATGTTGAGTAACCCCTTTACAGGCATCCAGCTTGTGCCCGGGCAGCGTGGTGATTTTTGCCGGTTCAACCGGCAGATTGACAACCGGGCAACTGTTCTGAAGTCAGATGTGGACTTTCTCCTCCGGAGCCAGTCCGAACAGCAATGTTTTATACCTGGCCGTTTTTCCGCGCCAGTCCTTTCCGGTTGGCACCGAAATTTTATCCAGCAGGACTGATGAGAAGGTGATGCCGGTCTCGTAGGTCTTTTTGTCGATGATGGAGTCCCAACAGAACAGCATCTGTGCAGAAGGATGCCGGATTTTGTTGAACTGAGCATGCCTGCCCACCTTACTGCTCCAGCTTCCCACTCTGTCAGGATTTTCCTGCGGGCTGTCCAGTGTACGGAAGGTGGATACCTCCTTTTCGCTGTCGATAATCTGCGCTTTCGTCACCAGCGCCTGTAATGCCCTGGGAGTGAAAAACGCAAAATCAACCCTCCGTAGGGCATTTCACCGGTTTCTTTCGGTGTTTGCGCCTCACGCGCGCGGCATCCGCTGACCATAACCACCATCAGCAGGGTAAAAAACGTTCTCAGCTTCATACCTTGAGTAGCTGATCAGAAGGAGACAGAAGTCAGAAATAATGTCAACAATGAAATCAGTGAGTTAACAGCATTACCAACTTTTACCGGTGATAGTTTACCAACCAATAAAAAACATTACACTTTCTCACGAAATATAGTAACCTTAGGTTGATTTTTAGCTAAGCGATTAAAATTACAGGTTTTTTATAAGAGGTATAACCAGTTCACTAATGCTGGTTGGAATTTAATTTCACTCACTTCTAAAAAACACACACAAAAAAAAAATCACTAAACCCCGGAGAATTATATTTTGGACAGTAGCAAAGGCCTAAATATTAAACTAGTATCAAAAAAAGAATTTTATATCGGAGCTGTTTTTTTTGTCTTGTTGTTAATAGGATTTTACGGACTCACTTCCGTCAATTTTATGGGTGGAACTGTTAAATTTAATATGTCCGGGGTCATGGGTTATGTTAACTCAGGAACACCAAATGGTGGCTCAGGATTGTATGGCCTGCTGCTTATTGTCGCTTTATTTTCTCCTCTTGCCCCTGCATTTATAAACGATAGACGCTCTTTTCTTGCTGGTTTCTTACCTGTAATTATCACTCTTATCGTTATGTGGTGTATACATCACCAGATTGCAACTATGAAAGAACAGGCTCAAAATGCTTTTTCTGCATTATCCGGAAGAAGCAATCAAAGTAATCCATTCGCTGATAGTTTTAATGATATGATTACGTATGGATTTGGAATTTATTTTAACCTGATTATTTCAATCCTTTTGGCCATTCGCTCTTACTTTAAATACAAAAAATAGATATCAGGTTGTGTATGAGTCAGGTTATCTCCTGCTCATACACATCAAAAGTAATACTACTGAATTATAGAGGGTTTTATATTCAATAAACACGTAATGGTTTTTTGAAGTAATCTAACGGTATTAAAATTATAAGGGCATGCTGACTCAGATTCAGGTTACGCCGCTAAATTCGCTACAAGCCATTCTCTTACCAATAAAGTTAGATTTTTCTCTCATGGGCGGCTTACAGAGTGGCATCCATACGTATCAATATTAGAAAGGTAGAGCTATCTTCTGTGTGAACGAGGTTATTTTACCAGGGAGATGATCCTGGAGCGACCGGCATATCCAATCAGATATATAAATAAAACAGTGCTGGCAAGATCGTCATCTATTAGTGGCCTACATCAGCGCAGATTGCAGTCGATGGCTGAGTATTCTTATGGCGGAGACCAGCTTGATCACGATGCACTTCATCACTAGATCAATGATTTTTCTGCACCGTATTTGGCAGAGATATCGTGCAAGTGAACTGGATATGCCTGGTCCTAGGTAAGGCTAGCAGAAATAGTGCGAATACTCATTTCAACATCATGTAACCTACTTAAAGAATCAGAATTAAAACCGCAGAAACAGCTCAAAGATAGCATCATTTTCGGAATCCATAAGTATTAATCATTGATAAAATCAAAATAAAGCTTGTAATTTAGAAAAAAAAGAAATAATAGTGTAAAATTATTTATCATTGAAATATCTATATACCAGAAAAATGTTAGTTAACAAAAAGGTGTCGGTGAAAAATGAACATTTATTCCGCAATAAAATGGTTGTCAGGTGTGCTAGGCCTTATATTTTTTGTCCCCTCAACTCTGATGTCTTTTTACTTTAAAGCAATAGTTAACCCCTTATATATTCTTATTGGTATTGTTCTTATATTTATCGCCTACAAAGCTTCCAGGAAAGAATTCGACAAGAGTAGTTATGTTAAATACTTGAATGAAAAGAGTGATGGTTTTTATACTTACTACGCTAAATTGGGCAGTGATGAATACGGAATAAATATCAACACCAATTCAAGAACTATTGATCTTATTTCAGGAAAGAAATCAAAAACAGTAAGTTTTGATAATATTAAGTCCTGGAATTATAATGTTGAAGGAATTAGTAAAGTCAATGTAATTTCAGGCAGCAGTAGTTTTATGAATAATTACACCGGACTTATGCAAGCAAATGCGATTAATAATAAGGCCGGCGCTAAGGCATGGTCTAACAATGGTTTTTTCATCCATACCGATGATCTGGTCACCCCGGTATGGCATATAAAAATAATACCTGATAATGTTGGGGTGAATGTAAAGTCAGATAAGTTCTGGAAGGGAGTAATTACTGAATGTCAAATCTGGATGAATGTTATGGAAAAGGTAATGAAATAACTCCGTTGATTTAGATAGGGTCAGAATACAATAACATCATCATAAAGACAGACTTAATAAATCTAATAACCAATTGGATATTAAATAACATTATCCAGTTGGTTATTAAAAATCACATTAAATCATTCAATAAACCAGAACCTGGCTTTTCATCATGAATATTTAAGTTTTATTTAATTATTTCAGAGGGGGATACTACAATCTCTGCCTGAAGTTCTCTGCCTGCGACTTCTGCTGATACCCTGGGAATGGATGGAATACCTACCTGACCTTTTATTTTTACAGTATCTCCCGCATTTATCTTCTTAATTTGGTCTAAATTTAAATATGCTACAACTACACAGTTTTCAGATCCAGTTATATGGACCCCTGTTTTGAATGAAAGAATTGTTTCAGGGTATTTGAAAAACGGATCACCATTAAACATTGGGGCTGATTTTGAAACCATAGCTACTTTTGATGAAAATTCTATGTATTTTTTATCCCATTTATCAACGGCTGAATATTTATTTTTGTTTAAGTCAATACAAATCTCTCTCAAAGACGTTTTTTGGAATTTTTTATCATCTAAATCATTGGTTGTTTTTGTTTTAACTTCTTCCTGGCTTTCACTCTTTATATTAAGTGTTTTATCCAATGAAAATTCACTCATCGTTTTGGTGACACCATCATACGAATCTTTAAATTGTTGACAGCCAGTTAAAATCAAAATTGAAATGAATGAGACAATTGTTCTTTTTTTCATGACAAGCCTTTATTTTTAATGAAAAAAAACACTATGGCACATAGTGATATGAAAGGTTTTTTATTTTCATAAAAAAAACCAAACTGTAAAGAAATTTATGTTTATAACGCGAACAACTTACTGATTTTGTTTTATGTTCAGATAGTAGCCAATGGCTAATTTTATCCAGTAATAGTGTGCTCGTAACGAAATGATTAAACTCTCAAACCGGGCAGACTCATATGGCGAATTCGTTCAGGATCATCTCATAATGATTCTGAAAACCCGAATGAAAGCTCAACAGTGGTGCTCGGGAGTGTTTCGAAAGAGGTTAGATAACGATGTTGGGGGGGTTGGTTAAGATAAGCATGCTTACTGAAGATAACAGCGAGTAATTTTGGTAAAAATATCGTTAATCGATGCAGTAAGACTGGCAGGCAAATCCGTGTGAAGTTACACGACTAATTAAAACCGCAGAGTTGTCTACCTTTCCAAATAAATGAAATGCCTGCATAGTAGATTTTATAAAGCTTGTGAAGTTTTTTTCCGGATATAAGAGGAAAGGTGAAAGAGCATGTCACTGAAGGGGACGAACTCACTGACCAGAGGCTTAGACAGAAAACCCGAGACTGCAATTTACATTGTGTATCTTCCTAATTTTTATATCTTCACTGCAACTGATGGGTGATCGTATCATTTTTAACTGTCTGTTTACTTCTTCGTTCCTAAATCAGGTGTTAATTATCCCACCAGGTAATGATGCACGGCCTCAGTAATGTTCCCTTGATTCTATCAGTTTTAGGGGATTGTGCCGTGATGGTAGTGTACACAACGTTATCTATTATAAATATCCAGGGTCTGACACCCTGGTTAAAAACTAATTTCTGTCATTAAACCAGGATAGTGCATTAAAAAAATCAGACTTATTAATGATAATATCACCATTATTTTCTCCAAAATCAAAATAACGATTAATGGCTAAGTCAGCGGCTCTTTCAACGATGGATTTTAGATCTCTACCCGACAGACCCTCTGTTTTATCTGCCAGGTTGGCGATAAGTTCATTTTCATCAAAGTCAATTATTTTATTTTTAATCAGCTGCTTAATAATACCCATCCTGGCTGTTAAGTCCGGTAGTCCTATTTCAATTGTGTTTTGCATTCTGGACATCAAAGCACTATCCACTCTGTTGATGAAGTTTGTTGCGGCCAATAAAAATATATTTTCTCTACTATGTATCCCATCTAATTCCTGCAACAACTGTCCAATAATCTCATTATTAAATGAGTCCCCATTTGACTGCTCTCTGCCAGGAGTTAGAATATCAATTTCATCAATAAAAATAATACAAGGAGACTTTGATTCAGCCTCATCAAACATTTCTTTAATATTCTGAGATGATTTACCTATATGCCCTGATTTTAATTGAGCAGTTGTTCTTGAAATAAAGCTCAGTCCTGACTGACTCGCTAAAACCTTCGCTAGTTGCGTTTTTCCTGTGCCGGGAGGTCCAAACAGCAAAGTTGTCTTAGGTATAGAGTGATTCCTATTTTTTAAACTTTCTGAATGTTTCAATTTCGTTCCAAGAAGCTTGAATTCGAACAATACATCCTTAGGTAAAATAATATCATCCCACGATAACCCTGCAGGTAAAACAGATGACTTCCCTCTAAACCTGGTTATTTCTTCAGTAATGTAATCTGAGGAAATATCACTTTCATGATCTATGGTTGCATAAATTTTAGCAACGATAGTTTTTATATCACGACCCGATAAACCCGCCGATTCGACAATGATTTTCTCATCAATATTAATTTTTATCCCTGCGTTTTTCAATTCGTTATAGAATATTTTTTCCCGTAAATCTCCTTTTGGGAGCCCTATTTCTATAGAACTAGTAAATCTTGACATGACAGCATCGTCCAGTATGTCATTCCGATTGGTTGCACCAATTACAAGAACTTTGCTATCTGTGGAGTTATTAAATCCGTCCCATTCTGATATAAAGGTTTGAACTAATTCATCAGAAAATGAATCTGAGTGTGTACTTCCTCTTCGTGGAAAGACACCTTCACATTCATCGACGAATAAAATAGAGGGTGATTTTTCCCGGCATTTTTCCCAACACTCCTTAACTCTCTGCGCTGAATGGCCAATATAAGGACCTTTCAAATCAGAGACATTTACCGATTCAAAATGACATTTCATATTTTTTGCTAACATTCTGGCTATCATCGTCTTACCAGTCCCTGGTGGCCCGTATAAAAGAATCCCCTTAGGTATGACATTTCCTCCTGATTTAAATAAACCTATCAGATTAAGAATTTCATTTAGCTTCTCATCTTCTACGGCAATACTTTTTATCTCATCCAACTGCTCATGTAAATTATTAAGTTTACTATGGAGTTTATCAATTTCGTTTTCCAGACTACTAATTTCAATTAATATATTCTCAAGAGTAATAAATCGTGATCCCTGACTATTAAACCCACTGATCAGCCTTTGTAAAACGGCAGAAAAGACCCCCCATTCATCAAAGCTGTTATAGGATGTCTTTTTATTTGAAAGCTTAATATTAATATTACTTTTCGGAGTAGATCCAACATATATGGCGGCGTATTTTACACCATTAGATCCTGAACTAAAAACAATAAATTCATTACCAAAAAAATCTTTTTTTGATGAGTCCATAAGGTTCCATTTCTGGACCATCTTGTTATCTTTATTACATGGGCAGCATATTGCAATATATGGGTAAACTCCATCTCCGCTATTTTTTTACTAAACCTCATTGAGCTAATATTCAAATCAAACAAGAAATCAAAGCAAGCTATAAACTCATCTTTAGTTATTGGTGATAACTCGAATTGCTTTATGTATTTTTTAAGAAAACCAGCATCAGAAATTTCATTCTTTAATTTCACCAAATACGTTTTCCATTGGTCATTCATTAATAACACATCTTTACTAATGCTTGAGATCACCGTATTTCGAATAAATTTACGTTCTTTAATTTGTTTTTTGTTTTTATCAATTACTTGTTCAACCTTTTCAATTTCCTCTTCGATCTGATTTAAAATATTCCCTTTTCTTTTCATTTTCTCAAAACTTCCTTCTTTTTTACTTTATTTGGGTTTAAAATTATGTCTATAGTAAGCAAATTTAACCGACAGTGTGCCAACGTTCAATTCATTTCCTGATGACACATTACTAAATAATCGGTGGGTTATCTCATTTTATTTCCCTCTCCGCTCATCAGGGCCCTTACTGAGTTGGCAACTCTACTCCGTAAGGGTACCCCATAACGAGGTAGCCTCAGCAATGTGACTATCAAGGTTATCAAGGGCTATTGGCGCTTATTTCTTAGTCGCCCAGGTAGTAGGGATTATTATAGTTTCTGGATTATGGATAGCAAACAGGTAAGCGCGGCTACCCCAGATTGACTACCGCACAAAAATCACCGACCGGCGGTAACCACTGAGAAGGTTTATGCTCTGTCCTACGCGGACATGCTGATGCTACCGCGCCACCAGGTTAGTCATTGCGCTGCACCCTACCATTTATGACGGTAATAAAAAATCCGCATTTCCTGAAAACGGATCTGCGGAGAGAAATTACCGGAATTAACCCACCAGGAGGGGATTCAGACAGGTCGAAGTTCAGCGACCATTAAACGGATTGCCGGTTTCATAGCGGTCAGAATGCAGAGTGTCGCTTTGCAGATAACGCCAGACATCTTCATTCACTGCCACACCTTCGGTAGCGGCCAGAGCCTCACGCAGAATACAGTCTTCACCCGGATAAAGTACCCGTTCAACTCCCTGCGCCGGTTTACTGGCCTTAAGCTCTGCCATAGAACGAGAAACACTGGCCCTGAAAACAGTACTGTCGGTAAATGCCGCAGGATTAAAAATGATGTGTAACTGCCCGAGATTGCGGCCTTCCGACATATTCTGGTACATAGATGAGACATGTTTGCCAAACGGTAGCCCAAGCAACATTCCTGCCAGCACATCCACCATCATCATTAATCCATAGCCTTTGGGTCCTGAAATAGCATTCAGGCCCGCCACTGCCGCAGGATCAGTGGTTGGCTGGCCGCGACTGTCTACCGCCCAGTCGGCCGGGATTGGCTGATGCCGGAGACGCGCATCAAGTATCTTCCCCCAGGCCTGAACGCTGGTCGCCATATCCAGCATCATATAATCATCACCTTCTCCCGGGGCCGCAAAGGCTATCGGGTTGGTTCCGTAATAAGGTTCTGAGCCACCGTAAGGGACCACCATCGGATCAGACTGACATAACGACAACGCCACCATCCCAGACTTTGCTGCCTGCTCTACAAAAAATGACAGTGCACCACTGTGGCTGATACGACGAATGCCAACTGCACACAGTCCCTGCTGCTGAGCAATGTCGATTCCGTGCTCCATGGCCTGTTGCGCGGCAAAATGCCCGGGACCATTATCGCCATCAAAAATCATCACGGAAGGTAATTCATGGCGAACAGTAAATTCGGGCGTTGTATTGATCCCTCCTTTGCAGATTCGTTCCACGTAGTATTCGGTCCGCAATGCTCCGTGCGAGTGAACACCGCGCTTATCTGCATGTACCAGCGATGCCGCGACGGTCTCTGCATGGAGTGCCTGCAAACCTGCACGCTGCAATTTATCGCTGATGAGTGTCAGCAACTGTTGCGGGTCAACTCTTATCACGGTCACTCCCTCCGCCGATCAAAGGAGCTTTAATACGGGGTAAGCGAGACTCAAACCAACAGGCCATCGAGATTAAATCGCTTTCCTTCATCGAATGACCGATCAGTTGAAGACCTATCGGTAATCGCTGAGCGGAAATTCCGCCCGGTAGCGTCATCGCAGGTAATCCGAGGAATGACCAGGGGGCGCAGAACGAGGCATCCCCCGTTGAACTCAGCCCTTGCGGTGCCACTGACGGGGCAGCCAGCGACAGAATGACATCGCTGTCATGGAAATAATCATCACGCTGACGACGACATTGCTGCATAAAGGTTATTGCCTGCTGATAGACCTCTGAAGAAATCTCACTCCCTTGCTGAATGAGTGCGGAGGTCGCTTTACCGACCGCAGATAAGTCCGCGCCAATTTTTGCTGACAGCCCCTGACAGGCTTCATAGGCCAGAATGGTGTCCAGTGCCGCCAGCCATTCAGGTGCTTTATCTGCAGCCTCCAACGGACGGCATTCAATCCCCTGCTCATTCAGCCAGCCAATGATCCCGGAAAACCAGCTTTTCAGTTCCTCATCCGCCGACTGCCAATGCGCGGGCATATACAACCGGACCCGGCGTGGCTTCACTGGGACAGGGTGAGATACTGTGGTCTGGTTGTCGACAATCACCTGCTGGCAAAGGCTGGCATAGTAGCAATCAGAGACAATAAAACCGGTATGGTCAAGCGAGCCTGCCAGTGGCTGAATACCTTCCACTGACACCCGTCCATAAGTCGGTTTAAATCCGACGACACCACAGTAGGCGGCCGGACGAATCACCGACCCTACGGTTTGTGTACCCAGGGCGATATTGACAATACCTGCCGCGACCGCAGCCGCTGAACCGCTGGAGGATCCGCCCGGAGTATGACGATAATTCCAGGGATTTACCGTGGCCGCAGGGTGGCGCCAGGCAAACTCCGTGGTGGCCGTTTTACCAAAAATCGTCGCACCTGCGGCTTTCAGTTGCCGGACTATCTTTGCATCTTCCGCCGGAAGGTGCCCCTGAAACAGCCGGCAACCGTAACCGGTAGGCATATCTTTAGTGTCTATCAGATCTTTCACCGCGACAGGTATCCCTGAAAGCGGTAATCCCCCGGGTGTTTCCGGATAGTGCTCAGGCAGCCAGACAAAGGCCTTCAACTCAGGATTTCGTTGTTGTACCGAAGCTATCGCCTGCTCCAGCGGGGTGTTCTGTTTCATATTGCTTCCTGTCATGACCCAATAATCACGGATTATTTCTTATAAATGTTATGCACCACATCCGCGTAGGTGACCTGACCCGGTTTAATATTGCCGATGTACTGCTGCACATTAATGGCATTATTAAAGGCACCTTCGGAAATATACGGATCGACAGCGTAAATGTTATTTTTTGCCAGCCGGTCAACCGCATTAGTCACGACTTTAGCATCTAACGTCGGAAACTCTTTAATCGCTACCTGGCGGGCAATATCCGGAGAGTTATGGATCACTTTTTCGGCTTCAGCCAGGCCTTCGATAAAGTCTTTCACCATCTCAGGTTTACTTTTGATTGTTGACTGCAGAGCATCAATGGCTGAAAAAGCAAATTCTCCCTGATACTTGTCATTAAACGAGTAAACAATCTTATAGCCGCTGGCAATCCCCTGGTCGACCTGAGGTTCATAAACGGTTGCAGCCTGCGCACGACCGACACCTAGCGGCGATAACTCAGTTCCCAACTGAACCGTACTCAGATTCACCCCCTGAATCCCTTTATCTTTTATCAGTTGCTGTAACAGATAAGTGGTGGTACTCGGTGGCATCGCAGTAGAGACCGTTTTCCCCTTCAGGTCGGCTTCGGAGTGCAGGTTGGCAGATGGCGGAGCAATAATCCATACCGGTACCCCGGCGACCACCAGCCCGATATTGGTGATCGGCGCACCTTTAATATGAGCCAACACAGCAGTCATCGGGTCCTGTAAAGAGAAATCGGCATGCCCGCCAATCACCGCCGCCACAGCCTGAGCACCGCTTCCGGCAGTCATCAGTTTTAAATCCACGCCGTGTTTGGCAAAAATGCCCTGGTCGATACCGACATATAACGGCAGATACTGAATCGAGTGGAAAGCTTCATAAATGACAGCAGGCTGGTTTGCTTCTGCGAAGGAAGCAAATGCGGAGGTTCCGGCCAGCACAGCAACCGCAGCCAGTTTACGAACAGATTTCATTTTTATGCTTTCCATTTAACCACCCTTTTCTCAATATATTGAATACACCAGGTTACTAACGATGCCATCACTGTCAGTACAATGACGCCAAGCCAAACGGTATTAAGATCAAACAGCGAACCCGCCACAAAGATTTCATGGCCCAGACCGTTATTTGATGAGATATATTCCCCCACCACAGCACCAATCAGCGAAAAGCCGACGTTGATACGAATAATGGAAAAAATCCAAGGCACCGACGACGGGATAATCAGTTTCCTGAAAACCTGGGCATTGGATGCTTTAAATGAACGAAAAAGATTCATTAAATCGCTGTCAATTTCCCTGGCCACTGCGCAGGCAGAAATCATGGCGACAGCAAATGAAGAGATCGCGGATAGCCAGATTTTTGACGTGGTATCTGAGCCGAACCAGATAATGATCAATGGTCCAAGGGCAATTTTCGGGATGCTGTTAAGAATGACGGAAAATTGCTCGCCGACCTGCGACAACTTAGGGTAAAACCATAATCCCAGCCCGAGAATAATTCCTAACCCGCTACCAATGACCAGACCCATGATGGTTTCATAAAAGGTAATCCAGGTATCAAAGAGCAGTTGCCCCTGGGTCAGACCGATAACGGCTGAGTGATAAATACCGTAAGGTGAACCTAATAACTGGCCGTTAATCCAGTTTTGTTGCGCGGCCAGTCCCCATAAACACACCAGTAAAAAAAGAATAAAAAAGACAATGATTGTTGCTCTGCGCTTATCTGCATTTTGTGTCATTGATATCTGTCCTATTGACCGTGAGCCACGTTATTCATTCTTAAGCCATCCCAGATTTGGGTATGGTAATCATGAAATTCAGGTGCTCCGCGGGCAGAAACGGCCGTTCTCGGTCCCTGGGTGGTAAGATCGATTTTTTGCTCCATCACGATTTTTGCCGGCCGCCCGCCTAGCAGGACCACCCGATCACTCATGGCAATAGCTTCGTCGATATCGTGGGTGACCAGAATGACGCTGGTCTCTCCGGTCCTGGTCAGATTCATGACATCATCTTCCAGCATCAGCCGGGTTTCATAATCCAGTGCAGAGAAAGGTTCATCGAGCAGGATCACCGTCGGGTCACATAACAGTGTGCGGGTCAGGGCAACCCGTTGTTTCATGCCGCCGGACAGAGAGGCCGGATAGGCATTCTCTACCGAGGAAAGACCGTAACGTGCCAGCATATCAATTGCTCGCTGACGATCAGCCGGAGTAATTTTCCGGTATAGCTCAATACCCAACAGGGCATTATCCAGAATGGTCCGCCACGGTAATAACAGATCTTTTTGCAGCATGTAGGCGATGCGGCCAACAGCACCATTTTTTGCCGGCCCCAATACCACACTCCCAGAACTGGGTTTCAGTAATCCTGAGATCAGGTTAAACAAGGTGCTTTTTCCGGCACCACTGCGGCCGACTACCGCAACAATCTCACCGGCTTTTACCACAAAATTGAGAAACTGAAACAGCCGTAACTCTTCACCATTCTCCAGCACAAAATGGTGGCTTAACTGATTTATCTCCAGGGGATGCGGTGATTCAGATTCCTGCAAATGACTCATTATTCCTCTGCCTCATGGTTATCCGTAAATTCTGCTACAGATAACCGCTATGCACATAGCATGCCAGAGATGAATTAAATTAATTCTTTGTTTTATATGTGTTTTTAAATTAAGAGTCAGAAATAAATTGCCGAAAAGAAATTCTGAATTCGCGGGTAATCACTGTAATGGTGCAATCGTACAATGATTATATATGACAGATATATATGATTATTTCCTGATACTGGTGGGATAAGTAACAAATGGGAATACTGGCAGGTATAAAAATCTCCACTGAAGAAGATAGCGTTTATCACCCATGAACTCTACGACACTACCCGCCGGTTATTGCAGCAGGATATTTTATCCTACACCATTGATCAGAACCCGGAATTGCAGGCATTCAGGGCACTGGACCTGATGATTAGTTATCTGGAAAAGCAAAATATTCCCGGGATGTACGACAGTGGAAATATTGAGTTGTCGATCTTTACTCCTGAAAACTACGATTCCCCCTCCGGCCATTAATGTTCTTCCGGCGAAGAAGTATTGTTAAAGAAGATATCGATATTCATCGGACTATTGCCACCATCGCCATTCAGGGTACGTACCAGAATTTCACTACCAAGTTGCTGCAACGACAGCACACCGTCTGGCCGTACCCGCTTAATCTTAGTCATATTCTGACTTTCATTGACCAGCGCAATGGTTTTGGTGTCATCGCCGCCGGCCTCTTTGGCCGCCAGTACCACAAAGGCGTTATCGGCGTCATTATCCATCAGCGCCACAATATATTTCGCTTTCGAAGCACCAGCCTGCTCCAGTATGGGAAGCGAGGAGGGATCACCTTCGATAACATCAGCCGTTTCAGGAAACTCAGCTTTGTTGCCCGGATAACAGACGATGGTCACATTCCCGCCGGTATCAGCCAGCCCCTGGCTGACACTCTGTGCCAGTGCTGAAGATCCGGCCACAATATAGTGATTTTTACGTTCCACGTGAGAAAACCGCCCTTTGAGAATACGTTGAACATTCTGGCTTATGAGTGAACCGGCTATCGAGGCAACCGATGCGGCAAAAATAGTGATACCGAAAATAATCACCGTCAGGGTAAACATCCTTGCCGCGGTGGTATGAGGCAGAATATCGCCAAATCCCACCGTAGACATACAGACAATCACAAAATAAAACGCCGTCGGCAGATCTTTAACCGGCGGGGTAAACTGGTCACCAAGATAAAGTGTTCCCAGCATGCCATAAACGATCAGTGACAGAACGCTGACCACAGCGAAAATACTGGTACTACCGAGGCTGTGCTTATCAAAATGCCGCCAGTAGAACAGTAATCCACCCATGGTAATTAGCGCATAGATCGCCTGAGTATGATGAGCTTTCAGAATGATCAGGTTGGTCAGTGCAATACAGAACAACAACAGTAATGAACTGAACCAGGCAATCCTGGTACGCATCAGCAACGTAAAGGCCATGCAGAACAGCACCAGGCCCATCATAAATCTCGGGATATCAAAAGTTTCCAGGAAACTTAGTGCTTCCTGCCATGAATGGAAATTCCGGAGTTTTTCTGGTGCGTTCTCCATTACCAGCAATAGTATGGGCCGGAGCATCATGTAGCCGTTGTGCGCAACCATCAGTGCCAGGCAGTACACCACTATCATTGGATTTTTCAGAAAGCTGATAATTTTCATCTGATTGTTCACCACACCTCTGTTACAGGATACCTTTCTGCATGGTTCCAACTTACGAAAATCACAGACTGATCCGATAAGCTAAAGCGTAGGGGGATTTTGGGGAACATCAATGAAAAAAGGGTGGCAATATGTTGCGGCAGCACTAAAGAGTCGGGCGACAGAAACGACTGCCCCCGATGATTCAGCGCCTTCAGTCCACCACTGGCAATGGACTGGTGCGAAGTTGCTGTAATTTTGAGATAATTTCGGTACTCAGCAGATTATTAATGCTGCCGTCAGGGGATGAAGCCCGGGTAATGATGCAAACCTCCAGCGCAGGCAACGGTGGCAGATCGGGGTGAACAATTTTCTGCAGATAATCCGGCACACTGCACTCCGCAAGCACAGCAACCGCCATACCACTTTGGGCAATCGCTATCTGTCCGGCCAGATAAGGACTACTGTAAGCTATCCGGTAACTTCTGTTCATTTGCTCCAGAGAACTCAGGATATTCTCTCTGGCTTCGCTGCCATACTCATACACCGCGACCGGTAAGGGCTCATGTTCATTTTGCAGATGATGTGGGCTACCGACCCAGACCAGAGGTTCGGTAAACAGAAAAGTCCCTCTCTGAGGGGCATCCCGGGACACAATCGCAATATCCAGGGTGCCATCCTCAATCATTGGGATCAGCCTCAGAGAAGGTTCGCAAATAATAGACAGTTCGATAAACGGGAATTTCTCCCCCAGCATTTGCAGGATAAATGGCAGGTAGCCCGCGGCATAATCATCAGGAATACCCAGACTGACCTTGCCTCGCAGGTCGGTTCCACTGACATACTGTATGGCTTCTGCATGCAATTTTAAGATGTCATGAGCATAGGTCAGTAATTCTCTGCCAGCCCGCGTCAAAATCATTTTTTTAGCTTCCCGGTGAAACACCGGCCTTCCGAGCAGAGTCTCGATATTTTTGATATGCATACTGATGGCTGACTGCGAACGAAATACCGACTGTGTGGCATCCGTCATCGAACCGTTACGGGCGACCGCAACGAAGGTTTTTAACCAGCGTATATCCAGCGTTTTATCTGCCATAACTCATCGCCCAGGGTGGTGGTGTCAGCGGGTGCAGTGAGATTGCCGGAGCAGTTCACCACAGTGTTTATTAATGGCAGGACTACACATTATCCTGTAGTACCGGTTTCGGTGGACAGACCACCGACAGTACCGAAGCCCCTGTCACCAAAGCCGCGGCCAGCAGCATTGTCGATTCCGGATTCTGGTGCAGAAATAATTTTGCCAACACCAGAGCATAAACCGGTTCAAGTATCAGGATCAAAGAGAGTGTACGTGGTAAGAGAGTCCTCAGGCTTAATGTCAGTAACCAGTAAGCCAGCGCGGTGCAAATCACCCCGAGCAAAATAATAAACAGCCAGTCGCTGGCCGAACTCTGCACCATTCCATGAAATCCGGCGGACAGCGCAATCATGGCGCAACCAAAACACTGCCAGCAAGATGACTGCAAGGGTGAGGCGGCGGTACGGTGATAACGGTTAAACATCACGACGACTGCCTGTGTCGCTCCGGCACTGACCGACCAGAACATACCGGCCATACTGTGTTGAGGACCGACAGCAGAGGGCGCCAGAAATGCTATGCCCCCCAGAATCATCAGGGCGATAAACAGATCACCACTCGCCGGGATTTTGCGCCACATCACCCCTTCGAAGAAGATCACAAATGCCGGGAAACTGGCAAAGCCGATAGTACCCATCGCCACCCCTCCTTCTCTGACCCCCAGAAAAAAACAGATCCAGTGGCATCCGAGCAACATGCCATTAATAAATAATTTCGTTCTGTCTGTTCCGGTCAGTGGATGACGTTTATTTCTGAGTAACAGCAACAAGAGTACCAGCGTCAACATGCCTGTCAGCCCTCTGCCAGACACAATCGACGCAGCATCTGCAGTGATATGTGCCCCAAAAATGGCAGACAGCCCAAACAGCAGGGTACAAAAATGGGCTAACAGTTGTGCTTTCAGAGAGCTCATCAGGTTTTCCGTCTGGTAAACAAGAGAATCACGCTACCATTCGCAGAAAAACCCGCAAAACGAATAATACACTGAAACATAATTTGAAAATCGAATAGATGCAGATAATTCTTTACTACCGTAATCGTACTCACCAGAGATCAAAGCACCTGTCTGCATCCTCTGTCAGAATCTCACCACGTCACTCTGGTGGCAGGAAAGTACTGGCTGCTCTCAGCAACAGATCTTCTCTGTCACGCAGAGCCAGTAACTCCAGTCCCGTCGGCATTCCGCAGGAGGTGAAACCGGCCGGTAATGCCAGAGCCGGGGTGCCCGTGGTCGCTGAAATCAAAGCATTACTGCCGGTTTGAGCCTGACCGTGCCTGACCGGGGGCTGGCTTATCACCGGGAAAGCCAGCAGGTTAATCCGGTGACGGTGAAAGAAAGCCACCAGATCCTGATAAAATGCGGCCTGTTTTTGCTGTACCCGATAAAAATCCGCACTGTCAGTGCCGGGGTGTGCCGCACGGGTCTGAAATATCGTCCCGAGGTCGGGGTGATATTTCCCGGAATCAATAATCTGTGACAATGTTTTATACCGGACGGCTGGTCTGTCAGCTAAAAAGCCAGCCAGGGCTTCAGAGAATTCATAAGCAATAATATTGGCTTCACTGGCAAGATGGCTGATTTCCGGGTAGCTCACGGTGGTTAATCGAACCGTGGCGGGGAAATTCAGTGCCCGTCTGACCTGATACCCCACCGGATCCTGTTCATCGAATAACTCAGAAACAACACCTACCGATAACTGTTCGGTGGTCTCCGTCAGAGTCCGACCGGTCATGATTTCATAAATCCGCGGCAGATCACTGGCATGTCTCACCAGAGGCCCGGCAATATCCTGAGATGGCGATAGCGGGACAATTCCCTGCATATTCACCCGCCCCTGAGTCGGCCGTAATCCGTAAATCTGAGCAAACGCCGCAGGGATACGCACAGAGCCGGCAGTATCGGTGCCTATCGCCAGTGGAGTGTATCCTGCAGCCACCGCCACCGCTGAGCCGCTACTGGAACCTCCGGGTGAATAACCCGTATGAAAGACATTTTCGGTATACCCGGTCAGCGATGAAGCCCCGGTAATTCCTGCCGCTAATTCATGCATTGCTGTCTGCCCCAACAGAACAGCTCCTTCACCGCGTAATCTGGCGATAAGCGGAGCATCTTCGCTGGCTACCAGCCCTTGTAATGCCACCGATCCCGCGGTCTGCGGCCAACCACGTACCGCAATATTATCTTTGATCAGCAGCGGAATACCCTCAAGTTTACCGACAGGCACCCCTGCAGCCCGTCGCTGATCACTGGCAGTGGCAGCAGCTCTGGCTTCTGCGGCATGCAGCCGGCTGATGGCATGCAGTCGCCGGTCATCAGCCGAAATTCGATCAAGTGCCCATTCGGTCAGCTGCAGCGCAGTAACCTCCCCCGCTTCTAACGCTTTAGACAGCCTCCCGACTGATGCCCGTGGGTAATGCTTACGCTGAAACATTCATACCTCCTGCCAGTGATACTGTTGATGAAGATCACGGGTCACTCGCCCCACCGAGGAACCGGCAAAGTGGGAACTAAACCAGAGGGCCTGATGCGCGGTAGCCCATTCCAAAGCCTTTTGACGCGAACGTACCGCCTGCAGTTTATTTTCACAAAATACTGAGTTCCATTCCGGAAAACGAAACTGTAGCGGGTGATGCATAATATCGCCGGTAAAAATTGCAGACTTCCCTGCCGAATGAAGGATCAGTGACGCATGATCAATACTGTGCCCCGGGGTAGGTAAATAGCTCAACACTCCGGCAAAACAGGGGGATTCATTCACATTGACAGTATCCAGTTGTCCGCGGGTAATCAATGGTAACAGGCTGTCGTTAAATAGTTCCTGCTGCTGCGGATCTGCCAGGCATGCTTCCAGTTCCGTGGCGGAACAGATATATCGGGCTGAGGGAAACAGAGGCTGCCATTGACCGTTAACCAGATGGGTATTCCATCCCACATGGTCGGTATGAATATGCGTCATTATAACCATCGACACCTCATCGGGATCGACACCACTGGCAAGAAGTCGGGTGTAATAGGGGGTATCCAGTTGATGAAAAAGCGGCTTATTATCGCGCTGACGACCATTTCCGGTAGCAGTATCAATCACAATCACCTGTTCAGGAGTTCTGACAAGCCAGCTATGTATTGATAACTCAACATTTTGTGGACGGGTTTCTTCCCGTAACGGCAATTGATGATCCGGATAAAGTGCCGTCAACGGTAGGGTCGCCGTTTGTTCGGTAATTTTTTCAACCGTACAGTCGCCTACTATCATTTTTGTCATTTTTTCCTCTCACGGCCTGTTGTAGAAAAGGCTAAATTACCGGCACTATAGCCTGGTGAGTGGTATTAATTAAATTGATTGAAATTATGAGTAACATCAAAAATATTGATTTTCATGGCGTAGACCTGAATTTAATCATTGTCTTCAGCGTATTGTATGAAGAGCGCAGCGTGACTAAAGCGGCAGCACGCCTGCACCTGGGACAACCGGCTGTCAGCGCCTCACTAAAACGGCTGAGAGTATTATTTGATGATCCGCTGTTTGTCCGCACCGCTCAGGGTATGCACCCGACACCTGAGGCGACTGTTTTATCTGCCCGGTTCGCGCCACTGATTGCTGAACTGCATAATGTTTTGTTCAGCAGGCAGACATTTGACCCGGCAACCGATGAAATCACACTCCGCATCGGGATGAGCGACTGGATTGAACACTGGCTGATGCCAGACCTGCTGGCAGAAATTCTGAGGGATGCACCCGCCATTTCCCTTAATGCCGTGGCCTGTGACCCCTGGCAGGTCGTCAGCGAGCTGGAACTGGAAAATATTGATCTGGCGGTAAGCGCAGGTGATCAGTGTTCCTCCGCACTAAACCGTGAGCAACTGGCTACGTGCGGATTCACTACCGTCTGGGACAGTCAACAGATCCCCGTACAAAGACCTCTGACCCGCGAAGTATTTACCCGTCATCCACACCTGTTGGTGTCTTACCGGGGCGCCCGTCAGAGTGCTATGGACAAAATGTTGCTGGAGCAAGGAACATCGAGGCAGGTACGTTATATCAGTACACATTTTTCGGTACTGCCGGTGATTCTCAGTAAAATTCCGGCATTTGCCACTGTGCCGGCTTTGCTGGTTGATGACTGGCAGGAGCGATATGGTTTTGATTCAGCCCCGGTACCCGCCGCAATGCCAGATTTTGCTCTGGCCATACTCTGGCATCGAAACCGGGACAACGACCCTGCAGTACAATGGCTGCTGTCGCGTATCCGTCGCCTGATGCAGGAAAAACTCTCCCGCTGATGCTCCATCTGGAGGACGGCTTACCGGACTGTATTACTGAGCCCCGTTATAACCGTCGATAAAAGTATTAGCGATTGTCTGTGCCACCAGCTTTTTAGTCGTTTCGGACTGAGCAGAGGTGTAGGTTTTACCGGCGAAGGTTTCATTCGAAGGCAACTGCCCCTGAACAATTCGCTCCCTTAGCAAAGCAGCAACGGCCAGAGCCTGATCTTCCGACACCCCGGCCGCACGCATCTTTTTGCCCTCATCATAAAAACGCTGCAGGAAATTCGTCAGATTTTTGGCCGTATCCGGAACCTGGGTTCTGAGTGAAGCAGAAAAATCCTGATCGGCCATCTGCCAGGCCAGATGATCAGCATTACGCTGAACAATAGTACGCTGGGTACTGCATCCGGTGAGGATTAACGATAGAGATAATAAGGTAGCGAAACAGACTTTACTCACCTGCATGAGAACAAATCCTTACTTTCGGAGTAACACCCGAAATATTGGTTATTTAAAGATAAAATAGCAGGTATCTGCTGCAAAAGTATCATGATCTGGTTAACAGACTACGGAGGGGCACTATCATGGCTATTACCGCTCCCCGGCATCAAACAGATGGCTTACCGCCCGCCGGGCCTGTCACCTCTTTCCCGGCAGTTTCTCCGCTCAGTAACGCCGGAAAGACTTCCGAAAGCCAGTCGATAAACACCCTCAGACGGTGTGTTACATGGCGGTTTTGTGGATAAACCACATGGAACGGGTAACGTGGAGGCCGCCATTCGCTAAGAATTTCCACCATTGTCCCCTGCTGCAATGCACTCTTCACTGAATAGGTAAAAGTCTGAACAATCCCTAACCCGGCTTGCGCTGCCGCCAGATGGGCGTTGCTTTCATTTATCCCCAGACTACGCTGTACTTTCAGTTCAGTCAGTTCACCCTCGCAAAGAAAACGAAAGGGAAAAACCCTGCCGGTCAGTGAAGAGAGATAACTAATAAGCCGGTGCTCGCCGTTCAGGTCCTGCGGTGTTGCCGGAATGCCATACTGTTGCAGGTAACCTGGCGTCGCACAGGTGATCATCACAGCATCACCAATATGGCGTGCAACCAATGATGAATCATTCATCGGCCCGCCACGGATCACACAGTCCACATTACCGCTAATCAGATCCACCTGCCGGTCTGCGACCCCCAAATCGAGCGTGATTTCCGGATAGCGCGCCATAAAATCCGGTAATGCGGGAATAAGCACATCGCGGGCGGTGGAGGCCCCAATATCTACACGTAGCTGTCCCCGCGGCCGCCGCCCGGCCAGGCTCAGTGCACTGTCCATTTCCTCAATATCTCTGAGAATTCTCGCGGTATTTTCATAGTACTCCCGTCCCTCCGGGGTGGGAGTTACCCTGCGGGTAGTACGCAACAATAACCGGACCCCCAGATACGTTTCCAGCGATTTCACCAGCTTACTGACTGTTGAAACCGGCATATTCAGTGAATCTGCTGCCCGGGTAAAGCTACCGGTATCGGTGACCCGGGCAAAAGCGCGGATAGCTAATAACTGGTCCAACACAGTGACTCTCTCCTGCAGGCTGACTCTGATTATCCACCAGTATGGATAGTTATTTTCATTTTTGCATATTTTTCGATAATCCCGTCAGGACTACAGTAGCGACATCGCCTGTAACCACCGACGGAAATAGTGCCGGTGTCGGACAGACTCATCATTCACAAGATTTCTGAAGGAGTATCACCATGAGCAACTCACTGAACGGTAAAGTCGCGTTAGTCACCGGTGGCACTACCGGTATCGGCCTGGCATCAGCACAGGAACTGGCAAAACAAGGCGCACAGGTTTATATCACCGGACGGCGTCAGGCAGAACTTGATGCCGCCGTTGCCACTATTGGTCATTCAGCCATTGGCATCCGGGCCGATGTCTCGAAATTAGCAGAGCTGGATAACCTCTATGACGCTATCGGGAAACATTCCGGACATCTGGATATTCTGTTCGCCAATGCCGGCGGCGGAGATATGATGGCGCTGGGCGACATTACTGAAGAACATTTTGACCGAATCTTTGGGACCAACGTGCGTGGCCTGTTATTTACGGTTCAGAAAGCGCTGCCATTACTCTCTCAGGGAGCCTCGGTGATCCTGACCTCTTCCACCACCTCGATAAAAGGGACAGCCAGTTTCAGCGTTTACAGTGCCAGTAAAGCTGCCGTCCGGAATTTTGCCCGCAGCTGGGCTCTGGATCTGAAAGACCGCGCTATCCGGGTGAATGCCGTCAGCCCCGGCCCAATTCGTACCCCGGGCTTGGGTGATCTGGTTCCGGAAGAACACCGTCAGGGATTGTTTGATGCGCTGGCCGCACAGGTTCCGTTAGGACGGCTGGGTGAACCTGGTGAAGTGGGCAAAGTGGTGGCGTTTCTGGCTTCCGATGCCTCAGGCTTTATCAACGGTACTGAACTGTTCGTCGATGGCGGACAAGCGCAAATCTGACTGACCGCCGGCAACCTGTCCGCAGGTTTCCGGCTTTGTTCACGGCAGTTTCACTGTTTGTTCCTGAATCAGATCTCTTCTGAGCACGGGAGAGTCTGTCGTGTTAATAATTCGCCGGGCCTGCTTTTTCGACGCTTTCTGCCGTCTCACCGCTCACATCCATGATATACATTAATATCCTGTAATCCGCGTCGCGGCATGATAGCCAGCCACTCATTTAATCCGGGGAGTCACCCAGTGCAGTTAACTCAACAGGATATCACCTGCCTTAATATACTCAGCCGCTGGCTGGCCCGGGATACTTTTACCCCCGAAACCGCCGCCGGTGCGGAGATGTTGATCCTGGCCGGGCACGCCATTATACCGAATATTGAAGCCGCGTTGCAGTTTGCAGCTCAGCATCAGATGAAGCTGTTGATCAGTGGCGGTATCGGTCATTCGACAGCATTGCTAAAACAAGCACTGAATGACAGAGCCCGACAAAAGGGTAGCCTGCCACCGCAGGGAGAAACGGAAGCCGACCTGCTGCGCTATATTGCTGTACATGAGTATCAGCTATCTGATGATCAGATTCTGTGCGAGGCGCTCTCGACGAACTGTGGTGAAAATGCAGAATTTAGTCTGAAAATGCTGGAAGAAAGCGGGAGCATCCCTGCCAGGGTTTTACTGGTTCAGGACCCGCTAATGCAGCGCCGCACCACTGAAACCTTCCGCTTTGCATGGCGTGAAACCGAAACCACGTTTATCAGCTGGCCGGTGTTTACCCCACAATTACACCAGGAGTCGGGGCATTTATCGGTCGTCGGGGCAGGCACCGAATCTGGCCTGTGGGATATTGAGCGTTATCTGTCGATGATCACCGGTGAAATTCGCCGTCTGCAGGATAATCCTCAAGGCTATGGCCCAGCAGGGGCAGGCTTTATCGGCCATGTTGATTTTCCGCCGGAAGTCACCGAAGCCTGCCAACGGCTGGCGAGCGGTAACCCGGCACTGAACGCCGCCAGCCGCTAAGGCCTTACACTGCCGAAATATTATCTGGTATAACGTTAAGTCAGTCTGTAACCCGGGAGAATACGATGATCCAACTTAGTGGCCGTTTAATCTGCGAAAATGAACAGCAAGCCGAACGGGTACGCCAGTATCTGCCCGGACATACCCGGCTGACAAAACTGGAGGCCGGTTGCCTCTCCTTCAGTGTGACCCCGACAGAAGACCCTTTTATCTGGCGGCTTGAAGAGAGCTTTGCGGACCAACAGGCCTTTGCCCTGCACCAGCAACGGACAAAAGCTTCTGAATGGGGTCGGCAAACTCAGGGCATCACCCGCGACTTTCAGATTACTGACAGCGATGCGGAGCAGTGATCGAGTCCAATGCCGCCGCTACAGAGTAAAGTTGCCATTTCTGTGAAATGGCTCGTTTTATTTAGCAGAGAGGGCTTTCCAGCCGCGTTCAAAAATTTGCCGGGTACGAAAGGCGGCCAGCGACCTCCAGTCAGGATCTGCCGGCCAGAAACCTTCCGCCAGCTGCTGTTTAATGGCTATCACGGGGTCGCTGGCAGGGCTGGTGGAATAATCCTGCAGATGCAGCCAGTGATCGTCTCTGACTCGACGATGCATATCTTCCCCGGCATAGGTCCCGCACTCCACCACCAGCGGTAATATGCAGGTTTCAGGTAATGAATTAATTAAAAACTGAGAAAGATAGCCGGTAGCAGATGCCGCAACTCCGGTGTCACTCTGTCTGCCAGGGCCGGTAAACAGGAGGGTCAGCCATTCGCCATAGACTGCTTTTCCCCACTGATGTGCTGCCACCGGCTGCTCAGCTATCGAAAGCAGCATCGGGTGACCCCAGGCACCTGCCCCGGTATGCAAATCAAAGCTCAGGATCACTTTCGCTTCACTCAGATGGTCCCGCAGGATGGTTTCCATGATGCGATAAGACCAACCAGGCTGCTGCCCGCCATAAAATATTCCGTCAGCCGACTGATACTGCCCGGCCTCGACGATTTTCTGCATGGTCTGCCAGCCATATGTCGCCAGATTTTCTGACAACAGGCTGTCTGCACTGTGACGATCCCCGTGATAGACATCATGCCAAAAAGGATAATCCGGGTTTTCGGGCAACGGCTGGCTGAAATCGACAAAATGACGGTTAAGGTCAATATTGTCTTCATTGACCCGGCGCAGATGTGCAGTGCCCCAGGGATTAATCAGATGAACGAGCACAATGGCGGTATCATCGGGTAACGGGGACTGCCCGATAAATTCCAGCCAGTCAGACTGACTCTCCGAACCGTAATAACCTTCAACACCATGAGTCCCGGAAATGATCAGCATCAGCTTTTGAGCTGCGGGATTTCCAATGACCACAACATCGGTATACAGCGGTTCGCCCTGTGGCCCGGGTAGCGGATGTGGGTATGAAGTCACAATACCATTGCGCTGTTTAGCGGCGGTCATAAAATGCTGACGCTGGGTCTGGTAATCCGGCAATACTGACATACTCTGTCCTGTGGCAGTGGATATACGGTTCACGGATAGACTTTAAAGGTAAAGTATTTTTTTGTCAGTCGATCATAAGTGCCGTTGGCGTGAAGTTCCGCGAGTGCATCATTAATCAGTTTCAGCTCAGCCACATCGCCTTTACGTACTGCGATACCTACACCGTTACCCAGTATTGCTTTGTCGGTCAGCATGGCTTTAATCTCAAAACCTTTTCCTTCCGGAGTTCCTAAGAACCCCTGTTCGGCCGAAACCGCATTGGCCACACTGGCATCCAGCCGGCCAGCCACTAAGTCCGGATACACTTCCATCTGATTCGCGTACGACACCACATTCACGCCCTGAGAAGCCCATTTCGATTTGGCATAAGCTTCCTGAATGGTGCCTTGTGCCACACCGATGGTTTTACCGCGCAGTGTTGCAATATCTGCGGTGAGTTTGCTGCCTGCCGGGGTAAGTAAGGCACTGGGCGTGTTGTACAGCATATTGCTGAATGCGACCTGCTGTTGGCGCTTTTCTGTCATCGACATTGCCGACAGGATGGCATCAAACTTTTTCGCCTGTAAGGCAGGGATACTGCCATCAAAGCCCATCTCAACCCACTGGCATTTCACTTTGGCCTGGGCGCAGATGGCATTACCCAGATCAATATCAAATCCCTGTAATTTGCCATTACTGGCTTTTGATTCGAAGGGAGGAAAGGTGGGGTCTACGCCAAAACGCAGAGTCTGCTCTGCACTCGCCCACTGGCTGAATCCGCTCAGCAAAAGTAATACGCTCAGGGAGGCTATTTTTTTCATGGTTCTCTCCGGCAGTCAGTTATACGTCATGTCATAAAGAGTTAATAACATAGCCCGGAGACAGTCACCACCTTAAACCCTGATTTATCCAGAGCAAATTCTTATGTAATAACAATTAATTATCCATTTTTTTTAAACAAAAATAGCCAAACCAGTGATACATCCCGGCTAAATGTAAATAAATCCTATTTATTCATGACTTCCGGCATTAAAAATAGCGCAGATAACTGGTCCATCGCCGGTTGTTTGTTCGTCCGCCAACAAAAAACCCGGGACGGGTTAACCACATCACCGGGTTCAGAGCTTTTACGTTTTACGGTTCAGTCTGGTTGCGACAACCTGAGGCTATGGATTACTCCACCGTCACCGATTTTGCCAGGTTACGTGGCTGATCAACATCGGTCCCTTTAATCAGGGCGATATGATAAGAAAGTAACTGCATCGGGATGGTGTAGAAAATCGGTGCCAGGACTTCTTCCACATGAGGCAGTTGAACGATTTTCATATTTGGACTGTCGGTGAAACCGGCATCCTGATCGGCAAAGACATACAACAGACCGCCACGGGCGCGAACTTCTTCGATGTTGGATTTTAATTTTTCCAGCAATTCGTTATTTGGTGCAATAATGATGACCGGCATATCCGCATCAATCAGAGCCAGAGGTCCGTGTTTCAGTTCTCCGGCGGCGTAAGCTTCAGCATGAATATAGGAGATCTCCTTCAGCTTCAGCGCCCCTTCCATGGCAATCGGGTATTGATCGCCACGGCCCAGGAACAGTGCGTGGTGCTTGTCAGAGAAACCTTCAGCCAGAGCTTCAATCTGCTTATCATGGGACAGAATCTGCTCTATCCGGCTAGGCAGGGCCTGTAACGCATGGACAATGTCATGTTCAACCTGTTCCGGCTTACCGTTCAGCCTTGCCATCTGCGCCACCAGCATCAGTAGTACGGTCAACTGAGTGGTAAATGCTTTGGTGGAGGCCACCCCAATTTCCACTCCGGCCCGGGTCATCAGCGCTAAATCTGATTCGCGTACCAGAGAAGAGGCTGCCACGTTACAGATAGCCAGAGATCCCAGGAAACCCAGTTGCTTAGACAGACGCAACGCCCCGAGAGTATCCGCAGTTTCACCCGACTGAGAGAGGGTAATCAGCAGGCTGTTTTTTCTGACCGCTGGTTTGCGGTAGCGGAACTCAGAGGCAATTTCGACATCACACGGGATACCAGACAGCGATTCGAACCAGTAGCGTGAAACCAGCCCGGAATTATAAGACGTTCCGCAGGCGACTATCTGGATATGCTCAACTTTGCCGAGCAGAGCCTCTGCATCCGGTCCAAGTTCTTCCAGATCAACGACTCCCTGATGAAAACGCCCCTGCAGAGTGCTTTTCACTGCCATGGGCTGTTCGTAGATTTCTTTCTGCATGTAATGGCGGTAAAGACCTTTATCACCGGCATCGTACTGTGCGGAAGATTCAATCTCCGGACGGGAGACCACTTTACCATTGGCATAGATAGTGACTGAACGGCGGGTGACTTCAGCCACATCCCCTTCTTCAAGGTAGATAAAGCGACGGGTTACCGGCAACAATGCCAGCTGATCAGAAGCAATAAAGTTTTCACCCACACCGCAACCAATCACCAGAGGACTTCCGGAACGAGCGGCCACCAGCACGGAGGGATCATTACTGTCCATGATCACCATGCCGTAGGCACCACGTAACTGTTTAATCACCCGCTGAACGATTTCACACAGTGATCCGCCACGCTTCTGCTCATCATTAATCAGATGAGCGACCACTTCGGTATCGGTTTCTGAAGTAAACTTATAGCCAAGTTCTGTAACTCTGACCCGCAGTTCTTCATGGTTCTCGATAATTCCGTTATGTACCAGCACAATATTACCGGAGACATGAGGATGTGCGTTCTCTTCGGAAGGTTCACCATGGGTTGCCCAACGGGTGTGGGCAATACCGGTACCACCAGGTAACGGCTGCTGCTCAGCGGCTTCCACCAGCGCCTGTACTTTACCTAAACGACGCAGACGGATAATTTCGCCCGGTTGATTGACCACTGCCAGTCCGGCAGAATCATAGCCACGGTATTCCAGACGGCGTAAACCTTCCAGCAGAATTTCCGCAATATCACGTTGTGCAACTGCACCCACTATTCCACACATATTTTTTAATCCTGACGTTATGGCGTATTCGCCATAGAGATTGTCGTCTGACCTGATATTCCGTTGTACGGATCCCCCGAGCCTTGTAGAGAGTGGGGGTTATTATTGTTACAGCTTATCCGGAAGCCAGTCTTTGCCGGCTGTCCGGAAAAAATCAGAGTGTTTATTTTTTTGCCGGCCTTGACCAACCGGTTTTTTCGGTTTGTTGCTTCGGATTATAAACCAGTGATTCCTCGTTTACATCCTTCATCACTGTCGTGCCGGCCGCAATAGTGACACCATCCGCAACAGTCACCGGTGCAATAAACTGGCTGTCGGATCCGACAAACACATCATCGCCAATGATAGTTTGAGATTTGTTCTGCCCGTCATAGTTGCAGGTGATGGTGCCGGCACCAATATTCACATTGGCGCCAATCTGCGCATCGCCCAGATAGCTTAAATGACCGGCTTTGGTACCTTTACCCAATATCGCTTTTTTGACTTCAACAAAGTTGCCGACATGTACCTGCTCCGCCAGAATAGTTCCCGGACGGAGACGGGCAAACGGCCCCACAGTACAGACAGCTTCCAGGGTGGCATCTTCGATCACCGAATAGGGACTAATTTCACATCCATCGCCTATCACACTGTTTTTGATCACACACCCCGCACCAATGGTTACACCGTTGCCCAGTACGACCTGACCTTCCAGAATCACATTGATATCGATGGTGACATCACGTCCATGTTGCAGGGTGCCGCGCAAATCAAAACGTGCCGGATCACTCAGCATGACACCTGCCAGCAATAATTTGTCTGCTGTTTCGCGCTGGTATATACGTTCCAGCGTCGCCAGCTGTTGGCGGTTATTCACCCCTTCAGTTTCACTAAGACTTTGTGGATGAACGGCAACGATACGGCGGCCTTCCTGATGAGCCATCGCAATGATATCGGTAATATAATATTCGTGCTGAGCATTATTATTACTCAGCTTTGCCAGCCAGCGCTGCAGGTCTTTGCTGTCAGCCACAAGAATACCGGTATTGATTTCAGTAATGTTGAGTTGCTCAGGGCTGGCATCTTTTTGCTCAATAATCCCGGTAATCTCACCGTTTTCACGAACGATCCGTCCATAGCCAAACGGGTTTTCCAGCACTACCGTCAGCAATCCGATACCGCCTTGCGGTTTTTGCTCACGTAACCGATGTAAGGTTTGCTGAGAAATCAGTGGCACATCGCCATAGAGCATCAGAATATCTTCATCCTGAGCAAACCACGGAGCCGCCTGTTGCATTGCATGGCCGGTTCCTAACTGTTCGGCCTGTTCGACCCAGTGTAAAGCAGGATCATTGAGGGTGGTTTTCAGTAACTCTCCGCCATGACCATACACCAGATGTATATTTTCTGCGTTTAGCCCCTTTGCCGCATCAATCACATGCTGCACCATCGGCTTGCCTGCCAGCGGATGAAGAACTTTCGGAAGGTCTGAATACATTCGTGTTCCCTTGCCTGCTGCAAGGATAACCACACTCATTTGTTTATCTGCCATCATCCGCCATCGCTTTCATTCGTCGGTAAAAATTCAGTATACAGCAAAGGATAATGATACTTTACTGCATAATCTACCCGAACGAAGTGTAACTATCCCCTTCACCTTCAATCTTCCGTACTATGAAGACCTGCCCATCCCGGACGCGCAGACTGATAAATCACCAGCGCCCCGGAAGGAGTCCATCGGGCAGATAAATTCAGAGACATCATCCTTAAATATCGCACACACCTATATGACATTATCTATTATCCCGAAATATAATCCTTCAAATACTGAACTAACCAATATCTGTTTCAGACCATTATAAAAATATCTTTCGAATAAACTGACCAGTACTTTTAAAAGGTACCACCGGAGAACTTATGAAAAAGATAATGCCTGTAGGCGCACTGCTACTGTCTTCATTTCATTTATTACCTGCAATGGCTTTAAATGATAAGACACCTACCATTCCAAAGGAATATAGTGAAAGTAGCTACATCACTAAAAAAGTCAATATTAACCTTATTAAACAATCATCTGGAAGCAATATAAAAACCTGGGCGTTACAGGTTAAAGGTGCTGAAAAAATATCGCTGGTCCTTAATAAAATATTACTTCCTTCGGGATCATGGCTGGAAGTCAGTGATAATAATGGTAACCAGAGGAAAATTTATAATCAAAAAATGTTTTATGATGGAACCCGACCACAGTTAATTACATCCCCTGTAAATGGGAACCAACTGTTAATCAGGTTGATATTACCTGAAGGAAACAGTGATAAAGGAAATATTATCATTGACCACTACCGGTATATGCCGGTGGGTAAAACGAGAGCTATTATTGGTACTGACCAGAGTCAGTTAGCAGGTTGCTATAAAACGATTAACCCTCAGTTTTACCGTAAAAGTCGGGCGGTGTTTATTGCTGATGATGCAGGTACAGCCTGGAATCTTGCGGGAGGACCCTATGCCATAACTAATCACCATATCGCCGGGGATGCAGGACCTGTAAGTTTAAGCATGCTGTACAATTATCAGTACCCCGGTTGCAGCAGTGACGAGCCTCTGGAAAATACTTTGACGATTAATTCGGAATCTGTGGTTATCGCCGGTAATGGAGGAGCTGATGACTGGGCTGTTCTTAAACCAGATGCACTGGCTTATGAAGAAGCAGGTATCCGGCAGATTTTTGGTACGCTGGCGATAAACGCTTCAACTAACAAATCTGCACTGGAAAACGAACCTGTATTTGTTACTGGCTTTCCGGGTATCACCCCAAAAAAATCGCCTCAGAAAACGATGATGGGACGGCCTGTAAAATTATCACAGGCGGAGACGAGAAGACCCTTCACCACAATTGTGATACAGAAGGAGGCTCCTCAGGATCACCGTTAATCAGCCAGAAAGACCTTATGGTGGTAGGGCTGCACCGTGCCGCAGTATCATCTTATAATATTGCCGTATTAGGACCTTACCTGTATCAGCAAATTAAGCAACTGGCACCAGATGCAGATAAATCTTCAGCAGCGACTGAGGGTGAAGGTAAGCTGATGGTCAGAGACATTAACCAGTCCCCTTTTCTGCCAACAGACCCGATTGATTTGCAAGCCACGGAGCCGCTTAAAATCACAGCGCTCTATGAAGGAAGACTACGGGATCAGGGTGACTATACGCTGTTTTCCGCCAGAGTTCGTTCGACTAACGGCAATATTGAGCCGGCTAAAATACGTTTACAGGAAATCACACCATGTGGCACCGACAATCTGACCACGGCAGAACAGTGTACCCAACCCGGTACCCGCAGCCTCAAAGTCGATATTTTAGCCAGTGATAATCCCGGAATGTCCATGTTTACTGGCTGGATGACATTACATATTTCGAATACTCAGGACCAACGATTACACAATCTGGTCATTCCACTTGCATTTACCAATTATGATCCCTTTACATCCCCATTCACCGATGAGAGTAAGGTGAAAAATTATACGTTAACCGGTAAATCTCAATTAACCACTGACAATATCACGATGGTCAAAAATTTTGGGTTTGTGGCAGTTAATGCAGGTCAGGGGCCACTGACAACCGTATATGGTGGCACAGGCTATAGCAAAGTCAGAGTACCGGTTAAAGATGATAAAGGTAATATTAGTGTGATTAATTTACGGGCAAGCAGGAAAACAACCTGTAAACCGCCGTTACGTCCGATGAACTCACTTACCGGTTGTGGTGCAACTAAACCCGCCGCGTTGGTCATGGACTATCTGCCGGAAGATAATCCACAATTAACTGCAGGTCATTACCAGGGGATATTCCCTGTGGTCGCTGAGCGTGATGATGTACAACAGCCCCTGTTAATTAATATCGATATCACCCGGTAATCTCACCCACAGTTATTACCATAAAAAAAGCCGGTAAGCAGAGACTTACCGGCTTTTTTGCAACGTAATTAATTTACATTGCTTTCCTGGTCAGTTCGATGACGCGCAACTTCGCAATAGCTTTCGCCAGTTCAGCAGAGGCCTGAGCGTAATCCACGTCTCCGTGGCTCTTACTCATGTGATCTTCTGCTTTACGTTTTGCTTCCAGAGCACGTGCTTCGTCCAGATCCTCACCACGGATGGCAGTATCGGCCATGACCGTCACATTGGTTGGCTGAACTTCCAGAATACCACCGGAGAGATAGATAAACTCTTCGCTGTTATTCTCTTTAACGATACGAACCATACCAGGTTTGATGGCAGTCAGGAGCGGAGTATGGCCGTGGAAAATTCCCAGCTCACCTTCGCTTCCTGAGACCTGGATATGCTGTACATTACCGGCAAACATCTGCTGTTCAGCGCTGACAACATCCAGGCGATAACTCTTAGCCATATCAATCCTCCCGGGAAACTGAAATTACAGTTTCTTCGCTTTTTCTACAGCTTCGTCGATGGAACCAACCATGTAGAAAGCTTGCTCAGGCAGATGGTCAAACTCGCCATCCATAATTCCTTTGAAGCCACGGATGGTGTCTTTCAGAGAAACGTATTTACCAGGTGCACCGGTAAAGATCTCTGCAACGAAGAATGGCTGAGACAGGAAACGCTGAATTTTACGTGCACGAGACACCAGCAGTTTGTCGTCTTCAGACAGTTCATCCATACCCAGAATCGCGATGATGTCTTTCAGTTCCTGATAACGCTGTAACAGAGACTGAACGCCACGAGCTACATCGTAGTGCTCCTGGCCAACTACCATTGGGTCCAGCTGACGGCTGGTGGAATCCAGCGGGTCAACGGCCGGGTAGATACCCAGGGATGCAATCTGACGGCTCAGAGTCACGGTTGAGTCCAGGTGAGCAAAGGTAGTTGCCGGAGACGGGTCAGTCAGGTCATCCGCAGGAACATACACCGCCTGTACGGAGGTGATAGAACCTGTTTTGGTTGACGTGATACGTTCCTGCAGCACACCCATCTCTTCTGCCAGTGTTGGCTGATAACCTACCGCAGAAGGCATACGACCCAGCAGAGCTGATACTTCAGTACCGGCCAGGGTATAACGGTAAATGTTATCTACAAACAGCAGAACATCACGGCCTTCGTCACGGAATTTCTCAGCCATAGTCAGTCCAGTCAGCGCAACACGCAGACGGTTTCCTGGTGGCTCGTTCATCTGGCCATAAACCAGAGCAACTTTATCCAGAACGTTAGACTCGGTCATTTCATGATAGAAGTCGTTACCTTCACGAGTACGCTCACCGACCCCTGCGAATACAGAGTAACCGGAGTGTTCGATCGCGATGTTACGGATCAGTTCCATCATGTTTACGGTCTTACCAACACCCGCACCACCGAACAGACCCACTTTACCACCTTTAGCAAACGGACAGATCAGGTCGATAACCTTGATGCCGGTTTCCAGCAGTTCAGTGGAGTTAGCCAGTTCTTCGTAGCTTGGTGCGGCACGGTGGATTGAGTTAACCTCAACAGTGCTACCATCTTCGTTCTGCAGTTCGCCTTTCATATCGATTGGCTGACCCAGGACGTTCATGATACGGCCCAGAGTCGCTTTACCGACCGGAACCTGAATCGGTTTTTGCAGATCGGTCACCTTAAGGCCACGCTTCAGGCCGTCAGAAGTCCCCATTGCAATCGTACGAACAACACCACCGCCCAGCTGCTGCTGAACTTCCAGCACCAGAGGGGTATTACCATTTTCAACCTCAAGAGCGTTGTACACCTGCGGTACAGCTTCCTGAGGGAACTCGACGTCAACTACGGCGCCGATAATCTGGACAATCTTTCCAGCTGCCATCTTGAATCCTCTACCTAATTCGTTTTTCCCGTCTTATTTGACGTTACAGCCGCGTTATCTGCGTTCTTTCATCCGGGTCACTGACCTGAGTCAGCTTACCAGGATTCGCTCACTGGCCGCCTTGCTGTAACACCAACTCATCAGGGAATACCTGGTTAAACCGCGGAGGCCCCCGAGACGATCTCGGTAAGTTCCTGGGTGATGCTGGCCTGGCGGGCTTTGTTGTAAACCAACTGAAGCTCTTTGATAAGTTCGCCACCGTTATCGGTTGCGGCTTTCATCGCCACCATACGTGCTGCCTGCTCGCTGGCCAGGTTCTCTACAACACCCTGATAAACCTGAGACTCGACATAACGACGCAGCAGAGTATCCAGCAGCGCTTTTGGATCGGGTTCGTACAGGTAATCCCAGGTTTTCTTCTTCAACTCTTCATCATTTTCTGCTGGCGGTAAAGGCAGCAGCTGATTGAGGGTCGGAGTCTGGGACATGGTGTTGTTAAATTTGTTACTGACGACATAAAGCTTATCGATCCGGCCTTCGTCGTAGGCTTGCAGCATGACTTTTACCGGGCCAATCAAATCAGACAGTGCAGGTTTATCACCTAAACCGTTGACCTGAGCCACAATATTTGCCCCTGCAGCACCGAAGAAAGACAGGCCTTTAGAACCAATAATGGCCAGATCACTCTGAACACCTTTATCGGACCATGCTTTCATATCTGCCAGCAATTTTTTGAACAGGTTAATGTTCAAACCACCACAAAGCCCGCGGTCGGTAGAAACGACCAGATAGCCGACGCGCTTAACGTCACGCTCTTCCAGGTAAGGGTGCTTGTATTCCAGATTACCTAACGCCAAGTGACCAATCACTTTGCGAATGGTTTCTGCATACGGACGGCTGGCCGCCATGCGTTCCTGCGTTTTACGCATTTTGGAGGCGGCGACCATTTCCATCGCTTTGGTGATCTTCTGCGTATTTTTTACGCTACCGATCTTACTACGTATTTCTTTTGCGCCGGCCATGAGCTTCTCCTCAAAGTCAGACGGCCTGCCCTTTCAGGCAAGCCGCACGACATTACCAGGACTGAGTTGCTTTAAACGAATCGAGCAGAGCTTTCAGCTTCTCTTCGATTTCGCCATTAAAGTTACCCGCTTGGTTGATTTCCTGCATCAGTTCAGCGTGTTCGCGATCAGCGAACGCCAGCAGAGAGGACTCAAAGCTGAGGATTTTAGCAACCTCAACATCGCCCAGGTAACCGCGCTCAACCGCGAACAGGACCAGGCCCTGCTGAGCAACAGACATCGGTGCGTACTGTTTCTGCTTAAGCAGTTCAGTCACTTTCTGACCGTGTTCCAGTTGCTTACGGGTAGCATCATCAAGGTCAGAAGCGAACTGAGAGAATGCAGCCAGTTCACGGTACTGTACCAGAGCGGTACGAATACCTCCGGACAGTTTCTTGATGATTTTAGTCTGTGCAGCACCACCCACACGGGATACAGAGATCCCCGGGTTAACTGCAGGACGGATACCGGAGTTAAACAGGTTAGATTCCAGGAAGATCTGACCATCTGTAATCGAAATTACGTTAGTCGGAACGAACGCTGAAACGTCACCCGCCTGAGTTTCAATGATAGGCAGAGCTGTCAGAGAACCGGTTTGACCTTTCACTTCACCCTTAGTAAATGCTTCAACGTAATCAGCGCTTACGCGAGATGCACGTTCCAGCAGACGGGAGTGGAGGTAGAAAACGTCACCAGGGAAAGCTTCACGACCTGGCGGACGACGCAGCAGCAGTGAAATCTGACGGTAAGCAACAGCCTGTTTAGACAGGTCATCGTACACAATCAGTGCATCTTCACCGCGGTCACGGAAGTATTCACCCATAGCACAACCGGCATAAGGCGCCAGGTACTGCAGGGCAGCAGATTCAGAAGCAGAAGCTACCACCACGATGGTGTTTGCTAATGCGCCGTGCTCTTCCAGTTTACGAACCACGTTAGAGATAGTGGACGCTTTCTGACCGATAGCAACGTAAACACATTTGATGCCGGAATCACGCTGGTTGATGATTGCATCGATAGCCATCGCGGTTTTACCGGTCTGACGGTCACCGATGATCAGCTCACGCTGACCACGACCCACTGGGATCATAGAGTCAACAGCTTTGTAACCGGTCTGAACAGGCTGGTCAACAGACTGACGATCGATAACGCCCGGGGCGATAACTTCTACAGGAGAGAAGCCATCGTTGTCGACCGGACCTTTACCATCAATCGGCTCACCCAGGGTGTTAACAACACGCCCCAGTAAACCACGACCAACCGGTACTTCCAGAATACGGCCAGTACATTTCACTTTCATGCCTTCGGCAAGATCCATGTATGGGCCCATAACCACTGCACCTACAGAGTCACGCTCCAGGTTCAGTGCGATAGCGTAACGGTTACCCGGCAGGGCAATCATTTCACCCTGCATAACATCGGCCAGGCCGTTGATGCGGATGATACCGTCACTTACAGAAACAATAGTACCTTCATTGTGAGCTTCGCTCACCACATTGAACTGAGCAATGCGCTGCTTGATCAGTTCGCTGATTTCGGTGGAATTCAGTTGCATATGCTCCAGTCCCCTTAAGACTGCAAGACGTCTGCCAGGCGATCAAGACGGCCGCGAACGCTACCATCAATGACCATGTCACCAGCCTGGATGACTACGCCCGCAATTACAGACTTATCGATTTTGCAATTCAGCTTAACTTTGCGTGACAAACGTTTTTCCATCGCAGCACTGATTTTAGTCAGCTGCTCTTCATTCAATTCAGTGGCTGAAATAACATCAACCTCGGCAGTCGCTTCATAAGCGTCGCGTAATTGAATGAACTGTTCCAAAACCGCCGGAAGCGCTTTCAAACGTTTATTATTTGCCATCACCTTAATCAGGTTCTGGCCATTCTCATCGAGTTGATCACCGCAGATAGCAATAAAGGTTGATGATACTGCTTCAGGTGCTTTCGCGCCGGAAAGGATATCAGCAACTTGTTCATCACGTGCAACATCTGCAGAAAATGCCAGCATAGATTGCCAGCGATCAATACTTTGATGCTCAACAGCAAAGTCAAAAGCTGCTTTGGCGTAGGGGCGAGCTACAGTAGTAAATTCAGACATCAGCCCCTCCCTCCTTACAGTTCAGCGACCAGTTTATCAACGATGTCGCTGTTAGCAGCTTCATCAACGGAACGCTCAATAATCTTCTCGGCACCCGCAACGGCCAGTAACGCAACCTGCTTACGTAATTCTTCACGAGCACGTTTACGTTCAGCATCGATTTCGGACTGAGCCTGAGCAACGATTTTGTTACGTTCAGCTTCAGCTTCAGCTTTCGCTTCATCCAGAATCTGGGCACGACGTTTATTTGCCTGCTCGATAATCACCTGAGCATCTTCTTTGGCTTTTTTCAGCTGGTCGGACGCATTAGCCTGAGCGATATCCAGCTCTTTCTGAGCGCGTTCTGCTGAAGCGAGACTGTCAGCAACTTCTTTCTGACGTTTCTCGATAGCTGCCATAATCGGCGGCCATACGTACTTCATACAAAATGCGACGAACAGGATAAACGCAATGGCCTGGCCGAGGATTGTTGCATTAATATTCACAGCACAATGCCTCTTCTTAAGTTAGCTTGATCTGCCGCAACCAATTGCCTGGTCAGCGGCAGAATTCGTTCATTCGCGTTAAACCGCGCCATGAACAACCGTATTACCAGGCGTGACTAGGCGACAGCAAACATCACGTAGAGACCCAGACCTACAGCGATCATTGGGATAGCATCCACCAGACCCATAACAACAAAGAACTGAGTGCGCAGCAGAGGAATCAGGTCAGGCTGACGAGCAGCACCTTCCAAAAATTTACCCCCGAGGATGCCGATACCGATCGCAGCACCGATTGCCGCCAGACCCATCATAATAGCAGCAGCCATGTACAGCAGATCCATACTCACGTTTTCCATGACAGTCTCCAGTTTGTTTCAATAAAATCAGTTGTGTTGAGAGAAAAAATCAATGCTCTTCAGATGCCATCGAGAGATAGACAATCGTGAGGACCATGAAAATAAACGCCTGTAACGAGATAATCAAAATGTGGAAAATGGCCCATGGCACATTCAGAACCCACTGTGACCACCACGGTAACAGTCCCGCAATCAGGATAAAGATCAGTTCACCCGCATACATGTTACCAAACAGTCGCAGACCCAGAGATACGGGTTTAGACAGCAGGCTAACACCTTCAAGAATCAGGTTGATGGGGATAAAGATCGGGTGGTTGAAAGGCTGTAAAGTCAGTTCTTTAGCAAAACCACTTACGCCTTTCATTTTGATGCTGTAGAACAGAATCAAAATAAATACGCCCAACGCCATAGATAATGTGACATTCACGTCAGCGGACGGCACAACACGCAATGCCGGCAAACCAAGAACATGCTCACCCAGATAAGGCAGCAGATCGATTGGTAACAAATCCATGAAGTTCATTAAAAAGACCCAGACAAAGATTGTCAGAGCCAGCGGGGCGATAAGTTTGCTTTTGCCGTGATACATATCACGAACGTTGCCATCGACGAAACCAACAACCAGTTCAATAGCCGCCTGCAGTTTTCCCGGAACGCCGCTGGTGACGTGTTTTGCCACTTTACGGAACAGTACCAGAAAGACCAGACCCAGTACGACAGAGAAAAACATGGAATCCAGGTTTAACGTCCAGAAAGTTGCCGGAGCGTCGTGCGCATTCACCAACTGGAAAGTACGTAAATCAAGCTGCAAGTGCTGCAGGTGATGACTTATGTATTCCTGTGGGGTTGAGATTTCTCCTGCGGCCATGATGCATCTTACCCTTTTTTGTTAATTACAACCGGTGCAATGATTTGCACCACCAGCACCGATAACCAGCTCAGTCCAAGAGGCCAAAACACCGCCCCGAACACACCCAACGCCACAACAAGCAATACGATGGTGGTGAATACCTTGAGTACCTCACCTAATGCAAAGCTCCAGGCAACACGCCCTTTTGCTGGTAATTGCCCTTGCAGGCGCCAGGCCAGAAACGTAAACAGGACAGCCGGCAACCAGGCCGATAGCCCCCCTGCCAGAGCAGAAGCTCCCCAGTGAATGCTTTTCAAAGCAAAGAATGAACTGATGAGTAAAAAAGTCATCAGTTGAATAAGCAGCACTGTCCTTGCTAATCTCAAACTATAAAGAGATACAGACATTACTCTCTTACTCTCCCTTACTCATGTTGGGTATATCGTGTGCTTCACAAACTGCTGCGGTCACTCCCGGAGGAATGAACAGCAAAAGCCGTGCAAATTATACGGGGCACTCCTACGATTTCAATCTGTAAGTAGAGAAAAGGTGAACAATTATTTAAAATTCTTTCTGGAAAGGACTTTTTCCCAATAATCTTCGCCAAAAATCGCAGATTTACGGTGTTTTCACCCTGCCGCCCCGTGGTTTTCGCCTGTCCGGTCTGTGACTGCTTTTACGGTGAAATGGATATTACTCCTGAAAAATACAAATAACCTCACAAATCGTGTTGTTATTATAACGCACATTATTTCATTTTATTAGCAATTATTTTACAACTCAGTCAGGTATAACATGACAGGAAAAGTTTAATGATTAAAAAAAACAATAAATTAAAGTTTTCCCAGTATCATTAATTTCATATTTTCGCCGGAATTATAAATGTTATTTTTATTGCGGGAATAAGCAGAATAAACGAGAAGAAACTCACAACAGGTCAGGAAATCGATAAAAAGGGATTGAACCGATCAATCCCCATGAAAAACCGTCAGCAATCACGGTCCGAACATCAATTAACGACGATCAACCCGCCATCTGCTCTTTGATACTCCGGGCATTTTTGACAATGCTCGTGACTCCTAACCCAATACCGGCTGTCGCCAGAATAGGTGATAAACCCACAATCGCGCCAATCCCAGCCCCTAATATGGCGCCTGATGTTTTAAAGTCTGAACTCAGATTACGTGAAGCGTAACCGGAATCTACAATTGAGCCAATCGTAAACCCCATTAAAGCGCCAATAGGACCGGTGATAAATGTAAACAAACCACCACTGACCTGATTTGATTCGATCACTGAAAGCTCTTTCATAAAATATCCTTATTTAAACAATGAGTTGATTACATTTTAAGGCGTGAAGTCATTCACTCCTCTTCGGATAGCAGAAACTATCACTTTGTTAATCTATATCAAAAAAAATGCTTAGTAAACAATAAGATATATAGATAAACATAATTAAAACAAGGAGATATTGTACTAAGATAAAAATGATCATGTTTTTTTATGTTTTTTGGCTTTTTTAAGTTCTGGAGGAAAAAACACCCATAAATCAGAGTATAAGATTCCAGTTAAAACCATTTAATTCATACAGATACAATGAATTTAACCATGAGTTTACTGAATTTCAGATAACACAGGCTTTCATGCTGGTCAGGTAATTATCCCATTAACAGGATCTATACTTAGTGCGAAAAAACAGGCAAATGTCGTTAGCTGATAGTCCGCTATCAAACCAGAATAATTAATCATTACCTGAGAAATATCGACCAGAGTACCGAATCAGGCGGCGATTGCTGTTTAACATGGTTTTTGGAGGGGAAGAAGGATGACCCGCGGTGATATGTGCAAACGGGAAAATCTAAAACAGAGTGATACCTGAAGGCTTCAGGCATCACTTAATCAGCATTTAGTGTTGGCTAAGTATGACCAGATGGCGTTCCCCTTCCAGTTCGGGCACCTGCAATGTAATGACCTGCTCAACACGGAGATGGTCGGGTAATGCCGACAGCTCATCTTCCGGCACAACCCCTTTCAGAGCATAGAAACGGCCCTGCTCTGCAGCAGGCAGATGACCACACCAGTTGACCATATCCTGTAACGAAGCAAAGGCTCTGCTGATAACTCCGTCAAACAAAGGCTGATCACTGAACGCCTCTACCCTGCTCTGGACAGGGATAATATTATCCAGCTTAAGTTCATGCTGAACCTGACGTAAAAAACGAACCCGTTTTCCCAGACTGTCGAGCAAGGTAAAACTGGCCCCGGGGCAGACAATCGCCAGCGGGATACCTGGTAATCCCGGGCCGGTTCCCACATCAATGAACTTTTCCCCTTTCAGGTACGGAGCAACAACAATACTGTCCATAATATGACGAATCAGCATTTGCTGAGGGTCACGAACAGAAGTGAGATTGTAAGCTTTATTCCATTTATCCAGTAAGCCTACATAGCTAACGAGTTGTTGTTTTTGCTGATCGGTTAGCGTAATGCCAGCCTTATTAAGCAATGCGGAAAGTGTATTAATCACGGGGAATTCCTGTTTTCAGAGGAAACCCGCCGGTTTCCTCTGTTGTCGCGAAGTACTCAGGCGCTTTTACGCAGTAAGCCCTGTTTTTTCAGATAGATCAGCAAAATAGAGATTGCCGCAGGGGTGATCCCTGAAATCCGGGATGCCTGACCGATAGAAGAAGGTTTATGATCGTTGAGTTTGGCGATCACTTCGTTGGAAAGCCCGCTGACATTCCGGTAATCAAGACCGGTGGGTAACAGCGTGTTTTCGTTGCGCTGCTGACGATCGATTTCTTCTTTCTGACGGGCAATATAACCCTCGTATTTTACCTGGATCTCAACCTGCTCAGCAGCCAGTGGATTGGTCAGTGAAGGCCCGAAAGCCGGTAACGTCATCAGTTGAGAATAAGTAAGTTCAGGACGGCGCAGTAAATCTTCGCCGTTAGCCTCTTTGGTCAGGTCTGCGCTCAGCAGGCTGTTAACCTCAGAAACGATATCAGATTTCGGGTGGACCCAGATATCCCGCAGACGCTGGCGCTCAAGCTCTATCGATTCGAGCTTCTGATTAAAGCTCGCCCAGCGCTCGTCATTGACCAGACCCAGTTCACGGCCAATCGCCGTCAGGCGTAAATCCGCATTATCTTCACGCAGCATCAGACGGTATTCGGCACGCGAGGTAAACATCCGGTAGGGCTCTTTGGTACCCAGTGTGCACAGATCATCCACCAGCACCCCGATATAAGCCTCGTCACGACGTGGTGTCCAGCCCTCTTTATCCGCAGAATAACGACCTGCGTTTAAGCCAGCCAGCATTCCCTGAGCAGCTGCTTCTTCATAACCAGTGGTACCGTTAATCTGACCGGCAAAAAATAAGCCATGGATGTATTTGCTTTCCAGGGTCGGTTTCAGGTCACGAGGGTCGAAGAAATCATACTCAATCGCATAACCCGGGCGAACGATTTTTGCATTTTCCAGCCCCTGCATAGAACGGACAATTTTCATCTGCACGTCAAACGGAAGACTGGTTGAAATTCCGTTCGGGTAGATTTCATTGCTGGTCAGTCCTTCCGGCTCAAGGAAGATCTGATGCGCATTACGATCCGCAAAGCGCATCACTTTATCTTCGATAGACGGGCAGTAACGAGGGCCGATCCCTTCGATCACTCCGGCATACATCGGACTGCGATCAAGGTTATTACGGATCACATCATGAGTGGCTTCGTTAGTATGGGTGATATAACAGGCCATCTGTGCCGGGTGATCTGAGACTTTACCCATAAACGAAAATACAGGCATAGGATCGTCACCATGCTGTGCTGCCAGCACAGAGAAATCGATAGTTCTGGCATCAATTCGTGGTGGAGTCCCGGTCTTCAGGCGACTGACTCGCAATGGTAGTTCACGTAACCGTCGTGCCAAAGGGATGGAGGGTGGATCACCGGCACGTCCGCCGCTGTAATTGTCCATTCCGATATGAATTTTACCGTCCAGGAAAGTCCCGACAGTAAGTACTACGGCTTTGGCACGGAAACGTAATCCCATCTGAGTCACTGCACCTACGACCTGATCATTTTCAACAATCAGGTCTTCCACCGCTTGCTGAAAGATCATCAGATTCGGCTGGTTTTCCAGTGCGGTTCTGACAGCCTGACGGTAAAGCACACGGTCAGCCTGAGCACGGGTCGCACGGACTGCAGGGCCTTTACTACTGTTTAGTATTCTAAACTGAATACCGGCTTTATCGATAGCCTCAGCCATCAGACCGCCCATTGCATCAACTTCTTTCACCAGATGTCCCTTGCCGATCCCGCCGATCGCCGGATTACAAGACATTTGTCCCAGCGTATCGATATTGTGGGTCAGTAGCAGGGTTTGCTGGCCCATACGGGCAGCTGCCATTGCGGCTTCCGTTCCTGCATGACCACCACCAATGATGATGACGTCAAAAGGATCTGGATAAAACATGAAGTGATACCTCGGTAAATTAACGGGTGGGATCATATCCCGGCAGTGGATTCTACTTAAATTCCGGGTTTTGCGAAAGTGGCAGGATCCTAAGCTTTTAAAAGAAAGATCTTTATTTTATGTATGATCTTTCTGTTAGATCTCTTATTAGGATCGCCCGATCTTGTGGGTAAGTACCAATTCCCTATAGTTAACAGTAAGCTAATAAGGATCGAATGCTGTGAATGATCGGTGTGCCTGTCGCGAATAAGCTGAGATCAAAATAGTCACTTATGCACAGCTCAAAAAAGCGTCTCGGGTTATTCATTGGATAACTACCGGTTATACGCAATGTAACAGGCTAGTTATCCACAGAAATAATCATAAAAAAGATCTTAAAACAGGACTATTCACCACGGATCATGACAATTAAACGATCAACAGCCACTGAAAGATGATCTTAAATCAGGGTTTTCCAGTGTGATAACCATTCACTGGCCGGGTCTTCAGGGACGTCATGTAACAAAACATCTATCTCCAGACGATCGCCGATCCTTGTCGCCCCAAGAGACTGAAGTAACTGATCCAGAGTTCTGATCGCGCCGCAAAACAGATCATACTCGTGATTCCCCAGACCTATCGCTCCGTACCTTACCGCTGACAGATCCGGTTGCTGTTCTTTAAGTGCTTCCCAGAAGGGTAAAAGATTATCCGGGATTTCGCCGGCACCGTGCGTGGATGTCACCAGTAACCAAAGTCCTTTGGTGGGTACATCTTCGAGTGCAGGTCCGTGAAGGATTTCTCCGGAGATATCATCTTCTTCAAGTAGTGCTGCTAATTCTTCAGCAACGTACTCAGCACTGCCCAGGGTGCTGCCTGTGATAAACGTAATATCCGCCATCGGTCTTCCCTCTGTTAAAGGCCGCATTGTACGCTGTGATCAAGCAGTGATCCACCTGTGGACAACAAGGTTATTCATTTTTATTTTTTACAGAAAAGGCAGATAAAGCAGAGACCTGTGTGGGGATAAGGTTATCCACACAGATCCTGCTACTCAGGGTTTGATTGTCCGGCTGATGGGGTTTTGTAATGAGATAAGGGTTTCGGTGGACTGGATTTCATCAATGGTTTGAATTTTATTGATCAGAACCTGTTGCAGCGCATCTATTGAGCGGCACATCACTTTAATAAAAATACTGTAATGACCCGTGGTATACCAGGCCTCGACCACCTCATCCAGAGCTTTCAGTTTACTTAGCGCTGCCGGATAATCTCTGGCGCTCTTCAGAATAATGCCGATAAAGCAACATACGTCAAACCCCAGTTTCCGGGGGTCTACATCAATACGGGTACCAAGAATAATCCCGGCCTGACGCATTTTTTCGACCCGGACATGGATAGTCCCTGCGCTGACATTAAACTGCTTAGCCAGCTCCGCATAAGCGGTTCTGGCATTATTCAGTAACACATTCAGAATATCGCGATCGAGCTGATCGAGTTGCATCACATCCGCCATTTTTTTTCCTTAATCATCCAGCCACAGGATGCCGTATACAGCACTAACAGGAGTGACAGTAATGCGGATAAGTAGTGCTGGCAAGTGACGGATAGCGGATCAGCGTTTTATACGTCGCAGCAGGCGTGTTCTGAGGCGGGTATCGAACTTCCAGATATGGTCAAATATTTGCAATATGCCGGGTTTACCGTGCACTGACATTGATACCGCATGAAATCGTTGTTTACTCTGCTGCTGGTGGTGTGAGACCCGTTGTATCAGCTTTTCAGGCAGACGCTGAGCAATAAAGTCAGAAATGATGACGGCATCAGCCTCCAGCCAGGCCGGGAGTTCCATCTTATCCAGTACGGTACTCAGACACAGCGCCAGATCGGTTCCACCGCGAAAACGCTGGCTGAGAAAACGCGTAGCCTGTTCAAGTCCGTTGTCGGCGGTCAGTTCATAACTGATCACTTCATGGGCGAACAGCATAATAAAGCAGCCGCGTTTTTCTGCCAGGGCGATTTTTAGTAGTGCCAGGCAAAAAGCCTTGGCACAACGTTCATTAAACCCTCCCATCGAGCCGGAGGTATCTACGCAGACAATAAACGGGCCTTTAGGGTGTTGCTCTTTGTGCCGGTAAGTGACCGGTCGTTGCCGGATATCCTGACGGACCGATTCTCCCTGTAACTGATAGGTTAACAGGCGCTTTTCCACCAGCCGACGGTAAAATTCCAGTTCCAGTTCCGTCATACTCAGCGCCGCCAGTTCAGGCGGCAATAAGCGCAAAATATCATCGCTCTGGTGAATACCACTCACTTCTTCCGGCACGGCTTCGGTTTCCCTGATCTCAACGGTCTGCTCACCCGGTGGAGCTTTCTCCGTTGGAATGGCCTGTGCTTCTCTGCTACGACCTAACCGTTCTGCAAGTGTCTGTAATTCAGAGTGAGTACTCAGGAATTCGCTGTATTGAATAATTAAGTCCGTATCGCCTTTTTGCAGCGGTGCCTTACTCATGTCCCACAAATGTCCGGCGGCGGCTTCTTCATCTTCGGCCAGCAGAGGGGTGAGTTGGCCGGAGAGAGCCATGCGTTGTTGTAATTCGGCGATAAGCTTATCCCGCTGGGCTTCCAGTAGACCTTCATTTAATGTCACGGTTTGCAGCGTAAGATTCAGCCGCCAACGCTGGAAGAACAGGGTGTGCTGGGCGACGGTCAGTACATCTTTATCCGCCTGTTCAGCCAGTTTTTCTGCTTCTTCGGTAAAGGGGGAATTCAGATGTTCCAGTTGTGTCAGAGTCGCGGATAAATTCTGGCTAAATGCATACAAACTCAGAGACTTTTGCTGAGTAAATAAACGGAATTCCTGTGCCAGGCTGGCGGGGACCGGGGTGTTTTTTTGCTCTTCACTAATAGCGGCCCGAATACCGGGAAGATCGCGCAGCAGGGCCTTTTTTAATGCCGGACTTTTTTCAAGGAAAACCACTAATTGCGGGGCTGCCAGCAGTGCAGACAGAAAATCATTAATTGAATCGTAGTTGTTAAAAGTTAACAGGTTTAACAGGGTATCGATGGAGATCATTGGGTAGCCTGCTCAATCTGTTCAGCAACATCTTGCAGGCTGCGTTCAATCACTGCCAGCCACTCGTCATCAATAAACAAACAATGTTGTTGCTGGCGAAACTGCAGACGCTGAGCTTGCAACTGCTCTTTCAGTTCGTTCAGTCCGTGGGTAATTTCTTCCGGAATTTCCTGGCCGGTTTCGTGGGGGACGGTACTGAGTAATGACGACTGCAGGCTGATATCTCTGATATTCAGACAGTCCCGGTCATCAATATATAAATCCAGAGGTTGAGAAAACCCCATACCATTTAGTTGCCCTTTAATTTCTCCTCCCCTGACTAACCACTGGTTTAGATCCTCTCTGGCGATCACCAGGTGGTTGATTTTCTGATCGTGCAGGATGAGTGTTTTTTGCAGTACCAGCGTTAGCTGATCTCCTCCGGGCAAATCTGGCAGAATATGGTGAGGTTTACGGCTGAAGAGTGTGTTCTGTTTTTCCAGCTTCACGGCTCTTTCAAGGCTCATTTGTTGCTGAAGAGCCAGTTTTCGGGCCTGAAGCTGGTGGAGCCTGACCAACATAGCTTGTTGTTGCCAGCCATGTCCGGTGACAAGCTCTGTTATTTCCCGTTCCACCAGCTGCAGGGTGGCATTGTCGTGCCACAGGCAGTCTTTTAGTAAAATAAGATCGATCGGCGCTATCGACTGGCGGCCACTAAAATAAGCACTGGCCTGCAATAAATGGGTAGCTTTTTTCCAGCGGCGATCGGAAACATAAGGAGCATCAGCAAGGTTTTCCAACTGACGCCGTAGCTGAAAGATAAGGTCAAAGACATTATCAGGTAAATTAACCTTTACTATCTCTTTCTGCCACTGATGATATTCCTCTTTAGTAATCCGCAGTGTTTCTTCTGCGGAAGAAAAGGACTCTTCCCCGGACTGTACCAGCATGCTACGGAAATTATTTTTACTGCTGACGTTATCCAGCCGCAAACGAATCAGCATCCGGTCATACAAGGCTGCCAGACCACTGTCTGCATCCGGTAATTCATTAGAAGCGGCAATCAGCAGCCTCATCGGGATGGTAGTTTCATGATCACCGTTACGGAAGCGCCGTTCATTTATCGCGGTGAGCAAGGTGTTGAGAATTGCCGGGCCTGCTTTCCAGATCTCATCCAGAAACACTATTTCAGCTTCAGGCAGGTAACCGTGGGTCAGTCGCTGATAGCGACCTTCATCTTTCAAAGCCTGAATGGATAACGGACCAAACACCTCTTCGGGGGTGGAAAATCTGGTCATCAGGTATTCAAAAGCACTGGCATCCAGGAAAGCGTGTTTTAACCGGCGGGCAATCAGGCTCTTTGCAATCCCCGGAGGACCCATCAGAAATACACTTTCACCGGCTAATGCTGCCAACAGACACAATCGGATAGTATGGTGTCTTTCATACAGACCTTTTTCCAGCATATTGCTGAGGCGTGTAATTCTGTCAGCTAAAAGATGAGTCAGTGCCATAATAATTATGAAATCCTTGTAAGAGTCGCCGGATCTGCAGCCCGGCAGAGATTTTCCTGAATCAGTACAATGCCAGTCGTAAGGGGTTAGGGTAAACGTTCATAGTAAGATTCCTTGAACTGAGTATGGTTCACTGGCCTGCGCAGTATGGATTTTCGGTGCCATTTTATAATAACCGGATGGGTTTTCAGATGAATAAGTGCATACTGTGCCACTTTGGCAAGCAGTTAAGCACCTGTTTACGGGATAGGTTAAAAAACAAGATAAAATGATATGAGCTCAAATAACAAACAATCGACCGGCGCACTGACGCTAGCAGCTATCGGGGTGGTGTATGGTGATATAGGTACCAGCCCACTGTATACATTGCGTGAGTGCCTTTCAGGGCAATTTGGATTTGGCATTGAGCAGCAGTCAGTATTTGGCTTTCTGTCATTAATTTTTTGGTTATTGATTCTTGTCGTATCGTTAAAATATATCTGCTACGTGATGCGGGCTGATAACGCCGGTGAAGGGGGGATTTTGACCCTGATGTCTTTGGCGGGCAGAAATACCGGGGCCAGAGTGACAGCGATTCTGCTGATTATGGGGCTGGTCGGAGGGAGTTTCTTCTACGGTGAAGTGGTCATTACCCCCGCAATATCGGTGATGTCAGCGATTGAAGGGCTGGAAATTGCTGCTCCGTCGCTCGACAGTTACATTGTTCCGTTGTCAATTGCGGTATTAACCCTACTGTTTCTTATCCAGAAACATGGCACCGGGCTGGTGGGCAAGATGTTTGCCCCGGTGATGTTGTTGTGGTTTATCGTACTGGCGATTCTTGGAGCGAACAGTATTTTCCACAACCCTGTCGTATTGCGGGCGCTTAACCCCTGGTATGCCGTCGAGTTTTTCCTCCATTATAAAAGTGTTTCGTTCTTTGCATTGGGCGCGGTGGTGTTATCTATTACCGGAGTCGAGGCGCTCTACGCAGACATGGGACATTTCGGTAAACTCCCGATTCGGATTGCCTGGTTCGGAGCGGTGCTTCCTTCACTGGTGATAAACTATTTTGGCCAGGGGGCATTACTGCTAGCCCATCCTGAGGCTATCAAAAACCCTTTCTTCCTGCTGGCGCCTGACTGGGCGCTGATACCTATGTTATTGCTGGCTACCCTGGCCACCGTGATCGCTTCTCAGGCGGTGATTTCCGGGGTGTTCTCGCTGACCCGCCAGGCGGTACGCTTAGGCTATCTGCCACCGATGCGTATTATCCATACCTCGGAGATGGAATCGGGACAGATTTACGTGCCGGTCATTAACTGGTTACTGTATATCGCGGTACTGCTGGTGATCATCAGCTTCCGTCACTCAAGCAACCTTGCGGCAGCTTATGGTATTGCCGTGACCGGTACGATGATTCTGACCACCATACTTTCCTGTACCGTGGCGCGTAAAAACTGGCGCTGGAATATTTTTCCTGTTTTGCTGATTTTTATCGTCCTGATGTGTATCGATGTACCGTTGTTCAGTGCCAACCTGATCAAGATATTCTCCGGTGGCTGGTTACCACTGTGTCTGGCGCTGGTAATGTTTATCATTATGACGACCTGGAAAAGCGAACGATTCAGGGTGCTCCGTAGGATGCATGAACACGGTAACTCCCTGGAGGCGATGATAGCTTCTCTGGAGAAAAATCCGCCGGTCAGAGTGCCTGGCACCGCAGTCTTTATGTCCAGAGTGCTGAATGTTATTCCGTTTGCCATGCTGCATAACCTGAAGCATAACAAAGTGCTGCATGAGCGGGTGGTGTTACTGACCCTGCGTACCGAAGATGCGCCTTATGTTCATAATGTGCGGCGTGTCACCATAGAACAGTTATCCCCGACGTTCTGGCGGGTGGTCGCCAGCTATGGCTGGCGCGAAACACCGAACGTTGAGGAAATTTTCCACCGTTGTGGGTTAGAAGGCCTGAACTGTCGGATGATGGATACCTCATTCTTTATGTCGAGAGAGTCGCTGATTCTTGGGAAACGGCCATGGTATCTGCAACTGCGTGGTAAGTTGTTCCTGGCTTTACAACGTAATGCCCTGCGTGCTCCGGATCAGTTTGAAATCCCGCCTAACAGGGTGATTGAACTGGGGACTCAGGTAGAGTTTTAGCTATTGTGGAGCGGTCTTAAGCAGACCGCTCCCTGATTGACTGCAAACCCTATTCTTAACTCTGCGGTTCTCATCCTGCTGAACTACCTTAAGTCATCATTGTGTCAGCGCCGTGGTATTTATCTCACGGTTGTTCTGGCCGATTTTTCGTTTTCTCTGCGGTTTTACTGACGCGTCATTATCTGTTCCTGCCATTCTTCCCGTTATTGACGGTGCCTGCTCCGAGGAGAACTCTTCCCTCCGGGGTCGCTGCGAAATGTTTGGATAGCCATCACAGATTCATTATATCCCGATTGTTTTCCCTCGGTGGTTACCTAAACTCTATTCAGCGAAACGTTTCGCTGGGGAGTAAAAAATGAAAAAAGGCAGCTTACTGAATTCCGATATTTCGTCTGTGATTTCTCGTTTAGGGCATACCGACAGTCTGACCATCAGTGATGCGGGATTACCTGTCCCGCAGGGCCCCCGGCGAATCGATCTCGCTCTGACTGCCGGGATCCCCGGTTTTTTACAGGTGGTTAAAACAGTCACTGATGAGTTGCAGGTAGAGAGTGTCGTTCTCGCTGAAGAGATTTTGCAGCATAACCCACATCTGCACAGTGACCTGCTTGCCTTGCTTAAATCACTGCAACTGCAGCAGGGCAATACCATCGATATCAGTTATGTCAGTCATCAGCAGTTCAAAGAAAAAACACGGTGTAGTCAGGCGGTTGTTCGCAGTGGGGAGTGCTCACCCTATGCGAATATTATCCTTAATGCTGGCGTAACCTTCTGAGGGTGTTATGCAACCTTTACTGCAACTAAAGGGTATTGAGAAATCTTTCCCCGGAGTGAAAGCCCTGTCCGGGGCGGCAATTTCGGTCTATCCGGGCCGGGTGATGGCGCTGGTGGGTGAAAATGGTGCCGGCAAATCGACCATGATGAAAGTGCTGACGGGTATTTATTCCCGTGATGCCGGCAGCTTCGAGTGGCTGGGCAAAGAGACGACTTTTGACAGCCCTAAGGCCTCCCAGGAAGCCGGGATTGGGATTATTCACCAGGAACTTAACCTGATTCCCCAGTTGAGTGTGGCAGAAAATATTTTCCTGGGGCGGGAGTTTGTGAACCGCTTCGGTCGCATTCAGTGGAAACAGATGTACCAGCAGGCAGATGAATTAATGAAACGCCTGAATTTGCGCTTCAGCAGCCATAAGCGAGTGGAGGAGTTATCCATTGGTGATCAGCAGATGGTTGAGATTGCTAAAGTGCTGAGTTTTGAATCCAAAGTGATAATCATGGATGAACCTACTGATGCGCTGACGGATACCGAAACGGCGTCTTTATTCCGGGTCATTAATGAGCTGAAATCCCGGGGGTGCGGCATTGTTTACATCTCTCACCGGATGAAAGAAATTTTCGAAATCTGCGATGACGTGACTATTTTTCGTGATGGTCAGTTTATTGCCGAGCGGCCGGTCAACACGCTGAGTGAAGATTCACTGATTGAGATGATGGTCGGTCGCAAACTGGAAGAACAATATCCCAGGCTGGAAAAATCGCCAGGGGGGATCCTGATGGCGGTGGAAAATCTCAGTGGTTCCGGAGTAGAGAATGTCAGCTTTACCCTACGGAAAGGTGAAATTTTGGGAGTCTCCGGGCTGATGGGGGCAGGACGTACCGAATTGATGAAAGTGCTTTATGGTGCGCTACCACGCACTGCCGGCAAAGTGGCCCTGGAGGGCAAACCTGTGATGGCCCGTACTCCGGAAGAGGGGCTACAGAACGGTATTGTCTATATCTCGGAAGACCGCAAACGTGATGGACTGGTACTGGGGATGTCGGTCAAGGAGAACATGTCGCTGACGGCTCTTAAGTATTTCAGTCACATGGGGGGGCGTCTGAAACATGCCGAAGAACAACTGGCGGTGAGCGACTTTATTAAGCTGTTTAACATTAAAACCCCCTCGATGGAACAGACCGTGGGTCTGCTATCCGGGGGGAATCAGCAGAAAATTGCGATTGCCCGTGGCCTGATGACCCGGCCGAAAGTCCTGATCCTCGACGAACCTACCCGTGGAGTGGATGTCGGTGCAAAGAAAGAGATATATCAGTTGATCAATCAGTTTAAAGAAGACGGAATGAGCATCATTCTGGTGTCTTCTGAAATGCCAGAGGTCCTGGGGATGAGTGACCGGATACTGGTGATGCATGAAGGACGGCTGAGTGGTGACTTCACTATCGAACAAGCCTCGCAGGAGATTCTGATGGCGGCAGCAGTAGGTAAACAACACATCGCGGAGCTGGCATAATATGAGTACGCACACAATCCCTTCACGTCGCCTGCTCAGTAAGACCTGGCTACTTGAACAAAAATCACTGATAGCACTGCTGGTGCTGATTGCCATTGTTTCTGGCATGAGCCACAACTTTTTCACCCTGGCTAACCTGTTCAATATTCTGCAACAGACCTCGGTTAACGCCATTATGGCGGTGGGGATGACGCTGGTTATTCTGACCTCAGGTATTGATCTTTCCGTCGGTTCTCTTCTGGCATTGACTGGCGCGGTGGCGGCATCGCTGGTGGGCATGGAAGTTAATGCACTGCTGGCTATTGCCGCGTCATTGTTGCTGGGGGCATTTATCGGCGGGATTACCGGCGTCATAGTGGCTAAAGGCAAGGTTCAGGCTTTTATTGCCACGCTGGTCATGATGTTACTGCTACGGGGCGTCACGATGGTGTACACCAATGGCAGTCCGATCAGTACGGGGTTTAGTGATAATTCAGATCTGTTTGGTTGGTTTGGTATTGGTCGGCCGTTAGGCGTGCCAACCCCGGTCTGGCTGATGGCTATCATCTTCCTTGCAGCATGGTACATGCTGCATCACACACGGCTGGGGCGCTATATCTATGCGCTGGGTGGCAATGAAGCAGCAACCCGTCTCTCCGGGATTAGCGTTAACCGGATAAAAATCATTGTTTATGCGCTGTGTGGCATGCTGGCTGCGCTGGCCGGAACCATTGAAGTGGCGCGTCTTTCTTCGGCACAACCGACGGCGGGTACCGGCTATGAGCTGGATGCTATCGCGGCCGTTGTGCTCGGCGGTACCAGTCTGTCCGGAGGTAAAGGAAGGATAGTGGGTACTCTGATTGGTGCGCTGATCCTTGGTTTTCTCAACAACGGGCTGAATCTGATTGGTGTTTCTTCTTACTACCAAATGATCGTCAAAGCTGTAGTGATTTTACTGGCGGTGCTGGTAGACAACAAAAGCAGTAAATGATCGATTACCCTACAGGATTAATAATATGAAAAAACTCACTGCACTGGCCTTACTGTTAGGCGCAACATTAAGTACTCAGGCGCTGGCAAAAGATACTATCGCACTAGTGATTTCCACACTGGATAACCCTTTCTTCGTCTCTCTTAAAGACGGTGCGCAGAAAGAAGCCGACAAGCTGGGTTATAACCTGGTGGTGCTGGATTCGCAGAATAATCCGGCGAAAGAACTGGCGAACGTACAGGATTTGATGGTCCGTGGGACCAAAGCCATTTTGATTAACCCGACTGATTCTGATGCAGTGGGTAATTCGGTAAAAATTGCTAATCAGGCGCATATCCCGGTGATCACGCTTGACCGTGCAGCCAGTCAGGGTAAGGTTGTCAGCCATATTGCTTCTGATAACGTGGCGGGCGGTAAAATGGCGGGTGACTTCATTGCTAAGCAACTGGGTGACGGTGCAAAAGTGATTGAACTGGAGGGGATTGCCGGAACATCGGTCGCCCGTGAACGTGGTGAAGGTTTCAAACAGGCGTCTGATGCCCATAAATTCGATATTATCGCCAGTCAGCCTGCCGATTTCGACAGAACTAAAGGTCTGAATGTCATGCAAAACCTGCTGACTGCACATCCGGATGTTCAGGCAGTATTTGCCCAGAATGATGAAATGGCGCTGGGTGCGATGCGGGCGCTGCAAACTGCCGGTAAGTCCGGAGTGCTGGTGGTAGGCTTTGACGGAACACCTGATGGTGTGAAAGCCGTTCAAAGTGGCAAACTGGCAGCCACAGTGGCTCAGTTGCCGGAGAAAATTGGTGAAATTGGTGTAGATACGGCGGATAAAGTGCTGAAAGGCCAACAGGTTGAGGCCCGGATTCCGGTGGACCTGAAGCTTATCACCAAATAAATCAGATCAAGTTTGATACGCGCCACCTTCGGGTGGCGCATTTATCTGGACGAATTTCTCTATGAAAAATACCGGTAAACTCGTTGTTCTTGGCAGTATTAATGTGGATCACATTGTGAGTCTGGTGCAGTTCCCGCGTCCGGGTGAGACGGTGACTGGTAAGCAATATCAGGTTGCTTTCGGTGGCAAAGGGGCGAATCAGGCTGTAGCGGCCGGCCGCAGTGGGGCAGATATTGCGTTTATTGCCTGCGTGGGCCAGGACGATATGGGAGAACGGATTCGTCAACAACTGGCAGACGATCGTATTGATGTGACGCCTCTGGTCACCGTAGAAGGAGAGTCCACCGGGGTTGCGTTGATTTTCGTGAATGGTGAAGGCGAAAACTCTATTGGAATTTATTCCGGAGCGAATGCTGCGTTGACCACTGATCTTGTTGATCAGCAGCATCAAGTGATTGCAGATGCGGATGCGTTGCTGATGCAACTGGAGTCTCCGTTAGACAGCGTGCTGGCTGCTGCACATATTGCCCGCCAGAATCAGACTCAGGTCATACTTAATCCGGCACCCGCTACAGAACTTTCAGATGAGCTATTGTCGCTGGTAGATATCATTACGCCAAATGAAACCGAAGCTCAGACTCTGACCGGAGTGACCGTAAAAACCGATGATGATGCCGCGAGAGCCGCACAGGTGCTGCATGATAAGGGTATCGGTTCTGTATTAATCACTCTTGGCCAGCGCGGGGTATGGCTGAGTGAACAGGGCAAAGGACAGCGTATTCCGGGATTCCGGGTGGAGGCGATAGATACTATTGCCGCCGGAGATACATTTAATGGCGCTTTGATCACGGCACTGCTGGAGAATAAAACGATGGAACAATCGGTACGCTTTGCGCATGCTGCGGCTGCCATCGCCGTCACTCGCCATGGAGCACAGCCTTCCGTCCCCTGGCGGGATGAGATTGACCACTTTTTACAGGCTCAGGGCTAAAGATGGCTACTATGAAAGATGTGGCCCGACTGGCGGGGGTATCCACATCCACTGTTTCTCATGTCATTAATAATAACCGGTTCGTCAGTGACACGATTCGGGAGAAAGTAACCTCCGCTGTCAGCCAACTGAATTATGCCCCCTCAGCATTGGCGCGTAGCCTGAAAATGAATCAGACCCGAACGATTGGCATGTTGTTAACTGCCAGTAGTAACCCGTTTTACGCCGAAGTGGTGCGGGGAGTTGAACGGAGTTGCTATGAACGGGGATACAGCCTGATTCTGTGTAATACAGAAGGGGATAAGGACTGTATGGACCGAAGCCTCGAAACATTACTGCAAAAGCGCGTCGATGGATTACTTATTATGTGTACCGAAAGACGCCGGCCATCTGCTGAGATCCTTGGGCGTTACCCTTCAATACCTTCTGTCATGATGGACTGGGCACCATTCGAAAGCAGCAGTGATATTATTCAGGATAACTCATTGCTCGGGGGAGAAATGGCCACCCGACACCTGATCTCCCGGGGTTATACACGGATTGCCTGTATCGCCGGGCCCCAGGATAAGACTTCTGCAGGTTTGCGTCTTGAAGGCTACAAGCGCGCGATGGCTATAGCAAAGCTGCCGGTGCCGCCCGGTTATATCGTCGATAGTGATTTTGAATTTGAGGGCGGATTTAACGCGATGCAGCAGTTGCTGGTGCTTGACCCACGTCCTCAGGCTGTTTTTACCAGCAATGATGCGATGGCCGTGGGGGTTTACCAGGCCCTCTTCCAGGCCGGATTAACTATTCCTCGGGATATGGCGGTGATGGGATATGATGATATTGAGCTGGCCCGCTATATGACGCCTCCGCTGAGTACGATACGTCAGCCTAAAGATGAACTGGGTGAACTGGCCATCGATACTCTCCTTCACCGAATGGAGACTCCTGATGCCAGCCAGCAATTGCTGGTACTGACACCAGAGTTAATGCTACGTGCCTCGGTGGGGGACGTTTAGCCTTTCTTCTTAGCGCGGTCGTTAATCAAATTTTTTCCATCTTCCGGTTTCAGCAGCAGGAACATAAACGCTGATAAAAGGGTGATGACCCCCATGGTCATAAAGGTCGAATGGAAATGATTCAGAGTCGTACCGGAAAAACTCTGCCAGAAACTTAATACAGCTGCACTAACCGCTACACCAAAACTGATGGATAACTGTTGTGTCACCGCCAGTACACTATTACCGGCACTGGCATTCTCATCGGTTAAATCTGCCAGGGTTATAGTGTTCATGGAGGTAAACTGCGTTGACATAAACATCCCCATGACAAACAGTGGGATCAGCAGCATCCATAACGGATGGGCCGGAGACTGCAATGAGAAACTTGCAACGAACAATCCGATAATAATGGTCACGGTCACCAGTGTTTTACGATATCCCAGTAAACGTAGTACCCTTGTGACCAGCGATTTCGCCAGTATCGATCCTATTGCGGTAGGAACCATAATACAGCCAGCCAGTATTGCCGGATAACCAAAGCCTATCTGTAACATCAGTGGCATCAGGAATGGAATACATCCGGTACCCAACCGTGAAGCTATATTTCCGATAATACCAATTGAGAATGTCCGGGTCTTAAACATCGGCAGGCCGATGAGCGGAGCAGGATGGCGTTTGGCATGCCAGATGTAAGTCAGTAACAGCAGAATCCCCACCATTAATATAGCCGTAGCCAGTAATTCCGGGACCAGCCGCTCACCAAATAATTCAATACCGATAGAGATAGCCACTAACCCAAGCCCAAACAGTAAAAAACCCAGGATATCAAACCGCCGTTTTGGGGTGGTAAAGTCGGGCATATATTTACGGGCAAAGAATATCCCGGCCAGAGCGATGGGTATGTTAATCAGAAAGATCCAGTGCCATGTTGCATAGGTGACCAGCACACCTCCCAGCACAGGTCCTAACACCGGGCCGACCAGACCAGGCATAGTGACAAAATTGAGAATAGGCAGCAGTTCGCTTCGCGGATAAGCTCTTAATAAAGCTAGACGAGCCACCGGCATCATCATCGCTCCACCAATTCCCTGAATTACCCGTGAAATAACCAACACAGAGAGTGAACCGGATAAAGCACAAATCAGTGATCCCAGTGCAAACAGGCTAACCGCAGCAATAAAGACTTTACGGGTACCGAAGCGGTCGGCAAGCCAGCCGCTTACAGGAATCAGCATGGCGACGGTCAGCGTGTAACTGATGACCGCAGATTGCATAGCTAAAGGAGGACGGTCAAGGCTGCGTGCTATCGCGGGTAATGCGGTGTTGAGAATTGTCGCATCCAGTGATTGCATGAAAAAGGCCATGGCGGCTATCCAGGGCAGACCGGCCATACTACGTGCAGAACGAACCATTAAATTTCCTTTTGGCTGTGAGGGCTCTTTCCGGAGAGACCCCTTAGGCAAAGTTCTGTCATTATACTAATGCGTTTCCACTAATAATAATGAGCTTGCAGAAAAAAACGCAGATATTCGTGTCTTTCCTGAACGAATCGACCGTTTTTTCCTCCTTGTGGGTAAAAAAACGTCATTCAGAAATTATTTTAAAATAAACCCTTGCGGGAAAAATTAATCTCCCTATAATGCGCTCCCACTGACACGGCAAAGCGCGATGCGCCAAGGTGTGACAGGGACTGAAGCGATTCGGTCCGGAGAAAAAATCACGAAATAGTGGTTGACTCCTGAGGTGAAAAGCGTAATATACGCCACCTCGCAGCGACAACCTAAGCGGTTGAGTTGCAACGCTCTTTAACAATTTATCAGACAATCTGTGTGGGCACTCGCAGGATTGATATCAAACGTCTCCGGACGTAAAAAATATCAAGTCTTAAGAGTGAACACATAATGAAATTCATTATGAGTGTTTTACACTTGAGCATCGCTTAACTCGTTTAAGCAAATCAAACTTTAAATTGAAGAGTTTGATCATGGCTCAGATTGAACGCTGGCGGCAGGCCTAACACATGCAAGTCGAACGGCAGCACAGAGAGCTTGCTCTCGGGTGGCGAGTGGCGGACGGGTGAGTAATGTCTGGGAAACTGCCTGATGGAGGGGGATAACTACTGGAAACGGTAGCTAATACCGCATAATGTCGCAAGACCAAAGTGGGGGACCTTCGGGCCTCACACCATCGGATGTGCCCAGATGGGATTAGCTAGCAGGTAGGGTAACGGCCTACCTGGGCGACGATCCCTAGCTGGTCTGAGAGGATGACCAGCCACACTGGAACTGAGACACGGTCCAGACTCCTACGGGAGGCAGCAGTGGGGAATATTGCACAATGGGCGCAAGCCTGATGCAGCCATGCCGCGTGTATGAAGAAGGCCTTCGGGTTGTAAAGTACTTTCAGCGAGGAGGAAGGCATTGCGGTTAATAACCGCAGTGATTGACGTTACTCGCAGAAGAAGCACCGGCTAACTCCGTGCCAGCAGCCGCGGTAATACGGAGGGTGCAAGCGTTAATCGGAATTACTGGGCGTAAAGCGCACGCAGGCGGTCTGTCAAGTCGGATGTGAAATCCCCGGGCTCAACCCGGGAACTGCATTCGAAACTGGCAGACTAGAGTCTTGTAGAGGGGGGTAGAATTCCAGGTGTAGCGGTGAAATGCGTAGAGATCTGGAGGAATACCGGTGGCGAAGGCGGCCCCCTGGACAAAGACTGACGCTCAGGTGCGAAAGCGTGGGGAGCAAACAGGATTAGATACCCTGGTAGTCCACGCCGTAAACGATGTCGACTTGGAGGTTGTGCCCTTGAGGCGTGGCTTCCGGAGCTAACGCGTTAAGTCGACCGCCTGGGGAGTACGGCCGCAAGGTTAAAACTCAAATGAATTGACGGGGGCCCGCACAAGCGGTGGAGCATGTGGTTTAATTCGATGCAACGCGAAGAACCTTACCTACTCTTGACATCCAGAGAACTTGGCAGAGATGCCCTGGTGCCTTCGGGAACTCTGAGACAGGTGCTGCATGGCTGTCGTCAGCTCGTGTTGTGAAATGTTGGGTTAAGTCCCGCAACGAGCGCAACCCCTATCCTTTGTTGCCAGCGATTCGGTCGGGAACTCAAAGGAGACTGCCGGTGATAAACCGGAGGAAGGTGGGGATGACGTCAAGTCATCATGGCCCTTACGAGTAGGGCTACACACGTGCTACAATGGCGCATACAAAGAGAAGCGACCTCGCGAGAGCAAGCGGACCTCATAAAGTGCGTCGTAGTCCGGATCGGAGTCTGCAACTCGACTCCGTGAAGTCGGAATCGCTAGTAATCGTAGATCAGAATGCTACGGTGAATACGTTCCCGGGCCTTGTACACACCGCCCGTCACACCATGGGAGTGGGTTGCAAAAGAAGTAGATAGCTTAACCTTCGGGAGGGCGTTTACCACTTTGTGATTCATGACTGGGGTGAAGTCGTAACAAGGTAACCGTAGGGGAACCTGCGGTTGGATCACCTCCTTACCTGAAGATACACTCCGGCGAAGTGTCCACAACAGATTGTCTGATAGAAAATAAAGAGAGCAGTAATCTTCTGCAGGCTTGTAGCTCAGGTGGTTAGAGCGCACCCCTGATAAGGGTGAGGTCGGTGGTTCAAGTCCACTCAGGCCTACCAATTCTTTCTCATACGGCGTTACGACTCCGGCTCGCATAGTACACTATGCGTCGCGAAGCCATGCCTTGTCTGAAAAAGAATTCAAGGTACTAAGGTAATCAGAAGTTTACCCATCGATGGGGCTATAGCTCAGCTGGGAGAGCGCCTGCCTTGCACGCAGGAGGTCAGCGGTTCGATCCCGCTTAGCTCCACCATCATTCAGTATGCTCACTGAATATTTATCTTAAAGATGACTTACGAGTCATGTTTAAGATATTGCTCTTTAACAATCCGGAACAAGCTGAAAATTTGAAAACAATGAATGACGAAAGTTGTTCAGAGTCTCTCAAAAACTTTTACGATTCATAGTCGTTGCAAGACGTCTGTGGGTTGTGAGGTTAAGCGAATAAGCGTACACGGTGGATGCCCTGGCAGTCAGAGGCGATGAAGGACGTGCTAATCTGCGAAAAGCGCCGGTAAGGTGATATGAACCGATACAGCCGGCGATGTCCGAATGGGGAAACCCGGTGCACTCAGTGCATCATCGCAACATGAATACATAGTGTTGCGAGGCGAACCGGGGGAACTGAAACATCTAAGTACCCCGAGGAAAAGAAATCAACCGAGATTCCCCCAGTAGCGGCGAGCGAACGGGGAGCAGCCCTGAACCATCATCAGTGTGTGTGTTAGTGGAAGCGTCCGGAATGGCGCACGATACAGGGTGAAAGTCCCGTACATGAAAATGCACATACTGTGAGTTCGAAGAGTAGGGCGGGACACGTGGTATCCTGTCTGAATATGGGGGGACCATCCTCCAAGGCTAAATACTCCTGACTGACCGATAGTGAACCAGTACCGTGAGGGAAAGGCGAAAAGAACCCCGGCGAGGGGAGTGAAAAGAACCTGAAACCGTGTACGTACAAGCAGTGGGAGCACCCTTTGGGGTGTGACTGCGTACCTTTTGTATAATGGGTCAGCGACTTATATTCTGTAGCAAGGTTAACCGTATAGGGGAGCCGCAGGGAAACCGAGTCTTAACTGGGCGTTAAGTTGCAGGGTATAGACCCGAAACCCGGTGATCTAGCCATGGGCAGGTTGAAGGTTGGGTAACACTAACTGGAGGACCGAACCGACTAATGTTGAAAAATTAGCGGATGACCTGTGGCTGGGGGTGAAAGGCCAATCAAACCGGGAGATAGCTGGTTCTCCCCGAAAGCTATTTAGGTAGCGCCTCGTGAACTCATCTCCGGGGGTAGAGCACTGTTTCGGCTAGGGGGCCATCCCGGCTTACCAACCCGATGCAAACTGCGAATACCGGAGAATGTTATCACGGGAGACACACGGCGGGTGCTAACGTCCGTCGTGAAGAGGGAAACAACCCAGACCGCCAGCTAAGGTCCCAAAGTCATGGTTAAGTGGGAAACGATGTGGGAAGGCTCAGACAGCCAGGATGTTGGCTTAGAAGCAGCCATCATTTAAAGAAAGCGTAATAGCTCACTGGTCGAGTCGGCCTGCGCGGAAGATGTAACGGGGCTAAACCATGCACCGAAGCTGCGGCAGCGACACTATGTGTTGTTGGGTAGGGGAGCGTTCTGTAAGCCATTGAAGGTGGACTGTGAGGTCTGCTGGAGGTATCAGAAGTGCGAATGCTGACATAAGTAACGATAAAGCGGGTGAAAAGCCCGCTCGCCGGAAGACCAAGGGTTCCTGTCCAACGTTAATCGGGGCAGGGTGAGTCGACCCCTAAGGCGAGGCTGAAAAGCGTAGTCGATGGGAAACAGGTTAATATTCCTGTACTTGGTGTTACTGCGAAGGGGGGACGGAGAAGGCTATGTCATCCGGGCGACGGTTGTCCCGGTTTAAGCGTGTAGGCTGAGATTCCAGGCAAATCCGGAATCTCTTAAGGCTGAGGCGTGATGACGAGGTGCTACGGCACTGAAGTGACAAATGCCCTGCTTCCGGGAAAAGCCTCTAAGCTCCAGGTAACACGAAATCGTACCCCAAACCGACACAGGTGGTCAGGTAGAGAATACCAAGGCGCTTGAGAGAACTCGGGTGAAGGAACTAGGCAAAATGGTGCCGTAACTTCGGGAGAAGGCACGCTGGCGCGTAGGTGAAGGGACTTGCTCCCGGAGCTGAAGCCAGTCGAAGATACCAGCTGGCTGCAACTGTTTATTAAAAACACAGCACTGTGCAAACACGAAAGTGGACGTATACGGTGTGACGCCTGCCCGGTGCCGGAAGGTTAATTGATGGGGTTATCGCTCTGCGAGAAGCTCCTGATCGAAGCCCCGGTAAACGGCGGCCGTAACTATAACGGTCCTAAGGTAGCGAAATTCCTTGTCGGGTAAGTTCCGACCTGCACGAATGGCGTAATGATGGCCAGGCTGTCTCCACCCGAGACTCAGTGAAATTGAAATCGCTGTGAAGATGCAGTGTACCCGCGGCAAGACGGAAAGACCCCGTGAACCTTTACTATAGCTTGACACTGAATATTGAGCCTTGATGTGCAGGATAGGTGGGAGGCACTGAAGTACGGACGCCAGTTCGTACGGAGCCATCCTTGAAATACCACCCTTTAATGTTTGATATTCTAACGTGGACCCGTTATCCGGGTTGCGGACAGTGTCTGGTGGGTAGTTTGACTGGGGCGGTCTCCTCCCAAAGAGTAACGGAGGAGCACGAAGGTTAGCTAATCACGGTCGGACATCGTGAGGTTAGTGCAAAGGCATAAGCTAGCTTGACTGCGAGAGTGACGGTTCGAGCAGGTGCGAAAGCAGGTCTTAGTGATCCGGTGGTTCTGAATGGAAGGGCCATCGCTCAACGGATAAAAGGTACTCCGGGGATAACAGGCTGATACCGCCCAAGAGTTCATATCGACGGCGGTGTTTGGCACCTCGATGTCGGCTCATCACATCCTGGGGCTGAAGTAGGTCCCAAGGGTACGGCTGTTCGCCGTTTAAAGTGGTACGCGAGCTGGGTTTAGAACGTCGTGAGACAGTTCGGTCCCTATCTGCCGTGGGCGCTGGAGAATTGAGGGGGGTTGCTCCTAGTACGAGAGGACCGGAGTGAACGCACCACTGGTGTTCGGGTTGTCATGCCAATGGCATTGCCCGGTAGCTAAGTGCGGAAAAGATAAGTGCTGAAAGCATCTAAGCACGAAACTTGCCCCGAGATGAGTTCTCCCTGACCCTTTAAGGGTCCTGAAGGGACGTTGAAGACGACGACGTTGATAGGCCGGATGTGTAAGTGCAGCGATGCATTGAGCTAACCGGTACTAATGACCCGTGAGGCTTAACCTTACAACGCCAGAGGCGTTTTGCGAGAGACGCAAAGATTTTCAGCGAGTTCCTGATAGTTAAATTAAGAATTTAGCAGTGTTCTGCGGACATGAGTATTTTCCGTAAGAGCAGAGCGGTTTTAAGAATTAGCGGGAATGAAATATTTTGTGCAGAGACAAGGCACTGACTGAGACGGTCTGAAGGAGCATACACAGAGTATGTGACTGAGGAACGCGAGGGAAGTAACGCAGTATCTGTATAAAAGATTCATTCCGAGCACAGAATTTGCCTGGCGGCTAGAGCGCGGTGGTCCCACCTGACCCCATGCCGAACTCAGAAGTGAAACGCCGTAGCGCCGATGGTAGTGTGGGGTCTCCCCATGCGAGAGTAGGGAACTGCCAGGCATCCAATAAGACAAAAAGGCCATCCAGACGGATGGCCTTTTTGCTTTTACAGGTATCAAAACCAGTGGCTGCAGGGCCACTGGTTATTACTCACGCGCTTCCAGCCAGTTCCGGATAAATTCTGCAACCATTGCCGGCTCATTAATGTCCAGCCAGGGAATATCACCTGGGGTGAAAGAGTGATCACTGGCAATAGCAATAACATTCTGTTCAGACCGAAAATCAGGAATCTCTCCGTACCCACTACGCCACAGCATAATTCTTGGGATAGGTTCCTGTTTGAACCCTTCGACAAGAATGATATCCAGGCTATTCTGAGTCATTCTTAAAGCAAGGGCCTGCAAATCCGGAGGTGGACTGTCTGGTGTTTCATGAACCAGAGCCCAACGTTGCTGGCTGGCAACAATGACCTGATCTGCACCTGCTTTGCGCAATTCATAGCTATCCTTACCGGGGATATCAATATCCATCTGATGATGGGTATGTTTGATAAGCCCCGGTCTGATACCGTGTTGTTTTAGCAGAGGTATTATCTGTTTCAACAGCGTTGTCTTTCCAGTGCCGCTGGTCGCAACAATCCCGAGTACCGGTACTGTCATTTCTGCTCCTCATAATCCCTGAGATCGTCGCTGGTGTTCATATTAATAAATGAAGATTCAGGAGTATCACTTATCACCGGGTGACCATATTGTTGTAAGAAAGTCAGGACTCTTCTCTCACCGGAGGATAAATAACTTTTCAATTCGGGGATTAATTGCCGGTTTATCAGGCAAAAAACCGGATGGTCGCGGTGACGGGTTTGAATCCAGCAAGCCCGATCCTCCTGTTTATTTTTCCAGAGCTGGTCAACAAAATTTTCAGGTGCAAACGGAGCATCGCAGGAGGCAAATGCTACCCAGTCGCTGGAGGAAACTAAAAGACCGCTTAATATTCCGGCCAGGGGGCCCTGAAAATCCGACAGACTGTCACTGAATGTACTGTAACCATATTGCTGATAAATATCATGGTTACGATTAGCACTGATCAGTAATCTGCTGACCTGAGGCGCAAAGCGTCTGGCGACGTGCATAAACAGAGGTTGATGATGAAACATCACCAGACCTTTATCTTTTCCTTCCATTCGCCGTCCGGCTCCGCCAGCAAGAATAACGCCGGTAATATCCTTCATATAACCTCTCTTTTATTGTGGTCATAACCCTGATATTTTACTGGTTAATTATAACCCTACAGGGAGTTTACTTATGCAAGATAAACGTCTGACTGAATTGCTGGAACTATTGTTACCCGCGTGGCAGCAGCAATCTGACCTTAATCTGTTGCAGTTTTTACAGCAACTGGCCCGGGAAAGCGGTTTTAGCGGTGAACTTGCATCACTTCCGGATGATGTTCTCATTTATCACCTGAAGTTGCGCGGCTCTGACAAACAATCAGTGATTCCTGGTCTGAAAAAAGATTATGAAGATGATTTTAAAACGGCGATTCTGAAAGCCAGAGGGGTAATTAAAGACTAAAACCACAATATAATGCTATTCTTGGCACAGTAACGAAGACAACGATATGGCTATCTATGAGCGATGCAGCTTTTAATTTTAAAACGCTCAATCCGGAGAAGATACTGGATGTGCTATGGGATACCGGGATTCGTGTTGATTCAGGGCTAACTGCACTGAACAGTTATGAAAACCGGGTCTGGCAGTTTAGTGATGAAGATAAGCGACGTTATGTGGCCAAGTTTTATCGCCCGCAACGCTGGTCAGAGTTACAGTTACTGGAAGAACACCAGTTCACCGCTGAACTGGCTACCGATGAAGTGCCGGTAGCTGCTCCGCTGGTATTACAGGGGCGTACCTTACATCATTCGGAGGGATTCTGGTTTGCAGTATTCCCCAGTTTAGGTGGCCGTCAATATGAAACTGATAATTACGATCAGCTGGAAGCTGTGGGTCGATACCTCGGGCGTTTACACCAGACCGGTAAAAAAGCTCTGTTTGCCCATCGACCAACTCTCGGTCTGACAGAGTATTTCACTGAACCGCGGGAAATTATTGCGGGCTCATCGTTAATTCCCCCTGCCGTTAAAAGTAATTTACTGACAGTGCTGGATAATCTGGGCGTCACCTTACAGCAGGTCTGGAGTGATGACTGGCAATCTTTACGACTGCACGGTGACTGCCATCCGGGAAATATCCTGTGGCGTGATGGCCCTTTTTTTGTTGATCTGGATGATGCCCGTAACGGGCCGGCTGTGCAGGATTTATGGATGCTGGTGAACGGTGATTTGCAGGAACAACGCATCCAGTGGGATATATTGCTGGAAGCTTATTCCGAATTCAGCAACTTTGATGTTAACGAATTGATACTGATCGAACCTTTACGTGCGATGCGCATGGTTTATTATTTATCGTGGATTCTGAAACGTTGGCAAGATCCTGCGTTTCCGTTGGCCTTTCCCTGGATTACCGATGAGGATTTTTGGCGTCGTCAGGTGGTTATTTTTTCCGAACAGGAGAAAACCCTCCATCAGCCGATACCGCCTTTATCTCCTCAATTTTGATGATGTTACCTGGAGTAGTTTAAAAAATGAAAAAGATCTGGCTCGCGTTAGTTGGTTTCATGCTGGCATTCAGTGTTTCAGCAGCAACGTTCTCCGATGGAAAACAGTATACTACCCTGGATAAAGCCATCCCGGGCGCACCTAAAGTCGTAGAATTCTTCTCCTTCTTCTGTCCGCACTGCTATGATTTTGAGCGTACATACCGGATTAACCAGGCCCTGGAAGACGGTCTGCCACAAGGCGTTAAACTGACACGCTACCATGTTGATTTCCTGGGCGGAGATTTTGCCCCTGTGGTAACTCATGCCTGGGCTGTAGCCATGGCGTTAGGAGTTGAAGGTAAGGTTGTCGATCCTATTTTTGATGGTATTCAGAAATCCCAGACCATTACCGACCAGGCTTCTCTGAAAGCAGCCTTCCTTAAAGCATCTGGTATCACTTCAGAAGAGTATGATGCGGCCTGGAATAGCTTTGCGGTAAAAGCTCTGGTGAGTGAGCAGCAAAAAGCCGCAACTGATTTCAACATTAACGGCGTACCTTCTGTATTTGTTAATGGTAAATATCTGGTAAACAATGCCGGTCTTGATACCAGTTCAATGAATAACTTCGTTGCTGATTATGTCAACGTGGTGAAGTATCTGATTTCAAAGTAAGCGTCAGATACATAACAGAACGCCGCAATTGCGGCGTTTTTTTTGCCTTGAACGTGTTGAGGGGTAAGTCATATAAATTACTAATATCCACAAAATATAAAAATAGCATCAACAGTGTCGATCATTAAATTAACTATATATCCATTTGATTTATATTGTTTTTACAGGCTATCGGCTGTGGGTGTGTTAACTTCTAAGATCTGAAAATAAAATTACGCACAAACTTATCCACAGAAAGATCAGTGCGATCATCTTAGATAATCGGGATTTTTTACTGTTGTCGTGCGCTTCGGTTCAACATTTCTCTTCCCGATGTGGCATGCTTAGCCATCTCCAACAGCAACAGAAGAAATCGCAACTTATGGCGCAAATTGCAGAAAACCCCCTGATTCTGGTAGACGGTTCCTCTTATCTCTATCGTGCTTACCACGCATTCCCTCCACTGACTAACAGTGCCGGTGAACCGACGGGGGCAATGTACGGTGTTCTGAACATGCTGAAAAGCCTGTTGCTCCAGTACAAACCGAGCCATGCTGCAGTAGTATTTGACGCCAAAGGTAAAACATTTCGTGATGAACTATTTGAGGACTATAAATCTCATCGGCCACCGATGCCTGATGATTTGCGTGCGCAAATAGAACCACTTCATCAGATGGTCAAGGCAATGGGGTGGCCAGTGTTGGTGATTTCCGGGGTTGAAGCGGATGATGTTATCGGTACGCTGGCGCGGGATGCAGATAAACAGGGGAGACCGGTGCTCATCAGTACCGGGGATAAAGATATGGCGCAGCTGGTGACGTCTAATATTACCCTGATAAACACCATGAACAATACTATCCTTGGTCCGTCAGAAGTTAAGGAAAAATATGGTATTCCCCCGGAACTGATCATCGATTATTTGGCTCTGATGGGCGATTCTTCGGACAATATCCCCGGAGTTCCCGGAGTGGGTGAGAAAACAGCCCAGGCACTGTTACAGGGCCTGGGTAGTATGGCGACTATTTATGAGAATCTGGAAAAAGTTGCCACATTATCTTTCCGTGGTGCGAAAACCATGGCCGGTAAACTCGAACAAAATAAAGAACTGGCATTTTTATCCTATCAGCTGGCAACGATTAAAACTGATGTAGACCTGGAACAGAGTTGTGAACAGTTACAGGTAAATGCGCCGGACAGTGAAGAGTTGCTGACTTTGTTTGGCCGGTATGAGTTTAAACGTTGGATCACCGAGGTTGAAGATGGCCGTTGGCTGGATGATAAAAAACCGGCTAAACGTGAAATGAGTCAGGTTACCGCAGAACCTGAGACTGCCGCTATCGCTCCGGCTGAGGCGACATTATCTGCGGATAATTACGTGACCATTCTTGATCAACAGAGCTTTGATCAATGGCTGGACAAGCTGAATAGCAGCGAATTCTTTGCCTTTGATCTGGAAACAGACTCACTCGATACCTTGTCTGCCAATATTATCGGGCTCTCATTTGCAGTTGCGCCCGGGGATGCCGCTTATTTACCGGTGGGCCATGATTATCTGGATGCACCTGCACAGCTTAACAGAGATGAGGTTCTACAGAGGCTGAAGCCACTTCTTGAAGATGAAAACCGTAGCAAGGTGGGGCAGAATCTGAAGTATGATCGTGGTGTTCTGAAAAACTATGATATCGAATTGCGAGGGATCCGTTTCGATACCATGCTGGAATCTTACATCCTGAACAGCGTGGCGGGTAAACATGATATGGACAGCCTTTCACAGCGCTGGCTGAATCATAAAACGATTACCTTTGAAGATATTGCCGGTAAAGGTAAAAAACAGCTGACATTCAATCAGATTGCTCTGGAGCAGGCCAGCCCGTATGCGGCAGAAGATGCTGATGTGACTCTGCAATTGCACCTGAAATTATGGCCATTACTGAAAAAAGAAGCCGGGCCACTGAAAGTGTTTCAGGAAATAGAGATTCCGCTGGTGTCGGTACTTTCCCGCGTTGAACGTAATGGTGTGTTGATTGACCCCGCGATGCTGGCAGAACACTCTCAGCAACTGACCGTACGTCTTAATGAGCTGGAACAAAAAGCCCATGAACTGGCCGGTGAACCCTTTAATCTTTCTTCCCCGAAACAGTTACAGACGATCTTATTTGAAAAGCAGGGGATAAAGCCGACGAAAAAAACGCCAGGCGGGGCCCCTTCAACCAGTGAAGAAGTTCTGGCTGAGCTGGCGCTTGACCATCCGTTACCTAAGGTGATCCTTGAGCATCGTGGCTTATCAAAATTAAAGTCTACCTATACCGACAAACTGCCACAGATGATTAATCCGTTAACCGGACGCGTGCATACCTCTTATCACCAGGCGGTAACGGCCACCGGGCGGCTTTCGTCAACCGATCCTAACCTGCAAAATATTCCGGTACGTAATGAGGAAGGTCGACGTATCCGCCATGCTTTTATTGCCTCTAAAGGGCAACGTATTCTGGCTGCGGACTACTCGCAAATAGAACTACGGATTATGGCGCACTTATCCCAGGATGCCGGATTACTGAAGGCATTTGCTCATGGAGAAGATATTCATAAAGCAACTGCCGCTGAAGTATTCGGTACCCCTGTTGAAAAGGTCAGTGCTGAACAGCGACGCAGTGCAAAAGCCATCAACTTCGGACTGATTTATGGCATGAGTTCATTTGGTTTGTCACGACAACTGAATATTGGGCCGGGAGAGGCTAAAAAATACATGGATTTGTATTTTGAACGCTATCCGGGGGTTCTGCGTTACATGGAAAGCACCCGTCAGTCTGCCGCAGAAAAGGGTTACGTTGAAACCCTTGAAGGGCGTCGTTTATATCTGCCGGATATTAATTCAGGCAATGCTATCCGACGTAAGGCTGCGGAGCGTGCGGCAATCAATGCCCCAATGCAGGGAACGGCTGCCGATATTATTAAACGGGCGATGATAGATGTTGACCAGTGGCTCAGCCAACAGGATCCGCAAAAGATAAAAATGATAATGCAGGTACACGATGAACTGGTTTTCGAAGTGGACGAGGGATTAGTGGAGACGGCAACTAAAGCGATCCGCGATATTATGGAAAGTAGCCTGAAACTGGATGTTCCTCTGCTGGTTGAAGTCGGCACCGGGGATAACTGGGAACAGGCTCACTAGACATCTTGCAGAAAAAACAGCCCTTCCGGGCTGTTTTTGCGTACAACATCGCTGATTATTTCAGATGGCGACGTAATTCTGCACCAGCTTCTGCAATAGCAGTGATTACAGCAGGCTCTTTACTTAACGGGTTCAGCAATCCGTAATCATGGATCAGGCCATTATAACGGGTGACTGTCACCGGTATGCCTGCGGCATCCAGATGACGGCCAAATGCCTCTCCTTCATCACGCAAAACATCCAGTTCGGCCGTCTGAATCAGTGTTGGCGGAAAGCCCTGCAGTTGCTCGCTACTGGCCCGCAAAGGTGAGGCCAAAATACTGTTACGGTCTGCCGCGCTGGTGGTGTAATTATCCCAGAACCACTTCATCATATTTCTGGTCAGGAAATGGTTATTCTCATATTGCTGGTAAGAGGCATTATCAAAAGCCGCATCAGTCACCGGCCAAAGCATCACATTATAGCGAATGGCAGGTCCTGAAAGTTGTTTTGCCTGCAGTGCTACGGCAGCCACCATGTTGCCGCCAACACTGTTGCCTGCCAGTGCCAGCCGGCTACCATCAACCCCGATTTCCGCTCCGTGCTCTGCAACCCATTGAGTGGCAGCATAAGCCTGGTGAATAGCGACAGGAAACTGTGCTTCCGGTGATGGTGTGTAATCTACATATACTGCTGCTGCACCAGATTCACGAACCAGGTCACGAATCAGACGTTCGTGGGTCGGGAAATCACCCAATACCCAGCCTCCGCCATGGAAGAACATAAATACTGGTAAAGTAGCGTTGCTGTTTTCCGGTTTGACTATTTTCAGGGTAATACGCTGTCCGCCAGCTTCAATAATCTTTTCTGAAACCTGTGCAGCAGGTAATTCGACACCTTGCTGAGCACCAATCAGTACCTGGCGCGCTTCCTGCGGAGTCATTTGTTCCATTGGCTTTCCATCCCCCGAGTTAAGAATATCAAGGAATGCTTTTACTCCGGCGGTAGGAGCCGGTTGTTTGGCAGAAGCCGAAGCCTGAGCGGCAAATACGTCAGAAGTCAGAACATCAAAGTTAGTTTTCATGATTTAGCCTGCTATTAGTCAGTGATAGTTGATGATGCATTGTAAAACCTGGTCTCAGTTAGGTGGTTTTGCAATTCACCTTGTTCTTATAATACTTGCGCACAAGATACTTTTAGTCAAATATTATTTATAATAATTTTAGTAAATCGTATCGCCGGGATATAAAAATGAATGAAATCAACAAACTGGACAATATACTATGTTTCTCACTGTATTCAGTGACCAATGCACTTATGAGGCAGTACCGGCCGTATCTGAAGGAATTTGATCTGACTTACCCGCAGTTTGTGGTACTGCTGGCTCTGTATGAACAGGATAATATCTCTCTTAAAGAACTGGGGGAGAAAACCTTGTTTGACTCGGGAACCCTGACTCCGTTGGTACAAAAGCTGGAAGCTAAAGGTTACCTTAACAGGGTGCCGGTGCCGGAAGATGAGCGGGTGAAAAAAGCACTGCTGACAGAGAAAGCCCGGGTTCTGCAAACACGAATTAGTGATATTCCAAACCAGTTGCGTTGTTCTATCAGTATGAATGACCAGCAACTGACGACTCTACGTCAGTTATCTCATCAGTTGCTGGAAGATTTATAAGCGATAATGAATTGCTGCCGGGTAACGCTGGCCGGGAGCTCTGCCCCGGTCAGGTTATTTATCAATGAGAATTGGTTTCATAGTGAGAGTGGTCATTAGCGATAACTCTTTACGAAAAAAAGCTAATATCTCGTTTTCCCTCACTCGGTTTTATTGTTTCCCCGGGCTATTCTGTTGTAATCAGAGATCGCTTTGTATGTAATGGTTACTACATCACTTGCGGGAAGCATCCAACCTACCATCGGTATTGTTCGCCCGATGAACTCACCCGGGTGCCGGTGTCTGCCTGTTTTCAGCGCAAAAGCTACCTGTTCTTCCGTATAACGTGTCTTTTTCATGCCGGATGACCTCATTCACTGAGAAAAAGAAAAGCCGGAAACTCCACTTTACACCGGGACTGAACAAAGGGAAGAGATCATATCCATGCTCTGATTTGTAAGTCTGTCAGTTTTGCCATGCTTATCTTGTCTCATTGCTGTGTACATAAACTGCGTGTCATAAATGCCAGTATGTACACGTCTATGTACATACGAAACACGCGATCTAGTGATACGATGTGAGACTATATAAAACAAAAAAGGCCATGATTTACAATGGCCTTTTTGTCCAGGTAGGACTTAATGAGACAACACGAGGTCGCGTGAAACGTTATTTGGATCTGTTTATTGAGTACAGCCATTAAAGCCCAGTAATTACTGGATTCCTGATAATAGATGTTTGCTATAGGTACACCCTTGTGTACACGGCAAATTAGAGTGCTAGGAGATAATGGTTAATTTCTATCCTTGCTCTGGCTCCTGCCATCCAGTGAGTAAATCCCTTTCCTGATTCTGCCAATTGGTTAGATCCCCACGGTACGACCCCGGGTTAAAACCTTGCCGTAATCTTACTCCCTTCATGGGGTTGGGTAGGCCACTACCTTTTTTGTGTAGTAGGTCTGTGGCGTGGTAGTCATTTTTATCAATCAAATCAGCCAACTCAATTTTGAGCCGGGTGCTAAATGTGTGTTAAGCACATGATTAAAAAGCAAAGCGTAATACTGCCGACCGATTTGTCAGTAGGTTTCCGTATGTACCAAAAAGGGGCATAGGCCCCTAAATCATTAATATGCCCAAATTGCGGCATAGTATTTACCAACGAATAGTACTCGGTAAGCACAGCTATGTGCCGCCAAGTCAGCTCCGTTGAGTTCTATGATCATCATCATATCCAACTCCTTATTTTTCTGATGTAACCATCCTTGTGGCTACAACTTTATTTATCAAAAAGAAAAATTATTTTGTTGGAATAGATGAAAATAATCGGTTTTTTCTAAAAAACTTCTATGAAAAGTGAGGTTTTGTGAGGTTCACGTTTTAAGCAAGGTATCTCTCCTCAATTTTGAGGCGGGTTGCGGGTTCTAAATGTGTGTTAAACACATGATTAAGCAGCAAAGCGTAGAACTGTGCTACCGTTACCCAGAATATGGGTATCGGCTCTAATGGACATGAGCCTCCGGTTTCGGTGCTTCCTACTTTGTGCGTTACTGTCGGTAACTCTCAGGGGATAAGCTAAGGCAACATCCTGCCTTTGTGAGCAAATATCATTGGCTCCCAACTGACAGGGTAAATGCTGGTTACTCTGTAGTGAGTCTCTTTGAGTGGCTGGTAAACTACCGGAATCCCGGTATTACGAAATACTCGTAAAACTACCCTAAGTCCGGACCAGGGCTTTACCATCGTTCCGGGAATCCCTGTATCAATAACCACAAATTAGCGGTTTTATACTTTAGGGGTAAAACAGCGGTCTGATTTGTCGGTAGGTGGTGAAGCTACGGAAATAGCTTCGATGGGTCGAATTTGAAAGCATTACCTCGGAGGTACTGGCTTCTGTCTTACGCTGTCTTACGGTGGTAAAATGTCGTTCTGTCTCCCTCATGCTGGTGGTCATAATGAGTAAGTCCCTGTCTGTAACCTTCCGTATTCCTGCCGAACTGGTTGAATCGTTCACCTCTGCTGTGAGTGAGTCCGGCACCGACAAAACAGCATGGCTGATTGACGCTGTACGTCAGAAGTTAGGCCAGCCAGAAAGTAATCCCGATCACCGGATTCTGTCACTAGTTGAGCGTATGGAAACTGCGGCCGTTGCGTTGATTGGCGGTAAGCAGGGTATTCCCCCGCATCCATATAATGAGTCTGCTGTTCTTCAAGTGGTGGCAGATACCATTAAACAGGGTCTTGATAACGGACGTGTGATTGCTCAAAGGATTAACGAGGCGGGCTTTCAGACTAGGGCAGGTAAGGCATGGGATAAGGACATCTACAGCGCGTGGAAGCGTCAAAAGGACACCGCTACGAAAATAATTTTATTATTAGAATAATATAGTTAAATCTAATCGATATTCAGAATAGATATATTATTTAGTCCGGTTTATTTAATTGCTCTTGAATGAAATATGTTTTTTTGAAATTATATATTTTAAATTGAGGTGTTTGATTTATTATTCAATGCATAATTTCTAAATATTTTCAATATTTGTTCTATCCTTTTGGTCAAGTAAGTTGCTATATAATATAATTTGGAGAGGGTTTTGAGAAAAATATACCAAGAATGTTGCCGTAGTATTGCATACGTTTCAGTCAAAACACCCGAAGGGGATGAGGCTATTGGTACAGCCTTTCACATAGGGCAGGGGTATTTTGTTACTGCTAAGCATGTGGTTTTTCAGAATACTATACGTGAGATTTGCATTACCCAGTCACTGAATATGAACGCTGAATGGTATACGCCTCTTTCAGAAAATGAACGACCATTAATATTAAAAGTATGTATGGAACCAGTTTTTTTAGAGAATGCCAATGAGGATGTGGCTATTTTAAAAGTTGAAAATTATGAATTTATACCTCCAATTAAGTTAAGTTTTACGCATGATATATATCAGTCAGAAGACTCATTGCTATTATCTGAAGTTTTATGTATTGGTTACCCGCCGATTCCGATAACTGTATATCCATTTCAGGTTGCTGTTAATTCTACAATTAGTTCCTTAATTATTATGCGAGGAAGCAAATATTTGAGTTATGTACTAGCAACTATGGCTAGAGGTGGTTTTAGTGGAGGGCCTATAATTAATGATAAAGGAAGAGCTATAGCTCTAGTTACTGATAGTCTATGTTTAAATGATCAGGCATTAGAAACTGGCTTTATGGCATGTATAAGTATATCCTCCGCTGTTGAATTAGCATGCAATCATGGTTGGGATCCAGATGCGAATGATTTTTATCCTAACATAGAGTCTTTAGCTATAATAAAATTAGCTCTAAAGAATACTGCGAAATTAAACCCTCATGCTTTTGATTTTATATTGACTGTTTATGACGATGATAGGGATGTTTGTATCGAGTTTAACTGCTCAAATGAAAATATTATTGATTTAGCTGTACAATATTTTAATTCTATTTGTCCGATTCATAGTAATATTCATGAAAAAGGGTATTTGCTAGCTACCCCAGTGAGCATCTCACCATCTTGGCTTTTGAAGAAAGCAGCGAAAGAGGCGAAAGATGGAGTTATTAAAGAATATGATTACATATTGGTTAGAGAGAGATTCACAGATGGATGGAGTTAATTCTTTTTATAGATTTATGAATGAATATCGATGTTACTAAAATTTAATTTTGATAAGAGATGAGCTAAATTCAAGATGGTGTTGTGTATATTTTTTATATTAGGGTTTAAAATAATACCATCACCATTCAATCTTAACTGTTTCATGATTTAAATTAATCAGCAAGATCACAATCCATAACAATGTCAGAGTTTCTTTCTGTTCTTGCAACAAAAAGCCCCATTATACCTACATTTGGGATATGTTTTTTATTTTATCTTTCATGGCCTTATAGTGACTTCCTGCTGTAAGAACATCATCGAAAATTACAATAGTCCCTCTTATACCATTAGCTTGTTCCTGGTTAAATTCATAATTTTCTTCTATTTGAGCCGGGCTCGGGCGAGCCGCAGAATTATGTGAAGCGCCCATGGAGTGACGTTGGGAAATCATCTCACGAAATTGTACATTACCGTTAGTTTGATGACATAGCCTTAAAATAGCCGTTATACGGTCGTCGTATGCTGGGTCTTGACTACACTTCGAAGGAGGAATAGGCACAAATGTATAATCGTGTAAGTTAGTAATAGTACTAGTTATTAAATTGGCTACTTGCTGTATTGCTACTCCCTTATATCGATAAGCAAAAGTTCCCTTTTCATTATTCCCTTTTTTAAGATTTAAAATTAGCTGGTTAGTACTGCTATACGAAAATCCTTGGCGAGCTGTGTATTCACCAAAAAAATAGCAATGATCTGTCTCATCTAGATAATAATGATCTGGACGAGTTAACTCGTCGATTTGTGTTAGTCGGAATGTCATTTTAAGTGTTCCCGAACATCATTATAATCTTTAACTCTAATTGCTCCGAGTGCCTCATATTTAGCAGGCCACGATATGGATTTATTCTGGAAACACGACTCCAAAATGAACAGCTTTCTACCTTGTGCCAAGGCTGCTCTCGCTTGGGTCAATGTACCTGATGTATCAGAAGCTTCAATAATAACTGTTGCTTTAGTCAGAGCAGACATTGTTATATTGCGTTCAGGAAAGAAAATACGATTGCTGCGGTAATCCTGATTCAGGTAACGCTGGAATGGCACCTGACTAATGAGCAAATAGTTTTCGCGTATAGTCTTCTGTAAATCTATGTTCTGTTTTGGATAATTATGAGACAAAGGAGTGCCAATAACAGCTATAGTTTTTCCACCCATTTCTAAAGCGGTTCTATGAGCATTAGTATCAACGCCTTCAGCTAGGCCGGAAACTATAGTAAAGCCATCTTGAACAAGACATTTCACAAGCTTTCTTGTTCTGCGAGCACCTTCCTCTGAAACTTTACGTGAACCTACAACAGCTACCGAGGGAGTATTGACTAAATCCCACCAGCCTTGATAGTAAAGGACTTCTATAGGGTGTCTAGCGTCCCGTAATTTTTCTGGATACTCACCAGCGCCATGAACTCGCACCCCGAAGTCCTCAACATTATATTTGTTAAGAATCTCTATAATTTTCGATTTAAATTTATCGATGGTGCTGTCTGGTACTAGCTCGGAAGGCAAAGTAGCCGCACTCGTATTACGAAACTTATCGGCAATCGTTTTAAATGTGGCGCCTTGTTCCGTCCACAATGCCTCATAGGCAGCCATCTCCCTAAAAGGAGATACAGCACTCTCGAAGGAGTTATGTGATTCGAAATCAAGTAGTGACATAGTTTTTGAATATCCGCTTATTGTTAAACACTGTTTGTTTTATGCAATGTTCATATTGTTTATAGTATAACAACAATTACGTCAATAAGAGTAAGCTTACGATCATCGTCTCAACTTTTCCGGCTTGTTCCACTGGTAGGGCGGGGCTTCCATCGTTCGGCGGTAACGCTCTTTTGCTGCCAGTGCGTTTCTAATCTCGTTGCGGGTGGTGTATAGCGTGTGTCTATCCAACTTCTCGCCCTGTAGTCGAGCCATCTGTAGCACGGCTAATTCTAACGATGTACGGTCTAGCATTGGTCGCTCTCCCATAATATCTATATTTACTCAGCGCTTTTATTGGACTTTTGAAGCAGCCCCGCATTGTATAGGTTAATCACTATGAACATCTGCCCGTTGTGAGCCTTTTTCTCATGGATTACGTTGCCCCATAAAGTTTTTGCGTCTGCTTCATGGCCTGTGAGTAGAAGATTAGCGGCCTTTACTGCATAGTTTTTATTCTTAGATTCTCGTTTGAACAGGCATCTATCAGGGTTAATTCCTTTCACCATTCCCTCAGAGCAAAGCCCTTTGAAAGCAAGTTTGGGGCAACTCTTATCTGACACCCCCAGAGTTTTAATAGCTTTATCCCATTCGTCATCGAGATTTAAGTGAAGGTTGCTGGCGCATGCTTCTACTGTAATTAATGCTGCTTTTGAATACTTGTGCATATGAACCCCAGTGGGTGTGTTTAATGTTGGGTAGTATTCTGTAACTGGTACGCACTCCAGATGTGTACTTATGGTGCGTACCACACTGCGTACCGGTTTGCGTATCTACTGCGAACCTTCCCGGCTCTGCTGTCCATCTATTAGGCCTCAGTGGTTCCTAAACTGTCCCGCGTCAGCTTCTCAGCTATGGCCTGCCTGACGAATTCTGCGCGGTTCCGGCGGCACGGGTGGGATATATCGCCGTAACGGTGAGTGCCTATCAGGTCATCAACCTGTGCCACCAGCCCACTTTCAACGGTCACGATTAAACGTGTAGTTTCTACACCATTAAAATACCGGTTCGTGTTCTTCTTCTCACTTGCTGGCATGGCTGCCCCTTTTATGGACTCAATTAATCATCAAAGGCAGGATACTGCCTTTAGCCTATGAGGATAACCTGCTGATTTTGTTCCAGAGGACTTTTTTGCCCTCTGCTGTGTTTACCCCGATGATTTATCAAAGTGTAATTTTACACTTTGGCCTGTCTCCTCGCGCCCGCGCGCGTACTGGTGTCTAAATCATCAAAGGTTGGTACTGCTAACATGCCGGTAAATCATCAGACGGCATATTGAGTGCGCTTCTCAGTTCCGGGCTATGTGGGAATGTATACCCGGTACGCCTGTGCTGCCTGGCCTCGATAGCCGCCGCCGTTCCGTCTGGCTTGTCTCCGGCGATTTCATCCATCAGGGCAGAGATAACGGAAACGTCTGTTCGTGAATCGTCATTATGCTGGTGGGCTAACTGAGCCCGTAATCGTGATAGTGCGGATTTGGTTGTCACTGGTCTTGCTCCAATTTCACGCGCCGTGGATCACCTACAGGGTATTCTTCCTGCCAGGCTTCTCCCCCATGTTTTCCGAACGGGATATATGACCTGCTGGCAACAATAATTTCGCCGTCAGGGTCTTTATCTATCCCCACCAGCACAATGCCGCTGATTCTTTCCTCCGGCGACATACTGTTAACTTTTGCTCTCAGGTCATCCAGCGTTTTACGCATTGTCATTCATCATCTCCTGTACCTGCTGCTGTAGTTCTGCCAGTTCACGGCGCATCTGGTCAATCTCAGCGACACGGGCAACACTGGCAGCGGCGTTAATGATTTGAGTACCTATATCAGGGGTAACCTCACCTTTACTGATTGCGGCCAGTACAGACATGCTGAAGCGGGTTAAATCGGTGGTATCAGCCATAAACTCGACAGCCGGCAGCGTAGCTTTATTCACCGGGTCGCAACGGTCAGCCCATATTTTCAGGCAGGCGGTATCACCGGCTTTAATACCGGCAGTTATTGAGTCCATAGCCTCGGGGGTTAACTCCATCAGTTGTCGCCGTATTTCTGCGCCTTTGCCCGGCCTGCCGTTTGGGTTGCCTGATTTCCCTTTCTGCCAGCGGGTCGGGTGTTTTTCCTGTTCTTTCCTGCTATCAGGAGGCATGTGCGGAATCCTTTATCTTTATAGCCATCAATAATCTCCGGTTGCCTTACGGGACAGCCCAAACATTGACTGTACCGTCGATGACATAGGGCCGCCCGATGCCATGTCAGTAAGAAATCCGGTTACAGTAACCACGCCTTCCTGCTGTGCTGCCTGCGCCTGGAACGAATGCTGTCCACCTGATGTCTGGTCAACAAACTGGACATTCACCTGAATATTTCCTGACTGTTTGTCTGTCGTGCTGTTATTCGTGCTTCCAGAGTTGCCCAGATACTGCGAGCCTGTACTGGCTTTAGGTATTACAGGCTGCCCGTTATCGCCGGTAATATCTTTGTTGCTGAATACACGACCGTTACTTCCGGGGATCATAAACAGACCGCTGTTTGTTTGCAGGAACTCCGGGAGGTTACCTTCACCCACCGGATAAATACCCCCGGCATTAACGGGCCCGCCATTCTTTCGGCCCCTGCCAATCGCAGTACCCGCCAGCATCGTCCCCGCATAAGCTGCAAGTCCGGTACCGGCGGCAGTACCTAATGTGGCTATTGAAGCCGCAACCGCTGCCGGTGCCCAGGCTGCGTATGACTCACCTGCTGCTGCTGTACTCGCGCCAAGAGATGATTCAGCAGTCATACCGAATGCCGCCAGTAACGGCTTAACAATCAGCGCCTGGACTGCCGCCTGAACCAGTGTATTCACAACACTGCTCAGAATCGCCTGGCCTAACTGCTCCATTGCCTCTCTGCCGCTGGATGCTCCTGTAATCACGCTGGTAAGTGCGCTGCCCGCTGACTGGCTGAACGTATCAACTGCATTTGTCAGGGTCTGATAACCCAACCCCTGCTGACTCAGTAACTGCCATTCGGCGGCGGTTCTCTGCTCGTCATACTGGTTATCAGCCGCTGTTCTCAGCATCCGGTACTGATTTTCAGTAGTGGCTTTCGCTGACTGGTACTGCTCGTCACTAATCAGCTTTTTGGCATTGGCCGCCTGTAGGATTGCCAGTTCTTCAGCCTGGTATTGCTCAGACAGAGATTTTTGCTGGTTGTACTGATTGGTTAACTGCTGGATAGGGTCAACTTCAGCCCGTGCTGATGCTATCGGGTTGCTGGTCTGCTCCTGGGCGTGGATTTTTTGCAGGTTAACAAGATGCTGTTGGGCCAGCTTTTCCGACTGCTCGTTATATTGCTGTTCACTCAGCAGTAGCTTTCCGTGAGAGTCAGTCTGGTTTTTCAGCAGGTCGAGCTGTGCCTGTTTGTCGCTGTAATCATCATTTTCAGCAACTTCTGGTATCAGATTTCTGGCTTTGAGTGCTGCGGCCTGCTGCCAGATTGATTCCGCGTATTTAGCAGCTTCTGCCCGTTGTGCTGCCGTGGCATTCTTCCCAAGAGACATTTCAGCGCGGAGTTTTGCCTGTTCCAGAGTCAGGTTTTGGGATGAAACAGCATTGAGGTCAGACTGCTGACGGAGTTGCTCAAGTTTTTGGGCTACAGTTTCTTCTGCTTTTGCCTGCTGATTATCTGTCTGAATACCTGCTTTTTGCTGCTTCTGCCTGGCGGCATCGGCCTGCTGCTCATCGTACTGTTTACCTGCCAGTTCACCGGCCAGATTAATATCAGCCTGGTATTTTGATGAATTCAGATAACCCTGGTCAGTATTTTTATTCCCGGCAATTTTATTCTGGAAATCCAGCCTGCCTTTAGCTATCGCCCGCTGCCTTAAATCCTGAATAGCTAACAGGTCGTTCTGGTCTTTTAAGTCTTTCAGGTAACCTTCAGCGTCAGCCGGCCTCTGCATAACAAGGCTTTTGGAATTGAAGTTTTCTTTTGCCTGCGCCGCAATATCAAGTGCCTGGCCAAATTTGCGATATAACCCCTCAGCAACACCTACCTGAGTGTTTTCTCTGGAAAGTAAATCTGCGCCCTGTAGCAGGGTACCGTTTAACTGAGCGTGTCCAATGTTAACTGCGCTCTGTGTCTGGCTTAATCTGTCCTGTGCCTTATCTAAATTGGCAGCAGCGATAGCCTGGTCATCGAGTGCGCCCTGTAATGCCTCAGAAGCCTGTCGTCCGCGGGTAGTATTGGTTCCGAAATTAGTTATCTCTTTTTGCAGATCCTGTACACGGTAAGTCGCGTCACTGTAGGCTTTTTGCATATCGCTTACCTGCTCAGTCAGTGCCGGGATATTCTGGCTCAGCTTTGCTACTTCAGCGCCCAGCTGTACATCACTCATTTCACGGAACTGGCCGACTAAAGCACTGACCGAATCCGCCAGGTCATTAGCAGATTTCTTTGCCTGGTCTGACTGTTGCTTGAAATAGTAAATAGCGGCTGCGGCGGTCATAGCCACGCCAACGGGGCCGCCAACCAATCCAAGAGCGCCTCTGGCCAGTCCTGAGATAGCGCCACTGGAAGATGCGGATGCGACTGCTGATGCTTCCTGTGCCACTGCCAGCCTGTTAGTTGCCTGGGTTGCTGCCAGTGCTGCGTCAGTAGCTGCCAGTCTCGCGGCAGATAACCGTAATTGTGCTGAAGCCGCGTCCGCTGCTGTTGTGGCTGACTGTACCTGAGCGGAAGCAAGCGCAACCTCCCTGAACGCTGAATCTCTCAGAGCTATTGCCGATCGTTCCTCAAACTGAGCTCGCAGAGTTGCTGTCTGTGCTGCGGTTGCTGCTGCTTTTGACTGCTGAATGGTTGCCAGAGTATTTTTCAGTGAGGATGTTGCAGAGAGAGTCAATGCTGCCGCATATCTGCCGCCCATTATCACCGCAGCGACACTGAGGACTGAAGCCAGACCGCTAATGTTTTCAGACAGAGTAACAATGCCGCTTCCAGCCGCAGTTAAAAATGTATTTACGGTGGTGTTCTGTCCGAAAAACTTAGTGAGGTTATTACCGGCAATTTGTAATGACTGCGCCAGCGTGGTCGTGTGATTGTTGAATTCCTGGGAAATCGTCGCGCCCTGGCTCAGTAAACCATTAATTACTACCTGTGAAGTCAGTTGCCCCTGAGCGGCCATATTCTTTAACTGGCCGATATTAACCCCCAGAGAATCAGCCAGCGCCTGAGCCAGACGGCTGCCGTTCTCTGATACTGAGTTAAATTCGTCGCCACGCAAAGCCCCGGAGGCTAAAGCCTGAGATAGCTGAAGTGTCGCGCCGGCCGCTTCCTGGGTTGTGGCACCGGAGAGTACCAGCCCTTCGTTAACGGTTTTAATGACTGATGATAAATCGTCTGAGCTCAGTCCCAGGCTGCGGGTAGAACGCTCAAGCGTCCCGTAAAGTGCGGCTGTGGATTGAAGATCACTTTTCGTTGATTGCGCTATGTCAAATACACGGCTGGTAACTTCGGCCAGAGATTCATTGGTTTTAACGGCATTGGCGAGTTTATTGTTTACATCAACCCAGGCGGTGGCGTACTCAGTAATCTGCTTTACTGACAGCGCGGCAGAGAGTGACATTGCCACCTTTGAAAGCGATACCAGAGACTTTTCCGCTGATGCTACGGGCTGACCAAGGCGGTTGAATCCCTGTTCCATTGTTGAAAGGCTTCCGCTGAGTTTCCTCTGCGCATCTATAGCCTTTTCACAATCAATACTCACATCAAAATAGATGCCTCCCAGTTTTTGGTTATCCATAACTTATCCCTAGTGAATCGCCGGTTTATGATTTTTTTCCAGTGCTTTACGCGTCATAAATTCAATGACGTGAACACCCCATTCAGTCACTCTGTACTCACGGCCTTCAAGACATATCAAAGGGGAGAGGTAGCCATACGCGACTGCTTCCGCATTGGCTGCTGAATTACCCTTAGCTAATGCTATGGCGTTAATCATCAGCCCATAGCTTAAATTTTCATGGGTAATTTCGCCGTGCCAGCCGTCATGTTCAAAGCGGGTTCCGCCGGTGCTATGACGTAAATAGTTCAGGTATGCAAAAGCTATGGCATCAGAAAGCCTGTTGAGTTGTTCCATTATGCGGCCCCGTGAAGTTGGGCCAGAGCCTGATCCATTAACTGACGGGCGATAACATGGATTGTAGGCGCGATATTCAGAGGGGATTTGCTGCGCTCCTGCTCTTGGATTTCTCGCAGAGCTGCGATTTGTTCGCGACTGAGTAAGACAGGCTTTAGTGTTGGATTGGTCATAAACACCTCTATGGCTGGTTTTATATACAGTCATTATAGTTGCAATAATCGCAACCATTAAGGCATTTATTCCGTATTTTGAAACAATAATTCGATCTCAGAGATCAGTTCTGTTAATGGTTAGGCCAAAAAACCCGCCGAAGCGGGTGATCGGTTTAGAGGGAGGATTTCTTCTTACTCTCTAATTCTGCGGTACATGCTGGCGTATTTTTAAAATCATATTCAAGGAAAATGTAACCAGAATTAGCATCCACAGCCCGAGCCTGAATCCCTACTTCAGACAAATTACTTTCCTTCATTGCTGTTTGTTCGGCATTTTTCCAGTCTTTCATGAGGAAGCGCTCCTGTTGTTTCAGGCCCATCACCCAGTCCTGGGGCTCCTTCCAAATTGAACCGGAAAGCAAAAAGTCAGTTTTTTTGCCTGCTCCATATTTGGATGTAAGAATTTGGTCGAGATCATCAAACTTTTGTTTAATATTCAACCCGTAGCTATCTGATTGAATAGTTTTACCTAGTGCTCTTATTTGGCACAATCCTACAGTTGGAGAAATCAGAAGCCCAAAACCCTCGAAGTCACTGTTGGGCTTCGGCACCGTACTAATTGAATACAGATTGGTTGAGCCTTCAATAGGTATGGGTTTGCTACCAGTCATATCTTCAATATTTTTCAGAGTTAGGCCTTCCTGTAATCCAAATGGCCCATCTGCTGGTGGAAGTAAGTTTTCATTGGGGGTTGCTTTGGGCTGACTTGCAGAGACATCTGTTGGTGCTGGTGCTGGTGCTGGTGCTGGTGCTGGTGCTGGTGCTGAAACCGAGTTTAACACTGGGTTTTTAACCTCGGCCAGACCGTATTTCGCAGATAAGTATCTCTGTTGTAACATTGCAAGGGTTTGTTCCTGGGTAGCTATTGCTACCAGCTTCATGGAAAGAACTAGACCACCAGAATACTGTGCCGCATCGTTCTTCGCCTCTTTAATCTGTGCTTTAAGAGTGTCGATATCTTTTTGAATACTGTTTGCTTTATCAGGGTCTGGTTTGACCCCTGTTATAACAACATTAATCTTAGCTCCTGCCTCTATAGCATTAATTCTTTGTTCAATCAGCGCTTTATTCGTTTTAAGTACTTCGAGATGACTTTCGGCCAGATATTTCAGAATTCCGCCAGCATAGTTATTAGCTTCAGACTGAGTTGAATTCAACTCTGACTCAGTTTGAGACAACTCACTTTTAAGTTGAGCAACCTGACTTTGCTCCTCAGGAGAAAGTTGTTTTGGTCCACATCCCGTGAGAAGAACTGCGGAAATTACACAAGCAATTATTGAGAGTTTCATTATCGTTCCCAGAGAAATAAGTTCGGAATAATCCTAACCATTTCTTTAGGATCTATACAATAGAACGTGTTCATTAACCTATTGACACATAAGTACTATAAATTAATTAATTTATTGATTTATATACACTTAAACCCAGAGGTGAAACATTATTTTTTTCTTGCTAAAAAATGACTGTTTTAAGTACACGCTTTCCTAGTTTTTATCGCGCTAACTTTTTAGCGTTCTCCAGCACGTCAGAATTTTTACCACTTACAGTGGGTCGGCCACCAGCCGTCCGTACGCTGAAATCTGTGCGGTCATAATTATTCCCCTTTGTATTCGCTGTATCCCGGTTTGATTTTTAACCCGGAACGTAAAGGCCATTGATAAGCCATAGCGCCGGTAGAGTGATTGCCGTCATCGCGCCGGGCTTGGGCTGCCGTCCAGTGAGCGGCATATTCAGTAAATTCTATCTGTGTTGCCTGCCTCATCCAGTGGGTCAACATCCTTAGCGTCATTTGCAGGCTTTGGATGTCGCCTTGTAAGGCGCCGGTCTGTAAAGGTTTTCAGTGATTCGCGTTCCTGATAGGTCATTTTCTGGCTGGATTCTGTACTCATCATCAGTCCTTGCTTAAAAGTTACCCCCTGGGGGAAAAGTTTTGGGCGCTTTAACTGTTCACCTGTTCACCGCACCTCTGAAAGCCTTGCTGCGTCTGGGTTTGAAGGGTGAATAGTAGTGTTCACCAACTGTTCACAAGTGTTCACCCATCCAGGCAATAAAACTTAAAAAGGTGAACAGTGGTGAACACTTGGTGAATAGTTAAAGAGTAAGTGTTCACCCTGTTTTTATGTTTTAAATCATCTTGTTATCTTAAAAAGGTGAACAGGTGAACACTTATCCCACGGAAAACTTTCCTACGGGTATTCTGGATCATCTTTTAGTCGTGGCACGGCGGGCAGCCAATCGTCAGCACTCTCGGCTAATTCCATGTTGTAGCGGATGCCAGCTTTCGTCTTTGCCTTTTTATATTCGGCCCCGTACTCCTTCATCACCTTCGGGAAATCCGATCCGAACCGGGTAAGCGTTAATGGCCTCTCGAACCCGTGCGCGTCCATATAGGCAAGGTATGCGTGGTACAGGTAAATCCTCGGCGCTCGCGGTGAAATATTCAGGTTCCCCATAAACATTCCGACAGCCTCGCCCAGCGCGATGATATGCCCGCAAAAGCCATACAGCGGGTCAGTGTGGCACTTCACGCTCATTGCCTCCTGTGACTCTCTCTGCTCGATAAGAAGCCGTTTCGCCTTGTCCTGGTCGGCAAATATCGCTAACAGGTGGCGGATCACAACCGGTATTTCCCGGCGAATTTTCGCTGCCAGTTCCGGGTCTTTATCAGCATCCGACACTGGAATGTTAAAGGGAAATATCACCCGCCGTCTGGCAATGCCGCCGTTGCGCTCGGTGAAGGTCATAGGCTCGTTATTGGTTGCCAGTACAACGGCATTAATGACGGTCGAGAATTGTTTCTCATACTTCCCGTCAATCTCCACGGCATCACCACCGGTAATGGCCTTAATGCCGGAACCCTCCCCGACATATCTTGTCTGGTCTGGCATCAGGATAAGGCTTTTGCCGATCAGTTGTGCCCGGCCCCGCGGTGTGTCCAGTGTCATCATGCTTCCGCTGGCTGTGTTATGTTCACCCGCCAGGGTGGTGGCTATGCCACTGAAAACAGATTTCCCGCTACCACCTTCCCCTGTAACCTCGATAAATAGCTGCCAGTCGCTGCGGTTGGCTAACACCATAAACAGGGCAGCTTTAATCCGTTCCGCTTTGCGGGCATTACCGGCGGTCGCATGAGTCAGCCACTTTGTGAAGCTGGGCGCGTGGGTAACAATATTTTCTGCCTCTCCCGGCTCGGTGTAAGTGATTCCGTTGTGGTTCATCAGCCAGTTCCCCGGACTGTGCGGGCTGAACTGCTGTGTTTTAAGGTCATAAACACCATTCTCAAAGCCGATTAGGTCATTTCTGGCTTCTCCTATCGCATCCAGTTGTAATTTCATCGTAGCGACAACGGACTTAATGCCTTTCTCTGTGTAATCAGCTTCAAACTCCTCGAATATCTGAACCATTTCGCGCTCTATCACACTATCCGGTAGTTTCTCCCATGCCCCGGACTGATACTGGTACACCGCCTGACTTTCTGGATTTACTGCCAGTTCATCCCATCGCTGAGAAAGTAACCGCGCTTTCTGGTTGGCTGGCATCCGCGCTATGTCGCCGCCTGTCTTCCGTCCGGTCTCTTTGCCTCCACTAATCACCTGTAGCTGTGCGGTCATAGCTCCTCCCTCTGGTTGGTACAATCCCTGGTTAAATGCTGCTGTAGCCTTTTCCAGCCCGTACTGCTGACGGTAATCATCCCAGTCGGCTTTGTGGTCGCCGGGCGGTAGCGTCACCCACCCAGAAACAGCCTGCGCCGCTTTAATCGCTGCCAGCTTCCCTGTGTTGGGTTCGTCATCGTGGTAATCGTTATCTGCGGCAATAATGATTTTCGCCTGTGGGTATTTCCCGCGCATCACCTTAGCCACCGGTAACAGGTTGCCTGCGTCAATGGCTGCCACTGCCAGCGCCTCTGGGCGCATCAGGGATACGCTTAACGCTGTGGCGTAACCTTCGGCAAGAATAACTGCCTGCGGCTTCTGTGGTGCGTTTACGGCATGATATGCGCCTTTCTTCGCTGAACCGGCCACCAGCTTTTTACTGCCTATCTTTGAGATAGTCTGTGCTGCGGTGATATTCCCTTCTGCGTCCGTCAATGGCAGGAGAATTGATCCATCGGGCAGACAGCGGGTTATCACTTCTCGCAGCCCCTTAGTGACCAGGTATTCACTTTCGCTGTCCGTTATTGTTTTCTCCAGCCGCTGATACCTAGCATCAAATTGTGCCCGCCGTTCTTCCTCTGTTTCGTCCTGACGCTGCCGGTATTCTTCGGCCTGGCTTTGGCGCTGCTGTTCCAGTTGGTCACGCCTCTGGCCGGCTGATTTTGGGTCTGTTTCGGCTGTCCGGTAATCAATACCCAGCACATCAGCCACCAGCTTTGCCGCCTCTGTGGTGTCGCACTGGTGAACTTTGCGGATCAAGTCGAGGCCGTCACCGGCCCCACACTGATTACAGATAAAGCTGCCGCGCCCGTTGTCATCGAACCGGAACCGATCTTTACCGCCACATGCCGGGCAGGATGAATGCTGGCGCGGTGACTGTGGGACACTGACAGCCAGGCCAGCCATAACATAAGGCCAGTTACCGGCCGCTGCGGTGGTTACTTCGCGGATAAGGTCGATATTACGCATGACTCCCTCCCGCGACTGTTGACCCCATATCACTAACCATGCTTTCCCAGGTGCTTCGGCCCGTATCCGTCAGGCCGTCACGATTAACACAACGGGACAGGACAGCAATGCAAATATCTTCCCACTGCGCCGCCGGATAACTCTCTTTCAGAGCCTCCAGTGCGAACCCATCAACCAGGTGGCGCATTCCTTTGATGCCACCCAATATCTCCACCCTTATAGCCTCACCGCCTGCGTCAATCATGAAGTATTCGCCATGGTTGCTGGTGGTCACATGATCGTACAGTGCTGCTGCGTACTGGTTAGCCAGCGCATTGAGCCGGAAATTCTTAGTAATCATGCTCTGCGCTCCTTTAATTGCGGGTGCTTTAAGTCGCTGATTTCCTGATTTGCCCGGTCAATTGCCTGATATACGCCGTATAAAAGAGTGAGGATTGCGCCTATTTTGCTGGCTTCTTCTTTGTCGCTGGTAAATTCCAGCCACATAGACAGCACGGCCTCTGCCTGTTCAACCTGACATGCTGCGTCTACAAGCTGGATTGTCATTGCCCGCGATCCTTTTCTGCCTGCTCTTCGATTAGCCACGCTGCGACATTGCCTGACAAGCGTCTTAACAGTGTTGCCATAGCTGAAACCTCACTATCTGCCATGCTGTGTGGGTAGTCCTCCCACATCCTGCATACGATTTCCGCTTGATGTGCCATTTCTGCGACTTGTTCTAAAGTATGATCACGGCTCATAAGTCAGCCTCCATAGCCAGGGCATCAGCCAACCCAGAAAGAATAGTGAGTACGGCATCAACCATATCCGGCGCTTTTCCGTCATCTGTCGTCATCGAATGAAGCCAAACAGTCAATACTGTTTCTGCCTGCTGTATGCGGCACATCACTTCCTGAAGGCTTAATTGCTGGATCATTGGCAACCCTCCAGTACATGGGCAGCGGTGTCATGCGCCACTTCCATAAGCTCAAAACGTAACTCTGACTCTTTACCGTCTTTCGTCATAAACATGGCGGCAGATAACAGGCTTTTAATTTTGCTCAGTGCGTCTAAAGCATCGTTATTGTTCTTCTGGCTCACTTCACTGCCTCCAGTCCGGGGATTGTTATCTGAATTAGTGCGGTAATACGTTTGATAGCTGGGCGTAATACCTTCAACTCACGTTTGCGCTGGCTCATTTCTGCGCTGCCGTGCTTCCCGTGTCGCCAGTGGGATTTATGCTCGGCTGCTGCCAGTAGGTTCTGCGCTTCACTCAGGGGCATGGCTTCCAGTTCCTGAATGCTCGGAATGAGTACAGGCCGAATGTCGGAGAAGTGCGGGTTAGGCCGAAAGTAGGCCTCTACCAGTTGTTCTTGAACCTGCCACGCTAAATCATCGTTAAAGGGTTTTGTAAGCAGCAGATACCCCAGCTCGGTGATAACAATCCCGTGGCTTGATTTAATGGGGAATAGGTCACTAACTATCCAGCGACGTTTAATGTCGGTGGATGCCTTCCCCTTTAACTCGGTACGTTTAACGTACCCAGTGACTTTTATTTCTTCGCGGATCTGCTCGGCGTTTAGCTCAACGTAATGCTTGCCTTTGGTGAAGCGGTCACGGTGACGGCGAAAGGCTGCGGAGGCTGTACCGTTTGGGCGCTGGTGCGCCTCGTCAATCATGGCAAAGGTCACAACGCGCTGGCCTTTGTACTCCACCAGTGGCAGGTTGCTGTTGCTCAGGGTAATGGCGTTCATACCCGAACCTCCCGCGTATAGTTGATACGGATATGAGTAAATCCTTCCTGCTGCGCCCGGCTCATTGCGTGGGCCGTAGCGTGTTTAACGTCAGAGGAAACGATTTGGTAGGCGATCCCCACGGTCAGGCCGCGCTTATTGACGGCATAGCCGCGCACATCAAAGTGATTACGCATTGCTAACCCCCTGGCGAATACGGCCGGCAAAGAAGCAAACGTGATCTTTTGCCAGCGTCCGGCGGGCTTCGCGCTCTGTCGCGGCGGCGATATGGTAGATTGTGGCCTTAACGGTCGGACAGCCACGGCGAACTGCGGCGATAATCCAGACGAATGACACAGCGTCAGCGCCTGAATTTTGGGTGAGCGAGTGCCGCCCTTGTGCGGGTGTGATATTCTGCATTACAGCTTCCTCGATACTTTCGCTATCGGTGGTTGTTAGATGCCCTGCCAGTGTTCCACCACTGCGGGGCATTGTTTTTTGTATCATGTGATAGTAATGTGTCATCACACATATATACATTACTATCGGTGTAGCTAACGTGTCAACACACAAGAATGAACGTAGAGGCAATCCACCATTCCAATTCAGGCTTGATCCTGAACTCAGGGAATTGATGGAAGCTGCCCAACAACAGGACGGGGACGAATCCCTGGCTGCTTGGATTAAGCGGATTATCCGAAAAGAGTTACAATCTCGCGGCATTGAACCAAAAGGCTGATTAGTAGTTAACGAGGCAAAGTAATTGAAGTTCAGAAGTAAGTTTTTAGTTGTATGCCTTGTGGCAGTTGTATACTCGACCTGCCACCTTCTGTTCCTGAAAAGGAATACTGGCAGTCTTTGTAGTGAGAATGGTTCAGAAATGTGTTCTGCTAAGCGCTGAGCATTAATCCTGCTAAGAAAGGCAGCCAGAGTCTGATAACTATTGGCTGTAGTCGAAAGGGCAACGCTCGCAACGTTGCTCTTTTTTTTGCCCTTAGCAAAAGTATTCTCTCGCGTGGTGATGTCCGAAAAACCTTCCCCGCATCGCGGTGTAGATACCCGGATTACGGGTATGTAAGGCTCGAACATCGGACAAATATTTGGCTGATGAATGTCAGGTTTTGTTAGGTTCTCAACCATAACAATTGATAACAGGCCAGCCAGTGACAGGGCATTACTCTGGACGGCAATCATCAGTCACCTCCACATACTCAGCTTTGAATTTCTCCAGCGGCTGCTGGCATGGATGCGGGTAACCTTCACGCATAAACACAACACAACCCGCACTCATTCCCATAGGCGCGACAATGTGGCCATGTGAGTCTCTGAAGCGGCGTTTTGGCTTTTGTGGGGTCATCAGTGAACCTCCGGCAATTGCGGCTGGTACTTGCGCCATAACTCAGCTTCTTCGGCGATTAACCGGGCTTTCTCACCTTTGCAGGCTTGCAGGTCTTTACCGCGCTTACTGGCCTTTTTGTCATAGGCTGCCTGGCGTTTACTGTGATCATTCAGGAACGCGAACGGGACGCCATAGGAGCCGGTTTTGCGGATAGATGGGATCACTTCACGGAACACCCAGTTGGTGAAGCCGTGGGCGAATGTGCCGGGAATCGTTGCTTTACGGCTGCGGGAAATCAGCTTGTAGAAACCTGACTCCTGAACTGTCCGCATGTGCTGGTTGCCGCCAGGGGTAGGTATTAAATACTCCCCCTTTTCATCGTCATCCAGGCGGCGTAAGGCAACTAAGTGATCTGCCATTTCCAACGCATCACAAATATCTTTAGCAATAAACCACGGCTCACCGCTGATATTCACAATTCGAATGGTTTTCCCTTCGAATCTGATGACTGAAATATGGTCTTCACTGGCAGGATTAATATTGCTAAATCCATACTCAGACTGAGGGGCGGCCTCAGAAGTTAATCTGATATTTTTCATTTTTCAGGCTCCGTTATTTCAGGTCGGCAGTGTCCGGGAACTGGTTAATAAGCTGCTGCGAATATTCGGCCGGCAGGTGACATTCTCCACGCTCAGTACGCCAACGGTTTACCAGGACAACGGCCCGGGCTGCGGCCTTACGGTCAGCAATCCGGTAGCTGGTAAAGTTGGTGCTGTACCCGTGACGTGAAACGTATTTGACCGGTTCGCCAGATACATCAACGCCATACTGATTACGGAGTTTGGCAACGTCAGTATGTAAGCAGGTGGTGTAGAATTGTTTACCTGTGCCGTTCTTCTCAAAATCCTCAAACGTGCGCGCGTTGGTGTCCAGTGCGGTGATCCCGTCTGGGTGGGTCAGCATATAGAGACTGAATGTTTCAGCTTTGTAAGGCGGCTTGATATCCATCGGATCGGGTGTAGAATCAACTATGCGAATATCTGAATCAGCCACCTGTGCCGGGTGGTTTTTTCTTTTCATCAGATTGCCTCCTTCCGCTTTGCCAGCCAGTTATTAATCTCAACCGCATCAAAAGCAGTGATTTTTTCTCCCAGCTTCACGGGTTGCGGCATAGTTTTTGCCTTTACCCAGCGGTCTACTGTGGCAACGTGAACCCCTAGCGCGTCAGCCAGGCGGAAACGGCGGATATATCCGGTCTGTGGTAGTGCAAAGGATGGCTGGTGGCTTGTGGCGTGGTGTGTAGTCATAAGTCCCCTAACTTGGTGATGCCGCGATATGCGGCGTTAGGGGTAATTTAACTGTATACACATACATTGGTAAGTCAGCGTATTTTTACTATACAGGCATAGTAGCTTTACTATTATGCTTTGGGACCATTCAGGGCTTCTCTCAATTTGTTAATGATTACATCCCTGTTTGTAATCATTAGAGGCGGTATCTCATCCTTGCGTTTCAATATGCAATCAGCCCATTTTTCGGCGCTGATTTCTTTCTTTCCGCCTCTACATTCTTCTGGATACTTAGAAAGGAGGTTAATGGCTGATTTTAGTAACCCTTCTCGGTTGGCGGCGTGTCTTTCTGTGTTCATGTGTATTTTTTCCACAATCTTCTGCCGTGGGGGCTCTGAATCCCTGATATATATATTAGGCATGTCGCATAGGTCACCATTGTGCGATAAAATTCGGCGAACTTCTGCTGCGGTGATCCATAGGTCATTTTCAGCTATATCGACAACATCCAATTTATATTCAAAATTATCTTCTTCTTCAAATTCTTCAAGGTAAGGAATGTCTTTATAATTTTTAGCCATAGGGATTAAAAACAGGCTTGGTGCGCTTTCTTCTTTTTCGTAAACACCAAGTGATTGACCAGAGACATCTGCTTTACCACGATTAATTATTTCTGTTATTACCGTTAATTGTGGAACCCATAATCCGTACGCTCTCCCTGTGAAGCTATCAGATGTATCATCACAGACTGTTCCGTCAGCATATACGGTTTTACTAAATAGGGGGTTGAAAATTGGATCATTACTCTCATCGTCGTAAGAAATCCGGTCAATAGAGAAGGATGTATGCTTTGATATTTTTTTTGCCATTGCCATTACAGAATGGTCGCTATCTAATGATGAAAACCATTTAGTTAAATAGGGTACAGATCCTACAAGGTGAAGTCTGGAAAACATGCCCTCCAGTCTTAGACATAAGGTTATTTTTCCGGTAACCGCCAGAGTAAGTAAGTCCTCTGTGGTAACGCCTAGAAAATCAGCGGCCCTTTTAATGCGACAAAATACAAATGGTATTCTCTTATCTTCGTTTCCCATCACGTCACCTATAACGTTAAACCTAAAAAGGGATTGAGCCAGGCGGTAGGTTTGCCGCTTTTCGCCCCGTCGGGCTAGACTCAATCTGCTCTGCTACTTCGCCTTTCTAATCGGCGTCACGTTGTATTCTGAGCCAGTCTCTAATGCCACCAGCAAGGCCGCCCACTGGGTTAATGCTACCCGGCGTTCGTCATAGTATTGATGCCGGTTATAGATGCCCTCAACGCCTTTTATGCGGTGATTCAGGCATCTTTCGGCGACTACCGGATCTACGCCCAGCGCAGCAAGGTGAGTCCTCGCTGTGCGCCGGAAGTCGTGAATAGTGAAGTTTGGCACATCCGGTAGTTCAGCCCGGACTTTTGCCAGCGCTACCGGCAGGGTTGATTCCTGAATGTGGGGGATCATCCTGTTTTGCATCTTCCTGGCAGGCAGCACCCATTTACTATTACATGAAAAGGTGTGTAATTCCCTCAGCCATTCAACGGCAGGCGGAGGCAGCGGTATATCAATGGCGTCACCATTTTTACTGCGTTCTTCCGGCAGGTGCCAGACGGCTTTATCTAAATCGAATTCCTGCCACTGTGCGGCGCATAACTCCATCTTACGAACACATAAGGCCAGCAATAGCTTGAATGTGATTTCATTCTGACGACTGAACCCTTTGGCATTTCTCATGCCCTGGAATAGCCGTATCAGCTCGTCACGGGTCAGCCACCGGTCACGGCTTACTTCTTTCCCACCAGCGTCTGACACCTCAAAGGCGGAGCACGGGTTAATCTCCAGCGCATGACGTTTGATGCCGTAATCGAATATGCGGCGTGTCCAGCGTAGAACGTCCGTTGCTATGGTCGGCGCTCCCCGGTCTACGATAGCCTTCAGCATGTCATCAATATGGCGGGGTTTAACGTCCTCAACCTTCATATTGCCGATATGGGGATTAATATCTTTGTCGATGCGGCGGCGAAGGATGTCCGGGTGCTTCCAGCGGTTGAGTATCTGGCGTTCAAAATATTCTGCCGCCAGGTCAGATACCCGCATTGCGTTTTTCTCGGCTTCCATCTTTGCCAGTGCTTCGGCTTTGCGCTCCTGCTTCTCTCCGGCTACGTCATAACCCAGCGACACCCGGGCGGATAGCTCTTTTGCTGTCTCCCTGGCCTTTGATAGTGATAATTCGGCATATGAACCAATCATCATGGCTCGGGACTTCCCTGCAAATTTATACCGGAATCGCCAGACAGGAGTCTGGTAGTTCTCACGGTAGGAAAGATAAAGTCCGTTACCGTCAGATTTACCCTCAAACCTCTCCCCGGCCTTTATCCATGCGCGGATCTGCATGTCTGTTAGTTTTGGCATTTGCGAATACCTGAGTATTAAAATGGGGGTGTACACCTAACTGAGTACACCTGATGCTATAGGTACACCCAGGTGTACACTTTAATCATGCGCTTTGTTGCGTCTTTATGATAGCCCATGATAACAAAAAACCCCGACACGATGCGGGGTTTGTGGTTTTAATGCTGGTGGGTGATCTGCTGTGATAGCTTACTCGATATTCTGGATCTGCTCACGCATCTGCTCGATCAGCACTTTCAGTTCGATCGCGGATGCGGTGATATCGGCATTGATAGATTTCGACCCCAGGGTGTTAGATTCGCGGTTGAATTCCTGCATCATAAAATCGAGACGACGTCCGACGGCCTCTTTCTTCTTCAGTATGTTGTAGGTTTCTTTGACATGAGCCTCCAGTCGGTCCAGTTCCTCTGCCACATCAATACGCTGTGCCATCATCACAAGTTCCTGTTCAAGGCGGTTATTTTCCAGCTGGATTTCGGCTTCTTCCAGCTTCGCTATCAGGCGTTCGCGTTGCCATTGCATAACTTCCGGCATATGGGCACGTACTTTAACTACCTGCTCAGACACACCCTCCAGCCGCTGTTCAATCATTGTCTGCAGCGCCTGACCTTCAGTTTCGCGGGCAGTGATGAAATCATCCAGTGCCAGTTCCAGCGCGGCCATCAGTTGCTGGTTGATACTGTCCAGATCCTGCTCTGCGGCAGCCATCACCCCAGGCCAGCGTAGAATATCGACAGGGTTAATACTGCCTTCATCAGCCTGCAGTTTTACCCAGTTGGCCGATTGGATCAGCTGTTTTGCCAGCGCTTCGTTCAGAATCAGTTCCGACTGTGCGCCCTGGCTGGCATCAAAACGTAATGCACATTCAATTTTTCCACGGGTCAGGCGATGGCGGATACGTTCGCGAATCATTGGTTCCAGGCTACGAAACTGTTCCGGCAGGCGCATATAGGTTTCAAGATAGCGCTGATTTACCGAGCGAAGCTCCCAGGAGGCGCTGCCCCAGTCACCTTTAACTTCACGGCGGGCATAGGCTGTCATACTGCGGATCATATCGGTTACTCATTTTTACCAGGTTATGGTGCGATTATAGCGGCGGTACTGTATCGAGGACAGGATTAACCACAATAAACGCTATGATTTAAGATAAATAATTTAAATATTAATAAGTTATGGTTTTTTAACGCGGATTAATCAACCCAAAATACACGTTATCCGCTGAAATTTCCCACCACAGTCCGGCTCCCGGGAACATCGGGTTACTGAAGGTGAGATATTAACGATAAATATTCCAAATCTGTCATTAATTATTCCAGAGAATTACAGAGTTTCATACGTGTTTATGGAAGTTGGTGAACAGATAATAGCTGACTGAGTGATTATACAGTGGACGCTATACCAGTAATCATAACTATTAAATTTTCTGTTTCTTTACAGGTTTCCCGGACTGGTTGAGGAATAAATAAATCCATTGGTAGCCAGTCGTCAATATAAATCACAGGAAGTGTCAGGCCATGCTTACTAAGCAGTTTTCCCGGGCAGAAGACCACTTAAACAGTAAAATAAACAGGGTGCAGTATAATTACCTTGCTGTCTGTGGCTATGAAGTATTCCGGGTGTTTTTCGATTATATGGTATAAATCCGATGTTTATATCGGGTTTATATTTAACTTTTTTATGAAGTGTCATAAGTTAATCGCTTGCAGACTTTTTATTTTTTTCTGATGTGTAAATATCTTGTTTTCTGTTTTTTTTAAGGGTTATATTTTAATGATGCTATTTGTGTTTCAGGAGAAATAACGAGTGGCTTATTGATTATTATCAATGTTTATGCGATGTTGATTAATGAAAATGCGCGGTGAATTTAATTTGAAATGTCATGACACCTGATAGTCTAAAGTGTCATGGATGATTTAACTCTGCATGTAATTAACTCACGCTGATTTGGCATGCCTGGGTTTGGAGATGAAATGGATAACATCGATACTGTAGTCAGGGAATTTTCCCCCGGGAAGAAAATTTCTTATTTTAATAAAAAAATCATAAAGAGCCCGGGGAATGATGTTGAAGGTATTTTTCCCGCAAATGATGCGTCTAAAGACAGGGAATGGCCTACTTTTTTCCTTTCCCTGACTGGTGTTGATCTTCCCTGGCCTGATAAACAGGCGTCAACGTGGTTTCCCGTTGACGGTTTGGAACGACACCGCATCATTGAGGATAAATCCTTTAATTCTGTTGTCGGGTTAAATAGTTGTGCTTTGAATAAGCTTAAAAATAGCTACCCCTGGTATTTTCTGATTACTGGAGTTTGACGATGAGGGATTTCGTGGGGCGTAATGGACTGTGGATTAAATTGATTAACGTCAGGGTGCTATTTTGAGTTTATGTCTAATCAAAAACAACAGATGTCGTTTTATGCTTGGTTTTCTTATTTTTACCCTGACCGGCTGTGATGTTCGGAGTAGTTTAACTTTTAACGGTTATTCATATGGTGATTTTATTTATCTTTCTAATTTTTCGACAGAGGAAATAGAAGCGGTTTATGTAAAAAAAGGGCAGCACGTCAGTAAAGGCCAGCCCTTGTTAAAAATGGATACTTATAATCTTCAAAACACAATGAATATCGCGGAAAGAAATTATCTTTCTGAGCAGGCATTGTTGACTGATTTAATGTCAGGAGAAAGGCCCGAAGAGTTGAATGTGATAAGAGCACAACTTGAACGGGCCATATCAGCAGCCAGTCTGGCAAAAAGTCAGTTATCTCGCTATCAGAAACTTTACTCAACACAGGTTATTTCGGCCGAAGAGTGGCAACGAGCCAGCAATGATTACAGCCAGAAGACAGCGAGTGCCAGAGAACTACAACATCAGCTGGAAGCCAGACAATTACCCGCAAGACAATCTCAGATCAGTCATCAGCAATTGCGGGTGGAATCGGCTAATCTGCAACGGGATAAAGCTATCAGGGACATACAGCAAAGTACGCTTTTTGCCCCACAAGAGGCAATAGTATTCGATACCCTGTATCTGCCAGGAGAGAGGCCAACAGCCGGACAGCCTGTGATCAGCCTGCTTCCTGACGGTAATCTCAAAATTCGCTTTTATATTCCTGAACCACAACTGGGGCGTATAAGCGTAGGGATGAAGGTTAGCTTACATTGCGACGGATGCCCACGGACTTTCACTGGTCGGGTTAATTACATTAGTCCGCAGACAGAATATACCCCACCGGTGATATACAGTACGGTCCGCCGGGAGAAATTAATCTATATGGCTGAAGCGATACCGGAGTCTGTTAAGCCCGGAGAGATTAAAGTGGGTCAGCCTTTTGAGGTGGAGCTCGTACCTGATGAATGACTGGTGCATAGATGTTGAAGGGCTGAATAAACACTTCGGAGACCAGCACGTTGTTAAGGACCTTTCGTTGCAAATCGGCAAAGGGGAAATCTATGGTTTTCTGGGGCCCAATGGTAGCGGAAAGACGACTTCGATACGCATGATGTGTGGGTTAATGACCCCGGATTCTGGTCTGGGGCATTGTCTGGGTTATGACATTTTCACGCAGCGGGATGATATTAAAAAACGTATAGGTTATATGACCCAGTATTTCTCCATGTGGGGTGCTCTCACTGTCCGGGAAAATCTCTTATTTATTGCACGATTACATAATTTAAAACCGGCCAGGCAATATGTGGACAAAACGCTGTCGGAGATGGGGCTGTCATCACGCCAGAATCAGCTGGCGAAAGATCTGTCAGGGGGATGGAAGCAGCGTCTGGCTCTGGCCGCCAGTATGATCCATCAACCCGGATTATTATTTCTCGATGAGCCAACCGCCGGGGTCGATCCTAAATCCCGCAGGGATTTCTGGCAGATACTCCACTGGTTGTCAGACAGAGGGATATCTATTCTGGTCAGTACTCATTACATGGATGAAGCTGAGCGCTGTCACCAACTGGCTTACCTTGCGTACGGGAAGCTATTAGCGCACGGAACCGCACAATCTATTATTGATGCTCAGAAGCTGACAACGATTAGCATTTCAGGCCAGGGACTGACGTCCCTGGAAGCGAAATTACGTTGTTTCCCGGAGATCCAACAAACCGTTATTTTCGGGAGAACTTTGCACGTGACTTCATCGGATAACAACAATCTCGCCCGGATTCTCAGCAAGGTGGTCCCTGATGGTTATGGTATTCAGGAGGTTGGAACCACTCTCGAAGATGCTTTCTCTCATCTGATGAAACCACTACATGATTAAGATAAAAATTCCATTTTCTTTCACACGCTGGTTAGCCGTGGTAATGAAAGAGTTGCATGAGCTGCGTCGCGATAAAGTGAGTATCGGAATGGTTTTTCTGACCCCTTTACTTCAGCTGATCATTCTGGGATATGCCGTCAATATGGATCCGCACAGAATACCTTCAGCATTGATTAACTATGATTCCGGACAGTTGAGTAAGGTTTTTATCAGTAGTGTACAAAACACGGATTATTTCTCATTTCAGTCCTATCCGTCGGCTGAAGAAGCAAGAAATGCATTTGTCCGGGGAAACATTCTTTTTATGGTAACGATTCCCGAAGGGTTTACACGGAAAATTTTGCGCGGAGAAAAACCCCAATTGCTGGTTCAAGGTGACGCTATTGATCCTCTGGCTATTGGCAATGCGTTAAGTGCACTTAGCCAGGTCGCAGGTTCAATGTTTCAGTACGACTTACCTGAATCTCTGCGGAACCTGCAGCAGGAGAATACCTTTGAACTGGTTATCCAGCGGATGTTTAATCCTGAAGGGATAACCCGGTTTAACACGATTCCCGGGATTATTGGCTCAATACTGAGTACTACCCTGATTTTGATGACTGCACTGGCCATTACCCGGGAACGTGAGAGTGGGGCGATGGAAAATTTATTAATTTCTCCGGTAACAGCGCCTGAAGTGATACTCGGGAAAATCACACCGTATGTGCTGGTGGGTGGATTTCAGTCGCTAATGATTCTGTGGTTTGCGGTTTATCTGTTTAATATCCCAGTACTTGGTAGTTTTTCTCTGCTGTTCCTGGTGTTGGTTATTTATATTTTCCTGTGCCTTTGTATCGGGATAATGATTTCAAGTGTGGCTAAAAATCAGCTTCAGGCATTACAACTGTCGTCGTTTTACTTTATTCCTTCGGTAATGTTGTCCGGATTTATCAGCCCGTTTATCAGTATGCCTGTATGGGCACAAATGGTGGGTTCCTGCTTACCGCTGACCTATTTCATCCGTTTAATCAAAGCGGTTATGTTGAAGGGATATACCATGGCTGAACTTTTGCCGGAGTTGTTGTCACTGGCTGTTATTGGAGGTCTGGTGATATTAATTAGTTTACACAGTTATCGCAAAACTCTGGACTGATCACCGCGACCATAGGCATTCGCTGGTGAAATCCGTATAATGCGCAGCCAGTTAATAGCAGCCGGAGATACATCATGCGTCCAGCAGGCCGTAGCGCGAACCAGGTTCGCCCAGTTACCCTGACCCGTCACTATACCAAACACGCTGAAGGCTCAGTGCTGGTTGAATTTGGTGAAACCAAAGTACTTTGCACTGCGACAATTGAGGAAAGCGTACCGCGTTTTCTGAAAGGTAAAGGCCAGGGATGGGTCACTGCAGAATATGGCATGTTGCCACGCTCAACCCACAGTCGGATGGCCAGAGAAGCGGCCAAAGGTAAGCAGGGCGGCCGGACTCTGGAAATTCAACGCCTGATTGCCCGTTCATTACGGGCAGCGGTCGATCTTCAGGCACTCGGTGAGTACACCATTACGCTGGATTGTGACGTTATTCAGGCGGATGGCGGAACCCGTACAGCGTCTATTACCGGCGCCTGCGTGGCGTTGGCCGATGCACTTAACTCACTGGTAGCTGAAGGTAAACTGAAGTCCAGCCCGATGAAAGGGATGGTAGCCGCAATCTCTGTCGGGATTGTTGACGGAGAAGCCGTCTGTGATCTGGAATATGTCGAAGATTCTGCCGCAGATACCGATATGAATGTCGTGATGATGGAAGACGGCAGAATGATCGAGGTTCAGGGAACAGCGGAAGGCGCACCTTTTAGCCATGAAGAGTTGCTGAGTTTGCTGGCACTGGCCCGCGGTGGCATCGATACCCTGATTGACGCGCAGAAAGCCGCGTTAGCTAACTGATTTTCCAGGCGACCTGCGGGTCGCTTTTTTATGTGAGGAATAAAAATGAAACCGTGGCAGCGTCAGTTTATCGAGTTTGCATTAAATAAGCAGGTCCTGAAGTTTGGCGAATTTACATTGAAATCCGGACGCCAGAGCCCTTATTTCTTCAATGCAGGGCTGTTTAATACCGGACGTGATTTAGCTCTGCTGGGACGTTTTTACGCGCAGGCGCTGACAGATTCAGCCATCGATTTTGATCTGTTGTTCGGACCCGCCTACAAAGGTATCCCGATTGCGACGACGACCGCCGTTGCTCTGGCTGACCACCATGACAGAGATGTTCCTTATTGCTTTAACCGCAAAGAAGCGAAGGATCACGGGGAAGGTGGTTTGCTGGTCGGAAGCCCGTTGCAGGGGCGCATTATGCTGGTGGATGATGTGATCACCGCAGGTACTGCTATTCGTGAATCCATGGAAATTATAGCGGCAAATAAAGCGACACTCGCGGGTGTATTAATCTCGCTGGACCGTCAGGAACGCGGACGGGGTGAGCTCTCTGCTATTCAGGAAGTTGAGCGGGATTACCAGTGCAAAGTCATCTCCATCATTACCCTGAAGGACCTGATAAGCTATCTGGAAGAAAAACCTGAAATGGCTAATCATCTGGCGTCTGTCAGAGCCTATCAGCAACAATATGGTGTCTGATATTTACCAGCAACAGCGGGCTTCTGCCCGCTGAATTACTGCAGTTGAAGTGCCAGCAAAGGCCAGCGGGTATCGAAGTCGGCGGTCGGCCGAAAGCGGAATTCTGAGCGCACATAGCGTGACAGTAAACCTTCGCAAAAAGCCAGTAACTGACTTGCCAGCAGGGTTTCATCGGTTCTGAAACCTTCACCTTCACGCAATTTTTTCTCGCGCATGACCAGACGAAGCTGCACTTCTATCCTTTCGAACAACTGATTAATCCTGTCCTGCAGGCGATCCTGTTCAAACATTAATGCATGGCCGGTCAGGATGCGGGTCAGCCCCGGATTACGCTCACCAAATCCCAGAATAAGTTGCACGATCAGCTTTAAACGCGTGAGCGTCTCTTTTTCGTCATTCAGGATAAGATTGATGCGGGTAATCAGACTGTCTTCAATAAATTCGATCAGACTGTCAAACATTTTGGTTTTGCTGGGAAAGTGCCGATACAGTGCCGCTTCTGATACCCCGACATTAGCTGCCAGCTTGGCTGTGGTGATGCGTTGGCTGCCATCGCCTGACTCGAGCATCTGTGCCAGTGCCTGCAAAATTTCTTCACGACGATTCCGTTTCGTGTTCTTTTTTTCTGCCATGACCTTAAAGACCCCTGAAAATCACCTTAAAAATGCTGTACCTGTTACTGATCGCGCATATATGGGTTAACAGCATCTTCCTGCATTGCTACCCATGCACACAAAAGTTCCGGCCACTATCGTCACAGGACGACAGGCCGGAAGATGGAAAGGTACAGAAGCTGATGCTGATTAATTACTGCCGGCCGGAATGGCCAAAACCACCTTCACCACGATCTGTGGTAGTAAACTCTTCGACCAGATTAAATTCTGCCTGGACTACCGGGACAAACACCAACTGTGCGATTCTGTCACCCGGCTCAATGGTAAAAGACTGCTCGCTGCGGTTCCAGGCAGAAACCATCAGAGGTCCCTGATAGTCAGAATCAATCAGCCCGACGAGATTTCCCAAAACAATCCCGTGTTTATGGCCCAGACCAGAACGTGGCAGAATAACAGCAGCCAGTTGTGGATCGGCGATATAAATCGCGAGCCCGGTAGGGATGAGCCGGGTCTCACCGGCAGCAAGAACCAAAGGTTCATCAAGACAGGCACGTAAATCCAGACCGGCGGATCCGCTGGTGGCATAGGCTGGCAGTGGAAACTCTTTTCCAACCCGGGGGTCAAGGATCTTAATGTCTATTTTTTTCATCATAAAGGCGGACTATCTCGTCTAATAATTGCTGGCCAAGGAGCTGTTTATCGCTAAGCGGTAACATTTTATCTCCCTCCTGCCAGAAAAGGTGAAGCGCATTTTTATCGCTGTTAAACCCTTGTTCCGACAGCGATACATCGTTTGCGCAGATTAAATCCAGCTGTTTTCGTATTCTTTTCTGCCGGGCGTATTCTTCCACATTACGGGTTTCAGCCGCAAATCCGACCACATAAGGGCGGTTTTCTGACAGTGCGGCTACCCCTGCAACAATATCCGGATTTTTGATCAGTTGAAGGGTCAGTGAATCATCACTTTCCCCCTGTTTTTTCATCTTTTCACTGGCAATCATCGCCGCGCGATAGTCGGCTACGGCTGCGCTGCCGATGAAAATGTGCTGGTCGTGGATAGCAGACATGACCTCATGCTGCATTTCAAGCGCAGTAGTCACATCGATGCGTTTAACGCCAACAGGGGTAGGCAATGATACCGGACCGGTTACCAGAGTGACCGTGGCACCACGGGATTTTGCCGCTTCAGCAATAGCGAAGCCCATTTTGCCGGAACTGTGATTCGTCAGGAACCGGACAGGATCCAGTGGCTCCCGGGTCGGACCCGCAGTGATCATAATTTTCAGATGTTGCAGGTCTGTGACAGGCACAGCCAGACGAATAGCATGGCGAACGATCTCTTCCGGGTCAAGCATTCTTCCGGGTCCGACGTCACCACAAGCCTGGCTGCCGCTGTCTGGCCCCCAGACGGCTATCCCGAACTTTTCCAGTTTACTGATATTGTCACCGGTAATTGGGGAACGGTACATTTGCTGATTCATCGCCGGTACAATGGCCACCGGAGCCGCGGTTGCCAGGCACGCTGTCGTCACCAAATCATTTGCCATTCCGTGGCTGATACGTGCAATGATATCTGCTGTCGCGGGGGCGATAATCACCATGTCAGCCCATTTCGCCAGTTCGATATGGCCCATGGCGGCTTCCGCAGCAGGGTCCAGCAGATTGTTGAAGACCGGATAACCGCTCACAGCCTGCAGGCTCAATGGAGTAATAAACTCTCTGGCCGCATCGGTCATCATTACTCTGACATCGGCTCCGCGGTCACGCAGGCGGCGCACCAGCTCCGGTGTTTTATAAGCAGCAATGCCACCGCTGACCCCCAGCAGAATTTTTTTACCGTCTAATTCCATCATTAACGCCTCATTTGTTGAGTCTGGTGCCGTGAACTCTGGCCCGACCCTGACATTTTATCATAATCGCCGTCCGGCAAAACTGCCATTGCACCTGGCAGCTATTCAGCTTTGCTTCTTGCCGACAGAGAAATGTGCAGGTATCCGGTAACAGGATGAAGGTCCTCGTAAATCTGTCAGCGGTGATGTGATGACGGTTGAATGCGGCTTTCACTGTAATAGAAAAGGCCCTTCAGGGCCGTGATAATGAAGTCTGTTCAGGGAGAGAAAAATTATGGAACAGTTACGACCCAGAGAGAAGTTAATCAGGCACGGCGCCGAAGTATTAACCGATACCGAATTACTGGCCATCTTCCTGCGTACCGGTTTGGCCGGTATGGGAGTGATGGCATTGTCAGAAATGCTACTTAAGCAATTTGGCTCGTTGTATGCACTGATGAGCGCAGGAGAAGATGATTACCTGGCAGTGCGTGGTATCGGAAAGGCCAAAATGACGCAACTGCAGGCGGTGGCAGAATTAGGACGGCGTTACTTTCAGGCTCAGATGGAAGCCGGAAATTTATTGGAAAGCCCGCAGATTACCCTCAATTATCTGTCCAGTCAGTTGGCTCATCAGGAACGTGAGATTTTTGTGGTAATCTTTCTGGATAATCAGCATCGGGTACTGTCAGTACAAAAGATGTTTTCGGGTTCTCTGAGTTCTGTGGAAGTCCATCCCCGGGAAATCGCCAGAGAAGCACTGAAATTCAATGCCGCGGCATTAATTCTGGCGCATAATCACCCGTCCGGTCATGCTGAGCCGAGCCTTGCTGATAAGGAAGTGACCGGACAAATTCAGAATGTCTGTATGTTACTGAACATCCGGCTTTTAGATCATCTGGTGATAGGTAAAGGACAGTATGTATCCTTCGCCGAACGTGGCTGGTTGTAGTATGAAAAATAGCCGCTCAATGCGGTTTCCGGGTGAATGCAATCATTTTTTAATCGATCCCGGGAGATCTTTATCTGTTCGGGACTTGAGCGTTTGAGCCACAGAGCGTATACTACGCCACCTTTGAGAATCTCGGGTTTGGCGTTTAGGCCTGCTCAGCGGGTTCACATAGAACTCGCCTGGATGGGTTAAAAGCCTGACGAGGCGGCCAGAACCTAAGTACAAAGCTCGAGCTGATTTGATTTTTGGAGATATGACATGTCACGAGTCTGCCAAGTAACTGGCAAGCGCCCGGTGAGCGGAAACAACCGTTCCCACGCACTGAACGCGACGAAACGCCGTTTCCTGCCTAACCTGCACTCACACCGTTTTTGGGTTGAGAGCGAAAAGCGTTTTGTTACCCTGCGTGTATCTGCTAAAGGTATGCGTGTAATTGATAAGAAGGGCATTGATTCTGTATTAACAGATATGCGTGCCCGCGGTGAGAAGTACTAAGGAACTAAATCATGGCTAAAGGTATTCGTGAGAAGATCAAGCTGGTTTCTTCTGCTGGTACAGGTCACTTCTATACCACTACGAAGAACAAACGTACTAAACCAGAGAAACTGGAACTGAAAAAGTTCGATCCGGTTGTACGTCAGCACGTAGTATACAAAGAAGCCAAAATTAAGTAATTTTGGTATTCTGAAAAAACCCGGCTTCGGCCGGGTTTTTTGTTTTCCGGGACTGCCAGCCATTACCGACGTTAAGGAGCTGTGATGCCTGAATTACCTGAAGTTGAAACCAGTCGCCGTGGTATAGAGCCACATCTGGTCGGTGCCACGGTATTGCACGCAGTGGTGCGTAATGCACGGTTACGCTGGCCAGTGTCGCCGGAAATATTGTCTCTGAGTGATCAGCCGGTGTTAAGCGTGCAGAGACGGGCTAAATATCTGCTGCTGGAACTGCCACAGGGATGGATTATCATCCATCTGGGGATGTCAGGTAGCCTGAGAGTACTGGCGGAAGAACTACCGGCAGAAAAGCATGACCATGTTGATCTGGTTTTAAGTAATGGAAAAGTGCTGCGTTATACCGATCCCAGGCGTTTTGGGGCCTGGTTATGGGAAACAGATTTAGTCGCCAGTCGCGTGCTTTCACATTTGGGGCCTGAACCTCTGAGTGATGAGTTTTCTGCACAGTGGCTGCAGGACAAATCGCAGCGTAAACGTATTCCTGTCAAACAATGGTTGATGGATAACAAGCTGGTGGTTGGGGTCGGGAATATCTATGCCAGTGAATCGTTGTTTGCTGCAGGAATTCTGCCCGACAGGCTGGCCTGCCAGCTTAGTGATGAAGATGCGCAACGACTGGTGAAATGTATTAAGCAGGTACTGCAACGTTCAATCGAACAGGGTGGCACGACCTTACGGGATTTTTTGCAAAGCGATGGCAAGCCCGGATATTTTGCTCAGGAACTTCAGGTGTATGGGCGGGCAGGCGAACCGTGTCGGCATTGTGGTACGGTTATTCAGAGTGGCAGACACGCGCAACGCAGTACTTACTGGTGCCCTCACTGTCAGAAATGATATCTCATGGGGCCAGTTTGACCAGCAATGCCTGACAAACCTGCCCTGTGACAAAACCGGAAACATCCCCGCCATGACGGGCAACTTCTTTGACCAGCGACGATGAGACAAATGCGTAGGCTTCCGCAGGTATCATAAATACGCTTTCCAGTCCGGGCAGCAGATGATTATTCATCTGCGCCAGCTGTCGCTCATAATCAAAATCTGACACCGAGCGTACACCCCGAATTAAAACGTTCGCTTGCTGCTGCCTGGCAAAATTCGCCATCAAATCGCCAAACCCAAGCACCGTGACATTCGACAGATGCGAAGTCGCCTGTTGCGCCAGATCAATCCGTTCATCAAGGCTAAACATGGGCTGTTTGGTGTTGTTACGGGCAATGGCCAGGATTACCTGATCGAACAATCTGGCAGCACGGGTAACAATATCCAGGTGCCCTAATGTCAGTGGATCGAATGTTCCTGGATAAATGGCTCGGGTTGTCATAATGGTTATTGCACTCCTGGCGGTTTTGTTTTGTTTAATGCCCAGAGTATGGCGTATTTATTGAACGTATACTGAGCATTGACCAATGCCAGCACCCAACCCTGGCTGCCGTCGAGAATTCCTGCTCTCAGGATAGCTGTTTTCAGCCAGGCTGCCACTGTGTGACTGTAGACGGAATACAGACTGCAGGAGCGGCCCTGACTGAAACGCTGGGCTGCCCATGCATTGGCGTAAGCCAGTTGTTTTTGCTGGAAATGATGCAGGTCGCGGCAGGTTAAATGTTTTAAATCTCCGGATAGCCGGATCACACTGGCACCAGAATGCTCCAGTGATTCATGAACCAGGTGGCTGTTATAACGAAAGCGGGCCGGATATAAACGAGTTACGCGATCCGGATACCAGCCACTGTGGCGCATAAACCGCCCTAAAAACCAGTTGCTGCGGGCAATGCTGTAAACGTTGTCCGGGGATGCTGACTGTTGCAATACCTCTTCTATGGCTGCGCGTAATTCCGGAGTCACTCTTTCATCTGCATCGATCATCAAAATCATATCGCCGCTGGCATATTGCTGCGCATGCTGGCGTTGCAGCCCGTACCCCGGCCATTGCTCACTGTAAAACACCCGGGCTCCGGCCTGACGGGCAATGTCAGCGGTCTGATCGGTACTTCCGGAATCCAGTACAATTATCTCATCAGCCCATGCGACAGACTGCAGGCAATCCGGGAGTAATTCAGCCTCATTTTTGGTGATCATCACCACCGAAAGTCTTTGGCGTGTACTCATCAGTGTGTCCGTGGCGGAAGATTGGGTTCAAGCAGTTCCAGTAATCGTTGCAAGGCTCCCTGATTTTGCCGTAATACCTCTACAGCATGGTGGCCGTAATATCTGCGGTAGTCATCATCCTGTAACAGGGTGCTGACTTCTCTGGTCAGAGAGGTGCTGTCGGTCACGGTTATTAACCCCTGAGCTTCTTCGAGTTTGCTGCAGATGTCTTTAAAATTCCATGTATGTGGTCCCATCAGCACCGGGATGGCATGAGCTGCCGGTTCCAGCGGGTTATGTCCGCCGCGTTCTGTCAGACTACCCCCGACAAAGGCCAGGTCTGCAATACCGTAGAGCAGCATTAATTCACCCATAGTGTCGCCTATCACGACCTGAGTGGCGGCCGAAGGAACGTCTCCGCTGCTGCGACTGATAAACTTCAGGCCAGCCCGTTGGGTCAGTGCTTTAGCATCCGCAAAGCGTTCCGGATGGCGCGGGACCAGAATCAACAACAGGTCCGGAAATTGTTTTAGCAACTGACGGTGACTTTCAAGAACAATCGTTTCTTCCCCGTCGTGGGTACTGGTCGCTATCCACACTGGACGATGGGGTGCCCACTGGCTACGCAGAGTTATCGCTTTGGCTGCCAGTTCCGGGGTGACCGAAATATCAAATTTCAGGCTGCCAGTGACCGCAAGATGGCTGCGTTTTAATCCTAATGCCACAAACCGCTCACCATCTTCGGCATTTTGTGCCGCGATGAGCGTGATACTTTGCAGCAATTTCTGCATAAACCTGCCCAGTTTCTGGTAACCCCGGAAAGAACGTTCAGAAAGCCGTGCATTGGCAATGACCAGTGGGATTTTGCGCTGATGCAGAATATGAATCAGACCTGGCCAGAGTTCGGTTTCCATAATGATGACCAGCCGGGGGCGGACTGTATTCAGAAAGCGGTGCGTGGCTCCGGGCAGATCATAGGGCAGGTAGACATGGTCTACATCTTTACCAAAGGCCGACTGAGCCCGTTCAGAACCCGTTGGTGTCATGGTTGTCACGGTAATCGGCAGCGTCGGATAGCGATATCGCAATGCCCTGACCAGAGGGACGGCGGCCAGTGTTTCTCCGACAGAAACCGAATGTAGTACGATACCCTCAGGTCTGACTTTGCCTTCGCAAAATCCATAACGTTCCGCCCAGCGTTTACGGTACGCCGGCGCTTTACGACTGCGGATAAGTAATCGAACCCAGATAAAGGGTTGAATCAGGTAGAGCAGAGTCTGGTATACACGCAACAGCATTTTGTGAATATCGGCTTGGAATATTGCGGCAATGGTAGCATAAATGTAACTGTTTAGGCACGTTGCAGACGGATAAACCACCCAGCTTCAAAACGTTAGGCCGACGGGGAAACCGACCTGCGACTTTCCCGTCAGAAATGATTATTTCACATGATTAAGCGGACAATAATTTTTCGTAAAGCCGGAACAGTTGTTCAGAGAGATACGCGGGAGTGTACGGCAGAATAGTTTGCCTTGCCTGTTGTCCCATTGGCGAGTCAGGGCCATTGGCGGGTAATTTTTTAATTGCCAGAATCAATGCCGGGATATCCAAAGCGTCCGTCACAAACCCATTCTCCCCGGGGCGGATAAATTCCGCTCCTCCACAATGAGTGCTGGTAATCACTGGCAGACCACAGGCCATTGCTTCCAGGATAACATTCGGGAAGGGGTCATAGAGTGTCGGTAGTAATAACCCATCTGCCAGTTGATAGAATGGCAAGGTTTGTGGCTGCATTCCTGCAAAATGAACCCGTTGTTCGCAACCCAGGGAGTGTGCCAGTTGCTGATATTGCTGCTCAGTTTTATCACGGCCAACGACCAGCAAATGGCTGTCGGTAGCAGAAATGGCATGGATTGCTGCCCTGAGTCCTTTTCGTTCAAATCCTGAACCGACAAAAATCAGACAGTGAGCCTGTGGTGGCACGGAATACTGCTGGCGTAAGGTTTCCCGCTGTGAAGCGTCTGCCGGGCAAAATTTTTGATGATCGATAGCATTGTAGATGACATGTATTTTTTCGGCCGGTAACGCAAAGTCTTCGATAATTTCGCGCTTTACCATTTCGGCATTACAGATGACAGCTTTCAGATGCGGTGAAGTATACATTTCACGTTCGGCTCGCATTACATAACGATGGTAACGGTCGGCCATTAACCTTCGCTGTTGCCAGCCTGGTAAAATACGCGAACGCTGCAAGAGCCAGCGTTTATGTACGCCATCACCGGCACGATAAATATCACATCCTGCGATACGTTCATGGCTCTGAACAATGTCAAACCCCTTATGATGCCAGAGTTTACGCGCTGCTTTAGCAAATCCCTTTTCACGGCTGATCCGTCCCCATTTTATCGGATTACAGATATGAATATGCCAGTCAGGATTGCTGTCACCCTGCCACTGGCGGGTAATGACGTTCAGTTCTATATCTTTGTGGTCCAGGGCTTCCAGTGCACGGGAAACAAAACGCTCGGCACCTCCATCCGGGCGATATTTCTGGCGCACGATGGCCAGACGAATTTTTTTCATTTCAGCAGATCCTGTGCCGGGGTGAGAACAGCCTGAACCGGAATTAAATCCAGATAGCGTTCGTCGGTATCTGTTTTAATATCATCCGGATGAGGTAGAGGACCAAAATCTCCGGCCCACAGTACGGTTCCTCTGCCTTCCCATGGATGCCAGAGGGTGAGTTTAGAGGGGCCAAATAATGCCACATAGGGGGTATCCAGTGCGGCAGCCATATGCATCGGCACTGAATCAACACCAATAAATAGTGCGGCATAATCGATCAGTGCCGCCAGCTGTGGCAGTGTCATTTTTCCTGCCAGAGAAACAATGTGCTCACCTTTACTCATTGCCTGTATCCGGCTTACCATCTCAGTCTCAGCATGGTCCGGGCCAGAAGTCAGAACAATTGGATAGCCTTCCGCAGCCAGTTGTGTGATGAGACTGGCCATTTTTTCTTCTGACCAGCATTTAAAAAACCAGCGTGATGTAGGATGGATCACGATATACCGTCCTGCTACCTGCTGTTCTGCCAGTAATTGCTGAATAAATTCGTGGTCGTCTGGCCGGTAGCTCATCATCGCACGGGTATCGATATGTGACAGATGCAGAGGTTTCAACAGGGAAAGATTTTGTTCGACGGTATGCAACTGCTCATGATCGGAGACAGAGACCAACCGGGTGTGACACTTTTTCCAGAGCATACCTTTGCGTTTAGGAAAATCAAAACCGAGACGTTGTCTGGCGCCGGTGAAACGGGTGAGCAAGGCACTTCGCCACTGGTCGGCGAGATTAATGACTAAATCATAGTGCTGTACCCGGAGTGTTCGAAGTAAACGCCATTCATGGCCAATATGGCGGAGTACACCCTGTTTTTTCCAGCGACGATCGATAAAAAAACAGTGCGAGATAAGAGGATGGTTGACCAGCATTGGCTCAGTCTCTTTATACAGCAGAACATCAATTTTGGCGTCAGGATAATTATCGTGCAGTGATGCGATAACCGGAGTTATCAGCAACATGTCACCATGATGGCGCAATTTAATAATCAGTATTCTCTGCGGGGATAAAGCTGATACTGGCGTATGACTCATACTTGTCACTTATGTTAAATTTAAATAACTCCGGCTCATGGGATCAGGCAGTCCCAAAACTGAGTGATCCGGTTTCTGTGCTATTTTCAGACCCGTTTTTTTACGGCAAGTTCGTGTCTGGCATATTCAGAATGTATTACTGATGATTAACCAAAAGGTGAATCATTATCGAAACCGCCACACTGTAACAAATAAAAATGGATGTGGGGTAAATTCCTGTGACTGCCAGTTACCTGTGTAGTGTGCGGAAAATTTTGTGGGTTGGCCGGTAATTCACGGCTTGCCGGGGGAGTATCAGCTGTTATCGAATTTTTTCCCCCTGACAGGGTCTGTATAGCAGTGCAAACCTGTCGCGCGCACAAAACAACCGACTGACAGAATAGGCATAGTGGTACTATATGACGGCCTGTTTCATCCTGCAAAGTGCGCTTTTGTTTATGTTGGATTTGCCGGGACAGTGACACCCGGGGACTGCGGGGTGCGCGAAATGAGTGTTTATTTGTATCTGATTCTACTAGATTTTTTTCGCCGGTTTACACTATCAGGAACTAGTTAGTTAAAAATGAGAGAAAGTAAGAAAAGAAAAATAGGTTTGGTGGATGCCTGGCTGGGGCTTTTCTATCGTCGGTCACTTAGCACACCAGAGAAAAGGAAGCAGCTACCACAGCAGGAGTTTCGCTCTATTCTGGTGTATTCTACCACTGCGTTGGGCGATTATATGTTCAACACTCCGGCGCTTCGGGCTATCCGTCAGCGTTATCCCGCAGCTCGTATTGTTCTGGTTGCACATCCAAAATATCAACAGTTACTTACACGGCGTGATTTCTACGATGATGTGCTGTTCTGGAATAACAAGTTTGGTTCATTAGCCCATTTTTCTCGTCAGGCAAAACGTTTTTCTCCGGAATTAGCGATAATGCTGCATTCTCATCTTCCTTATGATGTGATTAGTGCTGCCATGAGTGGTTGTCGCTATCTGGTACGCGATAATTACGGCAAAGAAACGGGAAAAATGTCCCGTTGGCTGACCTACGGTCTTGACCAGTTTCCCGGCCATATTATTGCCCGGAAAATGGAACTGGCATCAGCTCTGGGATGCGCCAGAGAGAATGTTGATATGGCCGTTCCTTGTGATTATAAAGCTATAGATAAACAGCCCGGAACGTTTCGGGTCGGCTTTCAGTTGGGAGCATCAACCAGTATTCGTTGCTGGCCTCCGCGTTATTTTGCCGAACTGGCTGACCGGATTGTTCAGCAGTTTCCTGGAAGTGAGATCGTATTAATTGGGTCGCCTGCGGAAACAGGACTTGCTGAACAGGTTCTGGCCAGTGCAGAGCCGCAAACGATCGCCGCTATCACCAGTTATGTGGGTAAAACCAGTCTGCCGGAACTGTTAGGGGTTATTTCTTCAATGGATATCCTGGTCACTGGCGATACCGGGCCATTACATCTGGCCCTTGCCCTGAAAACCCCCACCCTCAGTCTGTTTGTGACCGAATCACCGGAAAGTAGCGGTCCGTACCAGGATCGCCATCTGCATCGTTATGTCTATCTGCCAATGAGCGATCCGCGGGTCACTGATAAGCTTGAGCCGTTGAAGGCCATACCAGTCGACGATGTGTTTACCCTGCTCAGTGAGATGAAAATCTCGTTGCAGGCTTCTGCCTGAGAAGATCTGACAGCGGTTGGGCTGGCAGGTTTAGTTATCGGTGTTTCCTGCGGTTATCAGGTTCAGGTAACGGTAGCAAATGGTATCCAGCTGATAATTACTCACCACCTGCGGCTCAATTTTGACCGGATGGCGGTCTGTTTGCTGCATTGTTGCGGCCAGCGACTCAGCCGTCAGGTCTGCCAGTCCGGCGGCTAAATTGCCGGTGAGAATTTCGGGTGGCCCGCCAGGGCAACGTGTGCTGACGACCTGTGTTTCGCATATCAGAGCTTCCACCAGCACATTGCCAAATCCTTCACTGTCGGAGCTCAGAATCAGCATCCGGGCATTTTTTATCCAGTTATAGGGATTGCTGTGGAACCCCTCGAAAATGACCCGCTCTGAGATATGGAGTTCACGGGCCAGCTGTTTCAACAGTTCGGTGCGTTCTGTACTGCCTTCACCTAACAGCACCAGTGGCCAGGTGAGGTCGCTCATTGCGTAGGCTTTCAGCAAGCGATCGTGACGCTTAACTTCGTGAAAACGACCGACATGCAACAAATAGCTTTTTTCCGGTAAAGAAACCGGTTCAGTGGCCTGGGCCAATATGGCATCGAAATCGAACGGATTTGCAATCACTTGCTGTTTTGCCGGGATAACCGAAAAATGCTGGCAAAGATCATCGGCCACATAACGGGAAACCCCAATAATGTTACGTTGCTGATAAACACGGTGAATTTTTTTTACTTTCAGCCAGCGGGATAAGCCGGTACGGTGTCCAAGGTAAGAGCGGGAGAAGACACCATGCAGGCAGAACCATGTTTTTTGCGGATCGATAGCTTTGCTGCGGCGAACAATACGGTCGGTTTTATGTAAATGAGAGACTACCAGATCGGCAGACCCGTGTTCCGAAACTAGTTGGCGGAAGACCTTATCGAGCTGTCCCGCACGGCGTGACAGCTCTGTTAATTTTCTCCACGGGCTCCGGGAAGTATCGGTAATCACCCGGTAATCAATACCTTCAGGTAGTGTATAATTACAGACATCACGTAACGAAAGCAGTGAGACACGATGACCGAGCGCCAGAAGACCCTGGCTGAGAGTGATAACCACTTTTTCAGCACCGCCTCCGGGCAAACCATCAATAATCATTACGATATGATGTTGTGACACTGTTGATATCCTTTTACTGTGAATGCGTTAACTGATCGCCGCGGGCTGAAGGGGCCGTCACAGATACAGATCGGCACTCCTGCGAATGTATGCAAAAATAACAGAAAACCTTCAGGTAAACATCAGAGATAACCCATGACCAAACCGGCTTTTCTTATCACAATCGATACTGAAGGTGATAACCTTTGGCAAAATCACCGTAAAATCACTACCGATAACACCCGATTTTTGCCGCGTTTTCAGGCATTATGTGAAAAATACCAGTTTAAGCCGACCTGGCTGACAAATTATGAGATGGCAAGTGACCCGGCTTATGTCGAGTTTGCCAGTGATGTGGTGACCAGAAATCAGGGGGAAGTGGGTATGCACCTGCATGCCTGGAACAGTCCTCCTGAACAACCACTGACGGAGGATGACTGGAAATGGCAACCTTATCTGATTGAATATCCCGATGATTTGCTGAAGGCTAAAGTCCGGTTTATGACCGAATTACTGGAAAATTCCTTTGGTACGCCTATGCGCAGCCATCGGGCGGGCCGCTGGGCGTTTGATGAACGTTATGCGGCGATATTACTTGAACTGGGCTACTGTGTTGATTGCTCTGTAACTCCTCGTGTTAACTGGCGTTTTAATCAGGGAGCACCTCAGGGTAACGGTGGCACTGATTACACACATTTTCCGCGCCAGGCATATTTTATAGATGCAGAAGATATTTCCAGACCCGCATCCGGGGGACTGCTGGAAGTTCCTATGAGTACAGATAATAAGCACTCCCCCTTAGTCACTCGCTTGAAGCAGGGTATTGATAAGTTGCGCGGCCGGCAACGGGCACCTTCGGTCTACTGGCTGCGTCCTTCCAGAGATAATTTGCCGGCGATGAAACGGGTGGTAGAGAAAAATCTGGCTACAGGGGGTGATTATGTGGAATTTATGCTGCACTCTTCCGAATTTATGCCTGGCGGTAGCCCGACATTCAAAACTGCGGCAGATATTGAGAGGCTGTATGAAAATCTTGAGCAATTGTTTGAATGGCTGAGTTCCCGAACCCGTGGCATGACATTGTTTGAATATTACCAGTATTACGTAGAGCGTCATGCGCCAGTCTCTTAACGTTCAAAGCAGGTATTCCCGGCGGGATCATAGCCACTCAGTTGCTGCCATCAGCTGACAAACCACACTCTGACATTTCTCACCAATTGTGGTTTTTATTTTCCAGACCAGGCTGATTTTTTGCTGATTAGTTAAGGTTATGCTGATTTTCACCGGATAAAATACCAGTCTCAGACTTTGCCGGGCGTATCTGCCCTGACAGCCCTAATTTTTGACTGCAACAGGTAACCGTAACGAAATGAATACTCTTTTTACTGAACTTTCCTCCCGAATCTCCGGGATTTCCGGAGGAAAAATTAGTCATCGCCTGTTGCCGGTGTGCTGTTTTTTACTCGTTTGTGTATCGGTTATCTTTACGCTGGTAGATTCATCTCTGTCCAGACAATGCTTTTTTATCGCCGGTTATATCGCGCTGGTGGTTGTTTGTCTCAATATTCGCCATTTTCGCCACTTTCTGACCTCTGTATCACTGATGCTGTTGCTGCTGGCTTTGGTGAAAGTCGTCTGGTTTCTGGTTTTCTACGGAGATGCAGCAATAGCGAATATGTATAATTCACATATGCAGGCAGGAAAACGCTTGTTATTTGTCGTACTGATCATGGCCTGCCTGACGAAATATCGCCACTTTCTTCCGGAGAAAACCTGGTTGCTCAAGGCTGTCTTCTGGCTGGCATTTTTGCTGACATCGGTGATTGGTGTCATCCAGGTAGCCAGAGGCATGGACCGGATTGAATTTCATAATACCCGGGCGACTGATGCCTCTTATATGTATTCATGTATCAGTCTGACTCTGGCTTTTCTGTTGCTGTCACGTGAGTCACTACGAGGATATGTGCTGGCTTTTGCTGTTTTCCTGAGTTCTTACTGGCTGGTCCTGCACACAGGGACCCGCTCGGCAATAGCACTGCACCCGATAATTTTTCTGGTTTGTCTGCTGTTCAATTCCCGTTCCCGGTACAAGTTTCGAATCGTTCTGGCAGCGGTGCTGGCGATGGTTTGTCTGATGTTCACGTTTAAAGGGGAAGTGACCGAGCGTGTGCGTTCAACAAGCAATGATTTGAGTGTCTACCTGAAAAGTGAAGGCAATGATGCAACCTCTCTGGGAACGCGTTTGGCTATGTGGCAGGTTGGTCTGGCAGTGTTTGCACAGCATCCCTGGGGTATGAGTACCGAACAGCGCTTCGTCTGGATGAGTCGCTATGTGGATCAGCACGGAACCGATAAATCGGCCCTGGATTATGCGATGGTGCATTTGCATGATGAAAGTATTGAAACAGCCAGCCTGCAAGGAATTATCGGGCTAATTGTGCTCTGGGGGCTCTATTTGGTCGTGCTACGCCAAAGTATCAGACAGAGAAATACGCTGCTGTTGCTGACGCTGTTATGCCTTGTTGGATATGGTCTGACCGATGTATTACTGATTAGCCGCGAACAGACCATATTTTTCGGGTTAATGATTACGCTGTCATGTCTTTATGCGCCTCGCGGGCCTGTTCAGGGCCAGACAGAGGAGTAAGATATTTTTGTAATGCAGCAGTCAGGTCCAGGGGGTCTATCTCCGCAACACTCTGCTTATCGGTGATGATTTGAGTTGAAGGCTGAAAGTTTGGCGCCCAGACTTTATTGTTAATTAACCCGCCATCGATAATTTTACTTTTGTACAGTGCAATAAGCGGTGTCTGGTAAGCACAGGCTACATGTACCCAGGAGGTATCGGGTGAAATGATGAGTTTTGCATGTTGTACAAGTACTACAGCACTCCAGAATGAGTGTTCCGGGTTTTTTCTGGCTGATTCCGGTAGCTGTAAGGCAGACAGTGGTGCCGACGGTCCAATCACTACTACCTGAAGCTGTGGATCAGCTTCAGCAATCATGTTTATCAGTGTGACAACCTGCTGCTCTGACAGAGTACGGTCTTTACCTGCCGCAAAAGGATTTATCACCACGAATTGCTGTGAGACCAGAGTATGAATAAATGCCAGCGCTTTCTGTTGTTCGGCCCCTGGCACTGCAAGCTGGTAATGGTAGTGCTCTGAGGGTAACCCGAATAAGGCTAATACACGCTTATAGCGAGATGTGACATGCTCATCAAGCGCTGGGGCGTCAATATTCAGGTCGTATCGGTAAAATGCTGATTTATTAAACCCGAGAGTATGGCGGCCATTGATCAGGCTGATAAAACTGTAATAAACCGGTGACAGATAGTCACCAAAGTCGATAACCATGTCATAGTTGCGGCGACGCAGTTTCCTGGCGGTCTGCAGAATTTTTCCAGTCTTGCGGGGATAAAGCAGAACACTGTTCACCTGAGGCATAGCCTCAGCAATAAAGGCATTATCTTTTCCGGCGACAACATCCACGCAAATACCGGCAGCGTGCAGTTGGCTGAACAGCCCCGTTGAGACAATCATATCGCCAATTTTGTTGTCATCCCGCAGAATCAGCACTTTTTTTATTGTGCTCAGATCCAGTGCTGTCCGGTGGTAAGTGCTATCAAAGAGTAGCCTTACCAGTTTTAACTTCAGTTGACGAAGCAGATGGTTTTTTTGTCGATTCCAGTACTTTATTTTTTTCCACATCATCATCAACCGTTTTAGATAAAAGTCTGGTAACTGTCAGCGCCTGACAGTTTGTCCGGTACTGCGTACTGGTTACTGATTCAGCAACAACTGGATTTGTTGGTCTACCTGTTCTGCTGAGATAGTTCCCATGCTGTCGCCACTCTCCGGGCGCAGGGCTAACTGATTTTTACCATAACCGCCAATCAGTCCCGGGTCGGTCGGGCCATATAGTGTGATATTGGGTCTGTCCAGTGCCGCAGCCAGATGGCTCAGGCCGGTATCGACTGACACAACGATTTTTGCACCTGCCAGTTCACGGGCAACTTCGGCCAGTGTAAGTCGCGGTAAGACGGTGACCTGCGGATGTCCCTCTGCCAGTCTGATGGCGCGCTGATATTCGGCTTCAGTGCCCCAGGGCAGTTTTATGCAATAACCACGTTCCGTCACTTTCTTAATCAACTCACGCCAGTGTTGTTCAGGCCAGTGTTTATTATCACGGGTGGTGGCATGCAGAAATACCATATAACGCCCGGCATCGGCAGGTAGATCATGAGTGAAGTGCCCGGCGATAGCATAGTCTCCACGCGTAGCGGGCTTTTCATACCCGAGACTTTTCGCAAACAGGTCTCGTATACGTTCAACGGCGTGTTGTTGCTGTTTAATCGCATGACGTTTGTCATACCACCAACAGGCAAAAGGCTCCCTGACACTGTTTTTGTCAGCGCCATGTTTTTCGCCATGTGCCAGACGGGTCACCAGAGCCGCGCTTTTTATCAGCCCCTGGGCATCGATGATAATATCGTACTGACGCTGGCGAAGTTTTTGTTTAAAAAGAAAACGTTCTTCCCGCTGCTGGATGCCAAACCAGTGCTTGCGCCAGCGACGAATAGCGATGGGTAATACCTGATCAACGGCCGGGTGCCAGCCAGGGATTTGGCTAAAATTTTCTTCTACGACCCAGTCGAAGCGTATCCCCGGAATAGCCTGCATAGCATCGGTCAGTGCCGGAAGAGTATGAATTACATCCCCCATAGAGGACGTTTTAACAATCAGGACCTGCATTCATTCTCCTGCGGAGGTGTCAGTAATAAGCTCAGTTCATCCATAACACGCGCAGGTTTTATATCAATCAGACTCTGATGATAACCGAGGTCTGCCTCACCTTTTCGGACTTTATGATAGCCGGTAATCAGGCGAATCACCCGAGCCTGATTTGATAGTGGTGGGGTAAAATCGGGACTGCTGGGGCCATACAATGCCACTAACGGACGATGTAAGGCTGCGGCAATATGCATCAGACCGGAATCATTACTCACTACGGCGTCGCAGCTGGCGAGTAAAATGACCGCCTGCTCAAGCCGGGTTTTTCCGGCCAGATTATGGCAAAACGGCGTGTCATCTGTATCAAGACTGTTGAGGATATCGTTACCGGTTTCATGGTCTTTATCTGAACCGAACAATACCACCCGGTATCCTCTGGCAATCAGTTTCTGTGCCAGAGCCGCATAATGGTAGTGCGGCCAACGTTTAGCCGGTCCGAATTCGGCTCCGGGGCAGAACCCTATCAGGGGCCGGTCTGCGGGTAATTCAAACAGGCTGGCTGTTTCTGTTTTCTCAGCTTCGGTTACACTCAGTTGAGGCCATAATAGCGGTTGGGGCAGGGCGGTCGCGGATGTTACTTCCCCGGCGGGGTAGGCCAGAGCAACGTAACGTTGCACCATTAAAGGAAAAGCCGGTTTGTTCAGCACTCTGGCATCGTTCAGTAAGCCATAGCGCATTTCTCCCCGCCAACCGATACGTTGTTTAATTCCGGCGAAAAAACGGGATCAGTGCAGATTTAAAGGAGTTTGGCAGCACATAGGCGCGATCATAATGATTATCGCGCAGTGAACGACCGATACGGCGGCGCTCACTGATGGCCAGTGAACCATGGCCAATTGGCATTGCAATTGCCTGGCTGACTTCAGGCATCCTGGACAATAACGGCCGGCACCAGCCTGGAGCCATCACATCGATGATAGCCCCCGGGTATTGTGCTTTCAGCGTACGATAGAGGCTTTGAGACATCATCATATCGCCAACCCACGAAGGGCCGATCACCAATATTTTCATCGCCGGAAAATCTCTTATGCTTTGTTGTTCAGCCACGCCATATATTCGCTCACACCCTCTGCTACCGTTTTAAACGGCTTATCATAACCGGCAGCACGCAGGTTACTGAGATCGGCCTGAGTATAGGCCTGGTAACGACCTTTGAGTTTTTCAGGGAACGGGATATATTCCACTTCGCCTTGACCGTGCCAGGCCAAAACGGCATCCGCCACAGCCTGGAAAGATTCTGCTCTTCCGGTACCACAGTTATAAATACCGGAAACGTTGTTTTCCCAGCACCAAAGATTAACAGCGGCAACGTCCCCGACAGAGATGAAATCACGCTGGAAGTTTTCACTGCCGGCAAAAAGTTTCGGGTTTTCACCGTTAGTGATTTGCGTATTCAGATGAAATGCAACGCTGGCCATGCTGCCTTTGTGGCCTTCCCGCGGGCCGTAAACGTTAAAATAACGGAACCCACAGACCGGGGATTCGGCCTCAGGCAGAATGCTGCGAACATAGTGGTCGAACAGCATTTTTGAGTAGCCATAGACGTTAAGAGGCGCTTCGTACTGGCGCTCTTCGATGAAGTTATCATCCCGGCCACCGTAGGTGGCTGCAGAAGAGGCATACAGGAAAGGAATCTGGCGATCCAGACAAAAGTGCAGCAGCTCTTTTGAGTACTGGTAGTTGTTATCCATCATATACTTACCGTCCCACTCGGTGGTGGACGAGCAGGCACCCTCGTGGAATACCGCTTCGACAGGACCAAAATCATCCCCTGCCAGTACGCTGACAAGAAACTCTTCTTTGTCCATGTAATCACTGATATTCAGGTCGGCAAGATTGGCAAATTTAGTACCATCTTTCAGGTTATCTACGACCAGAATGTCAGTATGCCCGCGATCATTGAGGGCTTTTACAATATTACTGCCGATCATGCCGGCGCCACCAGTAACGATAATCATAAGCGTACCTTTAAGTGAGGACGTGAAGTATGGAATACCACGTTTATATCGGGCGATCATACCATTTCAGACACCGTAAAGGCAGGGTATGTTCTCGCTGAAACCTTGCTTCCGTCGATCTGCTACACATTTTTTCACTATGATGATGAAAGGTTTACCTGAAAAGCGCATTCAGGGTCAGAGGATGGCGGCAAAAGGGAGGCGGGCAGACCAGAAAACTGCAATCCGAAACGCCATCTTTTCCCGATGGAAAAGATGGCAGTCACGATTAAAAAATAGCTTTTAAATCACGGATAAACTGGCTGTTTTTGACGCTGTTATAAATAATCTCAATTCCTTTTGCCGGCACCAGCGGTTTCGGTGGCGACTGAGTGTGGCACTGTGCTGACAGAGCCTCTCCGGTCAATGGTTTCTTCGCCGGAGCTGTTGGGGCTTTATCAGGCCGGGCTGCGGAAGAGCGCACGCTTTCGTTCAGTAGCTGGCTGGGCCGGACCAGCGTAATATCCGCTGGCAGGTGTGGCAGCATTTGTTGCAACACTCTGACGGTTGTCGGGTGAGGATGGCCTATGGCGATCGCATAGCCGTCACGTTCGGCCAGTTTCACGGCGCGCAGAAATTGTTGGCGGATATCAGCTTCGTTCTGTGTGTCATCAAGAAAAACCCTCCTTTTCAGAACCTTAACTCCGGTCCCCTGAGCGGCTTTCACTGACTGACTGTTACCGATGGTCATACTATCCAGGAAATAATAATTATAGTGGCTCAGCACCTGCATCACTTTAATCATTCCGGGCAGGCTTGAGGTCATCTTACTGCCCATATGATTATTCAGACCGACCGCATAAGGGACATGCTCAGCGGCGAGCTGTATAATTCTGGCGATTTCAGTGCTACTCATGTCCGGAGTCAGGGTGTTTTTTTCCAGTGGTTGCTTGCTGAGAGGAGCCATTGGCAAGTGAATTAATACTTCATGCCCTGTCTTATGCGCTTTGACAGCCATTTCGCGGGCATGAGTCGCATCCGGTAATACCGCGACTGAGATGGCGGCAGGCATCTGTAATACCTGGTTTTCCTCTTTTGGCCGGTAACCAAAGTCATCGATGACGATAGCCAGCTTTCCGGCTGATGCCGCCTGACAGACAAGTAATGTACTGATAAAAGTGGCAATCTTTAAACGATGTAACACATTATCTTCCTAACCAGCTGATGGGATTGACGGCCAGGCCTTGGCGGCGAATTTCAAAATACAACGAAGGTACGCCTCTTCCGCCGCTGGTACCCACCAGGGCAATTGGCTGACCGGCTCTGACCTGAGCTCCGACATTGACCAGAGCACTCTGATTATAACCATAGAGGGTCATATCCCCCTTTCCGTGCTCGATGACGATGACCAGTCCGTAACCCTGCAACCAGTCTGCCATCAGCACACGTCCGTCGGCAATAGCCCTGACTTCGGTACCTTCCGGGGCACCGATCACTAATCCTTTCCAGCGTAGTTCACCCTGCAGTGTCTCACCAAACCGGTGTAATAGTTTGCCTTTTACCGGCCATGGATACTGCCCTGCAGGCCTTCCAAGCCCTCCGGTTCGGGCCATCAACTCCTGCTCACCTTCAGTCGGCCGGTAAGTGGAGCCTTTGGCCTGAGCCTGAGCCTGGCGCTGTCTGACCTGTTCTGCTTCACGGGCTTCCTGCTCAGCACGAGCTCGGGCTGCCTGTTCTGCACGGGCGATTTTCGCCTGCAACCGGCTTTCGTTCTGGCGCATTTCAACTAAATCCGCCTGATCTTTTTCGAGAGATGACTCAAGAATGCTGAGTGTTTTCTGGCGGGCTGCTTTAGCTTGCTGCAACTTAGCCTGTTGAGCCTGTTGCCGGGTGAGTAGCCCTTGTTGTTGCTGTTGCTTCTGTTCCAGCGCCCCTTTTTTCTCTGCCAGTTCCGCACGGGTCTGCTTCAGAGATTCAATATTCTGCTGGCGGGCCTGATTCAGATAAGTGAAGTAGGTGAGTATCCGATCGTTTCTCTGACCAGCCGCACCACTCAGGAGCAGTTCAATCCCGCTATGCTGGCCCTGGCGGAATGCAGCATCCAGTTGTTGCGCCAGTAAATCCTCTTCCCGGCTCTGCCGTTTTTCCAGAGCACTAATCGAGCGGGTCAGAGCGGCAATATCGCGGTTTATGCCATTCAAAATGGTTTGAGTTTGCCGTAATTGTCTGCTGGCCTGAGCGATGACTTTTTCCTGACTCTGTAGTTGGTCCAGCAGATCACTGCGCTTAATTTTCTGCGCACGGACGCGTTGCTCTTTATTCGCAATATCCTGTTGTATTGATTTAAGTTGCGCTTTGTTATCGTCAGCAGCATGGAGGGCTAAAGGCAAACACAAAATGCCCGCACACAGCAGACAGGAGGCCAGTTTTGGCAATTCCCGGCCCCGGTGACGGTGCAGAATTGCAATGTCTGGCGAAATGCAGGTAACAGGCTTTTTTTTCGTCATAGGACGCTGATTATTTCACGATGCATGGTTGCTTTCCAGCATAGCAGCAGGGATTTATAGTTTGTATGAGGCATTAATGGCATAATCAGACAACAGGTAAGGGAAGAGTGTCGGAATCTGGCATTTGCCTGGTAAAATGACGGATAAATCACGCCTTCAGGTGTTTAGTGTCTGTACATGCCAGGCTGCGCAGGTATACTCAGAACCCTTATATTATCTTATTTTTGTCCGGTCTGGAGTTGTTACCCCTCATGCAAGATTATATGGAATTTGCGCGCAATCACCTGGTCCTGTGTCTGGCCTGGGTTGTTTTATTGGTGCTGGTGATTGTTACTACTTTTAAGGGGCTGTTTTCTAAAGTTAAAACTGTCAGTCGTGGCGAAGCGACTCACCTGATTAACAAACAGGATGCCGTGGTTGTTGATGTGCGATCCCGTGATGATTATCGAAAAGGTCATATTTCTGGCGCGGTAAATCTGACCGCAGCTGATATCAAAAAAAGGCAATCTGGCTGAAATTGAAAAATTTAAAACTCAGCCGGTGATTGTTGTCTGTGCGACCGGACAGTCAGCCGGTGAAGCCGCCAGCCAGTTGTCTGCCGCAGGATTTGTTAATGTTTCAGTATTAAAAGACGGTATCAGTGGCTGGAGTGGTGAAAACCTCCCGCTGGTTCGTGGTAAATAATTTATCAGAGGTGCTGACAATGCCAACAATCGATATTTACACTAAGCAGACCTGTCCGTTTTGTCACCGTGCGAAAGCGCTGTTACAACAAAAAGGTGCAGCGTTTAATGAGATTGCTATTGATGGTGATGCTGAAAAGCGCGCGGGTATGATCGAACGTAGCGGTCGTACAACGGTACCTCAGATCTTCATTGACGGAAAACATATTGGTGGTTGTGATGACCTGTATGCTCTTGAGGCACAACAAGGTCTGGACCCTTTATTGCAAGCCTGAAACCCGGGTGAAACAAATTTCAACTTAACAGGACCAAGTACCATGTCAGAACAAAATAACAGTGAAATGACTTTCCAGATCCAACGTGTTTATACAAAAGACATCTCTTTTGAAGCACCAAATGCCCCTCAGGTATTCCAGAAAGAGTGGGAACCTGAAGTTAAGCTGGACCTGGACACCGCATCCTCACAACTGGCAGACGGTATTTTTGAAGTCGTGCTGCGTGTTACCGTTACCGCGACTGTCGGCGAAGATACAGCGTTCCTGTGTGAAGTTCAGCAGGCAGGTATCTTTACCATTGCCGGAATTGAAGGGACCCAACTGGCGCATTGTCTGGGTGCATACTGCCCGAACATCCTGTTCCCTTACGCACGTGAGTGTATTTCTGGTCTGGTTTCACGCGGTACATTCCCGCAGCTGAACCTGGCTCCGGTCAATTTTGATGCCTTATTCATGAACTACCTGCAGGAACAAGAAGGTAGTGCTTCACAGGAAGCCTGATGAATAGCCGTAGCCATTCTGTCAGTGTGATCGGTGCCGGTTCTTACGGCACCGCTTTGGCCATTACGCTGGCTCGTAATGGTCATCCGGTCGTTTTGTGGGGGCATAACCCTCAACATCTCCAACGATTACAGGCTGACCGTTGTAATACGGAATTTTTGCCTGACGTACCTTTCCCCGAAAATCTGGTGATTGAACCCTGTCTCACTGATGCTATAGCTGCCAGCCAGGACATTCTGGTCGTAGTACCAAGTCATGTGTTTGGTGACGTACTTAGTCAGATTAAACCTTGCCTGGAAGCTGATTCCCGGCTGGTATGGGCAACGAAGGGTCTGGAACGTGAAACCGGAAGACTGCTGCAGGATGTCGCCAGAGAGATCCTCGGCGATAGCATCCCTTTGGCCGTGATTTCGGGGCCAACCTTCGCCAAAGAACTGGCTGCAGGTATGCCAACAGCCATTGCCCTCGCCTCGACTGAACCGGTATTTGCAGAGGCACTGCAACATAAGCTGCATTGTGGTAAGAGCTTTCGGGTCTACAGTAATCATGATCTGATCGGCGTCCAGTTGGGGGGGGCGGTCAAAAATGTAATTGCGATTGGTGCCGGAATCTCGGATGGTATTGGCTTTGGTGCGAATGCCAGAACGGCATTGATCACCCGGGGACTGGCTGAGATGAGTCGACTGGGCGCTGCGTTGGGTGCCGATCCTGCCACATTTATGGGAATGGCTGGGCTGGGGGATTTAGTGCTGACCTGTACTGATAATCAGTCACGTAATCGTCGTTTTGGTATGTTGCTGGGCAAGGGTAATAGTGTGACTGATGCAGAAAAAAGTATTGGTCAGGTAGTAGAAGGCTATCGTAATACCAAAGAAGTGAAAGCATTAGCCGCCAGAGCCGGTGTCGAAATGCCAATTACTGAACAGATTTTTCAGGTACTCTATTGCGGAAAACCGGCCAAAGAGGCCGCACTTTCACTGCTGGGGCGTGAAAGGAAAGATGAAAAAGAGGCTCTCTGAATTTATCTTTGTTTTACCAGCCATGAAGCTTATACAGGCGCCTGACAGGGCGCTTTTTTATCGGGAGTGTAGTCATGTCGTCTGAAGAATTAGCACAAATCTGGGAGAGTATTATTGCTGAAGCCAGAAGTCTGGCTGAAGGTGAGCCAATGCTGGCCAGTTTTTTTCATGCGACACTGCTTAAACATGAAGATCTCGGTAGTGCTCTGAGTTATATGCTGGCCAATAAACTTGCAAATCCGATTATGCCAGCAATTGCCATTCGTGAAATTGTTGAAGAAGCCTACCGTAAAGATCCGGCGATGATTCGGTTTGCGGCCAGGGATATTACTGCGGTGAGTCAGCGAGATCCTGCAGTAGATAAATATTCAACACCATTACTGTATCTGAAAGGTTTCCATGCGCTGCAGGCCTATCGTATCGGCAACTGGCTTTGGAAAGAGGGACGTCGGTCTCTGGCTGTCTATCTGCAAAATGAAATTTCTGTCTCTTTCGGTGTTGATATTCATCCGGCAGCCACCATTGGCTGCGGTATCATGCTGGATCATGCAACGGGCATTGTTGTTGGTGAGACGGCAGTGATCGAGAATGATGTCTCTATCCTGCAATCCGTCACACTGGGCGGTACGGGGAAAACCTGTGGTGATCGTCATCCTAAAATACGGGAAGGCGTTATGATTGGGGCCGGAGCGAAAGTATTAGGTAATATTGAGGTTGGCCGGGGGGCTAAAATCGGTGCCGGTTCTGTCGTTCTGCAACCCGTTCCTCCGCATACCACAGTCGCGGGTGTTCCGGCGCGGATCGTTGGCCGTCCGACCAGCGAAAAACCTTCAATGGATATGGATCAGCATTTCAATGGTGTCATTGCCGGATTTGAATTTGGCGACGGGATTTAAAAGTTCCGGGGGAAGTCTTCCCCCCGACCATCTCACGGTTTATCGGACCAGAGCCCCTTCGTAGCCAAGTTGGCGCCAGGCTTCATAAATCACCACGGCAACCGAATTAGACAGATTCATACTTCGGCTTTCCGGTACCATCGGGATGCGTATTTTTTGCATGGGCGGTAAACTATCCAGAATGTCTGTGGGTATGCCGCGACTCTCCGGTCCAAACATCAGATAATCACCTGCCTGCCATGCTACCGCACTGTGCGCCGGAGTCCCTTTAGTGGTGAGCGCGAACAAGCGAGCAGGCTGCTCACTGTCGATAAATGCCTGGTAACTGGCATGCCGGCGGACAGACGTAAATTCGTGATAGTCCAGCCCGGCACGACGTAGCCGCTTATCATCCCAGGCAAATCCCAGTGGTTCGATAATATGTAAGGAAAAACCGGTATTAGCACACAGTCGGATGATATTACCGGTGTTAGGTGGAATTTCAGGTTCAAATAAAACGATATTGATCATATTGGCTCCCGCTGACGAGAGCCGCAGAATATCAAATTATTACCTTGTAGAGTATAACGGAAGCCAGATAGTCAGACGTAATCCTCCCAGCGGACTGTCATCAGCTTTAACCCAACCGTGATGTTGCTGTAGCGCCGTATCCACTATCGCCAGCCCAAGACCCGTACCGCCGGACTCACGATCACGCGCTTCATCGGTACGATAAAATGGCCGGAAAATCTGTTCCCTGTCTTCCGGGCTGACTCCGGGGCCATCATCATCCACATGGATAGTAATGCCTTCTCTGTCAACTGAAAAGCTGACGCTGATATTCGAGTGAGAATAGCGTAAAGCATTACGAATAATGTTTTCCAGCGCACTCTCCAGAGCGTGTGGGTTACCATATAATGGCCACGGTCCTGGCGGATAGGGGACTTCCATCTTTTTCCCCATCTGCTCAGCTTCAAATTTTGCATCTTCCAGAACGCCATTCCACAGGTGATTAGCTTTCATCGCTTCACTCACCAGCGCATTATTGTGCTGGGTGCGGGACAATACCAGTAAATCATTGATCATCCCGTCTAGCCTCTGCGCTTCTGTCTCTATTCTGCTCAGCTCTTTACTCTCCCCCCACGTCGCCGTAGTAAGGCGGTAGCCAGTTGCAGGCGTGTCAGAGGGGTACGCAATTCATGACTGATATCTGACAGAAGACGTTGTTGTGCTGTCATCATTCGTTCCAACGCACTGACCATCTGATTAAAGCTGGCCCCGGCGGCCAGAAATTCCTGTGGACCGGACTCAAGATCAGGATGCTGTCGTAAATTACCACTGGCAACCTCATCAGCCGCTTGTTTTAATTTACGGGCCGGTTTTGCCAGGCTCCATGCCAGCCATAACAGTAAGGGGGAGCTTATCAACATGGTGACAATCAACAACAGTAGCGGCCGGTCAAATAACAGATTAATAAAATCCAGCTGCGAACTGGTCGCAGGACGGATCATGTACAGTTGGTAGTTATCTTCACCATCCGCGACAGAGAACGGGCCGATCATTTCTATACGGCCATAGGTTTTCTTTTGCGGATGATCGGAATTATCAGATTGTCCGATGAAATTACGAATAATCTGCATTTCATTATGGCGGGCGCCAATCACCCGACCTTCTGAGGTGACCAGCAGCAAATGCTGCCCTGGCGGGGCCCATTTATCGATGGCCCGGTACAACCGCCGCCACCACATAAGATCGTTTGGCGGGTCCTGGGCCAGTTCGGCTTCCACGTGCTGTTCAATCATTATCCCCTGGCGTTGTTCACTTTCCAGTAATGATGTCATTTGCCGTGAATCAAGCTTTGGTACCATTAATACCAGCATCAATACCAGAGCCAGTGTCAGCCAGAAAATAGCAAAGATACGGGTGGTTAAACTGCTTATCATGAAGCCGAAACCATCAGATAGCCTCTGCCACGTAAGGTCTTAAACCACGGGTGTCCATCGCGACGTTCAGGAAGTTTACGGCGCAGATTTGAAATATGCATATCAATGGCCCGATCAAACGGGGTGAGACGTTTCCCGAGGACTTCCTGGCTCAGATGCTCTCTGGAAACGACCTGTCCCAGATGCTGGGCTAGCAGGTAGAGCAAAGTAAATTCTGTGCCTGTCAGTTCCAGCACTTCATTATCGAAGCTGGCTTCCTGTCGGCCCGGATTCAGTTTCAGATGGTCGACCTGTAATGAGGATGAGGCCGTGTCAGTATGTTGCTGTTCACTCCAGTTTGAACGACGCAGAATTGCGCGAATTCTGGCGACCAGTTCACGATCATTAAAGGGTTTCGGCAGGTAGTCGTCAGCACCCAATTCCAGACCGAGAACACGGTCTAACTCGCTGCCACGGGCCGTAAGCATAATGACCGGAGTCTGGTGTTGCTGGCGCAACTCTTTCAGGGTGTCGATACCATTTTTCTTTGGCATCATGACATCCAGCAACAGCAGATCTATTGAACTGTCCAGTAAACTAAGTGCCTGTTCGCCGTCGTCTGCTACAACGATCTCAAACCCTTCCATCTCAAGTAATTCTTTCAATAAAGAAGTCAGTTCACGATCGTCATCAACCAGCAATATTTTATTCATTATGTTTTCCTCCGCAGGAAAAATACCGTGTTCCATGGTTATCCGGTTGTCACTTTACGTAGTTTTACACCCCCTGACGGATGTTTGCAGCCACTGGATTACACTGGTTTCCGTTGAGTCGAGAAACGTTTAACAATCCCGGAGTCAAGGATGCGCCATATTATCGTCATCGCACTTTCGTCGCTGGTCTTTGCAGGTCAGGTTTCTGCAAAATGTGACGGGATGATGGAAGATAAGATGGAACAGAAAATCCCGGTGGCAGCAGATAGTATGGCGCAGAATTCACAAAATCATATGTTTGATGGTATCGAATTATCTGAACAGCAGCGCCAGCAAATGCGGGATTTAATGTATCAGGCGCGTCACGTAAGGTCCGGGATGACTTTTTCGGATATCGAAAAAATGCATGACCTTGAAACAGCGAAAGATTTTAACGAATCAGCGGTTCGGGCCCAGGTTGAAAAAATGGCTGAGATTCATGCCAGTGAACAAGTTGAAATGTCGAAAGTTCGTCATCAGATGTACAACCTGTTAACAGCTGACCAAAAGGCTGTTTTACAGAAGAATTTTGAGTTACGTATGGAAAATATACGTAGCGTCAGCAGGTTACCGTAAGCAGCGAGGCTGATTACCGTAAGGCAGTACCAACAGTATGTAGTATCCCTTTTTCCTTGCCATAGACACCATCCCTGTCTTCCCCCTCAGTAATGAGGGGTTTTTTTGCCTGAAATTTAGTACCCCTTTAACCATCCTGCCTTTGCTTCAGGATTTAATGTTAACCCTGCAATACACATAGTGAGTAAACACTCATCAGTGGGAGAATTGCGGGCTTTTGAGACTGTAACTCTATAAATATGCGTTGGTTTTCTTACTTTATTGTATTCATCGTGACTGGTGTAGCCCGGGCATCAGTTGATTTTTTTACAATATAGTGACGGAATATAACCGTTGGTGAATACATATCTGGACGCATTGATTTTATAGATAAAAAAGTCCTGTGGTGCGTTCACCGATTGCAGGTATTTTGGCAACATATCGGAAAATTCCTGCGCGCTGGAAGGTGACTCCTGTGCGTTAGATATTTTTTGTGTGATAAACCGGTAGTGGTTGTTATTACTGGTGACATTGGCATAGATACTCCGGTTCAGGATAAAGGATTTACCGTTGCGATTCAGGACTCCCTTCAGATAAATTGTGCTCACATTGTCATCAATAAAGAAAAGGACATTCATCGTCAGCTTACTATTGTTATTGGTGACGGTGATTTGGCCTGAGCAGTCGATAGCACTGTCATCTGACCTGTTTTTATTGATGATATAAAACATACCGGACAGAGTGAGCAGAAGTATCGCTATCCCTATTGACATCATTTTAGTATTCATGCGGCATCCTATAAATAGTAAAAAAATGAGCACTCAGCTGTAGGATCATTAACATCCTTATTGCAGAGGAATACTGATATCCGGTTGATATTCTTTTCACAATTCACATAGAGATTTTTAGCCTGAGTATTCTTAAAATCATCACTATATTTTTCAAGGAATGGTAACGCATAGTCTGTCGGGCATTTATCATCTTCAAGATAGACTGCGAGACCATCGAAACTGGTTGTTTTTTTATAGTGAACAAGAGGAAGGTAATTTTTCGCATTACTATTCTTATAGTCATTGAATATTTCAAAGGTTGGGAATAAAAGAGCTGCTATTAATATGACCAAGATAACAATGATATTAGTCAATAAATTCCCGGATAATTTATTTTTGAAGGATGACTGATTATCCGTAGTCAGTATCGCTTGAGTATCATCCTCACAGTTGAGTGCCAGTGTCTCTGATATTTCTTTTGCTGCTGTCACTTCGGGAACGTCGGATTCTAAACTCACAATATTGCTATCACTTTTTTCTGTGAGAGGAGTAATGACTCCGGTGACAGTCTTAAAATAATTATTGATGTAACTATTCAGGGATTCTTTAGTTTGGAAAGAAATTACACTCACTTCATCAGGGATAGTAATTCCTTGTCTGAAGATGGTTTTCAGAACAGGTTCTTCAGTGATTTTTGCAATAGCCTTTCTTATTAATAAGATATTTTGGTTAAAAGTGTTTGTAGTAACGATAAACCCGTTTCTTTCCCAGCCTACATGCATTAATGCTTTCCGACTGACAACTCTTCCTTTCTCTTCAAGTAAACAGGTAAAACATGCAGCAGCTGAGGTTAGTAATCTTGTAGTGGTCGTCATACTGAGGTCATTGAGTGTCTGAAGTCCTGTGTCATAAATGATTTTATTGGCAATGCAATAATAATTAGCATGTTCTTTCATGTGTGATGCCATTGCAAGGTGATTTATTCTGAGATTAAGTCTAACTTAGAATCTCTGTTTCATCAATTGATGTCATTTTACATCTCAATTATTTTTTTAACATATTGTTTTGGATGCGTTTTATCTAAAATAATAAAAAGTGATAAGAATTGATTATATTATGAAATATTCCTAATTTATTATTTTCTACGACATCAGAGGATGAAAGTAACTAACCACTTAACATTGTGTTAGTTGCTGGGTTAATGTTTCATCACCTAAGTATTCATCATTTATGAATGTTTAGTGTCTTAAATGGATAGAGCTGTGATGTCAGAACTCAGGTAACAGTCAGTTGTATTGTTCTCTTTATTCTAGTTGCAATCGTCTGACATAAGATTACTCATGAATATTAATTGTTAATTTATTTAATGAACACCAGGAACTTATATAATGAAACTGAATAAAATTATCTTAGCAATGCTGACATCTGCTTCTCTGCTGGCTGCAGCCAGTGTCCAGGCAGAAGGAGATGACCCAACACCTCCGGACGATGGTGGATCGACAGTGACAGTTCAGGGCGGTGTGGTTCACTTTAATGGAAGCCTGGTGAATGCAGCCTGTGCGGTGAGTACAGAATCTGCTAATCAGACCGTAAATCTTGGACAATATCGTACGGCTTCTTTCCAGAGCGTCGGCGATACCAGCGCAACTATTCCGTTTAAAATTGTCCTGAATGATTGTGATAGCACAGTAGCATCAACGGCTAAAGTCGCTTTCTCCGGACAGACTGAGGCTTCAGATGACACATTACTGGCAATAAATTCAGGTAGTAATGAGGCTACCGCCACGGGTGTCGGAATTGAAATTCTGGATGAAGACTCTTCAGTGATGACTCCTGATGGCGCAACCTTCAGCAAGGGACACAGCCTGATTGACGGGACTAACACCCTGAATTTTGCCGCGCGCTACAAAGCCACCTCAGCAGAGCCTACTCCGGGTCAGGCAAATGCTGATGCTGTCTTTACCATGCAGTACAACTAATTCTGACAGCTTTCTTCGTGTCAGGGAGCAAACGGAATAACTACCTGATATCAGAATGCTAGTCAGCACATTGTCCGGGCGGGTTTATGCCCGGATAATTTTACTTTCAGCTTTCGTTTTATATCACATAGAAAGATGACATGGATTCCGGTATTCACCGGTTTCTCCGTCATTAACTGACGCTCCCCGGAGGAAATAAATAATGAGTATTAATATTAACCCTGTCAACTTAAGACGAGTATTAAAAAGTCTGTATCTGCTTATGGTATTAATACCATCAACTACAATGGCTGGCGGAGGTGTTTCTTTAGGTGCTACACGGGTAATTTATGATCAGTCTGATAAACAGACATCTTTGGCTATTGTCAATAGTGATCTGAAAAGTCGCTATCTGGTCCAGTCCTGGACGGAAGATAAGAATCAAAAGAAAACCTCTGATTTTATTATCACTCCACCCTTATTTGTGATTGATAAAAAGAGTGAAAACACCCTCCGGATTATTAGTACCAACGACACGCTTCCGAAAGACAGAGAATCTGTATACTGGCTAAATGTCAAAGCAATTCCTGAGGTGGATAAGGAGAATGTAGACAGTAAAAATGTGTTACAGTTGGCGATTCTTACCCGAATTAAAATATTTGTGCGCCCGTCTAAACTGACGATGGCTTCTTCCCAGGCTCCGGGTAAAATAACTTATGTCATTCAGGGTAATAAACTCATTATCAATAATCCGACACCCTATTTTGTTAACATGGTAAACATTACTGTGGGTGGGAAAAGTATTGATGCAATTATGGCTTCTCCGAAGGAGAGTACGACAGTGAATCTTCCTTCCGGAGTATCTGGCGTAGTGAAGTTTAGCGCAATCAGTGATTTTGGTGCTGTAACTCCGCAGGTCACAGCAACACAGGGAAAATAAACGCCGCTAAGTGCTAGCCAGAGTATTGATAATGAAAATACTTAAAAGTAGTAAACTTCGGAAAATAAAGACCGGAGTTAATATCATTACGGCCATGTTACTGGCTGCTCCTGTGTTCAGTGATGCTGAATCTTATTTTAATACACGGTTTTTGAGTGAAGAACCCGGTGCGGTTGCTGATCTTACCCGTTTTATTGATTCGGGCTCTTCTGTTCCCCCGGGAGTCTATAAGGTTGATATTTTTCTCAATGAAGACTTTGTGATGACCCGGGATATTAATTTTGTTTATCCGGATGCATCATCTGCAGAAAACAGCAAGAAAAATAAAGGATTATTACCTTGTCTGGATGAGTCATGGCTGAGCCGGTTTGGTGCGATGGTGGACGAAGAGTCATTGAAAAAGGGAATGTCAGGTAAACAATGCCTGTTCATTACGAATGTCGTCCCTTCATCGTCAACCGAATTTGACGTTAAAAAACTTAGGCTAAACGTAAACATCCCGCAGGCGTTTCTTAAAGGGACAGAAAAAGGTTATATACCCCCGGAACAGTGGGATGAAGGAATCAATGGACTATTATTTAACTATAATTTTAATGGTGATCGAAGCACCTATGGTGACTCATATTTCCTGAGTCTGATGAGTGGCGCTAACCTTGGTGCCTGGCGTTTCAGAAATAATGGTTCATGGAGTCGTTCCACATCGTCTTATGACAGTAAGTCTCAATGGAACAACATTAACAGTTATCTGGAGCGGGATATTATCCCGTTAAAAGGGCAACTGGTCGCGGGCGACAGTGATTCCGGGAATGATGTGTTCGACAGTAACTCCTTCCGGGGGGTTCGGTTGTATTCTTCAGACAATATGTATCCGGATTCACTGCAAGGGTATGCACCCACGGTACGTGGTGTTGCAAAAACCAATGCTAAAGTGGTTGTCAGACAAAATGGTTATACTGTTTATCAGACCTATGTACCTCCGGGGCCGTTTGAGTTAAAAGATATCAATCCTCAGATGACCAATGGTGATCTGGAAATCATGGTCGAAGAGAAAGATGGTTCTGTTCAACGTTATGTGCAACCCTACTCAACCGTGCCGGTATTACAGCGCGAAGGTCGTGCGAAATATGATTTCGTAGTCGGGCGTTTTCGTAGCGGTATTAATGACCAGGGAAATCCCTTTTATGGGCAGGGGACATTGTTATATGGCCTTTCCCGTGGTTTTACTTTTTATGGCGGAAGCCAGATAAGTAATGATTATCAGTCTTACGCACTTGGATTGGGTATCAACATCGGAGAATGGGGGGCCACATCCTTTGATTTTACTCAGTCAAATGCGACCCTGAACGACGGAAGCCATAAGAGCGGGCAGTCGTTGCGATTTTTATACGCAAAATCACTCGAAAGCTTTGGTACTACCGTTCGTTTACTTGGGTATCGTTATTCTACCCGGGGATTTTATACATTAAGTGATTCAACCTATAAGCGGATGTCCGGTTATGACTATGATTCCTTACCAGATGAACAGGGAGGGATAAATAACACGCCAATAGGTTATTATAATTTAAAAATACCCGAAAAGGGAATGTCAGATTAAATATCAATCAGCGGTTAGGTGACTTCGGTTCAGTCTATCTGACAGGGTCTGAACAAACTTACTGGAATACCGGAGCAAAAGATCGTTATTATCAGGCGGGGTATACTTCTGGCTGGAAAGGAATGTCTTATACATTCGCGTGGTCTTATAATCAAATGCGCGACAGAGGGACCGGTGAGCGTATGCTGTCATTTAACCTTTCGGTTCCTCTGTCGATGTTTAACGGGGGAAATTCCTATAAATCCCGACCGACAGACAGTATGTTTGCCACTTTCAGTGCTAACCAAAGCACCAGTGGTGGGACGGTATGGAATTCAGGGTTGAGTGGCACGGCTCTGGATGACCGTAATCTGAGTTATAGCATTACCCAAGGGCGTAGCGGACAAAACGGCAATACAGGATCACTGAATACCGCTTACCGTGGTACTTACGGTATTTCTAACCTGGGTTATAACTATAGCAATACTTACCATAGTCTGAACTATGGCGTTTCCGGTGGGGTAATTATTCACAGTAATGGAATAACCTTTGGTCAGCCACTGGGTACCACAAATGTATTAATTAAGGCTGTCGGCTCAGGTGGGACTAAGGTACAAAACCAGACCGGGGTAAAAACCGACACCAGAGGTTATACCTATCAGCCTTATGCGACGGCTTATCGCAATAATCGTATCGCGCTTGATTTAAACTCTCTGGATGATTACACCGATATTCAGGATAACGTACGTAATGTAGTGCCAACCAAAGGCGCTATTGTCAGGGCAGACTTTAAAACTTCCCGGGGTTATAGGGCCTTATTTAATTTACGAAAAAATGATAACACCCCAATTCCGTTTGGTTCGATGGTAACAGAGGTTGATGGTCAGGCCTCAGGGATCATCAGCGACAATGGGCAGGTCTATCTTAGTGGCCTTAAAGAACGGGGAAAATTAAATATCAAATGGGGGGGAAATAAAAATGAGAGCTGCTCAGTAAACTATTCTCTGTCGGAACAGGAAATGCGTCAGAAGATTATCCGCCGAAACATCAGCTGTGATAAATAATATTACGAGGTTATGATGAAGAGATTAAAATATTTTCTTGTTATTCTTGTGTCTGTCTTATGTATTAAACCTGCGGTCAGTAGTGATCTAAGAGTTGACGATTTTTCATGGTATTTTGGCCCGAATGGTATTGTTATTGATTCTGCTGCGGCATCTACAGACTATCCGCTAAGGCGTATGTGCCTGATCGGGACTCAATGCGGATTATCAATCCAGCTTATGGTCAAAAAAGATGATGGTACAGATTATAATCCTTACTTTATACAGGTATATGATACGGTAAAAAACTTCACTAATGCCAGAGGGGTATCAGAGATTAAGAAACTGGTAGGTAAAACTATCCAAAATACCGCGTCACTGAATCGACCCGGTTTTCAGGTCCAGGCTTGCGTGTGGAAATATGAACGTGGGAATGGTCTTACAGCTAATACAGAATTAGGTGGTGTGTGTAGCGTCGGGTATATCCCGCCGATCCCTGTCCCGGCCAATTGCGACCTGAGTATAGATAACAGTGTGATGGATTTTGGCGATATTTCATCGACGGCATTTCTTAATGCAGGTGCGGGTGGTAAGCCTTCCGGCACCTCAGTACAGCAACGTACCCTGAACGTATCTTGTAGTTCCCCGGAGGCTGCCCTGGCCAAACTTCGGGTGACTACCAATAAAGCATCCGGAAATATGCTGGTATCTTCCAATCAGGATGTTGGTTTTCTGCTGAGTGCAGGGGAAAATGATCCGACGGTGAAACCGCTGACGCCTAATCAGTCCTCCAGCAGTTATACAGTAAAGCTTGATAACCAGGGAAAAGCTTCTGTCGCGATTAAAGCCGTGCCGGTGAGTGTGACCGGGGAAAAGCCGGTAGCCGGGAGCTTTACCAGTAATGCCTTACTGCATATCTCCTGGGATTGAGGGTAAAAATCATGCTGACACGTAATATACCCGGGCTGTTGATCGCTATGATTAGTGTGCTGATGCCAATTGCTGGTAATGCTTCCGTTAATGTTGTTTTGCAGGGTAATGTGACAGAACAGACCTGTGCAGCCTCTGCCGGCAGTGACAATTTCTCAGTTGACCTTGGCAACTGGGCAGCAAAGACGCTAAACGGCGCAGCAGGCAAGGTTTCGGCGGGAAAACCGTTTTCTATACAGCTGGAAGGCTGTCCGGCGGTTGCCATCAGCATTATCTTTACCGGCAAAGGGGCTGACGGGAGCAGTGATTTATTAGCCATTGATAGTGGGACAGACACAGCTAAAAACGTTGCGATAGAATTGCTGAACAGCGATATGAGTAGGCTCGGTTTATCTGATGCTTCAAAGCCGGTCACCGCTGATGAAAACGGTAATGCCACATTTAATTTTTATGCCCGCTATATCAGCACAGCCAGCCAGGTCAGTGCAGGTCAGGCGAACGCCAGTTCGGTGTTTACCTTAAATTATAACTAATGGTTAACACCCGCCAGTTGGCCAAAAGGCATTACAACGGTTTTACTGTCATTCCCAGGTTTAACGTCGGTACAGATGCAGTAGACTATTCTCTGCTGAGGGTTGATAAACGTCGGGTGAATGATGGAAAAGAATTACGCGAATCTGGTAACCTCCGCTGCCATTGCGGCCACCGTTCTGGCATCACTACTGTTGATTATCAAAATCATCGCCTGGTGGTATACCGGTTCGGTCAGTGTACTGGCTGCACTGGTAGACTCGTTAGTGGATATAGGGGCATCGTTAACGAATTTGCTGGTAGTTCGCTATTCCCTGCAACCGGCAGATGACGATCATGCGTTTGGTCACGGAAAAGCCGAGTCACTGGCGGCTCTGGCGCAAAGTATGTTTATTAGTGGCTCAGCATTATTTCTGTTTCTGACCAGTATTCAGCATTTGATTACTCCCGGAAGTTTTCGTGCTCCGCTGGTCGGTATGGTGGTGACGCTGATTGCTTTGGTTTCGACATTGTTACTGGTCTATTTCCAGCGTCAGGTTGTCAAAAAAACGCACAGCCAGGCAATCCGTGCCGATATGTTACATTACCAGTCTGATGTATTGATGAATGGTGCCATCCTGATTGCTTTGGCACTAAGCTGGTATGGTTTCACATTTGCCGATGCCTTGTTTGCCTTTGGTATTGGTATCTATATTCTGATCTGTGCACTGCGGATGGGCTATGAAGCTGTTCAGGCATTACTTGACAGAGCATTGCCGGATAACGAAATTCAGCAGATAATCAGCATTGTTTCGGGATGGCAGGGAGTGCGTGGCGCACATGATCTGCGTACCCGTCAGTCAGGTCCGACAAAGTTTATTCAATTACACCTGGAAATGGATGACAGCCTGCCTTTAATGACTGCCCATGAACGGGCAGACCAGCTGGAACAGGCACTAAAAGCCCACTTTCCCGGGGCTGATGTGATTATTCATCAGGACCCATGTTCCTCTGTGGCGGAAGAAAAACGAGGTCGTTTTATCTTTTAGGCTGCGGATCAAATGTTCAATGTTGTGTTTAACCGCTATTATTGCGCAACCACGGGGTTGAGTGACCTAAATCAATCCTGCCAAAGGCATTTGGTATATGATTAAGCAAGATAAGCTCTTATTTGCAGGCGTCGGCACAGACAGCAGTCGCGTTAACTGAAAAGATTAACCCTTAGCGTCAAATTATCCTGAGGTTGTCATGATCAAAAAAATTGGTGTATTAACCAGCGGTGGAGATTCCCCTGGTATGAATGCGGCTATCCGTGGCGTGGTCCGGACTGGACTGGGCGAAGGACTGGAAGTTTTTGGGATCTATGATGGTTATCTGGGGCTGTATGAAGACCGTATGGTAAGCCTGGACCGTTATAGCGTCTCTGATATGATCAACCGGGGAGGGACTTTTCTGGGTTCTGCCCGTTTTCCCGAATTCCGTGAAGAATCAACCCGCCAGATTGCTATTGAAAATATGAAGAAACGCGGTCTGGATGCGCTGGTGGTGATCGGTGGTGATGGTTCCTATATGGGCGCAAAACGGCTGACAGAGATGGGTTTTCCCTGTATCGGGCTGCCCGGAACCATCGACAATGATGTTGCCGGCACTGACTATACTATCGGTTACCACACTGCACTTGAGACAGTGGTCGAAGCTATCGACAGGCTGCGTGATACCTCTTCTTCTCATCAGCGAATCTCTATCGTAGAAGTTATGGGACGCCATTGTGGTGATTTGACTTTGTCTGCAGCGATTGCAGGGGGATGTGAATTTTTTGTGGTCCCGGAAATTCCATATACCCGCGAAGAACTGGTGACAGAAATTAAAGCCGGTATCGCCAAAGGAAAAAAACACGCGATTGTGGCGATAACAGAGCTGATTTGTGATGCCAGTGAACTGGCTCGCTATATTGAAAAAGAGACCGGGCGTGAAACTCGCGCTACCGTTCTGGGGCATATCCAGAGGGGGGGGGCGCCATGTGCCTATGATCGTATTCTCGCCTTCCGGATGGGAACCTATGCCATAGACCTGCTGCTGCAGGGTTATGGTGGGCGTTGTGTCGGTGTACAGAACGAAAAAATGGTACACCATGATATTATTGATGCCATCGAAAATATGAAACGTCCTTTCCGTCGGGATATGCTGGACACCGCGAAAAGATTGTATTGATTATCTTTGCTGTCGGCGGGTTCTTCGCCGACAGTCGCTTCTGCTTCTGCTTCTGCTTCTGCTTCTGCTTCTGCTGCTTGTTTATTCAATTGTGATATAAAAATGTCTTTTTAGTTCTTTAAGTTATTTCCATGATTGTGCCAACCTACCGGTATATAAAACAGGGGGGCATAAAATGAAGAAGTGGCATGTGGGATTAGCGTTACTTTTGGTATCCGGCAGTACACTGGCGAAAGATATTCAGTTATTGAATGTCTCTTATGATCCGACCAGAGAATTTTATGAACAGTACAACAAAGCATTTAGTGCTCATTATAAGCAGGAAACCGGTGACAATGTGGTGATTCGCCAGTCGCATGGCGGTTCCGGAAAACAGGCAACCTCGGTAATCAACGGTATCAAAGCCGATGTGGTGACACTAGCTTTGCAATCTGATGTTGATGCTATTGCTAACAGCGGCAGAATTAACCCGGGCTGGATCAAAAAGTTACCGGATAACTCAGCCCCTTATACCTCAACCATTGTTTTCCTGGTACGCAAAGGGAACCCTAAGAATATTCATGACTGGAATGATTTAATCAAACCAGGCATTTCGATTATCACTCCTAATCCTAAAACTTCCGGGGGTGCTCGCTGGAACTATCTGGCTGCCTGGGGTTATGCCCTGGACCATAATAATGGTTCGCAGGAGAAAGCTCAGGCGTTTGTGAAAGCACTGTTTAAAAATGTCACTGTTCAGGATTCCGGCGCCCGTGGTGCAACCAACACTTTTGCTGAACGCGGACTGGGTGACGTGCTGCTTGCCTGGGAAAATGAGGCATATCTGGCAAAGAATAAGTTAAAAGACCAGCAGTTTGAAATTATTACCCCAAGTGAGTCTATCCTGGCTGAACCGACGGTGGCTGTGGTTGATAAGGTAGTTGATGAGCGCGGAACCCGTAAAGTGGCTGAAGATTATCTGAAATATCTCTATTCTCCTGTAGGGCAGAAAATCGCCGCGGAAAACTATTATCGTCCACGTGACCCGGCGGTGGCGAAAGAATTCTCTAATGAATTTAAGCCAATTAAGCTCTTCACTGTGGATGGTAAATTCGGTGGCTGGACGGCAGCTCAGAAGACCCACTTCAGTGACGGCGGTACTTACGACCAGATTATGAAGCCATAATTCACCGCAGGTGACTTTCCGCCCGATTAACGTAATATGAAGTCCGGATTAATCGGGAATGACCGGGCTCATGACATCTTCTGGAAAAGCAAAACTAAGGCTGGCCATCGGAGTGGTGATTGTTCTGATGGCAGCTTTACTGTTTGTGGCACATCGGTTTGAAGAGCATTCTGACGTTTTATGGAAGTTTATCAGTCAGCAATGTGTTCCTGATATGGAAAAAAATCATCAGCCTGCGCCTTGTGAAAAAGTTGATTTATCTGCCGGCTATGTTCTGTTTAAAGACAGGGTCGGACCATTACAATATCTGCTGATGCCTGTCAGTAAGATTACCGGTATCGAAAGCCCACTATTACTGGAAAAACACACCCCTAACTTTTTTGCCCTTGCCTGGAATGAACGCCATTTGCTCTCCGATAAAAATCATTCGCCAGTACGTGACAGTGATCTGGCGATGACGATTAACTCAGAGTCAGGGAGGACACAAAATCAGCTGCATATTCATATGTCCTGTCTGCGTGCGGATATACGCCAACGACTGAAAGAGTTGGACCCGGGACTGACAGAAAAGTGGCAATCCCTGACCCTGCGCTCACATCCTTATCTGCTCAGGGTCCTGACGCCTGCTGAACTGGAACAGCAGAGTGTATTTGTGCGTATTGCGCAGGAAATCCCGGGAGCTGCCGGGCAGATGGGGGATTATGGTCTGGCGCTGACAGCCCTGCCTGATGGGAGACTGGTATTACTGGCCATAAAAAAACAGCTGCTTAAAGGAAACATGGGGTCAGCGGAAGAGTTACAGGATCATCAGTGCGGCATACTAAAACAGACAACGGCGCTGGTGCGCCGTTGAAAGATAAATATTAACCGGCTTTTTTTGCCGCCGCAGCAGCATTAACAATTACCGCGAAAGCATCAGCTTTCAGTGATGCACCACCGACCAGCGCACCATCAATATCCGGCTGAGTGAAGAGCTCGGCCGCATTTTTATCATTAACAGAACCGCCGTACTGAATGATCACCTGCTCAGCAATCGCTGGGTCTTTTTTAGCGATATGCTGACGGATGAATTTATGCACAGCCTGGGCCTGTGCCGGCGTAGCTGACTTACCGGTACCGATAGCCCAGACGGGCTCATAGGCAATGACGGTATCTTTAAACGCTTCAGCTCCCTGAGTATTCAGTACCGCATCAATCTGACGTGCGCAGACTTCTTCGGTTTTCCCGGCTTCGTTTTCTGCTTCGGTTTCACCAATACAGAGTACCGGCGTCAGACCTGCGTCTTTAAGGACGGCGAATTTTTTTGCGATCAGTTCATCGCTTTCTTTGTGGTAAGTACGACGTTCGGAGTGTCCGATAATGATATATTTGGCACCAATATCCTTCAGCATTTCCGCAGAAACTTCACCGGTAAATGCACCAGAGAGGTTAATGTCAACGTTCTGCGCACCGAGAGCGATATGACTGCCAGAAACGGCATGCTTAGCCTGGTCGAGATAAACCACGGGCGGGGCAATAGCCACACCACAACCGTCCACACCTGATAATGCTTTACGCAGACCGGCAATCAGCTCGTCAGTCATATGTTTACTACCATTCAGCTTCCAGTTACCCATAACTAATGGATGTCGCATCATATCCTCCGCATTACGCGATTCATAAAAGACTACTGCCGGCGGGCAATAGTGTCTGTGAAGCATTATAAAGATCAATGCAAATCACTGCTTTGTTTTTCGTCATAAAACGTCAGTTGTTCACGAGTTATTCAGTATCAGCCTGACAGGTTCGATGGCGAGAGTAATACCTTTCTCTCCCTGGTCTGAGATGACATAACGCAGTGCGCCTTCGGCATCAAAATAGGGGATGTTTACTTTAGCGGCCTTTAACAGAGATTCGAGCTTTAGGTGACTGGTTTGTTCAGTAAGTTGCGGTGAGAAATAACGGATCAATGCGGTCATGTAACGGAATGCCAGATCTCTGGACTGTTTTTCACCGGTCCCCTGGGGAGAAACCCAGGTCATTTGCAGAGATTTTATCTTCCCTGTGCCGGGTTCGAGTGCGGTTGATGAATAAAATGAGTCGTTAATTTTACTGACCGCCAGTACAACCATATTCTGTACCTGGCCGGTATCTACCGTACGGTATTCCGGTAACGGCGTGCCCGGATTCATACTGTTGAATTTTTCCCGGAACTGCGGGATGGTCTCGCTGAAAACCGGTGCACCTGGTTGAACGTAAGGAGCAAGCTTTGGAGCGGTCGGTGGATCGGCAAATACAACACCACCTGCTGTTAACAGCATACAGCAGGTTAACCAACGACTTATCCTGTGTTTCATTCCGGTATCCCTGAGTTGACGACTGACATATATCTTACCTAATTTTTCGGCAGAGATGATGACAGCCTGCCTTAATTAAGGCAGTGATCATAACTTCCGGCACAGATATTACCAGTAATGCTCGCTGGTGATATGTCCCGGTTTACGACGCAGATGTTTATTCATGTTGCGGGTGAGTTTAAGTAGCTGTTGGGTGTCTCTGACCATTTGCGGGTTACCGCACAGCATAATATGGCTGTTGTCCGCAGACATTGTCAGACCTGTGGCTTGTTCAAGCATACCGTTTTCAATCAACCCGGGGATTCGGCCTGTCAGGCTGCCTTCACTTTTCTCCCGGCTGACGATGGTTTGAATACGTAATTTTCCGTTGAATTGCTGCTGAAGTTGCTGCATCAGTGGGAGGTAACTCAGGTCTGCGGCATAGCGGGCGGCATGAACCAGTACAATATTTTCAAATCTCTCCAGACCTTCCCCCTGCTGTAAGATGGACAGATACGGGCCGATTGCCGTTCCCGTTGACAGCATCCACAGCGTTTCACAGTCAGGCAATTCGTCACAGACAAAAAAACCAGCAGCTTCTTCGGTGACCCTGATTGAGTCCCCGGCCGACAGCCGGTGCAGAGAGGGGCTAAGCTTGCCTTCAGGAACGTTAACCAGATAGAACTCCAGGGTTTTATCTGAAGGAGCATTGACATAAGAGTAGGCTCGTTGTACCCGCTCTCCGTTGATCTCCAGTGACAGTTTTGCAAATTGCCCGGCGGTAAATGGTTTTACCGGCGCAGTGACGTACAGGCTGAAAAGCGCCTCAGTCCAGTGTGTTACTGCGACGACTTTACCTTCACACCAATCGGCCATCGTGAGCTCCTCAGTTAAAAATAGTGTAGCACATCGAATTATCATCTCTGGTGAAGCACTAATTTTCCACCCTTCAGACCGCGGTTAAGCTCATATCGACAAACCCGTGCCATTAATTATCACGGACTGTCACTAATAATGTACACCTGTGCCGAAAAAACCTGACAATCAGGCCGATAATCACTCATTAGCAGGGGATTGTTTAAAGGCGAATCATGGTATTTTAGGCTGCTTTTTTTTATATGATCAGCCTGTACTGCTGTTTAATCATCATGGATAAGAATTTACTGTTACAAAAATGGAAAAGAATCTGAATCACACCCCGTTAATGTTGTTGTTAGTAGTATTGGTCGCTGTCGGGCAAATGGCTCAGACGGTTTATGTGCCGGCGATGAGTGATATTGCCCTATCGTTACAGGTGTCCGGCGGCAATGTGCAGGGCATTATGGCGGCGTATCTGATCACCTATGGTCTTTCTCAGCTATTTTATGGCCCGCTTTCAGACAGTATTGGCCGGCGTCCGGTCATCCTTGGTGGCCTGCTGATCTTCAGTGTGGGTGCAGTGACGGCATTGCTGGCAGGTTCAATCAATCAACTGGTCATCGGTTGTGCCATCCAGGGGATGGGGACAGGGGTTGCCGGGGTGATGGCGCGGACGCTGCCCAGGGATATCTATTCCGGTGGGCAGTTGCGTAAAGCGAACAGCGTGCTGAACATGGGAATCCTGATTAGTCCTTTGCTGGCACCGGTAATTGGTGCGGTACTGACAAAATTTTGGGGATGGCATGCCTGTTTTGCTTTCCTACTGGTGCTTTGCCTGCTGGTCATGGTAGTCATTGCCTGCCGGTTACCAGAAACCCGGCCGGAAATTCTCGTCCCAAGGCCTTTTTTATTCCGTTATTCATTGCTGCTGCGTGATGCTGCATTCCTTCGCTATCTGGTGATATTAATTGGTGCACTGGCGGGTATTGCTGTGTTTGAGGCCAGTTGTGGGGGACTGATGGGGGGAGTATTGGGTCTGAGTCGTTTTACCGTCAGTATATTATTTATCCTGCCAATTCCTGCAGCTTTTTTCGGGGCTTGGTATGTTCGCCGTAGTGAGGGTGACTGGTATCGTTTGATGTGGCTTGGGGTCTGTAGCTGCTTATTGGCGGGGGTACTGATGTGGATCCCTGGCTGGTTCCATGTGATGAATATCTGGACTTTACTGGTTCCTGCGGCACTCTATTTCTTCGGTGCAGGGATGTTGTTCCCGCTGGCGACTTCAGGCGCGATGGAGCCTTATGCCTGGGTCGCAGGCAGTGCCGGGGCATTGATTGGGGGCTTACAAAATCTGGGATCCGGGGGCGTGGCCTGGTTATCAGCAAAACTACCGCAGAACGATCAGTTTAGCCTTGGTATGCTGATGTTTATGACATCGTTACTTATGCTGCTGTGCTGGTGGTCGCTTTCCAGACAGCGTGAAAGTGACCACCAGATTGTCGCTGGCTAGGACTGTAGTGATGTTTTACGATCCAGTCGATGAATCGACTGGATCCGCCGGACAGTGCCCGTTTTACCGCGAATTAATAACGTCTCACTGGTGGCGATATTTCCTTTCCGGGTAATTCCTTTGAGTAAATCACCATCAGTGATTCCTGTCGCGGAGAAAATGACGTCATCATCGCTGACCAGTTGCTGCAGAGTGAGCCGTTCACCAGGGGTAATTCCCATCTCTGTACAACGCGCGATCTCTTGTTCACCAAGGCTGCGATTTTCCGCCGAATCTTCTTTGACCTGATGTCTTGGCAGTAAGCGAGCCTGCATATCTCCCCCCAGCGCACGGATGACTGCGGCAGAAATGACGCCTTCCGGTGCGCCGCCAATACCATACATCACATCGACTTCGCTGTCTGACATGCAGGTCAGGATAGATGCAGCCACATCACCATCAGGGAATGCATAGACTTTGATACCGGCTTTATGAAGTTGTGTGATGACCGGGTTATGCCGGGGTTTGGCTAACACAGCCACGGTGAGTTCAGACAGCGGCTTATCCAGAGCCCGGCTAACAGACTGCAGATTGGCTTCCAGTGGCTGATCCAGGTCGATGCATCCCCGGGCTTGCGGGCCTGTAACCAGTTTTTCCATATACATATCCGGAGCGTGCAGAAAGCTGCCTTTATTCCCGACGGCCATCACTGTTAGTGCGTTAGATTGCCCCATTGCGGTCATACGTGTGCCTTCAATCGGGTCGACGGCGATATCGACTTCATCACCCTGCCCACTGCCAACCTGCTCTCCGATATAAAGCATCGGGGCTTCATCAATCTCACCTTCACCAATTACAATCCGACCACGAATATCCAGAGTATTGAGCAATACCCGCATTGCATTGACTGCTGCGCCGTCGGCCAGGTTTTTATCACCGCGTCCAAGCCAGGCATGTCCGGCCAGTGCTGCTGCTTCGGTCACCCGTGAAAATTCGAGGGCAAGTTCTCGTTTCATTGTCTGTCTTACCGGGAAGAAAAGGGAGGCTAGTGTAACACAACGCGGGCGTTCAGAAATTGGACTCTGCCCGCCAGCGAGCGGGCAGAGGAGATGGATTATTGTTCGTGTTCATCTTCCCAGCGCAGGGCGCGGGATACGGCTTTTTTCCAACCGGCATACCGGAAGTTACGTTCGGTCGTTTCGATTGACGGACGGAACTCGCGTTCGATAACTGATTTCGAACGGACTTCTTCCAGATCTTTCCAGAACCCAACCGCCAGACCGGCAAGATAGGCTGCTCCGAGGGCAGTCACTTCACGAACCTCCGGACGCTCAACCCGGGCGCCAAGAATATCTGACTGGAACTGCATCAGAAAATTATTCGCCACAGCACCGCCATCTACCCGTAATGACTGCAAACGAGTATTCGCATCATTCTGCATAGCTTCCAGCACATCACGGGTCTGGTAGGCAATGGATTCCAGGGTGGCACGGATAATATGGTTTGCGTTGGTACCCCGGGTCAGACCAAAGATTGCTCCGCGGGCATAGGGGTCCCAGTACGGGGCTCCCAGACCGGTAAATGCCGGTACCATATAGACACCGTTAGAATCCTTCACTTTGGTCGCGAAATATTCAGAGTCCAGTGCTTCTGAGAACAGTTTCATCTCATCGCGCAGCCATTGAATTGACGCACCACCGATGAAGACGGCGCCTTCCAGGGCGTAGTTAACTTCACCTCGTGGGCCACAGGCGATAGTGGTCAGCAGACCATGGGTAGAGGCTACCGCCTCAGTACCGGTATTCATTAACATAAAGCAGCCGGTACCATAAGTATTCTTCGCCATACCGGGCTGTACGCAGAGCTGACCATATAATGCCGCCTGCTGATCTCCGGCGATCCCTGCGATCGGTATACGGGTCCCGCCTTTACCACCGATGTTCGTCTGGCCGTAGACTTCTGAAGATGCTTTAACTTCCGGCAACATCTCACGAGGGATATCAAGGATGTCCAGCATACGGTCATCCCACTGCAGTTTGTGAATATCAAATATCATGGTACGTGAAGCATTGGTGAAGTCGGTGACATGCACACGTCCCTGAGTCATTTTCCAGACCAGCCAGGTGTCGACAGTACCAAACAACAGTTCCCCACGCTTGGCGCGTTCACGGGCGCCTTCCACATTGTCCAGAATCCATTTGATTTTGGTCCCGGAGAAGTATGGGTTAATGACCAGTCCGGTAGTTTGCTGAATATATTCCTCAAGACCTTCTTTTTTCAGTTTTGAGCAATAGTCAGCGGTACGAGGATCCTGCCACACAATAGCGTTGTACACGGGTTTGCCGGTTTTCTTATCCCAGACGATGGTGGTTTCACGCTGGTTTGTAATACCAATCGCCGCAATCTGGTCAGAACGAATATCGGCATGTGCCAGTACTTCTACCAGAGTTGAACTCTGGGTTGCCCAGATATCCATCGGGTCATGCTCAACCCAACCTGTTTTAGGATAATGTTGGGTAAATTCACGTTGTGAAACCGCGATAATATTCGCATCGTGGTCCAGTACCACCGCTCGTGAGCTGGTGGTTCCCTGGTCCAGTGCAACAATGTATTTATTTTCAGCGTTAGTCATGATCTGTTCCTGATGAATTCGTTATTAAGTTTACGCTTTATGCTGTTCTGAGCGTGACAGTGGCTGTTCTTTTTCATTCACAGGCGCAGGAAGGTTTACTGGTAAGTAGCGGCCAATGAAATTACGATAGATAAATGCACCGACGCACGCACCAATCAGTGGTCCAAAGATTGGAACCAGGAAATAAGGGATTTCCTGTCCACCGGTGAAGGCAACTTTTCCCCATCCGACCAGAGCCGTAAACATTTTCGGTCCAAAATCACGGGCTGGGTTCAGGGCAAATCCGGTCAGAGGACCTGTTGCTGCGCCAATTGCAGCGACCAGTAAACCAATCAGCAGCGGAGCTAACGGTCCACGTGGCAAGCCATTGCCGTCATCGGTCAGAGCCATAATGACTCCCATCAGGACGGCAGTAATCACTATTTCAACGAAGAATGCCTGAGGGACGCTGATTTGCGGGTTCGGATAAGTCGAAAACACTCCGGCCAGACTCAGACTATCGACGCTGCCACGGACCATCTGATGTGTCTGTTCGTAATCAATAAACAGATTATGGTAAAGCGCGTATACCAATGCTGCCGCACAAAACGCGCCGGCAGTCTGTGCGATAATATAAGGAATGATTTTACGACCTTCAAAGTTACCAAACAGGCAAAGTGCTATGGTAACGGCCGGGTTCAGGTGGGCACCGGAGATCCCTGCACTGACATAAGCACCCATGGATACTGCCAGGCCCCAGACGATACAAATTTCCCATTGCCCAAAGCTGGCACCGGCAACTTTCATTGCCGCCACGCATCCGGCACCGAAGAACAGAATTAAACCGGTACCTATAAATTCTGCGATGCACTGGCCTGTGAGCGAATTTGTCGTTTGACTCATGATGAATTCCTTAAGAGAGGTTAAATTTATCGGTGTTATGTACTCGTTCCCTGAGTCACCCGACTTTTATGTAGGGTTGATTTAAATTTATCGTTAACGAGCAAAAACGATAAATACCGAACTTGAAATTTGTGTGCCATGTCAAAAAAAATGAGCGAATTCGCGTATTTTGTTGCTGAATTGTCCTGCCGGATGATCATTTTGCTGTCTGTGACGGGTAAAAAACAACAGTCCGGAGGGGAAAGAGAGTGAGGGCGGGGCGAAAAGTGTTACAGACTGCTCCGGAATTCGCCTGGTCACTGGACTTGCGTGATCAGGCTTCATACAATCGTGTTATCGTAGCCAGCTACAGGAATTTTACAGGGCTTGTCAGGATCGTAGCTGGCACATCAACGCCTTGCGATATAGGAGAGGTTATATAAATGTCATTTGAAATGTTCGAAAAACTGGAAGCTAAAGTACAGCAGGCGATTGATACTATCACCCTGTTACAGATGGAAATTGAAGAGCTGAAAGAACAAAATAATACGCTGAAGCAGGAAGCGTTACAGGTTGCTGGTAATCATGATTCACTTACCCGTGAAAATCAGCAGTTAAAAGAAGAACAACAACAGTGGCAGGAACGCCTGCGTGCACTGCTGGGAAAAATGGATGAGGTTTGATTCTGTTACGGAATGAAACCAGAGCCGGGTGCGAGAGCACCCGGTTTGCCGCCAGAACGACTACTCGTCTTCTTCTTCGTCTTCTTCGAGCGCCAGTGGGTTTTCTGACAGGATGATGCCGGTATTATCTGCATAGAGATAATCACCCGAGAAAAAAGTGACACCGCCAAAATTCACCCTAATATCACTTTCACCAATGCCTTCACCTGCGGCACCTACAGGAATGGCCGCCATGGCCTGAATACCGATATCGAGCTCCTCCAGTTCATCAACCTGACGAACTGATCCATAAACTACAATACCTTCCCATTCACTCTGTGTTGCCAGTTGCGCCAGTTGGGCATCAATCAATGCGCGACGTACGGAACCTCCTCCGTCAACGACCAGTACCCGGCCCAGCCCGTTTTCTTCAAGTATGTCATAAAGCAGGCCATTGTCTTCGAAGCATTTGACAGTTGTTATCTGACCACCAAAAGACGTGCGTCCGCCAAAGTTAGAAAACAAAGGCTCAACTACATTCACTTCTTCATGGTAAATATCACAAAGTTCGGAGGTATCGTATTTCATAGCGGTATCATCTGTTTGCCAGAGGTGGTTAAAGTATATCGCGTTCTTTCTATGGATAGCAAAAAAGCCTCCGTTGCCACGTGGCCTGTGTTGCGGGATGAATATCTTACGGTGGCATTTATTATGACAGAAACGCCGAATCATCACTCAGAGACGGTGCTTTAACTACGGCTACCGGCATCCAGGAAAAAAACTATCAGGCCGGGGATCAGAGTAGCGAAATGCCGTGGGGAGGATATTAATCCTGGTCAAACAAAGGGGTTATCCGGCTGTCTGTCCCGGAGTGCAGACAGCCGAAAAACCCACAGCCAGACGCTCAGTTACAGGATAAAACGGCTCAGGTCTTCATCTGCAACCAGTTTGTCCAGGTGGCTGCTGACATAGTTGGCATCTATAGTCACAGATTCTCCCGGACGATCGCTGGCATCGAAAGAAATATCTTCCATCAGTTTTTCCAGCACGGTGTACAGGCGACGAGCCCCGATATTTTCAGTCGTTTCATTGACCTGCCATGCAGCTTCAGCAATCCGGCGAATACCATCTTCGCTGAACTCTACATTGACTCCTTCAGTGGCCATTAACGCTTTGTACTGTACAGTCACCGACGCGCTCGGTTCTGTCAGAATACGTTCAAAATCGTTAACCGTCAGCGCCTGCAACTCTACGCGGATAGGTAAACGACCCTGCAGTTCAGGTATCAGATCTGAAGGGCTGGCAACCTGGAATGCGCCGGAGGCAATAAACAAAATGTGGTCAGTTTTGACCATACCGTGTTTAGTCGATACCGTACAGCCTTCAACTAAAGGCAGCAAGTCACGCTGCACACCTTCCCGGGAAACATCCGGACCGGAGGACTGTCCACGCTTACAGATTTTGTCAATTTCATCAATAAAAACAATGCCATGCTGTTCAACGGCTTCGATAGCTTCCTGCTTCAGCTCTTCCGGATTCACCAGTCTGGCGGCTTCTTCTTCGATCAACAGTTTAAGTGCATCTTTGATCTTTAACTTGCGAGCTTTTTGCTTTTGTCCGCCCAGATTCTGGAACATGGACTGCAGCTGGCTGGTCATTTCTTCCATGCCAGGAGGTGCCATGATTTCAACATCCATCGGTGAGGCAGCCAGATCAATTTCAATTTCTTTGTCGTCCAGTTGCCCTTCACGCAATTTTTTACGGAAGGACTGACGGGCAGCAGAAGGTTCACTGTTTGCCTCTGGCTGGCCCCAGTTATTCTTAGCCGGAGGAATCAGTACATCAAGAATACGCTCTTCAGCCTGTTCTTCGGCTCGTGACTTGTTACGTTCGATAGCCTGACTGCGGACCATTTTTACTGCAGCGTCAGTCAAATCACGGATGATAGAATCAACTTCTTTACCGACATAACCCACTTCAGTAAATTTCGTTGCTTCAACTTTAATAAATGGCGCGTTGGCCAGTTTCGCCAGACGGCGGGCAATTTCTGTTTTACCCACCCCGGTCGGGCCTATCATCAGAATGTTTTTCGGAGTCACTTCGTGACGCAGTTCAGCTTCGAGCTGCATCCGCCGCCAGCGGTTACGCAGGGCGATAGAAACGGCACGCTTAGCACCATCCTGACCGATGATGAACTTATTCAGTTCGCTTACTATTTCGCGGGGAGTCATTTCAGACATATTAGAAATCCTTACTTGCTGGACGCCAGTTCTTCGATAGTGACGTTGTGGTTGGTGTAAATGCAAATATCACCCGCGATATCCAGTGCTTTTTCGGTAATTTCCCGGGCACTGAGTTCGCTGTTTTCCAGCAGAGCACGCGCTGCTGCCTGTGCATAAGGTCCGCCAGATCCGATAGCGATCAAATCATTTTCGGGCTGAATGACATCACCATTACCACTGATAATTAACGAGGCATGCTCGTCAGCCACCGCCAGCAGAGCTTCGAGGCGTCGTAGCATCCGGTCAGTACGCCAGTCTTTTGCCAGTTCAACTGCCGCTTTAACCAAATGCCCCTGGTGCATTTCCAGCTTACGTTCAAACAGTTCAAACAGGGTAAAGGCATCGGCAGTCCCCCCGGCAAAGCCGGCAATGACCTTGTCGTTGTACAGGCGACGTACTTTCTTTACGTTACCCTTCATTACTGTATTACCAAGAGTAGCCTGGCCGTCACCGCCAATCACTACCTGGCCATTGCGTCGAACACTTACAATCGTTGTCACGGGCCGCCCCTTTTTAGAGAAAAAAACACTCCGCGCGGTGCGCGGAGTCACATAAGGGGATATATGGGGAGGGGGGTTAAGGCTTTCAACCCCCCAGGGAGAGAGTTATACAGTTTGTATGGCCAGAACTACGAAGTTGTTTGACTACGCTGTCAACTTTAGCGCGATCTGAATAAGGCCCGATAACAACCCGATTCCAGCCACCGCCGGTAGTCGTACGGCTCTCAAAACCTTCAAAAGCCAGAGATGCACGCACTGATTCAGCCTGTTCACTGCCTTTAAAGGAACCGCACTGAATCATCCAGCGTTTTCCGGAAGCCGCTGTTGCCGCAGGCTTAGGTGCTTCCCGGGTGACCGGTGCTGGTTGGCTGGTACGGGGTGCTGCAGGTGTTGGAGCCTGAGCTGCAGGACGACGATCCACTTGCTGTTGAGCGGACTGTTGCTGAGCCTGCTGCTGTTTTTCCAGTCGCTGCTGTCTTTCTGCCTGTAGCTGCTGTTGCCGTTCAGCCTGGCGTTGTTTCTCTGCTTGTTGCTGACGCTCAAGACGTTGCTGTCTATCCAGACGCTGGCGCTCAGCTTGCTGAGCCTGCAATAGCTGCTGCTGTTGATAATCAGACTGTTGCTGATAATTCTGCGGCTGCTGGTAACTATGTTGCTGTTGATAATTCTGTTGTTGCTGTCGGGTAGCCGCCTGCTGACGCAAAGTTTGTTGTTTTTGCGCCGGAGTTTGTTCATTCCACGGAACTTCATTAAGCTGGATCGGCTGCTGACGCATATCAGCGGCCATTTGCTCCAGCAACTGACGTTGTTCATCAGTCAACTGAGTTTGTGATTTGATTTCGCCGCCTGCGGAAGGTTCAGTAGGTTGAGGCACCGTTGTCTGGCTGTTTTCCAGTTCCTTGATATATTTCCAGCGCTCTTCCGGTTTCGGAGGTAAACCATTGCCGGCATTTTTATGCGGCATCACTTCCTCTAACTCTTCCTTTTTATGATGAGCAATAAACCATAAACCACCGATAAAGGCGACCAGTACCGCGACGGCCACCACGATCATCAGTTTGGGTAGTCCTGAGCTTTTTTTGCTCTTCTTGCTTCGTGGAGAGTTCTTTTTGCGCTGCGTCCCTGTTGAACGCCCGCGGCCTACATAGTCTTTTTGTGCCACATTCGTTCCGAAAATTTATCAATCAGCCTGGCGGGCGAACCGCCCGGTTATCTATACAATGGCAATAACTGTTCCAGTTTACTCAAGGGGATGAACTTTGACCAGTAAACTCTGCCTGAGAAAATACCTGAAAATCACCGAAAGCGGAGCTAAGACTGCTATTTGGCCGGGATCAAGGTTGACTGTCGTACCTGCAGTCTGGCTTCCAGTAAACGTGAGCCACCATTAACACGCTCGCCACGAATAATTTCCATCAATAATGTCGCCGCCTCCCGGCCAATATCAAATCTGGGTTGTGTAATGGTCGTCAGCGGTGGATGGCTGTACTGGGCCGCGTCAATATCATCAAAGCCGATCACCGATAGCTGCTGCGGAACTCTGATACCCATTTTTTCGGCCTGATGTAAGACGCCTAATGCCATCCGGTCATTGTGACAAAAGATAGCCTCCGGAGGAGAAGGTAACTTCATCAGACGAATCAGAGCTTCAGCTCCAGAATCGAAGGAGAAATCGCCACGCTCCAGGTAATGAGGATTGATATCAATATTCTGTCGTTGTAGTGCCTGGATGTATCCCTGCCGTCGGTAACGACAGTGTGAAATGGTGTCGGGACCGGTAATACAGGCTATCCGGTTCAGTCCGGTATCCAGCAGATAATTCACCGCATTAAATGCCGATGTCAGATTATCGATATGTACTGTTGGGTATTCCAGGTCCGCTGAGAATTCATTAGCCATGACCAGTGGAGGCAATTGATCCCGGTGAACCAGTTTCTGCAGGGGAGGGATCTGCGATCCGAGTAATAACAGCCCGTCTATCTGGCGGGTCAGAATCCGGTCCAGAAAGCCGACTTCCTGCATATCCTGGTGAGCACAATCACCAATTAAAGCCAGATATCCTTCCGCCGCTGCCGTGACCTCAATGCCCCGAATCATCTCATGGAAAAAGGGATCACAGATATCGGGGACAAGGATGAGCAGTGTCTGAGAATCATTTCTGCGCTGATGACGAGGAAGCAGGTCCGGAGCATAACCCAGCTCACTAATCGCCTGCATTACCTTTAAACGGGCAATGGCGGAAACTTTATCCGGGGATGCCAGAGCACGCGAAACGGTTGCTGTGGAGACACCTGCTTTTTCGGCAACGTCTTTCATTGTGGCGCGGCCCGGTAGTGAATTCTGTTCCAAGACACAAACTCCGGCATTAGGTTAATCATTAACAAAGCGGTGAGCGTACACCACGGTATCCCTTATTGTTAGCAGATTATCTGTGGCTGCTGATATCAGATTTGCAATAATCCGGTTATTCAACGCTGTATTTTCGTGTTGTTACGCAAATCAGGCATTGAATCAGTTCTCGGTGGGATCGATATCCAGCGTCCATTTCACTTTTTTTAGTGCCGGCAGGGTAGAGAAAAGTGGCAGGGTATGTCGCAGTATGCGCTGCAGTTGCTTTCTTGAAGAATGTTGCACCAGTAACTGCCAGCGCCAGCGACCATTTCTTTTAGACTGTAGTGCCGGTACCGGCCCCATAATCCAACAGTGCTCATCTTTCAGTGGGCTGGCCTCCAGTAAATTACGCAGTTGTAACAGGAACTGTTCCGCCTGTTGATTATCTGAGTCTTCAGCACGGAACAGCGCATGGCTGGAAAACGGTGGCAGGCTCACCTGGCGGCGCTCCTGTAACGTCTGGCTGGCAAATGAAAAATAGCCGTTGTACAGCAGAGTATGTAACAGCGGGTGTTCCGGATGATGAGTTTGCAGCACTACCTCACCTTGTTTCCCTGCCCGCCCTGCCCGACCTGCAACCTGAACGTACAACTGAGCAAAGCGTTCGGCAGCCCTGAAATCAGCGGAAAACAGCGCACCATCGACATCCAGTAGTGCCACCAGGGTGACATCCGGGAAATGGTGGCCTTTGGCCAGCATCTGGGTACCGGCCAGAATCCGTGCACCTCCCTGATGAATGTCTTCAAGATGTTGCTCAAGAGTTCCTTTCCGACTGGTGGTATCACGGTCAACCCGGGTCACCGGAATTCCCGGAAACAGTGTTTTCAGTTGTTCTTCCAACTGCTCTGTTCCCATGCCTACCGGCATCAGATGAGTCGAGCCGCATTGCGGGCACTGATATGGCAGAGGACGCTGGCTGTCACAGTGGTGACAGCGCAACTGGCGTTGTTGTTGGTGAAAGGTATAGTAATGTTCACAACGCTGGCATTCCGCCAACCAGCCGCAATCATGACAAAGCAGAGCCGGGGCATAGCCGCGTCGGTTAAGAAACAACAGGACCTGATTATTGGCCTGAAGATGCTGGCGCATCTTATTAATCAGTACCGGGGAAAGCCCCGACTGTAAGCGGACACCTTTCAGATCGATAATTTGCTGTAACGCCGGACGGGCATTGCCCGCTCGTTTAGTCAGGGTTAACTGACGGTACTTTCCGGTACTGACATTGTGTAAGGTTTCCAACGCAGGGGTGGCTGATCCAAGCACTACCGGGATGTTTTCCTGATGAGCCCGAAAGACGGCCAGATCACGGGCATGATAACGCCAGCCTTCCTGCTGTTTATAAGAACTGTCATGTTCTTCATCAATAATAATAATACCGGGGCGGGCAAGGGGGGTGAACAGTGCCGAGCGGGTGCCAATGATAATGGCGGATTCGCCTCTGCTGGCCCGTAGCCAGACATTCAGGCGTTCACTGTCGTTCAGTGCAGAATGCAGGACATCGACCGGGGCATTAAACCGCTCCCGGAAACGGGCAATAGTCTGTGGTGTCAGGCCAATTTCCGGCACCAGTACTAATGCCTGCCGCCCTTCAGCCAGAATGTTCTCCAGCACAGTGAGATACACTTCAGTTTTCCCAGACCCCGTAATTCCCGCCAGTAGCCAGGCAGCATACTGATTATCCAGGCTTCGAATGGCACCGACAGCCGTGGCCTGTTCGGTATTCAGCCGTAAACGTTCGCCCTTAACCCGGTATTCTGAGCGCCAGTCGGTTAACGGGGGCAGAATTTCTGTCAGTTCACAGATCCCTTTTTTACGTAATGCCTGCAGGACAGCATCGTTCAAATCGTGCTGCCTGAGTTCATGGCGTTGCAGAGGTGCATGACGTAATGCGGCAAGTGCACGCTGCTGCTTCTCTGAGCGTTTCAGGCTGTCAGGTGAGGTGGATAATCCCTGCTCAGTGACAGACCATTGCCATAAGGAGGACGGTTGTGCGGGCCGTCCCTGACGGAGCTGTACCGGTAATGCATGAAAAAAGACTTCACCCACAGGGTAATGATAGTAATCTGCTGCCCAGTTGAGCAGTTTCCACAATGAATCAGGGAAGATAGTCTTATTGTCTATGACCGCATCAATGGTTTTCAGTTGTGCTTCCGGCAGCTCACTCTGTGCGGCAATGCCATGCACAATGCCTGTCATTTTTCGGGGACCAAAGGGCACACTCACCCTGCTGCCAATGACAGGTACGTCTCCTTCGGGGACGAGGTAATCAAATAGTCGGGGCAGAGGAACGGGCAGTGCAACCTTAATGACGGGCATTCAGTAACTCCGGAGGGTAAAAAGCGTAGTGTACACGGTGAAGCCCATCACCGACATGGTGAATTTATTTGCATCATGCCGGTGGGGTTCTGTATAATACAGCGCCTCTGTTGCCGCGAGTGGCTGCAGAGATACGAAAAATTCTTTTAACCGCGTGTGGTGCTGTGCAGGTTCGCCTGGCACGGAGAGCGACACGGCCTTTTACAGAGGTTCTCCCATGAAACAAGGTATTCACCCGGAATACAAAGCTGTCACCATTACCTGCTCTTGCGGTAACGTTATCAACACTCATTCTACCGTCGGCCACGATGTAAACCTGGACGTATGTGGTAAATGCCACCCGTTCTACACTGGTAAACAGCGTGTTGTTGACACCGGTGGTCGTGTTGAGCGTTTCAACAAACGTTTCAGCATCCCGGGTTCAAAATAAGTTTCCCACAGACGAGTCTGCGGATTCGGATGTAAAAAAACCCGGCATGGCCGGGTTTTTTTTACGTTTTTTACCTGAAAGAACCGTCATACTGGCGAATTTTCCGCAATCAGTATTCCCATTTGTCCGGGTCAATGCCCATTTCACGCATGATGACCTTCGCCTCTTCAGGGATCTCATCACCACGCTCTTTCCGCAAATCGTTATCGTCCGGTAAAGGTTGTCCGGTAAAAGCATGCAAAAAGGCCTCACACAACAGTTCACTGTTGGTGGCATGACGCAGGTTATTCACCTGGCGGCGCGTCCGCTCATCAGTAAGAATCTTAAGAACTTTCAGAGGGATAGAGACAGTTATTTTTTTTACCTGCTCACTTTTTTTGCCATGCTCAGCATAAGGGCTGATATATTCGGCATTCCATTCAGCCATGGGGTACCTTATTAATAAAAAGTTAACTTGCCGGGTTCAGCTAATTATGCCAGATATCTGCATTATAGTTTTGTCTCTGCTGATAAATGATGATCCAGGTAGTGACAATTGTGGCGATATTTGACTTTACCAGGTAATTTTAGCGTTTCTTGCTCTATTGCTCAATCTACACTCACAGACATTTGGATGTCTAGATGTATTGACGTCCGATTTGTGAATGTTATTCTGTGCACCTGTTCCCCTTCTCAGTGAAAATGACGTCATGACACATAAGCAAGCGACTATCGCCGTCCGCAGCGGCTTAAATGATGATGAGCAGTATGGCTGTGTAGTACCACCAATCCATCTTTCCAGTACTTATAACTTTGTGGATTTCAATCAGCCACGTACCCACGATTACTCACGCAGAGGAAATCCTACACGCGATGTTGTGCAGCAGGCGCTGGCTGAGCTGGAAGGTGGAGCCGGAGCGGTCCTGACCAATACCGGAATGTCAGCCATTTTACTGGTGACTACTGTTTTTCTTAAGCCCGGTGATTTGCTGGTCGCTCCGCATGATTGCTACGGTGGCAGTTATCGCTTATTTGACAGCCTAAGCAAACGTGGTGCTTTCAGAGTAAAATTTGTTGACCAGGGGGATCCCCGGGCGCTGGCGGAAGCGATGGCAGAAGGCCCTAAACTGGTACTGGTCGAAAGTCCCAGCAATCCGTTGTTGCGGGTCGTGGATATTGAGGGTATTTGTCGTGCGGCCAAAGCCGCCGGTGCAGTGTCGGTCGTCGACAATACCTTCCTAAGCCCTGTCTTGCAGAATCCTCTGGCTCTGGGGGCGGACCTGGTGGTGCATTCCTGTACAAAATACCTGAACGGGCACTCCGATGTGGTCGCCGGTACAGTTATTGCGAAAGACCCGGAGCTGGTGACTGAGCTGAAATGGTGGGCGAACAATATCGGGGTAACCGGTGCCGCCTTTGACAGTTACCTGTTACTGCGTGGGTTGCGTACCCTGGGACCGAGAATGGCGGCAGCACAACGCAATGCACTGGCCATTGTCGATGCGCTGAAAAAACAGCCGTTAGTGAAGAAGCTATACCATCCTTCATTGCCTGAAAATTCAGGCCATGAATTTGCCCGGCGTCAACAGCGTGGATTTGGGGCAATGTTAAGCTTTGAGCTTGATGGTGACGAGCAGACCGTCAGAACCTTCCTGAAAGCTCTGTCATTATTTACGCTGGCAGAATCCCTCGGTGGTGTGGAGAGCCTGATTTCGCATACCGCTACCATGACACATGCTGGAATGTCTCCGGAAGCACGGGCCGCGGCCGGAATTTCTGATACCTTATTAAGGGTATCAGTAGGTATCGAAGACCATGAAGATTTAGTTGCTGATCTGGAAAATGCATTTCGGGTAGTAACGAAGGGGTAAGCATGACAATTTCATCAGACTGTGGAGCGCTCGAAGTGAGGCAACTGCATAAATTCGGGGGCAGCAGCCTGGCAGATGCACGATGCTATCAGCGGGTAGCCGGGATTATGGCTGAACATAGCCAGCCTGGCGACCTGATGGTGGTTTCTGCCGCGGGAAGCACAACTAACCAACTGATTAGCTGGCTAAAGCTTAGCCAGACTGACCGCCTATCTGCCCATCAGGTGCAGCAGAATTTGCGCCGCTTTCAGACCAGTCTGATGAGTAGTCTGTTACCTGCAGCACAGGCTGACGAACTGATTCAGAAATTTGTACACGAGTTGGAACGTCTGGCTGTGTTACTGGACAGTACTATCACCGATGCCGTATATGCCGAGGTGGTAGGGCATGGTGAAATCTGGTCAGCGAGACTGATGGCTGCCCTGCTGGCTCAACAGGATATTGCTGCCAGCTGGCTCGATGCCCGTGAGTTTTTGTGTGCGGAACGTGCTGCTCAGCCGGAAGTCAGAGAAACGGAATCCAGACAACGTTTACAGTCTTTGCTGGCAGAGAGACAAGGTCAACGGGTGGTCATCACCGGTTTTATTGCCCGTAATCAGGCGGGCGAAACGGTACTGCTGGGCCGTAACGGCTCTGACTATTCCGCGACCCAAATTGGCGCGCTGGCAAGTGCAGGGCGTGTCACAATCTGGAGTGATGTCGCCGGGGTTTACAGTGCTGATCCTCGTAAAGTAAACGATGCCTGCCTACTGCCATTACTTAGGCTGGATGAGGCCAGTGAGCTTGCGCGGCTGGCGGCTCCGGTACTCCATACCCGCACTCTGCAACCGGTATCTGCCAGCGATATTGAATTACAGTTACGCTGCAGCTATCAGCCGGATGCCGGGTCTACGCGTATCGAGCGGGTGCTCGCCTCAGGAACCGGTGCCAGGATCGTCACCAGCCATGATGACGTCTGCCTGATTGAAATTGAAATATCGAAACAGCAGGATTTTGCCGCCCTGAAGAAGGAGGCTGAGCAGTTACTGGCGCGCGCGCAACTACGCCCTCTGGCCACCGGCGCTCACCCGGATCGCTTCCTGCTGCAGTTATGCTACACCGCTGAGGTGGTCGATAGTGCACTGTCTATGCTGCAAAGTAGCGGACTGCCGGTTAATGTTCGTTTGCGTAATGGCCTGGCTCTGGTGGCGATGGTGGGGGCCGGGGTAGCCCGTAACCCATTGCATGCGCATCGCTTCTGGCAACAGATTAAAGATCAGCCGGTAGAATTTGTCTGGCAGTCTGAGCAGAACATCAGTCTGGTCGCGGTCTTGCGCTCCGGGCCAACGCTGCAGCTGGTTCAGGGATTACATCAGTCACTATTCCGGGCTGAAAAACGCATCGGTCTGGTACTGTTTGGAAAAGGTAATATTGGATCACGCTGGCTGGAATTGTTTGCCAGGGAACAGGAAAACCTGTCAGACCGTACCGGGTTTGAATTTGTACTGGCTGGTGTTGCGGACAGTCAAAAAAGCCTGCTGAATTATGATGGTCTGGATGCCAGCCGTACGCTGGCATTTTTCGAAGATGAATCTGAATTTCGTGATCAGGAATCATTATTCCTGTGGATGCGGGATCATCCGTTTGATGATCTGGTAGTACTGGATGTTACCGCAGATAGTCGTATTGCCGGGCAATATCTTGATTTTGCCAGTTACGGCTTCCATGTGATCAGTGCCAATAAAGTCGCAGGTTCATCAGCTAGTGCTCACTGGCGTCAGATTCGTGATGCATTTACCCGCACCGGGCGCTACTGGCTGTATAATGCTACTGTAGGTGCGGGTTTGCCGATCAACTATGCAGTGCGTGATTTACGGGACAGCGGCGATGCTATTTTATCGCTCAGTGGTATTTTCTCCGGGACCTTATCGTGGCTGTTCCTGCAGTATGATGGAACAGTACCCTTTACCGAACTTGTGGATCAGGCCTGGCAGCAAGGGCTGACAGAGCCAGACCCACGCGTTGACCTCTCGGGTCAGGATGTCATGCGCAAGCTGGTTATTCTGGCGCGTGAAGCAGGCTATGATATCGAACCTCATCAGGTCAGGGTAGAATCACTGGTGCCGGATGATTGTGCCGGGGAGTCGATTGACCACTTTTTTGAAAATGCCGATCTGCTGAATGAACAGATGCTCCAGCGCTATGAAGCTGCCAGTGAAATGGGGTTAGTGCTGCGTTATGTCGCACGTTTTGATGCTCATGGTAAAGGGAGAGTAGGGGTTGAAGCCGTACGTGCTGATCACCCGCTGGCCGCTCTGCTGCCTTGTGATAACGTATTTGCGATTGAAAGCCGCTGGTACAGAGATAATCCCCTGATTATCCGCGGGCCGGGGGCCGGCAGAGATGTTACTGCCGGGGCGATTCAGTCAGATCTGAATCGTCTGGCACAATTGTTGTGATCCTGTCGGGCAGGGGTTCTCTCTGCCCGGACCTCCTCTGTAAACACACCTCGTTCCGGTTTATTGACAGCAGACAGGCTGTATGAAATTTCATCATCCTGACTTGCCGATAATTCAGTTGACCCTGTCGCCGGGATTCGTCATTTTGAACATCTGGACGTCTAAACGTATGGATGTGTAAATGATAATCACAGCGGTGAGTGGCGGGGTAACAGAATGAGTTTCTTTCATGCGAATCAGTACGAAGCACTTAATCAGAGCCTTTCGGAGCTAAACGGCAGGATTCATGTGTCATTTGAGTTTTTCCCGCCACGAACGCAGGAGATGGAAGATATTCTGTGGCGTTCGATCGATCGTCTCAGCATCCTTAAACCTCAGTTTGTGTCGGTCACCTATGGCGCGAATTCCGGGGAGCGGGGACGTACCCACAATATTATTAAAGGGATTAAAGAACGCACCGGGCTGGAAGCGGCTCCTCATCTGACCTGCATCGATGCGGATCGTGATGAATTACGTCACATTGCCAGAGATTACTGGCACAGTGGTATCCGTCATATTGTGGCTCTGCGCGGTGATTTGCCTGACAGCAGTGGCAAGCCCTCCATGCACGCCGCCGATCTGGTGGCACTGCTGAAAGATGTCGGCGATTTCGACATCTCTGTGGCAGCCTACCCGGAGGTTCATCCTGAGGCGAAAAGTGCGCAGGCTGATTTGCTAAACCTGAAGCGTAAGGTCGAAGCCGGAGCGGACAGGGCTATTACCCAGTTCTTTTTCGATGTTGAAAGTTATCTGCGATTTCGCGATCGCTGCGCGGCGGCAGGTATTGAGGTAGAAATTGTTCCGGGGATCTTACCAGTTAGTAATTTCAGACAGTTACAGCGTTTTTCTGCCCTGACTAATGTCCGGGTTCCTCACTGGATGAGCTCTCAGTTTGCAGGGCTGGATGACGATGCTGAAACCCGAAAACTGGTGGGGGCAAATATTGCCATGGATATGGTGAAGATTTTATCCAGGGAGGGAGTGACAGATTTTCATTTCTATACCCTGAACCGGGCTGAAATGAGCTATGCCATTTGCCACACCCTGGGTGTTCGCCCACACAGCGTAGCTGCCTGACGCAGTGATTAAAAAAGGGCACCGCAGCAGGCGCCCTTCAGTTTTCTTTCGCGGCAGCAGATTAGCCCGTATTACGCATACCTGCGGCAATCCCGGCAATAGTGACCATCAGTGCCTGTTCAACTTCAGGATTAGCCGCCTCTCCGGCTGCTTCCTGGGCGCGGGAACGATGCAGTAGTTCCGCTTGTAGCACATTCAACGGGTCAGTATAGACATTACGTAATGCAATAGATTCTGCAATCCACGGCTGGTCGGCCATCAGGTGGGCATCATTCGAAATAGTCAGTACGGTTTTTATATCTTCTGCCAGTTGATCACGTAACTGCTGACCCAGTGGCCACAGTGAAGCATCTACCAGACGATGATCATAGTATTCAGCTAACCACAGGTCTGCTTTGGCGAATACCATTTCCAGCATTCCAATGCGGGTTGAGAAGAATGGCCAGTCACGGCACATCGCTTCCAGCTCATCCTGCTGACCTTTTTCAATCGTCTTTTGCAATGCGGCACCGGCACCCAGCCAGGCGGGTAACATTAAACGGTTCTGTGTCCAGGCGAAAATCCACGGAATAGCCCGCAACGATTCCACACCACCGGTCGGACGGCGTTTCGCCGGTCTTGAACCCAGAGGTAATTTGCCCAACTCCTGTTCAGGGGTTGCTGAACGGAAATAAGGGACAAAGCTCGGGTGTTCTCTCACATAACCACGGTACATGGCACAGGAATCATCAGATAGCTGATCCATAATCTGACGCCATTGCGCTTTTGGTTCCGGCGGTGGTAGCAGGTTAGCTTCCAGAATTGCTCCGGTATAAAGTGACAGGCTGGCAATGGTGACTTCCGGCAGACCAAACTTAAAGCGGATCATCTCTCCCTGTTCTGTGACACGTAAGCCGCCTTTCAGGCTGCCCGGAGGCTGAGATAATAACGCCGCCTGGGCGGGAGCACCGCCACGACCAATCGAGCCACCGCGGCCATGGAATAAAGTCAGTGCAATACCGGCTTTTTCGCAGGTTTTAATCAGGGCGTCCTGTGCCTGGTATTGAGCCCAGCTGGCTGCCATCACTCCGGCATCTTTCGCCGAGTCAGAATAGCCAATCATGACCATCTGTTTACCCTGGATAAATCCCCGATACCAGTCGATGCTCAATAGTTGAGTCATCACATCGTTGGCATTGTTCAGGTCATCCAGTGTTTCAAACAACGGAGCGACCGGCATTGCATAACGGATTCCGGCCTCTTTCAGTAACAAATGAACGGCCAGTACATCAGAAGGAGTTTTAGCCATTGAAATGACATAAGCGGCAATAGACCCTTGCGGCACTTCAGCTGCGACACGGCAGGTTTCCAGTACTTCACGGGTATCATCGCTTGGGTCCCACTGCTGTGGCAACAACGGACGTTTAGAATTCAGTTCACGGATCAGGAAAGCCTGTTTGTCTGATTCAGACCAGCTTTCATAATCACCCAGGCCAAGATAGCGAGTAATTTCCGCTAATGCTTCAGTATGCCGGGTGCTCTCCTGACGTAAATCGATACGAACCAGCGGAACCCCGAAACATTTTATCCGGCGCAGGGTATCCAGCAACTGACCGTTAGCGATAATCCCCATGCCGCATTTCTGTAATGACTGATAGATCGCAAACAGCGGATCCCAAAGCTGGCTATTATTCACCAGCAGGTCTTTTGGCCGGGTCGGGAAATCCCCTTTGAGACGGCGTTCGAGGTAGGTCTGAGTGTTAATCAACTGACTGCGGATACGCTTGAGGATCATGCGGTAAGGTTCCAGTGCTTCCGGATCACCACACAGTTCTCTCACTTCGTCAGAACAGACTGACATCGATAGCTCGGAAATCAGGACTCCGATGTCCCGTAAAAAAAGATCAGCAGCCTTCCAGCGGCTTAGCTGGATCACATGGCGGGTGATAGGTGCAGTAACATTCGGGTTTCCGTCACGGTCGCCACCCATCCATGAGGTAAATTTCACCGGCACAAAATCTACCGGTAATTTAATACCAAAAGTCTCTTCCGCCTGTTCATTAAGCTCGCGCAGGAAGGCAGGGACACCTTCCCACAGGCTGTTTTCGACCACCGCAAAACCCCACTTGGCTTCATCGACGGGGGTCGGGCGAATTTTACGGATTTCGTCGGTATGCCAGGCCTGGGCAACCAGCTGACGTAAACGACGCAGAATACTGTTTCGTTCATAATCTGTCAGGTCACTGTGATCCAGCTGTTTCAGACAGCTGTTCACTTCAACCAGTTTATGGATCAGTGTTCGACGGGTAATTTCTGTCGGGTGTGCAGTGAGGACCAGTTCAATCGATAAGTCTTCGATGGCCTTTAGAATATCGGCCTCACTCAACCCTTTTTGCTGCTTTAAACGTTCAAAGGCTTGTTTCAGTAATTCAGGGTTATTTGCCCCCTGAGACTGATGGGAAATGGTCTGGTATTGTTCGGCGACGTTGGTCAGATTAAGAAACTGGCTGAATGCTCTGGCGACCGGTAACAATTCTTCATTAGATAAATTTTGCAGGGTAGAAAGTAGCTCCTGGCGATCGGTGTCATTGCCCGCACGGGATGATTTAGACAGTTTTCGTATGGTTTCCACCCGGTCGAGAATATTTTCTCCTAAAGCATCCTTTACAGTATCGCCCAGGAGTTTACCGAGCATACTGACATTACTTCGCATTGCGGAATATTGTTCGTTCATGTGACCCTGACACCCTTTATGGTATTTATTTGAGTTTGTTACCAGTCAAGCATAACCCTGTCTTTTATCTAGCCATGTAACACACGATTCGTCAAATGACTTGATAGTCATCAGGCATGACATAACCCATTGAATTTAATAAAATTTGATATTGTCGCTCTTTGATAAGTTATTCTTATTAAAAAGAAAAATAGCCGGGTATTTAATCAAAACAACCCGGCGTGAGCATTACAGACAAAAATGGTGAACAACACGGTCAATCAGCTGGCGGGTAGGCTGAATAAAGGCAGTATCAAGGTACTCGTCCGGTTGGTGGGCCTGCTCTATAGAGCCAGGGCCGAGCACCAGTGTCGGGCAGAGTTGCTGGATAAATGGCGCTTCAGTGCAGTAGTTTACAATTTCTGTCTCACAACCCAGTAGTTTTTCAATAACCTGAACCAGACCGTGATGACGTGGGCATTCATAGCCCGGGATTGGCGGGTGAAGATCACTGAGTGTCAGTCGCCCTGGCCAGCGCTCACTAACCGGTGCCAGACTTTCCAGTAACAGTTCGTGCAAATCATTCAGTTCCAGCCCCGGCAGAGGCCGAAGGTCCATATGTAATTCACAACAGGCACAAATACGGTTAGGGGAGTCGCCACCGTTGATCGCCCCAAAGTTCATCGTTGGGTAGGGGATAACGAATCCGTCATGGTGATATTTTTCTTTCAGAGTATTGCGCAGGCCGGTCAGATGCGTGATCGCCTCATGCATCAGTTCGATGGCATTTACTCCCCGACCCGGATCGCTGGAATGGCCGGATTGTCCCTGAATTCGGATCGCTTTAGACAGGTGGCCTTTATGGGCGCGTACCGGCTTCAGCGATGTCGGCTCGCCTATAATGGCGCAGTCGGGACGCAAATGGGTGGTGCGTGAGAAATAGCTGGCACCAGCCATGGTTGTTTCTTCGTCGGCAGTTGCCAGGATATACAACGGTTTTTTCAGCTGAGTAATATCGATGTCACGCAGTGTGTCGAGAATAAAAGCAAAGAAACCTTTCATATCTGCAGTGCCCAGACCATAGAGCTTATTGTCGCGTTCTGTCAGGGTAAAAGGATCCTGTGACCAGCGTCCTTCATCGAACGGCACCGTGTCAGTGTGGCCGGCCAGCATTAACCCGCCTGTACCGCTACCTGCACGGGCCAGCAAATTAAACTTATTACGTGTATCAGGCACTGGCTGGACTTCTGTCTGGAAACCCAGGTCGCGAAACCAGCCAGCCAGCAGATTGATTAGAGCCTCATTACTCTGATCTAAGGCGCTTTCTGTGGTACTGATAGATGGGGTGGCGATGAGCTGACGATAAAGCTCGATAAATGGCGGTAATTTTGTCTTCACTGTTGACGGTCCTTGGGTTAGGATGTATCAATATTCATGCACTTATTATGAATAAAAATACATTATGGCCTTAAGTATGTGAACTGTTTTCGCTCACGAAGGCAATCCGGAAGGCGGCAAGTACCCCTTCTGAAATATAGACTTTACGTAAAAGGTACACAGCCTGATGTTGAATACGCTGATTGTGGGCGCCAGTGGTTACGCTGGTGTTGAACTGGTCACTTACCTGAATCGCCATCCGCACATAAACATAACCGGAGTTGCGGTCTCTGCGCAAAGCCCGGATGCCGGAAAATTGTTATCTGATTTGCATCCGCAGCTGAAAGGAGTCGTGGATCTGCGGTTGCAGCCGCTGACCGATGTTGTTGAGCTGGCCAAAGGTGTCGACGTGGTGTTTCTGGCTACGGCACATGAAGTGAGTCATGATCTGGCACCACAGTTCTTAGCGCAAGGCTGTGTGGTTTTTGACCTGTCTGGTGCATGGCGGGTAAAAGATGCCAGTTTTTATACCCGTTATTACGGATTCACTCATCAGCATCCGGAACTGCTGGAAAAAGCGGTTTACGGCCTGGCAGAGTGGCAGAGTGACAGCCTGCGTGAGGCAAATCTGATTGCCGTTCCAGGTTGTTATCCGACAGCTTCTCAGTTAGCACTGCGGCCATTACTGGAAGCAGGATTGCTGAATACCGAACAGTGGCCGGTGATTAATGCCACCAGTGGCGTCAGCGGTGCCGGACGTAAAGCTTCTCTGACCACCAGTTTTTGTGAAGTCAGCCTGCAACCTTACGGCTTGTTTACGCATCGTCATCAGCCGGAAATTGCTGCTCATTTAGGCACTCAGGTTATTTTTACTCCACACCTGGGGAATTTCCCGCGCGGAATTCTGGCGACTATTACCGGTCGGTTAAAGCCGGGTGTTAGTGCAGAAGATGTGGCAAAAGCATTCCATGATGCCTATGACGATAAACCACTGGTCAGAGTGTATGACAGTGGTGTCCCTGCGTTGAAATCTGTCGTCGGTCTGCCATTCTGTGATATTGGTTTTGCTGTGCAGGGCGAACATGTGATTGTGGTCAGCGCAGAAGATAACCTGTTAAAAGGAGCTTCTTCTCAGGCCGTGCAGTGTATGAATATACGTTTCGGGTACCCTGAAACACTTTCTCTGATTTAAGTTTGGGTGTAACCATGACAAATCCATTGATCATTAAACTGGGCGGTGTTTTGCTGGATAGCGAAGAAGCCCTTGGCCGGCTGTTTGATGCCCTACTGGCGTATCGCAACAGTCACCAGCGCCCTCTGCTGATTGTCCATGGCGGTGGCTGCCTGGTCGATGAACTGATGAAGAAACTGGCTTTGCCGGTCAGTAAGAAAAATGGTTTACGTGTGACTCCGGCAGATCAGATAGATATTATCACCGGAGCACTGGCAGGGACCGCCAACAAAACCTTGTTGGCCTGGGCAAAAAAATATGGCATCAATGCTGTCGGGCTTTCACTGGGCGATGGTGGTATTGTCAATGTTGCACAGTTCGATGAAGAACTGGGGCATGTCGGGCAGGCCACACCCGGTAACCCGGCGCTGGTGAATACGTTACTGGACGCGGGGCATTTACCGGTCGTCAGCTCTATCGGGATTACCGATGATGGTTTGCTGATGAATGTGAATGCCGATCAGGCAGCGACTGCCCTGGCCGCGACGCTGGGTGCCTCCCTGGTACTGTTGTCAGATGTCAGCGGTATTCTGGATGGTAAAGGGCAGCGTATTGCAGAAATGACCACCGAAAAAGCGGAAGCTCTGATCGCTCAGGGCATCATAACCGACGGCATGATCGTTAAAGTTCATGCTGCTCTCGACGCAGCAAAAACACTGGGGCGCCCGGTCGATATCGCCAGCTGGCGGCATGCCGAGCAGCTTCCTGATTTATTTAACGGCGTGTCAATTGGCACCCGGATTCTGGCTTAACGACAAAGACTGATTCAAGGATTATACGATGCAAACTCAAGGCATAAAAAAAACTCGTTCTGGCGTACTCCGGTGGGCTTGATACCTCCGCGATTATTCCATGGCTGAAAGAGAACTATGGTTGTGAAGTTGTTGCCTTTGTCGCCAACGTGGGCCAGGACCCTGAAGATCTGGTAGGGGTGGAAAGTAAGGCTCTGCAATCCGGCGCTTCTGAGTGTCACATTGTTGATCTTCGCGAAGAATTCATTAGTGAATATGTTTATCCGGTACTACAGACCGGGGCATTGTACGAAGGTACCTACCTGCTGGGCACCTCAATGGCGCGTCCAATTATTGCAAAAGCTCAGGTTGAGTTGGCACTGAAAGTAGGCGCTGATGCGCTGTGCCACGGAGCGACAGGTAAGGGCAATGACCAGGTACGTTTTGAAAGCACCTATGCCGCATTGGCTCCGCAGCTGAAAGTGGTTGCGCCATGGCGTGAATGGGACCTGCGTTCCCGTGAAGCTCTGCTGGCTTACCTGAAAGAGCGTAATATCCCGACCACCGCGACGCTTGAAAAAATTTATAGCCGTGATGAGAATGCATGGCATATCTCTACCGAAGGTGGAGTACTGGAAAGCCCGTGGAATGCACCGAACAAAGATTGCTGGGTCTGGACGGTTGATCCTCTGGAAGCCCCTGATCAGCCAGAAGAAGTCTCTGTTACTGTTGAGAAGGGCCGGGTAGTTGCAGTAAACGGCGAAGCACTCAGTCCGTTTGAATGCCTGAATAAACTGAACACCCTGGGTGCCAAACATGGCGTTGGCCGTATCGATATCGTCGAAAACCGGCTGGTGGGTATGAAATCCCGTGGTTGCTATGAAACTCCGGGGGGCACCATCATGGTTAATGCCCTGCGTGCTGTAGAGCAGCTGGTACTGGACCGTGACAGTTTCAAATGGCGTGAGCAACTGGGCCTGGAAATGTCCTATGTAGTGTATGACGGACGCTGGTTCACCCCAATCCGTAAATCACTGCAGGCTTCTGCAGAGTCACTGGCAGAAATTGTTAACGGTGAAGTGGTTCTGCAGTTGTACAAAGGGCAGGTGACGGCCATCCGTAAAAAATCTGTCAACAGCCTGTACTCTGAAGAGTTTGCGACTTTTGGTGAAGATGACGTGTATGACCATAGTCATGCGGGTGGTTTTATCCGGTTGTATTCACTCTCTTCACGTATCCGTGCGCTGAAAGATCACAAATAAGTTCCGGTAACAGAAAGAGACCCGAATCAGGGCGGCGCTAAGGCCGCCCTGTTTTTAGAATAACCCAGTAGAGGAAGCATCATAATGGCACTGTGGGGTGGACGCTTTACGCAGGCAGCAGACCAGCGTTTTAAACAATTTAATGATTCACTGCGTTTCGATTACCGGCTGGCAGAACAGGATATTACCGGTTCTGTTGCCTGGTCAAAAGCGCTGGTCACGGTGGGTGTGCTGAGTCAGGAAGAGCAGCAGCAACTGGAGCAGGCACTCCACGAACTGCTGAGTGAAGTACAGGTCAACCCAGAACAGATTTTGCAAAGTGATGCGGAAGATATTCACAGCTGGGTCGAAGGTAAACTGATTGATAAAGTCGGTGCGCTGGGCAAAAAACTGCATACCGGTCGTAGCCGTAATGACCAGGTAGCCACTGATCTGAAACTCTGGTGTAAAGCGACAATCAGTGAGCTTCTGAACGCAGTTCGCCAGCTCCAGCAGGAACTGGTCGCGACCGCCTCGGCGAACCAGGATGCCGTGATGCCAGGTTATACTCACCTGCAACGGGCACAGCCGGTGACTTTTGCTCATTGGTGTCTGGCATATACCGAGATGCTGGCCCGCGATGAAAGCCGCCTGCAGGATGCTCTGAAACGCCTGGATGTCAGCCCGCTGGGTTGTGGAGCTTTGGCCGGTACCGCTTATGAGATTGATCGTGAACAACTGGCGGGCTGGCTTGGATTTGCATCTGCGACCCGCAACAGCCTGGATTCAGTCTCTGACCGTGACCATGTGCTGGAGCTGTTGTCTGACGCTTCTATCGGAATGGTTCACCTGTCCCGCTTCGCTGAAGACCTGATTTTCTTTAATTCCGGGGAAGCCGGATTTGTTGAACTGTCTGACAAGGTCACCTCAGGATCTTCCCTGATGCCACAGAAGAAGAACCCGGATGCGCTGGAACTGATTCGCGGTAAATGTGGCCGTGTCCAGGGGGCACTCACCGGCATGATGATGACCCTTAAAGGTTTGCCTCTGGCATACAACAAGGACATGCAGGAAGATAAAGAAGGGCTGTTCGATGCACTGGATACCTGGCTGGACTGCCTGCATATGGCTGGTCTGGTACTGGATGGTATTCAGGTCAAACGTCCGCGCTGCCAGGAGGCCGCTGAACAGGGTTACGCCAACTCAACCGAACTGGCCGACTATCTGGTGGCGAAAGGAGTACCTTTCCGCGAAGCTCACCATATTGTGGGTGAGGCCGTTGTTGCGGCTATCAGTAAAGGTGTGGCACTTGAAGCGCTGTCTCTGGATGAGTTACGGGGGTTCAGCCCGGTCATCGGAGACGATGTTTATCCGGTACTGTCTTTACAATCCTGCCTGGATAAGCGTAATGCTCGCGGTGGTGTGGCTCCGTCTCAGGTCGCTTTGGCCATCGGTGAAGCGAAACAACGCCTTGCCTGATCCCTAAAGTAAAACAGCGGACCTGAGTCCGCTATTTTATTCTCAGTTACAGAGTGATGGCGACTCAGCCTCTCAGAAAGTACTGTTCCAGGTCATCACTGCCACCAATATGTCGCCCACCGATAAAGACTTGTGGTACGGTCGCTCTGCCGGTCACTGCTCTCAGGCTCACGGTCGTAGCGTCCTGACCCAGAATGATCTCTTCATACTGAATACCGCGTTCCTGCAGCATCTGTTTTGCCTTAGCACAGAACTGACAGCCTGGTTTAGTAAACAGTGATACGGATTCCTGCAGTTTCACGTCCGGAGCCAGATATTGCAGCATGGTATCGGCATCAGAGACTTCAAACGGGTCACCCGGTTTGTTAGGTTCGACAAACATTTTTTCTACCACGCCGTTACGCACCAGCATGGAGTAACGCCATGAACGTGCGCCAAAGCCGAGATCTTCTTTTTCGACCAGCATATTCATACCACGGGTAAAGTCCCCATTACCGTCCGGAATAAAGGTGATATTTTCCGCATGCTGATCGGCTTTCCACGCATTCATTACAAAAGTATCGTTTACGGAGATACATAAAATATCATCCACCCCGTGCTGTGAGAATACGCTATATAACTCGTTGTAACGTGGCAGGTGGCTGGATGAACAGGTTGGCGTAAATGCGCCTGGCAGTGAAAATACGATAACTGTTTTATCTTTAAACAGGTCGGCAGTGGTCACATCCACCCACTTATCACCCTGGCGGGTATGGAATGTCACTTCGGGTACTAAACGGCCTTCGTAGTTGTCTGACATAATCGCTCCTGTCCTGCGCTTTTCTGCGCGTTTAACGGTATTTGTGATTTATTGTGGCTATTATCGCTATCGCATCTTGATAGGGCTAATCGTTGATTGCTATGCTATCTATCGCCATGAGCTATCACAGACTGAAGGAATTTAATGAACATTCGCGACCTTGAGTACCTGGTGTCACTGGCAGAACATCGCCATTTCCGACGGGCAGCTGATGCCTGTCACGTAAGTCAGCCAACTCTCAGCGGCCAAATCCGCAAACTGGAAGATGAACTGGGAGTGATGTTACTGGAGCGAACCAGCCGTAAGGTATTGTTCACTCAGGCTGGCTTATTGCTGGTGGATCAGGCTCGTACCGTTCTGCGCGAAGTGAAAGTGCTGAAGGAGATGGCCAGCCAGCAAGGTGAAACCATGTCCGGGCCGCTGCATATTGGTTTAATTCCTACCATCAGTCCTTATTTGCTGCCGCAAATTATTCCAATGTTGCATCAGACATTCCCGAAGCTGGAGATGTATTTGCATGAAGCACAGACTCAGCAGTTGCTTGCTCAGTTGGACAGCGGGCAACTTGATTGTGCAATCATGGCACTGGTAAAAGAAACCGAAGCCTTTATCGAAGTTCCGTTATTTGATGAGCCAATGAAACTGGCGGTCTATTCCGGCCACCCCTGGCATAATCGTGAACGTGTCCCGATGTCTGACTTAGCGGGTGAAAAACTGCTGATGCTACAGGACGGACATTGTTTGCGGGATCAGGCTCTGGGCTTCTGTTTTTCTGCGGGAGCAGATGAAGATACCCATTTCAGGGCAACCAGTCTGGAAACGCTGCGTAATATGGTGGCAGCAGGCAGTGGGATTACGCTGATGCCTTCACTGGCGGTACCTAACGAGCGTGAAAGAGACGGTGTTTGCTATATCACCTGTGATAAGCCGGTACCACAGCGTACCATTGCACTGATTTATCGTCCTGGTTCGCCTCTGCGCAGCCGCTATGAGCAGTTGGCAGAGACGATTAGCGCACATATGTTTGCGTCAGGTCAGATCTCAAAATAAGCGGTTAAGACCGTTTAACGCCGCAACCCGATAAGCTTCAGCCATTGTCGGGTAGTTAAAGGTGGTATTTACAAAGTACTCAAGGGTATTACCACCGTTCTTCTGTTCCATAATTGCCTGGCCGATGTGAATAATTTCGGCTGCACGTTCACCAAAGCAATGGATACCGAGGATCTCTTTGGTTTCACGATGGAACAGTATCTTCAGGCTACCCACATTCATGCCGACAATCTGTGCCCGCGCCAAATGTTTGAACTGTGCCCGTCCCACTTCGTAGGGAACTTTCATTGCGGTGAGTTGCTGTTCTGTTTTACCAACGGAACTGATTTCCGGAATGGTGTAAATACCGGTCGGAATATCTTCAACCAGATGAGCGGTTGCCTCCCCCTTGATCAGCGCCTGAGCAGCAATTCTTCCCTGATCATAAGCAGCAGAAGCCAGGCTAGGGTAACCTATCACATCACCGACCGCATAAATATGTGGCTGTGCGGTCTGGTACATGCTGTTGACTTTGACCAGCCCGCGGCTGTCAGCTTCCAGTCCGGCGTTTTCCAGCGACAGTGAATCTGTGTTACCGGTACGTCCGTTGGCGTAGAGCAGGCAGTCGGCTTTCATTTTCTTGCCCGATTTCAGATGGACAATGACACCATCATCATTCCCTTCCACTTTTTCAAATTCTTCGTTATGACGGATAACCACGCCACTGTTCCAGAAATGATAAGAAAGTGAATCTGACATTTCCTGATCAAGGAATGCCAGCAGGCGGTCACGGGTGTTGATAAGATCAACTTTTACCCCTAACCCACGGAAAATCGAAGCATATTCACAGCCAATCACCCCTGCGCCATAAATAATGACGTGTGAAGGTTCATGGTGTAAATCGAGAATAGAGTCGGAGTCGTAAATGCGTGGGTGGCTAAAGTCAACGGTATCGGGATGGTAAGGACGTGAACCGCAGGCAATCACAAACTTCTCAGCAGTGAGCCTTTCACGGCTTCCGTCGTGCAAGACTATTTCAATGGTGTTGGCATCGACGAAATGAGCATCGCCCTGATAAATCTCGCAGTGGTTTCGTTCATAAAACCCCTGGCGCATATTTGTCTGCTGTTGAATGACATTTTCTGTGTGTTTCAAAATATCTGAAAATGAAGAGCGTAGCAGGCGGGAATGATCGCTATACAACGGGTTCTGATTAAATTCGATTATCCTGCTAACAGCATGCCGCAAAGCTTTTGACGGAATAGTTCCCCAGTGGGTACAACCGCCGCCGATATTATGATAACGCTCAATAACGGCAATATGGGCTCCCTGTTTGACCAGTCCCATAGCAGCACCTTCACCACCGGGTCCGGAGCCAATCACAATGGCATCGTAATCGTAAGACTTTTGCATACCGGTACGTCCTATTTTTTAAACATTCTAACAACGTAAATATAACATTTTTACCAGGGCAGCTTAACGCTAATCGTGTTATTTCTTGTTTCTATGTCCGATACACAGGGTAACAGGCGTTCACAAAGTTTGCCCCACTGTACGCTGATATTTTTGATATAGTGCGACTATAAAGTGTAAACAGGCAGAAACGATGGGCGTCAGAGCACAGCAAAAAGAACGTACAAGGCGTACTCTTATTGAAGCAGCGTTCAGCCAGTTGAGTGCAGAACGTAGCTTTGCCAGCTTAAGCTTGCGTGAAGTTGCCCGCGAGGCAGGGATCGCTCCGACCTCTTTTTACCGGCATTTTAAAGATGTTGATGAACTCGGCCTGACTATGGTCGATGAGAGCGGATTGATGCTTCGTCAACTGATGCGCCAGGCACGACAGCGTATCGCCAAAGGCGGCAGCATTATTAAAACCTCGGTCTCAACCTTTATGGAATTCATAGGTAACAACCCGAATGCTTTTCGATTGTTGCTTCGTGAACGTTCCGGTACCTCTGCCGCTTTTCGTGCCGCTGTTGCCCGCGAGATCCAGCACTTTATCGCCGAACTTGCTGACTACCTTGAATTAGAAAATCATATGCCCCGCAGTTTTACTGAAGCGCAGGCAGAAGCGATGGTCACTATTGTATTCAGTGCCGGCGCAGAAGCGCTGGACGTGGATGCAGAGCAGCGCCGGAAACTGGAAGACCGACTGGTTCTGCAGTTAAGAATGATTTCGAAAGGTGCTTATTACTGGTATCGCCGCGAGCAGGAGAGGCTGGCGCTAGCCACAGACAAATCAGAACAGTAATCAACACAGGTAACCACATGACTGAGCAAAATCCCCGTGATAAAGGGACATTGATTCTGGCTTTTATCACCGGCCTTTCGATTAATGGCACTTTCACGGCTCTATTTAATCACTATGTCCCGTTTTCATTTTTTCCGATCATTGCGCTGGCACTGGCGGTGTGGTACCTCCATCAACGTTATCTGAACAGGAGTATGCCGGAAGGCATGCCTTCATTGTCTGGTGGTTTTTTTCTGTTGGGTATTCTGATGTACAGTGCAGTGATCCGCGCGCAATATCCGCAGATTGGCTCTAACTTTGTACCTACATTGTTAATGGTCTGTCTGGTGTTCTGGATTCTGAGCCGTTTTCGTCGGAAACGTTGAAGCGCTTATCGCCCCGGCCGCGGGGCGATGGTGTAGTTAAGCTTTCCGACGCAGCAGTACCCCACATTCCATATGATGGGTGTAGGGGAACTGATCGAAAAGGGCCAGCCGTTCAATCTGGTGAGTCGCTGACAGGGTGTGTAAATTGTCGCACAGCGTTTCCGGGTTACACGAGATATACATGATCACCGGATAATCGCTGACCATTTTCAGCGTCTGAGAATCCAGCCCGCTGCGGGGTGGATCGACAAAAATGGTTTCGCATTCATAACTGCTTAAATCAATTCCTTCCAGGCGGTTGAACTGACGCACCCCCTGCATTGCCTGGGTAAACTCTTCAGCAGACATTCTGATTATCTGCACATTATCTGTCTGATTAGCGGCAATATTATATTGTGCCGACTCTACAGAGGGTTTCGCGATTTCAGTGGCCAGTACACGACGAAAATTGCGGGCCAGTGCTAATGAGAAGTTGCCATTACCACAGTAGAGCTCCAGCAGATCTCCCTGAGATCCTTCGGTCGCTGCCAATGCCCATTCCAGCATTAGCACATTAATTGCCGCATTCGGTTGGGTAAAACTATTCTCGACCTGGCGATAGATCATTTCTTTACCACCGACAGTCAGTACTTCATCGACATAATCGTGATCCAGGCAAATTTTGGTTTTAGTCGCACGGCCAATAAACTGTACGTTAAACCCTTCGGCCCGAAAGCTGTCGCGCAACTGAGCCATTTCTGCCTGCCATGCATCATCTAATTTCCGGTGGTAAAGCAGAGAAATAATAATTTGCTGACTACAGGTAGAAAGATAATCTATTTGAAACAGTTTATGGCGTAACAGCTGGTTGTTTCGTAAGGCCGCGATCATCCGTGGCATCATCGTATTGATAAGCTCACTGGCTGCCGGAAAACTGTCTACCCGGATTCTCTGGCGGGTCTGTTGATCAAAAATGATATGGTACAAATCATCTCCCTGATGCCAGATGCGGAATTCGGCACGCATACGGTAATGGCTGACAGGTGAGCGAAAAACATCTGCCTGAGGTGCATTAAAGGGCACCATCATAGAGGTTAAGCGATTAACTTTTTCCGCCAGCTGGTCGTCATAGTGTTCAACGGGAAGATGTTCCGGGGTCATAATTAATCCTGGTTATTGAGTTTCAGGCGGCGATTGTAGGGATTCCGTCGCTGATGTCCAGCCCCGGAGGTCCAGGGAATAGTTGTGAAGATTCTCCGGTTCCCGTCAGGCTGTTCGGTTTTGGCTGCCGGGATCGTGATAGAATAACCCCTCCGTTAATTGATAACGATGAGACAGTGTATGGCTATAGTTGTTCAGGATGAGTTAATGCCCGCTACCGCTGGTGTAACCGGGGACCGGCCGACAGTTCTGGTGTTTGATTCAGGTGTCGGTGGCTTGTCAGTCTATGATGAAATCAGGCAGTTACTGCCCGATGCTCATTATATATATGTGTTTGATAACGTAGGTTTCCCATACGGGGAGAAAACCGAACAATATATTATCGAACGACTGACGGCGATTACTGCTGCAGTAGTGCATGATTACACCGTTTCCATTGCCGTCATTGCCTGTAATACTGCCAGCACCGTCTCTTTACCTGCACTCAGGGCGGCGTTTGAATTTCCGGTCGTGGGTGTTGTTCCTGCCATCAAGCCCGCTGCCCGGCTTACCCGAAACGGGATCGTCGGTCTGCTAGCGACCCGTGGAACGGTGAAACGTAGTTACACCCACCAGTTAGTGAAGCAGTTCGCCAAAGAGTGTCAGATAGAAATGCTGGGTTCTGCTGAGCTGGTATTACTGGCAGAACAAAAACTACATGGTGAATTTGTTCCGTTAAATGAAATACAGCAGATTGTTCGTCCGTGGCTGAGCTTACCTGAGCCGCCTGACACAGTGGTACTGGGTTGTACTCATTTTCCTTTGTTAAAAGAAGAATTGCAGGCTGTATTACCCGAAGGAACAAGGCTGATTGATTCCGGGGCCGCGATTGCCAGAAGGACTGTTTGGTTGTTGCAACATGAATCTGCGCCTTCGTGTTCTTTTTTACCTGATGTGGCGTTTTGTACTGAACTGAACGCTGATACTGAACGTTTATTGCCCGTTTTACAGCGTTACGGCTTCCCTTCGCTTAAAATACTCGCAGTTTAGTACTGAAATGCATAAAAAAACGTCATTCAGAAATTATTTTAAAATAAACCCTTGCGGGAAAAATTAATCTCCCTATAATGCGCTCCCACTGACACGGCAAAGCGCGATACGCCAAGGCGTGACAGGGACTGAAGCGATTCGGTCCGGAGAAAAAATCACGAAATAGTGGTTGACTCCTGAGGTGAAAAGCGTAATATACGCCACCTCGCAGCGACAACCTAAGCGGTTGAGTTGCAACGCTCTTTAACAATTTATCAGACAATCTGTGTGGGCACTCGCAGGATTGATATCAAACGTCTCCGGACGTAAAAAATATCAAGTCTTAAGAGTGAACACATAATGAAATTCATTATGAGTGTTTTACACTTGAGCATCGCTTAAATAAGTTTAAGCAAATCAAACTTTAAATTGAAGAGTTTGATCATGGCTCAGATTGAACGCTGGCGGCAGGCCTAACACATGCAAGTCGAACGGCAGCACAGAGAGCTTGCTCTCGGGTGGCGAGTGGCGGACGGGTGAGTAATGTCTGGGAAACTGCCTGATGGAGGGGGATAACTACTGGAAACGGTAGCTAATACCGCATAATGTCGCAAGACCAAAGTGGGGGACCTTCGGGCCTCACACCATCGGATGTGCCCAGATGGGATTAGCTAGCAGGTAGGGTAACGGCCTACCTGGGCGACGATCCCTAGCTGGTCTGAGAGGATGACCAGCCACACTGGAACTGAGACACGGTCCAGACTCCTACGGGAGGCAGCAGTGGGGAATATTGCACAATGGGCGCAAGCCTGATGCAGCCATGCCGCGTGTATGAAGAAGGCCTTCGGGTTGTAAAGTACTTTCAGCGAGGAGGAAGGCATTGCGGTTAATAACCGCAGTGATTGACGTTACTCGCAGAAGAAGCACCGGCTAACTCCGTGCCAGCAGCCGCGGTAATACGGAGGGTGCAAGCGTTAATCGGAATTACTGGGCGTAAAGCGCACGCAGGCGGTCTGTCAAGTCGGATGTGAAATCCCCGGGCTCAACCCGGGAACTGCATTCGAAACTGGCAGACTAGAGTCTTGTAGAGGGGGGTAGAATTCCAGGTGTAGCGGTGAAATGCGTAGAGATCTGGAGGAATACCGGTGGCGAAGGCGGCCCCCTGGACAAAGACTGACGCTCAGGTGCGAAAGCGTGGGGAGCAAACAGGATTAGATACCCTGGTAGTCCACGCCGTAAACGATGTCGACTTGGAGGTTGTGCCCTTGAGGCGTGGCTTCCGGAGCTAACGCGTTAAGTCGACCGCCTGGGGAGTACGGCCGCAAGGTTAAAACTCAAATGAATTGACGGGGGCCCGCACAAGCGGTGGAGCATGTGGTTTAATTCGATGCAACGCGAAGAACCTTACCTACTCTTGACATCCAGAGAACTTGGCAGAGATGCCCTGGTGCCTTCGGGAACTCTGAGACAGGTGCTGCATGGCTGTCGTCAGCTCGTGTTGTGAAATGTTGGGTTAAGTCCCGCAACGAGCGCAACCCCTATCCTTTGTTGCCAGCGATTCGGTCGGGAACTCAAAGGAGACTGCCGGTGATAAACCGGAGGAAGGTGGGGATGACGTCAAGTCATCATGGCCCTTACGAGTAGGGCTACACACGTGCTACAATGGCGCATACAAAGAGAAGCGACCTCGCGAGAGCAAGCGGACCTCATAAAGTGCGTCGTAGTCCGGATCGGAGTCTGCAACTCGACTCCGTGAAGTCGGAATCGCTAGTAATCGTAGATCAGAATGCTACGGTGAATACGTTCCCGGGCCTTGTACACACCGCCCGTCACACCATGGGAGTGGGTTGCAAAAGAAGTAGATAGCTTAACCTTCGGGAGGGCGTTTACCACTTTGTGATTCATGACTGGGGTGAAGTCGTAACAAGGTAACCGTAGGGGAACCTGCGGTTGGATCACCTCCTTACCTGAAGATACACTCCGGCGAAGTGTCCACAACAGATTGTCTGATAGAAAGTATGAGCAAGGCGTTTACACGTTGGGGGTGGTGACAAATAACATTGTCGCTCGGTTTTCTGAAGAAAAACCTCGCCCTTACGTGAAATTAGCGAATCAGTGATTCGCGACAGCAAATTTCACGTCCCCTTCGTCTAGAGGCCCAGGACACCGCCCTTTCACGGCGGTAACAGGGGTTCGAATCCCCTAGGGGACGCCACTTGCTGGTTTGTGAGTGAAAGTCACCGGCCAAATTATCTTAAAGATGACTTACGAGTCATGTTTAAGATATTGCTCTTTAACAATCCGGAACAAGCTGAAAATTTGAAAACAATGAATAACGCGAGTTATTCAGAGTCTCTCAAAAACTTTTACGATTCATAGTCGTTGCAAGACGTCTGTGGGTTGTGAGGTTAAGCGAATAAGCGTACACGGTGGATGCCCTGGCAGTCAGAGGCGATGAAGGACGTGCTAATCTGCGAAAAGCGCCGGTAAGGTGATATGAACCGATACAGCCGGCGATGTCCGAATGGGGAAACCCGGTGCACTCAGTGCATCATCGCAACATGAATACATAGTGTTGCGAGGCGAACCGGGGGAACTGAAACATCTAAGTACCCCGAGGAAAAGAAATCAACCGAGATTCCCCCAGTAGCGGCGAGCGAACGGGGAGCAGCCCTGAACCATCATCAGTGTGTGTGTTAGTGGAAGCGTCCGGAATGGCGCACGATACAGGGTGAAAGTCCCGTACATGAAAATGCACATACTGTGAGTTCGAAGAGTAGGGCGGGACACGTGGTATCCTGTCTGAATATGGGGGGACCATCCTCCAAGGCTAAATACTCCTGACTGACCGATAGTGAACCAGTACCGTGAGGGAAAGGCGAAAAGAACCCCGGCGAGGGGAGTGAAAAGAACCTGAAACCGTGTACGTACAAGCAGTGGGAGCACCCTTTGGGGTGTGACTGCGTACCTTTTGTATAATGGGTCAGCGACTTATATTCTGTAGCAAGGTTAACCGTATAGGGGAGCCGCAGGGAAACCGAGTCTTAACTGGGCGTTAAGTTGCAGGGTATAGACCCGAAACCCGGTGATCTAGCCATGGGCAGGTTGAAGGTTGGGTAACACTAACTGGAGGACCGAACCGACTAATGTTGAAAAATTAGCGGATGACCTGTGGCTGGGGGTGAAAGGCCAATCAAACCGGGAGATAGCTGGTTCTCCCCGAAAGCTATTTAGGTAGCGCCTCGTGAACTCATCTCCGGGGGTAGAGCACTGTTTCGGCTAGGGGGCCATCCCGGCTTACCAACCCGATGCAAACTGCGAATACCGGAGAATGTTATCACGGGAGACACACGGCGGGTGCTAACGTCCGTCGTGAAGAGGGAAACAACCCAGACCGCCAGCTAAGGTCCCAAAGTCATGGTTAAGTGGGAAACGATGTGGGAAGGCTCAGACAGCCAGGATGTTGGCTTAGAAGCAGCCATCATTTAAAGAAAGCGTAATAGCTCACTGGTCGAGTCGGCCTGCGCGGAAGATGTAACGGGGCTAAACCATGCACCGAAGCTGCGGCAGCGACACTATGTGTTGTTGGGTAGGGGAGCGTTCTGTAAGCCGTTGAAGGTGGACTGTGAGGTCTGCTGGAGGTATCAGAAGTGCGAATGCTGACATAAGTAACGATAAAGCGGGTGAAAAGCCCGCTCGCCGGAAGACCAAGGGTTCCTGTCCAACGTTAATCGGGGCAGGGTGAGTCGACCCCTAAGGCGAGGCTGAAAAGCGTAGTCGATGGGAAACAGGTTAATATTCCTGTACTTGGTGTTACTGCGAAGGGGGGACGGAGAAGGCTATGTCATCCGGGCGACGGTTGTCCCGGTTTAAGCGTGTAGGCTGAGATTCCAGGCAAATCCGGAATCTCTTAAGGCTGAGGCGTGATGACGAGGTGCTACGGCACTGAAGTGACAAATGCCCTGCTTCCGGGAAAAGCCTCTAAGCTCCAGGTAACACGAAATCGTACCCCAAACCGACACAGGTGGTCAGGTAGAGAATACCAAGGCGCTTGAGAGAACTCGGGTGAAGGAACTAGGCAAAATGGTGCCGTAACTTCGGGAGAAGGCACGCTGGCGCGTAGGTGAAGGGACTTGCTCCCGGAGCTGAAGCCAGTCGAAGATACCAGCTGGCTGCAACTGTTTATTAAAAACACAGCACTGTGCAAACACGAAAGTGGACGTATACGGTGTGACGCCTGCCCGGTGCCGGAAGGTTAATTGATGGGGTTATCGCTCTGCGAGAAGCTCCTGATCGAAGCCCCGGTAAACGGCGGCCGTAACTATAACGGTCCTAAGGTAGCGAAATTCCTTGTCGGGTAAGTTCCGACCTGCACGAATGGCGTAATGATGGCCAGGCTGTCTCCACCCGAGACTCAGTGAAATTGAAATCGCTGTGAAGATGCAGTGTACCCGCGGCAAGACGGAAAGACCCCGTGAACCTTTACTATAGCTTGACACTGAATATTGAGCCTTGATGTGCAGGATAGGTGGGAGGCACTGAAGTACGGACGCCAGTTCGTACGGAGCCATCCTTGAAATACCACCCTTTAATGTTTGATATTCTAACGTGGACCCGTTATCCGGGTTGCGGACAGTGTCTGGTGGGTAGTTTGACTGGGGCGGTCTCCTCCCAAAGAGTAACGGAGGAGCACGAAGGTTAGCTAATCACGGTCGGACATCGTGAGGTTAGTGCAAAGGCATAAGCTAGCTTGACTGCGAGAGTGACGGTTCGAGCAGGTGCGAAAGCAGGTCTTAGTGATCCGGTGGTTCTGAATGGAAGGGCCATCGCTCAACGGATAAAAGGTACTCCGGGGATAACAGGCTGATACCGCCCAAGAGTTCATATCGACGGCGGTGTTTGGCACCTCGATGTCGGCTCATCACATCCTGGGGCTGAAGTAGGTCCCAAGGGTACGGCTGTTCGCCGTTTAAAGTGGTACGCGAGCTGGGTTTAGAACGTCGTGAGACAGTTCGGTCCCTATCTGCCGTGGGCGCTGGAGAATTGAGGGGGGTTGCTCCTAGTACGAGAGGACCGGAGTGAACGCACCACTGGTGTTCGGGTTGTCATGCCAATGGCATTGCCCGGTAGCTAAGTGCGGAAAAGATAAGTGCTGAAAGCATCTAAGCACGAAACTTGCCCCGAGATGAGTTCTCCCTGACCCTTTAAGGGTCCTGAAGGGACGTTGAAGACGACGACGTTGATAGGCCGGATGTGTAAGTGCAGCGATGCATTGAGCTAACCGGTACTAATGACCCGTGAGGCTTAACCTTACAACGCCAGAGGCGTTTTGCAGAGACGCAAAGATTTTCAGTGAGTTCCTGATAGTTAAATTAAGAATTAGCAGTGTTCTGCGGACATGAGTGTTATCCGTAAGAGCAGAGCGGTTTTAAGAATTAGCGGGAATGAAAGATTTTGTGCAGAGACAAGGCACTGACTGAGACGGTATGAAGGAGCATACACAGAGTATGTGACTGAGGAACGCGAGGGAAGTAACGCAGTATCTGTATAAAAGATTCATTCCGAGCACAAGAATTTGCCTGGCGGCTAGAGCGCGGTGGTCCCACCTGACCCCATGCCGAACTCAGAAGTGAAACGCCGTAGCGCCGATGGTAGTGTGGGGTCTCCCCATGCGAGAGTAGGGAACTGCCAGGCATCCAATTACGACCAGAACAGTGGTCATGACTTTTACCGTGACGGGTAAAAGGTGAAATACCTGGGTTCAGACAGTTTCTGAGTTCAGTACAGAATCGGTGGAGCGGTAGTTCAGTTGGTTAGAATACCTGCCTGTCACGCAGGGGGTCGCGGGTTCGAGTCCCGTCCGTTCCGCCACCCTATTTAGGGGCGTAGTTCAATTGGTAGAGCACCGGTCTCCAAAACCGGGTGTTGGGGGTTCGAGTCCCTCCGCCCCTGCCAGAAAAATCAATCCTTTGCTTAGCAAAGGATTTTTTTTTGCCTGAAATTCACTCATCAGTAGTCTCTGCTGACCGGATTTCGCCGGTCATGTTACCCGTTATGGCATGTAAAGAGCGGAAACTGTTAGCGGGAAACTACCGGAACCTTTAGCAGCTGTTTGAGTGCTGACTGTTGATCACTATTTTGCAGCCAGACAGCATACAGTGGCCGTACCACGGTAGCCGTATCTGCCACCTGGACCAGATCTTTGTACAGTGTTTGCCAGTATTCAGGCAGGAATGCACAGGCCTCCGTGGTATGCAGTAAGTCACGGGCGATGTGGGCTGAAGTGGTGGTCAATACCGGGGTATCTTCGTTGCCAGACAGATAAAACTCATGCTGATGAAAATCGGCACCCCATTCCAGCTTGATATAGCGATATTTCTCCTTTTTCTCTGAATGTCGCGAGCGGAACAATGCCAGCGAAATATGGCCAATTTGCTGACTGGATAACTCATCCATTTTTGGGGCTTCAGTAGTAATCAGTACATCGAGCTGTCTTTCATGAATCTGTTTAACCAGGAGGTGCCTTTGCGCGACTCTGGCCTCGATATGCAGATTCTCTCTGGTCTCATAGAGACTTTTTAGCCACGGGGTCAGGTAGGCCTCCCATAGCGCAGTACTGGCACCAATGGTCAACTCATGGTGCGTGAGCGATAGTGATACCTCTTTTTTAGCGATTTGCCACGTATTCATCAGCGTTTCAGCATAGGGCAGCAAACGCTCCCCGGCAGAAGTCAGGCGTATGTTGTTGCGATGACGGGTGAACAGATTTACACCCAACTGATTTTCCAGTTGGCGAATGCGAAAACTTACTGCTGACTGAGTCAGATACAATGCTTCTGCAGCTCTTCCAAAATGGCGTGTTCTGCTTACTTCCAGGAAAGTTTTCAGCAATTCAGTGTCCACAATCACATCTCCAAAAATACTAATCGTATTGATTTAAATCTTTTGTTTTACACTTTGTCAAGCGTATCTAATACTCCGCGCCATAAATCACACGACCATAAAAGAGTTAGGAGCGTGTAAAATGACGGATAGCTTTACCACAACCAATCGTTTTTTTGATAACAAAAACTACCCGCGCGGGTTCTCACGCCACGGTGATTTTACCATTAAGGAAGCTCAGTTACTTGAGCGTCATGGCTTTGCCTTCAACGAACTTGATCTTGCTAAGCGTGAGCCAGTGACCGAAGAAGAACGCCGCTTTGTCGAAGTTTGCCGCGGTATACGTGAGCCGGAAACGGAAGCAGAACGTGTCTGGTCTAAATACATGGCCAGAATTAAACGTCCAAAACGCTTCCACACGTTGTCTGGCGGTAAGCCGCAGATGGATACCGTCGAAGAGTTTAATGACAGCGACGATTAAGACAGAATATCAGAAAGGGCCTGTGGCCCTTTTTTTATGCCTGATATTGGCAGGTCAACTGTCACCCTGTCTGTCATGACTGCTGCTTATGCAGGCGCTGTAGTAACCTGTCCATCGCCCGATAACTTAGTGCTTCCTGCAGATGCTGCCTGGAAATATCCGGCTGTTGCTGAAGATCTGCCAGAGTTCTGGAAACTTTCAGAATTCGCTGCCATGCTCTGACTGAAAGCCCGAGTGCCAGTAATGCCTGTTCAAGCCACTGTGCATCTGCGACGCTTAGCTGGCAAAATTTTCTGACCTCTCTGTTATCCATTAACGCATTTACTTTTCCTGCTCTTCGCTGCTGCAATTCCCGGGCTTTAATGACTCTTTGACGAACCCGGGCCGATGACTCTGCTACATGGCGTTGCTGAGCAAGAGTTCCCGGGGGCAACAGGGGAACTTCAAGGGAAAGGTCAAACCGGTCCAGAAAAGGCCCTGAGAGGCGATTCAGATAGCGTAGCAACTGGCTGAGTGTCTGCCGCTGGTGAATGCCTTCGTAGCTCCCTGAGGCACCAGGATTCATGGCTGCTATCAGCTGAAATCTCGCCGGATAGGTAATTTTTGCCTTCGCCCGGGAAATGGCGATGACGCCTGATTCCAGAGGTTCTCTCAATGAGTCGAGCGATTTGCGCTGAAACTCCGGCAGTTCATCAAGAAACAATACTCCATTGTGTGCTAACGAGATTTCTCCCGGCAGAGGTAGCGAGCCACCGCCAACCAGAGCAAACATCGATGAACTATGATGTGGAGCGCGAAAAGGGCGATCGGTACAGAGTGTTGCAGGGGGAATATCCCGACTCAGGCTTAGCAGGGCGGTACATTCAAGTGCCTCATCACGGCTGAGCGGTGGAAGAATGCCAGGCAGTCTGGTTGCCAGCATTGTTTTTCCGGTTCCTGGCGGGCCTATCAACAGCAGATTATGGCCACCTGCAGCAGTGATCTCCAGTGCGCGTCTGGCGTGCTGCTGACCAATGATATCCTGAAGATCCGGATGCTGGCGACGCGGGACGGGCAGGTTATTTTCGGCCTTTGGCAGTTCACTCTTGCCATGCAGGAAGTGACAGATATTGAGTAAGGTATCTCCCACATAGCAGGGTCCCTGGGTGACTAATCCTGCTTCGGCTTCATTAGCCCGGGAGAGTATCATGGTTCGTTGGTCATTCAGTGCGGCCAGTACCGCAGGAATAGTCCCTCTGACCGCTCTCAGAGAGCCATTCAGCGCCAGTTCTCCCAAAAACTCCAGCTGCATAAGAGATGATGCCGGGATCTGCTCTGAGGCGGCCAGAATCGCAATAGCGATGGGTAAATCATAGCGACCTCCTTCTTTAGGCATATCTGCCGGGGCAAGATTGACGGTAATACGTCTGGCGGGAAAATTAAACCCGCTGTTAATCATAGCACTACGTACCCGTTCTCTGGCTTCTTTTACTGCTGTTTCAGGAAGGCCAACCAGGGTTAGTCCGGGTAATCCACTACTCAGGTGGGCTTCGATGGTCACCAACGGGGCACTAACGCCAATACTCGCCCGGGTCATTACTCTGGCTAATGACATATTCTCTCCTTGTGTTAAATGGCAGTGTAAAACGCCGGCTGGAAATGTTGCGGGTAAAATGACCATTTTTGCGTGACGATGCATAAAAAGCCTACCTGCAAGGAGATGGTTTTCGCTTAAACTGTGAGCGCCTGCAGTCGGTCCTCTGTTTTTCTGCCAAAAAAAACACCAAAAATGTTTTTTACATATAACTAATACTTATCAGTGGGTTAAAAAAATCTACCGGGTTGAAATGGAAATTAAACACAGAAAAAAGTTGTCACCGATCATAAATCTATGGTAACTCTTTAGGCATTACTTCGAATTAAGCGAATTATTGTACTTATTATGAAAGCCCTTCTACGAGTGATTAGCCTGGTCGTGATTAGTGTGGTGGTGATTATTCTACCATCGTGCGGGGCTGCACTCGGAGAAAGAAAGGCTTAGAAATCAAGTCTTAATCGAAAGAGAACCCCCGCACCGACAGGTCCGGGGGTTTTTTTTGGTCTTAAGGTCTTACAGTATTTTAATGTGGAGCAGAAGATGAAACCTAGCACAAAATTCTGTTGTTCCCGGCAAAAGGCAGGAGAATAGCCATGACTGGAGCACAGTGGGTAGTTCAGGCATTACGGACACAAGGGATTCAGACCGTTTTTGGGTATCCGGGCGGGGCAATTATGCCAGTGTACGATGCGCTGTATGACGGAGGTGTGGAACACCTGCTGTGCCGGCATGAACAAGGTGCGGTAATGGCAGCCATTGGTTATGCCCGGGCAACAGGAAAAACCGGAGTGTGTATTGCAACCTCTGGTCCGGGAGCCACGAATCTGATTACCGGACTGGCCGATGCAATGATGGATTCCGTTCCTGTGGTCGCTATCACCGGACAGGTCTCTTCTGCTGTCATGGGTACCGATGCCTTTCAGGAAATCGATGTCTTAGGTTTATCGCTGGCCTGTACCAAACATAGTTTCCTGGTACAGTCACTGGAAGAGCTGCCAGCGGTATTGGCCAGTGCTTTCGAAATTGCAGCTTCTGGTCGACCGGGCCCTGTTCTGGTAGATATTCCTAAAGATATTCAGCTGGGTTCCGCAGACTTTGTTGAGCGCCAGCCACAACCCGCTGACATGATGCCATTGCCGGAGGGTGATCTGGCCGAGGCTCGCCGACTCATGGCTCATGCGAAGAAACCGGTGATTTATGCCGGGGGAGGAGTGGGCATGGCCGCGGCTGTTCCGGCACTGCGTCAATTTTTGGAGATGACCGGTATTCCTTCTGTATGCACACTGAAAGGCCTGGGAGCCGTTGCTGCAGAGGATGAAACCTATCTGGGCATGCTGGGCATGCATGGCAGCAAGGCGGCAAACCTGGCGGTTCAGGAATGTGATTTACTGATTGCTGTCGGCGCCCGCTTTGATGACAGGGTTACCGGAAAACTGGATACCTTTGCACCTAACGCCGCTGTCATTCATCTGGATATTGACCCTGCCGAACTGAATAAACTGCGCAGGGCACATGTATCTTTGCAGGGCAGCCTGCAGCAGTTGTTGCCGGCCTTAAGTCAGCCAATGGATATCGCAGAATGGCGAAGTTCCACAGCGGCGATGAAGCGCGATTTTTCTCCTGCTTATAACCATCCAGGGGAAGCCATTTTTGCCCCGGCATTATTAAAAACCCTCTCAGAACGAAAATCCCCGCAGACTATTGTGACGACCGATGTGGGTCAGCATCAGATGTGGGCTGCCCAGCATATGGACTTTGATGCACCGGATCGTTTTATCACCTCGAGTGGCCTGGGAACCATGGGATTTGGTTTGCCGGCAGCGATTGGGGCACAGGTCGCCTGCCCGCAGGATCCTGTGGTCTGCGTGTCGGGTGATGGCTCGATAATGATGAATATTCAGGAGTTGGGTACAATTAAACGGCGTAAACTGCCGGTAAAAATCCTGCTGCTGGATAACCAACGACTGGGCATGGTGCGCCAGTGGCAGCAATTATTTTTTGACCAACGCTACAGCGAAACTTATCTGACGGATAACCCGGACTTCCTGACCCTGGCGAGTGCCTTCGGTATCCCGGGACAAAGAATCAGCCGTAAAGACCAGATTGATGGTGCGCTGGACGCTATGCTGAACAGTGACGGTCCCTATTTCCTGCATGTCAGCATTGATGAGTATGAAAACGTCTGGCCATTGGTTCCACCTGGCGCCAGTAATGCCGATATGATGGAGGAAACCTTATGAACCAGCATCAATTGTCTATCGAAGCGCAGTCCCGCCCTGAAATATTAGAGCGTATTTTGCGGGTGGTTCGCCACCGGGGTTTCCGCATCTGTGCCATGAATATGTCTCAGGCGCATGACGGTTTCCAGGTCAGTATCGCCATGACCGTAACCAGTCTGCGTCCGGTTGATTTACTGACAACGCAACTTACCAAACTGATGGACGTGACCAGCGTCCGGGTTACACAACAGACAACACAACAAATCCACGCCGAAGCGTAAAAGGACAAAAAAATGAGTACTAAAAAAGCAGAGTTTATCTGGTTCAACGGGGAAATGGTTAAATGGGAAGAGGCCAAAGTCAGCGTCATGTCTCATGCACTGCACTATGGTACTTCGGTCTTTGAAGGTGTGCGTTGCTATGATTCGCACAAGGGGCCGGTTGTCTTCCGCCACCGTGAACACATGCAACGTCTGCGTGACTCTGCCAAAATTTATCGCTTCCCTGTCTCACAGAGCGTTGATGAGCTGATGGAAGCCTGCCGTGAAGTCTTACGCGTCAACAATCTGAAAAGTGCGTATATCCGTCCACTGGTATTTGTTGGTGATGTCGGCCTGGGCGTTAACCCACCAGAAGGGTTCAGCACTGATGTGATTATTGCCGCGTTCCCCTGGGGAGCTTACCTGGGTGCTGAAGCGCTGGAGCAGGGTATTGATGCGATGGTTTCTTCCTGGAACCGTGTGGCAGCCAATACTATTCCTACCGCAGCAAAAGCCGGCGGTAACTACCTCTCCTCTTTGCTGGTTGGCAGCGAAGCACGTCGCCACGGTTATCAGGAAGGTATTGCCCTGGATGTGAATGGTTATGTGTCTGAAGGGGCAGGTGAGAACCTGTTTGAAGTCAAGGATGGCATTCTGTTTACCCCGCCATTCACCTCTTCAGCGTTACCGGGAATTACCCGTGATGCCATCATCAAACTGGCTGCGGATCTGGGTATTGAGGTTCGCGAACAGGTTCTGTCCCGTGAATCACTGTATCTGGCGGATGAAGTCTTTATGTCAGGGACGGCTGCCGAAATCACCCCGGTGCGCAGTGTTGACGGAATTCAGGTAGGTGAAGGCCGTTGTGGTCCGGTGACGAAGCGTATTCAGCAGGCGTTCTTTGGCCTGTTTACCGGTGAAACAGAAGATAAATGGGGCTGGCTGGATCAGGTCAACCCATAATAATTCGACAGATAACGCGGACAGAAAATGTCCGCGATTTTATTTTCAGACTGGAGTAAACAGAGCATGCCTAAGTACCGTTCCGCTACCACCACCCATGGTCGCAATATGGCGGGAGCCCGCGCACTGTGGCGCGCGACCGGAATGACTGATGATGATTTCGGCAAGCCGATCATTGCAGTTGTTAACTCATTCACACAGTTTGTTCCCGGCCATGTTCACTTACGTGATCTGGGGAAACTGGTTGCCGAACAAATTGAAGCTGCCGGGGGTGTCGCCAAAGAATTTAATACCATCGCTGTTGATGATGGTATCGCCATGGGTCACGGCGGGATGTTGTATTCACTACCGTCGCGTGAACTGATCGCTGATTCTGTAGAGTATATGGTCAACGCGCACTGTGCTGATGCGATGGTCTGTATTTCTAACTGCGACAAAATCACCCCGGGAATGCTGATGGCGTCTCTGCGTCTTAACATTCCGGTCATCTTTGTCTCAGGTGGCCCGATGGAAGCCGGTAAAACCAAGTTGTCTGACCAAATCATCAAGCTGGATTTAGTGGATGCGATGATTCAGGGCGCAAATCCGAATGTCAGTGATGCTGACAGTGAGCAGATTGAACGTTCTGCCTGCCCTACCTGCGGTTCCTGTTCAGGGATGTTTACCGCTAACTCAATGAACTGTCTGACAGAAGCGTTGGGTCTGTCTCAGCCGGGGAACGGCTCTCTGCTGGCAACCCATGCGGATCGTGAGCAGTTGTTCATCAATGCAGGTAAACGTATTGTTGGCCTGACTAAACGCTACTATGAACAGGATGATGTTTCTGTACTGCCGCGTAATATTGCCAGCAAGGCTGCTTTTGAAAACGCGATGACGCTGGATATCGCGATGGGCGGATCGACAAACACGGTTCTGCATCTGCTGGCTGCCGCTCAGGAAGGCGAAATCGATTTCGATATCTCTGATATTGACCGGTTGTCCCGTAAAGTTCCTCATCTTTGTAAAGTGGCGCCGAGCACTCAGAAATATCACATGGAAGACGTACACCGTGCCGGTGGCGTCATCGGGATTCTGGGTGAGCTGGATCGCGCAGGACTACTGGATACTTCTGTTCCAAACATCCTGGGTACGACTCTGCGTGAGACCCTGGATAACTACGATATCATGCTGACATCCGATGAAGCAGTGAAAAAAATGTACCGCGCCGGCCCTGCGGGTATCCGTACTACCAAGGCCTTCTCTCAGGATTGTCGCTGGGATACGCTGGATGATGACCGTGAACAGGGGTGTATCCGTACCCGTGAGCATGCGTTTTCTCAGGACGGTGGGCTGGCTGTACTCTATGGCAACCTGGCGCTGGATGGATGTATTGTTAAAACTGCCGGTGTTGATAAAGAAATCCTGACCTTCCGTGGACCGGCGAAAGTCTATGAGAGCCAGGATGATGCGGTAGAAGCTATCCTGGGTGGAAAAGTGGTTGCCGGAGATGTTGTGGTGATCCGCTATGAAGGTCCAAAGGGTGGCCCGGGGATGCAGGAAATGTTGTATCCAACGACCTATCTGAAATCGATGGGGCTGGGCAAAAGCTGTGCATTGATTACCGACGGGCGTTTTTCCGGAGGAACGTCGGGCCTGTCTATCGGGCATGCGTCCCCTGAAGCGGCCAATGGTGGGGCAATTGCCCTGGTAAAAGATGGCGATACCATCGATATCAATATTCCTGCCCGTACTATCAGCCTGGATATTAGCGAAGCAGAAATCGAAGCTCGTCGTGCGGCAGAAGAAGCTCGTGGCAGTGCGGCATATACCCCGCATGATCGTCAGCGTGAAGTTTCTTTCGCACTGCGTGCTTACGCTTCCCTCGCGACCAGTGCCGATAAAGGTGCCGTACGCGATAAGAGTAAGTTGGGAGGATAACGGATCATGGCTGCTTCCAAACCTCTTTCTTCCGCACCTACGGGTGCGGAGTATCTTCATGCCGCCTTACGCTCTCCGGTTTATGAGGTTACTCAGGTCACTCCGTTACAGAAAATGGAGAAACTGTCAGCGCGACTCGGCAATACCATCGTTGTAAAACGTGAAGATCGTCAGCCGGTTCATAGTTTTAAATTGCGTGGAGCTTACGCAATGATTGCCGGCCTGAATGAACAGCAAAGAGCACAGGGTGTGATTACTGCTTCGGCAGGTAATCATGCTCAGGGAGTAGCGCTCTCTGCCAGTCGTCGGGGAATAAAATCTCTGATTGTCATGCCGGTGGCGACTGCGGACATCAAAGTGGATGCAGTGCGTGCTTTTGGCGGAGAAGCATATCTGTATGGTGCTAACTTTGATGAAGCCAAAGCGAAAGCCATAGAACTGGCAGAGCAACATGGGTACAGCTTTGTGCCTCCGTTCGACCACCCGGCGGTCATTGCCGGGCAGGGAACACTGGCTCTTGAGTTACTGCAACAGGATGCGCACATTGACCGGATTTTTGTGCCGGTGGGCGGTGGCGGTCTGGCTGCTGGTGTGGCGGTGGTGATTAAACAGTTGATGCCGGAGATCAAAGTGATTGCGGTAGAGGCTGAGGATTCTGCCTGCCTGAAAGCAGCTCTGGATGCCGGAGAACCCGTCGATTTACCGCGGGTCGGGCTGTTTGCTGAAGGTGTGGCGGTGAAACGGATAGGCAATGAAACCTTCCGCCTGTGCCAGCAATATCTGGACGATATTGTGACCGTAGACAGTGATGCTATCTGTTCAGCGATGAAAGATATTTTTGAAGATGTGCGTGCCATTGCCGAACCTTCCGGAGCACTGGCACTGGCAGGTATGAAAAAATATATTCAGCAGCATGACATTAAAGATGAGCGACTGGCGCATGTGCTTTCCGGGGCGAATGTGAATTTCCACGGACTGCGTTATGTCTCAGAGCGTTGTGAGCTGGGAGAACAGCGGGAAGCCTTGCTGGCCGTTACTATCCCGGAACAACAGGGCAGCTTTCTGAAATTCTGTCAGATCCTTGGCGGACGCGCAGTGACCGAATTCAACTACCGTTATGCCGATGATCAAAATGCCTGCATCTTTGTCGGAGTCCGCTTAACCCGTGGGCTCGAAGAACGTGGCGAGATTGTTCGCCAACTGAGCGAAGGTGGCTACCAGGTCGTTGACCTGTCTGACGACGAAATGGCGAAGCTGCATTTGCGCTATATGGTCGGGGGGCGCCCGGGTAAACCATTGAAGGAAAGGCTGTACAGTTTTGAGTTTCCGGAATCTCCCGGCGCATTGCTGAAATTCCTGCAAACCCTGGGGACTCACTGGAATATTTCGTTGTTCCATTACCGTAGCCACGGTACGGATTACGGCAGGGTGCTGGCGGCCTTTGAACTGAGCGATAATGAACCACGCTTCGCTGAGCATCTGACCGCCCTGGGTTATGACTTTCATGATGAAAGTGATAACCCGGCGTTCCGTTTCTTCCTGGCCGGACGGTAATTACAGTAAATCCCAGAATGCATTCACCAGCGGCTCTCCGAGCCGCTTTTTCTGCACACAAACCCCCAGCTCCAGGGGTTCACCGGTATCACTTAGCGGCAGCGACATAATACGGTTACGGACCGGTTCAGGGCTGTTATCCAGTACGACTAACGGCAATAACGCCACTCCACATCCCAGTGCGACCATCGAGACCATCGCCTCATGCCCCGCGACCGTGGCATAAATCATGGGGTTGGTAATTTTTCGACGACGCAGCCAAAGATCAACACTGCGCCGCACCGGTCCCTGTTCAGGAAAGATAAACGGAATACTGCTCCAGTCGGGGTCTGCCTCACTGACTGCACTGCGAACCGGGCAGGGCAGGGCTGGGGCAATCAGTGCCAGCGGCAAGACATCCAGTGGGTTGAATGCAATCCCGGAAGGCAGTGATTCAGGTTTTCCGGCAATTGCAAGGTCCGCTTCACCCGAACTGATTTTCTGCACCGCATCCGAGGGGTCACCGGTAGATAATTTAATTTCAACCTGTGGGTGTTCAGCGCGGAAGCGATCGAGAATCGGTGGCAGGTGGCTGTAAGCTGCGGTGACCGAACAAAACAGATGCAACTCTCCGCTCAGTGAGGGGCTGTTGAGGTCCATTAAATGTCGCAGCTGCTGGTAATGCAGCAGAGTCTGGCGGGCAAACTGGCTGAATGTCTCCCCTGCCTCGGTGAGGGCAACTGAGCGGTTATCCCGGACAAATAACGGATGACCGACCTCTTCTTCCAGCCGTTGAATCTGGCGCGATAGCGTAGAAGGGCTGACATGTATGGCTCGTGCAGTTTGCCCGAAATGTCGACTTTCTGCCAGATGAAGAAATAATTTCAGGTCGCGTAAATCCATCATTGCCTGTCCTGGTAATGTATTGCACTTATTGCAATATGACGTTGTTAATATATCAATTTAAGCAATAGAAATCCTGACATATGATGGAGGTATTCTCAGTGATGCAATCAATGCCGCTGAATACCTGATAAATACAAACACAACCAAACCGGAGTACCCATGGCTAACTATTTCAACACTCTGAATCTGCGCAACCAGTTATCGCAGTTAGGCAAATGCCGCTTTATGAATCGTGACGAATTTGCAGATGGCGCCAGCTTTCTGAAAGGCAAAAAAGTCGTGATTGTCGGCTGTGGTGCTCAGGGGCTTAACCAGGGTCTGAATATGCGTGATTCCGGTCTGGATATTGCTTATGCCCTGCGTACAGAAGCGATTGCCGAGAAACGTGCTTCATGGCGTAAAGCCACCGACAATGGTTTTAAAGTAGGTAGCTATGAAGAGTTAATCCCACAGGCGGACCTGGTGGTTAACCTGACTCCGGACAAACAGCACTCCGCCGTTGTCCAGGCCGTTCAGCCGCTGATGAAAGATGGTGCTGCACTGGGCTATTCACATGGTTTTAACATTGTTGAAGTTGGCGAAACTATCCGTAAAGACATCACTGTAGTGATGGTTGCACCAAAATGTCCGGGCACTGAAGTCCGTGAAGAATATAAGCGTGGTTTCGGTGTTCCTACCCTGATCGCGGTTCACCCTGAAAATGACCCGAAAGGTGAAGGTCTGGCAATTGCGAAAGCGTGGGCAGCAGCGACCGGTGGTCACCGTGCGGGTGTTCTGGAGTCCTCTTTCGTGGCGGAAGTTAAATCTGACCTGATGGGTGAGCAGACCATTCTGTGTGGTATGTTGCAGGCGGGTTCATTGCTGTGCTTTGACAAGCTGGTAGCAGAAGGTACAGATGCGGCTTACGCAGAAAAACTGATCCAGTTCGGTTGGGAAACTATCACCGAATCCCTGAAATTCGGCGGTATTACGCTGATGATGGATCGTCTGTCCAACCCGGCAAAATTGCGTGCTTATGAGCTGTCTGAGCAACTGAAAGAGATTATGGCGCCACTGTTCCAGAAGCACATGGATGACATTATCTCCGGTGCGTTCTCTTCCGGCATGATGGCTGACTGGGCGAATGACGATAAAGACCTGCTGACCTGGCGTGAAGAAACCGGGAAAACCCCGTTCGAAACCGCTGCTCAGTTCGAAGGTAAAATTGCTGAGCAGGATTACTATGACCAGGGCGTAGTGATGATTGCAATGGTTAAAGCCGGAGTTGAACTGGCGTTTGAAACCATGGTGGCTTCCGGCATTATCGAAGAATCAGCTTACTACGAATCACTGCATGAGCTGCCACTGATTGCTAACACCATTGCGCGTAAGCGTCTGTATGAAATGAACGTGGTTATCTCTGATACCGCTGAATATGGTAACTACCTGTTCTCATTTGCTGCGGTACCGTTGCTGAAAGACTTTATGGCTTCGCTGCAGACTGGTGACTTAGGCCAGGAAACCCTGAGCGGAAATGCGGTGGACAATGCGCAACTGCGTGATGTTAACGAAGCGATTCGCCACCATCCAATCGAAGCTGTAGGTAGCAAACTGCGTGGCTATATGACAGACATGAAACGTATTGCTGTTGCCGGCTAACTACACGCCATAAGCGACGTACTGTATTATCAGATGAACTGCCCTCCGTATTCGGGGGGCAGTTTTTTTTGTCTGCAATATTTATTGTGTCGCTGATAAGGGGCAGGCAGAAGTGGCGAATCGCTGTCTTTTACCGGTCCCTCCCACGAATGGGCCGGTGACAGGGAGTTAACGCTTACTAAAGGCCAGCTTTGCGGCGAATGACAGCAGAACGGCACCGGTAGCACGGTCCATGGTGGTGACGACTGCCGGGCGTTTGAAAAAGGCGCTCAGCGGCTGGGTTGCAGCAATCAATGTCATCAGCCAACTGATTCCCAGTAACATATGAATACCGACCAGTCCCAGAGTCCAGAAGAACAGTGAATGGCCCTGCGGAATAAACTGCGGTAAAAAGGATACGTAAAAAATACCGACTTTCGGGTTCAGCAGGTTACCGGTGATGCCACGCAACAGCCAGTTAGTGTCTTTTTTGAAGTGTTTGTCATCAGCACCGGCAATTCCTTTGCGCGGGCGCAGCAACATTCCAAGGCCCAGCCAGCAAAGATAGGCCGCTCCGCAATACTTCAGCACATCATAGGCCAGTTCAGAAACAGCGATCAAAGCGCCCAGTCCACAGGCGACGGCGAACCCCCACAGAATACATCCGATATTGATTCCCAGAGCAGCACGGACTGCCTGCTTACGCCCCTCAACAGTGGCAGTTCTCAGAACCAGCGCAGTATCCAGGCCCGGTGTCAGAGTCAGTAATCCGGCGGTGAATGTATAAGCAATCAGGCTTTCTGTGACAGTCATTATTCAATCTCACAAGGCAGGGGCAGAAGGAAAGGTTATAACAATTGCTGTCAGTACTGACAATGTATTCGCAGCAGCAGAGGCTGGAGAGAGGTTCTTCCCTTGGGTCAGGGAAGAACCGGTAAATCAGGTGGCATCAAATAAGGTCTGATGGCGGGTCTCTTTGCTGATAATGAGTGCCAGCAAGGTAATGACAGCCATAGTCCCCAGATATAAGCCGACCGCAAACAGTCCATACTCGGCTTTCAACCAGGTCGCGATGTAAGGAGCGACAGAGGCACCCAGGATAGACGACAGATTATAAGAGAATGAAGCGCCGGTATAACGAACTTCAGTCGGGAACAGTTCTGGCAGCAACGCTCCCATGGGGCCGAAGGTCAGACCCATAATGCTCAGACCGGCCAGCAGGAACAGCATCACCATTAATGACGAGCCGGAACTCAGCATCGCCGGGAACAGCAGTGAGAAACCAATCAACAATAAAGTGATAATAATCATGGTCCGACGGCGGCCAAAACGGTCAGCCAGCATTCCGGCAATCGGGATCGTGATTCCGAAGCCAATCACTGCAATCATCAACATCCACAGGAAACTGTTACGCGAGAAGCCCAGTCCGATCGGTGCCGGTGCAGTCCCGAAGCTCATCGAATAGACGGTCATAATATAAAACAGCGTATAAGTCGCCAGCATAATGAATGTGCCGAGCACAGTTGCGCCAAGGTGCTTTGACAGTAAAGTGCCGATGGGGACTTTGACCTGTTTGTTTTCTTTCTGAATTTTGGCAAACACCGGACTCTCGTGCAGCGAAACACGGACGTATAAACCGATAATGACCAGTATCGCAGAGCAAATGAAGGGCACTCGCCAGCCCCAGTCCATAAACTGCTGATCACTCAGCAACCACGAAAGGAGTAAAAAAGTACCGTTGGCGAAGAAGAAGCCAATCGGTGCGCCCAACTGAGGAAAAGAACCATATAAAGCACGTTTTTTTGCCGGGGCGTTTTCAGTCGCCAACAGAGCGGCTCCCCCCCATTCTCCCCCAAGCCCAAGCCCCTGACCGAAACGGGCCAGTGCCAGCAACAGAGGTGCTGCAACGCCAATAGTCGAATAAGACGGCAATAACCCGATAATTACAGTAGAAACGCCCATGGTCAGTAATGAGGCAACCAGCGTGGCTTTACGGCCGATTCTGTCACCAAAGTGACCGAAAATGGCAGAGCCGATAGGCCTGGCAACAAAAGCGATGGCGAAGGTCGCCAGCGACTGGAGTGTTGCTACCGTGGCATCCCCCTGAGGGAAGAAGATATGCGGAAATACAATGACCGCGGCGGTCGCATAAATATAGAAGTCAAAAAACTCGATGGCGGTACCTACCAGAGAGGCGACAAGCACTTTGCTTCTTGAATTCACCGGGGGAGATTCTGCAGGTGACGGGTAAGGCTCAGTATTGCTGCTTTGCATAATAATAGATTCTTATTTTTGTAACAGTGGACGAACCATATTACGCAGCTGTTTTATGGCCTTCAATCAAGAAACTCCCTGATTCGGCGCGGATGTGATGCTGAAAAGTCGATAATTTTTGAAGATTTGTGTTTGTTGAAAGATGGCAGTAGGGGGTGGTTTTTTTTAGAGTATTCCACTAATTTAAGGCCAAAAAAAAGTGAGGTGGTCACTTTAATCTGGCCTTTTTGTATTAAAAACATCCGCAGAGTGAAGTTTTTAACTGAATTAATTTTCTCTTACATTTTGAGATGTTTCATCCTGAGAACTGTTTTGCGGGTCGTTACCTTCCGTTGATGTGCCTTCATACTGAGCTGTCGCAATCCAGGCAGCACAAAACAGGGTCAGGCGTGCAAAAAAATAGAAAAAAGCCATCAGTCCCAGCACAGAACCAAATGCCGCCCCGGACGGTGATGAAGCCACTTTAGGCAGCATGATGGTCATAATAAACTTGATCACTTCAAAGCCAATGGCCGCCAACAAAGTACCCCGTAGCAATGCTTTTTTCGGTGGCTGGTGGCGTGGCAGTATCCAAAAGATCCACAGGAATATCAGGAAATTAGCCGAAACAGATATTGTCAGGGCAATAATAGTCATCACAGGGCGTAGCCAGTCAACATGGTCAAGACCCAGTGCATGCACAATCGCTGCCTGTGCAGACCCCGCAACTGACGTGAGTGACAGGGCAATGACCAGCGACAGCATAAGTCCGGTCAGAGAGATAAAGTCACGAATATATTTGCGCCATAATTTTTCGTGGTCACGCTCAGTTCGCTCCCAGACATCCCGCGACTGTGCACGTATGGCTTCGCGTAAATTACCTACCCAACTGATACCAGAATAGAGCGCCAGCAATAACCCCGTAATACCCACAGTGGTACGTTGCTGAATAGCGGTATTTACCGTGCTCTTTAATGTCCCTGCCAGGGTGGGGTCACTGATGCTGCTGACAATTTTTTCTATAAGTTCAGCAAGCAGGTTTTGGTTTGATGCCAGAACAAAACCGATGGCGGCAAAGGAAACCATTAAAATCGGGATGATCGACAGGAAGGAAAAGTAGGTAATAGCCGCACCAAACTGGCTTCCCAGCCGGTCATTAAAACGTTCAAGAGCCCGCAGAAAATGTGCAACCGCCGGTATTTTGCGAAACCAGTGAATGCCTTCCGAGGCGCGGGTGATTGAACGGTCAACTGACGGGTTACCGGTTTTAAGAAGGGGGGCCGGCTGCTGATTCTCTCCGTCGGGCGTGAGCTTTTTTTCCACCATGAACGTCAGGGATCCTTGTTTAAGTTAATGAATAACAGAATAAGTATAGCTGGCAAATTGCTCGGCGACTAACCGCTTATACCGGGGGCCTGACCCTTATGAGTTGGGCTGCTGGTATCCTACTGGCTCAGGTGGTGAGCCTATGCCCCCCGGAAATTCCCTGCCGGTTGTCAGGATCAGTGGACCTTCCGCCACGAAACCTTGTCCCGGTTGTGCGGATGGCTATTTTTACAGTCCCGGAGCCGCAGGTTGTATTATATTTACTCTTACAGGCTGGCAGATAGCTGGCTGTAGGCTGCTGACAGGAGAGAATAGCGGATGCTGGTCATTTACGGGAAAGAGACATCAATTAATGTCCGCAAGGTATTATGGTTATGTGAAGAACTGGATATTGTCTACCAGCGAGAAGACATCGGAGAGAACGACAATGTTAGTCGTTGTCCACAGTTGCTCAGAATGAATCCAAACGGGATGGTGCCTGTGATCCGTGACGAGGATTTTGTGTTATGGGAATCTAATACCATCCTGCGTTACCTGGCAAATTCACGGCAGGCCGAAGCACTTTACCCGGTGGAACCACAACTGCGGGCGCGGGTTGACCAGTGGATGGACTGGCAAGCGACCGAACTGAATACCTCATGGCGGTATGCTTTTACCGCACTGGTCCGTCAGTCGCCTGGTCACCAGGATCCACAATTGCTGGCCGCGGCCTGTAAAGGCTGGAATTACACGATGGGTATACTCAACCAACAACTGGAGAAAACCGGTAGTTATGTCGCCAGTGATGATTTCACGCTGGCAGATATTCCGGTCGGGCTGGCCGTGAATCGTTGGTATGAGACTCCGCTGGAACGACCAGATTACCCGGCAGTCCGACAGTATTATCAGTTGCTCACCGAACGACAAGGCTATGTGCTTTGGGGACGAAACGGAACTCCATAATTCTGTCTGGCCGCATGAGCAGGCACACCAGAGAGAGTGTGTGCTTACTAACAATAGTGTCGGGAAAGTGACTGCCAGACCAGAGAACAGATTATGACTGCCATGCATAGTCAATACACTGCAGCCAACGGTGATGAGTGATTGCTGAAGGAGTTAACTCACTTTTATCTGCCGACAAAAGTGAGTAAGCATTCACTCTTTATTTACTTTCCCACGACATTCTCCGTGTCGTGGCCTTCATCATTCGCTGCCGGAACTGGCTGACTCACGGGGTCAGCGGCAGAAGACTCAGGTGCCCGGTAATCTAACTTCAAAATACGGCTGGTGGAGGATAATACCTGCTCGGTCGCGGCGACATCTCCGTCCAGAGAAGTACCGAAGGAGGGTATCATCTGGCGAATTTTTTGCTGCCATCCGGAAGAGGCCATTTCCGACGGGAAAATTTTACTCATCAAATCCAGCATGATTTTGGCTGCGGTTGAAGCGCCGGGAGAAGCACCCAGCAGGGCTGAAATAGTGCCATCCTGTGAAGTCACAATTTCGGTTCCCAGGCGTAATACGCCACCTTGTTTACTGTCATTTTCGATGATCTGCACACGTTGCCCGGCAGTCACCAGCCGCCAGTCTTCCGGACGGGCATTCGGTACATAATTTTGTAAGGCTTCCATCCGGTCATTATCGTTCTGTAACACCTGGCCGATAAGGTATTTGATCAGATTGATATTTTTGGTCCCTACCTGCAGCATTGGCAGCAAATTAGAGGCAGTCATGGAGCTGAACATGTCCAGCAATGAGCCCTGTTTGAGGAATTTGGTCGAAAAAGTCGCAAACGGGCCGAATAACAGGACCTGTTTTCCATCCAGCATACGGGTATCAACATGCGGCACCGACATCGGAGGTGCTCCGACACTGGCTTTTCCATAAACTTTTGCCAGATGCTGGCTGACCAGTCGTGGATTTTCGGTCACCAGAAACGAACCACCGACCGGAAAGCCGGCAAAGCGGCGGGCTTCCGGAATCCCGGATTTTTGCAACAGAGGTAATGCTGCACCGCCGGCCCCGATAAACACATGTCTGGCAATCAGTTGTCGCTGAGATTTTAATTGCAGATCCTGCAATGTGACCTGCCAGCGTCCGTCAGGTAAGCGACTAATTTCACGAACTTCCTGCCGGGTGCGTAATGTAAAGGTATCATTTTTCTGCAGTGCGCTAATCAACTGACGGGTAATTTCACCAAAATTTACATCGGTTCCGATTTCGGTACGGGTGGCCGCAATCCGTGTTCCGGGTTTACGACCTTCCATCAACAGAGGAACCCAGCGGGCAATTTGCTGTGGATCTTCTGAATATTCCATGCCGCGAAACAGGGTACTGGTTTTCAGGGCTGCAACCCGCTTACGCAGAAATTCCACATTATCATCACCCCAGACAAAGCTCATATGTGGGGTGGTATTGATAAAGGTTTCCGGACGATTCAGGCGACCCATTTCAACCTGAGCGGCCCAGAACTGACGTGAAATCTGGAAGGCTTCATTAATCGCGACAGCCTTACTGATATCAATTGAGCCGTCAGCTTTTTGGGGAGTGTAGTTCAGCTCGGCCAGTGCAGAGTGTCCGGTACCGGCATTGTTCCAGCCATTTGAGGATTCTTCAGCGACATCAGACAGCCGCTCCACCATTTCCAGCGTCCATTCGGGTTCCAGCTCCTGCAGAAAAGTTCCCAGTGTCGCACTCATCACACCGGCGCCGATCAGTAGCACATCAACGTCTTTTCCATGCTGAACCTTCTGCACGGCACCGGCGGCGGTACTCATGGCAAGAGAAAGGTTCATGGTTGATTTACACATGAGGCAATATCTCCTCTGGCTGTCAGGAGCCTGACCCTGACAGGTTTACCAGCAATATAAGGGGCCGTTTAGGTAAGCGATGGGCTTGTCTGACTGGCCAAAAGTTATCCTGTAATTTTTCCGGGCTACTGTGGCCAGGAGTTAATAGCAGGTTATATGTTTTACCTATGAATATAACATTTTTGCCCCGAATTTAAACAAGTGTTTGCCCGAGAGTTTTTAATAAATGATTAAATCCAAAATAACCTAAAAAACAGCATTTAATAAAATTAAATATGTTTATTTTCATATGGTTATTTTTTTTGTTGGTCAACGAGACTGAGAAAGCAGAACATAAAACCGTGAGCAAGCTCAAAAAAAAGCAGCTTATTAACTAATTGATAATAAAATATATTTATTGTGTTATTGGAGAGGGGAAAGTCGCGCAGTAATATAGCAGTTTTTGTATCTTTTTTGTTATCAGCTTGTTTCTCCCGGGCCAGGCCTCCCCGTTACCCGGGGAGAGGCTACCAGTCACTGGCGGGCAAATTTTCGCCACAGAAGACGGATTACAAAAAACTCCACCGCACCGAGCAATAAGAACCAGATTCCAAACACTATCGTGTACAGCTGGTTCAAATCCATAATGTGTAACACTGACATCAGCTTTTTCGCCAACGATAACCCGAAGGCGGGTGCAGGCAGCAATAATGCAGACAGGAACCCCAGTAATAATATACCTCCGGGGATAAGTAAGCTTTCGAGCGGATTTTTCATTGTGACCCTGCCAGGGCAAAAGAGATTACGAAGTATTCTCCGGGAATTTACACCAGGTTTCAATCGCCAGCCCGTTGCTATATGCGAGGGCACTTTGGTGTAGTACGGTGCCAATGGCTAAGCATAAGGTAGATTTTTACCGGGAGTTCCTTATTTTCCATTAACTTAGCACTAACTTAGCGAATGTTATGAAATATAGCCTTTGCTATAACTAACACCATGATTTTACTGTCTTTTTTAATTCATACAATCATGGTAAACTGCGCTTCATTCGGTGGCAGGTATTCATTGTCACCCCTTATATTGTCCTGAGAGACAAGTCTGAGCGATGAAACCTAATGGACGTGATTACCACAATTATACTTGCCTTTGGCATGTCGATGGATGCGTTTGCCGCAGCATTGGGGAAAGGCGCAACGCTCAAAAAACCGGGGATTAAAGAAGCCTTCCGTACCGGATTCATTTTTGGTGGAATTGAAATGCTGACCCCGTTGATTGGCTGGGGCATTGGCCTGGCGGCCAGCAAATATGTTATGGCATGGGATCACTGGATTGCCTTTATTCTGCTGTCTGTGTTGGGTGGCAGAATGGTGATTGGCGGATTCCGTCAGGGGGCTGCTGATGAATGTATAGCACCTGAACGTCATGGCTTTATGGTGTTGGCAATGACCGCGGTTGCTACCAGCCTGGATGCCCTCGCCGTCGGGGTGGGCCTTGCATTTTTGCAGGTCAACATTGTGGTGACTGCGTTTGCGATTGGAGCGGCTACGACCATTATGGCCACCACGGGAGTATTAGTGGGCAGGTTTATCGGCCCGTTGCTGGGAAAATGGGCCGAAGTGCTTGGCGGTGTGGTGCTGGTGGGTATCGGTTGTACCATCCTTGTCGAACATCTGGGGCTGTTGAGCTAATGACTGTTGTTGTTCGGTTATCTCGCCTTGTCAGGGAATATTGTCTGTTTATCGTTCACAGGTTATTATCCGTATTGCAGAACTCATTAGCGCTGACCTCCACGGAAAGCCGTACATGATGACTTCGGGGTGATGGTGTTCCACCTCAACCAACCGCCGCTCTGAGACCTGAGCGGCTGATGACGCCTGACATAATACTTAACCTGCCTGCGGGGGAGGTTGGTGTGTCAGGTGATTATGTCTGCCACTTCCCTTTTCCCCCTACGGCGCAATGATTCAGGAATCCGATATGTTCAATTCTTTCATAGCTGTTTTAGTGGGTGGTGGTGCCGGCTGTTTACTGCGCTGGTGGTGCGCCATGCGCTTTAATCCCTTGTTTGCCGATCTGCCACTTGGCACATTGCTGGTTAACCTGGTGGGTGGATTTATTATCGGCGGAGCGCTGGCATGGTTTGCCCGCCATCCACAACTGGATCCGGCGTGGAAATTGCTGATTACCACCGGGTTGTGTGGCGGTCTGACCACTTTTTCTACCTTTTCGGCCGAACTGATGGGAATGCTGCAATCCGGAAAATATCTGTGGGCGATGACCAGCGCCAGCCTGCATTTATTCGGAACACTGCTGATGACTTTTGCCGGCTTCGCGTTGGTCAACGTTCTTGGCTGAGCCGGTTAATAAGTAAATTTCATTAAGCTTTGATGGCAGATCCGTTAATGTGGTCACTGACAGAGTATTAAACACTGATCCCTGACCTTCCGCCCCGGTTACCCGCCGGAGGCGGCTGTATATACGTGCTTTGCGGAGGTGCTGTTTGATGGCCATTACTCGCTGGCTGAATACTTCCGGTTTTGCCGGGTTATTAAATGACGAACTGTTACTGCAGATACATGACGCCGGTTTTTCGCAGATTGACGCGTCACCCTCTGATTTATCCGCAGACCCCTCGGAGTCAGGGCTTATTATTGGTGAGAGATGCTCAATCCTGCTTCAACGCTATGGATTACATCTGACTCATTTGCGAACGCTGGAAAACTTTATTGGTGCCCCTCATGCCTTGCGCTGGCAAAGGCGTGAAGAAGTCCGTCAGAGCATTGCATTATCTTTGCAGGCCGGATGTGACACTCTGTTAGTCACACCCCCGGAGCATCCTGATTTTGTCGCAACACAGGTGGATGATGATATGCGATGGCTGGCTTCCGAGGCTGCCCGTTACAATATGAAGATCATCTACCAGCCACTCAGCAGTGGTTGTACAGACACTACTCTGCCTGTGGCTCTGGAACACCTGCGGCAACTGGGTCAACCCAATATTGGGTTGATGGTTGACTGGCTGCATATTGTGTCCCAGGGAGGAGACACCTCCTGGCTGGATAAAATCTCCACTGAACAGATCTACGCGGTGCAGTTTTATGATCCCCTGGACCTGCGGTTAAGCGTTGCCAGAAGTACTGTTGGCGAAAAGAAAGATAGTCCTCAGACGGAATTGTCCCGTTTTGCTGACAAATTAGATAGCTGCGGTTACACCGGCTCTGTGGGTATTGTCGCCAATCCTGCTGTGGGCTCAATCCAGCAACAATTAAATCAGGCAGCCAAAATACTTGCTTCGCTGGGGTACAGTAACTCAATATTTTGATAAAAGTACCGAACAGAGTACTCGGGAATGAGGCCGTCCGGGACAGACAGGATGTGTTCCGTCGCTCATTTTTAGGTGGCATTCTTTTTAAAGAATGCGATATGACCGTTACCCCATGAAATACAGCAAATCCAAAAATTTTTTCTGTACCTCAATATGGACCCTTTCAGTCGTAGTCGGGTGAACCTGGTGCGCACATTTTCCTAATTTGTAGCTCTCAGAAATGTTCTCAGTCATAAGTTTTTACGATGCCAGACCGAATTTACTTCTCTCCCGTCTTCACTGGCACTGTCGGAATCATTTTCTATCATACTGATAAAGTACACTATATATATCTTCTTGGATTTTCCCATTTCACCGAAAGTGAATTGCCCCCTCGGGATGCCCGGGGTAACCCATGCATTTTAAATAAGTAAACCCTTTTGTACATATCATTACTCAATCCCGTTAGCATTTCGATAATAATTATTTCTGAAGTTTTCATCAGGCTTTCAGCCGGTACCCGGGGCCGGGGTAAAATATGTAATCCTTGAATTTCATACCGAAAAAATAAAAAATAAAAATAATAAATTAAATTTATTAGTTAACCAGGACTTCAGGATTCGCGGCAGTTATTAAACTCATTGCTTCTTATACAATAGATATATAAGCAATCCGGATTATTATATTTCTTTTAAAATATGTAAGTGTATAAGCTCATTAGTAGCCTTCTCCATAAATTATTGAGCGATGTTTAGCTGTTTTTATGATGGCTAAGTGATGTTGTTAATTACGTATGCATCAGAGTGTCGGCTTACAAAGCCGGCAGGATTTTTGATGATGTTTTTTAGCGTGACGTTAAACCGGATGATGATTTCATCGGCTTAATCAGGAGAATATTATTGCTATGGCAGATATCAGTTTGTCACCTTTAGACCTTTACCAGAATGCAGATGTGGTTGTTAAATCAGTAATAATTATTATGGTTCTGGCTTCTTTTATGGTCTGGTTTATCTGGATAGGAAAAACGGTTGAGGTTTTTTTGGAGTCAAAAAGAATTAAAAAAATAATATTTTAATGGCAAATTCAGTATTACTCAATGACGCAAAAATTGCAGGGGAAGGCTATTGTTCTCAGGCAGTACTACTTGCAAAAGATGAACTGGAAATTTCTAAAACTGTGACCCCGGGAGGTGATAATCATCAATCGATAAAAGAACGCGCAATGTCGAAAATTATGTATATGGAGGTATTGCAGGTCAGAAAAATATCCAGGCTAACAGCCATACTCGCGACGACAAGTGCAGTCGCTCCTTTTGTCGGGTTGTTTGGTACGGTATGGGGAATAATGCACAGTTTTGTTTCTATTGCTCAGTCACAAACCACCAGTCTGAGTGTTGTGGCTCCGGGGATCGCTGAAGCATTATTTGCAACAGCACTAGGATTATTAGTCGCGGTACCTGCCGTGATTCTATATAACATTCTGGGGCGTATGATAAATGGCTATAAACTAATATTGAATAATGTTGCTATTACCGTGATGTCTCTGCTAAGCCGGGAACTGGATGTAATGGCACATGCCCCTAACGTGTCCGGAGGAATTGATAATGGGCTTCTCAACTCTGAATCACGGAGCTGACGAAATTAATGAGATATCGGAAATTAATGTGACTCCTTTTATCGATGTCATGTTGGTATTGCTGATTATCTTCATGGTTGCAGCACCGCTTTCGACGAGTAACATTAAAATTGACCTGCCATCCGGTATGGCAAAAGCGGAGCAACCTCCTGTACATCCTCCGATGGTGAGTGTCAAAAAAGATGGGACTCTGTATGTTAACGACCTGCCGGTAAAACAGGAGGAATTAATTTCTGCAATTAAACGGGTTATTAAACCAGGTGGGGATAACCGCATCTATCTGCAGGCAGATAAAGGGATTGAATATCAACAGCTGATCACCATTATGGAAACTTTGCATCAAAATGGTTATACAAAAATTGCGTTGGTAGATTTGTCAGGAAAACAAAAATAAGTCCGGGGATGTTATATATGAATGATCTTTCCCATATATTTTATTTCAATCAACCTATAATTTCCGGCAAAGAGATTCGTTACTGGTTATTGGTTGGGTTGGCCACTGTTACTGCTTATGGCTTGATATTTATTTTGTTTTTGTACGGACGAAATCTATTACATCATGATATGCCTGTTGCCAGCCCGCAGGCGATGCCTTTTGAGGTCTCCCTGGCAGAAGCTAATATGGTCAGTCAGGAAAGTATTACGACTGAAAAAAAATTACCACCCGAAACGGAGGCGATATCGCCCCCGCCACAAACTCATCCGGAGAAAGAAAATGTAAAGCAACCTATGATTAACGTGCCTTCCGCCACAGAAAAGGAAGAGTTAAAACCTAAGCTGGTAAAGAACGTTGTCAGAAAATCACACGCTGTTCACGTTCAAAAACATCCGGCTCGAGATAAACCGATACCGATGACCAAAAAGCAGGAACAGCCTCAGGCCCTGACACAGCAGCCTGCTGCTCCTCATGAAAAAGTAGTGGGGGCGGTAAGTAATATTCAAACTAATGTCAAACAACAATGGCAGTCACAGATATTGATGATTTTGCAAAAAAACATGCAATACCCGTCCTACGCAATAAGAATGAAACAACAGGATGTCGTTATTATAAGCTTTGATATTAATACAGCGGGGAATATAAGTAATATTGAATTAGTTCGTAGTCGTGGTTATGCCACTCTGGACCGGGAATCACGGATGTTATTAGAACGCGTTGGGAAATTGCCACCACCTCCTGAAGAAGTTATGGCAGGGAGAACATCAATGAGATTAACTGTACCAATTAATTTTATATTAAGATAAAACCATTATTATTTTCAGGTAATATTCTATGAAATAACAACACCAGGCTTTTTAATTAAAAAATAGAAATTTAATATTAATAAAATTAGCAATATCAATGATAGCCACTGTATAAAATCCAATGGGGAAAGATTTCGCCATGTATAAAATAAGACAAAAGTTATTTTTGAATGTTTTTGTTATTATAATTTATAGTCATTTATCAGTTGCGACTCTGGCTTCTGAATCTGAAGTTTCGGGTGCAGAGATAGCGTTTAGTATTCCTCAGGGTATTTCCTTACAGGAAGCACTACACCAATTTTCGCGACAATCAAATATTTTAGTACAGGCCAACGACAGTTTGGTTAATGGATTAGTGAGTGGTGGTTTCAAAGGAACAGGTAATGCCAATATGGTGCTCACCCGGCTACTGGCCGGGACCACGCTAACCTGGCAAACGGTCTCGACGCATGAACTGAAAATTATTCCTGTAGATATTACCAGCAATCAAAATGGCGCAGGAGAAACACTCGGTGTAGTGAATGTTGAAGGACAAAATTTGCAACCGGGCTCTGCGACTGCCACGGGGGTTAATGGCAGCAGTGATATTACAGCGACCGAAGGCTCCGGAAGTCTTAATGGCAGCATGGCCAGTGCCGGGGATGGAACGGCGGTTAATGTGAAAGATATGGCAAAATCTGTCTCAGTGATTAGTCATAAACAGATGACAGAACAAAATAGTACTACGCTGAGTGATGTTTTAAGCAGAGCGCCCGGTATTACTGTGGCTCAGACTAGCGGTAACCTGGGAAATTCTTTTTATTCTCGTGGATTTGCACTCACTCAGGCTACTGTAGATGGCGGAACTACGATAGATATTTCCAATAATGGTAGTACCTACGGTTTCAGTAATGATCTTTCCAGTGGAATTTATGACCATATTGAAATTTTGCGCGGAGATAGTTTGCTGGGAGGGTTTTCCCCTTCAGGAGGAGTATCTGGTTCAGTGAATCTGGTGCGTAAGCGTCCTACTGATCACTTTCAATTGATTTATACCGGTGCTGCAGGTTCATGGAATAAATATCAAAATATGCTGGACGTTTCCGGGCCGCTTAATGCTACAGGCACTTTACGAGGCAGAAGCGTACTCTCCTGGCAAAAGCAGGATTATTTCTACCATTATGCCAGCCGTGATGATCGCACAATCTACAATATCCTGGAGTATAATCCCATACCCTCAACTCTGCTGACTGCTGGAGTAAACTACCGCCGTCTACATGCGACTCCCTGGATTAGCGGGCTGTCGAGGTATAATGATGGAACTGATCCAAAATTTCCACGAAATACTTCATTTACCCAACCTTGGGCGTACAATAATATAGAAAATAAAGAGTATTTCCTCGGCTGGCAACAGAGCTTTTCTGAACACTGGACACTGAAAAATAATTATGATGGTAGTTACCGACAGTTTGGTAATCAGATAATCACTACTTCCGGAGGATTAAACCCGAATACCGAAAATTTTAGTACTATTAGTGGATATGTATCCCGAGGTAAAAACAGGGATAATAGCTGGGATAGTAAATTATCAGGAAATTATGATGTTGGCGGGTTAACACAAAAATTTACGTTTGGTGGAAATTATACTAAGTCTTTCAATGACTACACAATTCCTTCACCAGGTTACTTTCCTGATTATGGAATTTTTGGAAATACCTCGCCGGGACTTAGCCCTTTCAACTGGCATGTCATCCCTCTGGGACCTGTGGATCCACAAAATTATGGGCCTCTGTCAGCAATAGATACAACTGTCTGGAATGTATTTGGCAGTGCCGTTATTACTCCGATAAAGCGCCTTCACCTTGGGATAGGTATTCGGCTCGATGGATATAAAATCTATACAAGAACAATCAATTCACAGCAAACAGCTCTCGAGGAAGCGAGTTACAATCTGAGAAAATGGGAACGTCCGGCCTATACAATAAGTTATGATTTGAGTGATGATTGGTCATTATTCGGAGATTACTCCTATGTTTTCAGTCCGCAGCTTTCGTCACTGGATAAGCAGGGCGCCCCTTTACCCCCGCAACAAGGGGTTAACATGGAGGCGGGTCTGAAATATGGCAGGGCAGATGGTACCCTTAATGCCTCTGTCTCTTTTTATAAAACACGGTTGTCAGACACAGGAATCGTCATAAATGACCCTGATTACAATCAAAATGGAATGTATGGGTACTACTGGGATGTGGATCCTAATGAAAAAATAGTTAAGGGAATAGACAGTGAAATCAGTGGAAGTTTAGCTGCCGGTTGGCAATTGATGGCATCCTATAACTATTTAACCAGTTTCAATCCTCCATCCTCCCCTGATGGTAATGCGTCTACGGTAAATACCTATACTCCTAAGCATATGATAAGAGTGTGGACAGACTATAATTTCGTCAATGGTAATGAACAGATGAAAAAAATAACCATTGGTGGAGGAGTGATTGCCCAAAGTAAGACTCAGAGCCGTGTTAACCTTTATTATGCACCTGCATTTACTGTTAAACAGCCATTTTATGCAATTTATTCAGCCCATATAGATTATAAGATAACGAATAACTGGAATATTGATTTTTTAGTGAATAATATTTTTGATAAAACTTATTATTCAACCACTGGAAATAACTATGGCACATTTGGTTATTTTTACGGGGCTCCAAGAAACTACGTGTTGTCTCTGACCGGTACTTTTGAGTGACACAAGGGAAAACTCATGCGAAGTTAAAATGAATAGATATAGTTGGATTTTATTTGTTTGATGGTGGATGGTGATAAAAATTAAAAGAGGGCCTGTTACATTTCTTTAAGTGTTGCCAGGAATAATTATTTTTTTATTAAGGTGTTTAGACTATTAAATCTCCAGGGTGTTATCAAGGGTGCTTATAACCTGAGGTATATAAACTATCAATATTCAGGAAAAATCATGTCTATGCAAAAAACAGAAAGTAATAATAAAAATTTCAAAATAAATGCATTATTTTTCAGAAGGGTCTGGAAATTATACCGGATGTACTGGCTAAGGAAAACAGCCTGGAAATCATGGGTGCTGTTAGGATTATTGGGCGCAGTTATGGCAGGTTACACTTATTCCGGAGCATCTTTTTCCGTAATGACCAGGGAAGCAACAGATGCCTTAGTCGCTAAGCATCAGGATGAGTACATAAAGTTTATTATCTTATTGTCTGTTTACGGATTTTTTCGATCGTTACTTACCTCTCTTATGCCACTTATTGAGGGGTTGATTAATATAAGATGGTGGCCATGGCTCGCAAAAGATACTATAGGAAAACTTCTTTATAAAAATAACTATTATAATATTCAATACGATAGTCCAATCGATAATATTGACCAACGCATCGAGGAGGAAATTTCTCCGGTATGCAGTGCACTTGTTGAGAACCCCAGGGCAGTAATCGGATCTGTTGGTGATACGATAGTCCAGGCATCCATTCTTTATACGTTGTCGCCACAACTGATTACGCTGGTGCTGGGATATACGTTATTCAGATTTTTCGTGACCTATTTTATCTATCGTCCCGCTATCCGCCAAATTTTTAATATTAAAATTGCAGAGGGTGATTTCCGTTACTCTCTGATGCAAACAAGAAATAATGCGGAGCAAATTGCTTTGCTACGGGGAGAGAAGGCGGAAACCTCATCTATTCATGGTTTTCTGGGACAAGCCATAAACAAAACAATGATTAATGTGAGATATCAATGGGTTATTGGGATGACCTCCAGTATTATCATGTTGCTCTGGGATGTACTTCCGATGCTTATTCTGGTGCCCTGGTATTTTAAAGGTCATATGAGCTATGGTGAAGTCATGCAAGGTGTCGCTTCAGCCAGCATGATGATGATGAGCTTTAGTATACTGACATTCCAAATACCGCAGATTATAAACGTTGCCCCCTCAATCACGCGACTGGCTGAAGTTCAGGAAAGCAATGAGCGTAATATGTCCGGGGGAAAACACCCGGAGAATTGTATAATACGTGCAGTTGGAAACAGTTTGAAAATAACTGGCCTGACGATTTATATTCCAGGAACCAAAAACTTATTATTAAATGATTTTAATTTTGAGTTATCTCCGGATAAATCCGGAAGACAAAATATAGTTATTATGGGAAAAACAGGTAGTGGTAAGAGTTCATTATTTCGTGTTTTATCAGGATTGTGGTTTGAAGGAAAAGGAGTGGTTGAGTTACCCCCTGAAAAGGATATCTTTTTTTTGCCGCAGCGGCCATATCTTATCAGTGGCTCGTTGCGTGACCAGTTTTGTTATCCCTTTCCGGTGAGTGCTTACAATGATGAGCAATTGTTGGCAGTAATACAATTAGTCAATTTATCAGAGATGGTAAATCAGTATGGCTCACTTGATTCGGTTGAAAACTGGAAAAATTGTTTATCACTCGGTGAGCAGCAACGTATAGCACTGGCAAGAGTTATTTTAGCAAAACCCGGATATGTATTTCTTGATGAAGCGACCAGCGCTCTGGATCCTGATACTGAAGCAAATATTTATTATCAATTGTTTAATATGAATATAAATATAATTACCATTGCGCATAATGACACTGTAATAAAATATCATCACTATCTGCTACAGCTTCACTCCGATGGGGAATGGACAATTGAAAACCTCCTGTTACCTTCTAATGAAATAGAACCAGGGTTAAAAAAATGATCAATGAATCTCTACTTAATAATAATGAACGTTACAGGATAAGTATCACCTTTTTTAAGCGAGCGGCTAAGCTCTGCAAAGGCTATTGGTTTGGAAAGAATGCTTACAGGCCTTGGGCGATGCTGCTACTGTGCATTTTTATCTCAGTATGTACCAGTTATCTGGGGGGATATATTTCAAATTTAATTGCAGAACAGACTAATGCGCTGGTAGGAAAACAGCCCATATACTGGCGTTTATTAACATGGATAAGTTTTATTAGCATTTCATTAGGCGTTATGTTTCAAACAACAGACTTTTTTTCATCCTGGCTGGTTCAGGACTGGCGTAAAAATCTGACAAAAGAGATAGTAGCAGACTATCTGTCTGACCGTTTGTACTATAAATTAGGCATGTACCCGGAAATCGATAACCCAGACCAGAGGATTCAACAGGATATCAGCGCGTTTTGTCTTGCAATTGTGGCTCTTCCAACGACAGTGTTTGGTATTTTAATGGGATTTAATATTCAGTTAGGTATTATAAAATCAGTATCTCCCGTATTGAGTTATTCAGTTGTTTTTTCTCTGTTTTTCGTTTTGATTATTTATATACTAATTAATAACCCATTGATTAAAATTAACTGGAATATTATTAAGTCAACTGCAAATTATCGTAGCGGGCTAGTACAGTTGAGAGATGATGCAGAAGTCATTTCACTCTATCGTGGTGAGGATTCAGAAAAATATAGATTGTTTTCCCTGCTGACACAGAGTGTACTATGGTCACGAAAATTAATATTTTATAATTTTTCTATTTCAGTAGTCTATACACTTGTAGATTCTTTCTATTCTATTTTTCCTCTTTTTTTTATCATACCACTCTATTTTTCTGGTTTAATTAAATATGGAACTATCGATCAGGTTACGGGGAGTGTTACATTTGTCTGGATGATGGCTAACCGATTACTCAGTATTATCCCATCCGTGATTAATATGGTGCCGAGTGTTAATCGTGTCTACGAGATAAGAGATATCCACAGTGCTGTCAGTAAGGACGACGGTAAAGACCAGGGGGTTGATCGTCATTATTCCGGGGAAATAGAGCTCAACAATGTGAATGTCTACCTTCCTGATAATGCTACTTTACTGATAAAAGACCTGAATATTTCAATAAAAGAGAATACTATTATTACAGGCCCGACCGGTGTTGGTAAAAGTACGTTATTACGTATGCTTGCTGGAATTTGGCCTTATGCCACGGGTAATATTTATATACCGAATGAACATGATATCATGTTTTTACCACAAAAGACGTATATGACCACTGCTAATTTGCGTTCACAATTTACCTATCCCTTGCAGGATAATAATGATTTTGATGAAGAAATAGTTAATATCCTCCATCGGTTAGGAAAAGAGGATATTCTTATTAAACACGGAGGGTTTGATGCTCAATCTGACTGGAAAAAGGAACTCTCTTTGGGAGAGCAACAAATAATTTCTTTTGTGCGGGTGTTATTACGTAAACCTGAATTTATATTCCTTGACGAGGCAACCAGCGCACTGGATTATGAAACTGAAGCCCGCGTCTATAGTCTGTTATCGGAACACCATATTTATGTGGTTAGTGTTGCTCACAGGGAAACACTCATTCGCTACCATAGTATGAATCTGGCATTATCGACCAACGGCCAGTGGGAATATGTACCAGTAGAGAATTTATAGCTATTACACTATAGCGATCAAATTTTTTAGCTGTTTTTTAATATTTGAATTTATATAGGTTAGCATCTGATGTTTTATTACATGCTAACCCGTATTTTACCAGCGGAATACTATAAGAGGTTATGATGATAAACTTTACTGAAGAAAACATTATTCAGTTTGTCAGTGAACAGCGTGGTTTTGTTTTACTTGATTTATGGGCGCCCTGGTGTGGCCCCTGTAAATCAATGGAGCCTGTCCTGGAACAGTTGTCTGAGGATTATTCAGAAAACCTCAACATAGTTAAAGTTAATATTGATGATTATATTAAAGTTTCTACAGAACTTAATGTCAGGAGTATCCCGGCATTTATTTTGTTTTCTAATGGCAAGGAGGTTGGTCGGAAGCAGGGTGTAACCAGTAAAGCAGACTTCATCACATGGCTGACAGTTAATAATTGTCAAAATGATTCCGGTGTACCCACTTATCATTATAAAATTTTTGACTGGCCTTCTTTTTATAATGATCAATATGTGATGGAATTTTTTATCAGCCAGTTAATGCCGGAACATGAAAATTTTGATCAAGCAGATAAAATGACCGGCGGCCCTGTAAGGCAGGGTAATTTACTCATGCATATAGAACCTGATAATGATTATTTGTCACGTGTTTTTGGATTGCCTGATATTTTTTTAAGCCTTTTGTCATTTCTCTCCTTTAAGGAGGTTGACGAAATCAATAAACTGTCAAAAAAGATTATTTTGGGTAAGGATTATAGTCTTATTCACCTGCAGGTTATCCGGCACTGGTTATTGAGTGAGGTGTCAGAGTGTACAATCGTCAAAGTGAGTGACCAGCAGCAGAAGCTACTCCATGCCTGGTGTCAGGCAATCAGCGATGTTATTGATGATAAACCATTAGCATTATCGGTATGGAAAGAGATAGAATCTGAAGCCAGTGTGTTAAAAAGCAATTGCCCGCCTGGCTCAGAATTGGAGTATTACCTTTCTGCCTTTATTTTTAGTCACTCTCCTCCGGTGGATGTTAATCATAGCCAGAATATCTCTGCTTTTTCGATGCTGAGTAACTGCTTTTATGAACTTAAATATCAGTTGATAAATAACTGGACGCATAGGGAGATATTTGATGTGCCTCGTGAAAGAACACAATGGATTAGAAAAAAATACGAGGCTGATAATGAAGCAGGTAAGGATATTTATAGCCAGGGATATAACGATTCGTTATACATTGACTGGGCCGCATTAAATGAAGAAAATAAATCGTATTATCAGAAAGAAAAAATAATGATTCAGCAGATCAAAGAGGGAGATACCTACCGTTTATCGAAAGATTTTTTTATATCGCTCCTCTGATGCAGGTAATGACCGGGGGACTCTGGAATAAAGCTTTAGCTCTGGAAAAACAGAACGTCTCATGGTTTCTGATGCATTAATAAGGGTCGGTTTTATCGATTTTCTTCAGGTTTATCGCCGCCGGGAGGAGTTTCCCGGCGTTTTAACCTTGATAAGAGAGCTGTATGACATCTCAGCTGTCAGAATCAATCGTTTACAGCAGGGTGACCTGCTAACTTTGGGTTATTTGTCTGCCAAAATATTTCGCAGGCTATCCCATTTCACCACTCAATTTCCAGGCAGCCGATATCCGGAACGGCCCGGAATGCTCCCTGGACCCACGGCAAGGTCCGCAGGTGAAAAGATCTGTCTTGCGGAAATGATTAAGCGGATTGCACCCTGTCGGGTAGTCTTACATCCGCTGTCCAGGAATAGCATTCACCAGAGTCTGCGTATATGCATGCTCCGGAGCAGAGAGCAGTTTTTGCGGAGTTCCCTGTTCCACCACATTTCCCTTCCACAATACCAGCAGTTCATCACATACCTGGCTGGCGACCCGCAGGTCGTGCGTGATAAACAGTATGGCGACCCGGGTTTTTTGCTGAATTTTTACCAGCAGCTCCAGTACCTGTGCCTGCACAGAAACATCGAGTGCGGATACGGATTCATCGGCAACCAGCAACAGAGGGTCAAACATCAGCGCTCTGGCAATACCAATCCGCTGGCGCTGCCCTCCGGAAAATTCATGAGGATACCGCTCGTAAGCACTGTTTTCCAGGCCTACTAATGACAGTAAGTTAAGAGCTTTGGTCCGGATTTCTGTTTCTGTCATTCCCCCGTGAGTTCGTGGGCCTACTGATAATATAGTCCCTATAGTCTGGCGGGGATTGAGAGAGGCGAAGGGATCCTGAAAAATCATCTGAATCAACGGGCGTGAAGGCCGGAAATCTTTATCCCTGACAGGAATAATATCCCGCCCATCAAACATAATTTGCCCTGAGTCGGCCTCAAGTAATTTTACCAGCACCCTGCCCAGTGATGATTTTCCTGACCCCGATTCTCCCACCACTCCGAGCGTTTCACCTTTTCGTAGTGTAAAACTGACATTATTCAGCGCGGTGACCTGCCGGGAGCGGCCAAATAACCCTGATGATTTACGGTAGGATTTACAGAGATTGATGGCTTCAAGAACCACCGGCGCGCTGGATTCCCGGGGCCGTGGTGCGTTATACAACCGTGGTACGGCCTGGATAAGCTGCCGGGTATAGTCGTGTTCCGGATGCTGAAGCACCTGTGACGCCGGCCCCTGTTCAGTCACTTTTCCTCTGCGCATGACCACGACACGGTCGGCAATTTCTTCAACCACCCCAAAATCGTGGGTGATAAACATGACGCTCATAGCCTTACGGCTTTGCAGGCTGCGGATAAGTTGCAGAATTTGTGCCTGAGTGGTGACATCAAGCGCGGTGGTCGGCTCGTCTGCAATCAGTACATCGGGGTCTAATGCCAGCGCTATAGCAATCATCACTCTCTGACGCTGACCTCCGGAAAGGTTAAAAGGATACTGGTGCTGAAGGGTTTCCGGGTCAGGTAAACCGACTTCCTCGAGTAATGACACCACTTTCTGTTGCCGTGATAGCGGGGTACCGACCCCATGTGCAACCATGACTTCTGAAATTTGCTTGCCTACAGACATGACCGGATTAAGTGCAGACAGGGGATCCTGAAAAATCATGGCAATCGTCTTACCCTGCACTCTGCGCATCACTGTCGGGTCAGAGGCTAATATATTCTGATTTTTTAGAATAATTTCGCCCTGCTTTACGCTGAGCACCGGGGGTAACAGCCCCATCGCCGCATGTGCAGTCACTGATTTTCCTGATCCAGACTCGCCGATAATGCAAAGAATTTCGCCCGCCATCAGGTCAAAACTAATATCTTCAACCGCATAATCGCGGTCCATACCTTCAGGCAATGCCACAGTCAAATGGCGAACAGATAATAAAATATTTTTCTCGGCAGTAATTTCCGGACATTCCATCATCGTATCCTTTATCAGCGGTAGTTCAGGGAGGGATGATTTTACCGTGATTACAAACTAGCAACTGAATTACCCATCAGGAAAGATCATTTTATTATGACTCAGAGCGTAAGGTTGATTACTTAATAAAATCACAAAATCGTATGGATAAACTGGTTGTGACTGTCCACTAATCTGTGAATACTGAATTTATCAGCCGGTCTTACTCGAAAAGGTGAGCGATGGATGAATTAACCACAACAGATTTTAATAATCCTTCTGCCGATTTTGGTGGGTTGGAGTCACTGCTGAGCTTCTATATTCGCCGTGTGAATATAGCGGTCTCCCGGGATCTTGATAATAAACTTTCAGGTCTGGATGTGGCGAAGGGTACCGGAAAAATAGGCACGCTGTTGATTGTTTCCCGTCACCCTGGGATTAGACCCTCAGATATTGCAGATATTATTGTCCGCGATCGTTCCTCAATGGGGCGCCTGCTGGAGAAAATGGAAAATCAGGGATTGATTATTCGACGAGTTTCTCCGGCTGATCAACGTTCTCAGGAACTTTATCTGACGGCGAAAGGCCATCAGCTTGCTTCAAAAGTGATTCGGCTCGCCAGAAAACAGGATGAAGACTTTTTTCATATGGTCACTGAATTTGAGAAAAATATCATTATTCATGCGTGTCATAAAATATTGAAGTTTCATCAGTCTCCGGGCCTGTTTTAATTTTATTTAACAGTAATGTGAGTTGCGAAATAAATAATAACTAAACATCTTATTTTGGCAGGACAATTCTGCTGTAGGTGAACTGTTTTCAGTCATTTCTGTTTCTCTGGTCGCCGGACTTTTAATTCAATGGCACATCATCCATCTCTTATGGTCAGAAGACAATCCGAGGAGTCCCGATGTCAAAAAAACCGGAAACAACATTACCCCAAATCTCCCGCCGTCAGGCACTTATCTATCTTGCCGCCGGTGCTACGACGTTTGCTCTGCCTGAGTTGTTCGGTTTCGGACAGGTATTTGCTGCTATGCCGGCAAAGCCTAAAGGCCAAATGGTCATTGGCTTTTCACAGGAACCTACGGTATTTAACCCCCATTTGCCCCATATCGAAGTGGATGAAGGGATTCATTTCAGTATCTTTGATCCGTTATTTGCGATTAACGAGAAAGGTGAATTTACTCCGGCACTGGCGCAAGAGGTTCCGACGACCAAAAATGGTGGGATTTCACAGGATGGACTGAATTTTCATATTAAATTGCGGGATGATGTCAAATGGCATGACGGGCAACCTTTCACTGCCAATGACGTAAAATTCACGTTGCAGCTACTGGTTGACCCTAATTTTCGGAGCTGGCGTAAGACCGGGCATGAATTAGTCCGTGATATTAAAGTGATCTCTCCGACTGAAATTAGCTGGCGAATGGAGAAACCCTTTGCGCCGTATCCGTCAATTCTTGCATCAACGTTTATCGTCCCTGAGCATATACTGGGTCCGGTAAAAGACAAAAATAATGCGCCATTTAATAATGCACCGGTAGGTACAGGGCCCTTTGTCTGGCAGCAACGGGTTGCAGGCGACCATATTGAACTGGTGGCAAACCCGCACTATTATGCCGGTGGGCCCGGTCTGGAACGGGTGATTTATAAATATATCCCCGATTTGAACGTGATGTACACCCAGTTTGTCTCTGGTGATATCGATGTTGTGGGTCTGCAGTGGATTTCTGCCGATCATTATGCGGATGCTAAAAAATTACCAGGGAAAGTGGTTGATGTCGCTTCCAGCGCCACGCTGGAAAACTTTGCATTTAATCTTGAACGACCACAATTCAAAGAGTTAGTCGTCCGACAGGCTATTTATTATGCTATCGATAAAAAAACAATTATCGATTCTCTTTATTATGGCTTGCCGAAAGAAACGGAAACCTATATGCCGGAGGGATCTTATTATTACGATCCTTCCCTGCCTGCTCATGAATATAGTCCCGATAAAGCGAAAGCATTGTTGGATGCTGCCGGCTGGAAGCCTGGTAAGGACGGTATCCGCGAGAAAAATGGCGTCAGATTATCTTTCACCAATTCAACCACTGCAGGAAATCATCTGCGTGAGCAAATGCAGCAATTTATGCAGCAGTCATTACAGGATATCGGTATTGAAATGAAAATATCGAATCTTCCGCCAGCGGTGATGTGGGGTGAGTTTTGGATGATGTCCAAATTTGATACCTCAATTGTCGGGCTGAATTTCCTGACGGGAGCCGATCCTGACACTAGCGATTATATGTCTTCAGCCTCAATTCCGGCCAAAGGGGGGGCCGGGCAGAATACCTTCCAGTACCAGAATCCGAAGGTGGATGAATTGCTGAGAAAAGGGAGCACTGTGTTTGACCCGGACCAGCGAAAAGCGATTTATGCTCAGATTCAACAGGCTGTGAGAGAGGACCTGCCTTTCCTGCCATTGTTCCCGTTTGCCAATGTACGGGGGCATAAACAGGGAGCGATGAATATTATCCCGAATGTGAATGTACGGATTGACAGCTGGAATGTCGGTCGCTGGTACTGGGCATAACCCATTCTGCGCGCTCAATAAGTGAAAAGGAGGGATGATGCTGAATTTTCTGTTACGGCGAAGCGGCCAAAGCTTGGTGGTATTGTTTCTGGTCTCGGTGATTGGGTTTGCCGCTCTTAACCTGGCCCCGGGCGGGCCTCTGTCCCAGTTCGCCCTCACTCCGGGAATGAGCCAACAAACGTTACACCGGCTGGCAGAACAAATGGGGCTTAATCGCCCATTGCCAGTGCAATATTTTGACTGGTTAAGTCATCTGTTAAGGGGTGACTGGGGGCGTTCCTACCGGGACGGGCAGCCGGTTCTGCATATTATTTTGTCCCATCTTCCCGCGACTCTGCTGCTAATGGTGACCTCGACCCTGCTGGCGGTCACCATCGGGGTATGGGTTGGTGTTAAAAGTGCCGTCCGTCGTTACAGTCTGTTTGACGATGTGGCAACCATGGCTTCGATGATAGCACTGTCGATTCCGACCTTTTGGTTTGGTCTGGTCGCCATATACTTCTTCTCTCTTAAATTGCACTGGTTCCCTGCCGGCAATATGTACACCATTGGTGATGGCTCGGTGGGTGACATCCTGCATCATCTGGTATTGCCGGTGTTGGTGCTGACTTTCGTGGATATTGCGGTATGGAGCCGTTATATGCGCAGCGCCACACTGGAGACCATTAACCAGGAGTTTGTCAAAACGGCACGGGCCAAAGGCCTTTCTCCCCGCCAGGTATTACTTAAGCATGTGGTAAGGAATGCGCTGCTGCCTATGGTGGCGCTGGCAGGCATGCAACTCCCGACCATTCTGGGCGGTGCGCTGGTAGCCGAGACTGTTTTTACCTGGCCCGGGATGGGGAGGTTGTTTCTCGACAGCCTGGGATACAGCGATTATCCGGTGGTCATGGGGCTGCTAATGTTTTCTGCCATCATGGTGTTGGCAGGCAATTTGTTGGCTGATGTGGTAACGGCACTGATCGATCCACGAATCCGCCCTGAGTAAGGAGAAGATTATGTCTGATACCTCTGCCATTATTTCGCTCCCTCCGGCATCCCGCTGGTGGAAAAACCGAACTCTGCAACGTTTTCTTCATCATCGTCTCGCCTGTGCCGGACTGATTATCATTTTGCTGATGACTCTGGCATGCATCATCGGTCCTTCATTACTGCCATTCGATGACCTGCATATTGATCTGCGACATCGCTTTGCACCCCCTTTTAGTGGCTGGCATTTGCTGGGAAGCGATCCGCTGGGAAGAGATACTCTGGCCCGCTTGCTGATGGCCGGGCGGATATCATTGCTGGTGGGCTTTTTTTCCATGCTGCTCAGCATCGCTTTCGGGGCGGTGATAGGCATTATTGCCGGATACTATGGCGGAAAAATCAATACAATTTTAATGCGTATTGTCGATGCCTTTCTCTCTTTCCCGGGCGTCTTTCTGTTACTGGCTCTCTCGGCTTTCCTCAAGCCCAGTCCTGTCATGATTACCGTGATAATTGCCGTCACCAGTTGGATGGAAGTTGCACGAATTGTCGAAACCGAAGTGAAATCACTGCGGGAGCGTGAATTTATCCTGGCAGCCAAAATGTTAGGGCTGTCAGGGCGTTGGATTATGTTCCGCGAGTTGTTACCGAATGTCATCGGACCTGTCATTGTGGCTGCTACCCTGACGGTGGCCAGAGCGATTTTGATGGAAGCTTACATCAGTTTTCTGGGCTACGGCATTCAGCCACCACTGCCGAGCTGGGGCAATATGCTGAACAGTGCTCAGCAGTATCTTGAGCAGGCGCCGTGGCTGGCGCTGGCGCCCGGGCTGGCAATTACCCTGGCAGTGACCTGTTTTAACTGCATCGGCGACGGGCTGCGCGATGCTCTGGATAACCGTAGTCATTAGGGTGCCACTACCGGTAAACCCGCGATAAAGAAAGAGTGTTGTTAACTTCGGGAGGCAGAATGACAGTTTCAGTATATCCGGTCGCCATGATTAGTGGTGGTGGGCGTGGCATAGGTGCAGCAATAGCCGCGGAACTAATGCAACATGGTTGGGCTGTGAGCCTGGGTTGCAGATCGCCGCAAGAGGTCACAGTGACGGAACCCGGGCAACAGCTGGTGTGTCACTATGATGCGCTGGACAGTGACAGTGATCAGCAGTGGATTGACAACACCCTCAAAGCTTACGGGCGGATTGATGCCGTGATCCACAATGCCGGGATTATGCTGCCACGATCGGTGCTGGAAGCGACGGATGAAGAGTTCGATCGACAATTTTCGGTCAATGTTAAAGCCCCCATGCGGCTGACCCGCAAACTCTGGCCGTGGCTGAAAGTCAGTGGTCGGGGGAGGGTGATTACACTGGCCTCCCTGTCAGCTAAACGTGTGAAATCCGCGCAATCAGGATTGTATGCCATGAGTAAGTTCTCTGCGCTGGCACTAACACATGCGCTGCGACAGGCCGGAGATGCCGACGGGATTCGTGCCTGCGCTATATGTCCGGGATTTGTGGCGACCGATATGGGAACGGCATTAACCGAAGTTTCTGCAGAAAGAATGACTCAACCGGCAGATATTGCGCTACTGGTCAGAACGGTACTGATGCTGCCCAACACTGCAAGTGTGGCTGAGATTCCGGTGAACTGGGCTGTGGAAGACAATTACTGAGGTGATTTATGGGGCTGAATGTCGGGGTGGTTCATTCTACTGCACAGTTTCCGCAGCAGACGGAAGTGGTAGTGATAGGTGGCGGAATCATTGGTGTCGCTACTGCGTTATCTCTGGTCTCCCGGGGGATCCCCACCGTACTGGTGGAAAAAGGCTATATTGCCGGCGAACAGTCGAGCAGAAACTGGGGCTGGTGTCGCAGAACCGGTCGGGACATCAGGGAACTGCCGCTGATTAACCTGAGTATGCAGCTGTGGGAAGGAATGAATGAGCGCTTACAGCAGGATTGTGGGTTTACAGTTACCGGAATCGCGTATGCTTCCCGGAGTGAACAGCAATTACAAACTCACCAGCAATGGCTGCAGGAAGCCAGGCAGCATGATATTCACAGCGAAATGCTGAGCCGGGAGCAGCTACAGCTTAAAATGCCCGGGGTTAAGGGGAATTATTTTGGCGCACTCTACACGCCTGGTGATGGCCGCGCAGAGCCGCAGTTGGCGGCACCGGCCCTGGCCAGGGCGGCTTGTGAGGCGGGTCTGAATCTGCAACAACATTGCGCGGTCAGACAAATTGGCTATTCCGGCGGTAAAGTGAGTGAAGTGATTACCGAACGTGGCGTGATACGTTGTGGAGCAGTCGTGGTGGCCGGAGGGGCCTGGTCGCGGTTGTTGATGCAGGGCTGTGGTCTCACTTTACCCCAGCTGAAAGTCCTGAGTATGGTACTGCGAACTGCGGTCACGGATTTTGATCCCGGTATGAGCGCCAGTTTTGGCAGTGTGGCTATCCGTAAGCGCCAGGACGGCGGGCTGACGGTCGCCAGTTCGGCGACCAGTATCAGTGATATTACCCCGGACAGCCTGCGGTTTATGCGCTCCTATCTGCCGGCTTACCGACAGGAGCGGCAGAGTATCAATTTGCGGCTCAGCGGGCGCTTCTGGCATGAAATGCTGCAATGGCAGCCGGGGAAAGCGGATCAGATCTCTCTGTATGAAAAAATACGCGTACTGGATCCACAGCCAGATGCCGCAGCGGTGGCTCGTATTCTGTCTAATCTGCATCAGACGCTACCACAACTATCGTCGCTACAGGCGGAGCAAAGCTGGGCCGGATATATCGATACCATGCCGGACGCCATACCGGTGATATCAGGAATCGAGTCGGTTCCCGGACTGTTTCTTGCCACCGGTTTTTCCGGCCATGGTTTCGGTATCGGGCCCGGGGCTGGCCAGTTGATGGCGGATCTGGTGTCAGGTAGTACGCCTTCTGTTGACCCGCGCCCGTTTCGCTTCAGCCGGTTTACTGATGGAGAAAAAATTCAGGCTCAACACTGGTTGTAATCAACGTGGCCGGCTAATGCCGGTCACTTGTTTTTTAACAGAATGCTGAAGGAGAGGATTTTTTGCACTAAGCTATCGGTTCATTATTTCGCATCGGGTCTTGTTGTTATGTTATCTGAACGTTTTGAACGATTAATCGATATTTTCCGGGAACCTCCCACTGATGCGCCGCCAACAACCATAGGCCGTTTTTATGCCTATTACCTGCGTCAGGTGTGGCCCTGCTTTGCCGGACTGCTGGTGGTTGGCCTGATCAGTTCTCTGATCGAAGTCTCTCTGTTCAGTTACCTGAGTAAGATTATTGATCTGGTTAACGCCTCAAAACCAGCCACATTGTTTACCGAACACTGGCTGCTGCTAAGCTGGATGGGGGCGGTGGCACTGATTATTCGCCCACTGTTCATTGCCTTGCATGATGTCCTCATTCACCAGACCATTAACCCACGTATGACCAGCATGATGCGCTGGCAACACCATAAATATGTATTGCGCCAGAGTCTGACATTTTTCCAGAATGATTTTGCGGGTCGGATTGCTCAGCGGATTATGCAGACCGGCAGTTCGTTGTGTGATTCAGCCGTACAGCTGGTGGATGCTATCTGGCATGTGCTTATCTATGCCATTACCGCCCTGGTATTATTTGCCGCAGCTGACTGGAAATTAATGGTACCTCTAATTATCTGGCTGGTGCTGTATGTAGTTTCCCTGCTGTATTTTGTGCCACGGGTAAAGCAGCGTTCGGTCGTTTCTTCCGAAGCGCGTTCTAAACTGATGGGATTTATCGTCGATGGTTATACCAACATCGCGACCCTGAAACTGTTTGCTCATAGTTCTCTGGAGCAGAAAAATGCGCAGGCAGCTATTGAGGAGCAGACAGTGAAAACTCAGCACGCCGGGCGGATGATTACCGTCATGGATGTGACGCTGTCGACGCTGAATGGAGCACTTATCGTCAGTACCACAGGAATGGCATTAATTCTCTGGACCCAGTCACTTATTTCGGTAGGTGCGATTGCCCTGGCGACCGGTCTGGTGATTCGGCTGGTGAATATGTCCGGCTGGATCATGTGGGTAGTGAACGGTATTTTTGCCAATATCGGCATGGTACAGGATGGTATGGCGACCATTTCTCAGCCATTGAGTGTCCAGGATAAACCCGGCGCGCCGGCGCTCAAGGTCACTGCGGGTGAAATCAGCTTTGACCATCTGTTTTTCCGTTATGGTAATGGTCGGCCGATTCTTTCTGATATCGACCTGACCATCCGTCCGGGAGAAAAAATTGGCCTGATTGGTGCGTCAGGGGCTGGTAAGTCAACGTTGGTGAACCTGCTGCTGCGGATGTATGACCTTGATCAGGGACATATTTTTATCGATGGTCAGGATATTTCGGCGGTAACCCAGGAGAGCCTGCGCAGTCAGATTGGTATGATCACTCAGGACACCTCATTATTGCATCGATCAATCCGCGATAATTTGCTGTACGGTCGCCCGGATGCCAGCGACAGTGAGATTGAGGCCGCGATCCGCGGTGCCAGGGCCGAAGAGTTTATTCCGCAGCTGTCGGATGCGCAGGGTCGTTACGGGCTGGATGCTCATGTCGGTGAACGTGGAGTGAAACTTTCCGGCGGACAGCGCCAGCGTATCGCGATAGCCAGGGTGTTACTCAAAAATGCACCAATTCTGATTATGGATGAAGCGACTTCGGCACTGGACTCCGAGGTGGAAGCGGCCATTCAGGAAAGTCTGGAATCGCTGATGACCGGTAAAACAGTGATTGCGATTGCTCACCGTTTATCCACCATTGCACGGATGGATCGGCTGATTGTGCTGGAACAGGGGAAAGTGGTCGAAACCGGCAATCATCAACAATTGCTGGAAAAGCAGGGCGTGTATGCGCGCTTGTGGCAGCGTCAGACCGGTGGTTTTGTTGGCAGCGATTAACTGCCACAGGGTAGCCCCGGGAAGCAAAGAATATATCCCGGGGGTTACAGCGAGGAGATCGGCTCAGGTATACTGCCTTCTTTTCTCAGGATCCCCCGGGTTGTTATGGAACGTTTTACCGAAAATCTGATGTATGCCACACGCTGGCTGTTAGCGCCGGTGTATTTGGGTTTATCGCTTGGATTACTGGCGCTGACAATTAAGTTTTTTCAGGAAATCTTTCATGTCCTGCCACATATTCTCTCTGTGACCGAAAATGAGTTGATTCTGCTGCTGCTGTCGCTGGTGGATATGTCGTTGGTGGGTGGCTTGCTTATCATGGTCATGCTGTCAGGTTACGAAAACTTTATTTCCGCGCTGGATATTGATGAGCATAAAGAGAAGCTTAACTGGCTGGGTAAGATGGACTCAGGCTCTCTGAAAAATAAAGTGGCCGCGTCGATTGTTGCCATTTCATCGATTCATCTGTTACGGGTGTTTATGGAGATGCGGGATATCGATAACAGTAAAATTCTTTGGTATATCCTGCTGCATCTGACCTTTGTATTATCGGCATTTGTGATGGGGTATCTGGATAAAATGTCCCGTGACAGCAAGGCTGGCCATTAGCCATCGCCTGATGTGAAAACAAAACGGCCCCGTCATCTGGCGGGGCCGTTGCTTTTTACAGACCGGTTAATTCAAAGCATAAGCAATGACATAGTCACCGACATTGGTGCGCATAAAGTGATGGCCGCCGGCCATAATCACCAGATACTGCTTACCATCTATCGAATAGGTCATTGGCGTCGCCTGGCCGCCAGCCGGTAATGTATCGCTCCACAGTTCTTTACCGGTGTTACTGTCATAGGCGCGGATTTTATTGTCGGTGGTCGCGGCAACAAAAGTCAGGCCACCGGCAGTGATGATTGGTCCGCCGTTATTCGGTGTACCGATATTGATCGGTAATTTGGTCGGTAAACCGAACGGACCGTTATTTTCCGCGCTGCCTAACGGATGCTGCCACACCACTTTCTGAGTGTGCATATTGATGGCAGTAATCATCCCGTAAGGGGGTTCGTTACACAGCATCTGGGTGAACGGAGCGAAGAATGGTGAGACATTAATTCCGTAAGGAGTATCCGCCATTGCCCCATTACCTTCCGCACCACCACCACCGGCTTTGAACGCCGGAGAGTCGATGGAAACCAGACCCTGTTGATCGGCCACTTTACGGGTAACCAGCTGGTCGTACATCGGGGTGTTGTTCCAGTTAGCGATCAGCAGTCCGGTTTGCGGATTATAAGCAACACTACCCCAGTCACTGCCGCCGTTATATCCCGGGTATTCGATCCAGGGTTTGTCCAGAGAAGGGGGAGTGAATTCTCCGACATAGTTTGCCTGGCGGAATTTGATCCGGCACGCCATTTGGTCAAACAGCGAGATACCCCACATTTTCGCTTCGGTAAGGGGTTTGAATCCCAAACGTGGCATATTGACTGACCAGGGTTGAGTCGGGCTGCGGGGGTCATCGGCTATGACACTGGCCGGTGCCGGTTTTTCTTCCACTTTGCTCAACGGCTGACCGGTCGCGCGGTTCAGCACAAACGTTTGTCCGCGTTTAGTGGGAACGATCATTGCCGGAATTGACTGGCCGTTCTGACCTGGGAAGTCAATCAGGGTCGGTTGTGAACCCAGATCATAATCCCAGACGTCTTTATGGACTGTCTGGAAGACCCATTTTTCATCGCCGGTGTTCACATCCAGTGCAACAATCGAGGAGGAAACACGGTTTTCATTTGCTGAGCGCATGGCACTGTAATAGTCAGCGGCTGAGTTACCGGTCGGTACATACACCAGTCCCAGCTTGTCGTCTCCGGTCATGGCTGCCCAGGAGTTCGGAGTGCCGCGGCTGTAATATTTGTCACCGGTCGGTTCGCTATGCACACCCGGATTATTCACATCCCAGGCCCATTTGAACTTACCTGTTTCGGCATCATAACCACGGATAACACCTGAAGGTGCCCAGCGACGTTGGCCATCCAGTACTTCGTGGTTAACGATAATCACACCGTTAACAATAGGTACCGGCGCAGTGACTGCAACAAAGCCTGGTACAGTGTGGCCCAGACCGGTCAACAGGTTGGTCTGACCGTTATCACCAAACATTGCGCAGGATTCACCGGTCTGAGCATCCACTGCCAGCAGACGTTCATCCAGGGTGCCGACAATCAGGCGGTTATGACAGGCCTGGCCTTCCGGCACGACCTTAGAGGTAAACCAGGTCAGACCTTTACAGGCGGCGGTGTAAGGGATGCTTTCATATTTTACGCCGCTGTCATGTTTCCAGATTTGTTTGCCGGTTTTTGCATCCAGCTTGATGATGTTGTTACGTGCTGAACAGACATAAACCGCATCACCGACTTTAATCGGGGTGTTTTCGGCAGCCCACTTATTCACCTGCCCGGGTTGCGGCAGATCGCCGGTGCGGTATGTCCATGCCCGGGTCAGTTTGGCCACATTTCCGGTATTAATCTCCTTAAGTGGTGAGAAGCGGGTAGCGTGTGTGTCGCGACCGTAATAGGTCCAGTCGCTGTCCGGCTGTGAGTTTGCCGGTGGGTTGTCCTGGCTGGCCAGCGGGGCATTCGGCGGAGCGTCAGTTGACTGGAAACTCTGGAAAGGTACAAAAGCCCATGCAAACGCCACAATAAAAATCACCACAAACAGCCCGGCAAGGCCACGGCTCAGAGGTTTCTTTTGGCCATTGTTCAGTGACGGCAGGGCCAGTGATAGCAGTAAGCCAATCACCGTGAGCAGTGACAGTCTGGGGATCCAGCCCCAGTAATCTGAACCACTTTCGTATAGGGTCCAGACAATAGTGGCAACATACAGAACGTAAAACAGGGTAACACCCGCTGCTTTCCCCTTAAACAGCAACACGGAGGAAATAAGCAGAACAATCCCGGAGACCAGGTAGTACCAGGAGCCTCCCAGGGAAATCAGATAACCGCCTCCGATAATCAGCGGTATCGCACACAGGAACAGGATAATGGACATTATCCTTACAAATAGTGACACTTTATTCATCGAAACATCCCCAAAGAAGATAAATACCCCTACTCTTAGTAAAGAAATGTAGTTAAAGGTTAAATAAATGTTTACCTTAAGTTTCTGAATATAGCATGCAAATAATCATCTGCTGTATTTTTTTAAGGGTTTATTCGGAATTTTATGCTGGTTAATCACCACTAAGTGTGATGTTTTATCCGGTTGATTGTCGTTATTTTTGAGTTGTCAGAAGAATTTCTCAGGGAGTGTTTTTTGGCGATAACGGGTGCGTTATTCCTGAATGTATTTTAATTTCAATGGGTTAATGGTGGTTTTCGGCAGCGGCAGATATCCCGGCAGAATCAGAACTGTGATTTCCTGACTCCAGGATATTATCTGGTGGTACCGGGTTCTGGCAGCAATAACATGATTCGTTATGCCTCATGGTAAATAACGGATTCTGTATAAAAAATAACTGTGACTTTTTGTGTCTTTTTCTGGCAGGCGCAGGGCTTACCTGCCCGCCGGCCGTGTGCCGGTCAGGGTTGGCATCACTTGTTTTATCAGGCTGAAAAAATGACGTAACCTGGCGGGATAGTAACTAGCCCAGGGGTAAGTCAGCCATACCGGCAGTGGCGGGGCCTGCCATTCGGGAAGTGGCTCCTGCAACCGGCCGGTAGCAAGGTCTTCTTCTACCAGCCATGACGATACCAGGCCAACCCCCATTCCTGACAGCGCGGCTTTTCTGATGGCGTAAATACTGTCACTGTATAATCTCGGACTGATGGTAATGGTTCTGCTTTGGCCGTCAGACTGATGTTTCAGGGTGATTTCGGTACGGTAGAAGGTACTGAGGGACAGCCAGGGCAGGGCAGCGAGTTGCTCAAGAGTTTGCAGTGGCGTGGAACGGACCAACAGATCAGGCGTTGCCACCATGCGGCGCGGAACTTCGGCTATCTGGATGGCAACCAGTCCGGGGTCATTGAGAGCACCTACCTGTATTGCGCAGTCAATGTTTTCGGCGACAAAATCCGGTGTCCGGTCATTCAGCATCCACTCCACGTTCAGGGCCGGAGATTTTTGCAGCCAGCCGACCAACGGCTCTATCATTTGGTCCTGGCCAAAGGCATGGGGTACCCGTACGCGTAGTGTCCCTACTGGTTCGTCATGGGTATTGGTCAGTTCATCTTCCAAAGCATACCAGTTACCGACCAGCTGCCGCGCACGACTGTAACAGCGTTCTCCGTCATCGGTTAGTTTCAATGCATGGGTGGTACGCAGGATAAGTTTCTGACCCAGCATTTTCTCTAATGCCTGTAATCGTCGGCTCACGGTAGGTTGGCTGACATCTAGCTGGCGGGCGCAGGCCGACAGGCTGCCACTTTCCACAATACGAATAAAGGTTTGCATCAGTTCAATACGGTCTATGCTGCCGGCTGAGATCTCTTTCATACGCACCACGTATAACAGTTTTGTTTAATTTGCGACTACCATGCATTAAAGAGTTCAGGTCTACTTAATGCAACCCTGATTCGGAGAAATTATCATGTCAGCAATCGAGCAGACCATGAACGAAGAGAAATTATCAGCCCCGTTACTGTTTACTCTGGCTGCCGGTGCCGGACTGACAGTGGCTTCCATTTATTACAGTCAGCCAATGCTGGGTATTATGGGCAAGCAGTTTAATGCCACAACCTCCCAGTCAGGTATGATCCCGATGCTGACCCAGATTGGCTACGCACTGGGTATTTTACTGCTCACCCCGTTGGGAGACCGGTTTGACCGGCGGAAACTGATTGCACTGAAAGGTATGTTGCTGGTGGTTGCATTACTGCTGTGCGGTATTTCACCCGACCTGAATTTATTACTGGCTGCCAGCCTGCTGACCGGGCTTGCCGCCACGGTGGCACAGGATATCGTTCCGGCCTCGGCGGCACTGGCTCCGGAGCATAGCCGCGGGAAGATAGTCGGCACGGTAATGACAGGACTACTGACAGGAATTTTGTTATCGCGGGTGGTCAGTGGTTTGATTGGCGAATATCTGGGCTGGCGTAATCTCTATTTTATTGCAGCCGCCTCGGTATTACTGATTACTCTGGCATTATGGCGAATTCTCCCGGCATTTCGTCCATCAGCTCCGGTTCCCTGGACTTCACTGATGCATTCGCTGTGGAAACTGTGGCATGAGCACACAGCATTGCGCCGTGCGGCGTACGCGCAGGGCTTGTTATCGGTGGCATTCAGTGCGTTTTGGTCAACACTGGCATTAATGCTATATCAGGATTTTCATCTGGACAGTGCTGTGGCCGGGGCATTTGGCCTGGCCGGTGCAGCAGGTGCCCTGGCCGCACCGCTGGCAGGAGGCATGGCCGATCGTATTGGCCCGGCGCGGGTTACTCAGCTTGGGGCAGGATTGGTGATAGTTGCCTTTGCGATTATGTTACCGATGCCGCTGCTGCCTGCGGAGGGAAAACTGGTTCTGATTGTGATCAGTGCGGTTATCTTTGACCTGGGTATTCAGGCCTCACTGGTCGCTCACCAGACCATCGTATTCCGGCTGGTGCCGGAAGCACGTAGCCGTCTGAATGCATTACTGTTCACCACCGTTTTTATCGGGATGGCAGCAGGTTCTGCACTGGGAAGTCTGGCGCTGACTCACGGTGGCTGGAACGGCGTTGTTATTCTGTCAATTCTGGCTGCACTGGCAGCGCTGGTGGTTCGTCTGTGTAGTCGCCATCTGCATAGTTGATCGCTGCACCGGGAGCTTTGCTCCCGGTGTGTATTCTCTCCCACCTCACTGACTCTTCTGACCTTTTTTGCTGTACCCCTCCACAAATGAAAATGAGTATCATTTAATTTACTCTCCGCTATCCACAGTGGTAAAATGCCGGCCAATAATTCACCAGCGAATACTTATTTTGCCATTGCCGGTTACTTTCTATGAACAGCCTATCTTCCGACACTGATGAACGGTTATTCCGGATTGCGGATTTTCGTGAATTCGGACATCGCTATGCCATTGACTACCGTTTTCCTGCCGGGGATGAGGATCAGAGTATCGATGTTGTCAGAGGACAGGTGGAAGAGTGGCGGCTGGCCTCCGGAATGAGTGTGACTCATTCTGATCTGCAAATCCTGCAACCATATGAGTCGACCTCGGTGGGGAGTTCACCGCTCTATTTGCTGGTGGTACTGGACGGCCATGTGGATTTACGCCTCAACGGCAAACCGGTCCGGATGTCGCCGGGCACCGCTATGAGCACCAGGCTGGGTAGACAATCCATCCTTTCAGCCAGCCACCAGAAAGATCAGCGGCTGGTGACAGTTTCACTGGGTATGAACTCTGCGCAATGTCAGGCCCCGTCACCACTGGCGGCTCTCACGGAGAGCTGGCAACGTACCCGGGCCCCAGTTGCAGTCTGGAATCTTCCTGAATATATGCAGGTCAGTATGCGTTTTGCGATTAGCCGTCAGGCAACTGCAGTCGCCAGAGAACTGATGCTGGAAGGACTGATGTTGCAGCTACTGGGGTTGACACTGAATCAGCTGAGTGAGCCGGAAGGGGCACGCTTCTTGACATTACCGGGTGATCATCACCGGCTGGAGGCGGTGCGGCAGTTGCTCGAGTCCAGCCCCGAGAAAAATCATTCGCTGGAATCACTGGCGAAAACGGCAGCGATGAGCAGCAGCAGTCTGCGGACTAAATTTCGCCAGGCGTACGGGGATTCGGTATTCAACTATCTGCGCGATTGCCGATTGGCACTGGCCCGTCGTTATCTGCAACAGGGCTACAGTGTGCAGCAGGCGGCCTGGATGTCCGGCTATCAGCATGCCACTAATTTTGCGACAGCCTTCCGGCGACGCTACGGCGTCAGCCCGAGTCATCTGACCTCACAACTGGCGTTGCGTGCGTAAAAATACGCCAGGATAGCTGGTTTTTGTCGTTTATCATACACAACCCGTCACCAGGCATAGTCGCCAGGCCGCCTAACAACGCAATAATAGGCGTCTACTGACAATAAGAAATGGTGATATTTTTTATGGCAAGGCAAGTTAAGACAGCGCACTTTCGTCTGCATTGTTGTGCTCTGGCGGTGACCAGCGCATTCGCCCTGATGCCTGTAGTTCAGGCGGCTACCACCGACACGTTAGTGGTCACAGCCAATGGCAGTCCGGGTGGTCAGCAGAATGCGGTTGCTCCCTATATTAACAGCGCGACAAAATCGGCCGTCCCCGAAAGCCGAACCCCACAGGCTGCAGATTCGATTAGCCATCAGGAAATCGAAAAACGTCATGCCAATTCGCTGAATGAAATCCTGCGTTATGAGGCAGGTGTATCCACGGAGCTGCGTGGTTCCACCACCTATATGAGCGAATATAAGATTCGGGGTTTCGATGCTGAACACGAGTATTTTGACGGTCTGGAACTGCCTTACAATGTTGCAGGAAATACCAAAGCGTTTATCGATCCGATTCTGATAGATAAGGTCGATATTCTGAAAGGCCCTTCCTCTGTGCTGTACGGCAATGCCTCTCCGGGCGGCCTGGTCAATATTCAGGGCAAGCAGCCACAGTCAGAGCAGAGTACCGATGTCGGATTTAACACCGGCAACCGCAGCCTCAAAGAGGGCTATATCGATTCTACGGGCCGTATTGCAGACAGCAACTGGGATTATCGTCTGATTGCCAAAGGCAGTGAGGGTAATGATCAGGCGAAGACCACTAAGCACGAAAGTTATCTGATAGCCCCGTCGGTCAGCTGGCGCCCGGATGCTCAGACCCGGCTGACGCTGAGTGCGTTATATGAAGATATGCCCAGCCTCACACCCTCGAATCCGCTGCCACTGGCCTATCTGCAAAGTGGTTATGCATCCCGCCGCGCCTATGCCGGCGACCACTGGAGCGGATTTAAACAGCGTGAAGGGATGCTGGGTTACAGTTTTGAACATCAGTTTGACAGTGGCTGGGGCGTGGTACAGCGTGCCCGTTATTTCACCCTCGACAGCCATCAGCGCAGTATCTACTCCACCGGCACCGGCAGCAGTGATACCGATCTGTCCCGGTTCGGTTATACCACCGATGAGAGTGTCGACAGCTTTAATATCGACAACCAACTGACCAAAACCTTCAGCTTTGGCGACTGGCAGAACCATCTGCTGGCCGGGTTCGACTATCAGCACCTGAATTCCCATATGACCTGGCGATACGGGACTCAGTATCCTTCCATCAATATGCTGGACCCTGACTACAGCCAGGTCACCAGCAGTAATCTGGACCTGTATACAGCGACGAATGATCGCCTGAGTTTCAACCAGCGAGGCTATTATCTGCAGGACCAGCTGGAGTTTGGTGGTCTTAACCTGCTGGCCAGCGCCCGTTACGACGACTATCAGTCAACTACTACGGATTATCTGGATGGCGGAAGTAAAGCGTCTATTGATCAGCATAAAGTCACCAAACGGCTGGGCGCGTTGTATCAGTTCAGTAACGGTATTGCGCCTTATCTGAGTTATTCTGAAGGTTTTCTGCCGGTATCACCGCAAGGAACTTTGACCGCCAGCCAGGCAAAAGCAACGACCAGCAAGCAGCTGGAAGGCGGGGTAAAATACCTGCTGTCGGATTATGCCACCACTCTGACAGCCTCGGTCTTCCAGATTAAACAGAAAAATGTTCTGACAACCGACTATACCTATACTTCTGCCGGGTTACTTAATTACCGGCAGACTGGTGAAGTCACCTCTAAGGGCGCGGAGTTTGGCGTGGTCAGCCGGCCGACCGACAATGTGAATATCATTGCCAATTATGCCTATACCCACGCGGTGAATACTCAGGATGACTATTATCAGGGCAAACGCGCCACTCAGGTGCCGCTGAACAGCTTTAATCTGTGGGGCGATTACACCTTTAATCACGGTGTACTGAATGGTCTGATGCTGGGGGCGGGTCTGCGTTACACCGGGAAAAGTGAGATCACGGAAGATAACTCATTACCGCCTGTCGGGGGCAACACTCAGTACGATCTGGCCGTCAGCTATGATATGGGTGTGCTGAGTTCATCACTGAAAGGTCTGACGCTGAAAGCTGGCGCCCAGAACCTGACGAATAAGATGACTTACACGTGTTACAGCAGCAGTTATTGCTGGATTGGCCGTGACCGCAGCTGGCAGGTGGGCGCGAATTACCATTTCTAAGGGCTGTTAAACCTCCTGCGGAAGATCGTCCGGACCTGTTTCCCGGGCGATGCTTCGCGCTGGGAGGCTGTGACTCTTTATTTCATCCTTCATTCCTGGTCTGGTCAGTGCAGGTTTAATGGTTATCATTATCCTGAAGATAACCTGTCCGTAATACTTCACCTGCCAGACAGATTCAGGGGGCATCTCTCATACCTCACGGGCTAATTTACCGGCCAATCTTTCTTTATCCTTTATTTATCTCTGGCTGAGGGTGGCCACTGACAATATGTTTTTCTCCGCTGAGGTACGGCATAGCTCTATTTCCGGCATTTACTCAGATAACCGAAGGTTATTTATTGTGACAGACACATTCTCTGGAACAAAAATTCATTAATAGAAATATTAAAATCTGCTGTAATAACTCAGGATGACGCCACAGTTGCAGTGAATCACGGTAAATTTTGTTATCACATTCCAGCGCCAGACCCTTGCAGAGGCTTACTGCCCCGGCTTCGCCGCCTGAAATGCCGGAGGTATGCAGAGATCTCACTACAAATAAATTTGCACCGTCGAAAATCTGGTTATTTATGCTGCCTTCCGGCATAACCTGGCCGTTTTCCACATTTTTTACCTGACTGGTTTTATCTGAATATATAATTCTTTAGAATTTTGAACATTCTTAATATCGTCAGAATATTATAATTTTGTTTTATTTTGGTCATAAATACTAAATAAATGTTAGCAAAGAGTTAAAGGAATCCTAAGTAATGAAAATGAGCACCTCGAAAACACGCGCTAAACATATTCGCTTTCCGCACCATATGCTGAATGATATTCAGGAATCTCTGAAGAAAGAAAGTAGTGAGAACTTTTCTGCCTGGGTGATTGAAGCCTGCCGTATCAGACTCAGAAAAAGCAACTGATCTCTCAGACAGGCTGCCAGTATTGTTGCAGACCTGTGAGTATCACAATTGTTATGTGACTGTTTTCCCGGACGGAGGGAGTTGTCCGGAAACCCTGCCAGAACACATTTCTCCCGGCGGGTATTACCGATATCTACTCATGATACCGGTTTCATTGTTATTGCTGCCTCGTTTGCCTGCCCGTTTTCAGCTGCTCATTCCTCTGACTGACCCGATCCTGTTCACAAAAATATTGCACTACTCCTGCAAAACTTGATGCACCTCGATTTTTAGAGCGAAAGTTACTTAATTGTTGCAGTTTATTGCTAGTTTGATTTGGTTGGATCTATATGTTTCAAATTGTTTATTTTTAGGGAGGTTTCAGGGAAGGCTAAGCAACCTGTCGGATGTGGGAAATACGTAGATGGGGCACATTGGATAATGTCGGGGGGTGTATTGTGTTGACTATACTGGGCTTTGCAATGGTCGTCTGCTTTATGTATTTGATCATGACTAAACGGATGTCGGCCCTGATCGCCCTGATCATCGTGCCTACCCTGTTTGCACTGGCAGGGGGATTTTATCAGGGATTAGGCGAGATGATGCTGGACGGGGTAAAAAAACTGGCCCCGACCGGTGTTATGCTGACATTTTCCATCCTTTACTTTGGTCTGATGATTGATGCAGGACTGTTTAACCCACTGGTCCGCTTTATTCTGAAAATAGTACGCGGTGATCCGCTGAAAGTTCTGGCCGGGACCGCTATTCTGACCTTGCTGGTCTCACTGGACGGAGACAGTTCAACCACCTATATGATTGCCATTGCGGCATTTTTGCCTCTGTATCGCAAACTGGGGATGAATATCCTGGCAATGACCTGTCTGGTCAATCTGGCCAGCGGAATCATGAATTTATCGCCGTGGGGAGGCCCCACGGCCCGGGCCGCGGCGGCCCTCCGGATAGATGCTTTAGATATCTTTATCCCTATGATACCAGCCATGCTGCTGGCTTGTTGTTCACTGGTAGGCGTTGCGGTCTGGTTTGGCCTGCGGGAGCGCCGTCGGCTGGGGGTCATTTCGCCAGAGACTTTGTATGCAGGCCCCGCAACGTCAGGACTGTCAGATGACGACTCCGGTTCAGAACATCTGCGGCCAAAAATGTTCTGGCCTAACCTGATACTGACAACAGTGTTACTGGTGATGTTGGTGATGGGTACGCTGCCTATTCAGATCCTGTTTATGCTGGCATTTGCTGTCGCTGCTATGCTGAATTACCCCTCTCTTTCACAGCAAAAAGACAGGATTGCCGCACATGCCGGGAATGTACTGGCAGTCACTTCCTTAATTTTTGCTGCGGGGGTTTTTACCGGCATTTTATCAGGGACAGGGATGGTCGATGCGATGGCAAAAAGCCTGTTATCGGTCATTCCGCATAGTTTTGGGCCCTATCTGGCTATTTTTACTGCATTAGTCAGCCTGCCATTTACCTTTTTTATGTCTAATGACGCTTTTTACTTCGGCATTTTGCCGGTAATTGCTCAGACTGCGGCAGGTTACGGTATTTCGGCAGAGGAGATTGCCAGGGCGTCGATAGTCGGGCAGCCGTTTCATTTATTAAGCCCGTTGGTTCCTTCCGTCTACCTGCTGGTCGGACTGGCTAAGGTTGATATTGGAGACCACCAACGTTTTTCCATCAAATGGGGGATCTTCATCAGTCTGGCATTGCTGGTGGGGGGCATTATCTTTGGGGCCATCCCTGTTTACCATCAGTCCTAAGCCGGCCATTATCCTGCAGCAGACAGGGAGTCAGTGAACAGTTGCAGGATAGCATTCGGTTGCCGCCCTTTACGGGTTGCCAGTGCGATGGTATGGGTAAAATGGAGTTGCAGTGGTGCCACCGGCCGCATGAGCCCTTTTTCCTGCCAGTGGGCGGCATAATGATCAGGCAGAAAGCCAATAAAGCGCCCGGTGAGGATCAGAAAAGCGATACCTTCCCGGTCGGAGGCGGTGGCAGTACAGTTCAGCCGCTGATGCAGACGAACGGTTTCGGCCGTCATCCGTTCGGCCGGGGCAATGGCATCATAGCGCCCCAGTTCGTCAGCGACGGCATCATCATCACGATAAAACAGTGGATGTGTATGGCTGCAATACAGCGACGATTTTTCCTCGTATAACGGCAAATAATCCAGTCCTGACAAGGGTGACGTCAGTGGCAGGGCACCTACGTGATAGCGGCCATCCATCAGGGCCTGCTCTATTTCGGTCGGGGTGGTCATGGTTAATGAAATGTGAATCCCCGGCCCCTGACGGCGCAAACTCTCCAGGGCATGGGTGAGTTTCATCATTGGCTGGGTGACCAGGTTATTGATAATACCGATATTAAAATCCCCACGCAGTTGCTTGTGCATCTGGTTAACCTGCTGGCGGAACGTCTCGATGGATGCCATCATGGTTTCGCTGAGCTGTAACACTTCCCGTCCTTCGGCGGTAAGAGAGAATCCTGCCCGACCACGCTGACATAACCGCATCCCCAGACGTTTTTCCAGATCACTCATATGCTGGCTGATCGCCGGTCGGGAAATCCCCAGTATTCCTTCGGCGGCAGAAAAGCTGCCACAACCGGCAACGGTCCGGAAAATCCTCAGCAGTTTAAGGTCGAAGTCACTGACCCGTGCGAGCGATAAGCTTTTCATATAGGTAAGTCTTTCTGTAACTAAAGATATGGTTATATGGATTTAACTTAACTATCGATTGATTGCAAACTGTTCTTTATCGGCTTTATGAGGAATCACCATGTCTGAATCAATCGATACTTCTGCGCTTAATCTGCAGTCTCACTGGATGCCCTTCAGTGCTAACCGTAATTTTCAACGTGACCCACGTTTTATTGTCTCGGCGCAGGGCCGCTGGCTGACAGATGATAAAGGGCGTCAGTTATTTGACAGCCTCTCGGGTCTGTGGACCTGTGGTGCAGGACACTGCCGCAGCGAAATTCAGCAGGCGGTGGCAAAACAGCTCAGTTCGCTGGACTATGCACCCGCCTTCCAGTACGGGCATCCTCTGTCATTTAAACTGGCAGAGAAGATTGCGGAGCGTATGCCTGGTGAACTGAATCATGTCTTTTTCACCGGATCCGGCTCAGAATCAGCCGACACGGCGGTCAAAATGGCCCGTGGTTACTGGCGTGCAAAAGGTCAGCCGGCGAAAACCAAATTTATCGGCCGGGCGCGGGGTTATCATGGCGTGAATATTGCCGGTACCAGCCTCGGTGGGATCGGGGGTAACCGCAAGATGTTTGGTCAGTTTATGGATGTTGATCATCTGCCACATACACTGCAAACCGATCAGGCATTTACGGCAGGCATGGCCGCCACCGGAGGGGTAGAATTAGCGAACGAAATGCTGAAGCTGATTGAACTGCATGATGCCTCCAACATTGCCGCAGTGATTGTTGAACCCTTGTCCGGGTCTGCCGGGGCTATTATTCCGCCGCAGGGTTATCTGCAACGGCTGCGTGAAATCTGCGATCAGCACAATATCCTGCTGATTTTCGATGAGGTCATCACCGGATTTGGTCGGATGGGGCACTGGACAGGGGCTGAATACTTTGGTGTCACGCCGGATATTCTGAATTTCGCCAAACAGATCACCAACGGCGCGATCCCGATGGGCGGGGTGGTTGCCAGCAGCGAGATCTACCATACCTATATGTCACAGGCATTGCCGGAACATTCAGTCGAATTTGGACACGGCTACACTTACTCCGGACATCCGGTGGCCTGTGCGGCAGGGCTGGCGACTCTGGAAATGCTGGAGAAAGAGAACCTGATTGCTCAGTCAGCAGAGCTGGCCCCGGTATTTGAACGTGCGCTGCATAGCCTGCGTGACTGCCCGAATGTTATCGATATCCGTAACTGTGGGCTGGTAGGCGCTATCCAACTGGCACCCCGTGACGGCGATGCGGTCATCCGGCCATTCGATGCCGGTATGGCATTATGGAAAGCCGGTTTCTATGTCCGGTTTGGCGGCGATACCTTACAGTTTGGCCCGATGTTTAATACCCGCCCTGAAGAACTGGATCGTCTGTTCGATGCGGTGGGTGAAGCTTTGCATCAGATTGCCTGACAGGAATACCTGTGGATGTCTTCCTGAAGGCCGGGCAAAAAGCCCGGCCTTGTTGTTTTTGGCACGAAGCAAACTGACCTTCTTTCCTCCAGCGATATTCTGTGGCTAAGGCCTCCCATTCGCCATTTTCCGGTTAAAAATCTGGTTATCTGTTCCCTCCTGCGGGGATTCTGCATAAATTATTCGGAGTATCAGTTTGCAACTTACTGTCAGAATGAGGTCAGAGATGGTGTATCTGGATATTGGTGAAGTCGCCAGCAGAAGCGGGAACACGCCTTCGGCGTTGCGACATTATGAAAAGCTGGGGTTGATTTCATCGGTGGCACGACATGGTTTACGGCGTCAGTTTCTGCCGGAAGTCCTGCTACAGCTTCGTCTGATCTCGATGGGGCAACTGGCGGGATTTTCGCTGGAGGAGCTTGCCGGGATGTTGGGTCAGGGACGTGTGTCAGATCTGCCGAGGGAAAGGCTACACCAAAAAGCCGATGAACTGGACCGACAGATAGAGCAGCTTATGGTGATGCGCGATACTTTACGCCACGTGGCTGACTGTCCGGCACCCTCACATCTGGAATGCCCGACATTCCTGCGGTTGCTGAATGTGGCGGGTAAAATACCGAAAGATAATGTGGCAAAGCGACATTACCTAAACCGGGCGATCCGTCGGCAGAGTAATACAGAGCGCTAAGCATAAAAAAAGCCCGTTTCCGGGCTTTTCAGGTAGTAATGCGGCGCTTAGCGCATAGTCACAAATTCTTCGGCGCCTGTCGGGTGGATAGCGACGGTGTTGTCGAAGTCTTTTTTGGTGGCACCCATTTTCAGTGCGACCGCAAAGCCCTGCAACATCTCATCCACACCAAAACCGATACCGTGGATACCGACAATTTTTTCTTCCGGCCCTACGCAGATCAGTTTCATGCGGCACGGCTGACGGTGGCTGGTGACTGCGGTGTACATGGCAGTAAATGATGATTTGTAAACTTTGACAGCATCATCACCATACTGCTCCCGGGCTTCAGGTTCAGACAGCCCCACCGTGCCGATTGGCGGGTGGCTAAATACAACGGTCGGGATATTACTGTAATCCAGATGCTCATCCGGTTTGTTATTAAACAATCGTTCTGACAAACGACGTCCTGCAGCGACGGCGACCGGCGTCAGTTCGACAGCTCCGGTGTTATCGCCCACCGCATATACCCCCGCGACATTAGTATTCTGGAATTTATCCACCACAATGTAACCCTGCTCATTCAGTGCAACACCACTGGCTTGCAGGTTCAGGTTATCGGTGGCCGGCTCACGACCAATCGCCCACACCAGGCAGTCGACGGTATATTTATCGCCGTTTTCCAGGCTCAGGGTCAGGCTGCCATCAGCATTCTTTTCCACTTTCTGCGGCACTGCGTGAGTGTGCAGTGACGGGCCTTCGGCATTCATCACTTCTACCAGCGTTTCAGACAACATTGGATCAAACTGGCGCAGCGGAGACTGTTTACGGACGAACAGGTGAGTTTCGGCACCCAGCCCGTTAACCACACCGGCAATCTCTACCGCGATATAACCGGCACCGACTACGGCGACGCGTTTCGGCAGAGCTTCCAGTTCAAAGAAACCGTCTGAATCAATTCCCAGCTCAGCGCCCGGGATATCGGGGTGGCTCGGACGTCCGCCGGTCGCGATCAGAATATGGTCAGCAGTGATCTGCTCGCCGTTGACTTCAACAGTATGCGCATCGACAAACTTCGCAAAACCTTTAATCACATCGACCTTATTTTTCCCCAGCACATTGTCATAAGAGGTGTGGATACGGTCGATATAGGCACTGCGGCTTTTTACCAGCGTCGCCCAGTCAAAACGATTAATGGTGGTATCAAAACCATAGTCAGGGCCATACAGCCGAATGGCTTCGGAGATTTGTGCCGCGTGCCACATGACTTTTTTCGGAACACAGCCCACATTAACACAGGTACCGCCCAGCTCTTTGGCTTCAATCAGGGCACATTTTTTCCCATACATTGCTGCACGGTTAATCGAGGCAATTCCGCCACTGCCGCCGCCAATAGCAAGATAGTCATAATGTTTAGTCATTGAAAAAGTCCGTCCGTTTCGGGTTAAGCAGAGCATGGGGCCGGGAAGCCGGCCAGTCACCGGGTGGGTGAGGCTGTATCTGCTGTACTGTCATCTATGTTGTCCAGTGTAACGCGACTCAGGCAAATGCCGCAAAGTTTGCACCTATAGTTGTGATAGGATGCGAACTGGTCTGACTGAACTTGCGGAAGCATATCATGTACCTTACCTTTCTGGGCACTTGTGCAGGGACTCCCAGCCTGCAACGCAATGTCACGGCAATCGCCCTGACGTTACCGGCGGCCGGAGACTGGCTGTTTGACTGCGGGGAAGCCACCCAACATCAGTACATGCGCAGTGCGCTTAAGCCTGGCAAACTGGAAAAAATCTTTATTACTCATCTACATGGTGACCATATCTTTGGCCTGCCAGGCTTGCTGACCAGCCGTTCCATGGGCAGTATCAGCCAGCCACTGACTATTTACGGTCCGCCCGGAATTCGGGCATTTGTCGATAACGCTCTGTCGCTCAGCAGCTCATGGGTTAGTTTTCCGCTGGAGATTATCGAAATTGACGCTGGGATGATTGTGGACAACGGTGAATATCGGGTCACGGCTTACCCGTTGAATCACGTGGTGCCTTGTTTTGGGTATCGTATTGAACAATATGACAAACCAGGATTGCTGGATGCCCCGCGGCTGAAAGCGGACGGGATACCTACCGGCCCGTGGTTTCAGCAACTGAAACAGGGCGAAACGATTACCTTACCGGACGGTCGCCAGGTGGATGGCAGAGACTATCTCGGTCCGCCGGTAAAAGGAAAATCGGTAGCTATTTTCGGCGATACGGCACCCTGCAGTGAAAGCCTGAATCTGGCGGCGAATGTTGATGTGATGGTGCATGAAACGACACTGGAAGCTGCGATGGCAGAGAAGGCGAATGGTCGTGGGCACTCGACGACGATTCAGGCGGCACAGGCCGCCAGGGAGGCTCGGGCTAAACGACTGATTGCCACGCATTTCAGTTCACGCTACGGCGTACAGGATCTGCCGCGGTTGCTGGCCGAATGCCAGTCAGTCTTTTCCGCGACCGAACTGGCAAACGATTTTTTGGTCGTTGAAATCTGAGCCGGTTATTCCGGGACTATCCAATCCACCAGGGTATGGCCGGTGCCGGCAGGCACCAGCTGCTGGTGCAGCCATGGCAGCACGGCTTCCATCTCTGAAGCCAGTTTCCACGGTGGGTTAATCACAATCATCCCTGACGCCGTCATTCCGCGCTGATCACTGTCCGGGCGCACCGCCAGTTCAATCTGCAGAATGCGTTTGATGCCGGTGGCCTGCAACTCATTAATCATACGTTTGATTTGCTGGCGTAATACCACCGGATACCATAGCGCATAGATGCCGGTGGCAAAGCGTTTGTAGCCTTCCTGAATTCCGGCTACCACGGCCTGATAATCGGTTTTTATTTCGTAAGGCGGGTCGATCAGTATCAGTCCACGACGTGACGCAGGGGGGAGTTTCGCTTTCAGTTGCTGATAACCATCGGAACGGGACAGTTGTGCCCGGTCATCTTTCAGAAATTCATTACGCAGCAACGGAAAATCTGACGGGTGCAGTTCTGTCAGTTGCAGTAAGTCCTGTGGACGCAGCAGATGGCGGGCTATCAGCGGTGATCCCGGGTAATACTTCAGCTTACCAGAGCGGTTCAGGGCATTGACGGCCGACAGATACGGCTGCAACTGCGGCGGGGCTTCCGGGTGCTGCCAGATTCTGGCAATCCCTTCCAGGTATTCGCCGGTACGTTCAGCATGTTCACTGCCCAGCAGATAGCGGCCAGCCCCGGCATGAGTATCCAGATAAAGAAATGGCTTATCTTTTTCCTGTAATGACTGAATAATCAGGCTCTGGACGGTATGTTTCAGGACATCCGCATGATTACCTGCGTGGAAACTATGACGATAGCTCAGCATGTTGTTAACCTTTGTAAAATCTTTTGTTCTGTGAGGTGCAAACCCGGCTATCGTCACATCCTCACGGCAGAGACAAATTCCAGCCTGTCCGGCAGCATTGCTTGGCCGGGGGGCCGAGTATAGCAGTATTGGCTGGCGGGCAGTAGTAAAGGCCGCGATTTATCCTGCTGGTGTCGGGGCGGTTTCCTGCCGGTTGACTGACTAACCTGGAGTTGAGTGAACAGTTTCCCTCCTTCTGGCAGACAGGGTGATTGATTTTCTGCTGTTATGACCCCATCCTGATCATATTGCGCACACCGAGCGCCTCTAACTTCAACAGGATTGAGCTATGTCTAACCCGTTACTGACCTCATTCACTCTGCCGCCGTTTTCGTTGATTAAACCTGAACATGTTGTTCCGGCGGTCACTCAGGCGTTGCAGGACTGTCGGGCAACCGTCGAAAAAGTCGTCGCACAGGGCGGTCCTTACACCTGGAACACCTTATGCGAGCCGCTGGCTGAGACCGATGACCGGCTGGGGCGGCTGTTTTCACCGGTCAGCCATCTTAATTCGGTAAAAAACAGCCCGGAACTGCGTGAAGCCTACGAGCAGGTGCTGCCATTGTTATCAGAATACGGTACCTGGGTTGGACAGCATGAAGGTCTGTATCAGGCGTATGTCAGCCTGAAACAGGGTGACAGCTATGCCTCTATGAATACCGCACAGAAAAAAGCGGTAGATAACGCACTGCGTGATTTTGAGTTATCAGGGATTGGTTTACCCAAAGACAAACAGCAACGCTATGGTGAGATTGCCGCACGGTTGTCAGAAATCGGCGCGGCCTACAGCAACAATGTGCTGGATGCCACCATGGGCTGGAGCAAGCTGATTACTGATGAGAGCGAACTGGCTGGATTGCCGCAAAGCGCACTGGATGCGGCCAAAGAGCAGGCTGAAGCGAAAGATCAGCAAGGCTGGCTGTTGACGCTGGATATTCCCAGTTACCTGCCGGTGATGACGTACTGTGAAAACCAGGCGTTGCGTGAAGAGATGTACCGTGCATTTAGCACCCGTGCATCAGACCAGGGACCGAATGCCGGCAAATGGGATAACGGCCCACTGATCGAAGAAGAACTGGCGCTGCGCCATGAGTTAGCTCAGCTGTTAGGTTTCGGTTCATTCGCTGAAAAATCGCTGGCGACTAAAATGGCGAAATCGCCGCAGCACGTTCTGGATTTCCTGACTGACCTGGCAAAACGTGCCCGGCCACAGGCTGAGAAAGAGCTGGATCAGGTGCGTGAGTTTGCCAAAACCCACTATAACGTCGATACGCTGGAAGCGTGGGATATCACCTTCTACGCCGAGAAGCAAAGACAGCATTTATATACCATCAACGACGAGCAGCTGCGCCCTTACTTCCCGGAAAATAAAGCGGTCAGTGGTCTGTTTGAAGTGGTGAAACGTATTTACGGGATCACCGCTAAGGAGCGTAAGGATATTGATGTCTGGCACCCGGATGTGCGTTTCTTTGAACTGTATGATGAAACCGGTGAACTGCGCGGAAGTTTCTATCTGGATCTGTATGCACGTGAGCACAAACGTGGTGGTGCGTGGATGGACGACTGTGTCGGACGGATGCGTAAAGCGGATGGTTCACTGCAAAAACCGGTCGCCTATCTGACCTGTAACTTTAACCGGCCGCTGAATGGTAAACCGGCTCTGTTTACTCATGGTGAAGTGACTACACTGTTCCATGAGTTCGGGCATGGTCTGCATCACATGCTAACCGAAATCGAAACCGCAGGCGTATCCGGGATCACGTGGTGTGCCTTGGGATGCTGTCGAGTTGCCAAGCCAGTTTATGGAAAACTGGTGCTGGGAGCCGGAAGCACTGGCATTTATCTCCGGGCACTATGAAACCGGAGAGCCGTTACCTCAGGAATTGCTGGAAAAAATGCTGGCAGCGAAAAATTACAACGCCGCCATGTTTATCCTGCGTCAGCTGGAATTCGGCCTGTTTGATTTCCGCCTGCATGCTGAATATGACCCGACGAAAGGTGCCCGTCTGCTGGAAACCCTGCAGGAAGTGAAAAAACAGGTGTCCGTCGTACCGACGCCATCATGGAGCCGTTTCCCGCACTCCTTCAGCCATGTGTTTGCCGGGGGTTACGCCGCGGGCTACTACAGCTATTTGTGGGCAGATGTGTTAGCGGCAGATGCCTACTCACGTTTTGAAGAGGAAGGGATTTTTAACCGCGAAACCGGTCAGTCATTCCTCGACAATATCCTGAGCCGCGGTGGTTCTGAGGAACCTATGGTACTGTTCAGCCGTTTCCGTGGTCGTGAGCCACAACTGGATGCGATGCTGGAGCATTACGGTATCCAGGGATAAGCCACGGGTGAAGATTTGTCTGATCGATGAAACAGGCGCCGGAGACGGCGCCTTATCTGTTTTAGCCGAACGCTGGCAGTTGAGCCATGACCCGCAGGCGCTCATGGCGCTGGTGATGACCCCGACCCACCTGGAGCTTCGTAAGCTCGATGAGCCAAAGCTTGGGGGGATTTTCGTCGATTTCGTCTCGGGAGCGATGGCTCACCGGCGTAAGTTTGGTGGAGGCCGTGGCGAAGCGGTGGCCAAAGCGGTCGGAATTAAAGGCAGCTATTTGCCGGATGTGGTGGACGCCACTGCCGGGCTGGGGCGTGATGCGTTTGTACTGGCGTCAAGCGGCTGTCGGGTACGTATGCTGGAACGCCATCCGGTCGTGGCAGCATTGCTGGATGATGGTCTGCAGCGAGGCTACCGGGATGCTGAGATAGGCCCCTGGCTGCAACAGCGACTGTCACTGATTCACGCAACCAGCCACCAGGCACTGAGTGAAATCACCCCGCGACCGGATGTGGTTTATCTGGACCCGATGTATCCGCACCGGCAAAAAAGTGCCATGGTGAAAAAAGAGATGCGGGTATTTCAGTCGCTGGTGGGGGCTGATGAAGATGCGGATAGTCTGCTGCAGCCTGCACGTCTGCTGGCTAAGAAACGGATAGTCGTCAAACGTCCGGATTATGCTGAACCTCTGGATGGAGTACCGACATCTTCGGCGGTAGTGACCAAAAGCCACCGGTTTGACATTTACCCTTCGCTGGCCCCGGAAGTGTCGGCTACGCAAGAGTAATATCGTCGGACAGCTTCAGCGTCCGGTAGTCTTTTAGTCAGGGCCGGCAGTCGCCGGACCCTGGCACCTCAGAGAGTTACTCTTCGTCTTTCATTGGCACAATCAGCATATCAATATGTACGGTATTGATTAACTGGCGTGCTGATGACATCAGCTTGCTCCAGAAGTCCTGGTGATGCCCACAAATGACCAGGTCGACGTGATATTTGTTGATAGCATCAATCAGTACCTGCGCCAGATCACCACTTCCGCTTAATGTCTGGCTCATCGGATATCCGGCATTGGTAGATAATTCGCTGAGTGCTGTCTGAGTTTCTTCAGAAATACGTTTCTGCATATCTCCCAGATTGACATCAATTAGTCCGGTATACAGATCAGAATAATTTACGTCTACATGAATTAATGACACTTTGGCATTGTACGGACGTGCCAGAGAAACGGCTTTTTCTACCAGTAGCTGGCTTTCCGGAGACAGATCAACAGCGACCAGAATATGTTTATAAGACATGGCAGACTCCTCAAATACGAAAAAGGTAAGGATCAGCAGTATTGTCACTAATACAGGACAATCAACAGACAGGTTGCTGACCACTATGGCGATTTTCTACTGTGTGCTGTGAATTTATCCTACCATAGGGCTATACAACTGAGTATAGAATCATTGTCTGCCAGACCGGCAGCGGGAAGTGTGAGTCAGGTCAAAGGGAGAGTTCTTTTTTTCAGGGGAGTTATCACTAATGATTGCGCCGGTGGGTGAAATATTACCTACACTTATCAATAAAACGGCCTGAGAAACCTGTAATACTGGCTGCCACTCAGGGGAATGGTGGAGGGAGAGATGATTAATACCACGGTACTGTTTACCTGTTTATGTATTGTCTGTGTGATTAATATGCTGCGTTACTTTTCTTCATTACGGGCCTTGCTGGTGGTGCTGCGAGGTTGTGACCCATTGCTCTATCAGTCGGTGGATGGTGCCGGTTTTTTCACGGCCCACGGACAGCCGGCGAAACAGATGCGGCTGGTGCGTTATATCCATGCAAAGCGCTATCTTGAACACCATGATGAAGAGTTTATTCGTCGCTGCGAACGGGTGCGCGGGCAGTTTATTCTGACCAGCAGCCTGTGTGCGATTATTGTGATAAGCCTGGTCGGGTTGTTGATTTGGCATTAATCCCCGACAGGGGATTCAGGGGGCAGGTATGCAGGCGGCCCGGGACTACTATGCGCAGAGCGAAATCGTCGGCGGATAATCAGGTCGGCAGATAATAAAAAGGCTGTCCATATGGACAGCCTTTTTCAGTCGTGCTGCTGAAATCACTAAACCAGATGCAGTGAAATCCAGTACAGCCCGGCAGACAACAGAATCGAAACCGGCAGAGTGAGGACCCAGGCCATCGCGATATTCTTGATAGTCTTACCCTGCAAACCGCCTCCATCGACCAGCATAGTGCCGGCGACGGAAGATGACAGGATATGGGTGGTAGATACCGGCATACCGGTATAACTGGCAATCCCGATAGAAGCCGCCGCAGTCACCTGAGCCGCCATCCCCTGACCGTAGGTCATCCCTTTCTTACCGATTTTCTCACCGATAGTGGTAGCCACACGACGCCAGCCGACCATGGTCCCGACAGACAGCGCCAGCGCTACTGCAAAGATAATCCACACCGGGGCGTACTCAACCGTGCCGAGTAAATCGTGGCGCAAATCGCCCAGGAATTTACGGTCCTGGCTGTTGGTCTGTGGCAACGAGGCGACCTTATCAGCCGTATCAGAAATACACAGCAACAGGCGGCGCATCTGAGAACGTTTTTCGACACTCAGTTGGTCGTAACTGCTAAGGTTGGTCAGCATTGCCTGAGCATGGGCCACGGCTTCCAGCGCGCGCTCATTGCTGCAATGGAACTCTTCTATCGGAGTGGCTATTGCCGCAGGGCTGACCGTCGGAGCGATGACAGATTGCAGTGACTGGCTGTTCTGCTGGTAATACTGCTCCAGATGTTCCACCGCATCGCGGGTCCGGGTGATATCGTATCCTGAAGAATTCATATTCACCACGAATCCGGCAGGGGCGACACCAATCAGTACCAGCATAATCAGGCCAATGCCTTTTTGTCCGTCATTGGCGCCGTGGGAATAGCTGACACCAATGGCAGAAACAATCAGCGCAATTCGTGTCCAGAAAGGCGGCTTTTTCTTGCCATCAATCTTTTCCCGCTCTGCTGGCGTCATATGGACCCGTGAACGTTTACGTGTTCCGTTCCAGTATTTGCGCAGCAGAAATATTAATGCGCCTGCCAGTGCCATACCAATCAGCGGTGACAGAATCAGTGACATAAAAACATTGATGACTTTCGGAATGTTCAGGGCGTCAACCAGCGAAGTGCCGGTGACCAGGGCATTGGTGACCGCAATGCCGATAATCGCTCCAATCAAAGTGTGGGAGCTGGAGGCAGGCAGACCAAAGTACCAGGTCCCCAGGTTCCAGATGATTGCGGCCAGTAACATAGAGAACACCATGGCCAGACCATGAGCAGAACCTACATTGAGCAGCAGATCGGTCGGCAGCATATGAACAATAGCGTAAGCCACGCTCAGACCACCTAACAAAACTCCCAAAAAGTTAAAGATCCCCGCCATTGCAACAGCCAGTTGCGCGCGCATCGCACGGGTATAAATTACCGTGGCAACAGCATTAGCGGTATCATGAAATCCGTTGATTGCTTCGTAAAACAAAACAAACAGCAGAGCAACTACCAGTAGTAGGCCAGTACTTAAATCGATACCAGCAAAAAGATGCAGCATAAACGTTACGCCATTTTTTGAGGACATGAACCCCGCGCATTATCGGCGAGATAAGTCCTTTCAGGAAAGAAAAATCTCTTTTTTTTTGCAGTAATGTGACAGATTCATGAAAGTTTAATTTTAAAAATACTTAAAAATTATAATGTTATGCGAAGCCCGGAGGTGTTAAGAAATTTTCAGTCTGGAGTCCGGCAACGCATATCTCTACAATCAGCCGTTTTTCGGGCGGGGGCGATATGGAAAAGTTTGACGTTATTGTGGTGGGTGCCGGTGCTGCCGGGCTGTTCTGTGCGGCACAGGCCGGGCAGCGAGGTCTGAAAGTCCTGGTGCTGGATAACGGTAAAAAAGCCGGCCGAAAAATCCTGATGTCCGGAGGCGGTCGCTGTAATTTCACCAATCTGTATACCGAGCCTGCCGCCTACCTGTCACATAATCCTCACTTCTGTAAGTCAGCACTTGCTCGCTATACACAGTGGGATTTTATTGAGCTGGTGGGTAAACACGGTATCGCCTGGCATGAAAAAACCCTCGGGCAACTGTTTTGTGATGATTCTGCCCAGCAAATTGTCGACTTGTTGCTGGCGGAATGTCAGAAAGGGCAAGTTACCCTGCGACTACGCAGCGAGATCCTCACCACCGAACGAGACGAGCAAGGTGAATACCGGCTAAACGTGAATGGTTCTGAAGTAAGTGCTCACAAACTTGTTGTCGCTTCCGGGGGGCTGTCGATGCCTGGCCTTGGGGCAACCCCCTGGGGTTATAAGATTGCTGAACAGTTTGGATTACGGGTATTCCCGACCCGTGCGGCACTGGTGCCATTTACGCTGCACAAACCGTTACTCGAACAGCTACAGACCCTTTCCGGCGTGGCACTGCCGGTGACGGTCACTGCGCAACAAGGCACACTGTTTAAAGAAGCCATGCTGTTTACTCACCGCGGATTGTCCGGGCCTTCGATGTTGCAGATTTCCAGCTACTGGCAGCCAGGTGAACGGCTGATGATTAATCTGTTACCGGAAATGGACCTGGAAGAGTTTCTCAATATCCAGCGCACCGCTCACCCTAATCTCAGTCTGAAGAACTGCCTGGCCAAAGTATTGCCTAAGCGCTTGACCGAAACACTACAACAGTTGCAGATAGTTCCGGAGTTGACGTTGAAGCAGTTGAACCACAAACAGCAACAGCAACTGGTGGAACAGCTGACCTGCTGGGCGGTGCAGCCTAACGGGACCGAAGGTTACCGGACTGCCGAAGTTACCCTCGGGGGAGTCGATACCGATAAGCTTTCTTCACGTACCATGGAAGCCCGCGATGTGCCGGGTCTCTACTTTATTGGTGAAGTGGTGGACGTGACCGGCTGGCTGGGAGGCTATAACTTCCAGTGGGCATGGAGCTCGGCCGCCGCCTGCGCCGGTGCGTTGTAGTGGTGGAGTTAACGGATTTGCTCATCATTGACTTCATGAATAATCGTGATTAATGCTTTCAGAGCGGCGGGAATATGCCGCCGTCCCGTATAGTACAGCGACACCCCGGGCAAAGTGGCGGCATAGTCGCCCAGTACACTCACCAGCTTCCCTGCATGTATATCTTCTTCGACATACCAGAGGGGGACTTGTGCAATGCCACAACGTTGTCTTACGGCCTCAAGCATCAGTTGCGGGGAATCGAGTATCAGTGGCCCTGACACATCCAGAGTGAAGGACTGAGCGTTCTGACAGAAATGCCAGCCAGAGGGTAATCCTCCCGGTAACCGGCTACGAATACAGGAGAATTGCCGTAAATCTGCCGGAAATTGCGGAGGCGCTGTCTGGCCAAAATATCCTGCTGCAGCCACCACGACCAGGGGAATTTCCCGTATCAGAGGTACAGCAATCATATCCTGTGGTAGCCGGGAGTCAGGGCGTATTCCGGCATCAAAACCCTCACTGACAATGTCTACCCGGCGTCCTTCGGTGACGATATCCAGACTAATGGCCGGAAACCGTTCGGTAAACCGCCGGAATACGGGAGCAAATACCATGAGTGCAGCCCCTAAAGAACTGTTGATCCGTAATGTACCTGACAACTGTGTATCGTCGCTGCTGGCTTCGTCCATCGCGTCGAGTAGTTGTCTGACCGCGGGTTCTGCCCGCGAAACAAAGCGTTGTCCGGCTTCGGTCAGCGAAACGCTGCGGGTTGTCCGGTGGAATAACCGAACCCCCAGTCTGGATTCCAACCCTGAAACCGCATTGCTGACTGCGCTAACAGACATATCCAGCTCTGTTGCCGCGCGGCGGAAGCCCTGATGTTTTGCGACTGCCAGTATGACGCTGAATTCAGCCAGACCGTTTTTTTGCATTGTTTCGGTTTTCGCGATGTTTCGATTCTGTCTGAACATATTATCAAAACAATCTTTCGCTGCCAGACTGTAGTTCCATGCTTATCAACCTAATCAGTTCGGGAGTACAGTGATGTGGCAGACAGAAGATGCCTATATTGATGGCAAATTTGTACCGGTCACCGGCAATGAAGTTATTCAAATTTATAATCCTTCCAACGGCAGGCTGATTGGCACGACCCGGCTGGCCAGTCGGGCTGATGCCCGGCAGGCAATACGGGCTGCTACAGTGGCGCAACCTTCTTTTGGATTGAGCACAAAGGCACAACGCCTGGAGATGTTGCAGGCACTTCATCAGGCGGTGCTGAAACATTCGGCAGCTATCTGTGAAGCTACCATTGAGGAATACGGAGGCCCGGTATCCCGTTCCCGCTGGGTCAGTCAGTACTCCGCACAGTGTTTTCTGAATGCAGCCCGGGTACTCGAAGAGTATCCGTTACAGCGAAAAGCGGGCGATGCGGAAATATTTATGGAACCGGTGGGGGTGTCGGCGCTGATTATTCCCTGGAACAGTACCGCGGGCACTCTGTGCAGTAAGCTGGCGTTTGCGATTGCTGCCGGGTGTACATCGGTTATCAAACCTAGCGAATTCAGTCCATTACAGAATCGTATAGTGGCAGAAGCATTGCATCAGGCTGGGTTGCCAGACGGGATATTCAATATTCTGTCCGGGCGGGGGGAAGAAGTCGGGGACGAATTGTCCGTCCATCCCCGGGTCGCTAAGATTTCGTTTACCGGTTCAACCGCGGTAGGGAAAATCATTGCCCGTGCAGCGATGGACAGTTGTAAGCGTCTGACGCTCGGGATGAGTGGTAAGTCAGCATCCGTATTACTGGATGATGCCGATATCGCGGTAGCGCTGCCAATGGTGCTGTCTGCGGCATTTATGAATAACGGACAGGCATGTGTTGCCGGTAGTCGCTTGCTGGTCGCTGAATCTCAACTGGAAATGGTCAGCCAACAGATTAAAAAGCGGGTGGATGAACTGAAGGTCGGAGATCCAGCCGATCCCCGCACAGTGATCGGCCCCTTATTCAGTCAGCGCCAGTACGATCGGGTACAGGAATTTATTCGTCGGGGAAGACAGCAAGGTGCCAGATTGCTGACGGGTGGGGAAGGTCATCCTGACGGACTGGAAAATGGCTTTTTTGTCAGGCCGACCGTATTTACCCGGGTCAGTAACGGGATGGATATTGCCCGTGAAGAAATCTTCGGTCCTGTCTTGTCTGTGATCAGTTACCAGGATGAAGCCGATGCGATACGGATTGCCAACGATTCCGATTATGGCTTACAGGCTTATGTCTTCAGTCAGGACCCGCAAAGAGCGTTACGGATGTCCAGGCAGCTTGATGCAGGAAGCGTATTGATTAACCGCATTGTGCCGGAACTGATGGCCCCTTTTGGCGGGGTTAAGCAGTCAGGAATAGGGCGGGAGTTGGGCATTTCAGGCCTGGAATCTTTTCTTGAGCCAAAGAGCGTGGTCACAGGTTAAATTTTACGGACTGAAGGTAGTGTAAAACCCTGCATAAATCAGTACGGGTGCGTGACCCGAAAGCCGCCTTCTAATGACAGAAAAAATATTTTCAGCCGCCCACCTGCCGGCAGTGCCGCCAGTGTAGGGCAGGCACTGTTTACGCAACGTTAACCCTTAATCAGGCAGCCTCATTGTTGGTCAGAGCGGGAAGAAAATTCCGGAGAGCGCGTTATCGACATCTGTATGAATGCCGAAAATATCCACCCTCTGAAACTGGAAAATATCAATCAATGCATCGTAACGCTCATTTTATTGCCAGGGAAACCGTTAGTTCATGGCGTAACACTTTGACGTTGCAACATTCTGGTCTGAACCGCTACCCGCGCCTTTTAGCAGGCAGAAAATATAATGTTTGTTCAGCCTGAGGGTGACCACCGGGCCATCAGAGGCCAGGGATGAGGCAATAATCTCACCTCCCTGGTTCAGCATCTGCTCCAGTGACTGGTTGACCGGGGACAGCCGGGTGGGATATTCCAGTGCATTGCCTGGTACTTTGGCTCCGGTTTCCGGTGGCCACTGAGCAGCGGCGGAGAATGAGGTCGCTGTAGCGAATGATAGCAGCAGAAGTGTGAACAGTTTTTTCATTTTCTGAAACTCCGGGGAAGTCAGTGAGTCAGTAGTAACATCGCCCGGTCCGAACGATGTATAGCGATACAGATAGCGGACATCCGGCCATCACTGGCTATAACAGCCAGTCCGGCTCTGTCATGACTGCCTGAGAGACGGGAATATAATAATTGCCGGAGAAAGTTTCTGGTAACGGCTGGTCAGGCTGATATTTGTGCTGACAGATAAAAATATCCTGGCCGTTACGGCGCGCTTCCGGGCGAAACGGCATCACATGCTGATAAATGGTGGCCTGCATATCCACAAACTGTTGCTGTGTCCCGGTAAAATTAAAGCGTAAAAACCGGCCTGATGCAGGTGGACGGATGATGATGTCCTGAGATGCCGTATTAAACGTCAAAGTAAACCGGACCTTGCCGCTCTCCGGGTCCGGTTCAAAATGTTCGGCGACACAACCAGGGAGTGAACCTTTTCTCATCGCCAGGATCTCCCCGACGATGCGTTCGCGATGAAGATGATGATAAGCAATATCTTCAAGTTCATTATGGTCACAGTAATAACTGAGGCTGGTTCCCCGGATAGCATCCGGCCCGCGGGTCACAACTTCTGCCTGGGGCAGTACGTCATTACAATGATGAGCTTTGGCGACCATACCGCGAAAATGCCATTCGTGGCTGCTGCGATATTGTCCCGGTGCACTACCGAAATGACGGGTAAATGCCCGGGTGAATGTCTGTTGTGAACTGAATCCCAGTAACTCACTGATTTCGACCGCAGGCATATCGGTCATTTTCAAAATCAATGCCGCTTTATTAAGTTTCCGGTAACGGATATAAGAGGCCAGCTGAAATCCGGTATCATCCCTGAACATACGTTGCAGATGCCATTTGCTGTAACCAGCTTTTGCCGAGACATCATCGATAGTGAGTTTTCCTTCCAGATTTTTTTCAATCCAGTCAATAAGATCACGGGTAAACGTATTCATTTAATTACTCCTTTAATGACCGGAATAATAATAGCGATAAAAATAGCGAATATCCATAATATAAATTTATTGATATTTCCAACAGGTTGTGGGCAATCCGATAAAATAATTCAACATTCAGTAAAATAAATTTTAATATTCAGCGCGGCCTTTGTTTAGCGGTCAATGGCTCCTGACATAAAAAATTACCAGCCAGTCCCCGGGGGAGGCCGAGGGACAAAAGTCTCGCTGTATCAATATTTTCTTCATTAATCAGAGAGTGATTATTATAAGCCTTTCTGAATCCCGACGGTCAGCCGGTACTGCATTCTGTCAGCCCGGGGACGGGACTTGCAGTTGTCACTCGTCTCCGGGCCTCTGCTGCGGACCCGCCAGTCAGTTATACAGGCAGTGATAATAATGCGAACGAATGAAAGTAAATAAATTGTTAAATACAGCAACCCTCGGCATGACTTCTGCCACTTCGCAGGAAATCTCTGTGTATCACGGGTGAAAACAAACGGCAAAATATCCCGGTTAATTTTATCTGCCCGGGTAAACTGACTTAAGCCATTTAGCGGGCAGTGTCATCTCGCCATCATTAGTTCTGCCGGTGAATAATAATGGCAGCCCGCGAGATTTTATCTGAACCCATTTATTCATTTTCGGATAATACAATTAATAAAAGAATATTATGAAAAACTCTCACTGAGTCATGATTTCTTCCGGGGATGCACCTGAAACTGTATCCGGTTATTCCGGAACGGTAAACGCTGGCAACCCTCTGCCTGTATCCGGGACCTGTGCATCGCCGGATGATGAACACAGGGATACCTGTCAGCAGAGGGCCGCTATTCTGAAAACATTTGGGGGAATTCGTCCGGCCAGTACCGGAGTTCAGGTCAACTTAATGTTGCGGACAGGACTGCTGGTCGAAATCGAAACCTATGCCATGAGCTTAACACCGGTGAACAGAGCCCCTGCCCGGGAAGGTAAATGCCCGGGCAGGATAATTTTACGGACAAATTGTTACCTCATATTCTTAACCAGCAACTGAAATACGGCATAAAGCAACCCTGAAATCAAGGAAACTGTGACGGCCCGTGGTATTTTGACGTGTGCTTTTTTCCATTGCCAGAACCACATTGCCAGTCCCCAGAACACCGCAAAAAAAACGGCACTGGAAATAAAACTGATGACGGTCTCTTTCATTGATTTCCCGTTATGGTCAAAACGATAGCCGTCCATACTACATGATTTTGGACGACTATCATTCGCTGAATTAACCAGGCAGCTTACAGTTGTTGAGGAGCAGCTGGTCATTCACCGGGAATATACGCCGGTTTGGCGGACAGGGTCTCGCGACTACGGAGTCTTTTCTGCATCAGACACCACCATAGCGGCTTGCTTATTGGGTTGCGGTGATATCAGATGTCTGCCTCGTCCGAACCAGGGCAGAAAGAACTGAATCATTGGTCCGATAGCCAGTGCATAAATAATCGTGCCTGGCCCGAAGTTACCGCCAAGAGCCCAGCCAATCAGTAAGACGGTGACCTCGATAGAGGTACGGATCAAGCGCAGCGACCAGCCGGTACGGCGGTGCAGGCCCGTCATCAGGCCGTCACGCGGGCCGGGACCAAATCCGGCACATATATACATCACCGTGGCGATGGCATTGAGAACAATGGCGGCGGCCAGCATCAGCCAGCGGGCTGTCAGGGAAGTCAGCGGCGGCATGACGGCCAGAGCGGCTGCCGCGGCCAGTCCCAGTACCACCACATTGCTGAGAGTACCCAGTCCGGGCCGCTGACGCAGAGGGATCCACAGCAACAGTACCAGGGCCCCGGTCACAATCATCACGGTTCCCACATTCGCTGAAAGGGTCTGCGCTACGCCCAGATGAAAGACATCCCAGGGGTCGGCACCCAGCCCGGTATGCATGTACATCCCGCAGGAAATTCCGTACAGCGTCAGGCCAAGGTAGAGTTGCAGTAATCTCTTCAACATCGTGGTTCTCATTATTTCCGGTTGACAGTGGACTGATTGTTATCTGAAATGGATTACTAATTAATAGCCAGTTAATAAAAAGTGGATCGCATATGTCGTCAAGACGGTTTGGTCATCAGTCACTGATTCAGATGCTCGGGCACTGGCAACAGACACCTTCACGGATTCCTTTATGGCAGCAACTGGCTGCGGCATTGCGCCTGCTGATTCTGGACGGACGTCTGGTACAGGGGACCCGGTTGCCTGGTGAACGAGAAATGGCCTCTGGCCTGAATATCAGCCGCACCACGGTTAGCAGTGCACTGACTCAGCTACGGGATCAGGGCTTCCTGCAAAGTCGCCAGGGAAGCGGCAGTCAGGTAGTGATCCCTGCCAACCGTGTGGCCGTAGCTGGCACAGCGCTTTCCGGCACTCAGTTGGATCTGTCAACGGCTTCTCCGGTGGCGGGACCGGAGATTCATCAGGCCTACAGCCATGCCATGGAACTATTACCAGGCCATTTGCAAACTTCCGGCTATAACCCGAAAGGCTTGCTGTCTCTGAGGGAATCAATCGCACAGCGTTATTGCCAGCGTGGTTTACCTACAACGCCGGAGCAGCTCATGGTGGTGAATGGTGCGGTCAGTGGACTGGCCCTGATACTGCGGCTGCTGGCAGGGCCAGGTGACAGGGTACTGGTTGATCATCCGACCTATCCGTCGGCACTGGCGGCCATTCGTGGGGCATCCTGTCAGGCGGTGGGGGTTCCTTTATTATCCGGGGGCTGGGATATTGCCGGGCTAAAAGCAACCATTGCCCAGACTTCCCCACGGCTGGCTTACCTGATTGCGGATTATCATAATCCTACCGGTTATTGCATGGATGAAGCCAGCAGGGCTGAGGTCACAGCGATTGCGGCCAGAACACATACACCGCTGGTCATTGATGAAACACTATCCGAACTTTGGTATCACCGGCCACCTCCCCTGCCGGTGGCCGCTTTTCCTGACAGTGAGAGAGTGATAAGCCTGGGGTCGGCGGCAAAAAGCTTCTGGGGTGGGTTGCGGATTGGCTGGATTCGGGCTTCATCTTCGCTGATTACCTCGCTGATACAAATCCGGGATTCGCTGGATTTAGGTTCACCGCTGCTCAGCCAGTTAGCGACCGGATGGCTGTTGGATAACAGTGAGCAGTTTTTGCCGCAGCGTCGTGCCATGCTGAAACAGCATCGTGATACCTGCCAGCGCCTGATGCAGGAGTATTTCCCCGAATGGCAGACACTGACTCCGGCAGGAGGGCTCTCTTTCTGGGTTGAACTGCCAGGTATGCAGTCCACCGGGTTTGCCGCGAGGGCCAGCGATGCTGGGATATTACTGGGAACCGGCACACGATTTGGCCTGTCAGGGGCGTTTGACCGTTACCTGCGTATGCCTTTCAGTGCAGATGAGCACACATTACGCCAGGCCTTTCAGCGGTTGCAGCCCTTGTGGGCGACGCTGCCGGACAGCAATGCTATTGCCGGTCATCGCCAGGTCTTCTGAAGAATGATGCGGAGCGCTAATTATTCCCCGGCGCAATTCTGGCGCAGAGGAATAAAACGCCCGGAATAAACCAGATAACTGCTGGCAGCACGGGCGAGTATCTGACTGGTGACCTGTCTGCCTGGCAGCAAATACCATGCCTGTTCCTGTTGTTCATTGCTTTGACAGTCCGGTTTGACCAGCAGTTTAAAATAAGTATTTCCGTTATTGATCAACCGGCCGATGCCGGGTTGCCACTGATAACTAAAGTTAATTTTTCTTGGGCGCACCACAAACAGTGTTTCAAGAATCACTTCCGGTTCCATACTGATCCGGCTGCCGGGTTTACCCGTCGCTGATGATTGTCGGGTTGGGATTTCATTAATCAGAATCCGGTAATAACGTTCTTTATTATCTGCAGGACCCCGGTAATAAAACCGGAAAATATCACTCTCTCCCGGCCGGAGAACCAGCGTTTTAGGTGAATAAAGCAACTCCCCGTCAACGGCAGGGAGTCGCTGTTCGTGGTCTGCGGGTTGTTGAATGGCATAGAGTGTGAGCTGGTACACCCGGGGAGTACGATTATTGTTGAGTACTTTCCTGGCGATAAAGTCGCGGTCAGCCGGCAGATCCAGCGTTAAATGAGCAGATGCAATCGCCAAGGCCGACACAGGTGGCAGGGCCAGGCTCCCCACCATCAGCCATAACCTCAGATTAGGGTAAATTTTTCCAGGTGGCTTTAACATGAATTTCTCCGGAGGAACTGACATCACCGAACCAGTTTTGGTTATCGATGGTGAGCTGTGAGCGGGGATCATCCATAGGTAATGAAAAAGTGATCCTGGTTTTATTAATCATCCCCTGATTACCATAGCTATCCTGCCAAGGTTGTGGCTGCCACAAAGCCTCAGTGATGTCATGCCATTGCGAATCACAGCCACCGGGAAGGCGTTTCAGGTTTCCGTTACGCGAGGTGAACGTTATCCAGCCAGGAAACGGGACCTGCAACTTCCCGTCAGCAGATGTAAACAGGCAATAACTCTTGCCTGAAATACTTACCTGTGGACCTGTGACCTTAATGGCGACGCTATCTGCGGCTGTTTTACCACTGGTCGTGATGAGATAACCAAAATTGAGAGAGGGCTTTCCTGCCCCAACCTGGCCGGTCTTCACAGGCAAGGGGGAATAATCATCAGAAATAATACTCACGCTCAGATCAGCGGGTTTTATCCGGATAGTATTTGATGCCGGAAACTCGTACCAGCCGGACTCTGGTACGCTGGCATTCTTCAGGTAAAAGCTCAGGAATTTTTGGGTATTAATATCATTCATGCCAAGTTGTATCATTTTTTTGAATAGAGACTGCGCAAAGAAAATATACAACGAGTTTGATTTTTTCATCTGCTCAAAGGTGTAGTAATACAGAGAACCACTGACGGGTTTCCACTGGTTGCCGTCGAGGCTGAATTGTAATTCATTTCTTTTGATAGCGGCTTCCAGAACAGGGTTTGTTACCACAGGGAAGATACGGATAGAAGAGTTGACTAGCCCTGAATTCTGCAACTGATAAGTGGCCATTTTACAGCTCAGGCCATCAATACCGTTGATTGTTTGTAATTTACAGTCTGTACTGTTGCCTCCCGGCACCGGTACGCCATCACTGGTAATCAATATTTCAGACAGGTTATTGGTATTGATAAACCGGATATGTGCAGCCTTAAGATAAGTCACGTTAGCCTGATACCATCGACCCGATGACTGTTCAGTACATCGCTGACCCGCAGCGGCATTGTAAGCGACCGGGGTTTCACAGGTATTGATGGTCAGGCTGAGTTTACCGCCCACCGGCATTTGCCCCAGATAGTAATAAAAACTGTCTGAGAGCAGGCCATGCATCCATTTAGCCCCTCCGGCAGGCACGTCTACCCCATAGAATCCTGAGGCATCACTGGCGCGGGGCGGGATCATGCTGGTGGATAAATCGCATCCTTTATACCAGTTGATGCAGCGTAGCCCGAGCAGGGGATAAGCAATGGGTTGATTTTCCAGCCACATATCAAAATAACGGCCATTGACCAACAGAGTATTGTGCCCGTTATCGATATAACCCAGGCTTTGCTGATCAATTCTGCCGGAGCCGGTATATTTTTTACTGGTCCAGTGATTACTGCCGGTGAGACGTGGATCAATCACCCCGCCCGGGGTGATAAAGTAGGTATCGTTGGTACTGTTTTCAATAAAAACAAAACTTGTCGGGGCTCTGTCGGGCCAGCGGGTGACCTTCAGTGTCGGGAAGCAGCAGGCACTGAACAACAACAGGAACCACAGAGACCCGCAGATAATTCTGCTGCGTTGATAGCGACGGTCAGTTTGCTGCATCGGTTAATCCCTCCGGAAGGCAGGTGGCATTCCCTATCCATACCGCCCCCCTGGCATTTTGCAGATCAGGGGCAACGCGGCATGATTGAGTTCCTGAACCAGCCCGGATAAGTGGCCGGTTCTTATCAATATCAATGACAAACTCTCCCTGGCTATCGGTATAGCTGCGGTGTGAACCATTTTGTATCAGAGTATTGGCCAGTGCCGCGCCATCCTGACGGTATAACCGACCAAAGACGGTAATTTGTTGTTGTATTTGTGGTTCAATGACTGCGACATTGCCGGGGTAGAGAGTCAACTGTTGTTTACGCTGGCGAGTGATTTGAAAACTGTCGGCAGACTGCTGGTTGTTCAGGATTTCAATGTCATAACGCACATAGGCTGGTAGCGGTAAGTAGCTCTGCGGGCCGCGTAGATCGAATGTCTGGCCATTAATACTGGCGCTTAACTGTTCATCTTTTTGCAGACCGGTCCTGAAGAGCACGCCGGCAGTATCTTCGGCATTGCTGCTGGCGGCCAGGGTATTGCCTTGCCAGCCAAGGCTGCCGCTTGCGGTCAGGCTGGAGCTAATATTACCTTCGGCGCTGCTGTTAACAGTGACAGTTCCTGCGGAATAGCGGTTATCAAAGCGTGCATAGCCTCCGCCACTCAGACGGTTATCGTTACGAGGATCCCCGGAGACGACCGTGGCCAGATTCGCTCCTGCGGCGCGTAAAGTCCCTGAAGTGAATTGCTGACGGGCGTCCAGATTGGCCAGGGTATAACCTTTCTGATGGGTCAAACCGATACTGAAAATCTGTCCAAATTGTAGTGAGAAGTCGAGAGCAATATATTTATTACTGCTGCTGCCATTATCACCATTATTAAATCGTTGTACCCCAAGCCTGAGACCCAGGGTTCCGGCGGCTCCGCTGAACAGTGTCTGATAATAATCTGCGGTATAATAATGGCTGCTATTCAGACGGTCGTCGTTGTAACTGGCGCTGAGAGTCCCGGCCGGGATTTGCCATGCGCTCAGATTCAGTGTCCCGCCAATGGCCCGGTTGCTGGCATCACTGCGTCTAAGCCGATGGCCTATGCGGGTAATTTCATGGTTCAGCCATAATGAGCTGAAACCGCCAGGCAGAGTGGTTGTCAGGCTGCTGAGAGTGCTATAGGAGTTATCATTGGCCAGCATCATCTGGTGGTTAACCGAGAAAGTCTCTGTGACCGGCAGAGAAAAACGGGTTTCACCAATCAGATTGCTGTCGTAGCTATAGCCACTGGCTGCCCAACTGAGTTGGCCAAAGGATCCTTGTCCTGATGATCCGATCAACAGGCTCCGCTTTCCAGGCAGCGAACGTCCTCCGGACACCTGCCAGCGTTCAGTATTCATCTGCCCGCCCCAGAATTGCCAGGCCAGCGGCCTGCCCGCAAGATTGTTACTATTAAATAATTTGTTGATCCTCTCAGTATGTTGACTTACTTCAGCGCCATTCACCATGACCACGATATCGACATCATAGAGCCCGTAAGGGAAATTACGGGTATCAACTTCATGGTTTCCCATGGTGAAGTTTTGCACGCTGATCAATTTCCCCTGGCGCGATATATGCACTTCTCCTGCTGCTGGCAGGAATACAATGACCGGTGTGACCGACTGACTGTTATCAAATACCGTCGATCGGGACTGATTTCCCCAGGAGAGACCATAAATTTTTCCGGCGGCCAGGGCGCTGACCGGCCCTAATGATTGCAGATTCCAGCTATCCAGCATTCCGGCAGCAAACCGATAGCCTGAAAAATCGCGTTCATAGAGTGTTTTATACAGGGTTGCGGTCTGACGACCACGGGCCGTGCCATATAATGCGCCATCGATAATCATATGGTGCTCGCTCAGGGAAGTGACATCATTGAAGGACAGGTAACCTGAGCTGCTATTTTGGCGATTACGGGCCTGATTATGATACATACCGAGGTTGTATCGGAGGCTGCTGCTCAGAGCACGGACATCCGATGCGCCTATATCCTGGCTTCTCTTCTGTAACCGCTCCCCCAGCGCCGAACGGTTAACCACTAATTGCAGAACCAGTTGTTGCAGATTCAGTTGCAGCCGAGCGTTGGCGGTAATCAGGATCTGAAACCGTTCGTCAAAAGGAATATCGGTGAGTTCACTCAGCTTCCGACGCACCAACTCACTGACTTCAGCATTATCCTGCTGCTCTTCGGGGTCGATAAAACGGACAATGATCTGCTGACCTTGCAGGCGGATAGCAGCATAACCCATTCGCTGATCATTGCTGCGATCTTTGTTGCCCAGCAAATGAAGTGATAATGGAATATTCATGCCCTCCTGCAGCGCCCGGGCAAATGCCGGGGGAATCAGCACATTGTTCACCTGCGATATCTCCCGGTCAGCAAATCCGGCTGCCGGTATCAGCGCCAGAACAATAAGCCCGGGCCGCAACAGCAGATAAAGCCGGTTAATTAGCGGCCGGGACATAGTTGGGCTCCCTGAAGTTCTATTTCACTGCCACAAATTTCCCGGCTTGCCACATGCCTATCCGGGCGCGTTTATCGGCCACATTGACCTGGCTGAACGTGCGGTTTCTGCCTGGTATCAGATAGTAATTTTCCCGGCAGGATGAACGGTCTGCCGCTTTGGCGCAGGGCCCATACGCAACGACACGTAATGTTGCATTACCGGTATTGGACAATTTGCCGTTCTGATAGAGGTAGGCGTAGTGTATCTTGCGCGGAGCAACCACCAGCAGGGTCCCGATTTGAGCAGAGGAAGTTGCAATGGCCTCCCTGACAGCTTTTTCCTGCGGAGCCTGACTGACTGACTGGTCCTTCCAGTTTATCCGGTAATAGCGCTCCTGATTATCGGCAGGGCCCTGGTAGAAAAAGCGTATCAGCTCTTTACTTTTCGCTGGCAATAAAATACTGGCGGGCGTCATTAATACTTCCTGCTGTGTTCTGCCCTGAGGATTTATTATCTTTCCGTCCGCGAGCGGTGATGATAACTTTTCAATTCGCAGGGTAATCAGACGACCATTATCGGTAGAGTTGGTAATTTCTTTACCAATACTTTTCTGGTCGCTGTAAATAAACGTTGTGATATCACCGACATCTAATGCCCGGCAGCAGGGAATAGCCGCAAATAACAGACTAAAACAGAATATTGGGTATTTCATCATCATTCCTTAAACCGGCCACAATAGTCAGTTAACTGGTCCAGACAGCATTAAACTGCACACTAATGTCCCCACTCCAGATTCCTTCCGGTAAACTACTGAAGTCAGTGACCTTAGTTTGACCATCGGTTGTGCCGTTAATAATTGAAAAAGTGAACTGGTCCTGAGCCATGGCCCGGCTATTTTGGTTAAATCCCTGCGATAAGCTACTCAGCTCACCGCCGTAAATCCCCCGGGCGGTATCAATCAGGGTGGTATCAGTGGTTTTATTGAGTAAAGTGCCATGATAATTAATACCTACCTGTAATGTTGAACCGGAATTATCTAACTGAGTCAGGGTGTCGGTTAATACACGGGATGTCAGCCGGAAGGCTGTTGATTCTTTATCCCCGTAAATGGTGACGTCAAATAGTCCTTGTTGGGTATTAAAGCCTTTAATACCTTCTGCATACTGAAAAGCCAGTGAACCCAGAGGGGTTACCACCAGTTTGCTGGTCGTGTCTTTTTTTGCTGTCGCAGACCAGCTTGCGACGGCCTGCGCGGTGGATTCTGATGCCTGAGAAGTCACGGGCAATAAAATAAATAAAAATACCATTCCGCTGAATATATTAAGTTTCATATCAAATCCCTGATAAATGAAAACATCAGCGCTACTCAGAGTTATCATTAACCCGTAGGCTGCATAGAGGAAATTATCCATAAAAAATTCTCATCCCTCAGTAAAGTCAGTCGGCTAATAAAATAAAATCCTGACGAGTGAGGGATACCATGACTTTAACATGTCAGAGATAGGGGTAAAAAGTGAATTAAATTTAACCGGGTGGGTTGTTTTTTTATTTTAAATATCATTGCGCGGTATATTTTTCTGTAGGTTATTATTCTTCAGAGAAGGTGGTTGCTATTATTTAAAGTTATAGTGCAGGTTTTTATGCCTCTGTTTTGAAAATAATTGTGGATTTTTCTGTGATCGCCGGTGAGTTTTAGTTAACAGGAGATAAAAGTCGGTAGTGGCCATAAATACAGAGGTTTTCTCGCCAGAATGAATGGATTATCCGGCCTGCGTTCGGGGTGGAATAATCCTATTCCTTAATATATTTTTGAATAAATCCTATTACCGAATGCCTGTTATGTTCAGTTGCCAGGGAAATAACCTGTCATTTTGGTGGCTATTCTGCGGACAATGACATTCAGAAACACCCCAAAATAAGCCATAAAAAGAAAAAAGGAAGAATTCGTGGGGATTAAAGATAAAATCTGCTTAATCATCGGAACACTGCAGCGGCGGCTTTGAAGCCCCTGTGATGACTTATCAACCAGGCACTCTCAAAATTTCAGGATGAAACGATGGCTCAGTACTGTCCGACAGTCTGGTCATTCCGGTGAACTGCCCTGGAAGCAGATCACTGTCGGACAATACCTTTCAGATTACAGAGCGATTTTCCTGTCGGACATTCTTGCCTGTTCCAGCAACCAGTCATAAATAGCCCGTTTTGCCGGTTCATTTAGCGTCCCTTCGCTGTAAGCCACCACGTACCTCTTTTTCACGTTGACCGGTGTACCAAACGGGATGATCAGTGAACCTTCCTCCAGATCTTCGTTGATCAGGTTTTTGCGGGCAATAGCCACGCCGATCCCCCGTTTAGCCGCATCGATAGTCAGATGATTGCGGTTAAATTTATGACCGCGGCGAACATCGATATCTTCTGCCCCGACGGCCTGTAAATAAAATGCCCATTCGGCATATTCATGGCTACCACGCCAGGCAGTGACATCATGTAATAACGGATAATGTTTCAGTTGGTTGACATCGGTCAGTGGCGGCCGGTTAATCAGTAAAGAAGGTGAGCATACCGGAAAAATCTCTTCTTCAAATAGTGGGGTGGTTATCAGCCCGGGGTAACTGCCGTCATTTAAATCGATGGCTAAATCAAAGTCATTACCGTGTAATGAATCACTGCTGTCTTCAGCGGTAATCCTTAATTCAATGTTAGGAAAATCATGCACCAGCGCGGGTAAACGTGGCATCAGCCATTTATTCAGAAATGACGGAATACACCGTAGTCGGAATTCACCGCTAATCCCGGCAGAATTGAGTAACCTTAACTCTTCAATGACCCTGCTGTGCATTTCATTCGCGACAACCGCCAGCCGCTGGCCCGGAGCGGTAAGTTCCAGACCTCTGCCGGCCCGGTGAAATAACAAAAATCCCAGTTTATCTTCCAGTTGCTTAATTTGCTGACTGATAGCGCCCGGCGTCACATTCAGTTCTTCGGCACAGCGGGTAAACGACATATGTCGGGCTGCACAGGCAAAAACCTGCAAGTGAGCATGCATCTGTGCGTTTGCAATTTTTTTCATCTGTCAGTCCTGCTAATCATTGTTTTAGGAAATATCGATTGTTGACGGCGTTCAATTAGCCCAGGCTAGCGCAATTCAGGAAAACCGTCCTCAAGGATATTGTTATGGCTATTAGCGTCTTCGACTTATTTAAAGTCGGTATTGGTCCTTCCAGTTCACATACTGTCGGCCCTATGAGAGCGGCGGCGTTATTTGTGAAGCAGCTTCAGGAAAACGGCCAGTTGTACGATACCTGCCGGGTGGTTGTCCGTCTCTGGGGATCGTTATCGGCAACCGGCGTAGGTCATGGCAGTGATCGCGCCACTATAACCGGGTTAACCGGAAAATGGCCAGATGAGGTCGATCCTCTGGAGGCGCAGCAGGAAATTGAGCAATTGCTGGAAACCGGTACCTTGTTGCTGGCAGGGTGTCACCCCATCCGTTTTAACTGGGCTCAGGATATGCAACTGCGGGATGAGTTTCTGCCTTATCATCCTAATGCTATGACATTACTGGCTTTTTTCAATAATGGTGACAGTGTTCAGACGACCTATTATTCGGTGGGCGGCGGTTTTGTGGTGGATGAACAGCAGGCTTTGCAGGGGGAGGCAGCCAGCGAACAGACGTTGTTGCCTTACGATTTCTCTTCTGCGGCAGAACTGCTGGTACTGTGCCGCCGTGAAGGGTTGTCGGTATCGCAACTGATGATGGAAAACGAAAAAGTCTGGCGCAGCACAGAAGAAACAGAGCAGGGGATTATGCTGCTCTGGGAGGAGATGCAGTCCTGCGTCCGGCGCGGGCTGTCGTCGTCAGGGATATTACCCGGAGGGCTGAAGGTCCGCCGGCGGGCACATTCCCTTCATCAGTCATTGATTGCGGCCAGCCAGCCAAATGTCATTACCTCCACCCTGTCCGCAATGCAGTGGGTGAATCTGTTTGCACTGGCGGTCAATGAAGAGAATGCCGCGGGCGGGCGGATGGTGACTGCACCGACCAATGGAGCCGCAGGGATTATTCCGGCAGTCCTCCATTACTACATGCAGTTTTCCGGCGCGCCGGCGCCGGGGGATGTGGTACGTTTTTTCCTGGCCGCTGCTGCTGTGGGTATTTTGTGTAAAAAAAATGCCTCTATATCCGGTGCCGAAGTGGGCTGCCAGGGGGAAGTGGGTTCGGCATGTGCCATGGCGGCAGCCGGGCTAGCCGAAGTTCTGGGGGGGACTCCCGCTCAGGTGGAAAATGCTGCGGAAATTGGGCTGGAACACAATCTGGGGCTGACCTGTGACCCGGTCGGCGGTCTGGTACAAATCCCCTGTATTGAACGCAATGCTATCGCTGCGGTGAAAGCGATTAATGCCGCACAAATGGCACTCAGTGGCGATGGCTCACATATTATTTCTCTGGATTCTGCTATCCGCACCATGCGGGATACCGGGAAAGATATGCATGAAAAATATAAAGAAACTTCCCGTGGTGGGCTGGCCGTTAACTATGTTGAGTGCTGAGCCAGGCAAAAATACACGTTGTAAGGGTTGCTGAAACAGGTAAGAGAGAAGCGTGACGGTGGCGTGGTTAACGCAAAATAGTCAGGAGGGGGGGTAGTATGGACAGGGAAAGGGTGGGCAAGGGTGGTAAACAGGTTTCACACCGGACTGAGCGGTGTGAAACCTGGCGAGAATTATTGCGCAGGAGTCCGGGGTTCAGCGTTTTTCTTATTACGGCGCTGCAGCTTTTTGATAAGCAGCATGGCTTCCGCTTTGGTGGCTACCGCAGGGGTGGAACCACGTAATGGTTTACGTGCAGTCTCACGCAGGGTAAATACGGTAATCAGGCCAATGACACCCGCAGCCATCAGATAATAGGCCGGCACCATGACATTATGTGTTTTATCTACCAGCCAGGCGGTCAGTAACGGAGTGGTCCCACCAAACAGTGATACCGACACATTAAAGCCAATCGCCAGTGCGCTGTAGCGGATATCTGTGGTAAACAGTGCTGGCAGCGTGGCAGGCATGGTTCCACTGAAACAGGTATGTACCACACCCAGAATAATCAGCCCGGCGAACACACCCCACATACTTCCGGAGCCAATCAACATCAGGCAAGGGATAGAAAGCACCAGCAGACCGATAGCACCGCCCGCAATCACGGGACGACGGCCAACTCGGTCGGTCCAGTGGCCCCAGAACAGGGTCAGTGGCATCATCACAAACATCACCACCATCACCAGTAACAGGCTGCTCAGTTCGCTCAGACCAAGGATACCGGTCAGATAGCTTGGCATGTAAGAGGTCAGCATATAGTTGGAGACATTGAACAGTAATACCAGGCCGATACATTTCAGCATCTGTGCACGGTATTTATTCAGCATCTGCCATAAATTCAGCCGGGGTTTACTGTGTTCCAGGGCTTCCTGTTTTTCCATATGTTGCTGGAACGCCGGAGTTTCTTCCAGCTTCAGACGGACATATAACCCAAACAGACCCAGGGGGGCGGCAATAAAGAATGGGATTCTCCAGCCCCAGTCCAGCATCGTTTGTGCCGGCATGACCGAAGTCAGCAGCGTGACCAATCCGGCGCCCAGCAGATAACCCCCCAGGGTACCAAACTCCAGAAAGCTGCCCATAAATCCGCGACGGTTATCGGTAGAGTATTCGGCAATAAATGTCGCCGCTCCGCCGTACTCTCCGCCGGTCGAAAAGCCCTGTAACAACCGGGCTGCCAGCAGCAGCAACGGTGCCATAATACCAATACTGTCATAAGAAGGGATTAGCCCGATACAGAAGGTACCGATAGCCATCATAATCATGGTAATCGCCAGGATACGCTGGCGACCATAACGGTCACCTAACGGACCAAATACCAGCCCACCCAGCGGGCGGACCAGGAAGGCGGCCGCAAAAGTACCAAAGGTCGCAATCAGCTGAGCAGTGGCACTGGCATCAGCAAAGAACACTTTACCAATAGTCACCGCCAGGTAGCTGAATACGCCAAAATCAAACCATTCCATGGCGTTACCCAGTGCCGCAGCGCCCACGGCGCGTTTCAGCATATCGTTATCGACGATGGTAATATCATCGACGGTCAGTTCTTTTTGTTTTTTATTCCAGAAATGTTTTTTCTGTTTTTCGGTGCTGTTGCTGGTGCTCGTCATACAGTCCTCAGTAACGTGGTCAATGAGGGCGCCTTATAGCTTTCGTTGCCATGGAGAAAACAGGAAATAAAGAAGGGAAAGAAAGCTATAAGAAGCCAAAAGAATAAGGCCAAAAAAATATCGACATAAATCGATATATATTTACCTTAGTATAAAACTGTGACGGGTTTCAAGTTTCGGGCTAAAATAGCTAAATGTATTCCTGGGAACAGAATTATATTTTGATATTTATCGATTATACAGGTTAATTGCCTGGAGTTATGGGCGAAGTTTGCGGGAGATATATTTTCCCCGCGTAGATAAAATTATCACAAATATTTTCACGCTGACAAGTGCGTTTTTACGTGGAATGACGTAGGGCTATGCCCTGATTATTTCAGGGAATTTGCAGACCGCGCTGTTGAAAATTCCTCTGCCAGCCAGCGGGATAATTGCTGTATCTCCGGCCACTGTTGTTTCTCCGGGCTGGTCACAAAATAATATTCTCCCCCGGGTAGACTCTGCGCTAAAGGCGCCTGCAATATCTTCTTATTCAGCGCATCTCTGGCCAGTAATTCACTGGCAATGAGTACGCCCTGGCCGGCAATCGCTGCCTGTAAGGCGTGACTTTCATCATTGAAATGTATTCCCGCCTGGATATCGAGTTCTGCCGGGCCAAATACCTGTTGCCAGTGTTTCCAGTCAGGTGAAGGCTGAGGTATTTGCCGGTTATCTATATGAAACAGAGTCTGATGTCGCAGGTCATCATTCCCGGTGATGGCCAGCGAAGGGCTGGCCACCAGAATAAAACGGTCCCGGCACAGCAGCGTATTGGCCAGGGACGGGTTCACGTGCTGGCTGTAGCGTATTGCGCAGTCGGCCAGTGAACCACGGATATCCACCACAGCGGTGCTGGTGTGCAGGTGGAGTTCGAGATCAGGGCAGGAGATTTTTAGAGAGGGTAACCGGGGGATCAGCCAGTGAGTCATAAAATTTGAGGTGGTACTCAGGGTCACTGCTCCCCGGGGGCGCGGCAAAGTAATTTCTTCAACCGCCTGCCGTAGTGTGGAAAAGGCAGCAGAGGTCGCACGGAACAATATGGCTCCGTCATGAGTCAGGGAGACTCCTCTTGCGGAGCGCTCAAACAACCGGCATTGCAGCGACTCTTCCAGGGTGCGGATCTGGTGGCTGATCGCCGTAGGTGTCACGCCAATATCGTCACCGGCCAGCTTGAAACTTAAAAGTCTGGCCACCGCATCAAAAGCACGCAGAGAAAGTAACGGTGGCAGTCTGGTGGGCTTCATAGCTGAATTAAACTCATCTTTAAATGAAATATATGATTTTGTCATCCAGTATAGCAAAGCATTAATCTGTTCTCCGGAACATTCAATCATGAATTTTATTCATTTTTATGACGGAGAGAGAGATGCATCCTGGTATAAGCCCATGGTCTGGCAGGCCGTCCACTTTCGCCAGGGTTGTCCCCGGTCTGGCACAGGCAATGATTGCACTGGATTATGCGGTAATGTTTGTGGCATTGCCGGTAATTACCCGTCAACTGCAACTCAGTAGCGCGGAAGCTACGGGCATTATGGCGGTATATGGGCTCTGTTTTGCGGCATTTTTACTGGCGGGTGGAGCCGTATGCGATCGGGCGGGCGCAAGGTTAACGTTCAGCATGGCGATGGGTCTGTTTATGCTGGCTTCCGTTGCCGGGGCGCTGGCGTACCGGCCGGAATGGTTACTGGTGGCACGGGCGTTACAGGGCGTAGCCGCTGCCTTTATGCAACCGTCAATTCTGGCGCTGATGGCAGGTCGTTTTGCAGGCAAAGCGTACCGGCAGGCGTTGACAGTCTGGAGTGCTACCGGCGCCCTGGGATTAGTGGCCGGAGTGATACTGGGCGGGATATTCAGTCAGCTCTACTGGCCACTGATATTTTTAATGAATATCCCGGCAGGTACGCTGATCCTGTGGCTGGTATGGCGACATTTTCCAGTGCTACCGCGTCCTGAAACCCGGGTGCTTTTCACGCCAGGAGCCTTAGTCGGTAGTGCGGCGGCAGGTTGTCTGGTTCTGGCTTTACTACGGCTCAGTCAGGACGGTGGGCCTGATTATCTGCTGAACCGGCTGGCAGCCGTGCTGACAGGGGGTTTTTTTTTGCACGAAAAATGGTCGTCACGGCCACTGATATCCCCGGCGTTAAGACGGCAGGCTTCGTTTCAGGCCAGCTGGCTGGCCAGTGCCTGTTATATGGCCAGTGCCGGTAGTCAGTTTTACCTGCTGACTTTGCTCTGGCAGCAATATTACCATTTCAGTGCCCTGCAGACGGGGATGCTATTTGTCCCCCTGGCGGTGTTAATTATCGCCGGTAACCGTGTTTATCGTGGTTTATCGGGCCGATACCGTGCGCCGCAACTGCTATGCATGGGTTTTTTAATCTGCGCTGCAGGGTTTTACCTGCAGGGAAGCGAGGCGTTGAGTCAGCAATCGCTGTGGTTTGTAGTCGGGGTGATCCTAAGCGGTCTCGGTCATGGCATGGTCTATCCGGCGATATTCAGTCTGGGTCTTAGCGGGGTCGCCACGGATTCACAGGGGCGCGCCAGCGCGGTGATTGTCACCAGCCAGTATCTGAGCGGGGCGATCACTTTAGCGGTTCTCGGCGTATTCCCGGGCAAAGGGCAGAACGCCAGCGAATGGCAACAGGCATTTCAGTGGCTGACCTGGGCCGCCATGGCTGGCATGGTGGTGGCAATGAATGTCGGGAAAACCGAACAGACCGATGAATATTCACAGGTCAGATAGCCCCCGGGTCGACGGGGACGAAAAATGCAGATTCACTCTGAAGGGTTAGTTTGCTTCGCCAGGATAGTTGCTCCAGGCTTCACGGAACAGAAGATCGAGATCTTTTGCCCAGCGTTGTTGCCCTTCACTTTCGGCAATTAAATCCTGACGTAATTCAATTTCAACCGCAGGAATCCCGTTCTTTTCGGCATGTTGTGGCAGCGCGTAATCAGTGGCATCCGAGACCGAATACGGTTCGTTATCACCAATTACCCATTGATTACGTTGATGCAGACTTTTCAGTAAGGCATGTGGATAGGCTTTCAGACGGTTGTATAAAACGCCGATATGCCACGGGCGGGCAACGCCAAGATAGACCGGGGTAAAGCTGTGCATGGCCAGAATACAGGTGGTCTGGCCGCGCTGGCGTCGTTGTTCCAGGATCTGCCGGATCTGATCGTGATAGGGGGTGAAGATCTCCCGGCAACGGGCTTCTTTTTGTTGCGCGGAGATCCCTTCATTGCCAGGGATCACCGTATCTTCAGATAACAGCGGGATGGAACTTTCCACCCCCGGGGTCCGGTTGCAGTCGATCACCAGTCGTGAATAGGTCTGAGAAACCAGTGTCGCGTCTAGTGACTGACTGAGAAGTGTTGAGACCGCGAGTGCGCCAATATCCCAGCCAATGTGCCGCTGAATATCAGACTCTTTCAGGCCAAGGCTCCCGAGCCGACGTGGGATCTGCTTTCCTGCATGGTCGCACAGGATGAGAAAGGGTGAGGTGCCTTCAGGATTGGTCACTGTAAAGGCGGCAGGTTCATCCGGATATAAAAGCGGTTCAGACACAGTGTAAAACTCCGTAGTGATAAAAAATCGCCGGGGTGGTCAGCTTTCTGCCAGCCGACCGCCGGGGTCATTCATTCAGCCGTAGTAGTGCGTTAGAGACAGATGCCAGCCAGCGATCCACAAAGTATGCTGAGGAGGGTAGGCCGGTACTGTGCATCTGACTCTGTCAGTGTGCCGCCGGGCAACAATTTATACCAGCAGAACCCAGGTTTTTCTCTTAAGGTACTAACATTAACCGGCTTAAGTATGCGATAACCTCGCTGACCGGCTGTTGCTGCGCTATTGCCGGTTCGCGGGTCATCAGAGTTGTAAGATTAATTTATTTCAACAAATTCCGGGGGGGAAAAAGCAGTAATTTCCGGAACGGGTTGCAGCCAGTGCTCAATCTCAACTTTACAGCTCTGAGCACTGCACCCCTGGCCAAGCCGTGAACTGCCACGATCTTCGGTAAGAACATTAGGATTGCCGTGTTTATCCAGTGATCCCGGAACTGACGGATCTTGCGGATCATACCAGGCACCGGTTGAGATTTGCACGACACCCTGGCGGATCTGGTCGCTCAGATGGACTCCTGCCAGAATTGCCCCGCGCTGGTTAAAGACCCTGACGACCGATCCTTCACTGATATTACGTGCTGCAGCATCTTCGGGGTGCATCCATAAGGGTTCGCGGCCCTGAATCTTGGTCTGACGGCTGACGCTGCCATGATCATACTGGCTGTGTAGCCGGGTTCTGGGCTGGCTGGAAAGTAAATGCAGTGGCCATTCTGCTGCCTGCTGCTGTTGATAATCATATTCCTGAGTATCCCAGAACGGATAGCCCGGACACTCACGGTAACCAAACCCGGCCACGGTTTCAGAAAACAGCTCAATTTTACCGGATGGCGTAGAGAGCGGATTTTGCTGCGGGTCAGCACGAAACGCCGATAAGAATATCTGCGGGCTGGCAGGACGATCGAACTCCAGCTTACCCAGTTCCCAGAAATCATCAAACTTCGGCAGACTGATACCATCCTGTTCGGCCCGTGGGCGGGATTCTTCATAAAGATGTTTCAGCCATTGTTCCGGATTACGCCCTTCGGTAAAGGTATCGGCAAAGTTAAGGCGCTCTGCCAGGCCACAGAAAATGGCATAATCATCACGCGCATCGCCGACCGGCGGAATATGCTGACGCATGGCGACCATAAAACCGTCGTGACTGCCACTGCCGATATCATTGCGTTCCAGTGCTGTCGTAGCAGGCAGCACGATATCGGAGAATTTCGCCTGAGCGGTCCAGTATTGTTCGTGGACCACCACCGTTTCAGGCTGTCGCCACGCGTCGACCAGCCGGTTCAGATCCTGGTGATGGTGAAATGCATTCCCTCCGGCCCAGTAGACCATCCGGATATCCGGATAGCGACAGTCCTGACCATCGAACTGATACTCACCACCGGGATTTAACAGCATATCTGACAGTCTGGCGACCGGGATTATGGTGTTCACCTTATTTTCCCCGGCGGGCAGGCGTGGCCCGGAAAATGCGACCCGGTCAGCACCGGCAAGGTTGGTACAGGCATAGCCAAACGCCAGTCCACCGCCCGGCGTACCTATCTGACCCAGCAGCGCAGTTAACGCTACTGTGGCCCAGTAAGCCTGTTCACCCTGGCGCGAACGCTGCAATGACCAGGAAATATTCACCATGCTGCGGTGACCGGCGAGAGTCCGGGCAAGCCCGGTAATCTGTTCTGCCGCCAACCCGGTGATGGAGGCGGCCCACGCCGCGCTTTTAACCACCCCGTCGGTTTCACCCGCCAGATACTGACGTAACGGCTCGAAGCCGACGGTGTGGCTGGCAATGAAATCCGTATCATGCAGATTTTCGCTGATTAAGGTCTGACACAGGGCCAGCAACAGTGCGGTGTCGGTGCCGGGTTTGACCGGCAGCCACTGCGCATTGCTGACGGCACTCAGATCATTTTTGACCGGGCTGACATTGATAAATTTGACCCCGTTTGCCTGCAGGGTTTCCAGCCAGTGTTTCAGCATATGGTCACTGGCTCCACCGACATTAACCTGCGAGTTTCTTAGCGGCAGGCCACCAATCGCCACAAATACTTCGCAGTGTTCTGCCAGTACCGAAAAGTGGGTATGCCGGGTATGCAGCGGACTGAGTGGCCCGAGAATATGGGGCAGGATGCGCTCACCGGCGGCACTGCTGTAGGTATTGGTACTGGCGGTATAACCGCCGAACCCCTTCAAGAACCGGTGCAACTGGCTTTGAACATGATGAAAACGACCGGCACTGCCCCAGCCGTATGAGCCACCATAAATGGCCTGGTTTCCGTGGCGTTGTTTTACCGATTGCATTTCACGGGCGACCAAATCGAGCGCCTGCTCCCAGCTGACTTCGACAAACGGTTCTTTGCCTCGTCCTTCACGGGAAGCCGGCCCGTTTTTCAGGTAGCCCAGCCGTACCGCCGGGCGGCGGATGCGGGTATTGCCGGTAATGGCCTCTGGCATTGACTGACCAATCCGGGACGGGTTTTTATCCCAGGCCACTGGTGTCATGGACGCGATTTTATCACCCGTCGTTTCTACGTGGTAACTCCCCCAGTGGGTACTGGTCAGGTTGTTTGCTGTTTTCATCAGTTACTGCCTGTCATATCGGTGAAAATTTGTGTTCCCCGAATGCAGGGAAACGTATCAATAAGTGAATGGTGTGGGTAACTCATTCTGTATGAGCCATCCTGATGGCCTTTCATTCGGGAGATTAATCGCGCTGGTACAGTCGGCGTTTTAGCTCACATTCAAACAGAAATTCCAGTCCTTCCAGATGGCGGCGGGCTTCGCTGACATCTTTACCCCAGCAGGTCAGGCCGTGGCCGCGCAGCAGGAAGCCGTATTTCAGCGGATGGGTGGCTGACCACTGTTCTATTCGCTCAGCCAGCGCGGCAATATCCTGATCATTGTCGAACACGGCAATCGGTACGGTATCCAGGTGGCTGGTCTGGCCGCTCAGGGTTTTCTGCATTTCATAACCGGACAGGTTAAGTTGTGGGCCGGTTTCGATGCGCGACAACACTGTGGCATTCGAGGTATGGACATGCAGAACCACATTGGCCTCAGGAAACAAACGGTAAATCAGGGTATGCAGGCCGGTTTCAGCGGAGGGTTTGCGCCCCGAGGGTGCCTGCAGTGTAGTAATATCAACCTGCAGGAAATCATCTGTGGTCAGAGCGCCTTTATCGCGACCGGATTCACTCAGCCAGCACCATTGGCTGTCCTGACGGACAGACATATTGCCACCGGTCGCGGGCGCCCAGCCTTTGCTGCCAATCCAATGGCAGGCGGTGACTAAGTCCGCCAGTCGTTGTTGCCACATACCCATTCCTTATTACGCGTAATTCAGTGTTGAGGTGATTTTTTTAAGCAGGTTTTAGCCATCTATATGGCTGATTGATGGTATCACTGCGCTGCAGAGGGAGCAATGATTGTCTGTGAAGACCATGGAGTACAATGGCTGGCGCGGAGCAGAGGATAATTTTGCGGCTCAGGGCTTTGCCGGGGGGTTGGAATACCTTAGCTGTGACAGACAGCAGGTAAATGGCATCTGCCCACGGAAAACGGGATCACCCCCCGGTAACATTGCGGGCAATGGCCGACAGCATACGACGACGGATCATCCCGCTGACCGGACGAATCAGATACCAGTAGGGTGTAAATGCCTTCAGGCTGGCTGAGTCCGGACAAAATACCCGGGTTTCGGTGATCAGTACGCTGACCTGTGCATCGATTGGCAGGGCCTGGAAAGTGAGTAATAGCCGGGCGGTACCTGGCAGATGGGTATCAGTGAAAAAGTCGATATCTGCGACAGGAGTTAACCCGTAGCCTGCTTCCCAAAACCTGCCCATCAACCCATAAGCCAGTTGGAAATTATGGGAACGCTCCAACAGTGTGAAATTGTCCATGCTGAAGGGAGGATGTCCTGATGTCGGGCGGCACCCTGTGCGTTCCAGTAGCCGTTGTGGCCATTCCCGTAGTTGAATCATTTTCCGGAAGAACGGGTCTTGTTCGGGACGGTAGTGTTCAGCGGCAATAATGACACGCTGCGGGGTGGCAGGGATTTGGCGTTGATGCTGTTCTCGAAACTGGTATTGCGGTAAAAATTGATCGGAATATTGCATCATCCTTTTCTCCCGGAAAGCCCGCAAGGCACAGAATCCCGCCCGGAAGAGGGCTCCCGGGCGGCGTTTAACCTACTCTGTGATTAGCTGGCTGTCCAGTGACTGTCCGGTCCCTGAAGCCATGGCAGCACATGCGGCAACGTTGTGACATCTACGTGACTGCGCAGGCCGACAACGTAACGACTCTGTAGCCCGTGGCGGGCGGAGATTCTGATATTTTTCAGTTGAATATTTTGCAGTGGCGCTTCCGGTAACCCACTGATTATCCCGGCACTGTCTGCCCCGGTCGCGGTCAGATGGTTGACCGAAATATCGTGGATAAAGGGTGTGTAGCGGCTGACAGGTTCAGGGCTGAGGGCACTGACACTGTCAGCGGAATATCCGCCATTACCGCCATAGCTGTCCGTAATCACCAATGGAACACGGACATGGCTCATCTTCAGATTATTTGCCATTAACGGGCCAATACGGCTGCCCCGGTCGCGTCCGGATTTAATACGCAGGCCATTATCGGTACCGGTAAATGTCAGATTATTTAGGGTAATACGACCAATACCATTAGCCGTTTCACTGCCTACGGAAATACCGTGGCCACGGTGTACATCAATATCTTCGATAGTGATATCACGGCTGGCAGCAGCCTTTCCGGAGCCCGCCAGGCCGGATTTTATCGAGATATCATCATCCCCGGTCGAGAGTGTCAGATGGCGTAGGGTAATATTCTGCGAAGACACGATGTCTACCCCGTCGGTATTCGGTGAGTCCGGCGGATTAGTCACCGAACTGTTAGTCATGGCAATATTCTGGCTGTTGCGCAGTACTACGTTCCACATCGGCGAGTTAATGACCCGCAGTTGGTTAATTCTGGCTTGCTGAACATGATCAAATTCAATCAGCCAGGGACGCGGCATCCCGTTAGCGGCAGGAATACCCGGCCAGTGCTGGCTAAACCACTGGCTGTCTCCCTGTTTCAGATGGTCCCGCGCCTCGCTGGCCAGTGGCCACCAGCCGTGCTGACCTTGTCCGTCAATAGTTCCCGGTCCGGTGAGCCCGATATCGCTGACATGGCTGGCGATGATTAATGCTTCATGAGGTCGCAGAGGCTGGCTTATAAATGCCGGGGTAAAATCGGAAGGGTTAGCCGTTGATTTCAGCACACTGCCGGCAGCCAGATGTAATGTCACATGACTTTTCAGTTGCAGGGGTCCACTTACCCAGACTCCTGTAGGTAATGTTACCGTCCCGCCACCCTGTAAACTGCATTGATCGATGGCTTGCTGTAGTTCCCCGGTCACCGGCTGGCTGGAGGGAGGCAGAGAGAGTGAACACTGCCGGTTGGCGGCCTGTGCCGCGGAACAACTAAGAGTCGCCAGTAAAGTGACAACCCCCAGGGCCAACGGAGTAAAAAATTGGCTGGGACGTTTGGCTAACAGCATGAGTTCTCCCTGATAAAGGTTGATGACAAGCAATGTCTTATCATAAACAGCCCGTGGCAGAGAGGACCCGGAATTAAGGTTACGGAATGTGGATATGGCGGGTGTTGTGCAACAATATGTTCAGAAAAAATGACGGCCTCCGGTTTCAGGGAGGCCGTGACCATTATTCGCCGAGCACCTGCTGTACGCAGGATTTAAAGATTTTTACCCCAATCGCCAGAGCATCTCGATCAAAGTGCATTTCCGGGTGGTGCAGGCCCGGGGTGAGGTTACAGCCCAGTCCCCAGAACCCGCCTTTCACCTGCGGGCAAAGACGCAGATAATGGAAAAAATCTTCGCTGCCAGGGGTTGCCCGCGCCGGGAGCAGAGCGTCTTCCCCCAGATTCTCGCGGATAGCCTGGCTGATGATTTGGGTGGCTTCATCATCAATAATCGCAGCCGGCATCTCCTTGAGAATTTTTATGTCGACCGTAGCGCCCAGGGCGGTAGCGCTTCCCTGAAGGGCAGCGGTGACTTTCTGTTTCAGCTCAGCCATCGGGGCATTTTCGGCAGAACGTAAGTCCCAGCAGACGGTGGCTTCAGAAGGAATTGAATTGGTCACTCCGGCATCACACAGAAAGCGCGTGGCTTTGGCACTGAAGGTCAGAGAAGGGGAGAGGTGAATGGTGTTTACCGCCTGTACTGCCTGGACGGCGGCATCCAGAGCATTGACCCCAAGGTGTGGACGTGCGGCATGGGCAGCTTTGCCGGTAAATACCGCTTCTACGGTGGCGGAAGCGGAATAGTACATCGCCGCGACAGCCTGACCCATTGAACACTCTTCCAGAGGGCGCAGGTGGAAACCGAGCAGCATATCCACATCATCCAGCGCGCCGCCTTCGACCAGCGCGATGGCTCCGGTTCCCAACTCTTCGGCAGGCTGGAACAATATTTTCAGACGACCTTTCTTCACCAGGCCTTCACGCAGCGTTTCTTCTGCGGCAGTCAGGACCACCGAGGAGTGGCCATCGTGGCCGCAGGTGTGGCGGGCGACATGCTGCCCGTCAATAATGTGGCCCAGTGCATCCATATCGGCGCGTAGGGCTAACACCGGGCCTGGCTTACCGCTGTCCAGTTCAGCAATGATACCGGTTGTACCGTTAAAGTTGCGGGTCACCTTAAATCCGACGGCTTCCAGCGCCGAAGCGATGTAAGCTGACGTCTTAAACTCTTTAAAACCTAACTCGGGAATTTCGTGCAGCACGTTAAAGTGCTCTAAAGTGCGTGACATACTTCTCTCCTTGATCTTTTCTGCCCGACGGCCAGGGAATACCGCCGGGAACGCGTGGATAGTTTCAGGCAATAAAACGCATAATCAGCATAGAAATCACGGCATTGACGATGCTGGTTAGCATCAGTAATGGCCAGTATTTTTTCGGCACATCTGCCACACCAAGTAGCCGGCCCATGTATTGCAACTGAGCACCCATCAGGAAGATAGCCGGAATTAAAATGGTGATTTGTGCAGGATCGAGGGTACCTTTTGTCAGCAGGCTGACGGCGACGCCGGTTCCGGCAGAAGAGGAGAGCCAGGCCGTCAGTAATACTGTGACCGCTTCACCGGGCAGACCAAAAATTCCCATTACCGGCGCGAAAACATGGCCAATAAACTGCATCACCCCAAGCAAATTCAGCATTTCGGCAATCACGTAGGCCATGACTACGTTCGGCATCAGATTATTGATAGCAATATTGAACCCTTTACGGGCGCCAATCACAAAAATGTCGAACGGGTTCGCGCGGGTATTTAGCTGATTACTCATTGATGAAATCCTTTTTATAGACTGTGTTTAAGGCCAGTCTGACCAGCCCTGCGCCAACAAATTTAAGTACGAACATCAGCAGTAGTGGAACGATAAGCGGGGTCGTTAATGAGGCAAACAGCGCTGAACCAATCGCAAAATAGTTATTAATCAGTCCTGCGCCGGAATATTGCCAGGCACCCATAATAATCACGTGTTTACGGGTTATCCGTTTGCTGTCGTACAGTTCCTTACTCAGAGCGGCCCCTGCATCGGTACTTTGCAGATCGGTGATGAGCGCAAGTCCGGTAAAGCCTGGCAGCCCCAGTAGTGGTTTCAGCAGCGGTGTCAGGAGTTTATGGGCGGCGCGGATTGCCCCGTAGTGGGTGAAAATTTCCAGTAATCCCAGGGCGAGCATGACGGTGGGGACCAGTGACAAGGCAAACAGGAAGCCGGCTTTGGCGCCGAATCCCCCACTGCCAACAAATGTGCCGCCTGCGGATTTCATAGTACCGAAGGCACCTCCCAGCGTCGTGAAATCAAAGGCCCCCAGCCAGTCCATTCCTTTGACCTTGAAAAACAGGCCGGAAAAAACCAGTAACACAGCTATCAGGGCGATCCATGCCCCGGGGGTGACTTTCAGGGCGGTTTCATCCTCCGCCGGGCTTGGTTTGGTCATGTTGTTATCGCTCATAATTATTCTCTGTCATATTTCAGTCGGTTATTTCCCTGGTGCTGGAAGATGCCGGGCTTTATTTTGTCTGTCCACAAAATAGAGTGTTAGCAGGGATTGTGCCTGCAATAAAACTGAAGCTTGCTGGATAAACAATATCTGTCCGGGTGATTGTTTATATTGGTATAAATTTACAACCGACCGCGCAGAATGAGTTATATCAATAAGGTTATCAGTAAATAATCGGCATTATATTGGTGCAGTGGCGCTATTATGGTGCAGTGATAAAAACAAAATTTACTGCCTGTCACCTGCCGTTATTCAGTCCGATTATCTAAAAGCGTTTTAAGAATATAAATATCAGATAAACGGTGTTATTGTTGCTTTCAGGTCAACACTTACCCTGGATCCTCCGCAAATGTTTCATGAAAAGCCAATGAGCTACCTGTATGAAGTCGGTATCCAGGGAGGTATTCGCCGTGCTGCCGATATTCTGGGAATTAATCCGTCAGTGATAAGCCGGCAGATTGCGCAACTGGAGCGTGATTTACAGTTGCCGCTTCTGGAACGTCGTGGGCGTAATGTGGTACTGACCGAAGCAGGACGTTTGCTGGCTGAGGATTTTTTCGAAAGCCGTCAGCGCAGACTGAAACTGGAAGGGCATCTGAAAGATCTGCGCCATATGCAAGGGGGCAGTGTATCCATCCGGATTGGCGGCGGGCTGGTGACAACCTTTATTCATGAAATTGTGACCCATTTTTCCAAATCTTATCCGCAGGTGTTTGTTGAAATTACGGTAGCCAGCATGCAGGAGATGCTGAACGCGGTCATTCATAGCGAAACCGATATGGCCATGGCTTTCGGACCTATCGGCAACCCGGAAGTGAAACGGCATAGTTTTGGCTGGGGGCCGGTATGTGCAGTAATGTCGCCAGACCATCCGTTGAGCGGCGAGCAAACGATTAGTATCGAAACCCTGGCGGATCAGCGGCTGATAGCGCTGACCGAACAGTTTGGTCTTCAACGTTACATGAACGCGATGTTTCGTAGTTGCGGGTTAATTTTTACCCCGGCCTACCGTTGTAATTTGTTTTCAACGGCGATGGAACTCAGTGTCGCCGGATTAGGGATTTCCTGTATGTCGGCCAGGGCCGCGGGTCAGATGATTTCTGCCGGTAAACTGGTGGCGATTCCGATTGACCACCCGATAGCCCGTGAATCACAGTGCCACCTGCTGCGTAACTCAGACCGTCGGTTTACCCCTGCTGCTCAGCATATGTGGCAGTTGCTGCGTAACTATTTCACCGATACCCAGTCCTGAGTTGTACTCATGGAATATCACTCAGCATCGGGTGCTGGCCAGTGACTTTCCAGCCTTTTAGCGCCTGACAACAGGCATTGGGTGAGCATCATATGCAGTGACGAACGGCGATTAGCGTGGCGCATGACAATGATCAGTTCACGATAGAAGGTTCTGGACTGCAGCGGAACAATCCGTACTCTGGCATTACGGCTCAGCCACTGGCCGGAAAGTGGCACCAGCGCAACGCCCAGACGATTTTCGACCATCCTGACAATGGCCTCAATTTCATCCAGTTCAAGAATTTGTCGTGGTTCCAGTCGTTGCTCGCGGAGAAACTGGCTGACCAGCCGGCCACCGAATGAGGTGCGGTCATATCGAACGAAAGGTTGTTCGCGCAGCAGTGTTCTGGCATCGTCTCCGTCTACCCCTTCGGGAACAATCAGCACATAGGGTTCCCGTAACAATGTTTCGCACCAGAGTTCTTTAGCGAGGCTGAATGAGGGCTTGATGGTAATCGCCAGATCCACGTCACCGGTTTCTACCATCGACAACAGATTGAACGAAACGCCAGGCACCAGTCGGGTTTCAAGATGTGGAGCAACCTGTTGAATATCTACCAGAACCTCGGGTAACAGCCCGGACTGAATGGTAGAAATGGCACCAATTTTAACCACTCCACGATATTCACTGACATTATTTGGCTGGGACATGCGGGCAAAAATACCGAGGATCTCTTCGGCCATCGGCAGAATCCGGTTGCCGGCTGCACTCAGCATGACACTGCGCCCGGAGCGGTCAAATAACTGAACACCCAGGGCATTTTCCAGGATTCGCATTTGAGCACTGACCGCGGATTGTGTCAGCCCAATGCGTTGTCCGGCAGCGGCAAAGGTCCCGTACTGAGTGACCGCAACGAAGGTTTTGAGTTCTCTTAGCATCAGGCTTACCACTCATCAAAATAATTGTTGATTGAAACTAATAATATTCGCTTTTCATCAAAAAATATATCAATAAAAATGGCATCTCACCCTTGAGCTAATACTGAGCAGTCGGAGATATAATTATGGCACTAAGTCCTTTTCACCTGGCAATCCCGGTTTATGATTTACCTGCAGCCCGTCATTTCTACGGTGAAGTGTTTGGTCTGTCTGAAGGTCGTTCCAGTACCCAGTGGGTCGATTTCGATTTTTATGGTCACCAACTGGTGATTCATGAGCATCCGCGCACTGCGACCCAGGAGTCTGCTCACACCAACCCGGTGGACGGTCACGATGTACCGGTACCTCATTTTGGGATTGTCCTGAGCTGGGATGAGTGGGAAAGCCTGGCGGCCCGTCTGCGCGATTTCAACACCAAATTTGTGATTGAACCTTATGTCCGTTTTAAAGGGCAGGTGGGTGAGCAGGCGACCATGTTCCTGCTGGATCCTTGCGGCAACGCTCTGGAATTCAAAGCTTTTAAAGATATGTCTCAACTGTTCGCAAAATAATTATAAACGGTCAGTGGGTGTCTGCCGGGAGTGTTTCCCGGCATCTTTGTGGAGTCAATAATGTCGTATTCTGCGCTACGCTGGCGCTGTGACCCGTCGGGTGAAGACTGCCTGATAGTTACCCTGGATGTTCCGGAAACCCCGTGGCGGCTGACCAGTCAGTTGGCTACATGGCTGACTTCACAGGCGTTGCCCGGTGTCACCGATATTGTGCCCGGGGTCGCCACTCTGGGGATCTATTATCAGCCCGGCTTACTCTGGGCACAGGACAATCAACTGTCGCCCTACAGCCAGATGTATAACCGGCTGGAAATCTTGCTCAACAGCTGGCGACCTGCCAGCAGACACACGCCACGGGAAGTGGTGATCCCTGTCTGTTATCACCCTGAATTTGCTCCTGACCTGCCGCAAATCGCTGACCACTGTGGTTTAACGCCGAAACAGGTGATTGAACGCCATCAGTCTGTGGCCGTGGATGTGATGATGATTGGTTTCCTGCCGGGGCACCCCTATCTCGGAATGCTGGATCCTTGTTTTGCCATGCCACGCCGCTCGACTCCCCGATTAAGTGTGCCTCAGGGCGCTATCGGGATTGCTAACCGGCAAAGCGTGATTTATCCGCAGCAGAGTCCTGGCGGCTGGAACCTGATTGGTCGTACCCCGTTACTAATGTTCCGCGCTCACCATCCAACCCCCTGCCTGTTACAGGCCGGAGATAGCGTGCGATTCTCGGCCATCAGTCGTAAACAGTTTGATAAACTGCAACAGGAGGCACTGCGTGGCCATTGAAATCTTACATCCCGGGCTGGCCAGCGCGTTATACGACAGTGGACGTTATCGCTGGCAACAATTCGGAGTTCCGGTCTGTGGAGTGATGGACCTGTTTTCTCACCAGCTGGCTAACCGGCTGGCAGGCAACAGTGATGATCCCGCGACTCTGGAGATGACATTGCAGGGACCGAAACTACGCTTTCTGCGGCGTGCCGTGATTGTACTGACCGGGGCTGATCTCTCTCCGACACTGGATGGTGAGCCGGTGGAAATGCTGCGCCCACTGAGTGTGCCGGCCGGCTCAATACTGAGTTTCGGCGCGCGGCGTAAAGGGGCGCGTAGTTATCTGGCGGTTAAGGGTGGATTTGCTCAGCCGGAAGTAATGGGCAGCCAGAGTACCTGTCTCGCCGCAACATTTGGGGGATATTCGGGGCGCAATCTGCAAAAAGGTGACAGACTGAATTTTCGCTGGCCACTGCATAATATCAGCCGGTTACGGGCACCTTTTGGCATGCCAGATATTTTCCCGCAGCCTCAGCAAACATTACGTTTTATTCCGGGTAAACACTGGAATTTATTAACCGAAGAAGCAAAGAAACAATTTATTAACGGTGAGTTTACCGTGAGTCAAAACTCAAACCGGATGGGGTATCGCTTACAGGGAGAGAAGCTGTCTCTGTTGCAACCGGCAAATATCTATTCTGAAGCCGTCAGTTGCGGTACAGTGCAATTACCTGCTGACGGATTGCCGATTATATTAATGGCTGACAGCCAGACGACCGGCGGCTACCCGAAAATTGCGCACATTGCGGCGATTGATCTGCCCTATCTGGCACAATCATTACCTGGTGCACAATACAGCTTTCAGCAAATATCATTACATACTGCACAACAGCTTTCCTGGCAACGCCAGCAGTGGCTGGAAAAAATCCCTGCCTGCTAATTATCCTCTAATGCACCTTTTTGGTGAGCCCGGATCATTTTGGTGAAAATGTCCGGGATATATTTCCCCCTTACCCGTTTCCTTTTAAATTGCCGTCGCTATCCGGCAGGTGAAATATTGTCTTTTTAGCCTTTTAATGAGAATGAATATTATTCATAACCCGTTATCCGCATTTATTTTAATACAGGATAACGACTGACGAATAATTTCTATCAATGGCGGAATTGGTCTCCGGGTTGCTTGTTATATCCACACAATAAAAAAGAACGCCGGATGTTGTGGCAGTTCTGTTAATAATTCACCTGTGAGGCAAAATCACCATGTCCTATGAAACTGAAGCGGAATTTGTGCCGGTGTCTGTACACCAGCAAAATGCCGCCCGTCATTTACTGGCCCGGCGTGCAGCGGTCGCCGCCATGACCGGAACTGCAATTGAATATTATGAGTTCGGTATTTATGGTTTTATGGCATCGGTTATTGGGCCATTATTTTTCCCCGGCTCCAGCCCTGCGGCAGCATTATTATCCGTTCTGGCTGTCTTCGGCAGCGCGTTTCTGATTCGGCCACTGGGCGGTATTTTACTGGGCCGGATGGGCGACCGTCTTGGGCGCAGAAAAATATTACTGCTCACCGTGCTTGGCATGGGGGGGTCTACGGCTGCCATTGGGGTGTTACCGGATACTGCATCCATCGGCATTGCCGCGCCAGTCATGCTGGTGGTGTTGAGACTGGCACAGGGATTCTTTGCCGGAGCAGAAATTGTCGGGGCCGCGGCCTTTGTGGCAGAGTCGGCCCCGCAGGGTAAACGCGGTTTCTATGGCTCCTTTACTCCGGTTGGCGTTGCGCTCGGCGGTGCTTTGGCCGCGTTTGTCTGTGGATGCATGTTACATACGGTAGATGCCACACAGTTACAGCACTGGGGCTGGCGGATACCTTTCCTGCTGACCATTCCACTGGTCATTCTGTCGGCGGTAATGCGCCATCAGGTCGAGGAAACTCCGGCCTTTAAAGAGTTCAGTCAGGGAAAAAAACCGGAACATACACCGTTTATCACCATGATCCGCGAACACCGTTTTGCGTTACTGCGGGTGATTGTGCTGACCTTCGGACAGAATGCCGGCTACTGGATTGGCATTGTGTTTATGAATATCTATCTGACGACCTGGCTTGGATATGACAAGCAGCAGGTGTTCTGGTTAATGGCGTTTATAAGTCTGGCGATGGCGGCAATGATGCCTTTCTGGGGTGGATTGTCCGATAAACTGGGACGCAGTAAAGTTCTGAAAATTGGTTTCCTGGGCTATGTTGTGTTGGTACTACCGATGATGTCGGTGATGGGACACCATAACTACTGGCTGGCGTGTGTCGCGATGTTTATCGCCAGCCTGCCGATGCCGATTGTACAGTCAGTCGGGTACCCGACTTATGCGGAACAGTTCCCGACCCGGGTTCGTTATAGCGGGATGGCGCTGAGTATCAACATTGGCGCTATTCTCGGTGGCGGGATCACCCCTTACCTGGTGACTGCGCTTATCGAAAAAACTGGCTGGTTGTTTATGCCGGGTATCTTTATGGCCTGCGCTGCCGTGCCGGGTCTGTGGGTACTGCTGAGGATGCGTGATACCCATAAACAGGAGCTGTCAAAATGAAGGTGACGACTCCGCAACAGTTGCGTGAACTGGCTGCCGCCGGAGAGTGGCGGCAACCAACCGCCGGAATGCTGGATGATTTCCAGCAGGCTAATCTGGTGATTGTACCTGCGGCGCAGGCATGGGATCTGTTGCTGTTCTGTGTCCGTAATCCTAAAGTCTGCCCGTTGCTGGCGGTAGGGGAACCCGGAGAGTATCTGCTCACTGCCGGAAACACCCGTTTCGACGTACGCAGTATGCTGCCGCGCTATCGGGTCTGGCACCACGGTGAACTGGCCGATGAACCCTATGATTTAACACAACACTGGCGGGAAGATGCCGTCGCTTTCCTGCTGGGGTGCAGCCATACCTTTGATGGCCCGCTTCGCCGGGCAGGAATACCGGTCAGCCATCAGGCCCCTCCGGTCTATATCACCAATATTCCCTGTGTCAGTGCAGGGAAGATAGGTGGGCCTATGGCAGTCAGCATGCGACCTGTACATCATTCTAAAATTGCGGTGGCCACCGGAGTGACCGCGCGTTACGCCTCAGGTCATGGTATGCCGGTGCATTACGGATCGCCGGAAACCATTGGGATTAGCGATATTACTGTGCCAGATTTTGGCGTCTACCCGGGGCTGGAAGAGGGCTATGTGCCGGTCTTCTGGGCCTGTGGAGTGACTCCGCAGATTGTACTGCCTCCGCTGAAGCCGGAGTGGATGTGCAGCCACTATCCCGGCCATATGCTGGTACTGGATGACAGTGTGGATTTTTTCTCGTTACAACAAGGCTGACCGGTAGAACGCACCCCCGGGATTTTGGGAGGCCGGCATTTAACACTACGGCCAGTCACAACCTGGTGGCAGCGTCTGACAGGCGCTGTTGCCATTCCTCCATGTGACCTCACGGAAAATGCCGGAAAATGAACGACCCGGTGCCGTTATTCTTTCTCTAAGCTCTCCGGCGATTAGCTTTCTGCCGGATGGTTAAACAGCAGCCGTCGTGCGGTATCTTCGTCGGTCACCAGTCCGTTAATCCAACGTCCACGCAGTACTGCCTGTATTGCCTGGAATTTTTCGGTGCCCCCGGCAAAGGCAATCCGTTCATTTTGCGGGCAGGGTGTCAGCGGAATGCTGGTACGGCGCTGATCCAGCAGATCCCCCACCAGTTGACCGTTCTGATCGATAAAATTACCTAACATTTCAGCGACGGCCCCGGCCGACACCAGCCGCTGTACGTCACTGCTATCGATAAAGCCGTCGGCATGCAGCGGGCACTGAAAGCTGATTTGCCCGATACCCAGGAAAGCCACATCAGCCTGGCTGGCTTTACCGTAGATCAGCTTGTAAATCCGCTGGTTACACCAGATATCCCGATCTTCCGGACTGTCGGCAAACAGAGGGGCTGGCAGGATAAAGTATTTGCTATGAGTCTTCTCCGCAATACTGAGCGGAACATCATATTGGGTACAGGAGCCATCCGAGGCGATAGCGCCAATCAGTGACAGACAACTGTGCTGAGGATAGTGTAAATCCGGCAGTTGTTTGATAGCAGCACGAAGCGCGCGGCCGGAGCCTAACGCGATAATCTGCGGCTGCTCACGGTTAATCACCCGTTCCAGTTCTTCGGCTGCGGCTACGGCTATCATCCGGTTTAAGGTGCTGGAATCCAGTCCCGCAGAAGGAACAACCTGACAGCGGACCAGCTGAAAGTTTTCTGCCAGTTGTGTGGCCAGTGAAGCACATTCTGCAATATTGTGATTGATATTAACCCTTACCAGCCCGAGCTCACTGGCGGCGGCGACCAGTCGTTGTGCAACCTGACGTGAGACACCGAGCACCTCAGCAATCTGATGCTGGGTTTGTCCGCCTACGTAGTACATCCAGGCGGCTCTTGCTGCAAGCTCCTGTTTTTTATTTGATTTTGCCATTATTCATCCATCGTGTCCGGGGGTGTTCATGACTACTATAGCGCCTGATAATCCCGTCAGGCTGATTTAAAATAATAAAAATGTGATTTATTGCTCATATTTAGGGTAATTGTTCACATATATTAATTTTAAATAATTATTCACAACATAAACATTTGCCCAAAATATGAATTCCTCTGAGGAGGTGCTGATTATGTCTGAAACCACTACTACACCGAATGTCTGGATGCATCTTGGCGCCGGTTCTTTTCACCGGGCACATCAGGCCTGGTATCTGCATCGTTTACTGCAACAACAGGATGAACGCTGGTCAATTGCGCTGGGGAATATCCGTAATGATGCCGATGCGCTGTTAGCCGCACTGGAACAACAAGGCGGTCAATACACCCTGGAAACCGTCACTCCGGAAGGAGTACGCGACTATGAAACCATTACCTCGATTCGTAAAATTCTACCTCACGACCCGCAACTGAGTGCGCTGATTGCCCAGGGCGCGTCGCCGGCCACCAAAGTGATTGCGTTTACTGTGACAGAAGGCGGTTATTATCTGGATACGGAACACCGACTGGACCCGCAGCAAGCGGATATAAAGGCTGATTTAGCCGGTGGAGCCTGTACTATCTATGGTGCCCTGACACGTATCCTGAACGGCCGGCTACAGGCGGGAGGAGAACCGGTTACGCTGCTGAGTTGCGATAATCTGCGGCATAATGGTGAACGTTTCCGTCAGGGATTTCTGACGTTCCTGACACTGTCCGGCCAGCAACAGTTACATGACTGGGTAGAAAAACAGACCACCTCCCCGAATACCATGGTTGACCGTATTACACCCCGTCCGACTCCGGATATTGCGCCGCGGGTCCTGGAAGTTACTGGTATCCATGATGCCGTACCGGTGATGGGGGAAGCCTTTATTCAGTGGGTGATTGAAGAAAATTTTATCGCCGGCCGACCTGCACTGGAGAATGTGGATGTCGAACTGGTGGAATCCGTGCAGGCATTCGAAGAAGCTAAAATCCGTATCCTGAATGCCAGTCATAGCTGTATTGCCTGGGCAGGAACGCTGATTGGTCAGTCCTATATTCATGAAAGTACCAGCACTGAGGCCATCAAACAGTTGGCGTGGAATTATGTCACCGAAGATGTCATTCCCTGCCTGTCACCGAGCCCGCTCGACCTGCAGGTTTATCGCGATGTTGTCCTGTCACGGTTTAGTAATCCCTATATTCAGGATACTAACCAGCGCGTGGCGGCAGATGGTCTCTCTAAAATCCCCGGTTTTATTACCCCGACACTGATGGAATGTTATGCCAGAGGAGAGATACCGCGTGCTACGGCTGTCCTGCCGGCACTGTTCTTCCTGTTTATGCAGCGCTGGCATCGTGGTGAGCTGCCTTATGAATATCAGGACGGGGTCATGAACGCCGACGAATTACACCGGATGTTTGATTCAGAAGATCCGCTGGGTCTTTTCGCGTCGAATGAGGCGTTATTCGGTGAGCTGGCAGCCAACCAGTCTGGTTTTACTCAGCTGCTGCGTGACACGGTGGCGCAACTGAAACCGTTGCTGGCATCTGCAGCACACTGACCGGAGGCACTGTGTATCTTGGGATTGATGTCGGAACATCCGAAATAAAAACCCTGGTCATTGATGAGCAGGGGAAGATTGTGGCCTTTGCCGGTGCGGAATTAACCATTCAACGTCCGCATCCTCACTGGTCAGAACAGGACCCGCAAAGTTGGTGGCAGGCATTACAGCGTGCGATGGGTCAGTTACGCGAAAAAGCTGCGGAGCATTGGTCCTCGATTAAAGCCATTGGTTTATCCGGTCAGATGCATGGTGCAGTGTTACTGGATAAACAGGGCGAAGTTTTACGCCCCTGTATTTTATGGAACGACACGCGAAGTGCGGAGCAATGCCAGCAACTGACGGCAAAAGCACCTTCTCTGCATCGTATCGCCGGTAACCTGGCGATGCCCGGGTTTACCGCGCCAAAATTGCTCTGGGTTGCCCGTCATGAACCGGATATTTTTGCACGGATCGCGCATGTTTTGCTGCCGAAAGATTATCTGCGCTGGCGGATGACCGGTGAATTCATCAGCGATATGTCTGATTCTGCCGGCACGTTATGGCTGGATGTGGCGAAACGTGACTGGTCAGATGAACTGTTACAGGCTTGCGATCTGACCCGGGAAATGATGCCGGCGTTAGTGGAAGGCTCTGCGGCAGGCGGGCGTCTGACCCCGGAGATCGCCGCCGAATGGCATTTGCCCGCCGGACTAGTGGTGGCGGGTGGTGGCGGTGACAATGCGGCCAGTGCGGTGGGGATCGGCGCGGTCAGACCGGGAGACGCCTTTATTTCGCTGGGAACCTCCGGAGTGCTGTTTACCGTTAATGAGTGCTACCGGCCAAACCCCCAATCGGCAGTACATGCTTTCTGTCATGCTTTACCCCAACGCTGGCACCAGATGAGTGTGATGTTAAGTGCGGCCAGCGCATTGCGCTGGGTCTGTCAGATCCTTGGCTGTGATGAAACGACCCTGATGGCAGAAGTCGGCAGGCTGACGCTGGATCAACGACGCAATGCGCCGATCTTCCTGCCGTACCTGTCTGGCGAACGTACTCCGCATAACGATCCTCAGGCGAGCGGTTCTTTTCATTATCTGACACATGACGTTACCCGCGCTCATCTCGGTTATGCGGTGATTGAAGGTATTACCTTCGGCCTGGCCGATGGTCTGCGGGTGCTGAATGAAGCGGGGACCGAACTCAGTGAATGTTCTCTGGTAGGAGGCGGGGCCCGCAGTGCTGAATGGTCTCAGTTAATCGCGGATGTCCTTAATCTGCCGATGATTACCCATGAAGGCAGCGAAGCCGGCGGTGCATTAGGCGCAGCCAGGCTAGCCTGGCTTGCCGATGGCGGTGATGAAGCACAAGTGTGCGTCAAACCGGCGGAAAAACAACGTTTCCAACCACAGGCAGACCACTGGGAGTACCTGCAAAAACGTCTGAAAGCGTTCCGGCTGATGTATCAGCAGCAACTGGAGGCCCGAAAAATATTAGCTTAACCCTTCCCCCGGGCATCCCGGGGGAAGGGTGTAACCGATGCCGGTAGCGTCCTCTGTTTAAGGAAACTCTGGCTGCTCTGTCCCTACGTATAGGAAAGCATTATGAAAATAAAAACGCTGGTTTGTAGTATGGCACTGGTTATGGCTTCTGTTTCGTCAGCCGCTTATGCGGCGGATACTATTAAAGTCGGTTTTGCTAACCGGACGCTAAATGGTGCCTTTTTTAACGGGCTGACCGAATATATGAAAATTCATGCCAAAGAGCACGGTTATGAATTAATTACTACGGATGCACGTGGTGACCTGAATAAGCAAATCTCTGATGTGGAAGATATGCTTTCTCAGGGGATCAACTATTTAATTCTGAACCCTCAGGATCCTGAAGCCGGTTTGCGGATTACACAAATGGCCAAACAGAAAAATGTCCCCGTCGTGGTACTGGACAGTGATATTTCCCTGGATGCGCCGGTGATTACCCGTGTGCAGGCAAACAACGTAAAAAACAATATTTTGATTGGTGAATATGCGGTCGACAAATTCGGTGACAAACCGCTTAACTGCGTTTTAATCAGTGGTAATCAGGGAAATCTGGTGGGAGAAGCGCGCCGGGATAACTTTATGCGTGGTGTCCTCGAAGCCCAGTTGCGTAAATATAACCATACTCAACTGACGATCCTTAGCCAGGGCTGGGGGAACTGGGACCAGCAAGGGGGTCTGAAAGCCATGGAGGATATGATTGTTGCTCAGGGCGATAAAATTAACTGTGTGTACAGTGAAATGGACGATATGGCCTTAGGAGCGATCCTTTCTCTGCGTGCGGCGAATAAACTGCAAAATGTCAGCGTATTCTCCCACGATGGTTATAAAAAAGGCCTGGAAGCCATTAAACGCGGTGATTTACAGGCGACCGCCTCGAATAACCCTGATTTACTGACCAATACGGCACTGGATGTCATTCAGAAATATCAGGCCGGGCAGAAAGACTTCCCTGACTATGTCTATATCCCGTCTATTCTGATCACCAAGGATAATGTGGATAAATATTATAAAAAAGATTCGATTTTCTGATAATGGCCTCTCCCCTGGTGACAGGGGAGAGGCTGGTTGCAGAGGGCCTGCCAATGGAAAACTACGCGATTGTAATTGAGCATGTCAAAAAACGCTTTGGCGGGATTCATGCTCTGAAAGATGTTTCATTAAAGGTGAAGCATGGTGATATACACGCGATTGTCGGTGAAAATGGTGCCGGAAAATCAACATTAATGAAAATTCTGTCGGGTATTTATATAAAGGATGACGGAATATTAAAAATTAACGGCGAAGAACTGCATTTTACCTCACCGGCACAGAGCCGTGAAAATGGTATCGGCATTATTTACCAGGAGCTGGCACTGGCACCTGATTTAACCGTGGCTGAAAATATTTATCTCGACAGTTTAGGCCGCGGAAAAGGTATTGTTCACTGGAGTGAGTTAAATAAGCAGGCCGGGCGGGTATTAAGCCGTCTGGGATTTGATATTGCGCCAGGGCAGAAGGTGGGTGATCTCAGTGTTGCCTATCAGCAGATGGTGGAAATTGCGAAATCTCTGGCCCGTGATGTGAAAATTCTAATTCTGGATGAGCCGACGGCTGTTTTATCCGAACGTGAGATCGATATTCTGTTTAGCCAGCTTAAATTACTGAAAGGGCAGGGGGTGACGATCCTTTATATCTCTCACCGTCTGGAAGAAATATTCAGAATTGCCGATGCTATCAGCGTGATTAAAGATGGCGAATCAGTCGGGGAACTTGATCCGCATACCTGTACCGAAGATGACATTATTTCGGCGATGGTGGGCAGAAAATTTGAAAATCTCTATCCGGAAAAAAATATTCCTCAGCAGGAAGAAATTCTGCGGGTAGAAAATCTGAATACCCGCAGTTTGCTAAACAATATCGATTTGCAGGTGCGTAAGGGTGAAATTGTCGGTCTGGCGGGCCTGGTGGGGGCCGGGCGCAGTGAAATCGCGCGCTGCCTGTTCGGTATTGACCCGATAAGCAGCGGGACTGTTTTCAAGAATGGCCGCAAAATTACCTCCCGCCATCCCGCAGATGCAGTCCGGCATGGTATTGGCCTGGTGCCGGAAGACCGAAAGCATCAGGGGGCGATACTCCCACAAAGTATTCGTGAAAATATTTCGCTGTCGCGTATTAAAAAGGTCTGTGTTGGCTGGGGACTGATCAGCCATTCCCGCGACCGGGCTTTGGCCAGTGATTATCAGAAGAAATTAAAAATCCGCATGGGTTCGACAGAACATCCGGTCTCCAGTCTGAGCGGTGGTAATCAGCAAAAAGTGGTGATTGCAAAGTGGCTGAATACGGAATGCGATTTTCTGATTCTCGATGAACCTACCCGCGGTGTCGACGTCGGGGCCAAAGTAGAAATTTATAATGTGATCCATGAACTGGCGCGCCGTGGTTTTGCGATCTTATTGATCTCTTCCGAGATGATCGAAGTGATCAATCTTTCTCACCGTGTCTATGTCATGAGTGAAGGCAGTATTACCTGTGAACTTCAGGGCGAACACATTACTGAAGAAAATATTATGAAGCATGCTATTCCTAAACGTGCACTGGCTGAATGAGGAACATTATGGAACAGGTTAAAACATCGCAACCGACAGCAACCTCATCCGGTAAAGTTGTCACTTTTTTACTGAATAACTCAACACTGATCGTCTTTATTCTGATGCTGGTGGTTGCCGGCTTCCTGTCTGATAAATTCTACAGTGGCGATAATATTACCAACGTACTACGACAGAGTGTACCTCTCGGACTGGCTGCGTTAGGCATGCTATTTGTTATCCTGACCGGAGGTATTGATCTGTCGGTCGGGTCAGTGATGGCATTTATTTCCGTACTGGTTGCGATTCTGATCCCGGAGATTGGTCTCTGGCCGGCAGTGTTCGCGAGTCTGTTTGCAGCGGCTATTATCGGGGCCGGAGCGGGTACGCTGGTTACACTGTTTAATATCGCGCCTTTTATTGCCACCCTGGCGATGATGACCATCGCCCGCGGGTTGGCCCTGATCATCGCCAAGGGACAGCCGGTGTTTATCGACGATATGACACTGGTGGATTTCGGTACCGGTTACCTGTTCGGGATCCCGCTGCCGGTTTATATTCTGCTGCTGTTCGCTGTCGTGGCTTATCTGGTTTACAAATACACGGTGTTTGGCCGGCTGGTGATCTCCATTGGCTCAAATGAAACAGCAACCCGCTTTGCGGGTATCCGGGTGGGTTGGTATAAGTTTGCTGTTTATGCGGTCAGTGGTTTTGCCTGCGGACTGGCGGGATTGATGGCCTCGACCCGTACCGGAGTAGGATCTCCGGTGTTATCGGTCGGTTTTGAACTGGATGTTATCGCCGCGGTAGTCGTCGGTGGTGCCAGTCTGGCGGGCGGGCGGGGGAATGTCCTGAATACCATCATTGGTGTGATGATCCTGAGTATTATTTCTAACCTGATGAACCTGATGAATATTTCCGGATATAACCAGCAAGTGGTGAAAGGTGTCATTATTATCGCCGCCGTAATGCTGGAGGGGCTGAAATCCAGACTACGTCACTAACAGACGCTGCCGTCATGCCGCGGCGGCGGATGGCAGTGGCGGCATGACGGCTATCCATGAGGGGTTATTGTAATCCGCAGTACCGTAAGACGGCAGTGACTGCTGCGGAGGCGACAATGACTACAATCAGCGGTAGTTTACGCAACGTCAGTAACACGGCAACGCCGACTCCGCACAGCCGCGCAAATCCGGCAAAGTGGTCGTCCTGGTAAAAGGTCGCAATTAACGCCACAGCCAGTAACAGGGTTGTGGCGGCGTCTGACAGACGTTGCTGCCATTCATCCGGCAGTGCTATCCGGTGACCCAGTCGGCTGCTGACAAAACGCATCAGAAAGGTGCCTGCTGCCAGCAGAGCAATACCGGTGATTAACAGTGGATTACTGGTCATGTTTTTTCCCCCTGAGTGTGACTCCGGCCAGTGACAGGAGTACCGGTAAGCCGACCGGCAACCACGGCACTGTCAGTAGTGCCAGTAACGCTCCCGCCCCGGCACGGTGGCGGGTATTTCTTTTCTTCAGAGCCGGAATCACCAGGGCAAGCATAATCGCCGGGAAAACGGCATCGAGCCCAATCACCCCAGGGTCTGGCAGATGGCGACCAATCAGTAATCCGGCTAATACGCCCCCGGGCCAGCAGATGGCAATACCCAGACCACACAGCCAGAATGCGGCCCGCTGCTGCACCCTGTCGGGTTGTGACAGCCCAAACATGACACTTTCATCATTCATAATATGGCTGCCGACAATACTACGTCGGCCACGCCCTACCAGATCGCGCACGGCTATTCCAAACGGGATGTGCCGGGCATTAACCAGTAACCCGGCGGCAGCGGCGGCCAGTGGGCTTCCCCCGCCGGCGACCATGCCGATAAAGATAAATTCTGAAGCTCCGGCCATCACCAACAGGGACAACGCTAACGGGACCCAGAGTGGAAAACCCAGGCTACCGGCCAGTGAGCCATAAGAGAGAGCGACAATGCCATCCGCCAAAGAGACCAGTAAGATAGCTTTGATCACATCCGGAGGGAGAGCGGAATAGTGTGGTTTATCCATAGTAAGTCCGTTAAAATGAACGCTGGTACGATATAATGAACACCTGTGCGGTGTTTTACAAGAAGAACATTTCGTTCGTTATGGCGAACGTTCGGGGAATTATGAATCCGCCTATCTCGGTTATCGCCCGTAGTCTGTCCCGGGAACGGCAACGTTCAGGGCTTTCTCTGGCTGAAGTGGCACGTCGTGCCGGTATTGCCAAGTCCACCCTGTCACAGCTGGAGTCCGGTAGCGGAAACCCGAGCCTGGAAACCCTCTGGTCGCTGTGTATGGCTTTGGATATGCCGTTTGCCAGATTACTGGAAGAGGAACAGAGCACGGTGCGTCTGTTACGCAAGGGAGAAGGTTTGGCGGTAAATTCAGGCCAGGCAAACTATCAGGCGATTTTGCTGGCTAACTGCCCGCCGGGGGCGCGTCGTGATGTTTATTCGTTGTATGTCCAGCCAGGCAGTGATCGTCTGTCTGAGCCTCATCTGCCCGGTTCAGTCGAGCATATTATTTTAGTCCGTGGACGGGCGCTGGTGGGGCTGGCAGATAGTCCGGTCGAGCTGAATCCGGGGGATTATCTGTGTTACCCGGGCGATTTACGGCATATTTTCAGGGCGCTGGAGCCAGATACTGAAGCTTTGCTGATTGCAGAACATCGAGGTTAATGCAGTGGCCACTCCCCGGCGGGGGAATGGCCGTGCGCAGATTAACTGCCGGGCATGATAACGCCGTTAGTTAATAGTGTCTTGCGGGTCGTCTCTGAGTTCAAAGGAATCAACGGCTGCTGTCACCACTGACACCAAATGAGACCGCGGTTTTGGTATAGAACACCTCAATTTTCTCGGCCGCCAGCAAGGCAAACAACTGATCAGCCTGAGGTTCAGTCACCACCAGGATCACCTGGACGGGTTGAGCAGAGACATCAAACAGAGTGATACAGTGATCGAGTCCGTCATGACCAAACCCTTCAATGCCGCCGGTCAGAGTCGCGCCGCGAAGCCCCATCTGGCGGGCTGTTGCCATTAGCCATTGGGCCACAGTCTGCTGTTTATGTACCCGTTCCTGCTGGGTGAAAAAGGTAATCTGGTAACCTGTTTGCATCGCCGGCTCCTGAGTCAAAGATTAAGGGTTATCGGTATGGATAGTCGGTTCTGCTGACATACCCACTTTCAGACGATCGAGGTTTTTCTGTCCGGCATCAGGAACGATACGTACCGTGATACGTTGCACTATTTTGGTAAAATTTCCTGTAGCATTATGTGCCGGGAGCGGAGAAAAACTCACGTTACTGGCTGGCGACAAACTTTCGACCTTACCGGTAAAGGTGATTCCCGGCAGGGCGTCCACATGGAAGGTGACCGATTGTCCGGGACGAACATTCGCCAGTTGGGTTTCGCGGTAGTTGGCATTGATATACAGGCGATTTAACGGAACCAGCGTTAGCTGCTGTTCGCCGGTATGGGCATAACTGCCGGTACGCACCACTCGCTGTGCGACAATCCCGTCCTCAGGTGCTTTCACCTGGCAATAAGAGAGGTTAAGCAGAGCATCGGCATGAGCGACGTTCGCCTGCTGTAAATCAGCGGCAGCTTTTTCCTGGTCGGCACGCAACACCTGAGTCTGATCTTTAATAGCCTGTAACGCAGCGTTGTTTTTCATTAACGTGGCACGGGCAGTTTTCCAGGTCGCCTCAGCGGCTTGTTGAGCCTGACGGGTGCCTGAGCCGTCACGGGCCAGGTTACTAAAGCGCTGACGGTTCTCTGCGGCTAACTGTAAATCGGCCTGGCTGGCATCGATAGTTGCCTGTGCCTGTTGCTGCTCACTTCCCTGGCGTTCGATCTGTGCTTTTAATGAATCCAGCGTAGCCTGAGCACTGCGAATTCCGGCATCGGCCCGTTGCAGCGCAATCTGATAGTCACGAGAGTCCAGCGTAAATAACAGTTGTCCGGCGCTCACCGACTGGTTGTCTCTGACCATCACCTGACTGATGACCCCGGAAATCCGTGGGGAAATCGAGGTGAGATCTGCCTGAATGTAGGCATCATCGGTGGTTTGTGATGACGCGTCAGATTCCGGCCGGTTCATCAGCCAGAGGGCGACAATGACCACCAGTACGGCAACTACGATGGCGGTGATTTTAAAACGTGATGATTTACTCATAGCGGGTTGTATTATCCATTACTGGCTGTCGTTGACGGAGAAGCTGGCGCTGGCGCAGCCGGCGGTGTACTGGCCGGCAAACGCGGGGCCGGAATATATTTCAGGCATAGCACCGCCGGGATTAACAGCAGGGTGACAAAGGTAAAGAGGTAATAAATGTCGGCGGTGGACAGCAATGCGGACTGCTGACTGACCCATTCAGCTACCTGTCCGGTACTGACTGAAGAGGAGGCTTCCGGCCAGCGACCGCCGAGGTTGTTTAACAGCATTTCACTGTGAAAACTGCCGCGCAGGTAACTGATTTGTTCAATCAGCGCCGCGCCAAACACGGTGCCGGCGGCACGCAGTGTGTTGATTATCCCCGAGACATACGGACCTTCCATCGGTTGTACGACACTGGTGGCCAGAAACAGCAGGGATATGATGGACAGCGGCTGACCAATCATCTGCAACAGCACTGAGGTGGTAAACTGAGCAGTCATCCACTGGTCGGTGATTCGGGTGTTCAGCCAGCAGGAGAGGGCTATACACAATAATCCGAGGGCAAAGGTTTTACGCGCATCGACCCACGGCTGATACAGCAGCAAGGCGACCAGTGGACCAATCACTAACTGTGGTACACCGACCATCAGCCCCATAACCGCGACCTGAGGCAGACGGAATCCCTGAATATCTTCGAGGATGGTGGCCGGCAGAACGACTGCCGTGCTCATGATCACCAGCAGGCAGATAAACAGAATAAAGCCGAGCCACAAATTACGGCGTTCCAGTAGCTGCAGGCGGATGAAGGGGGTAGGGTGAAACCATTCACTGATAATAAAAATGCTGCAGAATACTGCGGCGCAGAGAAAAGCCGCACAGATGACCGGTGAGTTGAACCAGTCAAGGCGCACCCCCTGATCCAAGCCAATCGCCAGCAAACTAAGGCCCGGAATTCCGAAAGCCATTCCAAACCAGTTACCCTGCTTAATACGCGCCAGCGCCGGTGGCATCACCGGAATCCCCCAGGCGACCAGAATAAAGGCCAGGAGACCTGGCGGGAGCATTATCCAGTAAATCCAGTGCCAGTCAGATAGCTTATCTACCGCCAGTGAGGCCAGCCATAAGGCGATGTTGGGTGCAAAAGTGGCGGTCATGGCATATAACGCCAGTCCGTGCAGGCGGATTGACAGGGGTAAAAAGCGCAGTGCTGACATCATTAGCAGCGGAATCAGGGCTCCGGCAGTGAACCCCTGAATGGCACGGACAATAATCATCACCGACAGGGCGTGTAAAAACGGCAGTACTGCAGCCAGTGCCAGGGTAGTCCCCAACATCCACAGATGAAAACGGCGCAGCGAGAAGGTAATCGCGCACCAGGTCGCAAATGGCATCACCGCAAGCTCTCCCGCCGCATAGGCGGTATTCAGCCATGATGCGCCGTCGTGGCTGAACCCCAGGGCGCCACTGATATCAGCCAGTGCCAGACCGGGTAGCCGGTCACTGAGGCCCGCCAGCATAGCGGCCAGCAGTACTCCCAGTAGTCCGCAGGCCAGTCGCAGGCTAAACGCGGGAGGCGAAGCAGGCGCTGCCCCCGGCGTACTACCAGGTGCAGGGAGGGTGGCGGGCTGACTCATGACGGATGCCTCTGCTGGCTCAGGCCAGCCTGCCATCCTCCGCCGAGTGAGCGATATAAGGCAACCAGTGCCAGTTCTCCGGCAGCGGCACAATGGGTGACGGCCAGCTGGCTTTGCAACAGACCACGGCGAGCAATCAACACATCACTAAATTCGCCGGCACCCTGTTGCCAGGAACGTTCAGCCACCTGTAAAGCAATCCGGTTCTGTTGTTCGGCAGCCACCAGGCGCGGATATTGCAGTTGCTGACTATTCCATTCATCCAGGGCGTTAATCACCTCATGCCAGGCCTGTAATACCGTTTTATGGTAGTTGAGCGCCGCTGCTTTCTGGCTGGCTTTGCTCAGAGCCAGCTGACTCTTCAGACGTCCCCCCTGGAAAATGGGCAGATAGAGTGTCGGGCCCAGTCCATAGAAGCGGTTATGGGGTTCACCCAGTCCGGAGAAGCTGTATGACTGGAATCCTGCTTCGGCGTTCAGACCAATGCGCGGATAGAAATCGGCTTTCGCGGCCTGGGTATCGGCAATTGCTGCCCGCAGTTGTGCTTCAGCCTGCAGTATATCTGGTCGGCGTTGTGCCAGCTCAGAAGGTATACCGGCAGGAATATTGGCCGGCATTGCAGGCAGTGGGGCGCTACTGAGCTGATTATCCAACTGATGCGGTGGCTGACCCGCGAGCAGGGCCAGCGCATTCATTAACAGATTTTTTTGCTGTTGCAGAGCAATCAGTTCTGCGTCAATTTGCTGGTCATCGGCACTGGCTGATGCCTGTTCATTCATTGTCGCCACACCGTTGCGTTGACGGCTTTCAGCAATCTTCAGCATATCTTCGGCAATCTTCTGATTTTCCTGAAGAACCTTTTGCCGTGCATCGAGTTCACGCAGCAAAATATACTGGCGGGCAACATCACTGCTGACAGAGACCTGAACCATGTCTTTGCCATACTGGCTGGCCATCACATTTTCGGCGGCGGCATTACGCAGTTGTCGCAGATGGCCCCATAAATCGACTTCCCAGCTGGCCTGCATCCCGTATTGCCACAGCTCATAACTGCTGTCCGGTGCACCTAATCTGGCGTAGGGGGAGTCAGCACTCAGTGCTGAACGGGTTTCACTGCCATTCACCGAGACCTGCGGGTACAGTGCAGAAGCCGCCATACCAGCCATTGCGGCACTTTGTTCCACATGGGTGGCGGCCAGTTGTATGTCCGGATTATTTTGCCCGGCATTCTGCTCCAGTCTGTTCAGCAACGGATCATTAAATACCGACCACCATTGGTCGGGAACATCGGCAGTCGTCATTGCCGGCAGCTGTGAAGCCAAAGCTTTCCAGTACTGACTGCTTTGTGCTCCGACCGTGCTCTCATCCGGCACTTTTCCGGCAGGCGACAGGCAACCAGACAACAGCAGGCAAACAGCCAGAGAGAGTTGTGCCGGAAAACGGCAAAAACGAAGACTACTCATAAAATAGACTGACCTTTGATAACCAGGGGGGATAATTAGCTGTACTAATCGGTACAGTTAATGGCATATTCCTAAAGTTGTCAAGTTATGTGGTGCTATAAGATGGTGTTATAATGCGGTTTGTACAGAGATGTTAAAGATGTACCGGTGAGTACCGGTCAGGGAGAGAATATGCAGGATCAAGTCGTGACAGCGAAACCGCTGACAGAGAAACAACTGACAGTATTGCAGGCTGCTTCAGACGTGTTTCTTGAACATGGTTTTAGTGCCGCCACCACCGATATGATTCAGCAACGGGCGGGGGTATCGAAGGCCACCGTCTATGCGTTTTGTACCAGTAAAGAAGCACTGTTCAGTGCGGTTATTGAGCATCAGTGTGCCAAAATGACTCAGGCGGTACGCAATATTTTGCCGACCAGTGGTGACCTGGAAGGGACTCTGAAAAAACTGGGTCTTGCTTATCTGGGGATTATCTTTTCGCCGAAAGGACTGGCGCTGTACCGGGTCGTGATGGGGGAATGTCAGCGTTTTCCGGCACTGGGACATATTTTCTGGCAAAGCGGACCGGCGACTATCGTTAAAATGGTCGAAGAACATTTGCAGAATGCGGTTCAGGCCGGGGATATTGCATTGCAGCGCACAGGGACTCATCTGGCAGCTCGCCAGTTTGTCAGCCTGTTGCGGGGAGAATCCTATAATGAATATCTGACGCATCCGGCGGCGATTCCGACAGACGGACAGGTTGAACGCTGGGTAGAGCAGGCAGTCGATACCTTTCTGCGGGCATTCCGTTGTTCTGAAAAACCCACGGTGTGAGAGGGGGCTGGTCACTGATAGCAGGCAGTTCCCGGCGGGCCCCACCTGCTGTGGATGACTTATTTTGCCGGGCGGTAACTCAGATTATCTGGTTCATCGGGCAGTTTAGTGAAATGGGTCACGATGTAGTGATAATCGGCAGTCGCATCCAGGTTTGGCAACTGTTTTGGGTAGAACCAGTGAGCCAGAGTTTCAACGCCAATAATATTCCACGGATGGTTGTAGAAGTGGTGATACAAGCCACCGACATGGCCTTCCGATACGGCAGGGATATTGGCTACCGCAGTGCGTTGCAGCAACTTATCAAAACTGGCTTTGATATCTGAAACTTTGGTGTTGTAGCCAAACGGCAGTACCGGATTGCCGGGGGCACCACGTTTTGAGCCGGTCATCAGATACCAGTCCGGGCGCATAGCAATAATTTTCTCCGGGTTAATAAATCCGCTGGAACCCGTCAGCAATTCTGTACCGATATTTATCCCACCGGCTGCCGCCACCAGTCCTCCCCAGCCATTACCGGCGTGAGTAAAGCAACAGTTGTCGGAGTTACCGGCAATCGGCTCAATAAACACCAGCGGTTTTTTCTGTTGATGATCAACAACATCATTAATCTGTTTTAGTCGGGAAAGGTAGAAATCGGTGTACTCTTTGGCATTCTGCTCTTTGTTCAGGACTTTCCCTAACAGGGTAATACTTGGCACCGTATCCTGAATCGGATGCAGCTCGTAATCGAGAAACAGTACGGGGATATGCAGTTCGCGAAAGCGTTTCAGGACCCCGGTCTGTTCCAGCGCGGGTTTCGCACGCAACTGAGCAATCAGCAGGTCAGGGTGGCTGGCAATCACCGTTTCAGGATCGACATTGCCCTGGTCCGACTGCCCCATATCAGGAATAGCCGCTGCCTGTGGCCAGGTTTTACGCAGTAATGCCCACTCCTGGCTGTCCTGTTTTTTTATCAGGTTGTTCCAGGTAACCACCCGGGCAAATGGATTATCGCGGTCCAGCAGGGCCAGTGCCATAATATCACGCCCGTCCTGCAGGATAATTCGCTGAGGTTCACGGTTAATCACGACGGTCTGATTATCCATATCTTTCACCGTGAGCGGATAAGTGGTCGCCAGGGCCGCCAGAGGGGATAAACACAAAGCGGCTGCAATATAGCGCACCACTCCCTGAATACGTTGTTTAGCGTGCTTCATGAGGATTCCTGAATAGTTTATGGGCCATGGACTCGAATTTGTCACAGTTAAGTAAAACTGTATCTAAACAATAATGAGAATTGAAATCATATACAATCAATCTTCAGAAAAGTAGCCGGAAACAATGGCATCTGTTACGACTGGTAAATATCCGGAAGCGAATATTGCCGTCTGGCGGATTTACAGTTAGAGAAGGGGATGACTTATAAATTCTTACCGCTGTTTAGGCAGTGTAAATTGTTTAACGTTGAATTCGGATATTTTCAGGGTATCATTCGTAATGATTATTATTCTATTTTGTCGACGGATAAGCATTATCTTCTGAGTGTGCTGTTTTCACCTTTCCGCAGAAGAAGATCACCTGCCAGTGCCTTTGACAAACAATGCTCTCAGTTTTCAGAACGCGGAAGTATCATTAATGAGTACTGTTACAGAGTCGGTTGCCAGCCAGAATGAAAGCGTTGGGGCTGAATATCGAAAAATTATTCGTAAGCGCGTGTTACTGCTTCTGGCGCTGATTATCGCAATTTGCTGTAGTGTCATCCTCGATTTTACTATCGGTCCTGCCCGACTTAACCTGACCACCTTACTGACTGCGCTGGTTGAACCCTCAGCGGTTGATGATGCGACACGGGTGATTGTCTGGGATATTCGCCTGCCTTTTACCCTGATGGCGGTGGTTATTGGTTTTGCCCTTGGATTATCTGGCAGTGAAATGCAGACCATCCTGAATAATCCGTTAGCCAGCCCGTTTACGCTTGGGGTCTCTTCGGCGGCGTCATTCGGCGCTGCGCTGGCGTTGGTACTGGGTATTGGTATTCCCTGGATACCGGGTCAGTGGCTGGTGACCGGCAATGCCTTTATCTTTGCCATGCTGACCGCCTTTATTCTGAATCTGGTCAGCCGGCGGACAGCTGCAACCCGGACTACGGTAGTGTTGTTTGGGATTGCACTGGTGTTTACCTTCAATGCCCTGGTCGCCATGATGCAGTTTATTGCCAGTGAAGATACATTACAGTCACTGGTCTTCTGGACGATGGGCAGTCTGGGCCGTGCTTCCTGGCCGAAACTGGGGATAATGGCGGCTGCCATTGTTATTTTGCTGCCGTGGGCAATGCGAAGTTCCTGGCAACTGACCGCATTACGTTTAGGGGAAGACCGCGCAGCCAGCTTCGGGATTGATGTGGCACGGCTGCGGATGACTTCGTTGTTGCGTATCAGCCTGGCATCCGCACTGGCGGTGGCCTTTGTCGGGCCGATTGGTTTTATCGGGCTGGTGGCACCCCATATCGCAAGGCAACTGGTCGGTGAAGATCACCGGTTCTATCTGCCGGCCAGTGGTCTGATTGGTGCTCTGGTACTGTCATTGGCTTCTGTGGTGTCGAAAAATATCGAACCAGGAGTCATCATTCCTATTGGTATCATTACTTCGCTGGTCGGAGTGCCGTTCTTTATCGTGATTATTCTGCGTCACCGGGGGAATTTATGACCGATTCCCTGAATATACGGCAGCTAACCACCGGTTACCGCCGTCGTCCGGTGATTAACAATATGACCCTGGAACAGATCCCCCGAGGGAAAGTGACGGTACTGCTGGGGCCGAATGGTTGCGGCAAATCCACGTTATTACGTGCTCTGGCCGGGCTAAACCGGGCACAGGGTGAGATCTGGCTGGATGACCAGAATCTTAATCAGATGACATTGGCAGACCGTGGCGACAAAGTGGTTTATCTTCCGCAAAGCCTGCCTTCCGGAGTCCATCTGCAGGTACTGGAGTCCATTCTGGTGGCGGCACGGGCGACCGGTCAGCACGGTGCTGCTTTTACGCCTGAGCGGATCATGCAGCTACTGGAAGAGGTAGGTATTGGGTCGCTGGCGCTAAGATATATGGATGAATTATCGGGCGGACAAAAGCAAATGGTCGGACTGGCTCAGTCGCTGGTGCGTAACCCTTCATTACTTTTACTCGACGAACCTCTCAGCGCGCTGGATTTAAACTATCAGTATCACGTGATGAGCCTGGTGTCCCGTGAAACCCGGGTCCGGGATATGGTCACGGTGGTGGTATTGCACGATATTAATATCGCTCTGCGCCACAGTGATCACGTGGTGATGATGAAAGCCGGACGTATTGTGGCCAGCGGCGCACCTTCCGACGTGATCACCCCGCAGAGCCTGGCTGAAGTCTATGGAGTCCGCGGGCGCATCGAATTGTGCTCTCAGGGTGTCCCTCAGGTCCATATTGACGGACTGGTCAGCGGCGGTATCTGATCCCTCTGGCCGGAACGGGCAGTCGATGTCAGCCTGTTCCGGCCATTTCCCTTGTCCCCGACGGTTTTGCGACTTATCGGCTGCACCAGAGCTCAGCTCCCTTTGCACCAGACCTTGCCTTCCTTTGCACCCGAACAGTCAGGATTTTTCGCGCCTGGTGACAACCCCCCCCGGTAAGCGGTTTTACCTACTGTGACGGCTGGCACATAAATTGCTTTCTCCTGACGATTAAAAATTAAAATACCCCAGGGGGATGAGTATGAGCCTTTATGCGTCTGAAATAGCCGGGAGAGACGGCGTGGCAGCCAGTGAAAAATGGAAACAACTGGCATTTGGTCTGATCTGCATGGCATCAATTTCCAGCCCACAGTATGTCTGGACCCTGTTAACTAAACCCATGATGGAACAGTTTTCGGTCGGGTTGCCGGAACTACAGGTCACTTTTTCGTTGCTGATTATCCTGCAAACCTTTTTCTCTCCGTTTCAGGGCAAGCTGGTGGACTATTTCGGTGCCAAAAAGCTGATTGCTATCGGTACCCTGTTGTCCGGTTTCAGTTGGGTGTTAACTGCCCAGGTACACAGTATCGCCATGTTGTATCTGGTGTATGGCGGTATCGGTGGACTGGGCACCGGTATTGTCTACGTCGGTGTAGTCGGGCTGGTCGTGCGCTGGTTTCCGGAAAAACGGGGCTTTGCCGCCGGGATGGTCGCTGCGGGTTATGGTATGGGGGCGATTGTCACTACTTTCCCTGTGTCTCTGACTCTGGAGAGGCATGGCCTGAACATGACTCTGACCGCATTTGGTCTGCTGTTTGCTGTAATTGGGGTGCTGGCCAGCCAGGGCCTGAAGCAGGCTCCGGTCTCAGTCGCCAGTGAGGTGGTGAGTGGGGGTTCTGTACGGCAGAAGCAGTTTACCGCCAGTGAGATGCTGCGCCAGCCGCTGTTCTGGCTGATGTTTTTTATGATGACCTTTATGTCAACCTCCGGACTGATGGTCACCTCGCAAATGGCGACCTTTGCCCGTGATTTTGGTGTCAGCCATATCGTGATTGCCGGTATGGCCGCATTGCCACTGGCCCTGACCATTGACCGTTTTACCAACGGTCTGACACGGCCTCTGTTTGGTTTTATTTCGGATAAACTCGGCCGTGAACAGACCATGTTTATTGCCTTTGCGCTGGAGGCTGTGGCGATGACGCTATGGCTGATGTGCCGACATGATGCGGTATTATTTGTCCTGTTATCCGGGGTGGTTTTTCTTGGCTGGGGCGAAATCTTTTCATTATTCCCGGCAACCCTGACCGATACTTTTGGATCACAGCATGCCACCACCAACTATGGCTGCCTGTACATCTCTCAGGGCGTCGGTTCGGTGATAGGCGGTCCACTGGCGGCGATGCTGTATCAGCATACCCAAAGCTGGATGCCGGTATTCAGCAGCGCAATTACGCTGGATGTTGTGACCGCAGTTCTGGCATTGCTGGTGCTGAAACCGGTACGTCAGCGTTTTCTTAAACGCCATCAGCGGTAACCGGAGCCCCGGTGTCAGGCCAGAAGCCTGTCACCGGGGCGAATACCCTTATCTGTCCTGATGTTGTAATTGCTTCAGGGCAGCGATATCTGCCGGGGTCGTCCGGCAACAACCTCCTATCAGCCTGGCTCCTGCTGCCAGCCAGTCAGGTAAATACTCCGCCAGACTGGCGCAACCTTCTCCTGCAGAATGCCAGTGTTTACTCACCGCATCGTATTGCTCACCAGAGTTAGGGTAAACGACCAGTGGCAGAGGTGTCAGTGTCTGCAGATATCTCAGGGCGGCGGTGGTATCGGCCAGGGCGATACAGTTAATCCCGACGGCGACTATCTGCGGATAACATTCGATAAACGCAATCACCTCGCTGAGCGGTGTGCCGTCACTCAGATGCTGTGCATCGCGCAGGGTAAACGAGAACCAGGCCCTGGCCCGCGGAAATTCAGTCAGCAGTTCAGCCAGGGCCTGAATTTCTTCAAAAGAGGGCAGAGTTTCACAGGCCAGCAGGTCAGCACCCGCTTCCAGCAAGGCAGCGAGCCTGGGGCGGTGAAATTCCTGATATTGCAGCGCTGTGCAGTGATAATCCCCGCGATATTCAGAACCGTCAGCCAGGAAAGCCCCATAAGGTCCGACCGAACCCGCAATCAGTAACGGGCCGGCCTCCGGATATTCCGATAAATAACGGTGGCGGGCATCCGCGGCGAGGGTGACGCTGAGACGAATCAATGCCTGAGCTTCAGCCGCGGAGATGCCACGGGCGGCGAACCCTGGCAGGCTGGCCTGATAGCTGGCGGTGATGGTGCACTGTGCTCCGGCCCTAAAATAGTCATAATGAACCTGACTTATCAGCTCAGGATTTTCGCTCAGCAGTTTTGCTGACCACAGGCTGTCGGTCAGGTCGCAACCACGGTTTTCCAGCTCGGTCGCCATCGCACCGTCCAGCAGCAGAAACGACTGATGTTTACCGGATAAGGGTAACGGATTATTTCGTGGCATACTGTTTCTCCTGCGCTGATGGGGTCCCGCGATTTTTCAGTCGGCGGGTAATAAAGTAAGCCAGATAGCATACCGCGACAAACGGAATACCACACCATAAGGCGATGCGCTGATCCGGGTCGAAAGCCAGCCCGGCACAGGCGATCAGGCATAAAATAAAGCCCAGTACCGGCACCAGCGGATAGCAGGGGGCGCGGTAGAGCAATTCGGTTGCAGATTTCCCCTGCTGTAAATGGCGGCGACGAAACACAAAATGCGAAGCACAGATACTCAGCCAGACGGCGACGACCGCAAAACCTGAAATTGCGGACAGGGCGACAAACACCGTGTCCGGGGCAATCACGCTGGAGGCCAGGGCCAGAATTCCCCCCAGCATACTGACGGACAGGGCGGTCAGCGGAACCCCCCGCGCTGTCAGCCGCGTGAAGCAATTGGGCAGGGTATTCTGATTTGCCAGTGACCAGAGCATTCTGCCTGAAGCGTACAATCCTGAGTTGGCGGCCGACAAAATGGCTGTCAGAATCACCAGGTTAAAAAAACCGGCCGCATAAGGGATACCGACTTTTTCAAACACCAGTACAAACGGGCTTTTCTCGACACCTGCCTGTTGCATCGGGATCAGTGCCGCCAGAATGAACACGGTACCCACAAAGAAAATAATCAACCGGACCACGGTCGTACGGATAGCGATCGGAATAACTTTATGCGGATTTTCGGTTTCACCGGCGGCAATCCCAATCAGCTCTGTGCCGGAAAAAGCGAAATTAACCGCCACCATGGTCATCAGAATCGGCAGTCCGCCATGGGGGAACCAACCCTGTGAGGTAATATTATGCAGGCCGGGGGCAGGACTACCGTCGTGCATTGGCAGAACCCCTGTCATTGCTGCGGCACCCAGCACCAGAAACAGGACGATAGTGAAGACTTTAACCAGTGAAAACCAGAATTCGCCTTCGGCGAAGAAGCGGGTGGAGACAATATTCAGCCCGAAAATTAGTACACAGAACACCAGACACCAGATCCAGACCGGGACTTGTGGAAACCAAAATTGCATACAGAAACCGGCGGCAGTAAAGCTTGAGCCCAGTGCCACCGTCCAGGTCAGCCAGTAGAGCCAGGCCACGGTGTAGCCGGTGGCAGGGCCAAGGTAACGGCTGGCATAGACATGGAATGCGCCGGTTTCCGGCATGGCAACAGACAGTTCTCCCAGGCATTGCATCACCAGCCAGACAACCAGTGCGCCGATCAGATAGGCCAGCAATGTCCCGGCCGCCCCGGTAGAAGAAATAATGTAACCGGTATTAAAGAATAATCCGGTGCCGATGACCCCGCCCAGTGACAACATCACCAGATGACGGGATTTCATAGTGCGCTTCAGTGGCGCGTTTGTGGTATCCACCTGCATATAACCTTCTATACGTACAGACATCCAAATCGGGTGCGACGATGGTTATACCGGCAATAATCACAAAATGCAAAATCCTGTTGGCTGGATTTTCCCGGAGGAAAGTGCGAAAAGCCTGTTGATCAGTAATGGTTTTTCCCGGTGACCTCTTTCACAAACATAATGAAGTCCTTCAGTGCATGATGATAGCGACGGCGCTGCCAGGCCAGCGTCAGGGTAGTGGTGGCCTGCTTATCTTTCAGTTCACAGTAGCCTACCCCCGGAATCAGAATCGAGCGCTGTGTTTCCGGTACAATAGCCACACCCATTCCCATGGATACCAACCCGCAGGCCACCGAAACATCGCGGGTCTGCATGACCTGTCTTGGGGTGATTCCGGCACGACGACAGGCTTCAATCACGGTCCAGCCCAGACCAATCCCCGGAGGGTCCTGTTGAATCAGAAAAGTTTCATCCGCCAGTTCATCCAGCGTGAGGCAGGGTTGTTTCAGCCGTGGATGGCCCGCCGGTAACACAGCAATCATTGATCGGGTCACTACATCCAGGTAATCAAGTTCCGGAATTCTGGGCACCGGTGAGCGAATTAATGCCGCATCAAGTTGATCATTCAGCAGACGTAATATCTGACCGTCAACGCTATGTTCTTCAATTGTGATACTCATCGTCGGCTGATGCTGCCGGTAACTGTTAATTAACATTGATAGTGCTGGATCGAGAATCGAACTGCCGACATAACCGAGTGTTAAATGTCCTTTGAGCCCCTGTTTCAGAATACGGACATGATCGCGGAATTGAGAGAAGTGACTCAGCGCCAGACTGGCTTGCGGCAGTAATTGCTGACCTTCATAGGTAAGTTCCACATTTCGCCGGTCGCGTTTAAACAGATGCAGTCCGGTTTCCTGTTCCAGCGCCTTAATATGCTGACTCAGGGCGGGCTGAGCGATGTTAAGTCGCCCTGCCGCCCGGCCAAAATGAAGTTCTTCAGACAGGACCACAAATGCATGTAAATGCCGGTATTCCATGCCGCTCTCCGGGGAGTTTCTGATAACGATTACTTATTAAAAATACGGTTATTGTGATTAGACAATAATCACCAAAATTCAGACACTGGATGGGAAATAAATCGACGCAGGTCAGTAGGTACTGATCAAAATCCTGAGGGATGATAATGACATGCCTGAGATTTTTTGCCGTTGATTTCCTACCGATGACATCAGTCTGAGAGGTTTTACCATGACAGATAACCAGAAAAAAGTAACGGACTTACGAAGTGCGATTGAAGTCTTAAGTCAGTATGACGACGAACTGATTTATACCGATGAGCCGGTCGATCCTATCGCCGAATTATCCGGGGTTTATCGTTATGTCGGAGCACACGGTACCGTCCAGCGTCCTACCCGTGTCGGTCCGGCGATGATCTTCAACAAAATTAAAGGTTACAATGATATGCGGGTCCTGATTGGCCTGTTGTCATCACGTAAACGCGTAGCCCGCCTGTTCGGTACTGAACCAGAAAAACTGGCATTTATGCTGAAGGATGCTGTGGCGACTCCAATCGCCCCTGTGGTCATCCCAAATTCACAGGCAAAATGCCAGCAAGTGGTTCACCGGGCTACCGACCCTGACTTCGATATCCTGAAAATTTTGCCAGCACCGACCAATACTCCGGAAGATGCCGGTCCGTATTTCACTCTGGGTATGTGCTATGCCGCTGACCCTGAGACCGGTGAGCACGATGTCACCATTCACCGCCTGTGTGTGCAAAGCAAAGATGAAATCTCCATGTACTTTGCTCCGGGCCGCCACCTGGATGTGTTCCGTAAAAAAGCCGAAGCTGCCGGTAAAGCGTTACCTATCACCATCAGTATCGGTGTTGATCCGGCTATCGAAATCGGTGCCTGCTTTGAGCCACCCACAACTCCACTGGGCTTTGACGAATTGTCGATTGCCGGAGCACTGCGTCAACAGGCGGTAGAGCTGACCGAAGCGGTTTCTGTTAAAGGTGCCTTCGGGATTGCGAATGCTGAAGTGGTCATCGAAGGGGAAATCCTGCCTGGTGTGACCGTGCGTGAAGACCAGAATTCAAACACCGGCAAAGCGATGCCTGAATTCCCGGGCTACACCGGCCCGGCGAATGCAGCATTACCCGTAATTAAAGTGAAAGCCATTACCCACCGTAAACATCCGATTCTGCAAACCTGTATCGGCCCAAGCGATGAACACACCAACCTGGCCGGTATCCCGACTGAAGCCAGTATTTTGCAGTTAGTTGAGCGCGCCTTACCCGGATTTGTTCAGGAAGTTCACTGTCCGTCACCAGGTACCGGTAAATTCCTGGCGGTTCTGAAAGTGAAAAAAACCATCCCTTCCGACGAAGGCAGACAGCGGCAGGCAGCCTTACTGGCATTCTCCGCCTTTATCGAACTGAAACATGTGATTCTGGTGGATGATGACGTCGATATCTACGACATGAATGACGTGATGTGGGCGATGACCACCCGCTACCAGGGCGATGTCAGCACTATTTTTATTCCTGGCGTACGCTGCCATCCGTTAGATCCGTCTAACGATCCGGAATTCAGCCACTCTGTCCGTGGTCATGGTATCGCCTGTAAAACAATCTTCGACTGTACCGTACCTTTTGATATGAAAGACCGGTTCCAGCGCAGTGCATTCCTTGAAGTGGATGTGAATCGTTTTATCCCGGGTTTCAGCGCTAAATAATCACGGACTGAGGAGAAGAAAATGTCAGGGTTTGCTCAACAGACAACGGCAAAAAGAAGGGTGATTGTCGGTATCAGTGGTGCTTCCGGTTTCTCATACGGGGTACAGATACTGCATTATTTGAGACAAGCCGGAGTGGAAAGCCATGTGGTGATTTCTCCTTCAGCGCACCTTAACCGCGAGCAGGAAACGACTCTCAGTGAGGAGGATGTGCTGGCGCTGGCTGATGTGGTCTACCCCTTCCGCGCTGTGGGCTCAGCGATTGCCAGCGGTTCATTCCGGACCGATGGCATGATTGTTGCCCCTTGTTCGATGCATACCCTGGCAGCCATTGCGACAGGCATGACCGAAAATTTACTCACCAGGGCCGCTGATGTGATTCTTAAAGAGCGCCGGAGACTGGTTTTGATGGCGAGAGAAACGCCATTACATTTAGGGCATTTACGCAATATGCAGCAGGTCACAGAGATGGGAGGAATCATTTTTCCACCGGTGCCTGCACTTTATGCTCGTCCTCAAAGCGTAGAAGAAATCATTGCTCATAGTGCTGCCCGTTCTCTGGGATTACTGGGTGTGGACTGTGCCGATTTACCGCGTTGGGGAGAGTCGATAGCAGCAATAAACGGGAGTAATAATAAATGATAATCGGACCCTTTATTAACGGTTCTGCGGTATTAGTCGGTGGTATTGTGGGTGCGGTATTAAGTACCCGGTTACCGGAACGCATTCGTACCAGTATGCCGCAGATTTTTGGTGCCGCCTCGATGTGTATGGGGGTGGTACTGGTGGTTAAGCTGTCACATATGCCGGTGATGGTGTTATCCGTCATCCTGGGCTCATTACTGGGTGAACTGGTTTATCTGGAAAAAGGTATTGGTAAGCTGGGCGCAAAAGCCAAAGGGTTAGTTGAAATATTATTTGCTCCCAAAGGCAGTGATCAACAGTCTCAGGAAGCGTTTCTGCAAAGTTATGTGGCGATCATCGTGCTGTTTTGTGCCAGCGGCACCGGCATATTTGGTTCAATGCATGAGGGGATGACCGGGGATTCCAGTGTGTTAATTGCGAAATCATTCCTGGATCTGTTCACGTCGGCAATTTTTGCCACTTCTTTAGGTTTTGCGGTAGCCATTGTGGCAGTTCCACAGCTGATTATTCAGTTACTTCTCGCTTATGGTGCGATATATATTCTGCCATTGACTACGCCCAATATGCAGGCGGATTTTTCGGCGGTAGGTGGTGTATTAATGTTTGCGACAGGGTTTAGGATTTGTGGAATTAAACATTTTCCGGTGGCGAATATGTTGCCAGCCCTGGTTTTGGCTATGCCAATATCCTCGGCCTGGACGCATTTTTTCTAAAATATCGGGCGGCGCTGCCGTATGAAAAAGTGACCCGTTCTATCGAGCTATTGGCCGATAAGGTTATGCCCGCGGTCAATAAAGCCCTCGGCGAGTCAGCCTGACGGCGGGGCAACTTCCCCGACAACCTCTGCGGTGGCCCGGGTTTATTTCGCTATTTTTTCAACTAACAGGCGACCCGGCCTGGCAGACTTGTATAATGCCCGCCAGATGAACATAAACAGCTTGCGGCCTATGGCCTGAGCGCGGCAGGAACTTACCACTATGATGCACAATGATGTTTTACGCAGTGTTCGATATATGCTTGATCTGCGTGATGAAAAAATGCTGGAGATTTTGATCTCCGGCGGCGCTGAAGTCAGCCTGCAGGAAATGCATGCTTATCTGCTTAAGGAAGAAGATGCCGGTTATCAGGTTTGTAATGATAAAGTGATGGCGCATTTTCTTAATGGACTGATTTTCTACCGGCGTGGACGTGACCCGCGTTTTCCTGCTCCGGAAGTTGAAAAGCGGGTGACGAATAACGTGATGCTGAAGAAACTGCGGGTAGCCTTTGAGCTGAAAACCGAAGATTTACAGCAAATCCTGAAATCGGTTGATTTCGCGATGTCAGAAAACGAACTCAGTGCGTTCTTCCGTAAAGAAGGCCATAAAAATTACCGCGAATGTGGCGACCAGGTATTGCGCTATGTCCTGAAAGGGCTGGCGGAACGGGTTCGCAAAGCAAAAAAATAACGCTGACCTGGCTGCTCTGTCACCGCCGCCGGGTCAGTTTCACTGCGTTATATCCTGTCTAACCCGGCTTTGACAGCGGTACCGAGAGTGGGAGCCAATGGCAGACGGCTGTTAAGGGTCAGTTGCCAGGCATGGTACAGGTCTGGTTTACCTGACCAAACCACCGACGAAGGCTGGTTGTTGGCATCCAGTTCATGCCACCAGCTGCCGTGTCGGGTATCAATAAGATAGTTGGCGATATAGTCCCATAATGTCCGGTACCACTTTTCATAGGTCATATCACCGGTGCGTTTCAGCAAACTGGCCGCTGTACAACAGCTTTCAGCCACCGTCCAGTGCAGACGATTCTGTGTCACCGGTTTTTTCTGCCAGTCATGTGTATAAATCATTCCGGAGGCCCCATCGGCATGCCATCCGTAAGTTATCCCGGCCTCAAACAGCCCCTTTGCATCCTCCAACAGCCATTCTGGTGTGGTTTCCTGGTGTTGCAGTAATGCGGCTTCAAGGTGTAACAACAACCGGGACCATTCACAGGCATGGCCCGGAGTCACCCCGTAAGGCCTGAAATCGTCGGTAGGTTTGTCCTTGTTATACTCATGCCATTCCTGCCATTGTGCGGTAAAGTGCTCGGCCAGCAGATAGTGGTTAGCCCGGGCATGTTGATGAATGATTTTAGTCACAATCGACAGGGCACGCTGGCGCCAGCGACTGTCACCGGTAACATCCGCGAGCTGAACAAACATTTCGGTCGCGTGCATATTACTGTTACCGCCCCGATAATCTTCCGGATCCTGCCACTGACGGTTAAAACTTTCCTGCAGGCAACCTTCTTCCTCCGACCAGAAGTGGTTGTCGATGACCGATGTTGCCTGTTCCAGCAACTGGCTGGCACCCTTTGTCCCTGCCAGTGACGCACTAAGCGCGGCAAGGGTCACAAAAACGTGCAGGTAAGCCTGCTTCCGTCCGTCCGGAGTCTGCTCTGGTTTACCTTCCAGCCAGCCACCATACTCTGAATCACGCAGGGGCCCCAGCAGAGCCTCCACGCCCCATTGGGCCAGGGCGCCGGCACCAGGCTCTCCCTGCAGGCTGGCGATAGCGAAACAGTGTGTCATTCGGGCGGTCAGCATGGTGTCCGGCTGGCTGTCGGAAGGTAGCTCGCCGTGAATGTCCAGTGCGGCAAAACCAGCGTCAGGGTGCTTTGAACGCCGGTAAAATGACATCAGTCTGCGGCTCTCTTTTTCGAGCCAGTCATGGTGATAAGGTTTGCTTAGCCAGCTGTCAGTCAGATGAGTAAATAGCATCATTCCCTCTGTTAATCAGTGGTATCGGGCATTATGTCTGAGGGCACGCTCTGGCAGGCGCCTCTCAGACACCGGTCGTGGGTGCGCTATGCCAGCCCCACGAAAACGAGAATCTACGGTTAACCGCCAACCATGGTTCCGCCATTCGGATGCAGAACCTGGCCACTGATAAACGATGAATCCTGGCTGGCAAGAAACACATACACAGGACCCAGCTCCGAAGGCTGACCGGCTCGTCCCATTGGGGTTTCGTGCCCAAAATTCTCCAGCCATTCGGGATTATAGTGACCCAGCGTGGCGGGTTGCAGCGGAGTCCAGACCGGACCCGGGGCCACGGCGTTAATCCGGATCCCCTTACTGACAATCTGATTCGATAAGGCGCGGGTGAAGCTGACAATGGCACCTTTGGTGGCCGTATAGTCCAGCAGGAACTCGGGGCCAATATAGGCATTGACTGAGGTGGTATTAATAATGCTGTCGTTTTCTTTCAGGTGAGGTATCGCGGCTTTGGTCAGAAAAAACATGGAGTGAATATTCACATCAAACGTATTCATCCACTGCTCATCACTCAGGGTAGTAATATCTTCATTCGGATACTGGGTACCTGCGTTATTCACCAGAATATTCAGCTGACCAAATTCACTGACCACACTGGCAATTAACTGCCGGCAGTTTTCGGCACTGCGCAGATCTACCGGATAAACCACACATTTACGACCTTCCTGCTCAGCCAGTTGCCGGGCCACTTTGGCATCCCTGGCTTCATCTTCACTGTCTGGCAGGCAGGTGAGAGCAATATCAGCCCCTTCACGCGCAAAATGCTGGACGACAGACCGACCGATACCACTGTCACCGCCGGTAATCAGTGCAACTTTTCCTGCCAGCTTACCACTTCCCCTGTAGTCCTCACGAATAAACAAGGCTTCGGGTTGGAGTTTTGCATCACTGCCTGGCAGTGTTTGCGACTGTGCATGAATTGTTGTCTTCTGAACCATATTTCCTCCGTTTGAGTTTATCAGCCGGGTCCGGCCTCTGTCTGAACAACCTCTTAAGCAACAGAGGCCAGTCTGACCCGATGGTCACAATCTTCAGAATAATTTAAGTATAGAATCGTGGGCCGATTTGTCTAATCGGTGGATGGGTTGATCCGACCGGATTGGTGCTCTCATGGGAGATTTAATGGGGAAAAATACGGATGAAATGATGACTTATTTTAATCATTATCCGACGGTGGCTGGCGACGGGAAACCTTGCGGGTAAGCGTATCCGGGGGCAGCAAGCGATGATTTAGCGATGAAAATTTCTTAATACGCTCATATACTGACGGTCTGTTCAAGGATTCAGGCAGGGTTATGAGTAAGGTAAAGGCTATCAGTCAGCAGTTTCGCCGCAGGGGAGATGCCCCCTGGTTTGAATTACGCTCCACGGCCCGCAGCACTCAGGCTTACAGAAGCCATTATCATCCGCAGTTATCGGTCGGTGCCGTTACCGACGGGCAAACCTGCTGCGAGCTGAACGGCCAGTGGTGGGTTCTGCAACCCGGCGATTTGATTGTGATACCGCCCGGCACAATGCACAGCTGTAACCCGTTGGAAAGCCAGCCTCGCAGTTATCATATGTTGTACCTGGACAGTGTCTGGTGTCGCCAGCAGATGAGGGTGACGCATAATAAGCCGTTGCTAAGTAGTGAGCTACCGGTTATCCGTGATCCGCAATTATTCAGGCGTTATTTGCAGATTGTTGAGCACTCAGCCACAGTTTCTGCCAGCCAGCTTATCCGCCAGGTGACAGAGTTCTTAGTCGATTTACCCGGATTGTGCTGGCAGTCTGATGCCGCGTTATCAGAGACCAGTATACGTTTGCAACAACAGCTCCGGGCAAATTTGCAAGCCCCCCCGGGGTTGGATTTACTGGCAACGCAGTTTTCGCAACGTAAAGAGACGCTGATTCGTACCTTCCGGCGTGATACCGGTATGACCCCTGGCAGTTATCTGACCCAGGCGAGGCTGGAGCTGGCAAAAGCCGCGTTGCGGGAAGGGGAGACGATTGCCGGGGTGAGTTATCTCAGCGGGTTTGCTGACCAAAGCCATTTTCACAAGATGTTTGTCAGTTATATGGCCGCCACTCCGGGACAATATGTGAAAGAGCGATCAATATCTGACAATACCTGATCCTGCCTGCTGCATAGCATGACCGCTGTATTTATTTGCAGAGGTTATCATGTCACTGTTACATCTCCTGTTTCCTGAGCATTTCTGGTTACTGGCATTGGCACACTTTGTGGCATTGCTCAGCCCCGGCCCCGATTTTTTCCTGCTCAGTAGTTATGCTCTCCGCTACCGGGTGCGCGGCAGTGCCGGGGTTTGCTGCGGAATTGCGGCCGGTAACGGCGGATATATTGTATTAGCGATTGCCGGCTGGAGTGGGCTGAGCCACACCCCATGGCTGTATAGCCTGACAGAACTGGCCGGTGCCGGATATCTGTTGTGGGCAGGCTGGCAATTATCCCGAAGTCAACCAGATAGTCGTCTGCCAAAAACTGTGACCGGGCAGTGTCCCTCATTTTCCCGCCAGTTTTTTAGTGGCCTGGCTTCTTCCGCGCTGAATCCCAAAAATGCATTGTTCTACCTGGCACTACTGACCAGCGTGACTGGTCCGGATATCACGCTGCTGCAACAAATCAGTTGCGGGGTATGGATGGTGATGGTCGTGCTGCTTTGGGATTTAGGTGTGGCGGGTTTACTCGGGCTGAAGGGCATCAGGCAACGATTATCCGGGATTCTCTGGCGACTGGAACGGCTGGCAGGCGGCATACTAATTCTGTTTGCGGTGATTATTCTGTGGCGCTGGGCGGGGTTTTCACTGTGAACCACAAACTGGTCTGCTGCAGGCGGAAGGATGTCCCGATTTGGCATTATTTTCTGTGGCTATCGCAGTGATACTGTCGGCAGAACCTCACAGCCGCCAGGAGTGGATATGAAAAGCGCATTACTCGTCATCGATGTTCAGGACTCTTTTTTACACCGGGATTTCTGGTCAGACGACGGATTTCCTGAATTTTCGCAGCAGTTAACCCGGCTTATCGCCGGGTGCCAGCAACTCGATATACCGGTAGTTGATGTGTTTCATCTCAGTAGCGGACCGTTTGCGCCGGAGTCCGGCTATGTTAAGCGGATGTCCTTTTTGAACCATAATGCCGCAGTCAGTGTACAGAAAAGAGTGCATAATGCGCTGACGGAGTCTTCGCTGCTGGAATGGCTGAAACAGCACCAGGTAGAGCAACTGGTGATTAGCGGTATCCGGACGGAGCAATGTTGCGAAACCACTGCGCGGGTGGCCAGCGACTTAGGGTTTAAGGTGCTGTTTGTCAGTGAAGCGACCCTGACATTCGACATGCAGTGGCAGGGCGTCACCTATTCTGTCGAACAGATTGTACGACGAACTGAACTGGTACTGAATGGCAGGTTTGCGCAGATTTGTTCGGTAGATGAATGCCTGCAGAGACTCAACGAGTAATCCTGACTTGTATCCTGAGGAGAAACGACGATGGCGGTAACAGTCTGGTTTCTGACCCTGCCCGGAGTGATGGCTCTGGATATGACCGGTCCGGCGGAAACTCTGCGGCTGGCCGGTCCGGAAATCGAACTGCGGTACATCGGCCCCTGTTCAACGGTGGTGAGTTCCACGCAGATGACCATCAGCGATATTGCTCCCCTGCCGGAACAGTTGCCGACAGGGAGTTTACTGATTATCCCCGGGGTGGAAAATTCAGCCTGGCAACTGGAACAGACAGCAGCCAGAGAAGCCGGAAACTGGCTGCTCACACAACAGGCTGCCATCCGTCGCGGAGACGTGACCCTGGTGTGTATCTGTGCAGGGGCATTACTGGCGGCCCGCTCCGGATTACTGGATGGCGTGGCCTGTACCACACATCATCAGGTGCTGGACCGTTTACGGGACTTGGCTCCCCACTCCCGTGTGCTGGATAACCGGGTCTTTATTGAAGACCGGGGGATCTGGACCAGTGCCGGGATCACGACAGGGATTGATCTCTCGCTGCACCTGATCAGCCGGATGTTCGGGCCCCGGAAGGCGCTTGAAGTGGCCCGGGAAATGGTGGTCTGGTTCCGGCGTTCCGGTGATGATCCGCAATTATCTCCGTGGCTGCGTTACCGCAATCACCTGCATCCGGCCATTCATAAGGTTCAGGATTTAATCAGTCAGCACCCTGAACAGACCTGGCCGCTGAGTGAGCTCGCGGATCGTGTGCATATCAGCAGCCGCCATCTGACCCGGCTGTTTCGTCGTTATCTGGGGATCTCTGTACATGGATATCAGCAACAGTTACGTGTAGCGGTCGCAGGGCAACGCCTGCAACAAGGAGAAGGCATCGAGAAAGCGGCGCTGGCGGCAGGATTCTCCTCCGCCAGACAGTTCCGGCGTACCCGATCCAGATTGCAGGAGAGTTCCGGTGAGTCCGTTGCTGAAGGCGCAAGGCTACCAGTGAGCTGATATAGCTTAAAGAGCACTGAGCAGGGATTTGATTTTCTCTGCTTTCTCAAAATGATCCAGTTTCATTTCCATAATCCACCATTGCGCCACTTCCATTAGTGTTTCCGGGTCCTTATTTTTATTAGAGAAAAATGCGTAGAAAGAGAGGCCGACATGACTCCCTTTCGCAGCAATTTTTTCATCACAAATGGCCATCATTCTGGCTTTGATGTCTTCGTTCAATGGTTTCTCCTTCGGGCACCTTAAAGTGGGCGGTGGTATACACAGGCTGACTCTGAAGGAATCTTTCCTGAGAACGGCAGTGGTTTCAAATGGTTTCAACAGTGTTGACCCTGAAACCCTGGTCACAGGAAGCCATTTATAGATCTCGTGAGATAAAACCGCATTACATGAATTTCGCGGACAACGCCGCGATGTAAGGATTTCCGGCTGCACAACGGCCGGTCAAAGGGTATACTACGACCCACTTTTTTCATCCGGCCAAAAGCGTGCAAATTCAACATGCAAAAGTTTGATACCAAGACCTTTCAGGGCCTGATCCTGACCTTGCAGGATTACTGGGCGCAACAGGGCTGTACCATTGTACAGCCACTGGATATGGAGGTAGGTGCGGGCACCTCACATCCAATGACCTGCCTGCGTGCACTGGGGCCAGAACCCGTTGCCTCTGCCTATGTCCAGCCTTCACGTCGTCCGACCGACGGCCGCTATGGCGAAAATCCAAATCGTCTGCAGCATTACTATCAGTTCCAGGTGATGATTAAACCTTCGCCGGAGAATATGCAGGAACTTTACCTGGGCTCATTAAAGGCGCTGGGCCTTGATCCGCAGATTCATGATATTCGTTTTGTTGAAGATAACTGGGAAAACCCGACGCTGGGGGCCTGGGGGCTGGGCTGGGAAGTATGGCTGAACGGGATGGAAGTGACCCAGTTTACCTATTTCCAGCAGGTAGGCGGTCTGGAGTGTAAGCCAGTCACCGGTGAGATCACCTATGGCCTGGAACGCCTGGCGATGTACATCCAGGGCGTTGACAGCATTTATGATCTGGTCTGGAGTGATGGTCAGTTCGGCACCACCACTTATGGTGATGTATTCCATCAGAACGAAGTGGAACAGTCGACCTATAACTTTGAATATGCCGATGTCCCGTTCCTGTTCAACTGTTTCGAGCAGTACGAAAAAGAAGCGCAGACCCTGCTGGCACTGGAAAAACCGCTGCCGCTGCCGGCTTATGAACGCATTCTTAAGGCCGCTCACAGCTTTAACCTGTTGGATGCCCGCAAAGCTATCTCTGTCACCGAACGTCAGCGTTATATTCTGCGGATCCGTACCCTGACCAAAGCCGTGGCCGAAGCCTATTACGCTTCCCGTGAAGCCCTGGGCTTCCCGATGTGCAATAACAACAAGTAAGAGGCAGCGATGACAGATAAAACCTTACTGGTGGAAATTGGCACCGAAGAGCTGCCACCAAAATCATTACGTCAGTTGGCGGAATCTTTTGCCTCCCAACTGACCAGCGAACTGGACAATGCCGGACTGAGCCATGGTGCTACGGAGTGGTTTGCTTCCCCGCGCCGTCTGGCGGTAAAAATTGCTTCACTCAGTGCTTCTCAGGCCGATCGTGAAGTAGAAAAACGTGGCCCGGCGATTGCGGCTGCATTTGATGCCGAAGGTAAGCCAACTAAGGCTGCTGAAGGTTGGGCACGGGGTAATGGCATCACCGTGGAGCAGGCTGACCGGCTGGTGACTGATAAGGGTGAATGGCTGGTTTACCGCGCTGTGGTGAAAGGAGAATCAGCTGTTTCTCTGTTACCTGAGATGATTGCCGGTGTGCTGGCGAAACTTCCGGTACCGAAGTTGATGCGCTGGGCTGACAGCGATGTACAGTTCGTCCGTCCGGTGCATACCGTGACTCTGTTACTGGGAGATGAACTGATCCCTGCTACCTTGCTGGGGGTGAGTTCAGGGCGGACCATCCGTGGTCACCGTTTTATGGGGGAAGCGGAGTTCAGCATTGAGAATGCTGATCAATATCCGCAGATCCTGCAGGAGCGCGGGAAAGTGATCGCTGATTACGAAGCGCGTAAGGCTGTGATTAAAGCAGATGCGGAAGCGGCGGCCAAAAAACTCGGGGGTAAAGCCGATCTGAATGACAGTCTGCTCGAAGAAGTGGCTTCTCTGGTGGAATGGCCGGTAGTGCTGACGGCGACCTTTGAAGAAAAATTCCTGGCGGTGCCTTCTGAAGCGCTGGTGTACACCATGAAAGGTGACCAGAAGTACTTCCCGGTTTATAGCCAGGACGGAAAACTGCTACCGAATTTTATCTTTGTTGCCAATATCGAATCGACCGACCCGCAGCAAATTATCTCCGGTAACGAGAAGGTGGTGCGCCCGCGTCTGGCCGATGCCGAATTCTTTTTTAACACTGACCGTAAACAGCGTCTGGAAGATCAACTGCCGCGGCTGGAAAGTGTTCTGTTCCAGAAACAGTTGGGAACGTTGCGCGATAAAACCGATCGTATCCAGGTATTGTCAGGCTGGATTGCCGGTAAAATCGGTGCCGATGTCAGCCATGCGACCCGAGCTGGATTGCTGTCAAAATGCGATCTGATGACCAATATGGTGTTTGAGTTTACCGACACCCAGGGCGTGATGGGAATGCACTATGCCCGTCATGATGGCGAGGCCGAAGATGTGGCCGTGGCACTGAACGAGCAGTATCAGCCCCGCTTCTCCGGTGATGAACTGCCGCAGAGTCTGGTGTCCTGTTCGCTGGCGATTGCTGATAAAATGGATACCCTGGCCGGTATTTTTGGTATCGGACAACATCCGAAAGGCGATAAAGACCCGTTTGCTCTGCGCCGTGCTGCGTTGGGTGTGCTGAGAATTATTGTCGGAAAAAATCTGCCATTGGATCTGCAGACCCTGACTGAAGAAGCGGTACGCCTGTACGGGGATAAGCTGACCAATCCTTCGGTAGTTGATGATGTGATTGATTTTATGCTGGGCCGTTTCCGTAGCTGGTATCAGGAAGAAGGGCACAGCGTTGATACGTTGCAGGCGGTACTGGCTCGCCGGCCAACCCGACCGGCAGATTTCGATGCACGGATGAAAGCAGTCTCTCACTTCCGGACGCTTGAGCAGTCAGCAGCGTTGGCGGCAGCCAATAAACGTGTTTCCAATATTCTGGCAAAATCTGATGAACCGCTGAATGACAGCGTGCAGGCATCCCTGCTGAAGGAAAATGCGGAAATTACTCTGGCAACCTATGTGAGTGCACTGAGCAGCAAACTGCAACCTTACTTTGCCGAAGGCCGTTACCAGGAAGCGCTGATTGAGCTGGCTCAGTTGCGTGAAGCGGTAGATAACTTCTTCGAACAGGTGATGGTGAATGCTGAAGAACCAGAGATTCGTATTAACCGTCTGACATTACTGGCTAAATTACGTGATCTGTTCCTGCAGGTTGCGGATATTTCTCTGCTGCAGTAAGTCGTTACGGGTGAAGTATGATTCAGATAAGCGAGCCACTGGCTCGCTTTTTTTGTCTCTGCCACAGTTAACCCGCACAGGAAAGCTTTGCCTTGCTGCTATAACATCCCCTGATGTGGTTAACACTTGTGCGGGGTAATGTGCTAAAACCCCGTGATAACTATTATCAGCAGTGAGATCTGCGGAACTATCATATGAATATTTCTTCTGTGAATTCCGGCGAAGAAGCATCGCCAATCGAAGGGCTAACCACCCGTCAGGTCTGGACGCGTCAGGCCGTTGAGGATGGGCCTCACTCCGCACCCCGTCAGGACTGGCTGGCAGAAGAGGTGCCGGTAGCACTGGTCTATAACGGTATTTCTCATGTGGTCATGATGGCCACACCGCAACAGCTGGAAGCTTTTGCTGTGGGCTTCTCTCTTTCTGAAGGGATTATCAGTTCTCCGTCAGAAATATATGGTATTGATGTCCTGCCACAGAGCCAGGGGATTGAGGTCCATATTGAACTTTCGACACGACGTTTTATGGCGCTGAAAGAGCATCGCAGGGCGATGGCCGGCCGCACGGGTTGTGGGGTTTGCGGGGTGGAACAGCTTGAACAAATCGGTAAGCCGGTTCCACCGTTGCCTTTTACCCGTCGTTTCAATCTGCAGGCACTGGATAGCGGCCTGTCACAACTGTCTGACTTTCAGCCCATTGGACGTCAGACCGGTTGTACTCATGTGGCAGCCTGGATGGATGAGCAAGGGCAATTAACCGGGGGCTGTGAAGATGTTGGCCGACATGTCGCGTTAGATAAGCTGCTTGGGCATCGCAGCCGGCAGGGCTGGCAGCAGGGAGCAGTCGTAGTCTCCAGCCGTGCCAGCTATGAGATGGTGCAAAAATCGGCGATGTGTGGCGTTGAAATCTTGTTTGCTGTGTCAGCAGCTACCGCGCTCGCCGTTGAGGTGGCTGAACGCTGCGGCCTGACGCTGGTGGGATTCAGCAAGCCAGGTCGTGCAATCATTTATAGCCATCCGCAACGCCTGTATCAGGCACAAATCACCTGACTGAATGTCTGACTCAGCGAAGGCCAGGCATAATGCTGAGCCGCGGCACTATCCGATATCAGTAATCCGATATCTGCCGGCTCAGCGTAGCAGTAACGGCTGGTGACCCCCAGTTTACTGTGGTCGGCCAGCAGGAAGAGCTGTTTCGCCTGGCGGGCCATCGCGCCGGCAATTGCCGCTTCCGCCAGAGAAAAACTGCTGGCACCTGTCAGGGCATCTACTCCTACCGGTGACAGCAGGGCCACATCTGCCTGGTAGCGGTGGATTTCGTTCACCGTGATCCCGCCATGAGTTTGTTGAGTTCCGGCTGACATGCTTCCCCCCAACAGAATCACTTCATGTTGCAGCTGATGGTCATTTTCCTCGGTTGCCGTCAGAACCAGTGCTGCCTGCAAGCTGTTGGTAATGATAGTGAGCCCGGACATGGTTCTCAGTTCGCGTGCCAGCAAGGTTGTGGTGCTGCCGGAGTCGAGGAATATCGTTTGTCCCGAATGTAACTGTTCTGTCGCGCAGCGGGCAATGCTGCGTTTTTCCTTTTCCCGCGCGGCGTAACGTACAGGGAGCGGAGGTTCTGCCGGGGCATCTATCGCGACAATCCCGCCATGCACCCGGCGTGCCACACCTTGTTGTTCCAGCGCGATAATGTCACGGCGGGCAGTTTCTCTAGAGACGCCCAGCTCATTGATAATGCGTTCAGTACTGACCTGATGATGAGTACTGATTAATGAGCGTATACGGTGTAATCGCGTTTCCTGCAACATAGGATTTCCTCAATGCAAACTGCGCCGGATGATAACAGTTGTCTCAGTGTAGCGCAGCCCCGGCTAACCCGTATGTGTATTTTGTTGCTTTTGTGTATTTGGTTGCATTTTTCTGAAAATCAGCGATGATGAGCTCAGAGATGATTTCTTCCCGGCTTTCCCACTGATTATTGCGACAGGAGTAATTATGGTCACTCGTTCTACCATCATGGATACCAACAGCTTTCGGGCGGAACATGCCGCCTCACTGGATGCGGATACCCGTCATCTGACCGACAAACGCAGTAAAGTGCTGGGTGACTCTTATCGCCTGTTTTATCGTAAACCCGTACACCTGGTGCGTGGTGAGGGCCAGTATCTGTGGGATGCCGCCGGGGATAAATACCTTGATGTGTATAATAACGTTGCCAGTATTGGCCATTGTCATCCGGCCGTGATTGAAGCGGTCACTCAGCAGATGAAGATGCTGAATACTCATACCCGATATTTGCATGAAGCTATCCTCGATTACAGCGAGGCTCTGCTGGCCACGGCGCCGGCAGAAATTAATAAAGCGATGTATATGTGCACCGGTTCAGAGGCTAATGACCTGGCTATTCGTGTTGCCCGCTCCTTTAGCGGCGGTACCGGTATTATAGTGACCAAAGAAGCCTATCATGGAACCAGTGACCTCACCTCCGGGGCATCGCCGGCGCTGGGCAGTGGTCAGCCACTGGCGGCAACCACCCGGTTGGTATCTCCCCCGGATGATTATCGTGTCGATGCCCCTGACCTTGGCGCCTGGTTTGCGGCCGAAATTCAGAAACAGATTGATGATATGGCAGCTCACGGGATCAAATTTGCCGGTTTTCTGGCAGACTCGATTTTTTCTTCGGATGGTGTGTTACCTAATCCGCGTGGTTTCCTGCAACAGGCAGTCGATGTGGTACACAAAAACGGTGGAATCTTTATTGCCGATGAAGTTCAGCCAGGTTTTGCCCGTACCGGTGATGCATTCTGGGGCTTTGGCCGTCATGGTGTAGTGCCGGACATTATTACCACCGGCAAACCGATGGGTAACGGTATTCCGGTCTCCGGGTTGCTGGCGAAAAGTGATGTTCTGGCAGCATTCAGTGATGATATTCCTTACTTTAATACTTTCGGCGGAAATCCGGTGGCGATGGCAGCCGCACAGGCAGTGTTACGGGTGATTGAGGAAGAGGGATTACAGGAACACAGCCGTGTGGTAGGGGCACAGCTGCTGGCTGAACTGCGTAAGCTGATGGACAGACACGAATGTATTGGGGATGTTCGCGGTGCCGGGCTGTTTATTGGCTTCGAGCTGGTAGAAGATCGTCACAGCAAGAGCCCGGATAAAACACTGGCACTTAACCTGATAGAAAAATTGCGTGAGCATCATGTACTGACGTCTGTCGCCGGGCCTTACGGAAATGTGCTGAAACTGCGTCCGCCACTGGCATTTCAGGTAGCCGACATTGACTGGCTGGTGGGAGCACTGGACAAGTCACTGACTGAACTTGGCCGCTGACAGGTAGCATAGTTCTGAGAAACTGCTGAAATTGTGCTATTTCAGCAGTTTTTTTTTACCGGAAAACAATTCCTTAGTGACCATAATGCACTGATTCTCCTTTTCCCGATCAATTATTTAACTATAATATAAGCCAGTGCTTATGCAGTACGTCCCTTCGGATGTGCTGTCCTTACATTAGAATGGAGAGGTTGAACATGAGTTATTCACTACCATCCCTGCCTTACGCTTATGACGCGCTGGAGCCGCATTTCGATAAGGAAACGATGGAAATCCATCACACCAAACATCACCAGACTTATGTTAATAATGCCAATGCAGCGCTGGAAGGTACTGAATTCGCTGCTCTGCCGGTAGAAGAACTGATCACTAAACTGGATCAGGTTCCGGCAGATAAAAAAACCGCGCTGCGTAACAATGCCGGTGGTCACGCTAACCACAGCCTGTTCTGGAAAGGCCTGAAAACCGGGACTACCCTGCAGGGTGACCTGAAAGCCGCCATCGAGAAAGATTTTGGCAGCGTAGACAAATTCAAAGAAGAATTTGAAAAAGCGGCTGCAACCCGCTTTGGTTCCGGCTGGGCGTGGCTGGTGAAAAAAGGTGACAAACTGGCGGTCGTTTCTACTGCTAACCAGGACAGCCCGCTGATGGGTGAAGCTGTCGCCGGTGTTTCCGGTTTCCCTATCCTGGGTCTGGATGTGTGGGAGCACGCTTATTACCTGAAATTCCAGAACAAACGTCCTGACTACATCAAAGCGTTCTGGAACGTTGTTAACTGGGATGAAGCTGCAGCGCGTTTTGCTTCAGCAAAATAATCTGACGCGTTTCTGACGGTTATCTTACCGTTAGCCACTGATACCGGTAGCCTGCGTGCTGCCGGTTTTTTTTGTGCTGCATTTATCCGGCTGAGTAAAACTCAGGTTGTTTTTTCCTGTTTGAAAGGTGTTAATCACCACTTCCTGCCTTACCGTAAACAGACTGTCTGTTAATGAAATGCCATCACTCCTTACGAAAAATAAACACAAGGTAAACGTCACTCATATTTTGCCTGGTGTTGGCTGATGCCTGTTCCTGATTGTACTTTCGTTGAATTTGCTTGCGTTAGTCTCAGGTGGATTGATTCCGGACCCCTGGCATTGTTATGTCTGAACTTATTAATGACTCACTGAAAAAAAATAACATCTCACTACTCTGGTCAGTGATCAGTGGCAAGTATCGCCCGGATAAAGCCTGGAGGAGCAAATCCTTCAGCCTTAAATTTCTGCTGCGCTGCTGCTGTTATCCCGCGGTCAGCTACCATTATCTGAATTCTCTGACCACTCTGGAGTTATTTCCGTCGCTGCTTGAGCGGCAGGGATTGCTACCAGCGAAAATACATCGCCCTTATCTGAGTGCCGGATTAGGTGTCCGGCAACGTGCAGAGGCTATTGTCAGCCACTATCAGTTACTGTCGGGGCTGGAAAACCCACGCTTACGTCAATGGTTGACTCAGCCGTCGGCCACCCCGATGTTGCAATGGACAACTCAGGATGATCAACACTTTTCTCTGACCTGTGGTCCTGCCAGGTTTGATCGGGAAGGTGAGGTCATGTTATGTCTCTACTACCAGCAGCAGGTCGTGGCGATGATGACGTTTTCAGTGATCCAACTGAACGGTAAAAAAGTCCTGTTTATTGGTGGTTTACAGGGGCCTGGCAGCGAAGTATCCCCTGATATTATCCGTCAGGCTACCCGCGCCAGTTTTGGTGTGTTTCCGAAAAGATTGTTGATGGATGTGATTTTCTGGTTATCGGCGGCTGGAAAAATTGAAGGTATTCAGGCTGTCAGCGAAAAGAGCCATGTATTTCGCAGCCTGCGTTATCGCTACAGCAAGCAGGATAAGTTCTTTGCCAGCTACAGTGAATTCTGGGAAAGCCTGGGGGGCTGGCAAAACAGTTATGGGAATTACGATTTACCTTTGCAGGTGCTACGTAAACCTCTGGAAGAGATCGCCAGTAAAAAACGGGCAGAATACCGGCGTCGTTATCAGTTGCTCAGCGAACTGCATCAGCAGTTTAACGACGCGCTGGCTATACCCCACGGGTAGCAGTTGAGTGGCAGATCAGAAGGCTTTTTTAGCAAAACCGGTGACTTCATTCAGACCCATTTCACGGCCGAGTGCAGTCATCGGGTGGACAATGACAATCCCACGGACGGTTTTTTTCAGTGCACCCAGATTTGCCTGCTCTTTCTTCGTGATGGTTCGACGGAAGGGCAGTTTTTCCAGTTTCTGAGCCTCAGTGCTAAGTTTCTGCTCACGGACATTACGCAGACGGGTAATTTCAGTTTCCAGCGTCTGCATTTCCTGCTGAATTTCCCCCAGCTTTTCCATATCACCGGCTGTAATCAGTGCCTGTGACTTGTGGTTAAGTGCATCCAGCAGATCGCTCAGACGTTTAATCTCAGCTTTTTCTTGTTCTTTCATTGTTGACTCCTGTTAATCAGCGGGCAAGGATACACCAAAATTCCAGAGGACTTAACCAGAACCGTCTGTCGGCTGGATATGATGTCATAGCTTAGCATGGACGTCGGGAGTATGGCCCCTTTGCGCCGAATTGCGTAAAGGGGCGAAGTCCGACTCAGAAGAAGCTGAACGGGTATTCTGCAAACACACGGATCTCGTTACCGCTGGTGTTGTAGTCAGCAGCATCTCCGGATACACGCAGAATGGAGTAACGCAGTTTCAGTGTCAGATTTTTTGCTGCGCCGCTCTGCACGGTGTACTGGATCTGATTAAACAGTTCATGTTCATGGCCATTGCTGGTCTGGCTGGTTTTAATATTGTCACCACGAACATAGGCGATGTTGTAGGCCAGTCCCGGGATCCCCAGACCTGCAAAGTCGATGCCATAGGCAGCCTGCCAGGAGCGCTCCCCTTTGCCATTAAAGTCTGACCAGTAGGAGTTGTCCAGCCAGATACTGTTGCCACCGTCACCGACGCCGCCCTGATCGCGGTATCCACCATACTGGTAACCGGTACTACCGTCGCTCTGTTGATAAGCCAGTTTAAAGGTATGAACCCACCAGGTATAATTTGCCGCCAGGCTCCAGATAGTGTTACTACGTCCGGTATCAAGCTGGCTGGCATATTTCTTTGTTAAGCGGGAATTATAACCATTGAAATTGACTGCCAGAGATTGTTCGGCTGCCAGCGGTTGTTTATAACTCAGACCCAGATACTGCTTGCTAAGCGTTTGTTTGACGTTCGACGCGTAAAACGAGCCACTGAACTGATCGTTAAACTGGTAGCTGGCCCCTCCGAATGACAGACTTTTCAGGCCACTGTTATGCCGGTCATCACTTTTACGTTGTTCATCGGTCAGATAACCGGCATTCACTTCCAGCCCACGGATCTCTTTGGAGGTGATCATCGCTCCGGTGAAGGTTTCTGCCAGCAGGCGTGAATTATCGGCAGAGACTACCGGCAGCTCGGGGCGTTGAGTACCGTAGCTGATGACGGTATCAGAAATGCGCATTTTTGCTGTTGCGCCAAATTTTGCCAAATCAGATTTTGCTTTACCATCATGGCCCTGTTTAAAGAAATCGATACCGCCCGCACCGCTTCTGCCGCGACCACCATCCAGACGCACCGCATACTGACCAATAGCATCAAAACCAAAACCCACAACCCCCTGGGTATAACCCGATTGCCAGTTAGCGATAAGGGCCTGGCCCCATTCGTCACGATCACGGACTCCCTGAGCTTTATAGTGACGGTTAATATAAGCATTACGTAACAGAACATCGAAATGGCTGTCGGCAATAAAACCGTTACTTTGTGATTGATCGCTCGCCAGAGCCGGGGCCATGCATAATATCCCACAGAGAATCACTGGTATTTCTTTTTTCACTTTTTATTGTGCCTTTATTTTTTATAAAATAGATCTGTCTCTGGTGACCACATATTCCGCTGTCGTCATACCAAAGAAAATTATTGTGTAAGCTGATAGATTACCGCGAAGGATTTTATTACGCTTATAAATTAATTAACAGCCTTTTATCTGCCGACAGAGGTGACTAACCCTCTGTTTAAATTCCGGAAAACGCTCTTTTTGTTAAGACTAAGATAAAATATAAGGTAAACCGGTGAGTGTACAGAATGATTAATAATAAACCCCGGGAAATTTGGATAATCATCCGGGTAATTTCTGGTTGTTTATTATCAGAAAAAACTCACTATTCGGGGACAGAAAAAAGATAGTCCCCGCGATAGCGGGGAGCTGGCAGTATTACTGAACGTTGCTGATGGCGGTTTTTAGCTGAACCAATACCGGGGCTGCACTGGCGATGTCTGCGACCAGTGTGTTGTACTGTTTCACCTGGTCCTGGGTTGCAAACTGAACATTGTTGTTAGCAAAACTCACGCTGTTGTTTTGTGCCTGCAGGAAATCACCGGTATCGATAACGGAGCGGCTAAGGGCCTGCAGTTGTGGCAGTAATGGCAGCACACTATTAGCCGGCTGAGTGACTACTTTTGCATAGGCGGCATCATAGGTTTTTTGTAGGTCGGCAGGTAACTTCAGTGATGACTTACTGCTGTCGGCCAGATTGCGGGCATTTTGTACCTGCTGAGTGACTACATTCAGGGCTCCTGCAGCCTGACGCAGGGTGTCACGGTGTGACTGATAGTCGGCAGGCACTTTAATTGCCGATAATTCATCGGTGACCGGACGGATACCGTCGTTAATCGCCTTGTTTAGCTGCTGAGAAAAACCATAAAGGATGGCATAATCGCCGGCAAAATTGCCGAAGTTTTTTTTCTGATTTTCACTCAGCGTGGGTAGCTGTGAACCACTGCGCATGACTGTATTTTGCAGAAAATCACTGAATGCCTTGCTTTGCCCGGCTTCTTTATCACCGCAGCCTGCAAGCTGGAAAACCATAATCACTGTGGCCAGCAGTATTCCGGACTGCTTCGCAACACGTAAAATGCCTGACGCCATAAGGAACGGACTCCTGTTATTCGACGACCTGTAATATTTACAGGCAGAGAGACCACAAGGATAGTGCAAAGCGCAGCTCCCGCCAACGGGGAATTAGGCAGAAAAAGTGCGGCATATCATCTTTCTGTCTTATCAACCGGTCAGCGGGCCGGACAGATATTTTTCTGCCTGATGTGTAAACCAACTGGCGGGCATATTGTAGGGGGGCTGGCATAACCGCGCAATGGCGTGGCTTATCTGTGCCTCGGCCTGTTGCCAGAGCCCCGGATCTCCGTCGCGCAGTAACTCTATCTGTATCTGCTTTTCTACCAGATACACTGGGGCAAATTCCGGATCGTTATCGACAATATCTTTTGTGTTATCAATGATATCTGCCAGTTTTATGGTTTGTGCTTTGGCGCAGGCTTTGGCTGTGTGCTGCAGATGGCGTTGTTTTTTTTGTAGCCGGGTGTCATTTTCGGAAGTCTGAGGGTTGGTGAGCATTTCTACCAGAACCGCGACTTCCTGGCCGAACAGCTGCTGTAACTGGCCAAAAGTGGTCGGGGTATCTTCCAGAGTATCATGCAGCCAGGCCGCTGCCAGCATTGCCTCATCAGCTCCTGTATGACGAATCAGTTCGGCGACTGCCTGGGGATGTACAATATAGGGAGCATTGCTGTATTTGCGTTTTTGATCTGCCTGATGGTGAACCTGGCGGGCAAACAACTTTGCTTTTTCTTCCAGTGAATAATGCATAGGTCCTCTCCAGGCCATTATTTAGAATCTGACTATAGAATGCCGGCAACAGATTCAGCAAGTGGAGAATAATAGTTTTTAGTATCAGACGAATGGATAATATTAATTTTATTTAATTTTTAGTGTATTCCGGAATATTCCGTATATTTCATAATATTTAAAGTTATGTCGAACTCCGGGAGGGATTCGGACTCTGAGTTAAATATATTTTCTCACGTCCGATATTCCGGAATTTAATAATGAATAAAATCAAATTGTTAACGAATAGCCAACTCTGCTGGATATTGGCAGTGTATATCGGACTATTACTTAACTGGTCGGTTTTTAATCGCAGATTTCAGGGGCTATGGTTATGGTCAGACGGCCACTGGCTGAAATGGTCATCTGCGGCAGCCGAAATAGTCGCTGCGCTACTCACCAGTTTTGTTATTTTTCGGATGTTATCGTTGGGTGGTAAGTTGTTTTTCCGGATCTCTGCTTCACTGGTGGTGGTGATTTCCGTGGCGTCGGCATATTACATGATGGTCTTTAATGTAGTTATCGGTTACGGGATTATTGCCTCGGTACTCACGACGGATACTGACCTTTCGAAAGAGGTGGTGGGATATTATTTTTATCTGTGGCTGGTTCTGGCCAGTGCCGGACCACTGTGGTTAATATGGTACGGCCGGCTGGAAGGAAATTTATTAGCACAAGTGACCAGCCGCAGGCAATGTTTTCGGGCACTGGCGGGACTGGTGGTCTGTATTGCATTGGTATGGCTGCCGTTACGTTTGCTGGATCAACAGTACAAGCACCGTGAACATCAAACCAATGTTGATCTCCCCAGCTATGGCGGAATGGTGGCGCACTCTTATCTTCCGGTGAACTGGTTGACTGCTACCGGATTGTTTGGCTGGTCAAAACTGGATGAAGAGTTATCCGGCGATGATCTGTTCGATCCAGCCCGCCATTTTACCTACCAGGCCCCGAAAGGTATTGATGATACCTATGTTGTCTTTGTTATCGGGGAGACGACCCGTTGGGATCACATGGGACTGTTAGGCTATCAAAGGAATACCACACCACTTCTGTCGAAAGAAAAAAATCTGGTGGCTTTTAAAGGTGAATCCTGTGATACCGCGACCAAGCTGTCATTACGTTGTATGTTTGTCCGCGAAGGAGGGGCCGCTAATGACCCGGGCAGAACCTTAAAAGAACAAAATGTATTCGCGGTGATGAAGAAACTGGGGTTTAGCTCCGATCTGTATGCCATGCAAAGTGAAATCTGGTTCTATGGGCTGACCGATGTCGATAATATGGCTTTCCGCGAGCAGATAGGTTCTGAGCCGGTTAATAATGGTAAGCCGGTAGATGATTTGCTATTGCTTCCGAAATTACAGCAATCCTTGCAGGGACACCCACAGGGACATCATCTGGTGATACTGCATACTAAAGGTTCTCATTATCTCTATTCGCAACGATATCCACGGAGTTTTGCCGTATATAAGCCCGAATGCCTCGGTGTCGATGATTCTTGTTCAAAAGAGCAGTTGATTAATTCATTCGATAATTCAATACGTTATGTAGACTTTATGCTCGAAGGGGTACTGAGTCAGCTACGGGATAAGAAGGCTATCGTGTTTTATGTTGCAGATCATGGGGAGTCAATCAGTAGCAATACGCATTTCCATGGAACCCCCCGTGAGATGGCACCCGCTGAGCAATTTCGTGTACCTGTGCTGGTGTGGGCTTCTGACAAGTATCTGGTGGATGATGCTAACCGTCAGAGGTTTACATTACTTCAGCAACAGGCGAAAGACGGTATTATTCTCCATCACCGGGAGTTATATGACTCGTTGCTGGGTTGCCTGGGATACACGTCACCGGATGGTGGCATTAATCCGAAGAATAACTGGTGCCGCCAGTCATCCGTTGATAAATCAGTCAGATAGTCCTGAGTTCATATGTGCTGATAATAAATGGTGCGGCTGAAGGCTGCTTTTTAGTCAATCAGCGGCTGATTTGCTAAAAAGCGGTTGACGCTGTCTGAGTGCGGCAGTAATATTCGCCCCCATCGGCGAGTAGCGCAGCTTGGTAGCGCAACTGGTTTGGGACCAGTGGGTCGGAGGTTCGAATCCTCTCTCGCCGACCATTTTCAAAGAAACCCGCTTTTCGCGGGTTTTTTTACGTCCGAAGTTTAAAGAGGATGAGAACCTCCGAAGGAGGTTTGAGCCGAGCGAAGCGAGACAACGTTGCGTTCGCAACGGCCCGCAGGGGAATCATCCTCTCTCGCCGACCAATTTTAAGAAACCCGCTTCCAGCGGGTTTTTTTACGTCCGGAGTTTAAAGAGGATGAGAACCTCCGAAGGAGGTTTGAGCTTTTCTTCACGCCCTGCCAGTGAGGTGTCCAGGATATTCTTTTCTTTATCGTTCCTGTTGCCGTCTCTCCCCGACAGTTTTCCCGGCTTTAATACTGTATAAAGTTCGTGCAGTAGAATAACCCTTTCCGCACTTAATTTTAGTCAAACATTTTTCTTATGCCATAAATGGTTTTTAGATTATCCGCTTAGGCTTCTGATCAATTTACAATCCGAATAAATGAATAATCAGTGAATTATAGTAAATGAAGATTGCATAAAACTTGTTTTTTCTCTTCTTTTTTAAATAGTTTTATTAACTAATTTATTATCACTATATGGTGATATGAACCAGATAATTGATTAATTATTGTTAATTTTAGTGGTTATGGTCATTTTATCTGGTGAAATATTTTAATGAATTTTAGCGTAATGCTAAGAAAAACGCTTGCCGGTTATTGACAGCTGATCACATCTGTTGACAAATTGGGAGATACCAGAAGATCGATTTAGCAGATTATCCCGCTATTTGACCTGAGTTAGCGTTTTTATCCGAGGTTTTATGGCGTGTTACGTCTGTTATAAGAAAATCTGCTGACAAAATAACGAATAACAAAAAGTAAATAACACACATCACATCTTAACGGAGCAACGAAGATGAGCAAATTCCGGTCCGGCAAAAGCGCACTGACGACGGGTTTAACATTACTGACATTGATGCTTTCTGCTGCTGTACACGCAAAAACATTGGTCTATTGTTCTGAAGGATCTCCGGAGGGATTTAACCCGCAATTATTCACTTCGGGTACTACCTATGATGCGAGTTCGGTCCCCATCTATAACCGGCTGGTTGAGTTCAAAACCGGGACTACGGAGTTACAACCCGGACTGGCCGAAAGCTGGGATGTGAGCAGTGACGGTAAGGTGTATACCTTCCATTTGCGCAAAGGTGTTAAATGGCAGAGCTCTAAAGATTTTAAACCTACCCGCGACTTCAATGCTGATGATGTGGTGTTTTCTTTTGAGCGTCAGTTGGATAAAAACAATGCCTATCACAACGTTTCCGGTGGCAGCTATGAGTATTTTGAAGGCATGGATATGCCTAAACTCATTACTAAAATCGAAAAAGTGGATGATGATACTGTCCGCTTTACCCTCAGCCGCCCTGAGGCGCCTTTTATCGCAGACCTTGGCATGGACTTCGCATCGATTCTGTCAAAAGAGTATGCAGATAATATGCTGAAGGCTGGGACACCGGAAAAAGTGGATCTGAATCCGGTGGGAACAGGGCCCTTCCAGTTACTGCAGTATCAGAAAGACTCACGGATTCTGTATAAAGCTAATCCGACATACTGGGGCCCTAAACCGAAGATTGACCGGCTGGTATTCTCTATTACCCCGGATGCCTCTGTGCGTTATGCCAAAATGCAGAAGGGTGAATGCCAGGTCATGCCTTATCCTAATCCCGCTGATATTGCCAGCATGAAAAAAGATCCGAATATCACTCTGATGGAACAGCCAGGTCTGAATGTGGGCTATCTGGCGTTTAACACGCAGAAAAAGCCACTGGATGATGTCAGAGTTCGCCAGGCGCTGACGATGGCAGTGAACAAACAGGCCATTATTGATGCGGTTTATCAGGGGGCGGGTCAGGCAGCCAAAAACCTTATTCCACCGACTATGTGGAGCTATAACAGTCAGATCAAAGATTATCCTTATGACCCCGCTCAGGCTAAAGCCTTGCTGAAGGAAGCCGGAATGCCGGATGGATTTACCATCGATCTGTGGGCGATGCCGGTACAACGGCCGTACAACCCTAATGCCCGCCGAATGGCAGAGATGATCCAGGCTGACTGGGCAAAAATTGGCGTGAAAGCCAATATCGTCAGTTATGAGTGGGGTGAATATCTGAAAAGAGCCAAAGCCGGGGAACACCAGACGGTAATGATGGGCTGGACCGGAGACAATGGCGATCCGGATAACTTCTTTGCCACATTGTTCAGTTGTGCTGCTGCTAAAGATGGTTCCAACTATTCCCGCTGGTGTTATAAACCTTTCGAGGATCAAATACAGCCCGCAAGGTCAGAAGCTGACCATGACAAACGTATTGCTTACTACCAGCAGGCGCAGGTGATTATGCATGATCAGGCTCCGGCACTGATTATTGCTCACTCTACAGTCTACGAGCCAGTGAGCAAAAAAGTGACCGGATATGTGGTTGATCCGTTAGGTAAACACCATTTCGATAACGTCGATATTCAACAATAACAGCAAATATCAACACCCCGGGAGAGTGAAACTGCCGGGGTGCTTCATTTTTAGTGGCGTATTTTGCGCTATTGCGGTCACCCTGCGATGGGTTGTGAGCAATGATCGCCATCTTTTGGGATGGCGGCATGAAAGAGAACTTGTTTATGCTGCAGTTTATTTTGAAACGTCTGGGGCTGGTCATCCCGACATTTATCGGCATTACCCTGCTGACTTTTGCTTTTGTCCATATGATCCCAGGCGATCCTGTGATGATCATGGCAGGAGAGCGGGGGCTCTCCCCCGAAAGACATGCACAGTTACTGGCCCAGTTTGGTTTGGACCAGCCTTTGTGGAAACAATATCTCACCTATATCAATGGCATTATGCATGGCGACTTAGGGGTCTCCCTGAAAAGTCGTATTCCGGTCTGGAATGAATTTGTCCCCCGCTTTAAAGCCACACTGGAACTGGGTATCTGCGCTATGTTATTTGCGGTAGCGGTGGGTATCCCGGTAGGCGTTCTGGCGGCAGTTAAACGGGGTTCGGTATTCGATCATACTGCTATCAGTCTGTCGCTGGCGGGTTACTCGATGCCGGTCTTTTGGTGGGGGATCATGTTGATCATGCTGGTTTCGGTAAAGCTCAACCTGACACCGGTTTCCGGAAGAATTGGCGATACGGTATTCCTTGATGATAGTCACCCGCTGACCGGTTTTGATCTGATTGATACCTTATTCTGGGGGGAACCCGGAGATTTTAAAGATGCCGTGATGCATATGATCCTTCCGGCCATTGTACTGGGCACTATTCCTCTGGCAGTTATCGTACGAATGACCCGTTCGTCGATGCTTGAAGTCCTGGGAGAAGACTATATCCGTACCGCCAGGGCTAAAGGATTGACGCCGCTGCGGGTGATTGTCGTTCATGCACTGCGCAATGCCATGTTGCCGGTCGTTACGGTCATCGGACTGCAGGTTGGAACGTTACTGGCGGGAGCTATCCTGACTGAAACCATCTTTTCCTGGCCTGGTCTGGGACGTTGGCTCATCGAAGCGTTACAACGCAGGGATTATCCGGTCGTTCAGGGGGGCGTGTTACTGGTGGCCTTATTGATCATACTGGTCAATTTTATTGTCGATATTCTCTACGGCGTGGTGAACCCGCGTATTCGTCATCATAAATAAGGGGGCATCATGTCTGTTGTTGAATCCGGCAGTGTGAGTGCTGCACCTAAACCCATGACGCCGTTTCAGGAGTTTTGGCACTACTTCCGCCGAAATAACGGAGCGGTGGTCGGGCTGATATTTATTACCCTGATGTTGTTAATGGCGGTATTTGCAGGCGTTCTTGCGCCTCATCAGCCCACGGAGCAGTTTCGCGATGCTTTACTTCACCCTCCGGTATGGCAGCAGGGGGGAGAATGGCGTTTTATTCTCGGAACTGATGATGTTGGCCGCGATATTCTCAGCCGGCTGATGTATGGCGCACGGCTGTCATTACTGGTCGGCTGCCTGGTGGTGGTACTGTCACTGGTGTCTGGCATCGTTCTCGGGCTGCTGGCAGGTTACCTGGGCGGGGTGGTGGATGCTGTTATTATGAGGCTGGTCGATATTATGCTTGCTCTGCCGAGTTTGTTACTGGCACTGGTGCTGGTGGCTATTTTCGGTCCGTCAATGATCAATGCTTCACTGGCTCTGACCTTTGTCGCTCTGCCCCATTATGTACGGTTGACACGAGCGGCGGTACTGGCAGAAGTCCATCGTGATTATGTCACGGCATCCAAAGTTGCAGGTGCGGGGCCGTTACGCCAGATGTTTGTAAACATTCTCCCCAATTGCCTTGCTCCGCTGATTGTACAGGCGTCACTCGGTTTTTCTAATGCGATTCTGGATATGGCCGCGCTGGGTTTTTTAGGAATGGGAGCTCAGCCACCCACGCCGGAATGGGGAACGATGCTATCCGATGTACTGCAATATGCGCAAAGTGCCTGGTGGGTCGTTACCTTTCCGGGGGTGACTATTCTTCTGACAGTACTGGCTTTTAATCTGGTGGGTGATGGTTTACGCGATGCCCTTGATCCTAAACTGAAGCAATAAGAGGCCGCGCAATGACATTACTGAGTGTTGAGAATTTATCGGTTCATTTTGGAGACGAAAAGTCTCCGTTCCGTGCGGTCGATCGCATTAGCTATACGGTGGGACAAGGTGAAGTGGTTGGAATCGTCGGAGAGTCCGGGTCCGGGAAATCCGTGAGTTCTCTGGCCATTATGGGGTTGATTGATTTCCCCGGCAAGGTGATTGCAAATAAACTGAGCTTCGGACAGTCCGATCTGCAGGCCTTATCTTCCAGACAAAGGCGACAGCTGGTCGGATCGGATGTTGCTATGATTTTCCAGGATCCGATGACCAGTTTAAATCCCTGTTATAGCGTGGGTTTCCAGATTATGGAGGCGATTAAGGTACATCAGGGGGGGAGTCGCAGGGTGCGTCGGCAACGGGCTATCGGATTACTGGAAAGTGTCGGGATTCCGGACCCGGAATCCCGACTGAATGTCTACCCTCATCAGCTCTCCGGGGGGATGAGTCAGCGGGTCATGATAGCGATGGCGATTGCCTGTCAGCCGAAGCTGTTAATTGCTGATGAACCGACGACCGCTTTGGATGTCACCATTCAGGCGCAGATCATTGAACTGTTGCTGGAGTTACAACAACAACAGAATATGGCATTGATCCTGATTACCCATGACCTGGCGCTGGTGGCTGAATCCGCGAAACAGATTATTGTGATGTATGCCGGGCAGGTGGTCGAAATTGGTGCTGCAGAGGATATATTTACAGCGCCTCGTCATCCTTATACCCAGGCATTGTTACGCTCGCTGCCGGAATTTTCAGCGGATAAAGCCCGGCTGGCATCTTTACCCGGAGTGGTACCCGGTAAATATGACCGCCCTTCCGGTTGTTTGCTTAACCCGCGCTGCCCTTATGCCACTGAGCTTTGTCGGAATGAAGAGCCTGAGTTACGTGAGATGACTGGCCGGCAAGTGAAATGCCATTTCCCCTTAGATGATGCCGGGAGACCTGCCTGTGATAAATAAGACGTCAAATGGAACCGCCTTACTTCAGGCGAATGGGCTGAAAAAGCATTATCCGGTGAGCGGTGGGTTGTTTGGTAAAGAACGTCTGGTTAAAGCTCTTGATGGCGTCTCTTTTACGTTACAGCGTGGACAAACACTGGCGGTGGTGGGCGAGTCCGGGTGCGGTAAATCCACTCTCGGCCGTTTACTGACCATGATAGAAACCCCCACCGCGGGTGAGCTTTTCTGGCAGGGGCAGGATCTGCTGGTGCCGGATGCGCAGGCACAAAAATTACGCCGACAAAAAATTCAGATCATTTTTCAGAACCCCTATGGTTCTTTGAACCCGCGTAAAAAAATTAGTCAGATTCTTGAAGAACCGCTATTGATAAACACGGCTTTGACGAAGTCGCAGCGGAAAGAGAAAGTCATGGAAATGATGAGTAAAGTGGGGTTGAAAGCAGAGCATTATGATCGTTACCCACATATGTTCTCTGGTGGGCAACGGCAACGAATTGCTATCGCCCGGGGACTGATGCTGGACCCGGAAATACTGATTGCCGATGAGCCAGTGTCTGCGCTGGATGTTTCTGTGCGTGCTCAGGTACTTAACCTGATGATGGACTTACAGCAGGAACTGGGATTGTCTTATGTTTTCATTTCTCATGATCTGTCAGTGGTTGAACATCTGGCGGATGAAGTGATTGTCATGTATCTCGGGCGCTGTGTAGAAAAAGGCCGTAAAGCGGATGTGTTTGGTCATCCGCGTCATCCTTATACCCAGGCATTGTTATCAGCAACACCCCGTCTCAACCAGCAAAACAAAATACAGCGGATAAAACTTACCGGTGAATTACCCAGTCCGCTGAATCCACCTCCCGGATGTGCTTTTGCTGCCCGTTGTCGTGAACGGATGCCATGTTGTACTGAAAGCCAGCCGTTACTGAAATCCTATGGTGATCATCAGATAGCCTGTTTTATGGTTGAACAGCAGGAGTCTTCCGTCGCTTTCTGAACCTTGCAGGGCGTTTCCCTGCCTCAGGTACGAGGCAGGGGATAGTCATTTGCTGGCCGTTTCACCTTTTAGCCAGGAATTTACCGATTTCCTGAGTTACCTGATAGCGTGAATAGTGTCTTACGATATACTTGGATACTTATGACATCCGTCCGGAGACTACTGTGCGCGTTCAACGCTCTCTCACAATTAAGCAGATGGCAAATGTCTCCGCCGTAGCAATTGTGGTTATTTGTATTTTTATCTCAGTACAGCTATTCCATTTTGTGCAACAGCGCAGGATTGAGTATGCGCAGCAAATGGAAAATATTGCTCATACCATACGTCAACCGCTGTCCGAAGCGGTCCTGAAAGCCGATATACCGGCGGCGCAGCAGCTGTTAAATACGTTGAAGCCTGCCGGAATTCTGGGGCATGCGGATATTCGCTTGCCCGACCAGTTGGATGCCTTGCAGATTGATTTTACGCATAATCAGCCGGACAAAGTTCCGCCGCTGATTGCCCGTATTTTTCAGTTGCCGGTCAGAATAACCGTTCCGCTTTATTCGACAGAGCCGGCTGGCCTGCCTAAGCCTCTGGCCTGGCTGGTGCTGGAAGCGGATTCTGTTCGCGTGTATCAGTTTATCCTAAGTACTCTGTCGACCATGGTGATTACCAGCCTGTTACTGGCGCTGGTGTTATCTGTTTCGGTCAGCTGGTTTATCAACCGTCTGATGATTCACCCGTTGCGTAATATTTGCCGTGATTTGCAGGACAATCCGGGCAGGCAATTAATGATGCCGGAAAACCACCATGATGATGAAATCGGTGTGCTGGTGCGTTCTGTCAATCAGAACCAGGCCATTGCCGATTCAGCACATGAAGAAGTTGAACGTCTGAATACTCATTTCAGGTTTACCGGGTTACCTAACCGCACACTTTTTCTGGCGCTGCTCGAACAGTATCTGCGTCAGAAAGGTCAGGGACAGTCTGTGGGGCTGATGGTGCTGCGTATTGCGGTACTTCCCGATATTCTGAGCCCCAAAAACAAAGAACTGCTGCAGAGACTGCTGGCCGATAAACTGCGTCGTACGCTGGGATTAGGTTCTCAACTGGCTCAGCTATCCGCTACCGATTTTGTGATGTTTTATGAGCATGGTGTGCAGCCTTTATTGCTGATGCGGCAGGCCCAACTTGTCATGGACGAGCTGACACAGCCCCTGACTCTTCAGGATATGCCGTTGCGTCCTGTGGTCAGCATTGGTCTGGCCAGCCAACATGCCGAAAATCTGAACGCTGTTGATTTTCTGGAACATGGGATTTCAGCAATGATGTCGGCCACCCGGGAAAACGGCAACCAGATACTGTTTTTTGATCCGCAAATGACCGAACGGGCAAAAGTCCGGCTGGCACAATTTCATGACATCCTGCAGGGGATTCATGAAAAAGAGTATGCGCTCTATCTGCAACCGCAGGTCGATATGAACAGCGGGAAACTGGTGGGAGCAGAGGCATTATTACGCATCCGTCGTGATGACGGAAAATATTCACTGCCGGAAGACTTTATCACCACGGCCGAAGATATTGGTGTCATGCCGGAAATTGGACGTTGGGTTTTTGAGGAAGCTTGCCGGATTCTGGCGAACTGGCAGGCTCACGGAATTATGTTGCCACTCAGTGTAAATACTTCGGCCTTACAATTGCAGGATCCGATGATGGTGAGCCATCTGCAGAATTTACTCAGTGACCTGAAAATTAATCCCGGTAGTTTCGTGCTGGAACTGACCGAAACGGCCAAAATCGATGATACCGAACGGGCGATGGAACTGCTGCGACCCATTGAAAAAACCGGCGTGTCGGTGGTACTGGATGATTTTGGTATGGGGTATTCCAACCTGCATTACCTGCACCAGTTTCGTTCTCTGCCGGTTCGTCGCCTGAAACTGGACCGTAGCTTTGTGGCCGGACTGCCTGCTGATGATACGATGGTACGTATCGTGGGTTCCATTGCCGATATTATGCAGCTGGATGTGATTGCTGAGGGAGTTGAAACGACAGAACAACGTGACTGGCTGCTGGCGAGGGGGATCCATATTGCTCAGGGATATCTTTATTCTCCGGCATTGTCGGAACAGGTGTTTAATGAACAGTGGCTGGTCGCGCCGATCAGTGAAATTTGCTAAAAACCGGGGCCGTACCTGTAGGCCCCGGTTTACTTTCTATCTGCTACCTCTGCTGCCTGCAGGAAATCCATGATTACCGGCCCGCCATACAATCCCCAGAGTGATTAACAGCAGCAAGAGTAATACCCGTGGGATCGACTCGCTACCGCCATGTCTGAGCAGCAACCCGCCACATACGCCACCCAGCGCAATGGCACTGTTCCATGTCACTACATTGAGTGATAACGCCACATCAGCATGTTTTCCGGAGGCATCGGCCAGGGCTGTTTGCAGCAAAGTTGCTGCTCCGCCGAAAGTCAGGCCCCACAGTGCTGTTCCGCCATAAATAGCCGGGGCTGAAGTGCCATACAGGCTAAATAACAGTGCTACCAGGGCAAACCCGGCGACCGACAGTAATACTGCCTGACGCAGGTAGCGATCAACCACATATCCGGTCATCACGATGCCAGCCAGCGCTGTCAGTCCAAACACCAGTAGTACCAAATCGACCCGGGGAGCGAGACCGGCCGGGGCAATAAACGGGGTAATATAGGTATAGAGGATGTTATGAGCCAGCATCCAGCCTAACACCACCACCAGCACCGGCCGGACACCGGGTACCAAAAGAGCAGTGCGCAGTGTGGTTTGTTGCGACTCTGACTCCGCCGCGACTTTCGGGACAGACAGCATTATCCAGCCCGTCAGGAGCAGTGATAATCCGGACATTATCGCAAATGTCAGCCGCCAGCCAGCCAACTCACCCATCCAGGTGCCTGCCGGAACCCCCAGAGAGAGAGCTACCGGAGTGCCAGCCATCGCAATTGCCAGCGCCCGCCCCTGTAATGATGGCATGACTATCCTGCGGGCAAATCCAGCCAGCAGGCTCCATGCCAGGCCGGCACAGGCTCCGGCCATAAAGCGGGCGAACATAATCATCGTGACGTTACCGGAAATGGCGGTCAGACTGTTAAATACCAGAAAACCCAGGACCGTCAGTAATAACACCCGGCGTCCCGGCCATGAACGGGTGAGTAAGGTCAACGGGATAGCCAGCAGCAGCGAGCCTGCAGCATAGGCCGTGACCATCTGACCGGCCAGAGAAGGGGAAACCGCCAGGCTCTGGCTAATCTGCGGCAATAGCCCTGCCGGGATGGTCTCGGTCAGGATGCAGATAAATCCGGTCATCGCCAGGGCCAGCAGGGCTGAGACGGGGAGCTTTTTCGCGCCTTCCGGGGGAGATTGCATGTGTTTAGGTTCCGTTGTGCAGGGAAAGAAAAGCAGGGTCCCTGGCTAAGCCAGAGTCTGCCATACGCCGGAAATTAATTATGTACCGGTTGATATATAATTAAATGCCCTGGCTCAGGTTGTCAAATAAATATGTATCAATTAGTATCTAATTAACATAAGGGGGGAACCATGAAAGCCGGACGACCAAGACAATTCGACAGACAGCAAGCGGTGATCACTGCCATGCATCTGTTCTGGCAGAATGGCTATGACGCCACATCGCTTTCTCAGTTGAAAGCGGCCATCGGAGGCGGGATTACCGCTCCCAGCTTTTATGCGGCATTTGGTTCGAAAGAGGCTTTATTCCGTGAAGCGGTAGAGTGCTATTTGCAAACCCATGCGCAGGTTACGGAAACGCTCTGGGATGAAAGTCTGGGGCCACGTTTGGCCCTGGAAAGTGCATTCAGAGGATCACTACGGATGCAATATGAGGAAGGTCATCCACGGGGGTGTATGGTCGCACTGGGGGTAATGTCCTGTATCGCTGAACAGGACAGGGCGATACTGGCACCTCTGACGGCTTCTCGCCAAAGAACACGGGACGGTATTCAGTTCTGTATTGACCGGGGTATCCGCAGTGGTGAACTGCAAAATAGCCCCGCGACCCAGGCACTAACCACCGTGTTTGACAGCTTTATGCTGGGGATTTCCACTCTGGCCCGCGATAATGCCCCTAAGCAGAGTATAGAGCAGGCGATTGAACAGATACTGACACTGTGGGATGCCGCGAGACTGACGGATAAGGCGTCGGAATAGCTGCGTTGTTGCCTTGCCCGTGAAGCAGACGGGCAGGGATGATACTTTTTGTGCCGTCACTGTTCTGTGAAAACCGGGAGATTTCCCGTCATTCTGCCGACGTTGGCGGCGTGTTTTTCTTTAATCATGCTATTTCCCTGAACAATTCCGATATTTTTCGCTTTTTCCTTGCCGCAGTGCCTGACTTTTGGATAATAAAGCCCGAAATTTTCTGAATGTTTTTTTACGTTGTCGCGCGACATCCGGTTTTTTCTGTGGTCAAAAAAACGATGTTCTATCAAAACAGTATTCAGAAACACCTGGAATGTATGTATGGCAATGAAATGCCAGTGAAAATTATGTTTTTCACCTTTTGAATGTAGGGGTTCACATGCAGGGCACCAAATTTATGCACTGGGTGGGCGGGGCTTTCTTCGCCGTAGCCAGTTTCACGTTGCACGCTGAGGCCCTTCAGCCAGATCCTGCCTGGCAACAGGGGAAACTAAAAAATGGTTTCAGCTGGCAGGTGCTTTCGACACCCCAGCGTCCGACAGACAGCATTGAATTACGGTTAGTGGTCGAGAGTGGATCATTAAACGAAAGTGCATTACAGACGGGTTACAGCCATCTGCTGACCCGGCTGGCGCTGGTTCATAACACAGCCATTAATGCCGCCACGCAGAGAAAATTATGGCGGCAAAGTATTGATCAAAATAGTACCTTAGCGCCGGCAGTGACGTCCTATGACTTTACTCAGTACAACCTGAGTCTACCTGCTAATCGCCCGGATTTACTCAAAGAGGCATTACAATGGCTGGCGGGTACTGCCGGCAGCATGGTGATTAACCCGCAAATGGTTAATGCCGCACTGAGCGCTTCTGATCCTACGGCCAGCTGGCCTGCCAATCCCGGGGATGTCTGGTGGCGTTATCGTCTGAAAGGGTCGGCACTACTGGCCCATGACCCACAGGCCAGCAGTGCCGTTCCGGTAGATGTTGCGCAGTTAAATAGCTTTTACCATAAATGGTATACCCCGGATGCCATGACACTGTATGTGGTCGGAAATGTAGATACCCGTGCGTTATCGGAACAGATAGGCAAAACTTTTTCGTCACTTTCCGGAAAGCGTAATACTCCACCTTCGGTGGCCGTGTTACCTCCGTTATCTGACCAGGCAGTCAATCTGGTCGATAATCAGGGAGTCGGAGACCGGTTATCGCTGATTTGGGATATGCCATGGTCACCGATCACTGACTCTCATTCTTTGCAGCAATACTGGCTGGGAGACCTGGCCCGTGAAGTGCTGTACTGGCATCTGCAACCTGCTGAGCCGGAAACGACGAATACCGATACCCGCTTTGGTCTGGATTGTCGCGTATTTTACCAGCGGGCCCAGTGTGGCCTGAACATTGATACCTCTGCGGAGAACATGCCTGGTCAGGTAGATAAAGTGGCAACAGATTTTGCCAACCTGCGGGATAAAGGTCTGACTCAGAGTGAGTTCGATAGCCTGATGGCCAGAAAACTGACAGAACTGAATACACTCTTTGCCACCTATGCACGGACCGGGACGCAGACACTGATGTCACAACGTCTGCGTTCGCAGCAGAATGCGGTAGTGGATATATCACCGGAACAATACCAGCGGTTACGCCAGGCTTTCCTGGGAGGATTAACCCTGGAGGCGCTGAATCACGAGCTGCATCTGCAACTGTCACAGCCATTAAGTATGGTGCTGGTTCAGCCTCAGGGGGAAGCCGAAATCCCCGTCAACAGCCTGAAAACACGCTTTGACGGAATTCTTAATCCTCCCACAGGTAGTGGCGAAACCCCATCGCCGGCACCGGCAGCAAATCAGTAACGGCAGAATCAGGGCAGGTCTGTGGCGTAAGGGGAAGGACTCAGTTACGCCACAGGACTTTGATAATATGGTACCCGAAGCTGGTTTTTACCGGACCATATGGGGTCAGTAACGGACAGGAAAAGACCGCTTTATCAAAGGCCGGGACCATCTGGCCGCGCCTGAATTCTCCCAGTTCACCGCCTTTTCGTCCGGAAGGGCAGGTGGAGTACTTTTTTGCCAGTTGCTGAAAACTGGCCCCTTTTTGCAGACGAAGCAGTAATTCTTTCGCCTGAGTTTCTTCTTTGACCAAAATATGGAGTGCGGCGGCTGTTTTAGCCATATTTCTGCTCCGGCAGTCTGAGATGTGTATACTTGCCGCTTTATATACCATTCTTTCAGTTATCGACAGAGCGATTTTTTATGCGTTTAAACCCCAGTCAGCAACATGCCGTTGAGTATGTTACCGGTCCTTGTCTGGTGCTGGCGGGTGCCGGCTCCGGCAAAACCCGGGTCATCACTAACAAAATAGCCCACCTGATCCGAGCCTGTGGTTACCAGGCCCGGCATATCGCAGCGGTGACTTTTACCAACAAAGCTTCCAGAGAAATGAAAGAGCGTGTCGCGCAGACTTTAGGCCGTAAAGAAGCCCGTGGACTGCTGATTTCGACTTTCCATACACTGGGGTTGGAAATTATCAAACGCGAATATGCCGCATTGGGCATGAAGTCCAACTTTTCTCTGTTTGATGATCAGGACCAGATGGCATTGCTGAAAGAATTGACAAAGCCATGGCTGGAAGAAGATAAGACGCTGTTACAGAACCTGATTTCTGCCATATCTAACTGGAAGAATGATCTGGTATTACCGGAGGGTGCAGCGGGTTTAGCGAAATCGGCACAGGATAATGTGTTTGCTCACTGTTATCAGCTCTATGATCAACATCTGCGTTCCTGCAATGTGCTGGATTTCGACGATCTGATTTTACTGCCGACTTTGTTGCTACAACGCAATGAAGAGGTCAGGGAACGCTGGCAGCAGCGCATCCGTTATCTGTTGGTCGATGAATATCAGGATACCAACACCAGTCAGTATCAGCTGGTAAAACTTCTGGTTGGATCACGGGCCCGGTTTACGGTAGTGGGTGATGATGATCAGTCAATTTACTCATGGCGTGGTGCACGACCGCAAAATCTGGTGCTGCTGAGTCAGGATTTCCCGGCGCTGGAAGTGATCAAACTGGAACAGAATTATCGTTCCTCGCAGCGAATTTTGAAATCCGCCAATATTCTGATTGCCAACAATCCACATGTATTTGAGAAAAAATTATTTTCAGAACTGGGTGAAGGTAGTTTGCTGAAGGTGATCACTGCGAACAATGAAGATCATGAAGCGGAACGGGTCACCGGTGAGCTGATTGCTCATCACTTTATCCAGAAAACGAATTACAAGGACTATGCGATTCTCTACCGGGGAAACCATCAGTCGCGGGTGTTCGAAAAATTGCTGATGCAGAACCGTATTCCTTACCGGATTTCCGGGGGAACCTCATTTTTCTCCCGTCCGGAAATTAAAGATATCCTGGCTTACCTGCGGGTTCTGACAAATCAGGAAGATGACAGCGCCTTCCTGAGAATAGTGAATACACCGCGTCGTGAAATTGGTCCGGCAACGTTGCAAAAGCTGGGTGAGTGGGCCTCCATTCGTAATAAAAGCCTGTACCATGCCAGTTTTGACCTGGGGCTGGCGGAGCGTCTGCCGGCGAGAAGTCTTGAACATCTGCAACGTTTTACTCACTGGCTGAATTCAGTGATCACCCTGAGTGAACGCGAACCGGTTGCTGCCGTCAGGGACCTTATCCACGGCATCAGTTATGAAAGCTGGTTATTTGAGAATTCTGCCAGTCCGAAAGCCGCTGAGATGCGAATGAAAAATGTGAACACGCTGTTCCAGTGGATGACCGAAATGCTCGAAGGCAATGAACTGGATGAGCCGATGACACTGACTCAGGTAGTAACGCGCTTTACCCTGCGTGACATGATGGAACGGGGAGAGAGCGAAGATGATCAGGACCAGGTGCAGCTGATGACTCTGCACGCCTCAAAGGGGCTGGAGTTTCCCTATGTCTATCTGGTTGGAATGGAAGAAGGGCTGTTACCTCACCAGAGCAGTATTGATGAAAATAATATTGAAGAGGAGCGACGCCTGGCTTATGTCGGGATTACGCGGGCTCAGAAAGAGCTGACGTTTACTCTGTGTCGTGAACGCCGGCAATATGGCGAGCAGGTGCGTCCTGAGCCGAGTCGATTCTTGCTGGAACTGCCACAGGATGATCTGGTCTGGGAAGGTGACCGCAAGAAGGTCAGCAGTGAAGAACGGATGATTAACAGCCAGAGTCGGGTGGCCGGATTGCGGGCTATGCTGGAAAAGTCGAAGAAACAGAGCGGGTGAATGTCGCCGGCCGCAGGGGAAGCGGCCGGTGTCTGTTATCAGCCGAGAGTCAGCAGCCAGTGAACATAACTCTGATAGTGGCACTCCTGCTCCAGGAATTCAGCCCGTAACGGGTGAGTTTCCAGCCAGCCTGCGGGTAGCGTCAGATGCATCGCCTCGTCGCTGGCCTGTAGCCTGAGGGCCGGCAAAGTATCATCCCGACGACGGCTGGAGAAAATAATGGCCAGTCGCAGTAAGCGGCAGATACGTTCAGCCAGGCGCGGAGGCAGAGCATTTTGCTGGGTTAATAGTGCCAGGTCGATACTGCCCTGTTGGTTTTGTAACAGAGAAGAAATCAGTTTTTTCTGTGCGGGGGTAAAGCCCGGTAAATCAAGAGAACGAACCAGATAGGCAGCATGGTGAGGAGCCTGACGATGATCCACACTCAGGCCGATTTCATGGATAGCGCAGGCACTCAGCAGTAATTCGCGGCAGCGGGCATCCAGTTTCCAGCTCTGGCTGACCTGACGAAAAAAAACATCCGCCAGTTGCTGCACACGGAGAGCCTGTTCTCCGTCAATAGCAAAACGGCGCTGGACATTATGTAATGTCCGGGTGCGAATATCTTTGTCGACAGGCAGATTCAACATGCCGTAGACCAGCCCTTCACGTAATGCACCGCCCGCCAGGGTCATACTGTCTATCTGCAATTCATGAAAGATAGCGATCAGAATAGATAAGCCACTGGGGAATACCAATGCGCGTTCGAGAGTCAGTCCTTCAATTTCCAGCTCTTCGAGTTTGCCACACTGGATGGCGCGTTGTTTCAGTTGCCGGAGTTTGCTAAGGGTGATCTGTTCATCCATCCCCTGAGCGACCATGATTTCCTGCAATGCCTGAACGGTTCCTGATGCGCCGACACAAATTTCCCAGCCTTTCTCACACAGAACCGGGGCTACCTGACGGATTTTTTCTCTTGCCGCCAGCTCCGCCTGTTCAAAATTTTCGCGGGTCAGATAACGGTCGGTGAAGTAACGTTCGAGCCAGGTGACACATCCCATGGACAGGCTGAATAATGCCGTGGTATCTGCCCCGGAACCGGTGACTAATTCGGTACTGCCACCACCAATGTCCACCACCAGACGCTGATCAGAGCCTCCGGTGGTATGAGCGACACCCTGATAAATCAGTCGTGCCTCTTCCTCACCACTAATGACTTCAACAGGGCATCCCAGAATGTTTTCAGCGGTTGAAAGAAACTGCTGCGCATTGGTCGCCAGACGTAAGGTTGCAGTAGCGACCACCCGAATCTGACTGGCAGGGATGTCCTGAAGTTGTTCAGCAAAGAGACGCAAACATTGCCAGCCGCGAGTCATAGCCTCGTCAGACAAATGATTATCCTGACTCAGCCCGGTCGCCAGCCGCACTTTACGTTTAATTCGGGCAACAGTCTGGATGCTTCCGGAGATTTCACGCACCACCAGCATATGAAAGCTGTTAGAACCTAAATCAATAGCAGCATAAAGTGATGATGCGTTCTGCATAGCTGGTTTAACCTGAACGTTTACGGTTATTGTTACGTGGAGGACCACTGCGACGGTTATTATTGTTGCCCCTGCGGTTATTGTTCGCCGGGCGACGAGCCAGACGTTTTGGTGCAGGCAAATCCGTCAATAAAGCGTCACTGTTGTATTTACTGACCGGAATACTGTGGCCGATATATTCCTCAATGGCCGGTAAATTCAGTGCATATTCTTCACATGCCAGGCTGATAGAATGCCCGCTGGCACCCGCTCTGCCGGTACGACCAATCCGGTGTACGTAATCTTCACGATCATCCGGTAAATCGTAGTTAAATACATGGGTCACTTCCGGAATGTGTAACCCCCGTGCTGCAACATCGGTAGCCACCAGAATGTCCAACTGACCTTTAGTAAAGTCTTCCAGAATCCGCAGGCGCTTTTTCTGTGGTACATCACCGGTTAACAGGCCGACGCGATGGCCGTCTGCAGCCAGATGTCCCCAGACATCTTCACAACGATGTTTGGTATTGGCGAAAATGATCGCACGGTCTGGCCACTCTTCTTCTACCAGGGATTGCAGTAAGCGCATCTTCTCTTCGTTAGAAGGGTAGAACAGCTCTTCTTTTATGCGGTGACCTGTTTTCTGTTCAGGTTCAACTTCGACATATTCTGCGTTATTCATATGCTCAAATGCCAGTTCCCGTACCCGCCATGACAGGGTGGCAGAGAACAGCATGTTCAGGCGCTGATTCGCCGCAGGCATACGGCGGAACAACCAACGGATATCTTTGATAAAGCCCAGGTCGAACATACGATCGGCTTCATCCAGTACCACCACCTGAATGGCACTCAGGTCGATGTAGTTCTGTTTGGCATAATCGATCAACCGTCCGGTGGTGCCAATCAGAATATCTACACCCTGTTCAAGAACCTTCAGTTGTTTATCATAGCCATCTCCACCATAGGCCAGGCCGAGTCGCAACCCGGTGTTATCTGCCAGAGGCTCGGCATCAGCATGGATCTGCACCGCCAGTTCGCGGGTGGGAGCCATGATTAATGCCCGAGGCTGATTCACTTTGTGGCCTTCAGCCACCGGATGAGACAGCAAATAATGGAACGTTGACGTCAGGAACGCCATCGTTTTTCCCGTACCGGTTTGCGCCTGACCCGCGATATCATGCCCTGAAAGGGTATAAGGCAGTGCTAATGCCTGAATCGGTGTACAGTACTGAAATCCTTTATTATCAAGGGCTTCAACTACCTTAGGGTGCAGGGCGAAGTCGGAAAACTTCTTTTCTGTTAAGTGTGTTTTGCTCATAGTGTGGTAGAATATCAGCTTAATGTCGCTTTACGAAAGCGTATCCAATGAAATAAAGTCAACTTACGTTGATTCATTATACGCCAATTCGCCAGGCATAATTCTGTGGAGCAAAATATGAGCAGCGATAAAATCGTTCACTTGACCGACAACAGTTTCGAAACCGACGTCCTGAAAGCTGACGGTGTGACACTGGTAGATTTCTGGGCTGAATGGTGCGGCCCTTGCAAAATGATCGCGCCAATTCTGGATGAAGTTGCCGAAGAATATCAGGGCAAACTCACTGTCGCGAAACTGAATATTGATGACAACCCGGGCACCGCGCCTAAGTATGGCATCCGTGGTATTCCGACCCTGCTGTTGTTCAAAGACGGCGAAGTCGCAGCCACTAAAGTGGGTGCTTTATCTAAAGGTCAGCTGAAAGAGTTCCTGAACGCTAACCTGGGCTAATTATGCCCACTGACGCCAGTGGTGGTTTATTTTTGTGCTATCACTGGACGTCTGCATTTTGTCGTGATAAGTTATCCCCACTGCATTACGCTCTTACCAGTAGTCAGAATCTAAGATTTCCTTTGTTAAGCCAGTCTGTGTTTCCATTTAGATGGATTAACAATCCGGTGGTTTACCACCACGTCGCATCAAGGCCGTCTCGTCATAGTCTGTCGCTGTTTAATAACGACTCCATTGTCGAGTTCAGTGTTAATATGTTTCTATTTACAGGCATGGATTTTAGCCATACCACTCATGACTAACATTTCGAGTAACACCCCGAGTCAAGAACCCATCACTATGAATCTTACCGAACTAAAAAATACGCCGGTGTCTGAGCTGATTACTCTCGGCGAAAATATGGGGTTGGAAAACCTCGCGCGTATGCGCAAACAGGACATTATTTTTGCCATCCTTAAGCAGCATGCAAAGAGTGGCGAAGACATCTTTGGTGATGGTGTGCTGGAAATATTACAGGATGGATTTGGTTTCCTCCGTTCTGCCGACAGCTCCTACCTGGCAGGCCCGGATGATATTTATGTCTCTCCCAGCCAGATTCGTCGGTTTAACCTGCGTACAGGTGACACCATCGCCGGAAAAATTCGTCCGCCAAAAGAAGGCGAACGCTATTTTGCCCTGCTGAAAGTCAACGAAGTCAACTACGACAAGCCCGAAAACGCCCGTAATAAAATCCTGTTTGAAAACCTTACCCCCCTGCATGCCAATAACCGCCTGCGGATGGAACGTGGTAACGGATCAACAGAAGATATTACTGCCCGTGTTCTGGATCTGGCATCACCCATCGGTCGTGGTCAGCGTGGTCTGATTGTTGCACCACCGAAAGCCGGTAAAACCATGCTGCTGCAGAACATCGCTCAGAGCCTGGCGTATAACTACCCTGATTGTGAGCTGATGGTACTACTGATTGACGAACGTCCTGAAGAAGTTACCGAGATGCAGCGTCTGGTAAAAGGTGAAGTCGTTGCTTCGACCTTTGACGAACCTGCTTCACGTCACGTCCAGGTTGCCGAAATGGTGATCGAAAAGGCCAAGCGTCTGGTCGAACACAAAAAAGATGTCATCATCCTGCTGGACTCGATTACCCGTCTGGCACGTGCCTATAACACCGTGGTTCCGGCTTCAGGTAAGGTACTGACCGGGGGTGTGGATGCCAATGCCCTGCATCGTCCTAAGCGTTTCTTTGGTGCGGCACGTAATGTGGAAGAGGGCGGAAGCCTGACCATTATCGCCACTGCACTGGTGGATACCGGCTCTAAAATGGATGAAGTTATCTATGAAGAGTTTAAAGGTACCGGCAACATGGAATTGCATCTGTCACGTAAAATCGCTGAAAAACGTGTTTTCCCTGCCATCGACTATAATCGTTCAGGAACACGTAAAGAAGAGTTGCTGACAACGCCGGAAGAACTGCAGAAAATGTGGATTCTGCGTAAAATTATCCACCCGATGGGTGAGATTGATGCTATGGAATTCCTGATTAACAAGCTGGCGATGACGAAAACTAACGAAGAATTCTTCGATATGATGAAACGCTCGTAACCACGAGTGCCTCACCGCGAATTAGGAATTTTTTGAAAGTAGCAAAACGCCACGTGATTACGTGGCGTTTTTGTTGTTCAGGCTATAGCATTATCAGGGACAAGGGACTTTGTGAAGGAGTTACACATGCAGATAATACTATTAACACGGAATCACGCGGACAGCACAGAACTCACCACCTGAATCAGGATAAAAACTTAAGAACCGATTTTCCTTAGTGAGTTTTCTGACTGAGAGCGTGGAATGTGAATTTACTCAATATGAGTACTGAACTTGGACTAACTTTCCTGTTTTCGCTGGTCTTTTTGTTCTTCGCCCGCAAAATAGCCCAAAAAGTTGGTTTGGTGGATAAACCGGACTCCCGAAAGCGTCATCAGGGTGCAGTGCCTCTGGTCGGTGGTATTTCGGTATTTGCCGGTATTTGTTTTGCACTGATTCTGACCAGCAGCTATCAGCCGCATGTGGTTCTGTACCTGTGTTGCTCCGGAGTCCTGGTTCTGGTGGGGGCACTGGATGATCGCTTTGATATCAGTGTAAAGTTGCGCGCGGTCGTTCAGGCGTTTGTCGCCATTGTGATGATGTCCGGCGCCCACCATTATCTGGTCAGTTTTGGCTATATACTCGGGCCCGTTGAACTGAATGTCGGTCCTTTTGGCTATCTTTTGACCTTGTTTGCGGTCTGGGCTGCTATTAATGCTTTCAACATGGTGGATGGCATCGACGGTTTACTCGGTGGGCTGTCTTCTGTCAGCTTCTGTGCTTTAGGTATTCTTCTTTATCTGAAAGGGCAACTGAGCCTGGCGTTCTGGTGCTTTGCGATGATAGCCGCCACTCTTCCCTATATTTTACTCAATCTGGGTATCCTGGGCCGCCGCTATAAAGTGTTTATGGGCGATGCCGGCAGTACCATGATCGGTTTTACGGTCATCTGGTTGTTACTGGAAACTACCCAGGGAGAGAATCATGACCTTCGCCCGGTGACGGCGCTATGGATTATTGCTATCCCACTGATGGATATGGTGGCGATTATGTACCGGCGGTTGCATAAGGGCATGAGCCCGTTTTCTGCCGATCGCCAGCATATTCATCATTTGATCATGCGGGCCGGTTTTACTTCCCGTCAGGCCTTCGTACTGATTACCCTTGCCGCTGCATTGCTGGCTGCTATCGGGGTCATTGGCGAGTGTGTGTCCTGGATACCAGAATGGGTCATGATGCTGCTGTTTCTGGTGGCATTCTCGGTCTATGGTTATTGCCTTAAACATGCGTGGCGGGTAGTCCGTCTGGTCCGCAGAATTAAACGCCGCTGGCATAATTTCCGCCATGCCCGCGAAAATCAGATTTAACCCCGGTTTCTATTGCGATAAGGATCTACCCGTTATGGTGTCTCCCTCTGTGGAAAATGAATTAAACGTTCCACTCCTGGTCAGTCGGTTGTGGCGGGGAAAAGGATGGATCATTGGTCTGGCGGCAGCCGGATTATTGTTAGCCTATGGCTATGCACAATGGGCGACTCAGGTGTGGAGTGCCACAGCGATTGTCGATCATCCTTCGGTTAGCCAGATAGCGCCTTATTACACTCAGCGTCAGCTACTCGCGACTCTGGAAGACAGTAATGCACCTCCCCCTGCGGCCTCAGCCGTGACTGATGAAGCTTATCAGGAGTTTTTATTACAGATTTCTTCCTGGGACAGTCGCCGGGACTTCTGGTTACAGTCACAGTATTTTCGTCGGCAACTTAATGGTCATGAAGCTCAGCGTGCGGTAATCCTTAACAGGCTTATCGGCAATATTCGCTTCCAGGCCGCTGAGCCGGTCCGCGGTACCCGCGACACACTCATTTTGCTGGCAGATAATGCTGCGGATTCGGCACAGTTACTCAGCCAGTATGTACAGTTTGCCAGCCAGCGGGCTATCCGTAGTCTGAACAGTAACCTCAGTGAAGAGTGGCGGAATGCCTGGCAGTTGCATCAGACTGAACTTATCAGGCAGAAGGTCGCCGTGGATGCTTTACAGAGCCAGGCTGCTGACAGCCACGGGGCTTCTGATAAGGGAGAGGCTGCTCTTGCTTCAGGTTATCTGCAAAATAAAGCGTTACTGGAAAGCCTGAAACCGGCACCGGTGTTGTCTGATGATATTCAGACATGGCGCTACCTGCGTTCACCGGAACCCCCGGTGAGCCCGGAAAGTCCGCGTTTGCTACTATTAATGGCACTGTGGGGAATGACAGGAGTATTTATCGGGGCGGTTATCGCCATTGCCCGCCGGTAAATAATCATATGTCAGCAGACAGATATCCGGAAAATAAGGAATCCTGTGTGAAAGTATTAACGGTCTTTGGCACGCGCCCTGAAGCGATAAAAATGGCTCCTCTGGTCCGTGCGCTGGCCGCGGATAACGAGATTAATGCGCGGTTGTGTGTAACAGCACAACACCGGGAAATGCTCGATCAGGTCCTGAGATTATTTAGTCTGCAACCCGATTATGATTTAGATATTATGCGGCCCGGCCAGGATCTGACGGCGCTGACCTGCCGTATACTGGAAGGGATGCAACAGGTTTTGTCAGACTTTCGCCCGGATATTGTGCTGGTGCATGGTGATACTACCACTACGATGGCGGTCAGTCTGGCGGCCTACTATCAGCGAATCACTATCGGACATGTGGAAGCAGGTTTGCGAACCGGCAATCTGCTGTCGCCATGGCCGGAAGAGGGGAACCGGAAGGTTGCCGGGCATCTTGCCCACTTCCATTTTGCGCCTACGGAACGCTCGCGACAAAATTTGTTGCGGGAAAATATCACCGCGCAACAGATCTTTGTGACCGGGAATACGGTGATTGATGCATTGCTGTGGGTCAGGGATAAAATCTGCCAGGATAAAGTGCTCAGCCAGCAACTGGCGGCGGGGTATCCGTTTCTTGAAACCGGCCGGCCGATGATCCTGGTCACCGGGCATCGGCGTGAAAGCTTTGGCGGAGGATTTGAACGTATCTGCGGTGCTCTGGCAGAACTTGCCGTTCGCCACCCTCAGGTGCAAATCGTCTATCCGGTACATCTTAATCCGAATGTCAGTACCCCGGTAAAACGGATACTCAGCGGGGTTAGCAATATTTATCTTATTGAACCCCAGGAATACCTGCCCTTTGTCTGGCTGATGAATAAAGCCCACCTGATTCTGACGGATTCCGGCGGAATACAGGAGGAAGCTCCGGCATTAGGGATTCCGGTGCTGGTGATGCGTGACACCACTGAGCGTCCGGAGGCGGTAGATGCCGGAACCGTACGGTTAGTCGGAACGGACAGCGAAAAAATCATCGCGGAAGCTTCGCGATTATTACAGCACTCCGATGCCTGGCGGCAGATGAGCCGGGCCCATAACCCTTACGGTGACGGGCAGGCCTGTCGGGAAATTATAAAGATATTAAAACAGCACAGAGTACATTTATGAGTTTTAAGACAATTTCTGTTGTCGGTCTGGGCTATATCGGCTTGCCAACAGCAGCAGTGCTTGCCTCTGAGAAAACGAATGTCGTTGGCGTCGATGTTAATCCACAGACTGTGGATATTATCAACCGCGGCGAAATACATATTGTGGAACCCTGTCTGGCTCAGAAAGTGGCAGAAGCGGTGGCCGGAGGATATTTACGGGCATCGACTACCCCACAACCGGCCGATGCGTTCCTGATTGCTGTGCCTACGCCATTTCGCTCTGAATATCAGCCCGAGTTAAGTTATGTTCGTGCTGCGGCAGAGTCTGTTGCCGGGGTCCTGAAGAAAGGAGACCTGATCATACTCGAGTCTACCTGTCCGGTGGGTACAACCGGACAGATGGCGGGTTGGCTGGCGGCACTTCGCCCGGACCTGATGTTCCCGCAGCATAGCGAGCAGCCAGATATTCATATTGCTTACTGCCCTGAACGGGTATTGCCCGGCAAAATAATGAGTGAACTGGTCAACAATGATCGTGTTATTGGAGGTATGACTCCCGCATGTTCCGCCAGGGCTCGTCAGCTATATCAGCTGTTTGTTCGTGGGGAATGCATCGTCACCGATGACCGTACCGCCGAAATGTGTAAACTGACTGAGAATAGCTTTCGGGATGTCAATATTGCTTTTGCTAACGAACTGTCGATGATTTGTCATGAACAGCAGATCAATGTATGGCAACTGATTGCCCTGGCAAACCGTCATCCACGGGTGAATATCCTGCAGCCAGGCCCTGGCGTCGGTGGTCATTGTATTGCTGTCGATCCCTGGTTTATTGTGGCTCAGAATCCACAGCAGAGCCGGTTAATACGCACGGCGCGCGAGGTCAATGACAGTAAGCCTGGCTGGGTGATGGATCAGGTGAAGCAGCAACTGGCTGATTGCCTCAACGCAACATCACAACGTGCCTCTGAGATTACTATTGCCTGTTTCGGACTGGCTTTTAAAGCAGATATTGATGATTTACGCGAAAGTCCGGCGCTGAATGTGGTACAGATGATTAGCCGGTGGCACCAGGGTCAGGTATTAGCCGTAGAACCGAATATTACGCAGTTGCCATCTTCACTGGCAGGTGAGGTGACACTGGCGGACAGTGAAACTGCCCTGCAACAGGCAGATATCCTCGTCTTGCTGGTTGATCACCGGCAATTCAAAACGATTGACCTGCAACGTTTGGCCGGGCACCGGGTCGTAGATACCCGCGGTCTGTGGGAATAATACGGGAACGGGGCAGTGAAGGCTGACGGGCAGTTATCGGGGGCTGAAATGCAAATAAATGGCAGTGTTGTGCCGCTCGAATGGGAATCAGAGTTTTTTGGTTATCCCATCGGCCGCCTGATTCCGGGCGGTACCCGGCCCTTACAGGTCGAAGAGTTGAATCGCTATCCTCTGTTGCAGGCCAGAATCGCAGCCGAAGACCATTCCGGGCTGACGATTGCTAATCAATTGGGTTTCCAGTTGGCAGAGGGTGAAGCGGGTCTGGTTCTGGCTATTCTGCAAACAGAGCGTCAACCCGGTATCCGTATTGCCCGTGAAAGCCAGATCCCGGAATTACGCCAGGCAGCATCACAAGCGTTTACTCAAAGCCGTTTCCGTACACCGTGGTTCAGTAGTGCCGATTGCCAGCGTTTTTATGCTCAATGGATAGAGAATGCCGTTACCGGACGATTTGATGACCAGTGCCTGGTGGCTTTTGGGGCCGGCGGAGAGTTGCAGGGATTTGTTTCGGTCCGCGAAGCAGGCGAAGATGCTCGTATCGGATTGCTGGCAGTGGTCCCGGAAGCCAGGGGGAAAGGTATTGGTCAGCGACTGTTGTATGCCGCTGCCGACTGGGGCAGAGTCAGACGTCTCCGGCATCTGCATATTACCACTCAGTTAAGTAACGTGGTGGCAATGCGTCTCTATCTGCGTAGTGGTGCACGGCTGGAAAATACTGCCTATTGGCTATACAGGAAAACAGATGATTCCCTTTAATTCACCTCCGGTCACCGGCAGCGAAATAGAATATATGCAGTCGGCGATGTCCAGCGGCAAGCTCAGTGGCGACGGTGGTTTCACTCGCCGCTGCCAGCAATGGATGGAACAGCGTTTTGGCAGCCATAAGGTGCTGTTGACCCCATCCTGCACCGCATCGCTGGAGATGGCCGCATTACTGATTGATATTGTGCCCGGCGATGAAGTGATTATGCCAAGTTACACCTTTGTCTCCACAGCCAATGCTTTCGTGTTGCGCGGGGCGAAAGTTGTCTTTGTTGATATTCGTCCGGATACCCTGAATATTGATGAGAGTCTGATTGAAGCGGCGATAACTGCTAAGACCCGTGCGGTGGTGGTGGTGCATTATGCCGGGGTCGCCTGTGAGATGGACAGTATTGTCAGCCTGTGTGAAAAGCACCATCTGTATCTGATAGAGGACGCAGCACAGGCAGTGATGTCTTCCTACAAAGGCAGGCCATTGGGGACCATTGGCCATATCGGTTGTTTCAGCTTTCATGAAACTAAAAACTATACTGCCGGCGGGGAAGGTGGTGCGACTCTGATCAATGATGCATCGCTGGTTGCCAGAGCGGAAATTATCCGTGAGAAGGGCACTAACCGTAGCCAGTTTTTCCGCGGACAGACCGATAAATATACCTGGCGTGATATGGGTTCCAGCTATCTGATGTCTGATTTACAGGCGGCTTACCTGTGGGCCCAACTGGAGGCTGCTGAACAGATAAATCAGCGGCGTCTGACACTCTGGAATCAGTATTACCAGGCATTATTACCGCTTGAACAACAGGGACGACTGCTACTGCCGTCGGTGCCTGAAAACTGTACCCACAATGCTCATATGTTTTATATCCGGCTGGCGAATAACTCCGTCCGTTCCCGTTTAATTGACTGGATGAAAGAAGCCGATATTTTAGCGGTATTCCATTATATTCCGCTGCACAGTTCCCCTGCCGGGCAACAGTACGGGCGTTTTCATGGTTCGGACCGTTTTACCACCGTAGAAAGTGAACGACTGCTGCGTTTACCGCTGTTTTATAATCTGTCTGATAATAATCAGAAAACGGTTATCGGCTCACTGATGAGCTTTCTGCACTAATGTCGCTGGCAAAAGCCTCCGTCTGGACCTCATTTTCTACGCTTATCAAAATCCTGGCCGGGCTGCTGGTCGTTAAGCTGCTGGCTGTCAGTTATGGCCCGGAGGGGATAGGTCTGGCGGGTAACTTTCGCCAAATGGTGACGGTGCTGGGCGTGCTGGCCGGCGCCGGGATATTTAACGGAGTGACACGTTATGTGGCTGAATATCAGGAGCAGCCCGCCAGACTGCAGGCTCTGACCGCGACATCATCGTCCATTATTATGGGTTCTTCACTTCTGTTGTGCATGGTATTCAGTCTGGCGGCGGCACCGATCAGCGAGCTACTGTTTGGCAGCGACCACTACCGGCAGGTGATTCGGATAGTGGCTTTTCTGCAAGCGGGTATTGCGTGGGCTAATTTGCTGCAGGCACAGCTTAAGGGGTACCGAAACGCGCGGGCCAATGCTCTGGTCGTCGCCGGAGGCAGCCTGCTCGGTGTGGCAGGGTATCTGCTCTGTTGGCTGGCGGGGGGCTACTCCGGGGCACTGGCCGGAATCGCTCTGGTGCCGGCTATCAGCCTGTTACCTGCAATTGCTCTGCTTAAGTCAGGTACGACCCTGCAATGGCGCTGGTTTATTCCGCAGTGGGATCCCGGGCTGGCCGCTTTGTTGTTCAGGTATACACTGATGGCATTGATGACTGCCATCACTCTTCCGGTGGCGTGGATTATTATGCGTAACCTGCTGGCAGCACATGCCGGCTGGCAACAGGTAGGATTGTGGCAGGGGGTAACTAGCATCTCAGATGCCTGGCTGCAATTTATTACCGCGACCTTTAGTGTCTGGCTGTTGCCGACTCTGGCTAAACAAAGTGATAAGCAGGCGACCGGACGCGTGATTTTTCGCGCGTTACGATTTGTCATGCCAGTGGTTGCCGGAGTGGCATTACTGGTCTGGTTGTTGCGGGATGTTGCTATCTGGCTGTTATTTACTGCGAAGTTCGCCGCAATGCGCGATCTGTTTGTCTGGCAACTGACCGGTGACTTTTTTAAGGTAGGTGCTTACGTATTTGGTTACCTGGTGATTGCCAAAGCCTCTTTACGTTTTTATTTGCTCACCGAGCTGAGCCAGTTTGTGTTGCTGCTTGCCAGTGCCAGTTGGCTGATTCCAGTGCACGGTGTTAGCGGGGCAGTGCAGGCCTATTGTCTGACTTATATGCTCTATTTTGCCCTCTGTGGGGCGGTGTTTATGTATTGGTACCGAAAATGACAAGCTTAATTCATCTGCTCGGATCGGATATTCCGCATCATAACCTGACGGTACTGCGTTTCTTTGACCAGCAGTTGTCGGTGCAGATACCCACCGCGAGTCGCCGAAAATTTATGGTGGTCGCTGAGGATGCTCAGTCAGTTGAGGAGTTCACTGCACTGGATGTGCAGGTATTCCCCGATAAAAAAAGCCTGGCAAAGGCGGTGGTGAGGCTGGCGAGCAACCGGCAACAACAATTTTTCTGCCATGGTCAGTTTAATCCCTGGCTGTGGCTGGCGTTAGTCAGGCGGAGAATTGCCCGCCATCAGTTACACTGGCATATCTGGGGGGCTGATTTGTATGAGGATTCCCGGCAGCTACGTTTTCGTCTGTTTTATCTGTTACGCCGTATGGCCCACAAGCGGATAGCCAGTGTCTGGGCGACCCGGGGAGATATCAGTCATTTCCGTCAGCGTGTGACTTCGGTACCGGCTTCATTGCTCTATTTTCCGACCCGTATGCCAACGTCTTCCCCGCCTGTCGCCATGACGACGAATGATCCACCTCTGACTATCTTGCTGGGAAATTCGGGAGACCCGACCAACCGTCATACAGAAGCACTGGCCGATATCCGGCAGCAGTTCGGTCAGCAGATACGGGTTATCGTGCCGATGGGGTATCCGACGGGTAATGAAGCCTATATTGCCCGGGTCAGGTCCGTGGCGGAACACTATTTTCCTGATGGCCAGGTGACATTGCTCACCGACACCCTGGATTTTCCGGCTTATCTGGCGTTACTGGATAGCTGTCGGTTAGGCTATTTTATTTTTAAACGCCAGCAGGGGATTGGCACGCTATGTCTGTTGATTGAGAAAAATATTCCATTTGTGGTCAGCCGTGACAATCCGTTCTGGCAGGATTTGACCGAACAGCAACTGCCGGTACTATTTCGCGGAGATGACCTGACGCTGGCGGCAATTAACGAAGCCCGGCGTCAGCTGACCGGTTGCGATAAAACAGCCATCGCGTTTCTTGCACCGGGCTATCTGGAAGGATGGCAGCAGATGCTGGCACAGCTGGAACAGGAGGTTGCATCATGAATTTATTACAGCTGTCCGGTCTCTCGGTCGTCTATCTCTGCTGCCTGGTCTTTGTGCTGGTACTGGCAGGGAAAGAGTTCCGCCGGGAACGGTTTAATTTCCATCTTTTCTTTACCCTGCTTTTTTTACTGACGTTTTATTTCGGCTTTCCGCTGACCTGTCTGTTGGTATTCTGTTTTGATACTCCGGTCGTTGCCCCCGAATATTTACTGGCTGCGCTGTTGTCGGCGACCGGTTTCTACGGGGTTTATTATCTGAGTTATAAGCTTAAATTTCGCCGCCCGGCAGTCGCCACCGCACCCCCGTTATTCAGTATGAACAGGGTTGAAACTCTGATTTTTTGCAGTCTGCTGGCGCTGATTGCTATTGGGACCGTCGGTGTATTTTTTATGCATAACGGGTTCCTGTTGTTTCGGTTGAGTTCCTATAGTCAGATATTCTCCAGCCAGGTTTCCGGAGTGGCACTGAAGCGGTTTTTCTACTTTTTTATCCCGGCAATGTTAATTGTCTATTTCCTCAAACCGACCCGTAAAAACTGGTTAATTTTCCTGGGTTATACGGTCAGTTTTGGATTGCTGACTTATCTGATCGTTGGCGGTACCCGGGCTAATATTATTATCGCGTTTGCGCTGTTTTTGTTTATTGGTATTACCCGCGGCTGGATTAATCTGACCATGCTGGTATCAGCGGGTGTGCTTTCGGTGGTCGGGATGTTCTGGCTGGCATTGCGCCGTTATAACCTGCAGGTCTCCGGCGATGAGGCGTTCCATACTTTTTTGTATCTCACGCGCGATACCTTTTCGCCTTGGGAAAACCTTGCCCTGCTGTTGAGCCATTATCACCGCATTGAGTTCCAGGGGCTGGCGCCCATGTGGCGGGATTTCTATGTATTTATTCCCTCCTGGCTGTGGCCTGGACGCCCTTCTGAGGTGTTGAACAGTGCCAATTACTTTACCTGGGATGTGTTGCATAACCATTCCGGACTGGCGATTTCACCGACACTGATTGGTTCGCTGGTGGTGATGGGGGGGGTATGGCTGCTGATACCCGGGGCGGTGCTGGTGGGATTCATCATCCGGGGCTTCGATTATATTTATCGCCGTGCGATGCAGGAGTCCAATCGTTACACCGCGGCAGTACTTAACAGTTTTTGTTTTGGCGCTATTTTCAACCTGATAGTTCTGGCACGGGAAGGGCTGGATGCCTTCGGGTCCAGAATTGTGTTCTTTAGTGTTATTTTTCTGTTCTGCCTGGTGATGGCTAAAGTGCTGTTCTGGTTGCTGGACAGTGTGGGTGTGATTCGGCAACGTGAACCCTCAGTGAAAGACACATTATTAACCTTTAAAAATCAATAACCGCTGGATTGTGGAAAGTGATGAATAAATACCCTGGTTCCCCTCCGTACCGGATTCGGGGGGTGTCGCTTTATGGATTCCGTTCAGTGAAACAGTTTGCTGATTTCCTGTTGCCACCGGATAAGCCCCGCAGAGGGATGCTGGTGGCGATAAATGCGGAAAAGATACTCTCGGCCGAAAAAGATCCGTTACTGCAGGACATTCTGTCTGAGGCCGAATTTAACTATGCTGACGGGATCAGTATCGTCCGTTCAGTCAGAAAAAAGTATCCTGGCAGTGATATCCAGAGAGTTGCCGGGGTCGATTTGTGGCAGGAACTCATGCAGCAGGCTGCAGAACGGCAGATACCGGTGTATCTGCTCGGTGGAAAGCCGGAAGTGTTACGACAAACCTGCGATAAATTACACCGGCTGTGGCCGCTTAACATCGCTGGCAGCCAGGACGGTTATTTTTCTGAGCAGCAGACAGAGGCTGTTATTCAGAATATTGCTGACAGTGGCGCTAAAATTGTTACGGTAGCGATGGGGTCACCGCGGCAGGAGCTCTTTATTCGCCGTTGCCGGGCAGTATATCCCGATGCCTTGTATATGGGAGTGGGAGGGACTTACGATGTTTTCTGTGGTGTCGTAAAGCGGGCTCCGGCAATCTGGCAGCAACTGGGTCTGGAGTGGCTATATCGCCTGATAAAACAACCCTCGCGCTGGCGACGGCAGTGGCAATTGCTGCGTTATCAAAAGTACCACTGGCGTGGCGATTTGTAGTGACGGAGATTATTCCGGTGCAAAAGTTGCTCAGTATGCTGGATCTTCAGTCAAACTGCGCAAACGATAAGCAAATGAATAATTTTATTAAAAAAGCACTAGACAGGATTAGCTCAACCCCGTAATATCCGCATCCGCAACGGCGCTAAGCGCCCGTAGCTCAGCTGGATAGAGCGCTGCCCTCCGGAGGCAGAGGTCTCAGGTTCGAATCCTGTCGGGCGCACCATTTTTGGTTAGCGTAAGAGCTGCGGTGATTTACCGCGAGAGTAGTAAAGGTGTTTTTAGCTACGTTGTAAGCAGTAAGAAAAATATGGTGGCTATAGCTCAGTTGGTAGAGCCCTGGATTGTGATTCCAGTTGTCGTGGGTTCGAGTCCCATTAGCCACCCCATTTTTTGCCGGATATGCGAAGGTGGCGGAATTGGTAGACGCGCTAGCTTCAGGTGTTAGTGTCTTAACGGACGTGAGGGTTCAAGTCCCTCTCTTCGCACCAGGTAAAAGATGCAGAGGTAAGCAGTATTTCGGCGAGTAGCGCAGCTTGGTAGCGCAACTGGTTTGGGACCAGTGGGTCGGAGGTTCGAATCCTCTCTCGCCGACCAATTTTGAAGAAACCCGCTTTTAGCGGGTTTTTTTACGTCCGGAGTTTAAAGAGGATGAGAACCTCCGAAGGAGGTTTGAGCCGGGCGTCAGCGAGACAACGTTGCTTCAGCAACGGTCCGCAGGGGCATCATCCTCTCCCGCCGACCAATTTTGAAGAAACCCGCTAAATGGACTGACCTCATAAAGTTAGCCATCAGAAAAAAACATAATATTCAGATACTGCCTGAAACCGCACAAGCGGGTGTTTTTTGACGCTATTCTTGTTATAAGTGTGAATACCTAAACACAGCAAAACTACTGCCAGTGAACGGGGCTGTAGTCATTATTTTCCGAACCTCTCCCCTGATTTCGGTCTGCTAACGAGGCCTGGCAAGGTTTTTATTCACCAGATAACAGGATGATATAGTTATGCACCTGAATCACCCGCACGATGCTGTGCCTGCCGATACTATAGATTTTAGCCAGTTTTTAGCGGTGGATATCCGCATCGGCACTATCCTTTCTGCTGAAGCCTTTCCCGAAGCGCGCAAACCGGCCTACAAACTGACTATCGACTTTGGCCCCGGGGTCGGGGTAAAGCGCTCGAGTGCACAAATCACAAAACATTATCAGTTACAGGAACTGGCTGGCCGACGTGTCGCAGCGGTGGTCAATTTTCCACCGCGGCAGATAGGCAAGTTTATGTCCGAGGTCCTGACCTTAGGATTTTCTGATGCAGAAGGCGAAGTGGTATTGTTTGCACCTGATAAATATGTCCCTGACGGAAGCCGGCTTTTCTGAATAATGAGTCACTCATTTTGGGGACTTCTCCGTTAAGTCAGAGTTTGTTATCTGCTTGAGGCACCGTGGGTATTACCTGAATATATTCAGGATCTGAAATACCGATAAGTAAAATGACGGAGCGATGATGTCCGTGGATCTCAATGGGTTTATTAGTATCCCGCCGCCAGGCAGAATACAGCCGATGTTTACTACGATAGTGTCTGATGTGATTAGCCGGCTGAGCAGTCAATTCCCAACGCTTATCCATAGTATCTATGTTTATGGCAGCGTTGCGCAGGGAAAAGCATTACCAGGCCGGTCAGATCTCGACTTAACGGTGATTTTCAGAACTCAGCCGGATGCAGCCGCGTTGCAGCAGCTTGAGGCGCTTCAGGTCACTCTGGAAAGTACTCATCCCGAGGTGAGTAAAATCGATTTTGATTGCGGTGCACTGGTTGAGGTACTGAAATACGCAAACCGTCTGAGCTGGGGATACTGGCTGAAACACCATTGTGTCTGCGTGTACGGTGACAATTTAAGTCTGCGTTTCGGGCTGTTTAGGCCTTCTCCGGCCATTGCTCAGGCGGTTAATGGTGACTTTATGGCCGTCATACACAGACTGACTTGTCAGATTCAGGAAACGGACCAGCCAGTTCGTCAGAGGCAATGGCTGAGAGCTGCGGCCAGAAAAGCCATCCGGTCGACCAGCATTCTCCGCGGTCCGGAAGATACTGACTGGCCGGATACTCTGCAGCAACATGCAGAAAAGTTTATGACTCGTTATCCACAACACTCCGCAACTATCCTGAGGTTACTGGATCTCTGTACCGTCTTTGACGGAGATATCCGCCAGGACTGTGAAACTGTCCTGGCATTCGCCCGCTGGCTGGAGCAGGAGTCCGCTGGCAGGATATCCCGCTGTTCTGATAAAGAAAACCATGCTCCTAAAATACCCTCAGGCAGAGTGGAGCACTCCGGAAATATTCAGCCATAGCTGCTGTAACCGTGGGCTGATGTGTGGATGATCGATTAACTGTTGTTCTGTGATATCAGGTAATACATAACGGCAATCCAGTGATGCCGAAGGGCTACAGTTCTCTGAAACCACTCCCCCCATCACGGTGATAATTTCCTGTAAATGTCCCTGCGCAAGGTCAGTACGAGGCGAGAGGTTTGGCAGGGCAACGGGTTTGTCGAGAAATTCCCCACTGCTCACCAGCCAGTCGAGGGAGTTTTTGAACGCCCCACTAATCCCGTGTGCGTATTCAGGGCTGACGATTAAAAATAAATCTGCCTGCCGTAATTCCTGTCGCCACCGGGTGACTATTTCCGGTGGGGCATCTTCCAGATCAGGATTAAACAGCGGAAGTTTTCCAGGCAATGAACTGATTTCAAAACAGATACCTTGCGGACAGATCAAGGCCATAGCACGCAGGAAAAGGCTGTTAAGTGAACTGTTGCGTAAACTTCCGGAAATACCGATAACTTTAAACATGCAGTAGTCTCTGCAAAACAGGGCTCCAGCTCACCGCGCGGGCCCGAAGGAAAGTCAGCCAACAGCATACTGATCTATAACTGTCGCTGTAAAGGCACAGTTCTCATAGCGGATTGTCGCCAAATGAAGACATTTATCCTTTTGAAACTTATAAGCTATTCAAATGAGGGGGGAGGTTGTCGCCAGGGGGTGACGAATCTTCGACAGTTCTGGTATTTTGAATACGCTCAGCTTTGCGCTGAATGTTTATTTATATGATTAAATTCAGTGAGATACATTTTTTATTTTTTTAAAAGATATTCTGGCACTGATCATGCAATAGTGAAGTTGTAGATGCTCATTCTGCTTTTTTATGTCTGCCGCTGGCAACATAATCCCTGGAATGATGCAGAGCCCTTTACCGATACCTGTTATCTGCCATCTCACAAATTATTGATGAGAGCTTCAGATATTACGTTGAGTCTGGTATCAGCTGTTGTCTGTCGACCTGATTTTACACCTGCCTGGTTGCAGGTGTTTTTTTTGCAAAGAAAAGCGCCTGTCAAAGGCGCTTTCTTTTGTAAGAGCTACTGTTCCGGATTTTGTTTTAGTGTCAACAACAGGCCCTCACGTCGCATGCGGGCAGCTTCTTCCGGGCGGCCAATTTTGTCATAACAATCGGCCAGCCAGGCATAGTCAAAACCATCCGGACGCTGTTTCAGGGCCTGGGAGAAGGCATCGGCAGCCTGCTGCCATTCGGCCTGACGCATCAGCATCTGTCCCAGGGTACTGTTCAGCAACGGAGTGGCACCATGTTGTTTAATCTGCTGACGTAATGCTTTTTCCAAAGGCTCAGGCTGCGGACTATTAATCCTGGGCAGTAGCAGAATCAGGCGTTCGTCATACTGACGCTTCAGTCCGGTCAGCACAATTTCCTGGGCCATCATTGGGTCATTACACTCGATCAGATGGTTTGCCATCGCCACCTGCAGGGAAATATCCTGGCGGGTTTTACGGCTCTGGTTCTTCCACCACTGTTTAAGCCCTTCGCTGCCTTGTTCTGCCATTGCCTGATTCATCATGCCAAGCCAGGCCCGCTCACGTAAATCCTGTAAATGCTGTTCGTTACCGGTTTGTGCCTTCTCCATGGATGGCAGAATATCCAGTAATGCTCGCCAGGCTCCGGTATTGAGATAAGCCTGTTCAGCCAGACGCAGGACTTCAGGATGGCGCGGTGCGACCTCCAACAGCCGGTCGAGGCAGTGTCGGGCTGCATGATCTTCATGGCGAGCCAGCAGGATACGGGCACGGGTTATTTCTACCGGAATCTGGTTATCGGTGCTCACTTCGGCTGCACGTTCCAGATGCTGGTTAGCTCTGACCTCATCACCGCGTTGCTGGGCGGCTTCGGCGGCCAGCAGATAATTCGCCAGCGGGTCTGTTGCATGATCAGCATCACGGGACAGCAGTTTCTCAACCTGTTTATGATCACCTTCCGCCAGTTTGATCAGCGCATCACGTGTATGGCGCTGTGCACGGCGACGTTTACGACCACTGAACCAACCGCGGGTCCGGATTCCGGTACGCAGCACCCGGCGCAGTAACCATTCCACAGCCAGAATCACCAGCAATGCGACAATAAGGATGATCACAAGCCCGGTAACGCTGGTTTCAATATTCCAGTTATCAGTCTGAATCAGGACATATCCCTGATGGCCGGCGAGCATAGGGCCCAGAACGATCCCTGCCAGCAGCAGCAAAAAAACAATCAGGACTTTTAGCATTATCAGCCTCCCTGCTTGCCGGAGGCCGGCTCAGGGGCTGGTGACGGCTGACTGAGCAGACCACGCACCCGGGTTTGCATTAGCTTATCCAGCAATGGCTGGCTGGAAAGAGAGTCCGGGACATCCATGGCAATGGTTTGCTGTTCCAGAGTATCAATCTGAGCCAGAAAGGCTTTGGTAGCCGGATCGCTGGTGTCATACCAGGCACGTACCCAGGTGGAGACGGATTCCAGCGATTGTTTATAAATTTCCTGCTGATGACGGGGAACGGCCTGCGCGGCAATCAACAATGAAGAACGGATATTTTCCCGCAGATAAATATCCTGATTCGGTGCCAGCAGTGGCTGTGCGGTATTATCACGACGACGGATAGTAATAAAGTTATCCATGAAATCATGCCAGCTTTTAACCAGGTTTTCGCGCCAGTGGGCCAGCGAGCCGGAGAGTTCATTGCTGTCCTCGTCCATCGGATTGCTGTGGTCTTCATTATCTGCCAGACGCAGATTATCGACACCGTTAGCCAGCTGGTTAAGCTGCAGAATAATACCATCGTAGTCCACCTGACTGACGGCAGCTAACGAACTGATATCCTGAGTCAGTGCCCGCCGGACATTCAGGACACTGGGATCATTCATCTCTGCCAGGCTGCCATCGGCGCTTTTCAGCAATGCCGCCGCAGTGGTGGCATCCTGATCACTCCACAGTTTACGCCCGGCCAGTTTTACCAGGTAATCGGCCTGAGCGATCAGCCAGTTGTTGCTGTCGTTACCGGTCAGCGCAGTTACTTTTTCCTGCAGGGTATCCAGTGCTTTGCTGGTCGTTTCCTGCCGCAATTTCGCATCCTGAAGCGCCTGGTTGGCAGCTGACAGCTGTTCTGTCAGCTGTTGCTGAGCATTCCCGGACTGCTGCTGTAATGTATTCAGTTTGTCATTCAGTGCCGACAGCGACTGCGCATCAGCACTCTGTTGCTGTTTAATATACCAATAGCTTCCGGCACCGGTCGCCAGAGCAATGATAATGGCCACAATGGCTAAAGGGGTTCCGCTATTCCTTGCTGTTGAAGTTTTATCCTCCGTGCCGGGAGTCAGTTGCTCTTCCGGCGGAGTCACTTCAGGTATGGCGGAGGGGTCTTTGTGTTCCGTCATGTTGGCTCATCCCATTTTAGTAAGTTCAGTGTAACGCACGTAACAACGCATCGTTATCCGCACCATCAGCTACTGTCACTGAATGCCAGCCTAATTCACTGGCCAGAGTAGCTAAACGTTCACTGACGACAACCAGCCGGCAGTGCAATAGCCATTCCCTGCGGTCAATTGCCGGAAACAGCGAATATAAAAGTTTTAGCATTTCGCCACTGGTCACGACCAGGGTAGTGATACCTTGCCTGCGCCAGCGAACAGCTTGTTCTGCACCCTGATACTGACAGGGAATGCGCTGATAACACTCACATAATTCTACCCGGGCACCACGTTGCTGCAATGTTTCGGCCAATAGTTCCCGGCCACCATTACCACGTAATATTAATATCTGTTTACCACTCACATCTTTGAGCGAAGGCAGATTAAGCAATGTTTCACTGGTGGCACAGTGTTCAGGGTAGTTCACAGTTTGCTGACAAGCCATATGTAAATCTAATGCTGTCCGGCGCCCTATAGCATAATAGTCGACACTGGCCGGCCATGCAGTATTGGTTTGCATCAATGCCGGAATCGCAAAATGGACTGCCTGATGTGATACGGCAAATACCATATCTTTGGGTTGCAAAGCTGACAGGCGCTGAGCCAGTGACGCCAGGTCTTTACCTGGCGTATATTCAATCAGCGGAAAACTCCAGGCATGTTTGCCTGTCTGGCGTAGTCTGGCAACCAGCTCTGACGCTGAGGGCTCCGGCCTGGTGACCAGAATGGTCATACCGGAGGCTGCCCCTGATAGACTTCACGCAGAATGTCGCCGGCACCTTTTTCCAGAAGTTCTTCTGCCAGAGCAATACCCAGTTGCTCGGCCTGATCGCGATGACCGCGGCGTTCAGCACTGATCATTTGCGAACCATCCGGTGTGCCCACCAGGCCGCGCAACCATAACTGGTCATCCCCCTGCAGTAATGCGTAACTGCCAATCGGTACCTGACAGCCGCCTTCCAGACGAGTATTCATCGCGCGTTCAGCACGGACGCAGCTTTCGGTATCGTGATGATTCAGTGCCTGTAACAGGGTTATCAGTGCCGTATCATCGGTACGGCATTCGATACCGACCGCTCCCTGTCCTACAGCAGGCAGCGACACTTCGGCAGGAAGGGTGCTACGGATACGGGATTCCAGGCCCAGGCGCTTCAGTCCGGCGGCAGCCAGGATAATGGCATCATATTCACCGGCATCGAGTTTGGAGAGGCGGGTTCCGACATTCCCCCGTAAAGAACGAATGACCAGGTCAGGACGACGGGCGCTAATCTGACACTGCCGGCGCAGGCTGGATGTGCCTACGACAGCACCTTCCGGTAATTCGTCCAGGGACGCGTACTTCCCGGAAACAAATGCATCCAGGGGATCGGCACGCTGGCAAATAGTCACCAGGCCCAGCCCTTCAGGGAAGGCCACCGGCACATCTTTCATTGAATGCACAGCAAGATCGGCCCGATTTTCCAGCATGGCCAGTTCCAGCTCTTTGACAAACAATCCCTTGCCGCCCACTTTTGACAGCGGAGTATCCAGCAGTACATCACCTTTAGTCACCATCGGGACCAGTTCAACCTGTACCCCGGGATGGGCTGACATTAATTGTTCCTGAACATAATGCGCCTGCCAGAGAGCAAGTGGGCTTTGTCGGGTGGCGATGCGGATAATTTTATCAGACATGTGTTTAACCGTTTTAATCGTTTGTTAATCATCCTATCATTTAAACAGCAAATGTGGCAGGCTTCGGCGATGAAATCCATGCAACGGTTATGGGATTGCTCCTTATGCAGAGGGGTTCTCCGCACCGAATATTAAGATTTCAGTTTGAAAGGTGATAAAATAATCGCCGGAGTCATTGTGTTTAGCCAGTACAGGAAGAGAGGCTAACCACCCGCATCTCCCTGGCCGGGTCAACACCAGGCACGGGAACATCAAGGGAGCCGTGGGAGCGACAGTGCTTAATTACCGGAAAAAACAGGCAAAACGTCTTGTACCTTTATATTGAGACTCTGAAACAGAGACTGGATGCCATTAATCAACTACGGGTTGATCGGGCAATGGCGGCGATGGGGCCTGCCTTCAGGCAGGTGTACAGCCTGCTGCCGGTATTTCTACAGTATCATCATCCCATGCTGCCAGGTTATCTTGACGGTAATGTGCCCCACGGCATTAGTTTTTTCACGCCTGTCGAAAACCAGCAGGAAATGCTGGATAAACTCTGTCATTCCCCTGTGAAACTGCCGGCGGTTTCTCCCGGCGAAGCCCCGATTACCGGGGTCTATTCTATGGGCAGTACCTCTTCCGTTGGACAAAACAGTGTTTCAGACCTGGATATCTGGGTCTGTCATCAGTCGTGGCTGGATAACGACGAACGGCAAAAATTGCAGCAAAAATGTCATTTGTTGCGGCAGTGGTGTTTGTCCCTGGGGATTGAAGTCAGTTTCTTCCTGATCGATGAAAACCGTTTCCGGCATAATGAAAGCGGCAATCTGGGCACTGAAGATTGCGGAAGTACCCAGCATATTTTGTTGCTGGATGAATTTTATCGCTCGGCCGTAAGGATGGCGGGTAAGCGTATTCTGTGGAATATGGTGCCGGGTGAAGAAGAAGGACATTACGACGATTATGTGATGTCTCTGTATGCCGGTGGTGCTTTGACGCCGAACGAATGGCTGGACCTGGGGGGACTTGGTACCCTGTCTGCTGAAGAGTATTTCGGTGCCAGTCTGTGGCAGTTGTATAAGAGTATCGATTCTCCGTATAAAGCCGTGCTGAAAACTCTGCTGCTTGAAGCCTATACCCGCGAGTATCCGAATACCCGGCTGTTAGCGATGGATATTAAGCAGCGTTTGCATGATGGTGAGATTGTCAGCTTTGGGCTGGATCCCTACTGCATGATGCTCGAAAAAGTGACCCACTACTTGCAGGACATTGATGACCCGGCCCGGCTGGACCTTGTCCGGCGTTGCTTCTATCTGAAAGCCTGTGAAAAACTGACCGAAGAACGCCCTCAGGTCCGTTCACAATGGCGGAGGGAGATTTTGAGCCAACTGGTCAAAGAGTGGGGCTGGGACGCTCAGCGACTGGAAATGCTGGACAGTCGCGCCAGCTGGAAGATTGAACAGGTTCGTGAAGCGCATAACGAGTTACTGGACGCGATGATGCAAAGCTATCGTAACCTGATCCGTTTTGCGCGCCGGAATAATTTAAGTGTCAGTGCCAGCCCGCAGGATATCGGGGTATTGACCCGTAAGCTGTATGCGGCTTTTGAAGCGTTGCCAGGGAAAGTTATTCTGGTTAATCCGCAGATTTCGCCCGATCTGTCCGAAGAACATCTGACGTTTATTCATGTCCCGGAAGGCAGGGCCAATCGTCCGGGTTGGTACCTGTACAATAAGTCTCCGGATATGGATTCCATTATCAGCAACCAGCCACTGGAATATAACCGCTACCTGATCAAGTTGGTGGCGTGGGCCTGGTTTAACGGTTTACTGACCGATAAAACACTGCTGCATATCAAAGGCAATGGGGGTTGTGATGCCCAACGGTTGCAGGAAGTGGTCAACGATGTGTCTCATCACTTTCCTCTGCGGGTCCCGGCTCCGACACCGAAAGCTCTCTACAGCCCATGCGAAATCCGCCACCTGGCAATCCTGGTGAATCTGGAAGATGACCCAACGGCTGAGTTCCGTAATCAGGTCGTACACTTTGATTTCCGTAAACTGGATGTGTTTAGTTTCGGGCAACAGCAACGTTGTCTGATCGGCAGTATCGATTTGCTGTACCGTAATTCATGGAACGAAGTACGAACCCTGCATTTCAGTGGTGAGCAATCGATGATTGAAGCGCTGAAAACCATCCTGGGTAAGATGCATCAGGATGCTTTGCCCCCGGATGCCGTCGAAGTATTCTGCTATAGCCAGCATTTACGTGGACTGATACGTACCCGTGTTCAGCAGCTGGTTTCGGAATGTATCGATATACGTTTATCCAGTACCCGGCAGGAACCGGGCCGTTTTAAAGCTCTGCGTCTGGCCGGAGATACCTGGGGGGTGTTCTTCGAACGGATGAGTGTTTCGGTGCAGAAACTGGAAAATGCGGTGGAATTTTATGGCGCAATTTCTAATAACAAACTGCACGGTCTGTCGATTAAAGTCGATTCACAACAGGTCGATCTCCCGCCAGTGGTTAACAGCTACGCCAGTGAAGGTATCATTCAGTTCTTCTTCGAGAATAATCCCTCATCTGAATCTGATGATTTCAGTATTTATATTCTGGATGAGAATAATCGGGTGGAAGTTTACCGTCATTGTGAAGGTAGCAGGGAAGAGCTGGTCCGGGATGTCAGCCGTTTTTACTCCTCTTCACATGACCGCTTTACCTACGGTTCCAGTTTCGTCAACTTTAACCTGCCACAGTTTTATCAGTTGGTGACCGAACACGGGAAAAGTAAGGTGTTGCCTTTCCGTTCTGTTTCACATGATGAAGTGGCAGAAGACGTGTCGCCGCAACTCAGCCGCGATGTGCTGCCGCGTTCCCGCAGCCTGTTCTGATATATTCCGGTTGCGGAACAAGCTCCGCAGCCGGACAGGGTCGGTCAGAAACTGAATTTCTCGCCAGACTGAGTGGTACAGGCTTCTGCCAGCAACACCCAGAAATCACCGCCGGTGCGATCACACACCCAGCGTGGTGCCTGATAACTGAAATGATAGCCGCCGGCTTTGGTCGCCAGCCAGACCTGATGCATCGGTTCCTGACGGTTAATCACAATTTTGCTGCCGTTTTCAAAGCTCAGGGTCATCACGCTGCCATGAGTTTCATAATCGATATCGGCATCACCGTCATGCTCATCCAGGCGTTCTTCTACCGCCCGTAGCAATTGGTCAGCCAGTTGGTGGAATTCACTGTCGTTCATCATAGCTCCCATGTTTTTGGCAAAGTATAGCGCGCTGATATTGTTTGCCAATCTTTGTCTGAGCGGTCTGACCTGAGATATTGAACCGGTTATGCGAATTCAGGGATTTTCTGTTGCTTTTCCTTGTTCAACTGCGATGATAAGTGAATGAGATAAAGCACAGAATGAGTGTAACCTAAATGAAGAAAATGGTCGGCTGGCTGGCGATAATTGTAATTCCGGCAGCGTTAACGGGATGCGGGCTGAAGGGGCCGCTTTACTTTCCTAATAGTGAAACTACCAAGAAAGAGCGGCAGCAAGAAACTGCGACTAAACCCTGGAAAGATGACACCACAGCACCAGCAGGCACTGTGTCACCGTAATTAACCGGTTACCGGCGGAGCAAAAAATGCAGTTTTCTAAAATGCACGGTCTCGGCAATGATTTTATGGTCGTTGACGCGGTGACTCAGAATGTTTTCTTCTCGTCGGAGCTCATTCGCAGGCTGTCAGACAGACATCTTGGCGTCGGGTTCGATCAACTATTGATAGTTGAGCCGCCCTATGATCCGGAGCTGGATTTTCACTACCGTATTTTTAATGCGGATGGCAGCGAAGTTGCACAGTGCGGCAATGGGGCCCGTTGTTTTGCGCGTTTCGTTCGCCTGAAAGGGCTGACGAATAAAAGCGATATTCGCGTCAGTACCCAAACCGGCAGAATGACGCTCAGTGTCACGAATGATGAGCTGGTACGGGTCAATATGGGGGAGCCAGACTTTGAACCTGGCAATGTACCGTTCCGCGCCAATAAAGCTGAGAATCTCTATCTGATGCGCCTTGCTGAACAAACGGTAATGTTTGGGGTGGTATCCATGGGTAATCCCCATTGTGTCATTCAGGTGGAGAGTGTGAAAACTGCCGCCGTGGAACTGGTAGGGCCGCAGATGGAAAGCCATGAGCGATTTCCTGAACGGGTGAATGTTGGTTTTATGGAAGTGGTATCAGAATCGCATATCCGTCTGCGGGTCTACGAACGCGGTGCCGGTGAAACCCAGGCCTGTGGTAGCGGAGCCTGTGCAGCAGTTGCCAGCGGAATTCAGCAAGGGTTACTCGGTGACAAAGTGCGGGTAGATTTACCGGGCGGCAGCCTGCAGATTGCCTGGGGCGGCCCGGGAACACCACTGTATATGACCGGTCCTGCGACTCATGTTTACGACGGATTTATTCATTTATGAAACCAGACGAAGACCCGGAATTACTGAATCTTGTGGCTCCTGATGATCAGTCGGTCAGTGATTATCTGCGGCAGAACCCTGATTTTTTTATCCGTAATGCCAGACAGGTTGAACAAATGCAGGTTCCGCACCCGGTACGAGGGACTACCTCACTGGTGGAATGGCATATGGCTCGCCAGCGTAACCATATTCAACGGCTGGAAGAAGAAATCACCTTATTGATGGAGCAGGCCACGGCTAATCAGCAATTGTTTGGGCAATTGCTTTCGTTGCAGTCTCATCTGGCCTGTGCTGATAGCCTGCAGGAGATGCTCAACCGGCTGCACCGCTGGGCCAGAGATCTGGGGCTGGCCGGAGCGACCGTCAGGCTGTTTAACGAACAGTGGCAAATTGGTGCGCCTTCAGACTTTACCCGGCTGGGGCTGTCCCGGCAGGCATTTGATGCGCTGCGTATTCAGCGGCTCGGTCGGCGGCAACATTATCTCGGCCCCCTGAATGGTCCGGAGTTGCTGTTATTGCTGCCGGAGGCAAAAGCGATTGGTTCGGTGGCCATGTCTCTTATGGGGGATACTGAGGATGTCGGGGTGCTGATTTTCAGCAGCCGCGATAAGCAGCATTATCATCCGGGGATGGGCACCGAATTACTGCAATATCTGGCAGGGATGTTACCAGCTCTGCTCTCGCGCTGGATTAGCCGCAGATGAACAGGGAGATGCCTTTATCGTTACAGGCACCCGTCGATAGCTTTCTGCGCTTTCTGAAAGTCGAGCGACAGCTCAGCGCGCTGACCATCACCAGTTACCAGCGACAGTTAGCGGTACTCACAGAGATGATGGATGACATGGGGCTGTCCCAGTGGGGGCAGCTTGAGCCAGCACATGTCAGGATGCTGGCGGCTAAAAGCCGCCGGGCGGGATTACAGGCGACCAGTCTGGCGTTGCGGTTGTCAGCCCTGCGTAGTTTTCTGGACTGGCAGGTGGGTCAAGGGTTACTGCCGGCGAATCCGGCGAAAGGCGTGGCAACCCCAAAAGCCCCCCGTCACTTACCTAAAAATATTGATGTCGATCAGATGGGGCAGTTGCTGGAAATTGACCTCAATGACCCGTTGTCAGTGCGTGACCGGACAATGTTGGAAGTGATGTACGGAGCAGGTCTGCGTCTGTCGGAATTAGTTAACCTGGATTGTCGCCATTTTGATGCTGAACAGGCTGAAGTCTGGGTGATGGGTAAGGGTAGCAAAGAGCGGCGGTTACCCGTTGGCAGAATTGCCTGTGAATGGTTACTGCGCTGGCTGGAGATGCGGGAACTGTTCGCTCCGCAGGATGATGCGATATTTCTCTCCATGCAAGGTAAACGAATCTCTGCACGTAATGTCCAGAAACGGTTTGCTGAATGGGGAGTCCGTCAGGGCCTGAACAGCCACATTCACCCACATAAATTACGCCACTCTTTTGCTACCCATATGCTGGAATCCAGTGGTGATTTGCGGGCAGTACAGGAGTTACTGGGTCATGCCAACCTGTCCACCACCCAGATTTATACCCACCTGGATTTTCAGCATCTGGCTAACGTTTATGATGCTGCACATCCCCGTGCAAAACGAGGAAAAAAATAATGCGTTTTTACCGCCCCACCGGCAAAGTCCGGGCGATGACGTTTGACCTGGACGATACGTTATATGATAACCGCGAGGTTATCCTGACCACCGTCAGGAAGACTCATCAGGCGCTTCAGGAGTTTCATCCTGATTTACGCGATATTTCGCTGAAAGAGTATGAGACAGCCCGCGAAGAAATTAAGCATCATCAGCCTGAAACGGTTCATGATGTCACCGCCTGGCGGGAAAAAGCGGTCTTCAGGGTGATGCAGAAAGCGGGGTTGCCGGAGACATTATGCCGTCAGGGAGCGACTCATGTGATGTCGGTATTCTCTGCCTGGCGAAGCGAGGTCACGATGCCACAAAGCACCCACGATACCCTTAAGTATCTGGCGCAACGTATCCCGCTGGCCGCCATTACTAATGGTAATGCGGACCCTGATCTGATGGGGATCGCGGGTTATTTTCGCTTTATTCTGCGGGCTGGTCCCGATGGCAGATCTAAGCCAGCGGAAGACATGTACCGGCTGGCAGAAGAAAAACTGCAAATACCGGCTGCTGAGATTCTGCATGTCGGCGATGATTTAACTACCGATGTGGTCGGTTCGTTGCGCAGCGGATTCCAGTCATGCTGGATTAACCCTTATCAGCAGAACCTGATGACTGCCAGCGATGCGCGTTTGTTACCTCACCTGGAAATTTCACGGTTGGATTCGCTGACCACGCTGCTATAATGGCTGTAAAAATATACAGCTAAATTTTCCTGATACGCGGTGCTTATGGACGTTTCTGATCTGCTCAACAGTTTAAATGATAACCAGCGTGAAGCCGTTGCGGCACCGCGCAGTAACCTGCTGGTGCTGGCCGGGGCAGGCAGTGGCAAGACGCGGGTACTGGTACACCGCATCGCCTGGTTACTGACTGTTGAGAACTGTTCCCCGTATTCCATCATGGCAGTGACCTTCACCAATAAAGCGGCTGCTGAGATGCGTCACCGTATTGAACAGGTGTTGGGGACCAGCCAGGGCGGGATGTGGATTGGCACCTTCCATGGCCTGGCACATCGTCTGTTGCGGGCCCATCCGCTGGATGCCGGATTACCTCAGGACTTTCAGATTCTGGACAGTGAAGACCAGCTGCGACTGCTAAAACGTCTGATCAAAGCCCTTAATCTGGATGATAAACAATGGCCTGCCCGACAGGCAATGTGGTATATCAACGGGAAGAAAGACGAGGGTCTGCGGCCGAAGCATATCGAAAGTTACGGCAATCCGGTTGAACAAACCTGGCTGAAAATTTATCAGGCCTATCAGGAAGCCTGTGACCGCGCCGGGCTGGTGGATTTTGCTGAGCTATTATTACGCGCTCATGAATTGTGGCTGAATAAGCCGCATATTCTGAATCATTACCGTGAGCGTTTTACTAATCTGCTGGTGGACGAATTTCAGGATACTAACAATATTCAGTATGCCTGGATACGAATGCTGGCGGGTGATACCGGTAAGGTGATGATTGTCGGCGATGATGACCAGTCGATTTACGGATGGCGTGGCGCTCAGGTCGAGAATATTCAACGCTTTCTCACCGACTTCAACGGTGCTCAGACTATTCGTCTTGAACAAAACTACCGCTCAACCAGCAATATACTGAAAGCGGCCAATACCCTGATTGCTAATAACCAGGGAAGATTAGGCAAAGAATTGTGGACCGAAGACGGTGAAGGTGAACCCATTTCACTGTATTGCGCGTTCAATGAACTGGATGAAGCCCGGTTTGTTGTCGGACGTATTAAACACTGGCATGAACAGGGGGGGGCGCTGGCCGACTGCGCCATCCTCTATCGCAGTAATGCTCAGTCGCGTGTGCTGGAAGAAGCCTTGCTGCAGAGTAGTCTTCCTTACCGTATCTATGGCGGTATGCGCTTCTTCGAACGTCAGGAAATTAAAGATGCGCTGGCCTATTTACGACTGATCTCTAACCGCAATGATGACGCGGCCTTTGAACGGGTGGTGAATACACCCACCAGGGGGATTGGTGACCGGACGCTGGATGTTGTTCGCCAGGCTGCCCGTGACCGGCAACTGACTCTTTGGCAGTCTTCCCGTGAGTTGCTGTCGGAAAAAGTACTGGCCGGCAGAGCAGCGTCGGCGTTATTACGTTTTATCGAGCTGATAGACTCATTATCCCGCGAAACCAGTGACCTGCCCCTGCATGTCCAGACCGACAGGGTGGTCAAAGATTCCGGTCTGTGGATGATGTATGAGCAGGAAAACGGTGAGAAAGGCCAGGCGCGTATTGAGAACCTTGAAGAACTGGTCACTGCGACCCGACAGTTCAGTTATCAGGAGGAAGATCAGGATTTAATGCCGTTGCAGGCTTTTCTGTCGCATGCCGCGCTGGAAGCCGGTGAAGGGCAGGCCGATAAATGGCAGGACGCGGTACAGTTGATGACAATGCATGCGGCCAAAGGTCTGGAATTCAGCCAGGTCTTTATTGTGGGCATGGAGGAGGGGATGTTCCCGAGCCAGATGTCGCTGGAAGAGGGTGGTCGTCTGGAAGAAGAGCGGCGGTTAGCTTATGTCGGTGTCACCCGGGCCATGCAGAAACTGACTCTGACCTATGCGGAAAGCCGGCGCTTGTATGGAAAAGAGGTTTATCACCGTCCTTCACGATTTATAGGTGAAATTCCTGAAGAGTGTATCGAAGAGGTACGGCTGCGGGCCAGCGTCAGCCGACCGGTCAGCCATCAACGAATGGGAGCACCGGTCACCAACAATGACAGTGGTTTTGCGCTGGGGCAGCGGGTCCGACATGCCAAATTTGGCGAAGGGACCATTATCAATCTGGAAGGTAGCGGTGAGCATTCCCGGGTACAGGTTGCGTTTCAGGGGCAGGGGATCAAATGGCTGGTAGCGGCCTATGCCCGGTTGGAAAGCGCATGATTGCGGGGAGTTTTCTTGACGATTTTTTCGTCTCGGCGTAACATGCGCGCACTATTATTATCAGAGGACAATGCCTTGGACACGCCCAGTCGCTGCTGGCACACAGACCTGAACAACAGGTAACCCCGCTAAGGCAACCTCTTTTACCGGTAGCCCTGGCGGTTATCGGTGACTCTCTGTAAATCATCGTCATTTAGCCAGCACTGATCTGTCACATCTGTGATTTATTGTGTTCGGGCGCCTGCTGTGCCAATCATCGGTTTTTCCTGCGGTGTACAGCCTTGTCCCATCCTGTCAGAAATGGGGAGTACCTACTGCTATGCTGAGTGCATTTAAACTGGAAGAGAATCGGTTAACCCGGCTGGAGATGGAAAGCGATGACAATACGCTCACTTCCTCAGTCTGGATTGACCTGATTGAACCTGAAGAACAGGAACGTGAATATGTTCAGGAACAGTTAGGGCAAAGCCTGGCGACCCGTCCTGAACTGGAGGATATCGAAGCCTCTGCACGTTTTTTTGAAGATGAAGACGGACTGCATATTCACTCGTTCTTCTTTTTCGAAGATGCAGATGACCATGCAGGCAACGCCACCGTCGCATTTACCATTCGTGACGGTCGTTTGTTCACCCTGCGTGAACGTGAACTTCCCGCATTCCGGCTTTACCGTATGCGGGCGCGTAATCAGACGCTGATTGACGGTAATGCTTTCGAGCTGTTGCTGGATCTGTTCGAAACCAAAATTGAACAGCTGGCCGATGAAATTGAAAATATCTACACCGCGTTGGAGAAGCTGAGTCGTGTCATTATGGAAGGCCAGCAGGGTGAAGAGTATGACGAAGCCCTGTCGCGACTGGCGGAACTGGAAGATATCGGCTGGAAAGTGCGCCTGTGTCTGATGGATACCCAGAGGGCACTGAATTTTCTGGTCAGGAAAGCCCGCCTGCCCGCCAATCAGTTGGAACAGGCCCGCGAAGTATTACGCGATATCGAATCGCTGTTACCGCACAACGAGTCGCTGTTTCAGAAGGTTAACTTCCTGATGCAGGCGGCGATGGGCTTTATCAGCATTGAACAAAACCGCATCATTAAGATTTTCTCGGTGGTTTCGGTGGTGTTCCTGCCGCCAACGCTGGTGGCCTCGAGCTACGGAATGAACTTTGAGTTTATGCCGGAGCTGAAATGGAGCTTTGGTTACCCCGGAGCGATTGTACTGATGATTCTGGCAGCACTGGCGCCATATCTGTACTTTAAACGACGCAACTGGCTGTAAAAAGTAAACCCGGGCAACGCAGTATGTTGTGGCAGCCCCTGGTTTTTACTCTGTTATCACCGCCCTGAGATATCGCTGTCTCAGGGCGGTGTTTTTTCCACAACTTAAGCCGGGCGGTTCAGACCAGATTGTGACTCCCCATTGTCTGCGACAGCCAGATAGTGTTGCATTTCTTCGGCCGGTACCATGCCACCGCCGGTCGCCCAGATCAGATGTATGGCATTTTCCAGCTGAATATTCGGGAAGCGAGCACTTGTGATACGCGCCACGCCGGGGGCACCCGCCAGGGCGGAAGGTTCCAGTTGCAGATGCTCGGTACTGTCCAGCAGGCGCAACAGGCTAAACAGTTCTTCATCCGGCACGGTATAACAACCGGAAATCATTCTTTGCATTGATCGGCCAACAAACCCGGAGGGGCGTCCTACCGCCAGACCATCCGCCGCAGTGTGGTTGCTGATACCAAAGTCGGTCACTGAGACTGCCTCATGCAGGCCGCTGGCCATTCCCAGCAGCATACAAGGTGACTGGGTGGGTTCTGCAAAGAGACAATGAACGTGATCGCCAAAGGCCAGTTTTAGCCCGAAAGCGATACCTCCGGGACCTCCACCCACACCGCAAGGCAGATAGACACATAACGGATGTTGTGCGTCGATGGTGATTTGCAAAGCATCCAGCTGTGCTTTCAGCCGCTCTCCGGCGACAGCATATCCGAGGAACAGGGTGGACGAGTTTTCATCGTCAATAAAATGGCAGCGAGGGTCGGTTTCTGCCTGCCGGCGTCCTTCCTCAACGGCCAGACCGTAATCTCCCGCATACTCAATCACGGTGACGCCATGACTGCGAAGTTTGTCTTTCTTCCACTGCCGGGCATCCGCCGACATATGTACGGTGGTGGCAAACCCCAGTCTTGCTGCTGCAATACCAATCGATAGCCCAAGATTACCTGTACTGCCAACGGCAATTTTATGCTGGCTGAACAGTTGACGGCATGTCTCATCGGCCAGACGCCGGTAGTCATCTGTCACGGTCAGCAAGCCATAGCGGATGGCCAACTGTTCGGCGTTGAATAACACCTCATAGATACCACCACGGGCCTTAACTGAGCCGGAAATTGGCAAGTGGCTGTCTTTCTTCAGCCACAACTGCGGGGTCTCCCCCAGTGAATAGCGGTGGGTCAACGCCGCGGCGAACTCCGGAACCCTGACCAGTTCAGACTCAATAATTCCTTGCGCAGGGGCAACTTCAGGAAACAGTTGCGCCAGCAGGGGAGCAAAACGTTTCAGTCTGGCGCTGGCAGCTTCCACATCACCCGCCGTCAGCGGTATATCTGCCAGAGCCTCATGGAGTGGGGCCAGGGCAGGGTTAGCCCATACTACGGGTTCACCGGCCATCAGTGGGGTAAGTAACGGCAGGCTTTGCTGCCAGCCAGCCAGGGTTTTACCGTACAGCGTTTTTTCCACAACACTCTCCTTTTCCCGGGGTTATACTGCCGGGGCACTGTCCGTGACTGTATCATAACGGGCATCACTCAGTGGTGGATGTGTCACCGGACTGAGTAAATTGACCTGGCTTAATAACAATGCCTGCAAATCCGCACGAGGACGTTTAAGCTCCGGGGTGGTCTCGCAGTAATTCTCAATTTCCTGCGCTGCCAGCATCAGTTCCAGGTCACCACGGAACCGGCCAATCACCTGCATCCCGAAAGGCATTCCCAGATGATCCACACCCATTGGCAGTGACAGCGCCGGATTGGTTGCCAGGGTGACGACATAAGTCAGGGCCAACCAGCGATAATAATTATCCAGTGGCACACCATTCACCGATTCCAGATAAGGTTGCTCCCAGGGAAAGGCGGACACAGGTGTCACCGGCGACAGAATCAGGTCATAGCGGCTGAACAGTTTCTGGAAGTCCCGAAAAATCCGGGTTTGCTCAGCATTGCCCTGCACACAATCCTTCAGGGTCATTTTGATGCCCATTTCGTAATTGGCTCGTGGATTCGGCCCCAGTAATTCCGGATCTTTGTCGTAGGCAGATTGCAGGCTGGCGACAAATGCTTCGGCACGCAACACATCAAAGCAGTGGTGCGCTTTTTCCATATTTACTTCTACCTCTTCGCAACTGCCAAACACACCTTTCAGCTTGTCAATTTTGCTTCTGAAGACCTGGCGGATATTGTCGTCCACTTCACAGACCCCAAAATCTTCGGTATAGCCAACCCGCAGGGAAGATAAACAGACCGGCGACTGTTCTGTAAGACTGGCAGGAAAGGACGTGTTGTAGCTTAGCGGATCATTAGTGGCAAGCCCGGTGGTGGCCGCCAGTTGCAACCAGGTGTCGGCGACGGTTCTGCCCATGGGACCCACCACCGAAATCGGGGTCCAGCCCAGAAGTTTGCGTTCACTGGGTACCAGTCCGGGAGAGGTTCTTAGCCCGACAACCCCACATTTTGCGGCAGGAATACGTAACGACCCACCGGTATCGGATCCACTGCATAGCGGAACCATGTTGGCTGCCAACGCTGCTGCGGAGCCTCCGGAAGAGCCGCCAGCGTTGAGTCGGGGATTAAATGGGTTTCCGGTGGCTCCCCAGACCGGGTTACGGGTATTCGCACCGGCTCCCATTTCAGGCACATTAGTTTTTCCGACCATAATGGCTCCGGCACCCCGTAAACGACGAACCAGTTCATTATCCCTTTCAGGCAGATTATGGCGGAACAGGGGAGAACCATAGGTCGTCAGTAACCCGCCGGTTTCTTCCAGATCTTTGATTCCGATAGGTAAGCCACGTAGCAGCCCGCCGGGTTCACCTTGCATGATAGCTCTTTCTGCCCGGCGAGCCTCTTCGCGGGCCTGGCAGAAAGAGGTCGCGCAAAATGCATTCACCTTAGGATTTAGCATTTCTATGCGCCGGATACAGGAGTCGAGGACCTCTGTCGGTGTGACCTGACGTGTTTCCATCAGGTGTTTCAGTTCGGTGGCGCTTTTATCCGCCAGTTCGTCAAAATCGGACATGAATGATTCTCCCTGATACATAGTGTTGAAGCTCACAGGCATGTGATAGATGCCATCCTGAGCGTTAAAAATGCAGTTCATCCGGCAATAATGACTTTGCTGATATGCTGTATAAACCGGCTGATCGCCTCCGACAACGGCCTGCTGGCCAGTGTCTGAATTTCTATAGTTCGGTGATTTTCTTTAAGTTCCGGGACGTTGAGTTCTGAAAGAGCGCCGCTTTTTAAAAAAATGGCGAACAAACAATTCTCCCCCAAAGGTCACGGCCGCCCCGGAGATAGCGAACTGCGCCAGAGTATCGAGGTTATCGGAGTCCAGGACACTGTGGTAACTCAGTCCCTGGCGGCTGCAATAAATGTCCAGCAACTGGCGCAGCGTGGCATTAAAACCGGGTAATGCCAGCGGATAGTTAACCAGTTCACGTAACGAGATTTCAGAGCATCCCGCCAAGGCATGATCCGGGGCGACCAGTGCCAGCAAAGGCGCTGGCTGGCTGTAAACCACATTGATATCCCTGGTGGCGCCCAGGCTGAAGCTGAACCCTATATCGACTTCGCCTTCGCGCACCTGGCGAGTCACTTCGCGTGCAGAAGCTACCTGCAACAGGAAGGTGCTTTGTGGCTCAGTCTGGCGAAATCCGGCAATGGCATTGGGCAGAAAATGTGAGGCGAATCCCTGGGTGCAGGCCAGTTTTATCCGAAGTTCAGAGGCCTGGCGCAGTGACTGTATCTCATTGGTCACCTGGGCGGCATCCAGTAATGTCCGGCGGGCATATCCGGCCAGTAATTCTCCGGCGGCGGTCAGGGTGACGCCACGTGGTTGGCGATCAAATAACGGTGTTGCCAGCTGATTCTCCAGCCGGCTGATTTGCCGGCTGACCGCAGAAGGAACTACGTGCATCCGCGCGGCAGCCTCGCTGATCGATCCGCTGTTCACTACCTGCATAAAGTACAGTACGGCAGTGTCGCTAAGAATTCTGGCATTCATAAGTAACTGGCTCTCCTGATGAGGAAAACGACAGTGTAGCGGAACGGACGGTGTAATATTCATTTCAACATTGCCTTAAAGCCTCAGGCTTCATGGGCATTTGCCAGCTGTACTTCACGGATTTTGCTTCCGCTCAGCGTCATACCAGTAGCAATGGCGACAGCAATCGCACCCAGTAGAAACAGGAACACATTCTGATAGCTGTGGGTGGCCGAGACTATGAACCCAATGACCAACGGAGAGACGAATCCAGCGGCCTGTCCGCCAAAATTGACCATTCCGATACCGGTACCTATTAAGCGCTGTGAAAGAATTTTTGCTGGCAGAGCAAAGGCCACTGAGAAAACAAAAGATTTAAAAAACGTAAGCAATGGTCTGGAAAACAATGACTTCTGTCGTCGTGTGAGCCTGGTACATACCGAAAATAAACACGCCGGTAAGTATACAGCTCAATGTCATCAGCACCTTTTCCCGCCCGTCGAACCAGCGGGTCATCAGCCAGCCTCCCATCGCGGTGGCAATACTGGCAGAGATAAACGGCAGGGGTAACAGAAAACCGACGGTCTTTAAATCAAGCCCGCGAGCGGTCAGCAGATACATTGGCATCCAGGCATCCAGCCCCTTATTCACCAGGCTCAGACAGAACCAGACAATCACAATTTTCCATAACAGCGGCATACGTAGTAGTTCTGCAGCACCGACCCGCTGCCGGGGGGGAGTGGGTTGATTTGATGCGGTGCCGCGTGGGACGGTGAACAGATAAATGACAGCAAATACAATTCCTGTGATACCGATGGAAAAAAACGCATTACGCCACCCCAGGCCAATAATCAGAGGCGCGATAATCAGAGGAGCAACAAAACTTCCCACGTAATTCGACGACATCAGAAAACCGGACATTTTCGGCCTGCCGTCGCGCGGAAACAGCTCTGCGATCCCTTTCATTGCCGACGAGGGATAACCACCTTCTCCCAGGCCAAACAGAAAACGAATCAACAGCAGTGAGGTGAGTGACCAGGCAAAGCCCGTCATTACGGTAAACAGTGACCATAAACCAATCGAGATAATAATGACGGCTTTGCTGCCGAAGCGATCAGCCAGCCAGCCTCCCGGAATCTGCATGGCCGCATAGCCCAGGTAAAATGCGCTAAGTACCACCCCCAGTTCGGCCGGACCCATATGAAAATCTTTGCCGATATGCGCCAGTGATAAAGAGATGGCGCTACGATCAACATAGGAGATCATAAAACCAAGGTAGAGCAGAATAAATGCGAACAGCGGGTGACTCAGTAATGTTCTGTGCTTCATCTGTTTAGTCTCCGGGTGATTGACCGTTTCAGGACATCCTGTGCGGTACAGTCCGGGGCAACAAGTGATTAATTCAGACTGCTGATTTGCCGCAAAATCACAGCACTAAGGTAGTGCGGATGCGCTGAGACGGGGCGGAGCGCATCCCAGTCGACACGGTGGTTTTGTCGTGGATTGGTGCAAAAGGGGTAATGAGTGGTGGGTATTGATTGCAACCGTCAGGTTAAGACATTTTTCTTATTACCGACGTTAGTAAGGTGATCAACGTCGTTTGCGACGCAGATCACCCACCAGGATCAGTATTCAGAGTCGGTGATCACTTCTTCACCGAGATCTCCGGCTTTGGGGAGCGGTAAATATGAAGAGTTAGTGGCGCGTAACACGCGGATTCCCCTCGCACCAGCTTCCCGGGCGGCAGTAATATCACTGTCTGCATCTCCGTAGTAAATCCGGATGTTTTTCTGCTTAATCCAGGTGATCTTGGTATTTTGTCCCGGACGGAAGCCACTAAAAATCACCGGATTCATTTTATCCTGTGGAATCTTAAAATCCTGTTGCAGGATTCGGCTGACTGTTTCGGTTTTGGTCGGGGTTCGGGCAGTAATAAAGTACACCTGGTCTCCTCGCTGCAAATGCATAGCAATCAGTTGCCGCGCCACCTGTTTCGGTATGCTGAACTCGTCCCAGCCATTATTCATTTTTTCCCAAAATTGCGGGTTGTTCAGGTAATCGTCATTAGCCGGAGAGAACATCTTCTGGCCGCGGTAAAATCCCGGAGTGGAATAGAGCACAGTATCATCAATATCAAACCCCACAGCCATCGGTGGCCGGCCTTGCAGACTGTTTTTAATCTGGGCAACTGAGACCCAGTGGACAGGTTGCTGATGGGATAATTCAGCGGCAGTGACTCCCTGGTATAATGGAGTCGTGGGAGTTGTGTCTTTAGCTTGTGCCAGAGGCTGAAGAACGACTGTCGATGCCGCACAAAGCGATAACACTAAGATACGTAGTTTCATTAAAGAGATCCTGGTATTTGGTTTCGTCCGTTGAAAGAATAAAATACCTGATATCATTAATGTAACCTGCTGTAAAATAAATCTTTAATTTTTATGACCTGGCGCATGAGCGGCAGTCCGAATAGTCCGGATTAGCCAATCAGATAGGTGGCAGTCGCCGTAGCAATATAATCCTGTTGCAGATTATGCAATTCCACCCGGCCTACCGCGACTTTATTACCTGCACGTAGTAGCCTGGCAGTGGCAATAAATTTATCACCGCGGCCGGGACGCAGATAATCCACCCGCATATCAATGGTGCCCATCCTTGAGATACGCTGACGTAACTCTTCTTCACTGATCATATCCTGACGTGTCAGAGCATGATTGACGCACACTAATCCGGCGGCAACATCCAATACGGAAGCTATGACTCCGCCGTGCAGAATTTTTTGCAAAGCATTACCCACCAGTGCCGGTTTATTGGCCAGCGTCAGAATAGCTTGCTGATCGTCCAGGTGTTCAAGTTCAAGGCCCAAAGCCTGATTGAACGGCATACTATTCACGAAAATATCGCTGACCAGAGCTCGCGCCTGGTGTTGTGTCAGATAACGGAGACTCATAATTTCCCTGTGTCAGTTAATTCAGTAAGGCTGGCTGGATAATAATCTAATATTATGCTGTTCTTAACCGGCTTTCCAGGTGAAGATTGGCGGCCTTTTTTGGCGTTTTACTGTGTGAATACAGAGTTTTTTATGGTGTTTTGCTAATTTGGGGTGAAAGTTATGCGTTTGTTTGGCTATGGGGCACTGACGGCCCTGCTGTTACCTGCACTGGCACAGGCTGATGAAGCGAAGATAAGTGATGTGCACGATAATCCTGCGGTTCGGGGGAGTATTATCGCTAACCTGCTGGAAAAACACGATAATGCATTTCTGCTGTATCCCTATGAAAGCAATTATGTGCTTTATACCGATACCAGTAATATGAACACCTCGGCGATCTCCAGTTACAGCTGGGCTGATAAAGCTAAAAAAGATGAACTTAAATTTCAGTTGAGCCTGGCTTTCCCTCTCTGGCGTGGAATTGCCGGCGATAACTCTGTGTTGGCTATGTCTTATACCCAGCGTTCCTGGTGGCAGATTTCCAATACCAGAGCTTCCTCACCCTTTCGCGAAACCAACTATGAACCCCAGTTATTTATCGGCTGGGCCACTGATTACAGCCTGGGAGGCTGGACATTACGTGATGTAGAGGCCGGTTTTAATCACCAGTCAAACGGACGCAGTGATCCGACATCCCGAAGCTGGAACAGGGTGTATGCCCGGCTAATGGCAAAAAATGGTAATATGCTGGCTGAGATCAAACCCTGGTATCGTATCCCGGAAAGTGCGGGCAGTGACGACAATCCGGATATTACTAAGTACATGGGCTATTACCGGGCGAAACTCGGGTATATGCTGGATGACAATGTGTTCAGTGTGGAGTGGAACTATAACTGGAATACCGGTTATGGCGGCGCAACATTAGGCTGGAGTTATCCGGTCACAGAACATGTACGTTTCTACACCCAGTTGTTTAGCGGATATGGTGAATCGTTGATCGATTATAACCATCGCCAGACCAGAATCGGCGTCGGCTTTACTTTAAATGATTTATTGTGATTAAGAGCGCAGGACATTTGTGACAATATCGGCAGTGATTCCGCAGCAGGAGCTGGCTCAACAGATCCTGCGGGATATTTTTGGTTATCAGCAGTTTCGCCCCGGTCAGCAGGCCATTATTCAGGCCGCGCTGGATGGACGTGACTGTTTGGTCGTGATGCCTACCGGCGGAGGCAAATCGCTGTGCTATCAAATCCCGGCACTGCTGAGTGACGGGCTGACGCTGGTGGTCTCTCCGTTGATCTCACTGATGAAAGATCAGGTGGATCAACTGCTGGCGAATGGTGTGGCGGCCGCCAGCCTGAATTCTTCACAGACCAGGGAACAGCAACAACAGATTTACAGTGACTGTCGGCAAGGACGAGTTAAGTTGCTGTATGTTGCACCAGAACGCCTGATGATGGAAAGTTTCCTGGATGCGCTGGGTCAGTGGCAACCGGCAATGTTGGCGGTTGACGAGGCCCATTGTATTTCTCAATGGGGCCATGATTTTCGGCCGGAATATGGTGCTCTGGGCGGATTGCGTCAACGTTTTCCTGAACTGAAAATCATGGCTCTGACCGCAACGGCAGATAATGCGACCCGCCATGATATTTTGCAGCAGTTGCAATTGCAGGATCCGTTAGTCCAGATCAGTAGTTTTGACCGGCCGAATATTCGCTATACCCTGCTGGAAAAATATAAGCCTACCGAACAATTGCTGCGTTATGTGCAGGATCAACGCGGAAAAAGCGGCATCATTTATTGTAACAGTCGGGCCAAAGTGGAAGACACCGCCGCCCGCCTGCAGAGCCGCGGTATCAGTGCCGGTGCCTACCATGCGGGGCTGGATGTACAGCAGCGCGCCCATGTTCAGGAAGCCTTTCAGCGCGATGATCTGCAACTGGTCGTGGCGACAGTAGCTTTCGGCATGGGCATTAATAAACCTAATGTCCGCTTTGTGGTGCATTTTGATATCCCTCGCAATATCGAATCCTATTATCAGGAAACCGGCCGGGCGGGGCGTGACGGTTTACCCGCCGAGGCCATGATGCTGTATGACCCGGCGGATATGGCCTGGCTACGACGTTGTCTGGAAGAAAAATCCCCCGGGGCGATGCTCGATATCGAGCGGCATAAACTGAATGCCATGGGAGCATTTGCTGAAGCGCAAACCTGCCGTCGGTTGGTCTTACTGAATTATTTTGATGAGGGTCGGCAACAGCCGTGTGGCAACTGTGATATTTGTCTGGACCCGCCACGGCGTTATGACGGACTGGTAGATGCTCAAAAAGCATTGTCAGCCATCTACCGCGTCGGCCAGCGTTTCGGTATGGGATATATCGTCGAGGTGATCCGCGGAGCTGCAAATCAGCGTATCAAAGATCTGGGCCACGATAAATTACCGGTATACGGTATTGGCCGTGATCATTCGCATGAACACTGGGTAAGTGTATTACGCCAGTTAATTCATCTTGGGCTGGTTACCCAGAATATCAGCCAGCATTCGGCTTTGCAGTTGACAGAAGCAGCGAGACCGATATTACGCAGTGAGCACCCGTTAATGCTGGCAGTACCGCGTGTGGTGGCTTTGAAACCCCGCCAGGCAATGAGCCGTTTACCCGGCGGAAATTATGATCGGAAATTATTCGCCAAACTCAGGAAGTTGCGAAAAACGATTGCTGACGATGAGAGCATTCCTCCTTACGTGGTGTTTAATGATGCCACTCTGATTGAGATGGCTGAGCTGTTGCCGTTGACTGCTTCAGAAATGCTCAGTGTTAACGGTGTTGGACAGCGAAAACTTGAGCGTTTTGGTCAACCCTTTATGCTGATGATAAAAGAGCACCTGAGTGACCTCTGATTACCCCTAATATTTTTAGTTTTTGAGGAGTTACCGGCATGTTAATGTCATTCCTGACCCTGGCATTGGTCCAATTACTGGCACTGATGAGCCCGGGTCCCGATTTCTTTTTTATTTCTCAGACGGCCATCAGCCGTTCTTCCCGTGAAGCCTTTATGGGCGTACTGGGAGTCACACTAGGGGTTGCTGTGTGGGCTGGCGTGGCGCTGCTTGGGCTGAATCTGCTACTGGAAAAAATGGCCTGGCTGCATCAGCTGATTATGATGGGCGGGGGACTATACCTGATTTGGATGGGTTACCAGTTACTGCGTTCAGCAAGGCGTCAGTATTTGCAGCCGCAAGGGCAGCAGGTTCAGCCTGAACCTGCGCTGGCAAAGCCGGGGCGGACTTTCCTGAAAGGATTACTGACCAATCTGTCGAATCCGAAAGTGGTTATTTATTTTGGGAGCGTGTTTTCGCTGTTTGTAGGTAATGATGTCAGTAGTCTGGAACGCGGAGGAATTTACCTGTTAATCCTGCTGGAAACCCTGGGGTGGTTTATCCTGGTGGCTACGGTGTTTGCATTACCCTGGATGCGCAGGAAATATCAGCGGCTGGCAAAATGGCTGGATGGTGCAGGTGGCGTGCTGTTTACCGCCTTTGGCCTGCACCTTATCCTGTCGCGCTAAACTGAAGGTCCGTCGTTATGGCCGGAGCTGTGCGTCAGTGGCTGTGTCGGGCGCTGGCTAATACCACGCCGATAGCCATAAACACGCCACCAAAAACACGGTTCAGTAGCTGCATTTGGTGCGGACCGCGGATCCAGCGGGCAATCCGGGTCGACAGCAAGGCATAACCCTGCATCACCAGAATATCAACTGTGATGGTCGTCAGGCCTAACACCAGATATTGTGCCATCTGAGGTTGATGCGGGATGACGAATTGCGGGAACAGGGCAGCGAGAAATACGATGCTTTTCGGATTGGTCAGATTTACCAGTACGGCACGTTTAAATACTCTGCCGCGAGAGGTGGCTTTCGCGACAGCGTTAAGGTCGATAGCACCTTTGGTTCTCCATTGCTGGATCCCTAACCAGATAAGATAAGCGGCACCTGCCCATTTTAAGATTTCAAAGGCCATGAGTGAATGAGAGAATAAGGCGCCCAGTCCGATACCCACTAACACGATATGTGTGGCCAGGCCCACCTGTAGTCCGGCGATTGAAATCTGAGTGCCGCGGAAGCCATGGCTGATTCCGGTACTCATGGTATTAATAGCGCCAGAGCCGGGAGAAAGGCTCAGCAGGGTAGTGGTCAGCAGGTAAGTGATCCACCATTCAAAGGTCATTGATGTTGCTCCGGTTATCATCAGATGAGCGACAGAATACGTTATAATTCTGGCTGACGATACCGGGATTTTAGTCGTTTTTCGGGTGACAACGAATGCCGAAGGAAGAGTGATGAAACAGTTTACGCAACGTTGGTTGCACCGTGAAAAAGAATTTTCGGCGTTTGTTACCGGGCCTCTGCTCCATTTTTGGCGGAGACGCCAGGAAAAATCATTTACCGGTACTGACGGACTCAGGATACGTTATGTCAGTTTCACCTCATCGCAGCACACGAAGGCTGTTCTGATTGCTCCCGGGCGTATCGAAAGTTACGTGAAATATCCGGAAGTCGCCTACGATCTGTTTCAGTGTGGATATGATGTTTTTATCATTGATCATCGCGGACAGGGGTTATCTGATCGGATGCTGGAAGATACCCATCTCGGTCATGTTGAGCATTTTTCTGACTATGTGGATGATCTTTATCGCTTTTGGCAGATCACGTTATCCGGTGATCGTTATCAGCGAAAATTTGCGTTAGCGCATTCCATGGGGGGCGCAATTCTGACATTGTTATTGCGGCGTGAGCCTGACCTGGTGGACGCTGCGGCATTACTGGCCCCAATGTTTGGGATTGTTCTGCCAATGCCTGAGTGGATGGCCGAGCGGATACTTAACTGGACAGAAACCCGTTCCGGACTGCGGGAAGGATTTGCTCTGGGGACCGGCCGCTGGCATGCGCCGCCATTTGCAATAAATACATTAACTCACAGTCGTGTACGCTACCAGCGTAACCTGAGGTTCTATGCCGATGAGCCGGCATTACAGGTTGGAGGGCCCACCGCCCATTGGGTGCGAGAGAGCCTTAACGCAGGGCACGAGATCCTGCGGGATGCGGCTCAGATTACCACCCCTATGCTTATCCTGCAGGCGGAAGAAGATCAGGTCGTTGAAAATCAGGCCCAGAACCAGTTTTGTGAATTACGCCAACAGGCAGGACATGCTTGTGAAGGAGGAAAACCCCGGGTTATTCAGGGGGCTCGCCACGAAATATTATTCGAAAAAGACGAAATTCGGGCGCAGGCACTTAATTTAGTGGTCAGCTATTTTGGCCGCTTTGAAACTCATGAACATGCATCGACATTTATCTTACCTCCGGAAACTCCGGCCTGACGTTAATTAAAGAGGTTTTCATGTATCATATCGTCGCCTCCGACCTGGATGGAACGTTACTTTTACCCGACCACTCTTTGTCTGCCTATACCCGCGAAATCTTGCAGAATCTTACCCGGAAAGGGATACGTTTCGTATTTGCGACCGGTCGTCACCATATCGATGTGGCGCAAATGCGGCAGTCTCTGGGTATCGAAGCCTATATGATTACCTCTAACGGGGCCAGGGTACATGACTTCTCGGGTAAGCTGATTTTCGAACACAATCTTGATTCGGACATCGCAGCGGATCTGTACGAGATGAAATATACCTCGCAACAGATTCTGACGCAGGTATACCGCAATGATGACTGGTATATCAGTCGCCATAGTGAAAGAGAGGCGGAGTTCTTCCGTGAGTCTGATTTTCAGTATCAGGTTTTTCAGCCGGGTGGGTTGGCAACGGATGGTATCAGTAAGGTATTTTTCACCTGTGACGACCATCAGGTGCTGGCCGAACTGGAACTGGCTATAGTCGCCCGCTGGGGTGACCGGGTGAATGTCAGTTTCTCATTACCGACGTGTCTCGAAGTGATGGCAGGGGGAGTTTCTAAGGGACATGCACTGGATGAAGTTGCCCGCCGACTGGGCTATACACTGCAGGACTGTATTGCTTTTGGTGACGGGATGAATGATAAAGAGATGCTCAGTATGGCCGGGAAAGGCTGTATCATGAAAAATGCACATCAGCGCCTGACCGCATTACTGCCGGAACTGGAAGTGATTGGTAGTAATGCAGAGGATGCGGTTCCGCATTACCTGCAGAAACTGTTTGGCTGAAGGTGAAGACACCCAGCACAGAGTATTGCTGTGCTGGTGCCGTAGGGCAGGGAGAAGCAGATTAAAGCTGCAGGTTGAGTTTCTGCTTATGTTTCTTCTCACTGAGGGTTGTTAGCAGCAGTAACAAGACCGCCAGTACGCAACCGGCTAGCATCACAATAAATCCGCCATCCCAACCGAAGAAGTCAACGGTGTATCCGACAATGGCGCTGGCTGCTACAGATCCCCCCAGATAACCAAACAACCCGGTAAAGCCCGCGGCAGTTCCGGCGGCTTTCTTGGGGGCCAGTTCCAATGCATGTAACCCTATCAGCATTACCGGACCATAGATAAGAAAACCAATCACCACCATACAGGCCATATCAATGGCGGGATGGCCTGGCGGGTTTATCCAGTAAATCAGGGTGGCTACGGTGACTAGCGCCATGAAAAATACCCCGGTCAGTCCGCGGTTGCCGCGGAACACTTTGTCGGACATCCAGCCGCATAATAAGGTGCCAGGAATTCCTGCATATTCATACAGAAAATAGGCCCAGGAGGATTTATCCAGCGCAAAGTGCTTCACTTCTTTCAGGTAGGTCGGTGACCAGTCGAGAATGCCGTAACGCAGTAAATAGACGAACACATTGGCCAGTGCGATATACCAAAGTAAGCGATTGGGCAGGATGTACTGCATAAAAATTTGTCGTGCAGTTAACTCGACCTCATGCTGCTCATCGTAATCTACCGGATAGTCATTTTTCCAGGCCTCAATCGGCGGCAAACCGCAGGACTGGGGAGTATCACGCATTAATCCGTAGGCCAGCAATGCGACCAGAATGGCCACAATGGCTGGCATATAGAGTGCAGCTTTCCAGTCATTAAACCAGGCCATGCCGAGTAAAAATAGTAATGGTGGGATTCCTCCGCCGACGTTATGTGCGCAGTTCCAGACCGATACAATTCCGCCGCGCTCTTTCTGTGACCACCAGTGGACCATGGTCCTGCCACACGGTGGCCAGCCCATTCCCTGGAACCAGCCACAGATAAACAGCAGTACAAACATCACCATAATGCCGGAGGTTGCCTGAGGAACAAAACCCATCACCAGCATCACCAGCGCCGCCATAATCAGCCCTGCGGGCAGAAATACACGAGGGTTAGAGCGGTCAGAGACCGATCCCATAATAAATTTAGAAAATCCGTAAGCAATGGATATTCCGGATAAGGCAAACCCAAGGTCTCCGCGGGAAAATCCCTGTTCAATCAGGTAAGGCATGGCCAGGGTAAAGTTTTTACGAACCAGATAGTAAGCAGCGTAGCCGACGAAAATCCCGATAAAGATCTGCCAGCGCAGGCGGCGATATAATGCATCTGCCTTTGCCGGATCGGCAGGGGAGATATGGGGTGCGGGTTTAAACAGACTCAGCATGAATGTCCCTCCGGGGGAAGATTTTCCTTGAAAACGCCACCGGGGCTGACTGCCGGATCAGGTCCGGTGGCTGGATACCGGGCATAGAGTAGCCATCATGTCAGTAATTACCTTGACTGAGTGCACAATTGTTACAAATTTATGACAAGATGTGTTTATTTATGAATTTTTAGCCAGTGCGTGGCCAGTCCAGGGCCGTCAGCAGGCTCTGCGACAGACCAGAGGAAGCAGTAAATCCGTCGCTGTCAGGGAGGAGCATGTCGCAGTATGAGCAGGGTGTTAAGCGGAAATATTTTTCTGAACCGCAGGTCGTGAAGCATCGCGGACAAAAGGCAGTTGATCACAGGCATGCTGGCGTGCCGAACGGATAAAGGCATCAATCACCGGCTGACGCTGTTCTCCGTCGCGTACCGCAGCATACAGGCGGGACCATAAACCTTCGCCGGGTGTTTTGGTCACAATGAGTTGCTGGCGCTCAAAACTTTCCACCACCCAGTGCGGCAGCGCAGCGATCCCCATTTTTGCGGCCACCATCTGAATTAACAGCAGTGTATTATCCACACTTTTCAGCTCCGGATTAATCCCGGCCGGTTGTAAAAAATGTCTCCAGATATCAAGACGCTGTCTCTGAACCGGATAAATTAACAGTGTTTCACCGGTCAGGTCTTCCGGAGTGATGAGCGTTTTTTTTGCCAACGGATGATCAGGTGCCATGACCAGACGTACTTCAAAATCAAACAGCGGTGAGTAATGTAAACCGCTACGAGGCAGGATATCGGAAGTTAACACAATATCCAGTTCGCCTTGCTGCAAGCCTGGCTGAGGATCAAACGTCACCCCGGATTTAAAATCGACTGACACCTGAGGCCAGTTGCTGCGAAAAATATCCAGCGCCGGTGTCAGCCACTGAATACAACTATGACATTCAATCGCAATCCGCAGGTTGGTCTGATGAGGTTCATGGCAGGATTGTAAGGCCTGTTGGATCTGCGGGAGGATCTGTTCGGCCAGTTGCAACAAAATTTCACCCTGTGGAGTAAATTGCAACGGCTGGCTTTTACGGACAAATAATCGGAAACCGAGGCGCTGCTCGAGATCACTGAACTGGTGAGAGAGCGCAGATTGCGTCTGATGTAATTGTGCTGCTGCTCCTGCCAGTGATCCCGTGGTCCTGAGAGCCTGTAGCGTCTTCAGGTGCTTAATCTCGATCATGAGAGACCTTCATAGTGATATTGAATAATTTGCGCTTGTGGATAGTACACTACCTGCTGAATATAGATGTGTAAACATCTGGACGGCTAAACATCTGAAAAAATCTTTCAGAAGGCCGTAAGTGCTGGCAGGCCACATGATGATTTTCCCCGTAGCGCGCCAGGATTAGGCAGATGTCCCTGAGGTCTTTTTACTGAAAGGAATTGAGTGCCATGACCATTCTGAATCATACATTAGGATTTCCGCGCGTCGGGCTGCAGCGTGAACTGAAGAAAGCCCTGGAAAGTTACTGGGCGGGTGAGTGCGGGGTGCAGGAACTGCTGGAGACGGGTCGCCAGTTACGTGCCAGGCACTGGCAACAGCAGAAAGAAGCGGGAGTCGATCTGTTGCCGGTCGGCGATTTCGCATGGTATGACCATATACTGACAACCAGCCTGATGCTTGGAAATATCCCTGCAAGGCACCGGAACGCCGGGGGAGGGCTGGATCTGGATACTCTGTTTCGGATTGGCCGGGGACGTGCGCCCACCGGAAAGCCGGCTGCTGCAGCGGAAATGACCAAGTGGTTTAATACCAATTATCACTATATCGTGCCTGAATTCAGTCAGGGCCAGACCTTCACTCTGGCATGGACACAGTTGCTGGATGAAGTGGATGAAGCTCTGGCACTTGGCCATCGGGTAAAACCGGTGTTGACGGGGCCGGTCACCTACCTGTGGCTGGGGAAAGTCAAAGGAAACATCTTTGACCGGTTATCCCTACTGCCCGCGATCCTGCCGGTATATCAGCAACTGCTGGCAGAGCTGGCAAAACGGGATATTGAATGGGTCCAGATTGACGAACCCATCTTATCTCTGGAACTGCCGGCGGAATGGCTGAATGCCTTTAAACCCGCTTATCAGGCACTGCAGGGGGCTACGCGCCTGTTGCTAACCAGCTATTTCGACAGTATCGGTCAGAATTTACCGGTGATCAGGGAGTTACCTGTCCAGGGGTTACATGTCGATCTGGTTCATGGCAATGATGATATTCTGTCTCTGAATGAGCAATTACCTGCAGACTGGGTGCTGTCAGTCGGGGTGATTAATGGCCGGAATGTCTGGCGGGCGGATCTTAGCCGTTGGTATCAGCGGTTGCAGCCGCTGGTGGCGCAGCGTCAACAACTATGGATTGGGACATCCTGCTCTTTACTGCATAGCCCGATAGATTTGTGCAGTGAAACCCGGCTGGATGACGAAGTAAAAAGCTGGTTTTCGTTTGCACTGCAGAAGTGTGGGGAACTGTCCTTGCTGCGTAACGCCCTGAATCATAAAGATCCGGCCCCTCTGGAAGCCTGGAGTGCGCCAGTCCGTGCCCGTGAACACTCCTCCCGGGTACATAATCATGCGGTTTCCGCCAGACTACGGGCGATTACCGCCAGCGACAGCCAGCGGCAACATGGCTACCTCATCCGGGCAAAGGCACAACAGCAACGATTTTCACTCCCGGCCTGGCCAACTACAACGATTGGCTCCTTCCCACAAACCAGTGAAATTCGTGGACTGCGCCTTAACTTTAAGCAGGGGCGACTGGACCGGGCCAGCTATCGCACTGGCATCGCTGGCCATATCCGGCAGGCGATTGCCGAGCAGGAACGGCTGGGGCTGGATGTGCTGGTGCATGGCGAGGCTGAACGTAACGATATGGTGGAATATTTTGGTGAACATCTGGACGGGTTTGTTTTCACTCAGAACGGCTGGGTACAGAGTTACGGTTCGAGGTGTGTGAAACCCCCGGTCATCATCGGAGACATTAGTCGTCCGCAGCCCATTACGGTCGAATGGGCTAAATACGCTCAGTCGCTGACCGACAAACCAGTAAAAGGCATGCTGACCGGCCCTGTAACCATTCTTTGTTGGTCATTCCCGCGCGAAGATGTGAACCGCGAGACCATTGCCCGACAGATTGCGCTGGCACTGCGCGATGAAGTGGCTGATCTGGAAAATGCCGGCATTGGTATTATCCAGATTGATGAACCTGCCTTGCGTGAAGGGCTACCACTCCATCAGTCGGAATGGGCTGACTATCTGGCCTGGGCGGTAGAAGCATTCCGCCTGAATGCCGCTGTTGCCGGCGATAACACCCAGATCCATACCCATATGTGTTACTGCGAATTCAATGACATTATGGACTCTATCGCAGCACTGGACGCTGACGTCATTACTATCGAGACTTCACGCTCAGATATGGAGTTACTGGAATCCTTTGAACAGTTTGAATATCCGAACGAGATAGGCCCGGGGGTGTACGATATCCACTCCCCGAATGTCCCCGCGGTAGCTGAGATAGAAAACCTGCTACGTAAAGCGGCTCAACATATCCCCGCTGGCCGGCTATGGGTCAACCCGGATTGTGGCCTGAAAACCCGTGGCTGGAGTGAAACCCGCCAGGCACTGGCGAATATGGTGGAAGCGGCTAAAAAACTACGGGCAGAGGCCGTGTAGACCGGGGATAACGCCGGGCGGGGAGGGTGATACGCCCCGCCCGGCAGCGGGTTGGCCGTCTGAATCGGGCAATCAGCGACCCTTTTTCTTTCTGCCTGGCTGCGTAAAGCGCTTACGTGCCGGTGGGGGAGTCGCCGGCTTGTCTGTGGGTCTTTTTCCGGACGGGCTTTTCTTCGCCGCTGTGGTTTTAGGCTTATTTTTTTTCTCGGCTGGATCCAGTGAGGTTGAGTTTTCCAACAGCCGGAATAATTCGATCAACTCATCGTCGGTAAAATCACGCCACTCCCCGGGAGGTAACCCCTTCAGGCTGACATTCATGATACGTACCCGTTCGAGTTTGGTGACTTCGAATCCAAAGTGCTGGCACATGCGACGGATTTGACGGTTAAGCCCCTGTACCAGAGTAATGCGAAACACCTGGGGTGCTTCTTTCTTCACCTTACATTTCTTTGTCACCGTACCCAGCATGGGCACCCCGGCAGCCATGCCCTTGATGAACTCGTCGGTGATCGGTTTATTCACGGTCACCACATACTCTTTTTCGTGGTCATTACCAGCCCGCAGGATCTTATTCACCAGATCACCATGGTTGGTCAGAAAAATTAGTCCCTGGGAATCTTTATCCAGACGACCAATCGGGAACACGCGTTTGCTGTGATTGACGAAATCAACAATATTGTCTTTTTCGCTGCCTTCAGTGGTGCTGATAATGCCTACCGGCTTATTCAGGGCAATAAGCACTAAGTCTTCTTCATTCCTTGGCTCAATCAGCTGACCATTAACCTTCACCACATCACCGGCATACACCTGATCACCGACAGTTGCACGTTTACCGTTAATAAATACATTGCCTTGCTCAATAAAACGGTCGGCATCACGACGGGAGCAAATACCGCTCTCACTGATGTATTTGTTCAGGCGGGTCGATGAGTTGGTCAGCATGAATTCTCCGGAAAAAAGCGGACTATACCTCAGCGGGGCGATGCTTAAAACTGTCTGTTGGTGTATTGCAATGCTCCCTGAATATTTCAGGGGCTGTTACAACAGCAATAGCTCAGCAATGTACCGCATAAACATACGCCCTGATACTGGCGGGTGGGATTGAATTTTATTTTTTGGCGGCAGGTCTCAACAGCTGTTTTTGTGCGGCACAGGCCAGAATATTCCCTTTTTTACATCCCATGCGGGCATACTCAAAGGCCTTGCGTCGGTCTTTGCTGACACCATAGCCGTAGCGATACATATTCGACAGATACAGCATCGCGTTACCATCTCCGGCATCCGCCCCTTGCTGATACCATTTACGGGCATCAGCGTAACTTTGTGTCACACCGTAGCCATTTTCAAACAGATGACCAATTGCCTGGTAAGCGTCGGGTGAATGCAGTGCCAGACCTTTCTGGTAGAAGTCCATTGCCAGGCGATAGTTGTCACCGCCACGAAGTTCATACATTGAACCTGCGGTAATACAATCCTCAGCGACCTTACCGGTATCGCACTGTTGCACATGGGCCTGCAAGACTTTTTCATCACCGCGTACTGGCGTGTGATCATTTCCGGAGAACATCCCACCGAAGAAATTGTTTATGGTGCTACAACCGCTTAGGGTCAGTGAGATGACCACAATACTCACAGAGAGCGTTTTTTTCATAAGGCTTTTCCTGTCCATGACCAAAACAAACAGCCCCCTGACAACTGTGTCACAGGGGCCGGGTCTGTGCTCAGTAAAGCCTGATTCTATCCCGGATAATTTTTCGTGCCTTCGGAGTCCGTCTGAATTTTCACCGCCACAGGACAAAAGAGGCTGAAGCAGGTTAAGAGCCCGGATGAGCGGGAGCCACCCCGTAGCGGCCAAACCATTCCAGCATTCGTTGCCATCCATCCTGTGCTGACTCTGCATGATAGTTTGGCCGGTAATCAGCATGAAAGGCATGTCCAGCATCAGGGTAAGTGATAATTTCAGAATCAGAATTGGCCGCGCGTAATGCCTGCTGCATCAGTGCGACGTTTTCTGCGGTAATCATCGGGTCCAGAGCGCCGTACAGGCCGAGAACCGGGGCCGTCAGACTGGCAGCAGCATCGACCGGGGTCACCGGTTGACGCAGAGTGATTTGTGGATGCAGATGACCATACCAGGCCACGGCAGCCTGTAATTGCGGATTATGGGTAGCATATAACCAGGCTATTCTTCCCCCCCAACAAAAACCGGTTAACCCGAGCCGTCGCAGATCGCCACCATGGGTTGCTGCCCAGTTAGCGGCGTGATCAAGATCGGCCAGCACCTCACGGTCGGCCACTTTGCCGACCAGTTCATTTTTCAGTTGTTGCGGGGAGCTGAAACTGGCGGGATCACTATGACGGAAAAACAGATCAGGAGCGATCGCCAGATAACCGGCCTCCGCCAGACGGCGACAGATATCGCGGATATAATCATTGATACCAAAAATTTCGTGTACCACCAGGATAACGGGAAACGGGGCAGACACAGATTGAGAGGGTTTTGCCAGAAAGGCCGGTAATAAATCACCACGGCTCGGGAGCGTAGTTTCTGTGCAGTGAACTGCGTCTGCGGTACTGCCCTGATTGCCGATTGAACTATTCATTAAGGACTCCCGTAAAGTTGTTAATTCCCGAACAGAACGTCGCCATACCAAAAACTTTATTCCAGTTGCCCCAGTCTACCTCTGGTGGTTTACAAAATGTGGTTCAGGATTGCACTGGTGATCGGGAAATAATCGGCTTTACCGAGAGATTTGAGATCTGCATCTATATTTTTCTGACAAGGTATGTAATGTCACATTTTAAGGTTGATTTCTGTCACATAAAAAACCAGTGCTTCAAGTACAATCGAATCATTATTCACTAGCTGCTGATTGAGGTACTTATGTCGCAATCCGACGTTTTTCATCTTGGACTGACTAAAGCCGATCTTCAGGGAGCCACACTGGCGATTGTGCCCGGTGACCCGGATCGGGTGAAAAAAATTGCGGAACTGATGGATAATCCGCGCCAGCTCGCATCCCATCGTGAGTTTAGCAGCTGGATAGCCTTTATTGAGGGTAAACCTGTCATTATCTGTTCTACCGGGATTGGTGGACCTTCTACCTCGATTGCGGTAGAGGAACTGGCTCAGTTGGGAGTCCGGACATTTTTGCGGGTGGGAACGACAGGGGCGATACAGCCGCATATTAATGTCGGGGATGTGCTGGTGACTACGGCGTCGGTCAGGCTGGATGGGGCCAGTTTGCATTTTGCGCCACTTGAGTTTCCGGCAGTGGCCGATTTTACCTGTACCACTGCCCTGGCAGAGGCAGCCCGCCGCGCCGGAGCGACCACCCATATCGGCATCACGGCTTCTTCAGATACCTTCTATCCGGGGCAGGAACGTTATGACACTTTCTCTGGCAGAGTGGTGAAAGCGTTCAGAGGCTCTATGGAGGAGTGGCAGTCGATGGGGGTACTGAACTATGAAATGGAGTCAGCCACCCTGCTAACGATGTGTGCCAGCCAGGGACTACGGGCAGGTATGATAGCCGGAGTGATAGTCAACCGTACCCAGAAAGAGATCCCGGACAGCGCGACCATGAAGCAGACCGAAAGTCAGGCAGTAAAAATCGTGGTCGATGCGGCCAAAGCGTTATTATAATCCTCCTCACTCTTCCGGCAGGATGGCCTGGTTGCTGTCTTTAGCCGGAAATCCTCAACTGTAAAAATATCTGGACATCTATACAGTGCCACTCTACCTTTCCTCTGACAAAGTGTTAAGTGGAGAAGCGGGTGGACACGCAATTCATTATTTCAGGATGCCTGTTACTGGGCGGTGCTGTTCTGGGCTGGCTGATATCGGCACTGCGTAACGGTCATCAGTTGGCGCGTTATCAGGCAGAGCAACAGGCGGGGCAGAAGACGATTGAGCGGCTGCAGCAGGAATTGAGCAGCGGACAGCATAGCGAGCGACAAAAAGAGGCCGAACTGCGCCACTTGCATGCTGAGCTGGCTGCGCAGCAGGAGAAGCTCCAACAACTGACCTACTGGCGTGAGCAGGCCGGGCAGTTGAACCAGGAACTGCGTCATCAGGCTGATATTCACCGGGCGCAGGAATCAGAACTGCGTGAGGTGACCACCCGGCTGGAAGAAACCCGTCTGGCGGCAGAAGAGAAGCAGCGTTTACTGCTCAACAGTGAACAGCGGCTGGCAGCGCAATTTGAAAATCTGGCCGGGCGGATTTTTGAAAACAGTGGACGGCGTTTTGACGAGCAAAATCGGCAAAGTATGCACGGAATACTGACACCGTTGCGGGAACAGCTGGAAGGTTTTCGTCGGCAAATCAACGAAAGTTTCAGTAGTGAAGCCCGTGAGCGGCATACGCTTACACATGAAATTCGTCAGTTACAAAAACTGAATAGTCAAATGGCCCGCGAAGCCGTTAACCTGACCCGCGCCCTGAAAGGCGATAATAAGACCCAGGGCAACTGGGGCGAGGTGATCCTCAGCCGGGTGCTGGAAGCCTCAGGATTGCGGGAGGGGTATGAATACGAGACCCAGGTCAGTATTCACCGAAATGACGGACGTTTTCAGCCGGATGTGATTGTACATTTGCCGCAAAATAAAGATGTGGTCATTGACGCAAAAATGACGTTGGTCGCTTATGAACGGTATTTTAATGCAGAAGAAGATGATCTGCTGCGGGAACAGGCGGTCCGGGAACATATCAGCGCTGTACGTAGCCACCTTCGTTTACTCAGCCGAAAAGATTACCAGCAGTTACCCGGTGTACGTTCGCTGGATTATGTGCTGATGTTTATTCCGGTAGAACCGGCCTTTTTACTGGCACTCGACAGAGAGCCTGAACTGGTCAATGAGGCGTTAGCACAAAATATAATGCTGGTCAGCCCGACCACCCTGTTGGTGGCACTACGCACTATCAGTAATCTCTGGCGTTATGAACATCAAAGCCAGAATGCCCAGCAGATTGCCGATAAAGCCGGGCGTTTATATGACAAGATGCGACTGTTTGTCGACGATATGCAGGCGATGGGTAGTCACCTGGATAAAGCACGGGACAGCTATCAACAGTCGATGAAAAAACTGACGGAAGGGCGCGGAAATATGATAGCCCGCACGGAAGCGTTTCGTCGGCTGGGAGTTGAGGTTCGTCGGCCGATTGATCCGAAAATCACGGAAAAAGCGCTCTCTTTTGACTCTGAAGTCGCGGAAACTGACAGTGAAAAAGAAAGCTCACTGGTCGCTTCCGGGAATCCGTGGGACAATAGTGAAAACCCCCGGGGAAATGCTGAATAGTAGTGCAGTAACGTGCCTGACCTTCGGGAGTCTGGTACACTTCAGACAGTATTGATTACATAGCAGGTAATACCGATGGCAGATGAATCTCAGGAAACTCAGGAAACAACGCATTTTGGTTTTCAGACCGTAGCAAAAAACGAAAAGGCTGAAAAAGTTGCCGATGTTTTCCATTCCGTGGCAGCAAAATATGACCTGATGAACGATTTAATGTCGATGGGTATCCATCGCATCTGGAAACGTTTTACCATTGACTGCAGTGGCGTCCGTCGCGGGCAGCGGGTACTCGACCTGGCTGGTGGCACCGGTGATCTGACCGCTAAATTCTCCCGGCTGGTAGGGGAAACGGGTCAGGTCGTGCTGGCAGATATCAACAGTTCAATGCTGAAGATGGGGCGCGAGAAGTTACGTAACCGGGGAATATCCGGTAACGTCAGCTATGTTCAGGCAAATGCCGAAGCACTACCCTTTCCTGATAATTATTTCGACTGCATTACTATCTCTTTTGGCCTGCGAAACGTGACCGAGAAAGAAAAAGCGCTGGCCTCTATGTTCCGGGTACTTAAACCCGGTGGTCGCCTGCTGGTGCTGGAATTTTCCAAACCGCTGCTTGAACCGCTCAGTAAGGCCTATGATGCGTACTCTTTCCACATTCTGCCCCGTATCGGTCAGGTTGTTGCCGGAGATGCCGAAAGCTACCGGTATCTGGCGGAATCTATTCGTATGCATCCTGATCAGGAAACGTTGAAAGGGATGATGAACGATGTCGGGTTCGAAAATACTTCCTATTACAATCTGACCGGAGGCATTGTTGCTCTCCACCGTGGGTATAAATTCTGATGTTCACAGCAATGACGGCGATGCCACTGCTGACAGCGACGATAGAGAATGTGCTTAACCGTGTTCTTTATCAGGATCGCGGCCTGAAACCGGCACGTCAGCGACTGAAAGGGAAAGTTCTGACACTGAAGTTCAGTGAGTTTTCCCGGCCACTGGTGCTGGTTTTCGGTGAACAGCAACTGGATGTGGTGGGTGACTGGCAGGACAGCAGCGATTGTACTGTCTCACTGGCATTAGGCGTATTGCCAGAGTTGCGTGACCGGCAGAATCTGACTTCACTGATTCGTCAGGGTAAACTGGATGTGCAGGGAGATCTGCAGGTTATTCAGCAGTTTTCAGCACTGATGGATCTGGCCGAACTGGATCCGGCGGAGTATCTGGCGCCGTTTGTCGGAGATATTGCTGCTCAGGGAATCAGCCGGGCAGGACAACGATTGTTTTCCTTTGTCCGGCAAGACATCAGTAGCAGGCAACGGCAACTGGGAGAAATACTGACCGAGGAGTGGCGGGCGGCACCTGGCACACTCGAAGTGGCGTGGTTTTGCGAAGAAACTGCGGCACTGGACAAAAAGCTGGCTGCGCTGGATGCACGGCTGGCGCAATGGGAGAAGAAATGACTGTTGGAGAAATTCGGCGACTCTATTTCATTATTCGTATTTTTTTGTCTCATGGTTTGGATGAACTCATCCCAAGGACCCGTCTGACTTTGCTGGTACGTCTGTGGCGGCGGTGTATCTTTTGGATCCCTAATCGTCACCCGCAGGAAGAGTTGGGTGTGCGTTTAAGGATGGCACTTGAACAACTCGGACCGGTCTGGATTAAGTTCGGTCAGATGCTGTCAACACGACGAGATTTGTTTCCACCGGAGATAGCTGATCAACTGTCCGCGTTGCAGGACAAAGTTCCTCCTTTTGACGGTATCAGAGCTAAAGCACAAATTGAAAAGTCCCTCGGCGGACCGGTGGAACGATGGTTTGACGATTTTGAAATCACCCCGTTGGCATCGGCTTCGATTGCTCAGGTTCACACTGCGACCCTGAAAGAGAATGGTCAGCACATTGTTATTAAGGTCATTCGTCCGGATATTCTGCCAGTTATCAAAGCGGATATGCGGCTGATTTACCGGCTGGCGCGCTGGGTTCCACGGCTGCTGCCAGACGGCAGACGATTACGGCCGGTCGAAGTGGTCAGGGATTACGAAAAAACGTTGATTGACGAGCTTAATTTGTTACGTGAAGCCGCAAATGCCATTCAACTGCGGCGTAATTTCGACAATAGTAAGATGCTGTATGTCCCTCTGATTTATTCGGACTATTGTAGTGAAAGCATGCTGGTCATGGAGCGTATCTACGGAATTCCCATTTCTGACACTGCCACCCTGAGAGCACATGGCGTTAACATGCAACTGCTGGCTGAACGTGGCGTTCAGGTATTTTTTACCCAGGTGTTTCGTGACAGTTTTTTCCATGCGGATATGCACCCCGGTAACATCTTTGTCAGTTATGAACACCCGGAAGATCCACAATATATTGGTATCGATTGCGGAATTGTTGGCTCTTTAAATAAAGACGATAAACGCTATCTGGCAGAAAATTTTATCGCTTTCTTTAATCGCGATTACCGGCGGGTCGCTGAGCTGCATGTTGATTCTGGCTGGGTTCCTCCGGATACGAATGTGGAAGATTTTGAATTTTCTATCCGCACTGTGTGTGAGCCAATTTTCGAAAAGCCGCTGGCCGAAATCTCCTTTGGCCATGTGCTGCTCAATCTGTTCAATACCGCACGTCGGTTCAATATGGAAGTGCAGCCACAATTGGTTCTGTTGCAGAAAACATTATTGTATGTTGAAGGCATTGGCCGCCAACTTTACCCACAACTGGATCTGTGGAAAACGGCCAAACCTTTTCTTGAAGAGTGGATTAAAGATCAGGTTGGCTTACCCGCTATATGGCGGGCAGTAAAATCAAAAGCGCCTTCCTGGGCTGAAAAATTACCTGAGCTGCCGGAGTTATTTTATGACGGAATGCGACAGCATAAATTACTGAAACATAGTGTAGATAAACTGGCCCTTGAAATGAATGCTCAGCGTGTCCGGCACAGCCAGGCCCGCTATCTGCTGGGGATGGGGGCAGTATTTATGTTAAGTGGTACGGCGATTGCTATCGGCCGGCCGCAGTGGGATGTCACTTCGGCAATACTGATTGTTGCTGGTGTGTTAACATGGATCATCGGTTGGCGTAAGACAAACTGATTGTCAGCCTTATCCCAAACGCGCTACTGTCAGGGGATTGAGGTGTTTTTACACGCTGTGTTTTGTTGGATCATAGATCTTCAGAGGTTAAGAAATGGGCGGCATTAGTATCTGGAAGTTACTTATCATTGTAGTCATTCTGGTGCTGTTGTTTGGTACCAAAAAACTGCGTGGACTGGGTTCAGATTTAGGATCTTCAATCAAAGGTTTCAAAAAAGCCATGAGCGATGAAGATGATAAAAAGAGTAAAGATGCGGATTTCCCCGCAAAACCACTCTCTGACGAATTACCTACTTCTTCTAAGAAAGAAGAATCCCGTAAAGACAACGATCAGGTATAACCCGTGTTCGATATAGGTTTTAGTGAGCTCTTACTGATATTCGTGATTGGTCTGATTGTGCTTGGGCCTCAACGGTTACCTGTGGCGGTGAAAACAGTCGTTGGCTGGATCCGTGCCATGCGTTCTCTGGCAGCCAATGTACAGAATGAACTGGCTCAGGAGTTAAAACTGCAGGAGTTACAGGATAGCCTGAAAAAAGTTGAAGAGGCTGGTAAAGGCACTCTTTCGCCAGAGCTGAAAGAGTCAATGGATGAACTGCGGAAAACGGCCGAGTCGATGAAACGTACTTACCGGGAGGCCACAGACCTTGAAGGCGAGGATGATAAGGCAAATACGGCGTCTTCCGGTGATCCGCATACCATTCATCAGCCAGCAACGACTTCTGCACCGGAGCCGGTGAGCCCGCAGTCAGCAACGACTTCTGCTCCGGAACCGGTAAATCCGCCTGCTTCGGCACAGACCGGGACTACGGCAGAAGTGCCTCAGCACCCGACACACTCTTCTGCAGAAACATCAGTGAAAGCAGATCATCAGACAGCCAGCAGTGTTAAAACGGAACCCGTGTCCGATACTAAACCTGCCTCACCGGTAAGCGAAGAAAGATAATCATGGATGTACAAGATACTCAACCGCTGATCAGCCATCTGATTGAGCTACGTAAGCGCTTGCTTTATTGCATTGTGTCCGTGCTGGTGATATTTCTCTGCCTGGTATATTTTTCCAATGACATCTATCAACTGGTGGCTGCGCCGCTGATTCGTCAGATGCCTACGGGTGCCAGCATGATTGCAACGGATGTTGCATCACCTTTCTTTACGCCGATTAAACTTACCATTATTGTCTCGATTTTTCTGGCTGTACCGGTGATTCTCTACCAGTTGTGGGCCTTTGTAGCTCCCGCGCTCTACCGGCACGAACGCAAGCTGATTATGCCGTTACTGTTTTCCAGCTCGCTACTGTTCTACATCGGTGTTTGCTTTGCTTATTTTGTGGTATTCCCGTTGGCGTTTGGTTTTTTTGCCAAAACCGTGCCGCACGGCGTACAGATTGCTACAGATATCAGTAATTACCTCGACTTTGTGATGGCGTTGTTTCTCGCCTTCGGCGTAGCGTTTGAGGTGCCGGTGGCGATTGTATTGTTGTGCTGGACCGGGATTACCTCACCAGATGATCTGAAAAAGAAACGTCCTTATATGCTGGTAGGCGCCTTTGTGGTGGGTATGTTATTAACCCCGCCAGACGTTTTTTCCCAAACTTTGCTCGCTATTCCGATGTACTGCCTGTTTGAAGTCGGCGTATTCTTCTCACGTTACTACGTAGGAAAAGGACGTTGGGATAAGGACCAGGATCAGGATACAGACTCCTGAGATCCCAACTCAGGTCCCGTCACTACGTGAAGGGTTAACTAAAACCACCCGTCAGGGTGGTTGAGATTTTTGGGAAAAATTATGTTTGATATTGGAGTCAACCTGACCAGTACGCAGTTTGCAAAGGATCGTAAGCAGGTGGTAGCCCGTGCACGGGCGGCAGGGGTGTCCGGAATGCTTATCACCGGGACTAACGCCCTGGAAAGCCAGCAGGCATTATCGCTGGCGAAACAACATTCCGGATATTGCTGGTCCACTGCTGGCGTTCATCCCCACCATGCCAGTGAATGGTCTCAGGAAACGGCAGGAACTCTGCGCCGGCTGGCTGGCCAGTCCGAAGTCGTTGCAATCGGTGAATGCGGACTCGACTTCAACCGTAATCTCTCTGACCACAATCAACAGGAATACGCATTTGATGCGCAACTGGCGTTAGCTGCTGAGTTGCAATTACCGGTATTCCTGCATTGTCGTGAGGCCCATCAGCGCTTTATGGCAGTGTTATCCCCCTGGCTCGACAAAATACCGGCAGCGGTAGTGCATTGCTTTACCGGCAACCGTCAGGAGCTGGAAGAGTATCTGGCCGCAGGTCTGTCGGTGGGAATTACTGGCTGGGTATGTGACGAACGCAGGGGATTGGAGTTAAGAGAGTTGTTGACGTCAATCCCGGGTGGTCGTTTGCTGCTGGAAACGGACGCTCCGTACCTTATTCCGAGAGATATGCATCCCCGCCCACCTTCACGACGTAATGAACCCTGCTTCCTGCCACATATTGTGCAGCAGGTTGCTGGCTGGAGAAATGAAGAGACTGAACAACTGGCACAACAGATTGATCATAATGCGCGGCAGTTATTTCGGCTGAACTGATCATATTTTCCGGAATTGCTGATTGCTGACACTGCGGACGACCTGCTTGTTCAACAGATTCAACAGTAATATTGAGCGGGATTCACCCTTAGGTTCGGCAAAAATCGCCCGTAAGCCCTCGAATGTCCCGGCGATAATCTCGACTTCATCTCCCTGCCGGGGCAGTTCTTCTGACAGAAGTGCCTGATAATCGTGACAGGAGATGCTCTCAATCACTTCTTCCGGGACCGTCGCAGGCAAAGCGCCGAATCTGACAAAATGGCTGACGCCACGGGTAGCAGCGATGGTCGTGGTGTGAATGACTTCAGGAGAGAAGCGGATAAACAAGTAATTGGGAAACAAAGGTTCACTCACCTTGCTGAGTTTACCGCGAACTGTTTTTTCTACTTCAATCATCGGACTCATACAGGCAATACCCTGACGTTCCAGATGTTCCTGGGCCCTCAACAGCTGACCACGTTTGCAAAAAAGTAAGTACCATGATTCCATAACAGCTCCAGATAGCAGGCAGCCAAGAATAGCAAAACCGGTAACAGAGTTATAGGCTATTCATTAACGTAAATCTGTGGTGTAGCCTTTGCTGTTAGCGGATATTTAATTATTTTTAATCAGTGCTGAACCCCGTGAGTTGCTGCATCAGATCGTCCGGCGGTGAACACGGATAATTTATCACTCACCCGCATAGAGGGTTAATAAATTTCAGCATCCTGATGCGAACATCCCTATAATGACCAGATTATCTCCGGCAACAAAGTAAAAACCTCATGAAATATCAGGACTTAAGAGACTTTCTGCAACAACTTGAGCAGCGTGGCGAGTTAAAAAGAATCAGTTATCCTGTTGATCCTGCATTAGAAATGACCGAGATCGCAGACCGGACGCTACGGGCCGGTGGGCCAGCCTTGTTGTTTGAGAATCCTAAAGGCTATGACATGCCGGTACTTTGTAACCTGTTCGGTACTGCCAAACGGGTGGCGATGGGGATGGGACAGGAGGACGTCAGTGCGTTACGTGATGTCGGTGAACTGCTGGCATTCCTTAAAGAACCCAGCCCGCCGAAAGGTTTTCGTGACTTATTTGAACAAATGCCGCGTTTCAAACAAGTACTGAACATGCCAACCAAACGTCGCAGTCATGCTCCTTGCCAGGAAATCGTCTTACAAGGAGATGAGGTCAATCTGGCGTCGGTTCCTGTCATGACCTGTTGGCCGGAAGATGCTGCCCCGCTGATTACCTGGGGCCTGACGGTCACCCGTGGGCCACATAAAGAACGACAAAATCTTGGCATCTATCGTATGCAGGTGATTGGCAGGAACCGGTTGATTATGCGCTGGCTGTCTCATCGTGGTGGTGCGCTTGATTTTCAGGAATGGTGTAAAGCTCATCCCGGGGAACGTTTTCCGGTTTCTGTGGCTTTAGGAGCAGATCCGGCAACTATCCTGGCCGCGGTAACCCCTATCCCTGACAGTTTATCGGAGTATGCTTTTGCCGGATTGCTGAGAGGCACTAAGACTGAGGTCGTCAAATCACTGTCGAATGAACTGGAAGTCCCAGCCAGTGCCGAAATTATCCTTGAAGGTTATATTGAACAGGGTGATATGGCTCCGGAAGGCCCTTACGGGGACCATACCGGTTATTATAATGAAGTGGATAACTTTCCGGTATTTACCGTAACGCATATTACTAAACGCCAGCAGGCCATTTATCATTCAACCTACACCGGCCGTCCGCCAGATGAACCAGCCGCCCTCGGGGTGGCGCTGAATGAAGTGTTGGTCCCGATTCTGATTAAGCAGTTTCCTGAAATTGTCGATTTTTATCTGCCCCCGGAGGGTTGTTCTTACCGGCTGGCGGTAGTGACAATGAAGAAACAATATGCCGGACACGCGAAACGCGTTATGTTTGGGGTATGGTCGTTCCTGCGACAATTTATGTACACTAAGTTTGTCATTGTCTGCGATGATGATGTGAATGCCCGTGACTGGAATGATGTCATCTGGGCGATTACCACCCGGATGGACCCGGCCAGAGATACGGTGATTGTTGAAAACACACCCATCGACTATCTGGATTTTGCTTCACCGGTGTCCGGGCTGGGGTCGAAAATGGGTATGGATGCCACGAATAAATGGCCGGGAGAAACGGATCGTGAATGGGGACGACCAATCGTCAAAGATCCCCGTGTAACGGCAAGGATTGATGAAATCTGGGATGAGCTGGCGATTTTCGAACCTCAACCCAAACGGTAACCGACAACCACCCAATTTAGCTGATGACCCGACAGAGGGAATGCATGACAAGATTAAGCTGTAAAGTAATTTCTGTAGAAACTATTACCGACACTGTCTATCGGGTCCGGTTAGTTCCAGAGTCCGACTATGATTTTCAGGCAGGACAGTATCTGATGGTCGTGATGGAAGAGAACGATAAACGTCCGTTCTCGCTAGCCTCAACCCCAATGGAAAAAGATATCATCGAACTACATATTGGGGCGTCAGACCATAACCTGTATGCAATGGCGGTTATGGACCGTATTCGTGAACAGCGGAAAATTACGGTTGATATGCCACATGGTAATGCTGGATTGCGGAATGACAGTGACCGTCCGATTATTCTGGTCGCCGGAGGTACCGGATTCTCTTATGCGCGTTCTATCCTGCTGACCGCCCTGTCACAGAACCCACAACGCGAAATCGCTATTTACTGGGGGGGACGTGAACCCCAGCATATTTATGATCTGGAAGAACTGAACGCCCTGGCGGTACGACATCCTAATCTGAAAGTTGTGCCGGTGGTCGAACAGCCTGATGACAGTTGGCAGGGTCGGACCGGGACAGTGTTACCGGCAGTCATTCAGGATTACTCTTCTCTGAAAAACTACGATATCTACATTGCCGGTCGTTTCGAAATGGCGAAAGTCGCGCGTGATCGTTTCTGCGCTGAACGTGAAGCTGTTAGCAGCCAGATTTATGGTGATGCATTCGCGTTTATCTGATGTTGTCGGTTTGATATAAGCGCAGGTGTGGCGGTAGATGTCCGTCACGCCTGCGGCGTTTTATACCCGTTCAAAAACGGTCGTTATTCCCTGACCGAGCCCGATGCACATGCTGGCGACACCAAATTCGACATCATGTTCCTGCATCTGATGGATAAGCGTAGTGCAGATTCGACTGCCGGAACAGCCGAGTGGATGTCCCAGAGCTATTGCACCTCCCCGCAGATTGACCTTTTCATCCAGTTGATCTGCCAGCCCGAGGTCCTTGATACAGGGCAGCGTCTGTGCAGCAAAAGCTTCGTTAAGTTCAAATAGTCCAATATCAGCAATACTCAGTCCGGCACGCTGCAACGCCAACCGTGTTGCCGGGACGGGGCCATAGCCCATCAGGGACGGGTCACATCCGGTTACAGCCATGCTACGAACCCGGGCCAGCATCGGTAGTCCGAGGCTACGGGCGCGGCTTTCACTCATTATCAGCATTCCTGACGCACCATCCGAGAGTGCTGAAGAATTCCCGGCAGTGACGCTTCCATTGACGGGGTCAAAAGCCGGGGGCAGGGCGGCTAAACTTTCCGTACTGGTGTCATGGCGGATCACTTCGTCACAACTCATCCGGAACAACACGCCCCCGGCATCATGAGCGTAAATCGGGGTGATTTCCCGCAGGAACTGCCCGCTGACGGTTGCCTGCCATGCCCGCTGGTGTGAGCGCAGCGCAAAACTATCCTGCTGTTCACGGCTGATACCGTGCATCCGGGCCAACATTTCAGCAGTCAGTCCCATCATACCGGCAGCCTTTGCCACGGTTCTGCTAAGCTGCGGATGAAAATCGACCCCGTGGGACATGGGGACATGTCCCATATGTTCGACACCACCCACCAGGCAACTGTCGGCATCTCCTACCATAATTGCGCGGCTGGCATCATGCAGTGCCTGCATAGATGAACCACACAACCGGTTGACGGTGGTCGCCGGTACCTGCACCGGAATTTCGGCCAGCAGAGCCGCATTGCGTGCAATGTTGAATCCCTGTTCGAGGGTTTGCTGCACACACCCCCAGACAATATCGCTCAGTGATGCCGGATCCAGTGCCGGATGGCGCAACAGAATTTGCTGCATCACGTGCGCAGATAGGTCTTCAGCCCGTAAATGGCGGAATGCCCCGCCCTTTGAACGGCCCATTGGGGTTCGCAACGCTTCTACAACCACAACGTTTTCCATTTACGCTCTCCCTTGGTCAGAATTCAGGCGACCTGCTATCGGCGCCGGAGGGGCATACCAACTTTGCTGCTGACGGCCTTTTTCCGTCAGCAATGCCGGCGCGTGATACAGTGGTGATAATCCGGTAAACTGTGCTGACTGTTGCAGGAAATGGTCTGATCCCAGGCTGTCAAGATAACGAAAAACACCGCCGCGAAATGCGGGGAATCCCAGACCGTAAACCAGCGCCATATCAGCTTCTGCCGGAGAGGCGATGATATTTTCTTCCAGGCACCTCACCACTTCATTGATCATCGGAATCATCATCCGTTGCAGTATTTCTTCATCGGTAAATAAGCGGGAGGGGGCACAAATCCCGGCCAGTAATTCTGAAGTTTGCGGATCGGCTGTTTTCTTCATTTTGCCTTTGCGATCCGTTTCCCAGAGCCAGAAGCCCTGGTGATTTTTCTGCCCGTAGCGTCCGGCGTGGAACAGTGTACTCACCACATCCTTGTCAGGAATCTGCATTCTTTCCGGATAGCCCTTCGCCATGACTTGCTGAGCGTGGAATGCTGTGTCAATTCCCACCACATCCAGTAACCATGAGGGTCCCATCGGCCAGCCGAACTCTGATTCCATGACTTTATCTATATGCCGGTAGTCTGCGCCGTCCAGCAGTAACAGGTTGAAGGCGGCGAAATAAGGGAACAACACCCGGTTTACAAAAAATCCCGGACAATCGTTAACCACAATCGGTGTTTTGCCAAGGGCGATAGCCCAGGCAATGACTCTGTCGATAGTGGGCTCTGCGGTCTGTTCACCTCGGATAATTTCAACCAGAGGCATTTTGGGAACCGGATTAAAAAAGTGCATTCCACAAAACTGCTGCGGTCGTCTGAGCTGCCGGGCCAGCAGGCTGATAGGGATAGTCGAGGTATTGGAGGTCAGCAGAGCATGATCCGAAAGATGTTGCTCAGTCTCTGTCAGTACTTTTATCTTAATCTGTGGATTCTCTGTGACCGCCTCAACCACGATATCGACCTGTTCGAAACCGGTATAATCCAGTGTCGGATGAATCGCGGATAGAATGCCGGCAAACTGCAGGGGAGTAATTTTCCCGCGCTGCTGTTGATCGCTTAATAACCGGTTCGCTTCGTTGATTCCAGAATCCAGAGCCTGCTGATTAATATCTTTCATTTTGACCGGAATCCCCTGACGGGCAGATTGCCAGGCAATACCACCGCCCATAATTCCGGCACCTAGCACTGCAGCCTGTGTGGGGGCAGTGGTGTGGGTGGCTTTTTTCCGTGTCAGTCCTTTAACATACTGGTCATTCAGAAAAATGCCAATTAATGCCCGTGCCGTTTCCGATTTTGCCAACGGGATAAAAGCGGCTCTTTCGGCGGTTAATGCGTCATCGCGTGCCATACCTGCAGCGGCCTCGATGGTTTTTACTGCCGTCAGAGGGGCTGGGTAGTGAGGTCCCGCCTTTTGCCGGACCAGCGCTTTGGCTGTGGTGAAGCTCATTGCGGCCTCGACGGGGCTTAATTTTAATGCCGCAAGTTTCTGACGGCGGCGAGTCTGCCAGTAATTTTCTGTACTGACTTCATTCAGCATGGTGACAGCGGCAGCCCGAAGTTTATCCGCAGGGACGATAGCATCGGCAAGGCCCAGATGTAGTGCGGTTTCTGCGTCAACATCTTTACCCGCGGTGATGATTTCCAGGGCGCTGTCGGCGCCAATGAGCCTCGGTAGCCGCACAGTCCCCCCGAAGCCCGGGATAATGCCCAGCCGGGTCTCCGGTAAGCCGATCCTGACATCCGGAGTGACCAGACGAAAATCGGTGGCCAGTACGCATTCACAGCCTCCGCCCAGTGCGTAACCGTTAATGGCGGACAGGGTGGGAACTGGCAGGTCTTCAAGACGGCAAAACGTCTGGTTGGCAAATATTAGCCATTGATGAATCTGTTGATCATCGGCTGCAAACAGAGATAAAAACTCATTAATATCCGCACCGACAATAAACGCAGGTTTAGCCGAAGCCAGAATCAGCCCCCTGAGCTCTGGCAGGGCTTCAAGCCTGTCAAGTGCGGCACTTAAACTAAGGATTGTTCCGGTATCCAGAGTATTAACTGAACCCCGGGCATTAAATTCCAGCATGGCGATGCCATCATCGAGCCAGCTTAGGGTAAGTGTATCGCCCTGATAGAGCATGTCAGCCTCCTGCATTTGCGAAAGGGATCTGGTCGTACCAGATGGTTGAGTGTGAAATTTTGGTGGTTTATTTGCAAATGAATTGAATCTTATTTGTTATCAGGATCACATCAGTGGCAGGCACGGCATCAGGATAAGAGCTGTGTTAAAATAACCAAAAATGCGAAGGGCGAAGAGGTTTGGGATGAATTCACTAAATGAACTGTATAAATCGCATCTGATGACATTGCAGCAGCATGCTCAGCAGGTTCTGGCAGCCGGTAATCTGGAAGCCTTACTCATTCATTCCGGAGAATTGCAGAATGTATTTCTTGATGATCACACTTATCCCTTTAAGGTGAATCCGCAATTTAAAGCCTGGCTGCCTGTCACTCAGAATCCTAACTGCTGGCTATGGATTGATGGGGTCAGCAAACCAAAATTATGGTTTTATTCGCCGGTGGATTACTGGCATAAACCGGAGCAGGTCCCTGAAAGTTTCTGGACCGATGAATTTGAGATCACTGAACTGCGAGACAAGGCGCATATCGCTCAGCTTTTACCGACTGACCGCTCGCGGGTGGCTTATATTGGGCCGGTAACCGAACGTGCCCGGCAATTAGGTATTATTGAATCGCATATCAATCCACAGGCTGTTATTGATTTTCTTCATTACTACCGCAGTTTTAAGACTGATTATGAGCTGTTCTGCATGCGTGAGGCGCAGAAAATTGCGGTTGCGGGTCACCGGGCCGCCAGACAGGCTTTTTTCTCTGGTCAGAGTGAGTTTCAGATCAATTCGGCCTATTTGCTGGCGACAGGGCAGCGTGATACCGATGTCCCTTATGGAAATATTGTGGCACTGAACGAACATGCCTCTTACCTGCATTACACACAACTGGATTTCCGTGCTCCTGAGGTTTCCCTTAGCTTTCTGCTGGATGCCGGTGCCGAATACAATGGCTATGCTGCCGACCTGACCCGCAGTTATGCCGCAGATGTGGGGTCTGATTACGCTGATCTGGTGACCCGGATGGATCAGCAACAGCAGGCATTGATCAACACACTGCAGGCAGGCACCAATTATGCAGACTATCATCTGCAGATGAATCAGAGAATTGCCAGCGTATTGTGCGAATTTGACCTGGTGACCGGACTAAGCGAAGAAGCTCTGGTGAGTGAAAATATTACTTCAGTCTTTATGCCACATGGTGTTGGTCATCCGCTGGGTTTACAGGTGCATGATGTCGCCGGATTTATGCAGGATGATCAGGGGACACATTTGGCAGCGCCATCTCATTACCCGTGGCTGCGGTGTACACGCACCCTGGCGCCCGGAATGGTGCTGACAATAGAACCGGGGATCTATTTTATTGATTCATTGTTATCTCCCTGGCGGCAAGGAAGTTTCAGTAAGCACTTTAACTGGCAGCGTATTGATCAACTGCGGCCGTACGGTGGTATCCGCATTGAAGATAACGTTGTTATCCGTGATGATGGTATCGAAAACATGACCCGTGACCTGCAGTTAGCCTGATGGATGCTTATGAAATTCCGTCATCTGATCTCTGCGTGACGGAAGAAACGATTAAAAAAAGTCGCTTCATCACCTACCTCGCCCATACTGAAGGCACTGAGGCGGCGCGGTTATTTGTCCGGCAGATAAAAGAATTGCATCCTGATGCACGACACCATTGCTGGGCATGGGTAGCGGGTGCTCCAGACGATTCACAGCAACTGGGTTTTTCGGATGATGGTGAACCCTCCGGAACAGCTGGAAAACCTATGCTTGCCCAGTTAATGGGGAGTGGTCTGGGTGAAGTGACCACAGTAGTGGTTCGTTATTACGGTGGTATTATGCTGGGCACCGGGGGGCTGGTAAAAGCCTATGGTGGCGGGGTACGAACAGGACTTTCTGTGCTTAGTCGGCAGACCAAAGTTCCGATGCAGGAATTCAAACTATGCTGTGATTACGGACAACTGTCTGAGATTGAAAGAATGCTTGAACTGCACCGGGGACAGATTATCCGCAGTGATTATCAGGCAGATATTACCCTGATGCTGGCATTACCCTATGGCCAGGTCGACGATTTTGAACAACATCTCACGGATTTCAGCCGGGGCAAATTGCTGCTTCAGCGGGTAGATCAACCACCGTTATCTTGTTAAGGACAGGCAAATGCACTTTCGTGCTATTACCCGCATCGTGGGTTTATTAATTATTATTTTCTCGGTCACCATGATTTTGCCAGGTCTGGTGGCCCTGATTTATCGTGATGGTGCAGGCCGGGCCTTCAGCCAGACATTTATTATGGCGCTGCTGACAGGCTCGGTATTGTGGTGGCCTAACCGTAAACAAAAGGGAGAACTGAAGCCCCGCGAAGGTTTTCTCATCGTGGTTTTGTTCTGGACGGTGCTGGGCAGTGTCGGGGCCATGCCGTTTATTTTCGCTGAACAACCACACCTGTCGATTACTGATGCATTTTTTGAATCCTTTTCCGGCCTGACGACCACCGGAGCAACCACGCTGGTGGGACTCGATTCCCTCCCGAAGGCCATCTTATTTTACCGGCAGATGTTGCAGTGGCTGGGGGGGCATGGGGATTATCGTACTGGCAGTGGCTATTTTACCTATTCTTGGCGTCGGGGGAATGCAGCTGTACCGTGCCGAAATGCCAGGGCCACTGAAAGACCATAAGATGCGGCCAAGAATTGCCGAAACCGCAAAAACGTTATGGCTCATTTATGTCTTACTGACAGTGGCCTGTGCACTGGCGTTGTGGCTGGCCGGAATGCCACTGTTTGATGCCATCGGCCATAGTTTCTCGACCATCGCTATTGGTGGTTTTTCGACGCATGATGCCAGCATCGGTTATTTTCACAGTTCTACAATTAACACTATAGTGGCGATCTTCCTGCTGATATCTGGCTGTAACTACGGTCTGCACTTTTCATTATTAAGTGGACGTAGTTTACGGGGGTACTGGCGGGATCCTGAGTTCAGGGTATTTATTGGAGTACAGTTAACTCTGGTGCTGATAGCGACCCTGATCCTCTGGATACATCATACTTATAATGGGTTGTGGCAGACTTTTAACCAGGCCTTTTTTCAGGTGGTCTCAATGGCCACCACCGCCGGATTTACGACCGACAGTATTTCCCACTGGCCCTCCTTCCTGCCCATACTGTTGCTGTGTTCTGCATTTATCGGAGGTTGTGCCGGTTCAACGGGAGGTGGCCTGAAAGTTATCCGTATCCTGCTGTTGTGCAAGCAAGGGTCACGTGAATTAAAACGTCTGGTTCACCCGAATGCGGTTTATACCATTAAGCTGGGCAACCGGGCACTGCCGGAACGGATACTTGAAGCGGTATGGGGGTTCTTCTCCGCTTATGCGCTGGTGTTTCTTATCAGTATGCTGGCAATTATTGCGACAGGGGTGGATAACTTTTCTGCGTTTGCTGCGGTAGCCGCCACTCTGAATAATCTTGGCCCGGGGCTGGGGGTGGTAGCAGATAACTTTGCTTCTATGAATGATGAAGCAAAGTGGATACTGATATCGACTATGCTGTTTGGTCGACTGGAAGTATTCACCTTATTAGTGCTGTTCACGCCGACATTCTGGCGAGAGTAAGGAATATAGAATAATGAAGATGTTGATATTGTTTTCCAGCCGGGATGGACAAACAGAACGTATTGCCCGATTTATCGCCGATGAAGTCCGGCCGCAGTATGAATGTGATGTGGTGAATATCCGGGATGTCGCCAGGGTTAACTGGCAGGAGTATGACCGTCTGCTGATTGCTGCGTCGATCCGTTACGGACGTTTTGCGCAGGAGCTACACAGTTGTGTTGTCGAATATCTGCCGGAACTGCAGGCACGGATCAGCGGTTTTATCTCAGTTAACCTGACGGCACGTAAAGCAGATAAACGAACGCCGGAGACGAATGTCTATACCCGAAAATTCCTGGAACAATCTCCCTGGACACCGGACCGCTGTCTGGTAGTTGCCGGAGCATTACGTTATCCACGTTATCGTTGGTTCGACAAAATGATGATTCGTTTGATTATGAAGATCACGGGGGGCGAAACCGATACTTCGAAAGAAATTGAATATACTGACTGGCCGCAGGTGGCTGAATTTGCCAGGGGTTTTGTACAGATTACCGGCAAAACGCTGTAAAAGTGGCAGGTTTGCCGAAAAAAGCGCCATTCAGAAATTATTTTAAAATAAACCCTTGCGGGAAAAATTAATCTCCCTATAATGCGCTCCCACTGACACGGCAAAGCGCGATGCGCCAAGGTGTGACAGGGACTGAAGCGATTCGGTCCGGAGAAAAAATCACGAAATAGTGGTTGACTCCTGAGGTGAAAAGCGTAATATACGCCACCTCGCAGCGACAACCTAAGCGGTTGAGTTGCAACGCTCTTTAACAATTTATCAGACAATCTGTGTGGGCACTCGCAGGATTGATATCAAACGTCTCCGGACGTAAAAAATATCAAGTCTTAAGAGTGAACACATAATGAAATTCATTATGAGTGTTTTACACTTGAGCATCGCTTAACTCGTTTAAGCAAATCAAACTTTAAATTGAAGAGTTTGATCATGGCTCAGATTGAACGCTGGCGGCAGGCCTAACACATGCAAGTCGAACGGCAGCACAGAGAGCTTGCTCTCGGGTGGCGAGTGGCGGACGGGTGAGTAATGTCTGGGAAACTGCCTGATGGAGGGGGATAACTACTGGAAACGGTAGCTAATACCGCATAATGTCGCAAGACCAAAGTGGGGGACCTTCGGGCCTCACACCATCGGATGTGCCCAGATGGGATTAGCTAGCAGGTGGGGTAACGGCCTACCTGGGCGACGATCCCTAGCTGGTCTGAGAGGATGACCAGCCACACTGGAACTGAGACACGGTCCAGACTCCTACGGGAGGCAGCAGTGGGGAATATTGCACAATGGGCGCAAGCCTGATGCAGCCATGCCGCGTGTATGAAGAAGGCCTTCGGGTTGTAAAGTACTTTCAGCGAGGAGGAAGGCATTGCGGTTAATAACCGCAGTGATTGACGTTACTCGCAGAAGAAGCACCGGCTAACTCCGTGCCAGCAGCCGCGGTAATACGGAGGGTGCAAGCGTTAATCGGAATTACTGGGCGTAAAGCGCACGCAGGCGGTCTGTCAAGTCGGATGTGAAATCCCCGGGCTCAACCCGGGAACTGCATTCGAAACTGGCAGACTAGAGTCTTGTAGAGGGGGGTAGAATTCCAGGTGTAGCGGTGAAATGCGTAGAGATCTGGAGGAATACCGGTGGCGAAGGCGGCCCCCTGGACAAAGACTGACGCTCAGGTGCGAAAGCGTGGGGAGCAAACAGGATTAGATACCCTGGTAGTCCACGCCGTAAACGATGTCGACTTGGAGGTTGTGCCCTTGAGGCGTGGCTTCCGGAGCTAACGCGTTAAGTCGACCGCCTGGGGAGTACGGCCGCAAGGTTAAAACTCAAATGAATTGACGGGGGCCCGCACAAGCGGTGGAGCATGTGGTTTAATTCGATGCAACGCGAAGAACCTTACCTACTCTTGACATCCAGAGAACTTGGCAGAGATGCCCTGGTGCCTTCGGGAACTCTGAGACAGGTGCTGCATGGCTGTCGTCAGCTCGTGTTGTGAAATGTTGGGTTAAGTCCCGCAACGAGCGCAACCCCTATCCTTTGTTGCCAGCGATTCGGTCGGGAACTCAAAGGAGACTGCCGGTGATAAACCGGAGGAAGGTGGGGATGACGTCAAGTCATCATGGCCCTTACGAGTAGGGCTACACACGTGCTACAATGGCGCATACAAAGAGAAGCGACCTCGCGAGAGCAAGCGGACCTCATAAAGTGCGTCGTAGTCCGGATCGGAGTCTGCAACTCGACTCCGTGAAGTCGGAATCGCTAGTAATCGTAGATCAGAATGCTACGGTGAATACGTTCCCGGGCCTTGTACACACCGCCCGTCACACCATGGGAGTGGGTTGCAAAAGAAGTAGATAGCTTAACCTTCGGGAGGGCGTTTACCACTTTGTGATTCATGACTGGGGTGAAGTCGTAACAAGGTAACCGTAGGGGAACCTGCGGTTGGATCACCTCCTTACCTGAAGATACACTCCGGCGAAGTGTCCACAACAGATTGTCTGATAGAAAGTATGAGCAAGGCGTTTACACGTTGGGGGTGGTGACAAATAACATTGTCGCTCGGTTTTCTGAAGAAAAACCTCGCCCTTACGTGAAATTAGCGAATCAGTGATTCGCGACAGCAAATTTCACGTCCCCTTCGTCTAGAGGCCCAGGACACCGCCCTTTCACGGCGGTAACAGGGGTTCGAATCCCCTAGGGGACGCCACTTGCTGGTTTGTGAGTGAAAGTCACCGGCCAAATTATCTTAAAGATGACTTACGAGTCATGTTTAAGATATTGCTCTTTAACAATCCGGAACAAGCTGAAAATTTGAAAACAATGAATAACGCGAGTTATTCAGAGTCTCTCAAAAACTTTTACGATTCATAGTCGTTGCAAGACGTCTGTGGGTTGTGAGGTTAAGCGAATAAGCGTACACGGTGGATGCCCTGGCAGTCAGAGGCGATGAAGGACGTGCTAATCTGCGAAAAGCGCCGGTAAGGTGATATGAACCGATACAGCCGGCGATGTCCGAATGGGGAAACCCGGTGCACTCAGTGCATCATCGCAACATGAATACATAGTGTTGCGAGGCGAACCGGGGGAACTGAAACATCTAAGTACCCCGAGGAAAAGAAATCAACCGAGATTCCCCCAGTAGCGGCGAGCGAACGGGGAGCAGCCCTGAACCATCATCAGTGTGTGTGTTAGTGGAAGCGTCCGGAATGGCGCACGATACAGGGTGAAAGTCCCGTACATGAAAATGCACATACTGTGAGTTCGAAGAGTAGGGCGGGACACGTGGTATCCTGTCTGAATATGGGGGGACCATCCTCCAAGGCTAAATACTCCTGACTGACCGATAGTGAACCAGTACCGTGAGGGAAAGGCGAAAAGAACCCCGGCGAGGGGAGTGAAAAGAACCTGAAACCGTGTACGTACAAGCAGTGGGAGCACCCTTTGGGGTGTGACTGCGTACCTTTTGTATAATGGGTCAGCGACTTATATTCTGTAGCAAGGTTAACCGTATAGGGGAGCCGCAGGGAAACCGAGTCTTAACTGGGCGTTAAGTTGCAGGGTATAGACCCGAAACCCGGTGATCTAGCCATGGGCAGGTTGAAGGTTGGGTAACACTAACTGGAGGACCGAACCGACTAATGTTGAAAAATTAGCGGATGACCTGTGGCTGGGGGTGAAAGGCCAATCAAACCGGGAGATAGCTGGTTCTCCCCGAAAGCTATTTAGGTAGCGCCTCGTGAACTCATCTCCGGGGGTAGAGCACTGTTTCGGCTAGGGGGCCATCCCGGCTTACCAACCCGATGCAAACTGCGAATACCGGAGAATGTTATCACGGGAGACACACGGCGGGTGCTAACGTCCGTCGTGAAGAGGGAAACAACCCAGACCGCCAGCTAAGGTCCCAAAGTCATGGTTAAGTGGGAAACGATGTGGGAAGGCTCAGACAGCCAGGATGTTGGCTTAGAAGCAGCCATCATTTAAAGAAAGCGTAATAGCTCACTGGTCGAGTCGGCCTGCGCGGAAGATGTAACGGGGCTAAACCATGCACCGAAGCTGCGGCAGCGACACGTATGTGTTGTTGGGTAGGGGAGCGTTCTGTAAGCCATTGAAGGTGGACTGTGAGGTCTGCTGGAGGTATCAGAAGTGCGAATGCTGACATAAGTAACGATAAAGCGGGTGAAAAGCCCGCTCGCCGGAAGACCAAGGGTTCCTGTCCAACGTTAATCGGGGCAGGGTGAGTCGACCCCTAAGGCGAGGCTGAAAAGCGTAGTCGATGGGAAACAGGTTAATATTCCTGTACTTGGTGTTACTGCGAAGGGGGGACGGAGAAGGCTATGTCATCCGGGCGACGGTTGTCCCGGTTTAAGCGTGTAGGCTGAGATTCCAGGCAAATCCGGAATCTCTTAAGGCTGAGGCGTGATGACGAGGTGCTACGGCACTGAAGTGACAAATGCCCTGCTTCCGGGAAAAGCCTCTAAGCTCCAGGTAACACGAAATCGTACCCCAAACCGACACAGGTGGTCAGGTAGAGAATACCAAGGCGCTTGAGAGAACTCGGGTGAAGGAACTAGGCAAAATGGTGCCGTAACTTCGGGAGAAGGCACGCTGGCGCGTAGGTGAAGGGACTTGCTCCCGGAGCTGAAGCCAGTCGAAGATACCAGCTGGCTGCAACTGTTTATTAAAAACACAGCACTGTGCAAACACGAAAGTGGACGTATACGGTGTGACGCCTGCCCGGTGCCGGAAGGTTAATTGATGGGGTTATCGCTCTGCGAGAAGCTCCTGATCGAAGCCCCGGTAAACGGCGGCCGTAACTATAACGGTCCTAAGGTAGCGAAATTCCTTGTCGGGTAAGTTCCGACCTGCACGAATGGCGTAATGATGGCCAGGCTGTCTCCACCCGAGACTCAGTGAAATTGAAATCGCTGTGAAGATGCAGTGTACCCGCGGCAAGACGGAAAGACCCCGTGAACCTTTACTATAGCTTGACACTGAATATTGAGCCTTGATGTGCAGGATAGGTGGGAGGCACTGAAGTACGGACGCCAGTTCGTACGGAGCCATCCTTGAAATACCACCCTTTAATGTTTGATATTCTAACGTGGACCCGTTATCCGGGTTGCGGACAGTGTCTGGTGGGTAGTTTGACTGGGGCGGTCTCCTCCCAAAGAGTAACGGAGGAGCACGAAGGTTAGCTAATCACGGTCGGACATCGTGAGGTTAGTGCAAAGGCATAAGCTAGCTTGACTGCGAGAGTGACGGTTCGAGCAGGTGCGAAAGCAGGTCTTAGTGATCCGGTGGTTCTGAATGGAAGGGCCATCGCTCAACGGATAAAAGGTACTCCGGGGATAACAGGCTGATACCGCCCAAGAGTTCATATCGACGGCGGTGTTTGGCACCTCGATGTCGGCTCATCACATCCTGGGGCTGAAGTAGGTCCCAAGGGTACGGCTGTTCGCCGTTTAAAGTGGTACGCGAGCTGGGTTTAGAACGTCGTGAGACAGTTCGGTCCCTATCTGCCGTGGGCGCTGGAGAATTGAGGGGGGTTGCTCCTAGTACGAGAGGACCGGAGTGAACGCACCACTGGTGTTCGGGTTGTCATGCCAATGGCATTGCCCGGTAGCTAAGTGCGGAAAAGATAAGTGCTGAAAGCATCTAAGCACGAAACTTGCCCCGAGATGAGTTCTCCCTGACCCTTTAAGGGTCCTGAAGGGACGTTGAAGACGACGACGTTGATAGGCCGGATGTGTAAGTGCAGCGATGCATTGAGCTAACCGGTACTAATGACCCGTGAGGCTTAACCTTACAACGCCAGAGGCGTTTTGCAGAGACGCAAAGATTTTCAGCGAGTTCCTGATAGTTAAATTAAAAAATTAGCAGTGCCCTGCGGACATGAGTATTTTCCGTAAGAGCAGAGCGGTTTTAAGAATTAGCGGGAATGAAAGATTTTGTGCAGAGACAAGGCACTGACTGAGACGGTCTGAAGGAGCATACACAGAGTATGTGACTGAGGAACGCGAGGGAAGTAACGCAGTATCTGTATAAAAGATTCATTCCGAGCACAGAATTTGCCTGGCGGCTAGAGCGCGGTGGTCCCACCTGACCCCATGCCGAACTCAGAAGTGAAACGCCGTAGCGCCGATGGTAGTGTGGGGTCTCCCCATGCGAGAGTAGGGAACTGCCAGGCATCCAATAAGACGAGAAGGCCATCCTGACGGATGGCCTTTTTGCATTTGTACTACCAGAACAGAGATCCAAATACTATTCCACAAAATAACCGCTGCCAGTTTGTTAATCCGGATGAGATAATATTCATCAGTATAAACAGCTATACTGTGAGATTGCTTAATCAGTGACTATCCCTGGGCAAATCAACACCTAATCTGAGTTTCCGGTTGTGTAACTTGTCTGAAAAGCATCTATCTGTTGCCTGAATCGGGTAAACTATCAACCTAATTATTTTGTTAAGGTCAGGATATGTTAAGCCCTACTCATTCACTCAAACCTTTCAATACACTGGGCCTTGAAATCAGTGCTGACGAAATCGTTCTTGCAGCAACAGCAGAAGAATTACTGCAGGCCTGGCAGCATAGTCAGGCTCTGGGAAAACCGTTTTTGTTATTGGGTGGTGGAAGTAACGTATTGTTTATTAATGATTTTAAAGGGGTGGTCGCGGTAAATCAGATCAAAGGTATTACCGTCAAAGAGGATGACACTGGCTATGATTTACATGTAGGTGCTGGTGAAAACTGGCACGAACTGGTGCAGTACTGCCTACAACACAATATTCCAGGACTGGAAAATCTGGCCTTAATTCCGGGAGTTGCCGGCTCAGCCCCGATTCAGAATATTGGTGCTTACGGAATAGAGTTCAAAGATGTATGCCACTATGTGGATATCCTGAACCTGAATAGCGGAGAAACATTCCGGTTAAATACCGTGGAATGCCTGTTTGGATACAGAGACAGTATCTTTAAACATCAATATCGTGAAGGTTATGCCGTGATTGCTGTCGGACTTCGACTCAGTAAACAGTGGCAACCGGTACTCACCTACGGTGATCTCGTTCGTCTGGATGCACAGAAAGTGACGCCATCAGAGGTATTTGACGCCGTTTGCAATATGCGGAAAAGTAAATTACCGGACCCTGCCATCCAGGGAAATGTGGGTAGTTTCTTTAAAAATCCTCTGATTACTGCGGAACAAGGCCGACATTTGCTGGAAGATTACCCCTCGATACCTCATTATCCGCAACCTGATGGCAGGATAAAACTTGCCGCAGGCTGGCTGATAGATCAATGCCAGTTGAAGGGTTACCAAATTGGTGGTGCGGCGGTACATCGTATGCAGGCACTGGTACTGATTAACCACAGTGATGCCCAACCACAGGATATTGTCAGGCTGGCGGGATATGTACGGCAAACCGTCGGTAAAAAATTCAATGTGTGGCTGGAGCCTGAAGTGAGATTCATTGATGCACTCGGGGAATGCGATGCGGTCGGAGCGATATCATGAAAGATTACACAGTACCGTTAAAAGTTGCAGCGATACTCGCAGACGGTGAGTTTCACTCAGGTGAACAACTGGGCGATATTTGCGGGATGAGCAGAGCAGCGATAAATCAGCATATTAATACCCTGAAAAGTTGGGGCCTGGACATCTATACCGTCACCGGGAAAGGGTATTGCCTCTCTGCTCCGCTGCAATTGCTGGATGCGGAAGTGATCCGACAGAATGTCACAGGCAGTGGTGAAGTCAATGTTATACCGGTTATTGATTCGACTAATCAGTTCCTGATGGACCGAATGACTACGCTTTATCCCGGCGATACCTGTATTGCTGAATACCAACAATCCGGGCGCGGCAGACGGGGACGTCAGTGGTTTTCTCCTTTTGGTGCCAATCTATACATGTCTATGTACTGGCGTCTGGAGCAGGGCCCCGCTGCTGCGATGGGGCTGAGCCTGGTGGTAGGGATTGTCATGGCTGAAGCTCTACAGTCTCTGGGGGCAAAAGATGTTCGGGTTAAATGGCCTAATGACCTTTACCTGAACGATAAAAAACTTGCCGGTATTCTGGTAGAACTGAGCGGTAAAACGGGTGATGTTGCGCATATTGTGATCGGTGCCGGTATAAATCTAATGATGCGTCAGGTAGACGGTAGCGTAGTGGGGCAGCAATGGATCAGTTTGCAGGAGGCGGGAATTGATATTGATCGCAATGCCCTCACATCAGAACTGATTAATACGTTGCGCTCAGCATTGCAATTGTTTGAAGCCGAAGGTCTGACACCCTTCGTTAGTCGCTGGGCAACTCTGGATAATTTTATTAACCGGCCTGTGAAGCTAATTATTGGAGAACAGGAAGTCCACGGTATCGCCAGAGGGATTGACAGTCGTGGTGGGTTGTTACTGGAACAGGATGGACAGATAAAACCCTGGGTGGGCGGCGAGATATCGCTACGGGCCCAATAAGGTACAATTGATTGAAATTACGGTCAGATAAATTCTGACCGTAACCAGTGTAAAAGCAGATTATTTTCGTAAACGAACCGCATCAACTGCATGATCTTCACTTTTGGTCAGTATCAGGCTGGCTCGCTCGCGGGTGGGCAAAATATTCTGTTTCAGGTTCTCCCAGTTGATTTCCCGCCATAAGTTTCCGGCGATTTCAGTCGCTTCTGAAACCGGTAATTTTGCGTAATGGTGGAAGTAGGAGTCGGGATCGGTAAATGCACCTTCACGGAATTTCAGGAAACGGTTGATATACCAGCGTTCCAGTAGTTCTTCCGGGGCATCCACATAGATTGAGAAATCAACGAAATCTGAAACGAAGACTCGATGAGGATCGTGCGGATAATCCATACCACTCTGCAGAACATTCAGTCCTTCCAGAATCAGTATATCAGGCTGTGAAATCTGCTTATCACCCTCTGGTATCACGTCATAAATCAGATGAGAATAAACCGGTGCTGTCACCTGCTGTTCTCCGGATTTAAGATCAGAAACGAACCGCACCAACTTATGCATATCATAAGATTCAGGGAACCCCTTGCGTTTCATTAACCCCCGTTCTTTGAGGACAGCATTTGGATGCAGAAAACCATCTGTGGTGATCAGTTCCACTTTACGGTGCTCGGGCCAGCGACTGAGCAGAGCCTGCAATACACGGGCCGTAGTACTTTTTCCGACAGCGACACTTCCCGCAATACTAATGATATAGGGAATTTTCTGCTCGTTTTTGCCGAGGAACTGCTCGAGTACAGCCTGACGACGCAGGTTGGAACTGATGTAGAAATTCAGTAAACGGGATAAGGGTAAATAAATCTCAGCCACTTCCTCAAGTGACAGGTCTTCATTTATACCTTTCAGCCGGGCAATATCCTGGCGGGTTAATGTCATAGGCACCGAGTCACGCAGGGTCGCCCATTGTTCACGGGTGAACTGTAGGTAGGGAGAGGTGGCCAGTGACAAATTGTTTTTATTCATATTCAGGCATCTGACGACAGAGTGATTCGGTTCATCATCGGTACCGGTTGAATGCCATTAGTTGGCAGCAGAACCGTGGTGAAATGTAATAGTTATAAAATATCAGGCTGGAGGTTAACACCAGTTGGGCATCAGTAAAAAGTAAAAGATGCCACGCCACGATTTTTTTGCGTGCCAGCCCGGACAATAAGATATTACCAGACATTTTTTAAGCTATGGCATACAGGGGATTTGTAAGTGAGTACAGATTTTCGCCCAGCGGGCTGTGCTATTTTTGAGCAGTCGCAACGAGGTAAGAAAATTAAACGCTTATTTTCCAAAAAATATTGTCACGACTGCCAGTAAAAAGGGGGGCTTTCAACGCGAGGAACGGTTGCCATGCTAACATCTTCTGCGGACTGGCGGGTAAAATATCACCGTAATTTGTTGCTGATTTAAACAGTTATGCCGCGAAAACCCCTATTTTGGGTGAATAGTAAGCGAAGAGAAAAAAAATTAAAATTTGTTGTTGCATCCTGACGCGGTGCCCCCTAAAATGCGCCTCAACTTGATGCCGACTTAGCTCAGTAGGTAGAGCAACTGACTTGTAATCAGTAGGTCACCAGTTCGATTCCGGTAGTCGGCACCATCAAGTTAAGGTGGGATTCCCGAGCGGCCAAAGGGAGCAGACTGTAAATCTGCCGTCACAGACTTCGAAGGTTCGAATCCTTCTCCCACCACCATCTCAATGTTGTTTATTGAGTGGGTGTGAAGCAAAACGCTATCACAGCCTGGTGAAGCAGTAGAGTCACCCCGAGTGTAGACCGGTTGCATTGGTCGAAAGTCGGTCAGTTTATCTGGCAGACTCGAATAATAAGAGAGCCATCTTATTGTTCAAAAGCTACAGAAATATCAGGTAGCAGAGTTCCAGGATGCGGGCATCGTATAATGGCTATTACCTCAGCCTTCCAAGCTGATGATGCGGGTTCGATTCCCGCTGCCCGCTCCAGATGTGCTGATATGGCTCAGTTGGTAGAGCGCACCCTTGGTAAGGGTGAGGTCCCCAGTTCGACTCTGGGTATCAGCACCACTTCTTATATCTCCTCCCTGAAATTTCTGTTATCTAATAAATTCATTTTTTATCAGGCAATCAAACACCTGGTTGATGTGATCATATCACCGACTTATCCGTGTTTTAAAAGGGTTATTATCTAATGGCTAAAGAGCAATTTCAACGTAACAAACCACACGTTAACGTCGGTACTATCGGCCACGTTGACCACGGTAAAACCACTCTGACTGCTGCAATCACTACCGTACTGGCTAAGACCTACGGCGGTGCTGCTCGTGCGTTCGACCAGATCGATAACGCGCCAGAAGAAAAAGCACGTGGTATTACCATCAATACTTCACACGTAGAATACGAAACCCCGACCCGTCACTATGCACACGTTGACTGCCCGGGCCACGCCGACTACGTTAAAAACATGATCACCGGTGCTGCACAGATGGACGGCGCTATCCTGGTTGTTGCTGCTACTGACGGCCCTATGCCTCAGACCCGTGAGCACATCCTACTGGGCCGCCAGGTAGGCGTTCCTTACATCATCGTGTTCCTGAACAAATGTGACATGGTTGATGATGAAGAGCTGCTGGAGCTGGTAGAAATGGAAGTCCGTGACCTGCTGTCACAGTATGACTTCCCGGGCGACGACACTCCAATCGTTCGTGGTTCAGCGCTGAAAGCACTGGAAGGCGACGCAGAGTGGGAAGCTAAAGTTGTTGAGCTGGCTGGTTACCTGGATTCTTACATCCCTGAACCACAGCGTGCAATTGACCTGCCATTCCTGCTGCCAATCGAAGACGTATTCTCCATCTCCGGTCGTGGTACAGTAGTTACCGGTCGTGTAGAGCGCGGAATCATCAAGGTTGGTGAAGAAGTTGAAATCGTGGGTATCAAAGATACTGCGAAATCAACCTGTACCGGTGTTGAAATGTTCCGTAAACTGCTTGACCAGGGTCAGGCGGGTGAAAACGTTGGTGTTCTGCTGCGTGGTATCAAACGCGAAGAAATCGAACGTGGTCAGGTACTGGCCAAACCCGGTTCAATCAAGCCACACACCAAGTTCGAGTCAGAAGTTTATATTCTGTCTAAAGATGAAGGCGGCCGTCATACTCCGTTCTTCAAAGGCTACCGTCCACAGTTCTACTTCCGTACTACTGACGTGACCGGTACCATCGAACTGCCAGAAGGCGTAGAAATGGTAATGCCAGGCGACAACATCAAAATGGTTGTTACCCTGATCCACCCAATCGCGATGGATGACGGTCTGCGTTTCGCAATCCGTGAAGGTGGTCGTACTGTAGGTGCTGGTGTTGTTGCTAAAGTTATCGCTTAATCATCGATAATATTTGACGACATATACATGAAAAGGGCATCATCTGATGCCCTTTTTGCACGCCGAAACATAGAACCTGACTCATCAGTGATTTTTTTTATGTAAATCATTGCTGAGACAGGCTCTGGTTTGGCGTAAGATACCAGAGGTGCTGTAAAGTATTTCTGGTTTGGATACCTCGCCGAGCGGGGTTTAATGGTTTCTGGATTATTCTGGCAGGTTGGTTTATGAGTGCAAATACCGAAGCTCAGAGGAGCGGGCGCGGCCTGGAAGCAGTTAAGTGGGTGGTCGTTGCTCTCCTGATAATTGTGGCAGTTGCCGGCAATTACTATTATCGCAATGTGAACTTACCTTTACGTGCTCTTGCTGTGGTTGTCATTATCGCGGTAGCCGGGGCGATAGCCCTGCTGACCACGAAAGGGAAGGCTGCGGTCGCGTTTGCTCGTGAAGCCAGAACTGAAGTACGTAAGGTCATATGGCCTACTCGTCAGGAAACGTTGCAGACCACGTTAATCGTAGCTGCGGTTACCGCCGTAATGTCACTGATTTTGTGGGGGCTGGATGGTATTCTGGTCCGTCTGGTATCGTTTATCACTGGACTGAGGTTCTGAAATGTCTGAAGCTCCAAAAAAACGCTGGTACGTCGTGCAGGCGTTTTCCGGTTTTGAAGGCCGCGTAGCAGTTTCACTGCGTGAGCACATTAAACTGCACAATATGGAAGAGCTGTTCGGCGAAGTTATGGTGCCGACCGAAGAGATTGTTGAGATCCGTGGTGGCCAGCGCCGTAAGAGTGAGCGTAAATTCTTCCCGGGCTATGTGCTGGTTCAAATGGTGATGGAAGATGCAAGCTGGCACCTGGTACGCAGTGTACCTCGTGTTATGGGCTTCATTGGTGGGACTTCTGACCGCCCTGCGCCAATTAGCGATAAAGAAGTTGATGCGATTATGAATCGCCTGCAGCAGGCGGGTGATAAACCACGGCCGAAAACCATGTTTGAGCCAGGCGAAATGGTCCGTGTTAGTGACGGTCCGTTTGCTGACTTCAACGGTGTGGTGGAAGAGGTGGATTATGAGAAGAGCCGCCTGAAAGTGTCTGTTTCTATCTTTGGCCGTGCAACCCCGGTTGAACTTGACTTTGGTCAGGTAGAAAAAGGCTAATCACGCCAGCGTGAGACATCTTGCACAAGGCGCGAAATTAACCTATAATTTCGCGCCTTTTGTTTTTACGCACAGTGTGCGTGGAATAATTATCACGGGAAGCCTTTTTAAGGCGCTATACCCAATTGAGGAAATATCATGGCTAAGAAAGTACAAGCCTATGTCAAACTGCAGGTTGCAGCAGGCATGGCTAACCCAAGTCCACCGGTTGGTCCGGCACTGGGTCAGCAGGGTGTTAACATCATGGAATTCTGTAAAGCGTTCAACGCCAAAACAGAAAGCCTGGAAAAAGGTCTGCCTACTCCGGTTGTTATCACCGTATACAGCGACCGTTCTTTCACCTTCGTTACCAAAACGCCTCCGGCAGCAGTTCTGCTGAAGAAAGCGGCTGGTATCAAGTCTGGTTCCGGTAAGCCGAACAAAGACAAAGTAGGTAAAGTGACGCGTGCTCAGTTGCATGAAATTGCAACGACTAAAGCTGCGGACATGACTGGTGCAGACGTAGATGCGATGGCTCGCTCTATCGAAGGTACTGCGATCTCCATGGGCCTGGTAGTAGAGGATTAATCAATGGCTAAGCTTACCAAGCGCATGCGCGTTATCCGTGACAAAGTAGACGTCACCAAGCAGTACGAAATCAACGAAGCCGTAGCTCTGCTGAAAGAACTGGCAACAGCTAAATTTGTTGAAAGTGTTGATGTTTCTGTAAACCTCGGCATCGATGCTCGTAAATCAGACCAGAACGTGCGTGGCGCGACTGTTCTTCCACATGGTACTGGCCGTAGCGTTCGCGTTGCTGTCTTCGCTCAGGGTGCAAACGCTGAAGCTGCCAAAGCTGCTGGTGCTGAACTGGTAGGTATGGAAGATCTGGCTGATCAGATCAAGAAAGGCGAAATGAACTTCGACGTTGTTATTGCTTCTCCTGATGCAATGCGCGTTGTTGGCCAGTTAGGTCAGGTTCTGGGCCCACGCGGTCTGATGCCTAACCCTAAAGTTGGTACTGTAACTCCGAACGTTGCTGAAGCAGTGAAAAATGCTAAAGCAGGTCAGGTTCGTTACCGTAACGACAAAAACGGCATCATCCACACCACTATCGGTAAAGTTGACTTCGACGCTGACAAACTGAAAGAAAACCTGGAAGCTCTGCTGGTTGCGCTGAAAAAAGCCAAACCATCTTCAGCCAAAGGCGTGTACATCAAGAAAGTTAGCCTGTCTACTACCATGGGTGCAGGTGTTGCAGTTGATCAGGCTGGCCTGAGCGCATCTGCGGCTTAAGACCTGGCTTGACTTGGGCGAAAAATTCACCTAGAATTTTCGCCCATTCTTCCTGAGGGAAGAGACCGCGGGAGAGAGTTATCCTCCCGGGTAAGAATTTTCGGTTGGAGCCTGGCCTTATCCAGGCCTCCGTCCAAGACCGCAGGTGTGAGTGTCAGAACAACAGAGTCATCTGTAATTCGACACAAACTTAATTTCCTGCGTAGACGGTGAGAGAGCCTGAAGAACCTATTCTTTTCTGGATTCTACTCACCGTGTTAGCGTCTGTCAGCTTTGGCCGACAGGCGATGTGAGTTCCGGTGAGGTAACTTTCCGGACTAAAATAATCCAGGAGCAAAAGCTAATGGCATTAAATCTTCAAGACAAACAAGCGATTGTTGCTGAAGTCAGCGAAGTAGCCAAAGGCGCGCTGTCTGCGGTTGTTGCGGATTCCCGTGGCGTTACCGTAGATAAAATGACTGAACTGCGTAAAGCAGGTCGTGAAGCTGGCGTATACATGCGTGTTGTTCGTAACACCCTGCTGCGTCGCGTCGTTGAAGGTACTCCTTTCGAGTGCCTGAAAGACACGTTTGTTGGTCCAACCTTGATTGCATATTCTTTGGAACACCCGGGCGCTGCTGCTCGTCTGTTCAAAGAATTCGCGAAAGCGAATGCAAAATTCGAGGTTAAAGCTGCAGCCTTTGAAGGTGAGCTGATCCCAGCCGCTCAAATTGACCGTCTGGCAACGCTGCCGACTTACGAAGAAGCACTGGCACGTCTGATGTCGACCATGAAAGAAGCCGCTGCTGGCAAACTGGTCCGTACTCTGGCTGCTGTACGCGATGCAAAAGAAGCTGCTTAATCGCACTTTACACATCGTTGCTTACGTATAAACTTATTCTGATTCTTAGGAACAATTGTTATGTCTATCACTAAAGACCAAATCCTGGAAGCTGTTGCAGCTATGTCCGTAATGGAAGTAGTTGAGCTGGTTTCTGCAATGGAAGAAAAATTCGGTGTTTCTGCTGCTGCTGCTGTAGCTGTAGCTGCTGGCCCTGCAGAAGCTGCTGAAGAGCAAACTGAATTCGACGTAGTACTGAAAGCTGTTGGCGCTAACAAAGTCGCAGTTATCAAAGCCGTTCGTGGCGCAACTGGTCTGGGCCTGAAAGAAGCTAAAGATCTGGTTGAATCTGCACCGGCTGCAATCAAAGAAGGCATCAGCAAAGACGACGCAGCTGCTCTGGAAGCTGCTCTGAAAGAAGCTGGCGCTGAAGTTGAAATCAAATAAGACAACCCTTTGGGTTGCAGTCTGAGAAGGTTGCAGACTGATGGCTGGTGACTATAATAGTCACCAGCCTTTTTGCGCTAAAAGAGACTCTGTGGGGTTTCGCATTGTTTGTCCACAGTGGTTTCTTCAATATCTTTTTCTATCGACGCCTTAATATACTGCTTTCCCGCGGGGCTCCCTGTCCTGCCAGAGCAATGAAATGATTTAAGAGTGATAGAAAGACGTATTGCACCGTGGGCTCATCTCACGGTCAAAACAGAATAATGTTGCATGATGAACTGTCCTTCAGAACGGACAGCGTGGTTCGACTTGTCAGCGAGCTGAGGAACCCTGATGGTTTACTCCTATACCGAGAAAAACGTATTCGTAAGGATTTTGGTAAACGTCCACAAGTACTGGACATTCCATATCTCCTGTCTATCCAGCTTGACTCGTTTCAGAAGTTTATCGAGCAAGATCCGGAAGGCCAGTATGGACTGGAAGCTGCATTCCGTTCCGTATTCCCAATCCAGAGCTACAGTGGTAACTCTGAGCTGCAGTATGTCAGCTACCGTTTGGGTGAGCCTGTTTTCGATGTTAAAGAATGTCAGATTCGTGGTGTGACGTTCTCTGCACCGCTGCGTGTAAAACTCCGTCTGGTCATCTACGAGCGCGAAGCGCCGGAAGGGACCGTTAAAGACATTAAAGAACAAGAAGTCTACATGGGTGAAATTCCGCTCATGACAGACAATGGTACCTTTGTTATCAATGGTACTGAACGCGTTATTGTTTCTCAGCTGCACCGTAGTCCGGGCGTCTTCTTTGACAGCGACAAGGGTAAAACACACTCTTCCGGTAAGGTGCTGTATAACGCACGTATCATTCCTTACCGTGGTTCATGGCTCGACTTTGAGTTTGACCCGAAAGACAACCTGTTTGTCCGTATCGACCGCCGTCGTAAACTGCCGGCCACTATCATCCTGCGCGCATTAAACTACACCACTGAACAAATCATCGATCTGTTCTTTGATAAAGTTGTTTATGAAATTCGCGATAACAAACTGCAGATGGCGCTGGTACCTGAGCGTCTGCGTGGTGAGACGGCCTCTTTTGACCTGGAGTCAAACGGGACTGTCTATGTCGAGAAAGGCCGCCGTATTACTGCCCGTCATATCCGCCAGCTGGAAAAAGATAACGTCCAGCACATCGAAGTTCCGGTTGAATATATTGCCGGTAAAGTTGTTGCGCGTGATTACATTGATGAGAGCACCGGCGAGCTGATCATTGCGGCGAACATGGAGTTATCCATGGACCTGCTGGCCAAACTGAGCCAGGCAGGCCACAAACGCATTGAAACGCTGTTCACCAATGATCTGGACCACGGTCCTTACATTTCGGAAACGCTGCGTGTTGACCCAACCAATGATCGCCTGAGCGCACTGGTTGAGATCTACCGTATGATGCGTCCTGGTGAGCCGCCAACTCGTGAAGCTGCAGAGAACCTGTTCGAGAATCTGTTCTTCTCTGAAGATCGTTATGATCTGTCAGCGGTTGGTCGTATGAAGTTCAACCGTTCACTGCTGCGTGATGAAATCGAAGGTGCAGGCATCCTGAGCCACGACGACATCATCCAGGTGATGAAGAAACTGATCGATATCCGTAATGGTATTGGCGAAGTGGATGATATCGACCACCTCGGCAACCGTCGTATTCGTTCAGTCGGCGAAATGGCTGAGAACCAGTTCCGTGTTGGTCTGGTCCGTGTAGAGCGTGCGGTGAAAGAACGTCTGTCCTTAGGCGATCTGGATACCCTGATGCCTCAGGATATGATCAATGCCAAGCCGATTTCTGCGGCGGTTAAAGAATTCTTCGGTTCAAGCCAGCTGTCACAGTTTATGGACCAGAACAACCCGCTGGATGAAATTACGCACAAACGTCGTATTTCTGCACTGGGCCCGGGCGGTCTGACTCGTGAACGTGCAGGCTTCGAAGTTCGAGACGTACACCCGACTCACTACGGTCGTGTTTGTCCTATCGAAACTCCGGAAGGTCCAAACATCGGTCTGATTAACTCACTGTCTGTGTATGCTCAGACTAACGAGTACGGTTTCCTCGAAACCCCATATCGCCGTGTGGTAGACAGCCAGGTAACCGACGAGATTCATTATCTGTCAGCGATTGAAGAAGGTAACTTCGTTATCGCTCAGGCAAACACCAACCTCGATGAGAATGGTCAGTTTGTTGATGATCTGGTGACCTGCCGTAACAAAGGCGAGTCCAGCCTGTTCAGCCGTGATCAGGTTGACTATATGGACGTTTCCACCCAGCAGGTTGTTTCTGTTGGTGCGTCTCTGATTCCATTCCTGGAACACGATGATGCTAACCGTGCTCTGATGGGTGCGAACATGCAACGCCAGGCTGTCCCTACTCTGCGTGCTGATAAGCCGCTGGTAGGTACTGGTATGGAGCGTGCAGTAGCTGTTGACTCCGGTGTTACCGCAGTCGCTAAGCGTGGCGGTACTGTTCAGTACGTCGATGCATCACGTATCGTTATCAAAGTTAACGAAGACGAGATGTATGCCGGCGAAGCAGGTATCGACATCTATAACCTGACCAAATATACCCGTTCTAACCAGAACACCTGTATCAACCAGATGCCGTGTGTCAACCTGGGGGAGCCTATTGAACGTGGTGATGTGCTGGCTGATGGCCCATCTACCGATTTAGGTGAACTGGCGCTGGGTCAGAACATGCGCGTGGCATTCATGCCATGGAATGGTTATAACTTCGAAGACTCCATCCTCGTTTCTGAGCGTGTGGTCCAGGAAGATCGTTTCACCACTATCCATATCCAGGAACTGGCCTGTGTGTCCCGTGATACCAAGCTGGGGCCGGAAGAGATTACTGCGGACATCCCGAACGTGGGTGAGGCTGCACTCTCTAAACTGGATGAATCCGGTATTGTTTACATCGGCGCTGAAGTGACCGGTGGCGATATCCTGGTCGGTAAAGTGACACCTAAAGGTGAAACTCAGCTGACTCCGGAAGAAAAACTGTTACGTGCTATCTTCGGTGAGAAAGCATCTGACGTTAAAGATTCTTCTCTGCGTGTACCTAACGGTGTATCAGGGACAGTTATCGACGTTCAGGTCTTTACCCGTGATGGCGTGGAAAAAGATAAACGTGCGCTGGAAATCGAAGAGATGCAGCTGAAGCAGGCGAAAAAAGACCTGACTGAAGAATTGCAGATCCTCGAAGCTGGCTTGTTCACTCGTATTCACAGCGTCCTGATTGCAGGCGGTGTTGAAGCCGAGAAACTGGACAAGCTGTCACGTGAGCGCTGGCTGGAGCTGGGCTTGACTGATGAAGAGAAACAGAATCAGTTAGAGCAGCTGGCTGAACAGTACGACGAGCTGAAGCACGAGTTTGAGAAAAAACTTGAAGCTAAGCGCCGTAAAATCACCCAGGGCGATGATCTGGCACCAGGCGTGCTGAAAATCGTTAAGGTCTACCTGGCGGTTAAACGTCAGATCCAGCCTGGTGATAAGATGGCAGGTCGCCACGGGAACAAAGGTGTTATCTCTAAGATCAACCCGATCGAAGATATGCCTTACGATGAAAACGGTACTCCGGTAGACATCGTACTGAACCCACTGGGCGTACCATCGCGTATGAACATCGGTCAGATTCTGGAAACCCACCTGGGGATGGCAGCCAAAGGAATTGGTGACAGGATCAATGCCATGCTGAAACAGCAACAGGATGTGGCCAGACTGCGTGAGTTTATCCAGCGTGCTTATGACCTGGGTTCAGATACCCGTCAGAATGTCGACCTGAACACTTTCTCCGACGACGAAGTGATGCGTCTGGCAGAAAACCTGAAGAAAGGGATGCCTATTGCGACCCCGGTCTTCGACGGTGCTAAAGAAAGTGAAATTAAAGAGTTGCTGACGCTGGGTGGTATCCCGACTTCAGGTCAGATCACTCTGTTTGATGGTCGCACCGGTGAACAGTTTGAGCGTCAGGTAACCGTAGGTTACATGTACATGCTGAAACTGAACCACCTGGTTGATGACAAAATGCATGCGCGTTCTACCGGTTCTTACAGCCTTGTTACTCAGCAGCCGCTGGGTGGTAAAGCTCAGTTCGGTGGTCAGCGCTTCGGTGAGATGGAAGTGTGGGCACTGGAAGCATACGGTGCTGCTTATACCCTGCAGGAAATGCTGACTGTGAAGTCTGATGACGTTAATGGCCGTACCAAGATGTATAAAAACATCGTTGACGGCAACCATCAGATGGAACCAGGCATGCCGGAATCCTTCAACGTATTGTTGAAAGAGATCCGCTCGCTGGGTATTAACATCGAGCTGGAAGACGAGTAAGCACTCGCAGCTGTACTGGTTACAGGGTGTCCGGTAAATTGCCGGATACCCTGAGAAGTCTCACTCCGACGGGAGCAAATCCGTGAAAGACTTACTTAAGTTTCTAAAAGCGCAAACTAAAACCGAAGAGTTTGATGCGATCAAGATCGCTCTGGCCTCGCCAGATATGATCCGTTCCTGGTCTTTCGGTGAAGTTAAAAAGCCAGAAACCATCAACTATCGTACCTTTAAGCCGGAACGTGATGGCCTGTTCTGTGCGCGTATCTTTGGTCCGGTAAAAGACTATGAGTGCCTGTGCGGTAAGTACAAGCGCCTCAAACACCGTGGTGTTATCTGTGAGAAGTGTGGTGTAGAAGTTACCCAGACTAAAGTTCGCCGTGAACGTATGGGTCACATCGAGCTGGCTTCTCCGACAGCACACATCTGGTTCCTGAAATCACTGCCATCCCGTATTGGTCTGTTGTTAGACATGCCACTGCGTGATATTGAGCGCGTATTGTATTTCGAATCTTATGTCGTTATTGAAGGCGGCATGACCAACCTCGAAAAGCGTCAGATCCTGACTGAAGAGCAGTATCTGGATGCACTGGAAGAGTTTGGTGATGAATTCGATGCGAAAATGGGTGCAGAAGCGGTTCAGGCCCTGCTGAAAGGTATGGATCTGGAGCAGGAATGCGAACAGCTGCGTGAAGAGCTGAACGAAACCAATTCTGAAACCAAGCGTAAAAAACTGACCAAGCGGATCAAACTGCTGGAAGCCTTTGTTCAGTCTGGTAACAAACCAGAGTGGATGATCCTGACAGTACTGCCAGTATTGCCACCGGACCTGCGTCCTCTGGTACCACTGGACGGTGGCCGTTTCGCGACTTCAGATCTGAACGATCTGTACCGTCGTGTGATCAACCGTAACAACCGTCTGAAACGCCTGCTGGATCTGGCTGCCCCTGACATCATCGTACGTAACGAAAAACGTATGCTGCAGGAAGCGGTCGATGCATTACTGGACAACGGTCGTCGCGGTCGTGCCATTACCGGTTCTAACAAACGTCCTCTGAAATCTTTGGCCGATATGATCAAAGGTAAGCAGGGTCGTTTCCGTCAGAACCTGCTGGGTAAACGTGTTGACTACTCCGGTCGTTCGGTTATCACCGTAGGTCCATACCTGCACCTGCATCAGTGTGGTCTGCCGAAGAAAATGGCTCTTGAACTGTTCAAACCATTTATCTATGGCAAGCTGGAACTGCGTGGTCTGGCGACGACTATCAAAGCTGCCAAGAAAATGGTTGAGCGCGAAGAAGCTGTGGTCTGGGATATCCTGGATGAAGTGATCCGCGAACATCCGGTTCTGCTGAACCGTGCACCAACCCTGCACCGTTTGGGTATTCAGGCTTTCGAACCCGTGCTGATTGAAGGTAAAGCGATTCAGCTTCACCCGTTAGTCTGTGCGGCTTATAACGCCGACTTCGATGGTGACCAGATGGCTGTTCACGTACCGCTGACGCTGGAAGCCCAGTTGGAAGCGCGTGCGCTGATGATGTCTACCAACAACATCCTGTCTCCGGCGAACGGTGAACCTATCATCGTTCCTTCACAGGACGTGGTATTGGGTCTGTATTACATGACCCGTGACAGAGTCAATGGTAAAGGCGAAGGCATGGTCCTGACCGGACCTAAAGAAGCCGAACGCGTATACCGTGCGGGTCTGGCCGAGCTGCATGCTCGCGTCAAAGTCCGTATTACTGAATACAGCTTAAATGAGCAGGGCGAACTGATCCCTCAGACCAGCCTGATCGATACTACTATCGGTCGTGCCATCCTGTGGATGATCGTTCCTAAAGGTCTGCCGTACTCCATCATCAACCAGGCACTGGGTAAAAAGGCAATCTCTAAGATGCTGAATACCTGCTACCGTATCCTGGGTCTGAAGCCTACCGTAATTTTTGCGGACCAGACCATGTATACCGGTTTTGCTTATGCAGCCCGTTCAGGTGCATCAGTAGGTATTGATGATATGGTCATCCCTGCGAAAAAAGCAGAGATCATCAGCGAAGCTGAAGCTGAAGTTGCTGAAATCCAGGAGCAGTTCCAGTCTGGTCTGGTGACTGCCGGTGAACGTTACAACAAAGTCATCGATATCTGGGCAGCCGCTAACGAACGTGTTTCTAAAGCGATGATGGAAAACCTGCAAACTGAAACTGTGATTAACCGTCATGGTGAAGAAGAGCAGCAGGTTTCTTTCAACAGTATCTACATGATGGCCGACTCCGGTGCTCGTGGTTCTGCTGCTCAGATTCGTCAGCTGGCGGGTATGCGTGGTCTGATGGCGAAGCCAGACGGTTCAATCATCGAAACACCTATTACGGCGAACTTCCGCGAAGGTCTGAACGTACTCCAGTACTTCATCTCGACGCACGGTGCCCGTAAAGGTCTGGCAGATACCGCACTGAAAACAGCGAACTCCGGTTACCTGACCCGTCGTCTGGTTGACGTTGCTCAGGACCTGGTGGTGACCGAAGACGATTGTGGTACTCATGAAGGTATCATGATGACTCCGGTTATCGAGGGTGGTGATGTTAAAGAGCCACTGCGTGAGCGTGTACTGGGTCGTGTGACCGCTGAAGACGTTCTGAAACCAGGTTCTGCAGATATTCTGGTGGCCCGTAACACCCTGCTTGATGAGCACTGGTGTGACGTGCTGGAGCAGAACTCTGTCGACAGCGTTAAAGTGCGTTCCGTGGTGGGTTGTGCTACCGACTTTGGTGTCTGTGCTCACTGTTATGGTCGTGACCTGGCTCGTGGTCATATCATCAACAAAGGTGAAGCTGTCGGTGTTATCGCAGCACAGTCCATCGGTGAACCTGGTACCCAGCTGACGATGCGTACGTTCCACATCGGTGGTGCGGCATCTCGTGCGGCTGCTGAGTCCAGCATCCAGGTGAAAAACAAAGGTTCTATTAAGCTTATCAACGCCAAGTCGGTAACTAACTCAGCAGGCAAGCTGGTGATTACCTCCCGTAACGTTGAACTGAAGATGATCGATGAATTCGGTCGTACCAAGGAAAGCTATAAAGTTCCTTACGGTTCTGTGATGGCCAAAGGCGATGGTGAGCAGGTCAATGCCGGCGAAACCGTTGCTAACTGGGATCCACATACCATGCCGGTTATCACCGAAGTGAGCGGTTTTGTTCGCTTTGTGGATATGAACGATGGACAGACAATCACCCGTCAAACGGATGAACTGACTGGCCTGTCTTCAATCGTGGTGATGGATACTGCTGAGCGTACCTCAGGTGGTAAAGATCTGCGTCCGGCACTGAAAATTGTCGATGCCAAAGGCAATGATGTGATGCTGCCAGGTACTGATATGCCTGCACAGTACTTCCTGCCTGGCAACGCGATTGTTCAGCTGGATGACGGTGTACAAATCAGTTCCGGTGATACCCTGGCGCGTGTTCCTCAGGAATCCGGCGGTACCAAAGATATTACCGGTGGTCTGCCACGCGTTGCTGACCTGTTCGAAGCCCGTCGTCCAAAAGAGCCGGCGATTCTGGCAGAAATCAGCGGTATTATTTCCTTCGGGAAAGAGACCAAAGGTAAACGTCGTCTGGTGATCACACCTGTTGATGGCAGCGAACCTTACGAAGAGATGATTCCAAAATGGCGTCAGCTTAACGTGTTCGAAGGTGAGCGTGTTGAACGTGGTGACGTAGTGTCCGACGGACCAGAATCACCGCACGACATTCTGCGTCTGCGTGGTGTTCATGCGGTAACCCGTTATATCACCAACGAAGTACAGGATGTTTACCGTCTGCAGGGTGTTAAGATTAACGATAAGCACATCGAAGTTATCGTTCGTCAGATGCTGCGTAAAGCGACCATCGCTTCTGCCGGAAGTTCTGAGTTCCTGGAAGGCGAGCAGGCTGAAGTGTCACGTATTCTGATTGCTAACCGTGAACTGGAAGCGAATGGCAAAATCGGTGCGACTTTCCACCGTGACCTGCTGGGTATCACCAAAGCTTCACTGGCAACCGAATCGTTTATTTCTGCGGCATCGTTCCAGGAAACGACTCGTGTGCTGACCGAAGCTGCAGTGGCCGGTAAACGTGATGAACTGCGTGGACTGAAAGAAAACGTCATCGTGGGTCGTCTGATCCCTGCTGGTACAGGTTATGCTTACCATCAGGATCGTATGCGCCGTCGTCATTCAGGCGAAGCACAGGTAACTCCTCAGGTTACTGCAGACGAAGCGTCTGCCAGCCTGGCTGAGTTGCTGAATGCCGGCCTCGGTGGCAGCGACGAGTAATAACGTATGACATCATGATATAAAACCCTGCTCCGGCAGGGTTTTTTTATATGTCGTCAGACAGGGAAATGGAGCAAAACATGAGGATCTTTTGTGTGCCCGGCATGTTGTTGGCTATGCTGGTGGCTACACCCACAGTCAATGCTTCGGAACCAGTTCAGAGAATGTTTCAGGACTGGCAGGTTACCTGTAATAATCTTAATGACTGTGATATCCGCAATGTAGATGAGAATATGCGGGTAGTTCTGAAACATGAGGCCGGTCCGCGGGGTGCTATCTCGCTGGATATTATGGGGTTTGATATCGATAAACCCTCAGGTATCTGGCTGGACGGCCAACTATGGAAAAACTCCCTGACCCCGATCAGTTCTGATGAAGAACATGATTACGCGGGCTACCATACTGATTCACTACAGGATGTTCAGGCCTTTATTCAGGCCGCCAAAAATGCGAAACGCATTGCACTGACTCCGGATGAAGATGACGATACCGGATCGTTAAAAGGTTTAGATGCATCGTTGCTGTTTGTTGATGACATACAGGGGCGGTTAGATAACCAGACAGCTCTGCTGCGTGTTGGAGCCGGTATCCCGGCGCAGGTGCCGTTACGTTATGCGTTTGAAATTCCGCCGACCAAAGTTCCGGCAATTTACCTGGTCAGTGACGGCAATGCACTGATTAATGAAGTGCTGCAGACTCAGCAAGCGGTACTGGATGATGAAGAGTGCTCACCAGAAGCCGATGATATTGCCCGCAGTAAAGTAGAACCTTTAGATAAGAAAAATGTACTGGTGATGATTAACTGTGTCACCGGGGCTTATCAGTCATCAGGCATTTTATTTGTGACGCCACGTAATCATCCGGATCAGGCAAAGGAAGTCGAGCTGACTTTACCGTTGAAAGATGATCAGGGCGATCCTCAGACGATCAGTTGGTTTACCGATGTCAGTTATGACCCTAAAACGGCAATGCTGACCCATATCGCACGTGGCAGAGGGATCGCGGATTGTGGTGAAAGTGGTGCCTGGCGTTATGACGGGCATGATTTTCAGTTAATGAGTTATCACAACCAACCAGACTGCGATGGCGGTGCTCCGGGTAACTGGCCTTCTGTCTGGCTGACCCCGGGCTTCAAAGAATAATGCACAGGAAAAGTCACGGGCACTGTTGCCCGTGGCTTTATTCATGCGGACTCTCTGCCGAAATAATACTCCCAGTCTTTCCAAACCGGTTGCAATCCTGCCCGCTGTAAAGCTGCTGCCACTATCTCTGGCCGGCGATGGTCATCCGGTGAAAACTGTTCCAGTGCATCATTGTTTTCTGCATATCCTCCCGGTGCCGTCTTTGAGAAGGCGCTGGCGGTAGTGACCACAATCGGAATCGCATGGTCGCGGAATGTCGGGGATTCGCGGGTCGATAATGAGATATCCGTTGGCGGAGAGAAAATGCGAAATGCACACATGCTCTGTAGCAACTGCCGTTCACTCATCAGAGAGGCAGGGGTAATTCCCCCGGCACAGGGTCGCAGACGGGGGAATGCGACAGAATAACGCGACTGCCAGTAGTGTTTCTGCAACCAGTTAAGGTGTTCGCCCATCATCAGACAATCGGTACGCCAGTGACCTGACAATCCAGCCAGTACACCGAGTCCAATTTTATCTATTCCTGCACGTCCGAGCCTTTCCGGGGTTTGCAGCCGAAAGAAGAAATCCTGCTTATTACCCCGCAGATGATGTGCTGCATAGCAGGAAGCATGGTAGGTTTCCTGATATACCAGCACACCATCCAGACCCAGACCACGTAATTCCCGGTACTCCTGTTCCTTTAACGGCTGAACCTCCATCATCAGTGAGCTGAACCTGCGCCGGATATCCGGGAGATGCCGACGAAAATAGTCCATACCCACTTTGGTCTGATGCTCGCCGGTGACCAGCAGTAGCTGATTGAATCCTAGCCGGCGTATCGCTTCACATTCCTGGCTAATCTCCAGGCCGTCGAGCGTCTTACGCCGAATTCGGTTACCCATCGAGAAACCGCAGTAAGTACATTCATTAGCACAAAGGTTAGACAGATAGAGGGGTGCGAAAAAGTTAATCGTATGGCCGAAACGCTGGCGTGTCAGTTGTTGTGCTCTGGCAGCCATGGGTTCGAGATAAGCTTCCGCAGCAGGGGAGAGTAATGCCATCAGCGCGGTGATACCGCTGACCGTGCCAGAGAGTGCACGCTCGACCTGGGCCGGTGTTTGACTGTCAATTTGCAAACGTAATGCATTCTGATCCAGCGTTTGCCAGTAATCAGAGAAATCAGCCATGGCTGTGCTCCTCAATCAGCCCTGCATCAAGAAACGCCGTTAACGGGCTGCTTGGGCTGGCGTGATGCTGAATAGAGGCCGTCCCTCTGGACAGATAACCGGCTTCGGTGGCTAACGCAAAAGCTCTGGCGGTAGCAACAGGGTCACGAGCTGTCGCAATGGCAGTATTCACCAGCACAGCGTCAGCACCGTACTCCATGGCCTCACAGGCATCGGAAGGTAAACCAATACCGGCATCGATAATCACCGGGACATTAGCCTGTTCAATAATAATCTGTAAAAAATCCCGGCTGAGCAGTCCTTTATTACTGCCGATGGGCGAACCCAGAGGCATTACGGCGGCACATCCGACATCTTCCAGCCGTTTGCACAGTACAGGATCAGCCCCGCAGTATGGCAACACCACGAATCCTTCTTTTACCAACTGTTCTGCGGCTTTCAGGGTTTCAATCGGGTCAGGCAGCAGGTAGCGGCTGTCAGGGTGAATTTCTAGTTTTACCCAGTGGGTGCCTAAGGCTTCCCGGGCCAGGCGTGCCGCGAACAACGCTTCACCGGCTGTTTTGGCGCCGGAGGTATTTGGCAGTAGCATGACACCGGATTGCTGCAACGGGACGAGGATATCGTCCTGCTGGCTGTTAAGATCGATTCTCTTCATTGCCAGGGTAGCCAGTTGAGAACCTGACGCCTGCAAAGCCGCCTGCATAACCGTTGGCGAAGAAAACTTCCCGGTGCCTGTCAGCAGGCGGGAACTGAAGGTTTTATCTGCAATTTTTAACATGGTTAGCCTCCGGCAATGACCTGAAAAACGACGACATCATCCTGTTCCTGCAGCAGATACTCAGGCCAGTTGCCGGCAGGGATAATCTGACCATTGACCGCCAAAGCCGTACCTTTCTGGCGTACCTGGAGCTGCTGCAGCAACTGACTGAGGGGGCAGGGTGAACTGACAGACATCAGCTTGTCATTAAGCGTAATTTGCATGGGCATCTCCGCATACCGGGCAGTCTGCTGCCGGGGTGAGTTGCAGGCGCCGCCATTGCAGTTCACGGGCATCGAACAGAATCAGTTTCCCTGACGCAGCACTCTGGCCGGTAGTGATAAGCTTAATTGCTTCCAGCGCCTGCAGGCTTCCCATCATACCGACGACTGGCCCCGCGACCCCGCTGTTACGGCAGTTACGCTCTGGTTCATCCTGTTCCGGCCACAGGCAACGGTAGCATCCCTGCGTCCAGGGCGGTGTCAGTACCAGTAACTGGCCACTAAACCCTACCGCACTGGCAGAGATCAGTGGGATCCGTTGTTCAATACACCAGCTATTAAGTAAATGACGGGTCGCCATATTGTCACTACAGTCGAGGACAAGCCCGGGTCTGGCCGGCAAACGGTTGAGCAGGTCAGCATCTATCCTTTGTGTCAGGGCATGCAGCTGAACTGACGGATTGAGCTCGTGCAATGTCCCGGCTGCTAGTACCGCTTTCTCTTTACCGGTATCCTTGCTGCGGAACAAAATTTGCCGCTGCAGATTGCTAATGTGCAGTGAATCATCATCAGCCAGTAACAGTGTACCCACACCGGCAGCCGCCAGGTACAGGGCGGCCGGTGAACCCAGACCACCCAGCCCGACAATCAGGACAGTGGATTCTGCCAGTTGCTCCTGACCCGTGGGGCCAATTTCTTCCAGCAGTAGCTGGCGGCTGTAACGCATAAAATCCTGGTCACTGAGCATCGGCGATACCTCTGTCTGCTTCCGCCACCCGAGACTGTAACTGTGCCACGGCTTCTCGCCAGTCTGTCGCTGCCGTAATGGCACTGACGACGGCAATACTGCCAACGCCGGTCGCCAGCACCTCTTCGGCTCTGTCGATACTGATCCCACCGATAGCGACGGTGGGTATTCCGGCCAGTTGCCGGACATGATGGCGCAGATTATCCAGCCCCTGAGGCAGGGAAGGCATCTGCTTGGTATTGGTCGGAAAAACATGGCCCAGGGCGATATAGGAAGGCTTAAGCGGTAATACCCTGGCGATTTCGCTGCTGTCATGGGTCGATACACCTAAACGCAGACCAGCCTCAAGGATAGCGCCTAAATCGGCAGTCTCTAAATCCTCTTGTCCAAGGTGTACGCCATAGGCACCATGTTTAATGGCTAACTGCCAGTCATCGTTGATAAATAACCGGGCCTGGTGGGAAGCTGCCAGATGGATACTGTCGATGATGGCCTGCTCTTTTTCGGCGGCACTGCCCTGTTTCATTCGCAACTGCAGTGTCATTACCCCGGCATCCAGAAGCCGGGCTATCCATTCAACACTATCGACTACGGCATATAACCCGCAGCGCAGAGGTACAGGCGGAAATTCCCGGGTCATCACTTTGCCTCCGCATCTGCCACTACCTGCTGGTAGATTTCACTGCCGCTATCGCGAAAACGCTGAGACATCTCCAGCATACCTTCATCTATCACCACCGACGGTTGCGGGTTTTTGCTGGCAAAATCGCGAACTTCCTGGCTAATCTTCATTGAGCAGAATTTTGGTCCGCACATAGAACAGAAGTGGGCGACTTTGCCGGATTCCTGTGGCAGGGTCTGGTCGTGATAGTTACGGGCAGTTTCCGGGTCAAGAGCCAGATTAAACTGATCTTCCCAGCGAAATTCAAAACGGGCCTTAGACATGGCATTGTCGCGGATTTGTGCTCCGGGATGTCCCTTAGCGAGGTCAGCGGCATGAGCTGCGATTTTGTATGCGATCAATCCCTGTTTCACATCTTCTTTATCCGGCAGGCCGAGGTGTTCTTTCGGGGTGACGTAGCACAACATGGCGCAGCCAAACCAGCCTATCATTGCGGCACCGATACCGGAGGTAAAGTGATCATAACCCGGGGCGATATCCGTGGTCAGCGGACCCAGGGTGTAAAATGGAGCTTCATGACAATGCTCCAGCTGCTCAGTCATATTCCGCTGAATCATATGCATCGGGACGTGACCCGGGCCTTCAATCATCACCTGAACGTCATATTCCCAGGCAATTTTGGTCAGTTCCCCCAGGGTATGTAGTTCAGCAAATTGTGCTTCATCATTCGCGTCCTGAATGGACCCCGGACGAAGGCCGTCTCCTAATGACAGAGAAATGTCATAGCTGGCACATATTTCACAAATTTCCCGGAAATGGCGATAAAGGAAGTTTTCCTGATGATGCGAAAGGCACCATTTCGCCATAATCGATCCACCACGGGAAACTATCCCTGTGAGGCGTTTTGCAGTCATCGGGACATAGCGCAACAGAACACCGGCATGGATGGTGAAGTAATCGACGCCCTGTTCAGCCTGCTCCAGCAGGGTATCCCGGAAGATCGGCCAGTTAAGATCTTCAGCGATCCCGTTAACTTTTTCCAGAGCCTGATAGACCGGTACTGTACCCACCGGGATCGGGCTGTTACGCAGGATCCACTCCCGGGTTTCATGAATATTTCGCCCGGTAGAGAGATCCATCAGAGTATCAGCCCCCCAGCGGGCAGCCCAGACCAGTTTTTCCACCTCTTCCTCTATGGATGAAGTGACGGCAGAGTTGCCGATGTTGGCATTGATTTTTACCAGAAAATTACGGCCGATGATCATCGGTTCAGATTCCGGATGGTTGATATTGGCCGGGATAATGGCCCGACCAGCAGCGACTTCCTGGCGCACAAACTCGGCAGTGATAGTCGCCGGGAGGGGATCAAAAAAATGTTTTCCCGGATGCTGCTGAAGTAATACTTCACCGGAAATTTTCTCCCGTCCCATATTTTCACGCAGGGCAATAAACTCCATTTCCGGGGTAATGATTCCCTGACGGGCATAATGTAACTGGGTGACACAGCGTCCTGCCAGGGCTTTACGTGGCTGCGGTAAATGCCTGAAACGCAGGTCGTCGAGCGTTTCATCTGCCAGACGCTCCCGGGTATAGGCCGAGCTGGTGGCCGGAATATTTGCCGAATCCTGGCGTTGCTCAATCCATGCCTGGCGAATTCGAGGAATGCCTCGATGAATATCCGGGGTAGCGGTTTCATCGCCAAACGGACCTGAAGTGTCATACACCGGGATCGCTTCGTTTTCCTCGAATACCGGGTTTTCCGACGTTCCGCCAATGCGGGTCGGGCTAAGTTGTATTTCACGTACAGGGACGCGGATATCAGGGCGTGACCCGGTCAGCCAACGACGACGTGAGGCCGGAAACGACTGACTGCTGAGTGAATTGATGAAGTTGCGGGCTTGCTCACGTTTTTCACGACGGGATAATTTTTCAGACATAGCTCTATTTCCTGTAATCAAAGAAATACGCTTGTCCGGAGTTCGGATGGAGTGACAGAAAGGTATGCCGACAGGCACATTCAGGCTGAACTGTACTCTTGTTCCCTTCGCAGGTACTAACCTGATCAGGTTCCGCGGATCCCGAATTAACGGTCTCAGCCCCGAAGGGCACTCCGACAAGATAAACTGGCTGCAGACCTTTCAGATCATACAGCTCTGGGTGATAAGTCACCTTCTCTCAGCATAGAGGGGTTCAGAGTGAAGCACAAGCCCCTGGTGTTTGTCGGGTTGGTTTTGAATGGCTGCATTTTCCTCCCGGACGCTGACATTAGTCTGGCGGGTGGTACTATGGGGTTAACAGCTTCGTCGTGATGCATCAGAAAAATAATAAGGTGATGATTGATGGAACGTGAAATAACCGCTTCAGACAGCGGCTGGTGGGTGGTCAGTCAGTTAAACAAACTTTGGTTACCTGCGGGAGAATTACCCCACGGCAGTGCTGAAGCGTTCGCTCTTACGGGATCCCGCGGACAGATAATAGGCGAATGGCAGGGCGAAACCGTCTGGCTGGTGGATGACTCAAGGCCTCAGGATATGGCTTCGCTGCGTCAGTTACTCCAGGTTGACGGTGGGTTATTCCGAATGGCTGGAAGAGGGGTGCAGCTGGCGGAGTTTTATCGTTCACATCGTTATTGCGGCTATTGCGGAAAAGAGATGCATCGTAGCAGGACGGAATTTGCCTGCCTGTGCGGACATTGCCATGAGCGTTATTATCCACAGATAGCTCCCTGCATTATTGTTGTTATCCGGCGTGGAGACCAGTTATTGCTGGCGCAGCATGTCAGACACCGTAACGGAATTTACACGGCATTAGCTGGCTTTACCGAGGTTGGAGAGACGCTGGAGCAGACGGTTGCCCGTGAGGTTATGGAAGAGAGCAATATAAAAATCAAAAACCTGCGTTATGTCGCCTCGCAGCCCTGGCCGTTTCCTCAATCGCTGATGATGGCTTTTCTGGCGGACTATGAGAGCGGAGAGATCAATATCGACCCTAAAGAACTGCTGGATGCTGGCTGGTATCGTTACGATGAATTACCGAAGCTTCCGCCTCCGGGCACAATTGCACGGCGACTGATTGAGGACACGGTCGCATTATGCCGGCAGGATGAAGAATAACCGGCAGTGACAGCAACGCTACCGCACAGGCGCAGCATTAGAACAAGTGCGGGTTTGCGTATATAATACGCGCCTGATTTCGAGAGAGCCTGATTATGAGCGAATTAAAAAACGACCGTTATCTGCGAGCCTTGCTGCGGCAGCCAACGGATGTGACTCCCGTATGGATGATGCGTCAGGCAGGCCGCTATTTGCCTGAATATAAGCAGACCCGGGCAGAAGCGGGTGATTTTATGTCACTGTGTAAGAACGCTGAACTGGCCTGTGAAGTGACTCTGCAACCCTTACGCCGTTATCCTCTGGATGCAGCCATTCTGTTCTCTGACATCCTGACAATTCCGGATGCTATGGGGTTAGGGCTGTATTTCGAAACCGGTGAAGGGCCCCGTTTTTCTTCTCCGATAAGCTGCGCGGCAGATATCAAAAATTTGCCCATCCCTGATCCGGAGCAGGAACTGGGTTATGTGATGAATGCTGTACGGACTATCCGCAAAAATCTGCAGGGTGAGGTTCCGCTGATTGGCTTCTCCGGTAGCCCGTGGACGCTGGCGACCTACATGGTGGAAGGTGGCAGCAGTAAGGCTTTTACCAAAATCAAAAAAATGATGTACAGCGATCCTTCAGCATTGCATGCCTTGCTGGACAAGCTGGCAGAGAGTGTCATTCTGTATCTGAATGCACAAATCCGTGCCGGGGCGCAGTCAGTCATGGTGTTTGATACCTGGGGTGGCGTTTTAACCGGTCGTGATTACCGGAATTTCTCACTCTATTACATGCATAAGATTGTTGATGGTCTGCTGCATGAAAACGAAGGCCGTCGGGTCCCGGTCACTCTGTTTACTAAAGGTGGCGGGCAGTGGCTGGAACAGATCGCAGACACCGGATGTGATGCAATTGGTCTGGACTGGACGACCGATATCGCCAATGCCCGTCAGCGGGTTGGGCATCGGGTAGCTTTACAGGGCAATATGGACCCTTCTATCCTCTATGCTCCGCCGGCGCGGATTGAGCAGGAAGTCTCTACCATTCTTGAAGGCTTTGGGCAGGGTAACGGGCATGTGTTTAATCTGGGGCACGGGATTCATCAGGATGTCCCTCCGGAACATGCCGGTGCTTTTGTTGAAGCTGTCCACCGACTTTCTGCGGCATACCATAAATAATGCCAATCGACGTTGCGACGCTTAAAGCTGAGCAACTTTCACGGGCAGCAGAAGTTGTCCGTGAAGGGCTGAGCCCTGATTTCTCTCCGTCATTTATCGGCGGGGGAGATGTGGGCTTTGAGCAGCAGGGCACTGTGGCAAGGGCTGCGCTGGTGGTGTTGCGCTGGCCGTCTCTGCAAATGGTTGAACATCGCGTTGCACGGGTTCCGGTCAACTTGCCCTATATTCCTGGTTTTCTCTCCTTTCGTGAATATCCTGCTTTACAGGCTGCATGGCAGCAGTTAGAACATCGCCCGGAATTGTTGTTTATTGACGGACATGGTGTCTCACATCCCAGGGGATTAGGCGTGGCCAGCCATTTTGGCCTGTTGGCCGATGTACCGACGATAGGTGTCGCTAAAAGCCGGTTATGCGGTGACTATTTGCCGTTGGCGGAAGAGGCCGGTGCCAGCCAGCCCCTGCTCTTCCAGCAACAGCAGGCTGGCTGGGTACTGCGCAGTAAGCAGCGTTGTAATCCGTTATTTATTTCTGTCGGCCATCGGGTCAGTCTTCAAATGGCACTTTACTGGACTCAACAATGCCTGCGTGGCTATCGCTTGCCTGAGCCCACCCGGCTTGCTGATGCGGTTGCTTCACAGCGCAAAGGCTTTCAGCGCTGGCTGGAACCACAATAACGCTGTGAAATGACGGCTTTTGCGTTACACTTCTGCCAGCTAATTTATAATGAGTATCTGTCATGTTACGTAACCCCATCCACCTGCGTCTGGAAAAACTGGAAAGCTGGCAACATGTGACCTTCATGGCCTGTTTGTGTGAGCGCATGTATCCGAACTATCAGGCATTCTGTCAGCAGACTGAATTTGCAGACCCACATCTCTATCGGCGTATTCTTGATCTGGTCTGGGAAACACTGGTGGTGAAGGGTGCTAAAGTTAATTTTGATTCTCAGCTTGAGAAACTTGAAGAGGCTATCCCTGACGGAGAAGCCTTCGATGTTTATGGTGTCTATCCGGCCATTGATGCTTGTGTGGCACTGAGTGATTTACTGCACTCCCTGTTAAGTGGTGAAAGTTTGACCTATGCGGTGGAAGTGAGTAAAACATCTATCACGACCGTTGCTATGCTGGAGATGACTCAGTCTGGCCGGGAGATGACCGATGAAGAGCTCAGAGAGAACCAGGCAGTCATTGACGAATGGGACCTACAATGGGAAATATTCCGCTTGCTGGCAGACTGTGAAGAACGCGATCTGGAGTTGATCAAAGGGCTGCGTGCTGACCTGCGGGAAGCCGGAATTAGCAATATCGGTATAAGTTTTAACCAGTAAGACGATAAAACGTGATTTCAGGCCTGATTTAGCATATCAGAAGGCTTCACATCAGCCCCCTGTCTGGTCTACATTTGGGGGGCTAAAAATTGTGGCTATCGGTGTGTGCAGGCTGAAGGGTGTAGGAACATTTGGCTTTTCACTCGCATTCGTTGCTTAGCAGGCGATAAATACACTTTAAGGATAACTTATGAACAAGACTCAACTGATTGATGTGATCGCAGAAAAAGCGGACCTGTCTAAAACCCAGGCTAAAACTGCACTGGAATCTACTCTGGCTGCGATTACTGAGTCTCTGAAAGAAGGTGATGCAGTTCAGCTGGTTGGTTTCGGTACTTTTAAAGTTAACCACCGTGCAGAACGTACTGGCCGCAATCCGCAGACCGGTAAAGAAATCAAAATTGCTGCTGCAAACGTTCCTGCGTTCGTTTCCGGTAAAGCTCTGAAAGACGCCGTTAAATAAGCGTTGCACCCCGGGTGCGAAACGTTTAGTTAACAGAAGGGGCAAATTACTGCCCCTTCTGTTTATTATCTTCAGCTTCTATCCCATCCCTGTCTGCTGTTTTCCTTTGTATAATTATCTCATTCGTTATTCTGACCGGTTGTCATGATTATGAAGGAGAGAATATGTATTTCACCGGACGGAAAAGTCTTATTAGCCTGGTCTGTTTGCTGCTGGCAGGCTGTAGTTCTTCTCAGAAATATCCGCCGTTCAGTGCCTCAGGTTATCTTGCCGATCGGGGCGTCGTACGTTTATGGCGGAAAAATACCGATACTGATGATGTCACGATACGTGTTCTGTATACCCCTTTCGACCAAAAGGTGACAGAAGAGTCGGAGTATCACTGGCATGATGGCAAACTCTCTTCGGTCAGCCGACATATCCGCGGTGCCGCGTCAGACGATGTGACACTGAGATTTGATCAGCAGGGTAATGTCAGCTTTATGCAACGTCAGTTGGAAAAACACCGTGAACCCGTTAGCCAGCAAGCGATTGAGCTTTATCAGTTTGATGCTGGCAGGATATTGGGTATCAGTAACGCATTGCAGGCAGGAAAAATACGATTGCAACAGGGAATATGGCAGCAGGGAAACACCGTCATGACCTGTGATCACCAACAGGTTAAGGCAGAACTGGGGGCAGAAGCACTGAGGGTGATTCGCCGGAGTGATTCAGGGACAGCCCCGCTGTATATCTCGTGGTTACAGGGCCCGCAGGGTACACAATTACTGAAAGCCACTCCTGATAACTTATGTCATAACCAGCCGACAGCCGAAGACTTGTAGCCGGAGGAGTGCGGTACAGTAATAAAAAAAGCAGGCCGAAGCCTGCTGTGTAATGACTTTTGTCGCGGGGGGTTATTTCGAACGATTAATGGCTCTGTAGCCAATATCATTACGGTAGAAGCTTCCTTGCCATGAGATAGCTTTTGCCAGTACATAAGCATTTTTCTGAGCTTCTGCTACGTCAGTACCGAGTGCAGTGACACAAAGTACTCGCCCGCCATTAGTGACGACATCGTCACCCTGTAAGGTGGTTCCTGCATGGAATACTTTACCATCGGGTTCCGCTGCTGCTGCCGCTTCCAGACCGGAAATCACATCACCTTTACGGTACTGATCAGGATAGCCGCCAGCCGCGATGACAACACCCAGTGCCGGGCGTGGGTCCCATAAGGATTCCTGCTGATCCAGCTGACCTTCACAGGCTGCCAGACATAATGTCACCAGATCAGACTGCATACGCATCATGATGGGCTGAGTTTCCGGATCACCGAAACGGCAGTTAAATTCGATAACCTTCGGCTGACCGGCGGCATCAATCATCAGCCCTGCATACAGGAAGCCGGTATAAATATTGCCTTCGGCTGCCATTCCACGGACAGTTGGCCAAATCACCTGGTCCATGACCCGCTGATGGACTTCATCGGTGACCACAGGGGCTGGAGAATATGCCCCCATGCCTCCGGTATTCGGGCCGGTATCAGCATCACCGACACGTTTATGGTCCTGGCTGGTGGCCATAGGCAGTACATGATCACCATCGACCATCACAATGAAACTGGCTTCTTCGCCGTCAAGGAACTCTTCAATCACAATGCGGTGACCTGCATCGCCAAAAGCATTACCTGCCAGCATATCGCGGACGGCATCTTCAGCCTCCTGCAGAGTCATAGCGACGATAACGCCTTTCCCTGCGGCCAGACCATCAGCTTTTATCACAATCGGTGCACCTTTCTCCTGCAGGTAACTCAGTGCCGGCTCGATTTCGGTAAAATTCTGGTATTCCGCTGTCGGAATCTTATGACGGGCCAAAAAGTCTTTGGTGAACGCTTTTGATCCTTCCAGTTGGGCTGCGGCCTGGGTCGGGCCAAAGATTTTCAGCCCGGCAGCACGAAAAGCATCAACCACACCCGTGACCAGCGGTGCTTCGGGGCCGACAATCGTCAGATCAATCTTGTACTGGTGAGCAAATGCCAGCAGTCCCTCAATATCTGTCGCGCTAATATCCACATTTTGCAGTGCCGGTTCCCGGGCAGTGCCGGCATTACCTGGCGCAACATAGACAGACTCAGTTAACGGTGACTGGGCGGCTTTCCATGCCAGCGCGTGCTCACGTCCGCCATTACCAATAATTAAAATTTTCATCGTTATAACTCCGGGTAAATTAATGGCGGAAATGACGCATATCGGTAAAGATCATCGCAATGCCATGTTCATCGGCAGCTGCAATGACTTCATCATCACGGATAGATCCACCTGGCTGGATGACGCAGGTGATTCCGACGGCGGCGGCTGCATCAATGCCATCACGGAACGGGAAGAAAGCGTCAGAAGCCATCGCCGATCCTTTCACTTCCAGACCTTCATCCCCGGCTTTGATACCGGCGATTTTGGCGGAATAGACACGACTCATTTGTCCGGCTCCGATACCGATAGTCTGGTTATCCCGCGCATAGACAATCGCGTTAGACTTAACAAATTTCGCGACCTTCCAACAGAACAGGGCATCACGCATTTCCTGTGGATTTGGCTGACGCTGGCTGACAACGCGCAATTGAGTTTCATCGACCATCCCCAGATCACGGTCCTGAACCAGCAGGCCACCGTTGACCCGTTTGAAATCGAGCGCTGCGCTACGTTGTTGCTGCCATTCGCCACAGATCAACACGCGGACATTCTGCTTAGCCGCTGTCACTTTCAAGGCGGCTTCGCTGGCGGACGGGGCAATAATGACTTCAACAAACTGACGACTGATAATGGCCTGCGCAGTTTCTTCATCCAGTTCGCGGTTAAACGCGATGATACCGCCAAACGCTGAGGTCGGGTCAGTAGTGTAAGCACGCTCATAGGCCTGTTTAATATCGCTGCCGATGGCGACGCCACAAGGGTTGGCATGTTTGACTATCACACATGCGGGTTCTGCAAACTCTTTTACGCACTCAAGGGCTGCATCGGTATCGGCAATATTATTATAGGAAAGAGCTTTCCCTTGTAACTGTTGTGCGGTTGCGACTGAAGCTTCGGCAACGTTCTCTTCTATATAGAAGGCTGCATCCTGATGGCTGTTTTCACCGTAGCGCATATCCTGCTTCTTCACGAAGTTGAGATTCAGGGTGCGTGGGAAACGCCCGGACGGAGTTTTTTCTTCATTATTGTAGTAAGCCGGCACCAACTGACCGAAGTAGTTGGCGATCATACTGTCATAGGCGGCAGTATGCTCGAATGCTTTGATAGCCAGATCAAACCGGGTTTCCAGTGTCAGGCTGTTATCGTTGGCCTGCATCTCTTTAATCAGCAGAGAGTAGTCGTTACTGTTCACTACAATAGCGACATCTTTGTGATTCTTTGCGGCTGAACGCACCATGGTAGGTCCGCCGATATCAATATTTTCTACTGCGTCTTCCAGGCTGCAACCTTCACGGGCCACTGTCTGAGCAAACGGATACAGGTTCACGACGACCATGTCGATCGGTGCTATCTGATGCTCTGCCATAATTGCATCATCCTGACCACGACGTCCCAGAATCCCGCCATGGACTTTCGGATGCAGTGTTTTCACACGTCCGTCCATCATCTCCGGGAAACCAGTGTAGTCAGATACTTCGGTAACAGGCAGGCCGGCATCGGCCAGCAAACGGGCAGTGCCGCCGGTAGATAGCAACTCAACGCCGCAGGAAGTCAGTGCTTTGGCAAACTCTACAATACCGGTTTTGTCAGAGACACTCAGAAGAGCGCGGCGTACAGGACGACGATGTTGCATAGTAAATGTAATCCCCTGGATTGGTTTCATTTATAGAAAGAAAGAAGTCGTAAAGAAATCTCTGAAAGCAAAACTGCTCATTTATCTGCTTTCACAAACATCTCAGACCGGGTTTCTGCATGGCGGCATTGTAGCGAAAACGTTTGCGTGATGCCCGGCTAAATTTGGATTTATAGCGCTTTGTGAGTAACTTTGTGGATAACAGGGTATAAATGGCTTGTTTGCTGTGTATTGCAGCAAACAGTAATTTTTTTTGAAATTAGCGGTTGCGCCTTTTTATGAACTCCCTATAATGCGCAACCACTGACACGGCAAAGCGCGATGCGCCAAGGCGGGACAGGGACTGAAGTGATTTGGTCCGGAGGAAAAAATCACGAAATAGTGGTTGACTCCTGAGGTGAAAAGCGTAATATACGCCACCTCGCAGCGACAACCTAAGCGGTTGAGTTGCAACGCTCTTTAACAATTTATCAGACAATCTGTGTGGGCACTCGCAGGATTGATATCAAACGTCTCCGGACGTAAAAAATATCAAGTCTTAAGAGTGAACACATAATGAAATTCATTATGAGTGTTTTACACTTGAGCATCGCTTAACTCGTTTAAGCAAATCAAACTTTAAATTGAAGAGTTTGATCATGGCTCAGATTGAACGCTGGCGGCAGGCCTAACACATGCAAGTCGAACGGCAGCACAGAGAGCTTGCTCTCGGGTGGCGAGTGGCGGACGGGTGAGTAATGTCTGGGAAACTGCCTGATGGAGGGGGATAACTACTGGAAACGGTAGCTAATACCGCATAATGTCGCAAGACCAAAGTGGGGGACCTTCGGGCCTCACACCATCGGATGTGCCCAGATGGGATTAGCTAGCAGGTGGGGTAACGGCCTACCTGGGCGACGATCCCTAGCTGGTCTGAGAGGATGACCAGCCACACTGGAACTGAGACACGGTCCAGACTCCTACGGGAGGCAGCAGTGGGGAATATTGCACAATGGGCGCAAGCCTGATGCAGCCATGCCGCGTGTATGAAGAAGGCCTTCGGGTTGTAAAGTACTTTCAGCGAGGAGGAAGGCATTGCGGTTAATAACCGCAGTGATTGACGTTACTCGCAGAAGAAGCACCGGCTAACTCCGTGCCAGCAGCCGCGGTAATACGGAGGGTGCAAGCGTTAATCGGAATTACTGGGCGTAAAGCGCACGCAGGCGGTCTGTCAAGTCGGATGTGAAATCCCCGGGCTCAACCCGGGAACTGCATTCGAAACTGGCAGACTAGAGTCTTGTAGAGGGGGGTAGAATTCCAGGTGTAGCGGTGAAATGCGTAGAGATCTGGAGGAATACCGGTGGCGAAGGCGGCCCCCTGGACAAAGACTGACGCTCAGGTGCGAAAGCGTGGGGAGCAAACAGGATTAGATACCCTGGTAGTCCACGCCGTAAACGATGTCGACTTGGAGGTTGTGCCCTTGAGGCGTGGCTTCCGGAGCTAACGCGTTAAGTCGACCGCCTGGGGAGTACGGCCGCAAGGTTAAAACTCAAATGAATTGACGGGGGCCCGCACAAGCGGTGGAGCATGTGGTTTAATTCGATGCAACGCGAAGAACCTTACCTACTCTTGACATCCAGAGAACTTGGCAGAGATGCCCTGGTGCCTTCGGGAACTCTGAGACAGGTGCTGCATGGCTGTCGTCAGCTCGTGTTGTGAAATGTTGGGTTAAGTCCCGCAACGAGCGCAACCCCTATCCTTTGTTGCCAGCGATTCGGTCGGGAACTCAAAGGAGACTGCCGGTGATAAACCGGAGGAAGGTGGGGATGACGTCAAGTCATCATGGCCCTTACGAGTAGGGCTACACACGTGCTACAATGGCGCATACAAAGAGAAGCGACCTCGCGAGAGCAAGCGGACCTCATAAAGTGCGTCGTAGTCCGGATCGGAGTCTGCAACTCGACTCCGTGAAGTCGGAATCGCTAGTAATCGTAGATCAGAATGCTACGGTGAATACGTTCCCGGGCCTTGTACACACCGCCCGTCACACCATGGGAGTGGGTTGCAAAAGAAGTAGATAGCTTAACCTTCGGGAGGGCGTTTACCACTTTGTGATTCATGACTGGGGTGAAGTCGTAACAAGGTAACCGTAGGGGAACCTGCGGTTGGATCACCTCCTTACCTGAAGATACACTCCGGCGAAGTGTCCACAACAGATTGTCTGATAGAAAATAAAGAGAGCAGTAATCTTCTGCAGGCTTGTAGCTCAGGTGGTTAGAGCGCACCCCTGATAAGGGTGAGGTCGGTGGTTCAAGTCCACTCAGGCCTACCAATTCTTTCTCATACGGCGTTACGACTCCGGCTCGCATAGTACACTATGCGTCGCGAAGCCATGCCTTGTCTGAAAAAGAATTCAAGGTACTAAGGTAATCAGAAGTTTACCCATCGATGGGGCTATAGCTCAGCTGGGAGAGCGCCTGCCTTGCACGCAGGAGGTCAGCGGTTCGATCCCGCTTAGCTCCACCATCATTCAGTATGCTCACTGAATATTTATCTTAAAGATGACTTGCGAGTCATGTTTAAGATATTGCTCTTTAACAATCCGGAACAAGCTGAAAATTTGAAAACAATGAATAACGCGAGTTATTCAGAGTCTCTCAAAAACTTTTACGATTCATAGTCGTTGCAAGACGTCTGTGGGTTGTGAGGTTAAGCGAATAAGCGTACACGGTGGATGCCCTGGCAGTCAGAGGCGATGAAGGACGTGCTAATCTGCGAAAAGCGCCGGTAAGGTGATATGAACCGATACAGCCGGCGATGTCCGAATGGGGAAACCCGGTGCACTCAGTGCATCATCGCAACATGAATACATAGTGTTGCGAGGCGAACCGGGGGAACTGAAACATCTAAGTACCCCGAGGAAAAGAAATCAACCGAGATTCCCCCAGTAGCGGCGAGCGAACGGGGAGCAGCCCTGAACCATCATCAGTGTGTGTGTTAGTGGAAGCGTCCGGAATGGCGCACGATACAGGGTGAAAGTCCCGTACATGAAAATGCACATACTGTGAGTTCGAAGAGTAGGGCGGGACACGTGGTATCCTGTCTGAATATGGGGGGACCATCCTCCAAGGCTAAATACTCCTGACTGACCGATAGTGAACCAGTACCGTGAGGGAAAGGCGAAAAGAACCCCGGCGAGGGGAGTGAAAAGAACCTGAAACCGTGTACGTACAAGCAGTGGGAGCACCCTTTGGGGTGTGACTGCGTACCTTTTGTATAATGGGTCAGCGACTTATATTCTGTAGCAAGGTTAACCGTATAGGGGAGCCGCAGGGAAACCGAGTCTTAACTGGGCGTTAAGTTGCAGGGTATAGACCCGAAACCCGGTGATCTAGCCATGGGCAGGTTGAAGGTTGGGTAACACTAACTGGAGGACCGAACCGACTAATGTTGAAAAATTAGCGGATGACCTGTGGCTGGGGGTGAAAGGCCAATCAAACCGGGAGATAGCTGGTTCTCCCCGAAAGCTATTTAGGTAGCGCCTCGTGAACTCATCTCCGGGGGTAGAGCACTGTTTCGGCTAGGGGGCCATCCCGGCTTACCAACCCGATGCAAACTGCGAATACCGGAGAATGTTATCACGGGAGACACACGGCGGGTGCTAACGTCCGTCGTGAAGAGGGAAACAACCCAGACCGCCAGCTAAGGTCCCAAAGTCATGGTTAAGTGGGAAACGATGTGGGAAGGCTCAGACAGCCAGGATGTTGGCTTAGAAGCAGCCATCATTTAAAGAAAGCGTAATAGCTCACTGGTCGAGTCGGCCTGCGCGGAAGATGTAACGGGGCTAAACCATGCACCGAAGCTGCGGCAGCGACACTATGTGTTGTTGGGTAGGGGAGCGTTCTGTAAGCCGTTGAAGGTGGACTGTGAGGTCTGCTGGAGGTATCAGAAGTGCGAATGCTGACATAAGTAACGATAAAGCGGGTGAAAAGCCCGCTCGCCGGAAGACCAAGGGTTCCTGTCCAACGTTAATCGGGGCAGGGTGAGTCGACCCCTAAGGCGAGGCTGAAAAGCGTAGTCGATGGGAAACAGGTTAATATTCCTGTACTTGGTGTTACTGCGAAGGGGGGACGGAGAAGGCTATGTCATCCGGGCGACGGTTGTCCCGGTTTAAGCGTGTAGGCTGAGATTCCAGGCAAATCCGGAATCTCTTAAGGCTGAGGCGTGATGACGAGGTGCTACGGCACTGAAGTGACAAATGCCCTGCTTCCGGGAAAAGCCTCTAAGCTCCAGGTAACACGAAATCGTACCCCAAACCGACACAGGTGGTCAGGTAGAGAATACCAAGGCGCTTGAGAGAACTCGGGTGAAGGAACTAGGCAAAATGGTGCCGTAACTTCGGGAGAAGGCACGCTGGCGCGTAGGTGAAGGGACTTGCTCCCGGAGCTGAAGCCAGTCGAAGATACCAGCTGGCTGCAACTGTTTATTAAAAACACAGCACTGTGCAAACACGAAAGTGGACGTATACGGTGTGACGCCTGCCCGGTGCCGGAAGGTTAATTGATGGGGTTATCGCTCTGCGAGAAGCTCCTGATCGAAGCCCCGGTAAACGGCGGCCGTAACTATAACGGTCCTAAGGTAGCGAAATTCCTTGTCGGGTAAGTTCCGACCTGCACGAATGGCGTAATGATGGCCAGGCTGTCTCCACCCGAGACTCAGTGAAATTGAAATCGCTGTGAAGATGCAGTGTACCCGCGGCAAGACGGAAAGACCCCGTGAACCTTTACTATAGCTTGACACTGAATATTGAGCCTTGATGTGCAGGATAGGTGGGAGGCACTGAAGTACGGACGCCAGTTCGTACGGAGCCATCCTTGAAATACCACCCTTTAATGTTTGATATTCTAACGTGGACCCGTTATCCGGGTTGCGGACAGTGTCTGGTGGGTAGTTTGACTGGGGCGGTCTCCTCCCAAAGAGTAACGGAGGAGCACGAAGGTTAGCTAATCACGGTCGGACATCGTGAGGTTAGTGCAAAGGCATAAGCTAGCTTGACTGCGAGAGTGACGGTTCGAGCAGGTGCGAAAGCAGGTCTTAGTGATCCGGTGGTTCTGAATGGAAGGGCCATCGCTCAACGGATAAAAGGTACTCCGGGGATAACAGGCTGATACCGCCCAAGAGTTCATATCGACGGCGGTGTTTGGCACCTCGATGTCGGCTCATCACATCCTGGGGCTGAAGTAGGTCCCAAGGGTACGGCTGTTCGCCGTTTAAAGTGGTACGCGAGCTGGGTTTAGAACGTCGTGAGACAGTTCGGTCCCTATCTGCCGTGGGCGCTGGAGAATTGAGGGGGGTTGCTCCTAGTACGAGAGGACCGGAGTGAACGCACCACTGGTGTTCGGGTTGTCATGCCAATGGCATTGCCCGGTAGCTAAGTGCGGAAAAGATAAGTGCTGAAAGCATCTAAGCACGAAACTTGCCCCGAGATGAGTTCTCCCTGACCCTTTAAGGGTCCTGAAGGGACGTTGAAGACGACGACGTTGATAGGCCGGATGTGTAAGTGCAGCGATGCATTGAGCTAACCGGTACTAATGACCCGTGAGGCTTAACCTTACAACGCCAGAGGCGTTTTGCAGAGACGCAAAGATTTTCAGCGAGTTCCTGATAGTTAAATTAAAAAATTAGCAGTGCCCTGCGGACATGAGTATTTTCCGTAAGAGCAGAGCGGTTTTAAGAATTAGCGGGAATGAAAGATTTTGTGCAGAGACAAGGCACTGACTGAGACGGTCTGAAGGAGCATACACAGAGTATGTGACTGAGGAACGCGAGGGAAGTAACGCAGTATCTGTATAAAAGATTCATTCCGAGCACAGAATTTGCCTGGCGGCTAGAGCGCGGTGGTCCCACCTGACCCCATGCCGAACTCAGAAGTGAAACGCCGTAGCGCCGATGGTAGTGTGGGGTCTCCCCATGCGAGAGTAGGGAACTGCCAGGCATCCAATTTTGTGTGCTGATATGGCTCAGTTGGTAGAGCGCACCCTTGGTAAGGGTGAGGTCCCCAGTTCGACTCTGGGTATCAGCACCAGATAAAAACATGATTTCGGTATAAAAGAATTTGCCTGGCGGCAATAGCGCGGTGGTCCCACCTGACCCCATGCCGAACTCAGAAGTGAAACACCGTAGCGCCGATGGTAGTGTGGGGTCTCCCCATGTGAGAGTAGGGAACTGCCAGGCATCAAATCAAGCAAAAAAGGCCATCCTCAGGGATGGCCTTTTTGCGTTAGTAAACTCTGAAATACCGGTCAGACTTAGGGTAAAAGATACGGTGATAGCTGAAGCTACGTGAAAAAAAATCAAAAAAAGCCATCCTGGCAGATGGCTTTATAAACACCGGGGTAACGCGACAATCTCCATTCAGTGTCTGATGGACGTTTAAGGGGCCGTTGTGTTGACCTTCATTTCAAGATCACCAAAATAGCGCTGTTTAATTTTTTCCCATTGTCCGTCAGCCATAATTTTCTTTATCCCCTGGTTTATCAGAGCCTGTGTCGGGGCGTCACCCTGCCGGACGCCATAAGCCGAGCCCGCGCTGAACAGTTTGTCATCGGTAACCTCTGGTCCCAACAGTGCAAAGTCTTTACCGGCCGGTTTATTCAGGAAGCCGTAGGTCACTGCGGCTCCGGGTACCAGAGAACCATCCAGACGGCCCGCTTCCAGATCCTGATAAATCGAGTCCTGATCCGGGTAGGTCACCACATCAATCCCTTTCGGTATCCAGTACTGGCGAGCGTGCATTTCCTGGATTGATCCCTGAAGGACGCCAATATGTTTACCCTGCAAAGAGGCGACATCCGGCAATAATCCGCTGTTCTTACGGGCAACCAGCTTAGAAGGAGCGTGGTACAGGTAATCACTGAACGCTATCGATTTTTTTCGTTTGATAGTCGCCCCCAGCGGAGAGATAAAGTCGACTTTTTAGAAAGCAACGCCGGAATCTCTGCATCAAAACTGGTGATGACATAGGTGCATTTAACCTGAACTGCCTCGCAGATCGCGTTAGTCAGATCGATTTCGAACCCGGCAGGATTTCCTGAAGAATCACGAAACTGGAACGGGGGGTAAGACAGATCTGCAGCGACCCGTAAGGTCTTCTCAGCAGCAAAACTGCTGGTGCTGAGTAATAAAGCACAACTGGCTGCCAGCAGCAGAGAGGTTTTCATGTGCAATCTCCGGTAATTAAACGTTATTTTTCTGCCAGTGACTAAATTCATCACGTACTGACTGTAAATGGTGAGACTGCTGCAAATCGCTGGCAGTCATCGCCAGAGCTTTTGCTGCATCCAGCATGGCGGTAATTCCCTGTTCAGAACCCGCCGCCAGGGCAAATTCCGGAGTATGTGGGCGAACATCACCAATCCTCAGGTAGGGATGGATGGCCGCTGTTAACTGACTGACATTACCGATATCCGATGAACCAACCCCACCCTGTTCAGGCGGATTTTCGACGGTCAGTCCTAACAATGCCAGATTGTCTGCAAATAACCCGGCCAGCGCCTGGTTATTGTTTCGTTCTGCATAGGTGAGTCCTTCCTCTATTTCGAGTCTGGCGCCGGTCATCATTGCAGCGCCATTAGCCACCGCGAAGACCTTCTGTTTGACCTGTTCCAGGCCTGCCCGGGTGGCGGCACGCAGCAGGAAACAGGTTTCGGCATATTCAGGAACAATATTAGTCGCGCTGCCACCGTGGGTGATAATCCCATGAACCCGTACGTCATCAGTGAACAACTGACGCATAGCATTAATGCCGTTGAAAGTATGGATAACCGCATCCAGAGCACTGATCCCCAAATGTGGTGCAGATGCCGCATGTGCTGCCTTACCATAGAATTTAAAACAGGTATCGACACAGGCCAGAGCACCACGGACAGCCATATTTTTTTCCCGCGGATGGAACATCATGACTGCATCCACTCCGTCAAAAACACCGGCATTGGCCATAATAATTTTACCGCCACCTTCTTCCTCTGCCGGCGTACCGATAACTTCAACCGTTCCGTTGAATTGCGGACAAGCCTGCACAAATGCCAGCGCCGCAGTCACCGAAGCTGTACCTATCAGATTATGTCCGCAGGCGTGTCCCAGCCCCTGCAAAGCATCATATTCGGCCAGAAAGGCGATATGCGGACCGGGTTTACCGGAATTGAGTGTGGCACGAAAGGCCGTTTCCAGCCCTGCTACTGACTGCTGCACAGAAAAACCTGCCGCCTGCAGTGGCGCTATCAGCCGTGCTGCAGACTGATGTTCCTGGAAACTTAGCTCCGGATTAGCATGTATCTCTTTTGCCAGCTTACCCATCTCACCAGCCAGACGGTCGACGGATAAAATTATTTTATCTTTTAAATCACTCACAGTGCTGCCATCCTGAATACTCCGGTTCTGTCGCCCATTGATCACCTACTCATTAGAGTACAGGTATATCCTTGTCGCAGATAAAATCCCAATTCGGATTTTTTATTAAGCAACGATACTATAATAAAATTATTTTATGATAATGATGCCGCTGTTAAGAGGTGACTGATGAATGAGAAAGACTGGTTAATTATCGCGACTGTCTGGCATCAACAGAATATTACCCGGGCAGCCCGACAGCTTTATCTGACTCAACCGGCACTCAGCTATCGTCTGAAGCAGATTGAACAGAAACTCTCGATTCAGTTATTTGAAGGCAGCGGGCGCAAACTGGTATTCAGCGCACAGGGGCGCTATCTGGCAGAACATGCCACAAAAATGCTGACAGAGTCACAACAGCTCCGACAAACACTTCAGGCACTGCGCCATCCGGGGCCGGGAGAGTTACGACTGGGTGTCACCAGCAATTATGCGGCCTATTGCCTGCCGGAAATCCTGGCCGGTTTTTGCCGGCAACACAGTGATCTGCATGTCAGCGTGGTGAGCGGACTGAGTAAAGAGATGTATGAAAAACTCCGGCGTGATGAAATTGATATTGCGATCACCAAAGATGATTATGGCTGGAAAGAACAAAAACGCCTGATCCGTAAAGATCAGTATCAGTTGATCAGTGCGAAACCGATCGATATGGAATTGCTCCCTCAGTTACCGCAGATCTATATTAATCATGGCGGTCACACTGCGCAGTTGATCGAGCGATGGTGGAACGCTCATTACCGGCTGTCACCCAGGATTGCTATGCAGGTTGATAAACTGGAAGTCTGCCTGGCCATGGTGGTTCACGGGTTGGGGTATGCCATTATCTCCGGGTATCAGCCGCTGCCTGATTCATTGTTTTGTCAGTCACTGAGTCTGGAAGGCCATGGTGCTGACAGTTGTACCTGGCTGCTTTACCGGCAGCAGAGTGAGCTGAATCCGGCGCAACAAGCGTTCATTGAATTATTTTCAGAATTAAGCTGAAAGATTTTCATCATCGGCCGATCAGTATCGACTTTTCAGGCACTGCACGTTAATCTTAGCTATCTGGATGTCTAAACGTTTATATGGTTAATTGAGGTATCAGGTAATGCCAATCAGAGTGCCGGATGATTTACCCGCAGTTAATTTTCTGCGAAATGAAAATGTGTTTGTGATGACCTCGTCCCGTGCGTTGGTCCAGAATATCCGGCCGTTAAAAATTTTAATCCTTAACCTGATGCCGAAGAAAATCGAAACTGAAAATCAGTTTCTGCGGCTGCTGTCTAACTCACCACTTCAGTTAGATATTCAGCTGTTACGGATAGATAATCGTGAATCACGAAATACCCCGGCAGAACATCTGGATACTTTTTATTGTAATTTTTCCGATATCCAGCATGAAAACTATGACGGTCTGATTGTGACCGGGGCTCCCCTGGGATTAGTAGATTTTGATGATGTCGCTTACTGGCCGCAAATTCGTGAAGTATTACACTGGGCTAAAGACCATGTCACATCAACACTGTTTGTCTGTTGGGCGGTTCAGGCTGCGCTAAATATTTTGTACGGGTTACCAAAAATGACCCGTGAACAGAAGTTATCCGGGGTGTATGAACACAGTGTGGTCCAACCCCATGCATTGCTGACCCGGGGGTTCGATGATCAGTTCCTCGCCCCGCATTCCCGGTACGCTGATTTTCCGACCGATATCATCCAGAAGCATACAGATCTGGATGTGTTTGCGGTATCTGAGCAGACCGGAGCCTATCTGATGGCCAGCCGTGACAAACGGCTGGTATTTGTCACCGGTCATCCGGAATACAATGCCGATACCCTGGCGGGTGAATATTTAAGAGATATTGGCGCGGGTATTGACTCACCGTTACCCTATAACTATTTTCCCGGCAATAATCCGCATCTGACCCCAAAAGCCAGCTGGCGCAGTCACGGCAACCTGCTGTTTTCCAACTGGCTTAACTATTATGTCTACCAGATCACGCCATATGATCTGAAGCATATGACACCGACACTGGAATAATCTTTAAGGTCCGGGTAGCTTAATCGCTGTCGCGGGCCAGAATTTCGTCGATAGCTTTCCGTTGCTGTACCGTAAATTCCGGGCTGTTCAGGGCAGCGACGGCATCGTCAATTTGCCGGGTTTTACTGGCGCCAATCAGTACGGATGTCACTAAATCGTCCCGCAACAGCCATGCTTGTGCCATCTGGGCCAGACTCTGACCACGTTCAATTGCCAGAGCATTGAGCTGATGAATAATAGCCAGTTTTGCCTCGTTTAACCGTTCACGGGTGAGGAACGGACTGTTACCCGCCATCCTTGAATCTGCAGGAATTCCCTGTAAATAGCGATCACTGAGTAAACCACCGGCCAGAGGTGAATAGGCAATACAACCTACACCTTTATGTTGCAAAGTACGGAGTAACCCTTGCTCAGGTTGGCGTTGAAACATCGAATATCTTGTCTGATGAATGAGGCAGGGGATTCCTTGCTGTTCCAGCATCTCAATAGCACGTGCTGCCAGCTCATCCGGGTAATTTGAAATACCGATATACAGAGCTTTCCCCTGACGAACAATGTCGGCCAGGGCCCCGACAGTTTCACTGAGAGGGGTATTGGTATCCGGACGGTGATGGTAGAAAATATCCACATAATCCAGCCCCATACGTTTCAGGCTTTGATTGAGGCTGGCTATCAGATATTTGCGGGAACCCCAGTCACCGTACGGGCCTGGCCACATGGTATAGCCGGCTTTGGTGGAGATAATCAGTTCATCACGCCAGGCATGTAAATCCTGTTTCAGAATCCGGCCAAAACAGCTTTCTGCCGCTCCCGGTGGAGGACCATAATTGTTTGCCAAATCGAAGTGAGTAATCCCTTTGTCAAAGGCATGCAATACTAATTCTCTGCCGCTGTTTCCGGGGGTTTCTTCCCCGAAATTGTGCCACAGTCCCAGAGATACACGCGGCAACAGCAGGCCGCTCACACCACAGCGGGCATAAGTCATGCCTTCGTAGCGTTGATTATCAGGTTGATAGATCATAGCAAGTTCTCCGTCACTTAGGGGGAATAGACGAGCATTGCGGTGAACTTTACCCGCACTCGATCGTAGAGGGGTCAGTTAATCTCCACATCAACACACAGGGCATCATAACGCCAGTATTCATAATCGCAGTCTATCACCTGGCGGTGTTGGTTCTGGTTGATCCGGGTAATGCAAATACCAGGACTGCCGGAAGCGACATTCAGTGCAGGGGCAGAAAATGCCGGTAACGGACCAGGTAATACCGTAAAACGTACCCCGCCATAGCGTATGTTATACAGTTTTTCATACAGTTCGGTCAGTGATCGGGTCAGGTCTTCCTGCAACAGACCAGGAAAAAAGGCCGGATTAAGATAATGTTCAACATACAGGACCGCCCGGCCATCGATACGCCTCAGACGACGGATGCAGTAAAGATTGTCTCCCTGGGCGACTGACAGTTGTTGTGCCAGCAGGGGAGTAGCCGCGGTTTCGCCGGCACTGATGACTTCGGTTTGTGCTTCACGACCTTGCAATGCAGCCATTTCATGGAAGTGACTGCGTAGTAACGGGTTATAAACCAGCCGGGGGGGCGCAATAAACCAGCCACGGCGCAGTTCCCGGTAGATTTTTCCTCGGGCTTCCAGAAGTGCGAGTGCTTCACGTAATGTGATTCGGGTGGTGGAATATTCTTCACTCAACCGTCGTTCCGCAGGCAGTCGGCCCTGACTAAACTCACCACTATTCAACCGGTTAAGTAATGATTCCGCGATCATATCGACAGTTTTTATGCTGCTGGTGGTCACGTGTCAGCCCCATATTGGTGCAAATCTGCACTCACTGAATTCATTGTAGTAACCAAAGTCAGGCGAAAACACCGACATAGTCAGTTAATCCTGCCCGCAGAGTATTGTAAAAATCCAGATATCACAACGCTGTCATAAAATTTTCATACGATGACGCTACATTGGCTTGGATTTTGCTGGACTAGACCAGTGTCCTTTAACCTAATCGCAGGAGCCCGACATGAAAGCCAGTATTTTAACTCTCTTATCCGCTGCCATTTTTGTAGCTCTGCCGGCAGCACATGCGGCAGATACAGACCTTGCCGCGCTGGAAAAAGCAGCACGTAGTGAAGGACAGGTCAACAGTGTGGGGATGCCTGACAGCTGGGCCGACTGGAAAGACACATGGCATGACATCACCACCAAATACGGTATTAAACACACCGATACTGATATGTCGTCTGCTCAGGAACTGGCAAAGTTCGCAGCTGAGAAAGAGAACGCCAGTGCTGATATCGGGGATGTCGGCGCGGCCTTTGGTCCTATAGCTGTTGCGAGAGGACTGGCTCAGCCTTACAAACCCACGCACTGGGACCAGGTGCCTGACTGGGCGAAAGATCAACAGGGTAACTGGATGCTGGCTTACACCGGCACCATTGCGTTTTTAGTTGATAAACAGCAGGTTAAGGATATTCCACATAGCTGGGCCGATCTGAAAAAAGGTAAGTATGTGGTCACTATCGGCGATGTAGGTGTGGCTGCTCAGGCTGCTAACGGCGTGCTGGCGGCAAACTATGCGCTGGGAGGCACCGAAAAAGATCTGACGCCGGCGCTGAAATTCTTTGGTGAACTGGCGAAAGAAGGTCGCCTGGGTCTGACCGATCCTGTTATTGCTAATATCGAAAAAGGCGAGATTCAGGTGGCTGTGGTCTGGGACTTTAATGGTCTGAACTACCGCGATCAGATTGACAAAAATCGTTACGAGGTAGTAATCCCGTCTGACGGTTCAGTAACCTCCGGTTACACCACCATCATTAACAAATATGCCAAACACCCGAATGCCGCCAAACTGGCCCGTGAGTATATTTTCTCTGATGCGGGACAGATCAATCTGGCCCGGGGTTATGCCCGTCCGATTCGTGCTCAGTACATCAAATTACCTGCTGACGTTCAGGCCAAACTGCTGCCGGCCGCTGAATATAAAAATGCTCGTCCAATTAAAGATCAGGCAGCCTGGGATAAATCTTCCAAACAGTTACCTGCGCTGTGGCAGCAGGACGTAATGATCAATATGCAGCAGTAAGTCTTTAGAAGTCATGAGGTAAACGATGAAAACAATCCTGGTGGTACTTGATGGTCTGAGTGATGTGGTGGCTGAGCATGCTATGGGATATCTGCATGCTGAATGTGCGCAGGGTCATGGGCAGTATTATCCCATGATCTGTGAATTACCCTCACTGTCGCGGCCATTGTACGAGTGTATTCTGACCGGTGTTCCGCCGGTGCTTAGCGGGATAATTCATAACGGGGTAAACCGCCTGAGCAATCAGCGTAGCATCTTCCATTATGCACGGGCAGCCGGTTTGCGTACTGCGGCGGCGGCCTACCACTGGGTGAGTGAGCTTTACAACCGCAGTCCTTACGATGCGGTTCGTGATCGTCATACCCGGGACGAAGCGTTGCCGATTCAGTTCGGCCATTTCTATTCCGACGATGGTTATCCGGATTCTCATTTGTTTGAAGATGCCGAGAGCCTGCGCCGGTTGCATGATCCTGATTTTCTTCTGATTCATCCAATGAATGTCGATGATGCCGGGCATAAATTCGGCCTCAACTCCTCTCAGTATCGTAACCGCGCACGGATGGCTGATGGCTATTTATCGCACTGGATGCCCGGTTGGTTACAGGAAGGCTACCAGGTCATCGTGACAGCCGATCATGGTATGAATGATGACCGTTCACATGGTGGCAACTTACAGGAAGAAGTCCGTGTTCCGTTGTTCGTGTTTGGCGATGCATTTTCTAAACAGAGCGGACTAAAGCCACGTCAGACAGAACTCTGCGGATCAGTCTGTGAGATTCTTGGAATAGTGCATGATAAACCGGTGTGCCAGGCGCTGTTGTCAACAGCCGCGGGGGCGGGGGAATGAAAGCTAAATGGATAGCTCTGTTATGGTTACTGCCTTTTGCGGTGTTTTATATTGCCTTTCAGGTGGCCCCACTGGTGTGGGTCGCCGGCAACAGTTTCTGGAGTGATGTTAACAGCCGCTGGGGTCTGGATAACTACCATGATATTTTGACTTCACCCTTTTATCAGCAGGCACTGCGGTTCTCGCTGGATATCTCCTTCTGGTCAAGCTGTTATGGTTTAATTATTTCGCTGGTGGCAGGGTATTCATTGCATCAGTTGGGTAACGGGCGCTTCCATCGTTTTATGATGTCGTTCACTAATATGACCAGTAACTTTGCCGGAGTCCCTCTGGCATTTGCCTTTATTATTTTACTGGGGCTTAACGGTTGCCTGACGCTATTAATGCGTCACTTCGGAATGGGCAACGGATTTAGGTTGTTCTCGCGCGACGGGATGATCCTGATATATACCTGGTTTCAGATTCCTCTCGGAGTATTACTGCTGTTTCCGGCCTTTGAAGGCCTGAAAAAAGACTGGCAGGAGTCGGCGGCCCTGCTCGGTGCCGGACGCTGGAGTTACTGGCGTTTAATTGGCTTGCCGGTGCTTTCTCCGGCATTACTCGGCACCTTTGTGATCTTGCTGGCAAATGCTTTAGGGGCATATGCCACTATCTACGCGCTGACCAGCGGCAACTTTAATGTGGTTCCGGTAAGGATTGCGGCGCTGGTGTCCGGCGATATCTCCCTCGATCCGTATATGGGTAGCGCGTTAGCTATGTTGCTGGTAGTGCTGCTGACGGTAATCACTGTGGTACAGCAGTACCTGGTTCGCCGTAGTTACTTAACCGCTAAACGTTCCTGAAGGGAGTCACTATGTCCCGGGCCGAAAATATTTATCATCGGGTTATCAGCAGCTTGTTACTGATAATCCTTGCTCTGCCACTGGTTGCAACCCTGCTGTATGCCCTGTCACGTGAATGGAGCGATACGGTGTTGCCGCAGGGGCTGACACTCTCCTGGTTTATCCAGCTATGGCAAGACCCGCGCTTTATTGCTGCGCTGGGGCACTCATTACTGATCTGTATCGGAGCATTACTGGTTTCATTACTACTGGTACTGCCTGCAATGTTTGTGATTGCTTACTACTATCCAAAGCTCGACGGGGTTATGAATGTACTGATCCTGATGCCATTTGCTGTTCCGCCGGTGGTCTCTTCTGTCGGATTACTGCAACTTTACTCCTCTGAACCGTTGATGCTGACCGGTTCGCCTTGGATTCTGATAGGCTGCTATTTCACGATTGCCCTGCCGTTTATCTACCGGGCGATTTCTAACAATATTCAGTCGGTGAATCTGAAAGAACTGATTGATGCCGCTCACTTATTAGGTGCAGGAACCAGTAAAGCAGCGCTGTTTGTGGTGCTGCCTAACCTGCGCAAAGGCGTACTGGTGGCCGTACTGCTGTCTTTCTCATTTCTGATTGGTGAGTTTGTATTTGCTAACCTGCTGGTCGGCAGCCGCTATGAGACGTTACAGGTTTATCTCTACAATATGCGCAATGGCAGTGGCCATTTTACCAGTGCATTAGTGATCTCTTACTTTATTGTCATCCTGGTGGTTACCTGGCTGGCCAATCTGCTTAACCGTAAATGAGGCGCAATATGGCCACTCTGAATGTCAGAAAACTGAACAAAAGCTATGGCACGACCCCGGTATTCCACGATATTGACTTTACTGCCAGTGAGGGGGAATTTGTCACTTTGCTGGGGCCCAGCGGTTGCGGTAAATCCACACTATTACGTTGTCTGGCGGGACTGACAGAGGTCGATAGTGGAGAGATCCTGCTGGAAAATAACAACATCGTGAATGTTCCTGTCCAGCAACGCGGTGTCGGCATGGTGTTTCAGAGCTACGCGTTGTTCCCAAATATGACCGTTGAAAAGAACGTAGCATTTGGCCTGAAGATGCAGAAACTACCCACCGGCGAAATCCGCCAGCGGGTAGCAGAAGCACTGGCGCTGGTGGAACTGAATGAGTTTGCCTCGCGTTATCCTCATCAGCTCTCCGGTGGACAGTGCCAGCGTGTGGCTCTGGCCCGTTCTCTGGTGACCCGGCCAAAGCTGTTGTTACTGGATGAACCTCTGTCGGCGCTGGATGCCCGCATCCGCCGCCATCTGCGTGATCAAATTCGTCTGATACAACAGGAACTGAAGCTGACTACGATCTTCGTGACGCATGATCAGGAAGAAGCACTGACCCTGTCAGACCGTATCGTTCTGATGAATAAAGGTAAGATTGTGCAAAACGGAGCGGCGGAAGATCTGTATACTCAGCCGGCAGATTTGTTTGCCGCAGGCTTTATCGGCAACTACAATTTATTAACAGCCGAACAGGCTAAGCAACTGACCGGACAATCATTCAGTTCTCATGTAGCGATTCGCCCCGAGACACTTCGGTTTTGCCAGACTGGCCAGGGATTATCCGCACGCATCCTCAGCAGCAGCCTGCTGGGGAATGTGATTCGTTACCGCGTCGAGTGCCAGGGAGTTGATCTTTCTGTGGATATCCTCAACCACAGTCACAAGGATCTCTATCCTGCAGGCCAGCTGTTGGGGCTGCAACTGGATCTCTCCGCAGTACGCCAGGTCGCCTGAACAGGAAACAGTGAAGGTTTCACTTTGCGATGCCGAAGTTAAGGTGTCATCACCCGATTGTCCGGTACGGCTGGCAGATATGATGAAGTATCGCTGGTCGGAGGAGGAAGAGTACGGACTTTCTGCTAACAGGATGGAGAGTGTGATGGAGAAGGAGCAACCTTAACGTGTTAACTTTACTTAATTTATTATCGGCCGTCGCCTTGCTGGTCTGGGGGACACATATTGTCCGTACCGGGATTATGCGGGTGTATGGTGCCGATCTGCGGCGCGTCATTAGTCGCAGTGTTGAAAAAAAACCGTTGGCTTTTCTGGCCGGTATTGGTGTGACTGCACTGGTACAAAGCAGTAACGCGACGACCTTACTGGTCACCTCATTTGTTTCTCAGAATCTGATGAGCCTCACCCCGGCGTTGGTCGTGGTGCTGGGCGCAGATGTCGGGACCGCATTGATGGCCCGGATTCTGACGTATGATCTCTCCTGGTTGTCGCCACTGTTTATTTTCGTCGGAGTGATTTTTTTCCTCAGCCGTAAACAGACAAGGCTGGGCCAGATAGGTCGTACCGGAATTGGCCTGGGACTGATTCTGCTGGCGCTGCAACTGATTGTACAGGCTTCACACCCTATCACTCAGGCTGCCGGGGTACAGGTACTGTTCTCCTCCCTGACTGGTGATATTATTCTGGATGCGCTGGTGGGAGCCGTATTTGCGATTATCAGTTATTCCAGCCTGGCCGCAGTGCTTATCACAGCAACATTGACGGCCACTGATGTGATTTCGTTCAAAGTTGCACTCTGTCTGGTGATTGGCGCCAACTTTGGCAGTGGACTGCTGGCAATGATCAACAACAGCCGGTCAAACGCCGCCGGTAAACGGGTTGCCCTGGGTAGCCTATTGTTTAAGCTGATCGGCTGCGTGATTATTCTGCCGTTTGTGAATCTGATTGCCAGCGGACTGGCTCATGTTCCCATGAGTGATGCAGAACTGGTGATCTCGTTCCACGTTTTTTACAACGTGATTCGCTGTATTGCTCTGGTACCGTTCAGCGGGACAATGGCGAAACTGTGTACGCGGCTGATCAGTGATGATGTGGAAACTGACCAGCGTCTGAAGCCCAAACATCTGGACTACACTGCTCTGGATACGCCTGCTCTGGCACTGGTGAATGCTGCCCGTGAAACCCTGCGAATAGGGGATGTCATCGAACAGATGCTGGAAACACTGACCAAAGTACTGCACGGAGAAGTGCGTGAAGACCGAAATATCCGCAGACTGGATGATGATGTCGACGTGTTATATACCGCCATCAAACTCTATCTGGCACAGATGCCAAAAGAAGACCTGGCGGAGCAGGAATCACGTCGTTGGGCGGAAATTATCGATCTGGCACTGAATCTTGAACAGGCTGGCGATATTATTGAAAGAATGTCTGCGGATGTGGCAGCGAAATCACTGGCGGCACACCGGCCATTCTCTGCCGACGGAGTACAGGAACTGGAGACCCTTCAGGAGCAGTTGCTAAACAATTTACATCTGAGTTTGTCGGTGTTCATTTCGCGGGATATGCCTACCGCAAAACGGCTGCGTCGGGCGAAACACCGTTTCCGGATACTTAATCAGCGCTATTCGCTGGCGCATGTTAATCGTCTTCATCAGCAAAATGTACAGAGCATCGAAACCAGCTCATTACATCTTGGTTTGTTAGGGGATATGAAACGTCTGAATTCGCTGTTCTGTGCGGTGGCTTACAGTGTACTGGAACAACCGCAAGAGGATGAGCATCGTGATTAATGCCACAGGAGATGCCGGATCACCGGCATCTCTTCATCAACGATTATTTCTTTTTAATCGGCTTACCTGACCAGTAGCCCGAAAGCAGTGAACCCGACAGGTTATGCCATACTGAGAACAGAGCACCCGGCAGGGCTGCCAGTGGGGTAAAATAAATTTTCCCCAGGGTGGCGGCCAGACCGGAGTTTTGCATCCCGACTTCCAGCGCCAGTGTCCGGCAGGTCGATTCATCAAAGCCGAACAGTTTGCCCCCCCAGTAGCCGCCCAGTAACCCGATAGCGTTATGCATAATAACCGCGACAATGACCATCAGTCCCACCGAACCGATAAACGACTGACTGCCTGCCACCACGGCACTGATAATCAGCAAAATGCACAGCATCGAAAACGCCGGCAGGTAAGGCTCGACCTTTTTCACCAGTGAGGTCAGGCTGTGGTGAACAATCAGTCCAAGTCCGATTGGGATCAGCACTATTTTTACAATACTCCACAGCATACCAGCGACATCCACCTGGATGTGGGTATCAACGTACAGACGGGTCAGCAGTGGGGTAGCGAACACACCGACCAGAGCAGACACTGATGAAATAGTGACTGATAATGCGACATCACCTTTAGCCAGATAAATCATTACGTTAGAAGCGGTACCGCTGGCCACACTCCCAACCAGAATCATCCCGGCGGCCAAATCAGGGGGCATGTGAAACAGTTTTGCCAAACCCCAGGCAGCCAGCGGCATCACGAAATAGTGCAGAAATGTACCGGCAATCACGGGGGCCGGGCGGGTAAGTACCCGCTTAAAATCATCGATATTCAGCGTCACGCCCATTCCGAACATGATAAGCATCAGTAACTCACTGACCCAGGGGCCGACAGGCAGAAATGTGCCCGGAGAGTAGTAGGCTGCAACGGACAACAGGATCGCCCAAAGCGGGAACAGGCGGGTGATTTTGGCGAGCATAGCCAGAATTCCTTATTATTTTAACTAAAGGGTATACGCATGATTGCCACAGAAAACATGCTACAAGGGTACTTACAGATGAAAATTTATCATAACATTTCGATCTGGTGACAACAGAGGGCAGGCAAAACTTCAGCGTATGTGCTTTGAATAGCGGGAAAAGCAGTGAATTATCAGGCGAATGCCGGAAAGGGCAGCGTATGGTCCAGTGAACGATGCAGGCCGCAGAGTATCCCCACGGCCTGCCGGTGATGAATTATTCGAAAATATGCTGATGCAGGGTACGAACGGCAAACTCGGCGTCGTTACCCGGAACCAGGAAGCACAGATTATAGCTACTGGCGCCGTAACAGATCATCCGCAGATTGAACTGCTCCATGACTCCGAACACAGCTTTGCCAATACCGCGGGCATGGGCCAGATGGTTGCCAATCAGCGCGACCAGCGCCAGATTTTCTTCCACTTCTACCCGACACAGTGAAGACAACTCCGTCAGCAATCCCTGAGTCAGCAGGCTGCCCTGATGAGTGGATGAGCCGGTGGTATCCAGGGTCAAAGCGACACTGACTTCCGAGGTGGTAATCAGATCTACCGAAATATTATGCCGTGCCAGGATGGCAAACACCTCTGCCAGAAAGCCGCGCGCATGTAACATGTTCAGGCTATGCAGAGTCAGCAGAGTCTGGTTACGGCGCAGTGTGACTGCACGGAATAGCGGCTGCTGTTTGGTCTGATTGTAAACGATGGTGCCACCGGCATCCGGGGCTTTACTTGACCCGACAAACACAGGAATACCGTTTCTGACCGCAGGCAACAAGGTCGCGGGATGCAGAACTTTGGCTCCGAAAGTGGCCATTTCGGCGGCTTCTTCGAAGGTAATTTCATCGATTCGTCTGGCCGCGGGAACAATGCGCGGGTCGGTGGTATAAATGCCCTGAACATCGGTCCAGATATCAATGCGCTGAGCTTTTAAGGCTTCACCCAGTAACGCCGCAGTATAGTCGCTGCCGCCACGGCCAAGAGTGGTGGTCAGACCGCGCTCTTCACGACCGATAAAGCCCTGGGTAATCACCAGTGACTGGTTAACCAGTGGAAGCAGTGATGCCTGAGACAACTCTGCGACTGCCGCCACATCCGGTTCGGCATGGCCAAAACGGTCACTGGTGCGCATGACTTTGCGTACATCAAACCACTGTACCGGGACATCCCGTTCACGGACGATCTCGGTAAACAGCAAGGTGGATAACAGTTCACCGTGACTGACTAATTCATCGGTCAGTTCGGCAGAAGGGCTGAGGGCTGCTTTATCTGCCAGCAGCGAAACATTGTCCAGAATCCGCGCAATTTCTTCACGGATCACTGTGGCTGCACGAAGTTTATCCACAATGGCATACTGAATATGGCCGAGCTTTTCCAGTAATTGCTGACGTCCTTCGGCTGGCTGACCTTCAGCCAGCGAAACCAGCAAATTGGTCACGCCGGCAGATGCAGAAAGCACCACCAGTTTAACGTCAGAACGGGATAATACGATATCAGCGCTACGGTTCATTGCTTCGAAATCAGCAACGCTGGTTCCGCCAAATTTAGCAACGATTAATGCGGATTGGGACATTCAAAACAGCCTCGTGTCAGGATCTTTAATTCAGCCTTAGCACAAGGGAGAGCAGAAACAGGCAGACTGGTGTGACAGAACAACGAGTCAGCCAGAAGCGCCCCACCTTGATAAACGTTCATTATAAACGCTACGACAGTGACAACCCAGAGGATTCAGCCCCTGTAGTCGACAGACAAACACACCGCATGTTTGCAGCCTCGGCGTCACTCCCCATGGTATGTCGTCAATGGATACGGTTCCTCTGACATACTGCCTGGGTGACGCGCCTCTTCTGGTCTACGTAAAATACGTAAGAACTTCTTTAGAAATAGCCGTTAATCCGCTGGCTGTCAACGGCTATCGGCCTCCCTGGTGTCATTTTGTACTAAAGCAATCAGGGTGCAGGGAAGCTGCGGTGGCTGACCACTGTTGACAGGATATAATTTTTTCTCTTCGTCCAGACTAAAAAGTGGGATAGCTCCCTGATTTTTCTCCAGATAATCATCCCAGCCAAAGTTTTCCCCAAGCCTGGTCGCTTTAATGGTCGCTCCCGAGGAAATTAAGCGGCTCAGATGGCCGAAAGTATATTCCGGACTGAACAGGGTTTCCTGACGACGGAAGCGGGGGCTTTCACGGTCATTTGTACCCCGGCTGGTTATGCCACTTCCCGAGCGTATGGCGGTGACCTTATTTTTTCCCAGAATATGGCTGAAATGATACGCGGCCAGGGCATTCTGATGCCGGTTAGAAGACATCGCCAGTACCCTGGAGGTGGTATTCAGGTCCAGATAGTTTTCTGCATGTTCCGACCAGGCATAACCAAAGTAAGCGGGGAGCCCTTCCATCCGCGCCTGACGATAGTTTTCCCAGCTGTTATCAGTCACCTGTACCGGAAGGTCCTGCTTTTGTAGCGCCAGTGCCAATGCGCGGGCGACAGCATTTGCTCCGACAATCAGTACGCCGCGCGGCTGTTTTTTCTGTACCCGTAACCAGCGGGCCATCGGCAGGCTGGTCAGGCTCTGCAATACCACCGTACCGATAATGATAGCGAACACGACGCTCACCAGCCTCTCCGCCCCGGGATAGCCATTTTTCGCCAGCGTCAAGGCAAACAGCGAACTGACTGCCGCGGCCACGATACCGCGTGGGGCAATCCAGCACAGTAACAACCTGTCACGCCAGTGCAGTGAGGAACCCAGAGTCGATGCCGCAATACATAACGGACGGGCGACAAACTGAATCACTAACAGCACGCCGACCAGCGGCCAGCCCATGGCGAACAGCCCTCCGATATCAACCCTTGCGGCCAGAATAATAAACAGTCCTGAGATCAGCAGTGCCGACAGTTGTTCCTTAAACTCGATGATATCCGTCAGGTCCAGGTCACGCATATTCGCGAGCCAGATACCCATCACGGTCACGGTGAGCAACCCGGACTCATCTGCCAGTAGATTAGACAGGCCAAATACCCCGAGCATAATGGCCAGCACCGCGAAGTTTTGCAGATACCCCGGTAACCAGACTCTGCGTAACGCAACTCCGGTGACCCAGCCGGCAATTGCGCCAATGGCTAAACCTACCCCTACCGTTTTACCCAGGGTCATAAACAGATGAATGTAGGACTCTGACTTCTGGTGCAATACGATAAATTCAAAGACCAGCAGCGTGAAGATTGCCCCGACCGGGTCAATAATTATCCCTTCCCAGCGCAGTACCTGATTGATGGTATTTTTCGGACGCACGACCCGCATCAGGGGGGCAATCACCGTTGGGCCGGTCACCACGGTGACGGCACCGACCAATGCTGACAAACCCGCCGGCAGATGTAACAAAAACAGGCAGGCAAGACTAATCACCAGGAAGGTAATCAACATTCCGATGGTGACCAGATTACGTACCACTCCGCCCAGACCACGAATTTCTTCAAAACGCAGGGTAAGCGCACCTTCAAACAAGATTATTGCTACAGATAGTGATACCAAAGGGAACAGTAAATTTCCAAATAACAGGTCCGGTTGTAAAACGTGAGTCACAGGCCCGAGCAAAATACCGAAGACTAACAACGGTAAAATGGCCGGTAAACGCAGCAACCATGCCAGCCACTGGGCAGCCAGCGAACTGATGCCAATAATGACTAATAATATCGGGGCCGATAACGCCATAAATTTTTTTCCTTTCAACAGCAAGAGTCGTCATACTGAGTCTAATTTTACGCCGGGGTGGCCGCTGACTTCAGCCACGTCGGGGGTAATTGTTTAATCATAGCTTCACTTTGTGGCAATGTATGACTGCGGTCAGCATATCCTGAAGTGAATTTATGCTGAAGCCAGATTCACAGTTCATTAATCAATAAGAGTGTTGTTATGAAAAATATTAATCCGACACAAACTGATGCATGGAAGGCGCTGCAACAGCATTTCTCCACTATGAAAGATGTGAGCATTGCTGAACACTTCGCTCAGGACCCTCAACGATTCTCCAAATTCTCCGCCACTTTCGATGATCAAATTCTCATCGATTATTCGAAAAACCGTATCAATGCCGAAACTCTGGAAAAACTACTGGCATTGGCGAAAGAAACCGATCTGAGTGGATCGATTGCCTCGATGTTCTCTGGTGAGAAGATCAACCGTACCGAAGATCGCGCGGTGTTGCATGTTGCGTTACGTAACCGTAGTAATACCCCGATCCTTGTGGATGGCAAAGATGTTATGCCGGAAGTTAATGCGGTGCTGGAGAAGATGAAAAGCTTCTCTGAACGTATTATCAGTGGGGAATGGAAAGGCTATACCGGCAAACCGATTACTGATGTGGTTAATATCGGCATCGGTGGCTCTGACTTAGGGCCGTTTATGGTCACAGAAGCTCTGCGTCCCTATAAAAACCACCTGAATATGCACTTCGTTTCCAATGTTGATGGCACTCATATTGCTGAAACATTGCGGGATCTGAGCCCGGAATCTACTTTGTTCCTGGTGGCTTCGAAAACCTTCACGACCCAGGAAACCATGACCAACGCACATAGCGCCCGCGACTGGTTCCTGGCCAGTGCCGGTGATGAAAAGTACGTTGCCAGCCATTTTGCGGCCCTGTCGACCAATGCGAAAGCGGTATCCGAATTTGGTATTGATACCGACAACATGTTTGAATTCTGGGACTGGGTGGGCGGTCGCTACTCATTATGGTCAGCGATCGGCTTGTCAATAATTCTGTCGGTAGGTTTTGAGAATTTTGAGCAGTTGCTGAGCGGTGCCCACGCAATGGACCAGCACTTTGCCAATACACCGGCAGAAAAAAACCTGCCAGTGCTGCTGGCGCTGATTGGTATCTGGTATAACAACTTCTACGGTACAGAAACAGAAGCCATTCTGCCTTACGACCAGTATATGCACCGTTTCGCAGCCTATTTCCAGCAAGGTAATATGGAATCTAACGGTAAATATGTTGATCGTACCGGCAACGCTGTCGATTATCAGACCGGGCCGATTATCTGGGGTGAGCCTGGCACGAACGGTCAGCATGCGTTCTACCAACTGATTCATCAGGGCACCAAAATTATTCCTTGTGATTTTATTGCTCCGGCCATCACTCACAACGCACTCAGCGATCATCACCCGAAACTACTGTCTAACTTCTTTGCTCAGACCGAAGCTTTGGCGTTTGGTAAATCACGTGAAGTGGTAGAGAAAGAGTTTACTGACGCAGGTAAAACAGCCGCCGAAGTCGCACACATTGTGCCGTTCAAAGTGTTTGAAGGTAATCGCCCCACTAACTCAATCCTGCTGCGTGAGATAACGCCTTTCTCACTGGGTGCATTGATTGCTCTGTATGAGCATAAAATATTTACCCAAGGTTCAATTCTTAACATCTTCACGTTTGATCAATGGGGGGTTGAACTCGGCAAACAACTGGCTAATCGAATCCTGCCTGAACTGGGTGGAGATGAAAAAGTCAGCAGCCATGACAGTTCTACTAATGGTCTGATTAACCGTTATAAAGAATGGCGTTAACAGATAATTAACGGTTTAAAAACAAAGCGGCAGCAGTGCCGCTTTTTTTTGTGTGCTCGTCAAAGGAATACTGCAAGCCGTACCGGGATACGCTATTGTGCGGATCGAAAGTTTGGTAGTTTTGCAGGTTTATTTTTTTTGGGGGGCTGTATGTCAACATCAGAGAATGCAGATAAGAGATCGTTAGGCGGAATTATCGCTTCTGTTTTACAGTGGATACTTAATATCGGCCTGATTGCGCTGGCAATTATTTTAGTCATCTTTCTCGGTAAAGAAACGCTGCATCTGGCTAACGTATTGTTTCATACCGGAGAGGAATCTTCATCCTATTTGCTGATAGAAGGAATTGTTATTTACTTCCTGTATTTTGAGTTTATTGCTTTGATTGTGAAGTATTTTCAGTCAGGATTTCATTTCCCGCTACGCTATTTTATCTATATCGGTGTGACGGCGATCATCCGTTTAATTATTGTTGACCATAAAAACCCCTTTGATACGTTATGCTACTCCGCTGCGCTGCTGATTCTGGTCGGAACCCTGTGGCTGGCGAACTCTAAACGACTGAAAAGAGAATAGTCAGCCCTTCGAATTCAGATTATGCAGACTCACCCGAGCTTTATACACAGAAGATCCTGCTCAGCAGGTGTGAGTCTGCTATAGTGCCGCAGTGAAATACTCTGTGGCGCTGTCAGCAGTGTGCCGTAGCAACAACAACTGATTTACCGGGAACCCGAATGTCTGTACAGGAACTTCTCAAACTCTACCAGCTTCAATGGCTGCCACTGAGCTCGCCGGAGTTGCCCCCCCGGGCCAGAAGCTGGCTGTTTGAGGAAGATTCGATGACGGTCAGGCTGGAGTCATATTGCCAGTCGTTGACTGTTGATGTGTTGCGGGAAGGATTTATCGACAGTCAGTTATTACTGCCGCATGAAGCAGAGGTTTCCGAATTTAACCACGAACAGCGTTATTGGCTGCGTGAAGTCGTACTCAGCGGCGATAACAGTCCGTGGCTGATGGGGCGAACTGTTCTGCCAGAATCGACCCTGACAGGGCGGGAGGTCGCACTGACCTCCCTTGGGGAGTCTCCGTTAGGTCGTTACTTATTTACTTCGCCGTTACTAAGTCGTGATTTTATTCATCCCGGAAAAAATGATGATTTGTGGGGCAGGTATTCACTACTTCGTCTTTCAGGAAAGCCCCTGATGTTAACCGAGATTTTTTTACCGTCATCTCCCCTGTATCAGGATGGAGTTAAAGAATGACAGGAACTGTGCAGGACACCGCAAAAGTCACCAAATTCCGGGCGTACCAGCGTCTGATGCGAATCGATAAACCTATCGGTACTTTGTTGTTAATGTGGCCGACCCTCTGGGCGCTATGGTTGGCCGGGCTGACATTTCCACCGTTGTCTGTGCTGGTGGTCTTTGTGCTGGGCGTTATCGTGATGCGTGCTGCCGGCTGTGTCATTAACGATTATGCCGACAGAAAGGTCGATGGCCATGTCAAGCGAACCAAACTACGGCCATTACCGGCCGGACTGGTGACGGAAAAAGAAGCAAAAATATTATTTATCAGCCTGGTGCTGATAGCCTTTTTGCTGGTACTGACCATGGGTAGCAAAACCGTATTGTTATCTGTCGGGGGACTCTTACTGGCCAGTGCTTATCCGTTTATGAAACGTTATACGCATCTGCCCCAGGTAGTGCTGGGGGCAGCTTTTGGCTGGGCTATTCCCATGGCGTGGATGGCCGTCAGTGGGTACTTACCTTTGGCCTGCTGGCTGGTATTTCTGGCCAATGTTTGCTGGACAGTGGCGTATGACACTCTGTACGCGATGGTGGATCGCGATGATGACCTGAAGATTGGTGTCAAATCGACGGCAATTCTGTTTGGCCGTCATGACAAACTGATTATTGGTCTGTTACAGATAGCCACCCTCGTCCTGCTAGTGATTGTTGGCCGCCTGCTGGGACTGAATGGCTGGTTTTATCTTTCACTGGTGGTGGCTGCCGGTTTCTTTATTTATCAGCAACGTCTGGCTGCCGGGCGTGACAGAGATGCCTGCTTCCAGGCTTTTCTGAATAATAATTATGTCGGGCTGGTCATTTTTGGCGGTATCGCCCTGAGTACTTTGCCATTTATTAATCTGATGTAGCTAGCCGGTATAAGAAAAATAAAAGGGCGCCCCTGTCATGGGGCGCCCTTATTACTGGCAGCAGAATAACCGGCAGTTATTCGTTGTCGCTGGCAATGCCATTTTCTATGGTCTGACGGACGTCGCGGGTGGTCAGGTCCAGCAGAATCTTCCTCATCATCCCGGTTTTTTCCTGGTCAGCATCATCTTTATCGCTGATATAGCCTTCGTCTCGCAAAGTAAGTACTAACCCGGTAAATACCGCCTTATCGAAAAACTCCGGGGCATTGATTCCGTGAAGTACTGACAGTCGCTGTGCCAGGGTCCGGCTCTCTTTTTCCAGCGTTCCCCGGTTAATCGATGGTTTGGCATTCAAAATGCCGAAGGTAATCGCATAGCGTTGCAATGTCTCTCTGACACCGGCAGCCAGCAGACCCAGTACCCGGGCGTTTTCCGGAACGACAGAGAAGTGATCATTGTGGTGGGAAATCAGTTGCTGACTGACCAGCTCATTGCACAGACTGTCAATGACCTCAGGCAGCTCTTCGGTTTCCCAACGCAGGAACAATTCACTCTTCAGCATCGGATAAATCAGCGTGACCTGATGCAGTAAAGCCTCTCTGCTCAGTGTTGTATGCTGATGAATAATCGCAGCAATCAGAGAAGGCATCACCAGCAGATGCAGAATATTATTCCGGTAATAGGTCATCAATACTGCCTGTTCTTTCGGCAGGATGATCATTTCACCAATGTTGTCGTGTTCGATGGTGAATTTATTCATGCTCATGGCATGCTCGATTAATGCCTGAGCACTCATCTCCGGAACCGTAGTGCCGCTGGTATAAGGCACGTTCCGTAATAACCGGGTATAACATTCTAACTGCTCAAGCAGTTGTTCACGGGTCAGTGAACGTTGCGGTGAGGCCAGCAGCGCGGTAACACACAGATTCATGGCGTTAGCGGCGCCAGCATTGTTAATCCGCACCATCACTTGGCGGGCAATGTCATTGACGACCGGGGTCATCCATGCCGGACGTTGGGGTTCTATCGGGTCGATGGCTTCACGCCATTCCGGAACATTATTGTTCAGGTAGTTAACCAGCGGCAGTGGTTCGCCGAAGTTAACATAGCCTTGCCCCAGGTTACGCAGCTTGCGCAATCCGCGCAACATCTGCCACAGGCTCTCTTTCTCTTTGGTCGCCCCACGCAACTCTTTGGCATAAGTCGCCACTTCCATCACGTGTTCGTAACCAATGTAGATGGGCACTAACGTGATCGGTCGGTTTCCACCGCGCAGCATCGCCTGCAGGGTCATGGTCAGGGTACCCGTTTTCGGCTCAAGTAACCGTCCGGTACGGGAACGACCGCCTTCAACAAAATACTCTACCGAATAGCCACGGCTGAACAATTCACCGAGGTATTCACGAAATACCGTGGAGTAGAGTTTGTTGCCTTTAAAGGTCCGACGGATAAAGAAGGCACCCAGATGACGGAACACAGGCCCGGCCGGCCAAAAATTCAGGTTAATCCCGGCGGCAATATGCGGGGGCACCAGCCCCTGATGATAGAGTACATAGGAGAGCAGCAGATAATCCATATGGCTGCGATGACAGGGAACATAGACCAGTTCATGGCCATCCTGGGCCAGCTGACGAATACGCTCGCCACCGCTGACATTAATCCCTTTATATAACCGGCTCCAGAGCCAGCCCATCACGCGATCGGTAATGCGGATGGCTTCATAGGTGAAATCGGCGGCAATCTCTTCCATCATGGCCACGGCATTCTTTTGGGCCATATCGTAGGAAATCTTCTTACTGCGAGCCTCGTCTTCCACGGCCTTAGCAATCGCTTTTGATTGCAGCAGTTTATTGAACAGATCCTGACGCGCAGGTAACCGCGGACCCACAGCGGCCAGCCGTTGGCGGGCAAAATGGATGTGGGCCACCCGGGATAATTTATGGGCAATGGACTGATCAGTACCATGTTCATCAGCCATCTGCCGCAGAGAGACTTTTGGCGAGAAGCGCACAAAACTGTCCCGGCCAAGCCACAGGATAGCGAAGAATTTCTGTACCCCGTTCAGCTCGCGCAGTAACGGGGTATTTTCTCCCTGGGTCTCTTTACCCGGAGCACGACCGAACATCACGGATACCGGAACCAACTGAACATCCAGTGACGGATTATTGCGGTGCAGATCCAGGTAATCATGGAAAATTTTGACGGTTTCCTGATTCGGGGTGAAATAGGGCAGTAACCGTGGCCCGTCATGGATAAACACATGACGTGGCAGGAAATGGCCATCTATTTCAACGGGCAGCAATGGATCCGGAAGATCATGCTTCAGGCACTGCTCCCGCATCGCCAGGAGATCGGCTTTGGAATCGTACGGAAATACATAGATAATAGGACGTGTGGGATCCAGACCCAGTTCGGAGACAGGGTCTCCCGGTATCACCTTGCTTTTCACCAGCAAAGATAATGGAAAACTCAGTAATTTATAATAAAGTTTACGCCAACCTGACATAGACAAATCTGCAGCCTCTTATGTTAGCAAAGCGGCGCAAGCATACCAGAAACTGCAAAGAATATCTGTGAGGATGCAAGTAAACATGTCTGAGATTGACGGAAATTTTATCCTGAAAAGGAGTAACCCCTGATGGCGGGTGCAACAGGAGGATGGAGACGGGTCATTAAGGCCGCAGGCTACTCGTGGCAGGGATTGCGTGCAGCATGGCAACATGAAGCCGCCTTCCGCCAGGAAACTGTGCTCGCGGTAGCGGCGGTCATTATTGCTGCCTGTCTGAGAGTGGATACGGTCTCGCGTATTCTGCTGATTGGGTCAGTGGTACTGGTGATTATTGTCGAAATACTGAACAGTGCCATCGAGGCGGTGGTCGACCGTTTTGGCCCGGAACTTCACCCGTTGTCCGGTCGCGCGAAGGATATGGGGTCAGCGGCAGTGTTTATCGCTTTACTGCTGGCGGCCTTTGTCTGGATTTCGGTGTTGTGGCAATGGTGGTGAGTGGCGGAATAGTAACCGACAGTTGTTTGTTTTATGACGGTTTTTAGTTTTCATTTCCCAAATACCTGTATATACTCACAGCGACTGTATAAACAACCAGGGGGCGGGATGAAAGCATTAACCAGCAGGCAGCAACAGGTCTATGACCTGATTCGCGACCATATTCAACAAACAGGGATGCCACCGACTCGCGCTGAAATTGCTTCCCGGCTGGGATTTCGCTCTCCAAATGCTGCCGAGGAGCATCTGAAAGCTCTGGCCCGTAAGGGGGTCATTGAGATTGTTTCAGGCGCTTCACGGGGTATCCGACTGTTGATGGAAGAAGAGACCGCAGAAGGATTACCGCTGATTGGCCGTGTCGCCGCCGGCGAGCCATTATTAGCCGAGCAGCATATCGAAAGCCATTTCCAGGTTGACCCGGCCCTGTTTAAGCCGGCTGCTGATTTTCTGCTGAGAGTCAGCGGTACTTCGATGAAAGACATTGGTATCATGGACGGAGATCTGCTGGCTGTCCATAAGACCCAGGATGTTCGAAACGGCCAGGTCGTGGTCGCCAGAATTGACGATGAAGTGACGGTTAAACGCTGGAAGAAACAGGGGAATACCGTACATCTTCTGCCAGAAAACAGTGAGTTTTCCCCGATTGTGGTCGATGTCCGTGAGCAAAACCTGACAGTAGAAGGTCTCGCCGTGGGTGTTATCCGCAATGGTGAATGGTTGTAAACTGTCAGGATCTGTTCCGGCTTCTGGCCGGTACTGCAATCGCGGCAATACGGGGACGTTCTGAAGCAACGGCCCCGTGCCCGAAAGGTTAAGGCCAGCCTGCCTTAATCAGCATTCTGTAAAATAACGTCTCCCCTATTGCCGTATACAGCCGCAGGATAGCCCATGTCTTTGTTCAACCGCACCGATAAACAGCTCTGGCGACTGGCGCTGCCAATGATCCTGTCCAATATCTCCGTGCCGTTACTGGGATTGGTCGATACTGCGGTGATTGGTCACCTGAACAGTGCGATATATCTGGGTGGGGTAGCTGTGGCAACCACGATTACCAGTTTTCTGTTTATGTTATTGCTTTTCCTGCGAATGAGTACCACGGGACTGACGGCCCAGGCGTGGGGGGGAAAAAATAACCCGGCACTGGTTCGGGCACTGGTGCAGCCGATGATTGTCAGCCTGCTGGCAGGTCTGTTGTTTTTATTGTTTCGCCAACCGTTTAGCCACCTTGCCACCCGGGTGATTGGCGGCGACCCTGCCATCCTGTATCAGGCCCGTGAGTTTATTGATGTCCGCTGGCTGAGTGCACCGGCAACCTTTGCTAATCTGGTCATTCTGGGCTGGTTGCTGGGGGTTCAGTATGCCAGAGCTCCTGTCATCCTGTTGGTCGCTGGTAATCTGGTGAATATTATTCTGGAGCTATTGCTGGTATTACACCTACACATGGGGGTACGGGGCGCGGCAGGAGCCACGGTGATAGCCGAATATGTGACATTGCTAACCGGGATAGTGCTGGTGTGGCGTGTGCTGGCTCGCCAGGGAATTGATCCGCGTTCACTGCTGAATGGCTGGCGGGGGGATATTAAACGGGTGCTGGGGCTGAACCGCGATATTTTACTGCGCTCATTGTTGCTACAACTCTGTTTCGCCTCGCTGACTATGACCGGGGCCAGGCTGGGGGGCGATATTGTGGCGGTGAATGCCTTACTGATGATGTTTCTGTCGTTTACTTCCTATGCGCTTGACGGGTTTGCTTATGCGGTAGAAGCGGTATCCGGTGAAGCCTATGGTGCGCGGCAGGCAGGGCGGTTGCCAGAAGTCTGGCATGCTTCCTGTCGACAGGCAGGCATCGTAGCAGTGGCATTTTCACTGATTTATGCCCTTGCAGGCCCCTGGATTATCGATATGCTGACATCCTTACCCTCATTGCGCCAACTGGCCGACCATTACCTGATCTGGCAGATTATTCTCCCCCTTGCAGGCGTAGGATGCTATCTGCTGGACGGATTATTTGTCGGTGCTACCCGGGGGAAAGAGATGCGTAACAGCATGGCTGTGGCTGCTGCAGGTTTCGGTCTGACCTTGTGTACGGTGCCCTGGCTGGGCAACCACGGAGTATGGCTGGCGTTATGTGTATTTATGCTACTGCGCGGAATTACGTTGTGGAGGCGCTGGAACTATCATCAGCGTCATCAGAGTTGGTTTACTCCCTGACATCTTCCGGCACATGCCTATCGTCCGGGGCGAATTTTCGTCTCAATCGTATGGTCATGCTGGCAATGATCCTGGCTCTCACAGGCAGCAATTTCTGCGCATTTTTCGCATAGACCATGCACTTCAATCACCGTATGACGCAGCGTAAAACCCGCTAGTTTGGCCTGGGTGCCAATCAGTTTTTCAACACCTTCTGCATGCCGTTCACTGACAGAAGCGCAATGATCGCAAATCAGCATCACTGAAGTATGAGAAGGATGTTCAAAATGCGGACAGACGACATAGCTGTTGTTTGAGGCCACCCGATGAATAAAGCCCTGTTCCAGCAGGAAATCCAGTGCGCGGTAGACTGTTGGCGGCTTAGCCTGTGGCTCACTGAGACGTAATTTATCCAGCAGGTCATAAGCACTGATGGCACCATACTGCTCAGCCATCAGGCGTAACACTTCAGCACGCTGGGGAGTCATACGCACTCCTCGTTTCTGGCAAAGGTTCTGAGCCTCAGCAATAATCTGTGCAGGAAGTTGTTTTTGCATGATAGCTTTCTCCGACAAATGGTCTCCGGTAAACAACCATCTTAGCATGACTGGCGTTTTAATGTTGGTGATGTGTGTCGGGAGCAGGGGCCCACGAGGAATAGATTAACAAGTTGTTTACTGCGTCCCTGAATCTGGTTACGCCCGGCTTACTTCCGTTTTGAACCACTGGTCGGGTATTCGTTGACGGACCTGACGCTAATTTATGCTATTATCCTGCTCCTGATCGCAATCCACAGCAATTTAACGATGATTTCATGAATATTCAGACCGATACCCCTTTGGCTCAGACCCCGCACCCGTCGGAAAACGCGAATGCTGTTTTTCAGGCAGATCGCTTCTCCGTCGCCCCCATGCTGGACTGGACTGATCGGCACTGCCGCTATTTCCATCGCAAGCTGACGGCAGAGACGTTGTTGTACACCGAAATGGTGACCACCGGTGCGATTATCCATGGAAAAGGGGATTATCTGGCCTTTTCTCAGGAAGAGCAGCCTGTAGCCTTGCAGTTAGGTGGCAGTGACCCGCAAGCACTGGCGGAGTGTGCCCGTCTGGCAGAACAGCGGGGCTATAGCGAGATTAACCTGAATGTAGGATGCCCGTCTGACAGGGTGCAGAATGGTCGTTTCGGGGCCTGTCTGATGGCCGAAGCTGAACTGGTAGCCCGCTGTATTAAAGCGATGCGTGAGGTTGTGACTATTCCTGTAACGGTAAAAACCCGTATCGGGATCGACTCTCAGGATAGCTATCAGTTCCTTTGTGATTTTATCGGTACGGTAGCTGAACAAGGTGGTTGTGATTCTTTTACTCTGCATGCCCGTAAGGCCTGGCTTTCCGGTCTGAGTCCGAAACAGAACCGTGAAATCCCCCCCCTGGATTATCCACGGGTTTATCAGCTTAAACGTGATTTCCCTCAACTGCGAATGGGAATCAACGGCGGAATAAAAACGCTGGAAGAAGCAAAGATGCATTTGCAGCATATGGATGGTGTGATGATGGGTCGTGAGGCCTACCAGAATCCCGGATTGCTGGCTCAGGTGGATCAGCAAATTTTTGGTGTGAATACCCCGGTACCTGATGCTGCGGAAGTGGTTCGCTCAATGTACCCTTATATTGAAGCTGAACTCAGCCAGGGAACTTACCTTGGGCACATTACCCGCCATATGCTGGGGCTGTTCCAGGGAATTCCGGGAGCAAGACAATGGCGTCGCCATTTAAGTGAAAATGCACATAAACCCGGAGCCGATGTTCGCGTGGTTGAGCAGGCATTATCGCTGGTGGCTGACCGTTGAGGATTTGCCGGAGATGTTCCGGCAAACATAGTCTGATTTTCACACCACTCTTTAGTGATTTTCACCACCCTGGCTGAACCTCTGAATTATTTTACTATTAAATTTCAGAGGGTTATTTTTTTACTGGCTGGCACGATTCTTGTAATACTCCTCACAGTCTGAAAGTGATCATTATTCGCTGAGGAGTGGATCATGGAATTATTATTTGTCGCCGGTTTTTTTGTTATGTTGCTGCTGACCGGTGTGTCGGTAATCGGTGTTCTGGTTGCTTTGCTGGTGGGAACCCTGGTGATGCTGTTGTCGGGTTTCCTGCTTATTGCCCTGAAACTGCTTCCCTGGTTATTACTGGCGGTGGCGGTTGCCTGGGTCTGGCAGACGTTTGGCCGTTCTCGTCCCGTACAGACTGGAAACCGGCGGTTTGACAAAACTATGTCGAAAATCAACAGGATAAACCGACGCTGGTAACCACGGGATGATTTACCGGCATTCCTCCGACAAACTTCGGAAATGTGAATCAGAACAAACTTTTCACTGAAAAAATCTGCGATTATATTCTCAGATGTTCACAGGAATTTATCGCTCTGACCCTACACCAGCGCGAACTAAAAATAAAAAAGGGGCTTCCATCGGGAAGCCCTTTTACATTGTCGGAAATAAATATCAGAAGAGAACTCAGGGGATCAACAAGCTGGACCCACGGGTTGCGCGGCTTTCCAACTGACGATGGGCTTCTGCCGCATCTTTCAGTGCGAACTTCTGATTCGCCGGAACATCGACTTTGATCGCTCCGCTAGCCAGCAGGGTAAACAGTTCGTGGCTGGCGGCATCCAGTTCGGTGGCGTTAGTGATATAGCCGAACAACGATGGCCGGGTGACAAACAACGAGCCTTTCTGGTTAAGGATTGCCAGGTTGACCCCGGTGACCGGGCCGGAAGAGTTTCCGAAACTGACCATGAGTCCGCGCCGTTGCAGGCTGTCCAGTGACGCCTCCCAGGTATCATGACCCACCGAGTCATAAACAACCGGCACTTTTTTGCCATCAGTCAACTCACGGACCCGCTCCGCAATATTCTCTTCCCGGTAGTTAATGGTTGCCCATGCTCCGGCATCGGTAGCAATTTTGGCTTTTTCCGCTGAACCCACGGTACCAATTAACCGGGCTCCCAGAGCTTTGGCCCACTGGCAGGCAATCAGGCCCACTCCACCGGCGGCGGCATGGAACAGAAAGGTTTCACCGGCGGTGATCGGGTAGGTCTGGCGTAGCAGATACTGGACTGTCAGTCCTTTCAGGAAAGAAGCTGCCGCCTGCTCATAGGAAATACTGTCCGGCAGTCGCACCAGACGATCTTCATTTACGATATGGCTTTCACTGTAGGCCCCGGCCGTCGACTGAGCATAAACTACACGGTCGCCCGGTTTCACGCGGCTGACGGAGTGACCTGTACGGGTCACAATCCCGGCGGCTTCGGTGCCCAGACCTGCCGGCAGCGAGGGTGGGGGATACAATCCACTGCGGAAATAGGTATCGATATAGTTAATACCAATGGCTTTGTTTTCTACCACAACTTCATGCTCACCGGGCTCCGGCAGAGAAAATGATGACCACTCCAGAACTTCCGGCCCGCCATGTCGGGCATACTGAATACGGTTTGGCATAACAGCTCCTGTGAAAACGTGGTGAACGCCCGGAGTACAGGGCGACAATCCAGTGAAAAAAAAAGTATACTGTGGCGCCCCTTGTTTAACACTGGTAATGACATTCACTATGGCAGGAAATAAACCCACGAACAAATCCAATGAAACCCGCGACCGTCAGCTGGAAGGGGTAAAAATGCCCCCGCATTCTGTTGAAGCCGAACAGTCGGTGCTTGGGGGATTGATGCTGGATAATGCGCGCTGGGATAATGTTTCCGAGCGGGTGGTCGCCGAAGATTTTTATAGCCGGCCGCATCGGTTAATTTTTTCCGAGATGCAGCGTTTGCTGGAACTGGGACAGCCGATTGATCTGATTACCTTGTCAGAGTCCCTCGAAACCCGTGGTGAACTGGAAATGGTTGGGGGATTTGCCTATCTGGCGGAACTGGCGAAAAATACCCCGAGTGCAGCCAACATTGGTGCCTATGCGGATATTGTCCGTGAACGTGCCGTAGTTCGTGAAATGATTTCGGTAGCTAACGAAATCGCTGATGCAGGCTTTGATCCTCAAGGGCGCAGTAGTGAGGATCTACTGGATCTTGCCGAATCCAGTGTGTTCAAAATTGCCGAAAAACGATCCAATAAAGACGATGGCCCGCAGAATATTGAACAGGTTCTGGAAGCTACCATCAACCGTATTGAATCGCTGGTCGGCACTCCTCACGATGGGGTGACAGGGGTAGACACCGGCTATCAGGATCTGAATAAAAAAACCGCCGGGTTACAGGGATCGGACTTAATCATTGTGGCAGCCCGTCCGTCGATGGGGAAAACGACATTTGCCATGAACCTGTGTGAAAACGCCGCGATGTTGCAGGATAAGCCGGTGCTGATTTTCAGTCTGGAGATGCCCAGCGAACAGCTGATGATGCGTATGCTGGCCTCTTTATCGCGGGTGGACCAGACCCGGATTCGTACCGGACAACTGGATGACGAGGACTGGTCGCGTATTTCCGGCACCATGGGTATTCTGCTGGAAAAGAAAAATATGTTTATTGATGACTCTTCCGGTCTGACTCCTACCGAGGTGCGTTCACGTGCACGACGTATCTTCCGGGAAAATGGCGGGTTGAGCATGATTATGATCGACTACCTGCAACTGATGCGGGTACCCTCGCTTTCTGATAACCGTACGCTGGAAATTGCCGAAATATCCCGTTCACTGAAAGCGTTGGCAAAAGAACTGAATGTGCCGGTGGTGGCCTTGTCACAGCTTAACCGTTCTCTTGAACAACGTGCTGATAAACGGCCGGTCAACTCAGACTTACGTGAATCCGGTTCGATTGAGCAGGATGCGGATTTAATCATGTTTATTTACCGGGATGAGGTCTATCACGAAAACAGCGACCTGAAAGGTATTGCTGAAATCATCCTGGGTAAACAGCGTAATGGTCCTATTGGTACAGTCAGACTCACCTTTAATGGTCAGTGGTCCCGTTTCGATAACTATGCCGGCCCTCAGTATGATGATGAGTAACCGAAACTCCGGGGCTGACTGATTAAAAATAGTGTTGGACAACCCCCTAAAAAATACGGTTATCTGTGATGATATATTGACAGCATCACGGAATAACGCATGACCAGAATTGATGATTACGATATTAAAATTCTCACCCTGCTGCAGTCGAATGGCCGGCTGACTAATCAGGAGCTGAGTGATCTGGTGGGGTTATCCGCTTCCCAGTGCTCCAGGCGGCGTATTCATCTGGAACAAACCGATAAAATTCTCGGCTATTACGCCAGGCTGTCGCCGGACGCGATTGGTCCGGAAATCACCGGACTCATCGAAGTCCGGTTGATGAACCATACCCCATCCTACGTAAATGATTTTCATCAACATGTTGCGGCTAATCCAGCCATTACCGATGCCTATAAAACCACCGGAGACGCCGACTATTTGCTGAAAGTGACCGTGGGCAATCTTAACTCCCTGAGTGCCTTGATCAGTCAACTGGTGGCGGGTCATCAGAGTGTTGCCCATGTGAAGACATCAGTGATACTTAACCGTATTAAGGAAGGCGGGATTATGCTGCAAGGCAGCGAACTGACCAATCAATAATCAACACCGGTTAACTATTGTCGTGCATTGTTTGCAAATTAGTGCATAAATAGTGCATCAGGATTCACCGTGATGCACGAAGTGCTGAACTCTTGTCCGGGGATTAACCCTGCGTCGGCTCCTGACATCTGTAATATCAATAAGATAATAACCCGCACTCACAGATAACCCGCCATGGTTATCAGTGTGGCGCGTTTTTTGCTTACACAACACTTTGCACTCATTGATCAATTAGGGTTTGGCTATGACAGTTATGAAAACTGCGGCGGCAGAGTCCGTGCCGCACAGTCTGGTGGAAGATGCACTGGCGATTTTATTTGGCACTTTACTGGTGTCTTTCGGCATCATTATGCTGAAACAGGCAGGCGCATTAACCGGAAGCACTGCAGGGATTGCTTTTTTGATTAGCTACGTCACACCGTTATCTTTCGGTTCGGCGTTTTTCCTGATCAATCTGCCTTTTTACTGGCTGGCGGTTCGCCAGATGGGCTGGGAATTTACCCTGAAAACCTTCAGTGCGGTAGGACTGGTATCGCTGTTTACGCACCTGCATCCATTATTTATTCATTTTTCTCAGCTTAACCCTTTCTATGCAGCCCTGTTTGGTAATATTGTGATGGGCATGGGGTTCATTGTGTTATTCCGCCATAAAGCCAGCCTGGGTGGCATTAATATTCTGGCACTCTGGCTGCAGAAACGAATAGGTCTTCGTGCCGGTAAACTGCAAATGTGTGTCGATACCTGTGTGGTACTGGCCTCGCTGTGGGTGGTATCACTGCCTATGCTGCTGGCATCGGTATGTGGCGCCATAATACTGAATCTGATTATTGCAATGAACCACCGTCCTGGCCGCTATATGGTCTGAACAGGCTGCGGCCCAATAACATAGATAATGATGGAGAAGTACAACGTGTTTCAACATGTCGATGCCTATGGCGGCGATCCCATCCTTTCGCTGATGGAAAAATTCAAAGAAGATCCGCGTCCGGCAAAAGTTAATCTGAGTATTGGTCTCTATTATAACGAACAGGGGATCATTCCTCAGTTACAGGCCGTGGCTGAGGCAGAGAAACGACTACAAAGTGCTCCTGGCCAGGCATCGCTCTACCTGCCAATGGAGGGTATTGCCTCATACCGCAAAGCCATCGTTACTCTGTTATTTGGTGAAAATAACCCGCTGGCAGAAAGTGGCCGAATTGCCTGCATTCAGACGCTGGGTGGCTCTGGCGCCCTGAAAGTCGGTGCTGACTTTCTGAAAAACTATTTCCCGGGGTCTGATGTATGGGTGAGTGATCCTACCTGGGAAAACCACGTGGCCATTTTCGCCGGTGCCGGTTTCAAGGTGAACCGCTATCCGTGGTATGACTCTGAAACTCATGGCGTAAAATTCTCTGAGTTTATCGATACACTGAAAGGCCTGCCGGAACAAACCATCGTTTTACTGCATCCGTGCTGCCACAACCCAACCGGTGCAGACCTGACGCCGGTACAATGGGATCAGACGATTGAAGTATTGAAAGCAGGTAAGCTGATTCCGTTTATGGATATCGCTTATCAGGGCTTTGGTGCCGGAGCAGAGCAGGATTGTTACGCTATCCGTGCTGCGGCGAAAGCTGGGCTGCCGGCGCTGGTCAGTAACTCCTTCTCCAAAATCTTCTCATTATATGGCGAGCGGGTGGGTGGATTGTCGGTCCTGTGTGAAAGCAGCAACGAAGCCGATTGTGTGCTGGGTCAGTTGAAGGCCGCTATCCGTCGCAACTATTCCAGCCCGCCGACGCATGGTGCTACGCTGGTCATGACCATTCTGAATGACAGTGAATTACGGGCCAACTGGCTGGCCGAACTGGAACAGATGCGGGTGCGTATTCTGGATATGCGCCAGGCACTGGTGACCGCTCTGAGCCATGCATTGCCGGGGCGTGATTTCAGCTACCTGGAGAAACAACGGGGTATGTTCAGTTATACCGGACTGAGTGCACAGCAGGTTGACAGATTACGTGAAGAATTTGGTGTCTACCTGATCAGCAGTGGCCGGATGTGTGTTGCCGGGCTTAACAGCCGCAATATCCATCAGGTCGCGGAAGCCTTTGCCGCAGTACTCTGACAGAAGCTGACTTCGGTCTGAAATGTTCAAGGGCCCGGTAACGGGCCCTTTTTATATACCGGAGATGACAGGGAGTTTAATTAGCTGCGGCTTTCGCAGGTGGCGCAGTGAGTTTAGATGACGCTCCGGTGGATTTTCGTAGTTTCTCAACATCAGAAGCTTTCACCTCTGCGGCCTTATTGCCCCAGCTGTTACGCAGGTAATTTAGCAGTCCGGCAATTTGCTGGTCATCCATTTTCCAGGCAAAAGCAGGCATTCCTGCAGCAGTCTGACGTTGCTGCGTATGCGGTGCCCGGGCACCATTCAAAATGGCGGTAATCATATTCGTCGGGTTGTTCAGCATTCCCTGATTACCGGCAAAAGCCGGAACCATCCCGGAAATACCTTCTCCCCTGGTACCATGACAGGCCGAACAATCCACTTCATAAGTCAGTGCCGCTTGCTGATTTTGCTGAGGGCTTAGTGACTTACTGGCAGGCGCTTTACCCGGTGAAGGGGGCAGACTTTGCAGATAATCAGCAACGGCATGTAAATCACTGTCGGTGAAGTACTGCATTGAATGTTCCACGGCCTCAGCCATCGGGCCGGCCGCAACCGCAGTACCATCAGAACCGGTTTTCAGGTAGCTGATAATATCCTGCTGGCTCATACGGCCAATGCCGGTCACCGGATTAGGCGTAATATCCGGGGCATACCAGGCTCCCAGACTACCGCCCTGCAAATATTGAGAATGAATTTCACCGCCCAGAATATTACGCGGCGAGTGACACACGCTACAGTGAGCAGCCCCGTCGACCAGGTACTTACCACGATTCCATTGGCTGTCTTTGGTGGTGTCTGCCACAAATCCTTTATTATCAAAGAACAGCATATCCCAGCCTGCCATTGCCAGACGAATGTTAAACGGAAATTTCATCTCGCCATTTTCATCAATTTTCTGGCTGACCGGGGTTACAGTAGAAAGATACTGCCACAGGTCATGCATATCCTGATCACTCAGGCGGGAATATGCGGTGTAAGGCATAGCCGGATAGAGGAAGCCATGCTGACCTTTGCCCTGGCGTACGGCATTATAGAATGCCTGCTCGGTCATATTGCCGATACCTGTGTTACGGTCAGGGGTAATATTTGAAGTTTTCAATACCCCGAATGGGGTATCTATCTTGTAGCCACCGGCGAAGTTAGACTCATGGCAGGCGGCACAATCAGACAACCGCATCACATATTCCCCACGACGGATAGCATCCGCATCGGTGGCATGTACTTCCGCCAACGGCGTCTTATTATCGGCAACGTCAGACCGTGAGGTTTCCAGTGAAACCCACAGCCGGTAGCAGATCACTAAGGCGACAATGACGGCCAGCGCCGCAAGGATGCTGCTTACTTTTTTCCTATTCGTCATGATCATACCCCTGTAAGTGGCGCCGGGTTCTTAATATATTTTTGGTGTATGGCCTGTGCCGCACGTATAGCCAGAGCGCCGACGGTAAGCGTCGGGTTGTAGCCTCCGTTATTCGGGAATGCCGATGCACCTACCACAAACATATTGTGAACATCCCAGCTTTGCAGGAAGGTATTCAACGCAGAGGTTTGAGGGTCAGCACCCATCACCGCGCCACCGATAGTGTGAGAACTTTGCTGCATATAAGGATTCCAGCTACGATCAGTCTGATTATCAACAACGATATCTTTCCCACCTGCGGCCTTCATGATTTCGATAGCACGACCAGTGACATAACGTGACATATTGATATCGTTCTGATTCCAGTCAAACGTTAGTCTCAGTAACGGCTGGCCATGGCGATCTTTATAGTTGGGGTCAAGGTCCAGAAATGCTTCTTTCATTGGCATCGAAGTGCCCTGACAAAAGATAGAGGCAGCCGTCTGATAATCCCGTGCATACCCGGCTTTCCATTCGCTTCCCCAGCGTTTGGTGCCCGGTCGCAAGCTATTCATATTCTGAATTGGCCGGCCATTGGTGGAATAGCCCATAATTCCCGCACCGCCGATAAAATTGAGATCGCTATGGTCGAAATTATCGCCATTGAAATCATCAATCTGTACACCTAGCGCACCACCACCAATAAACGGGTTCATATACTCGTTATCAAAGAAACCTGTGACACTGGCGCAGGTCTGATAATTATAGTTTCTGCCGATGGTGCCTTTGCCGGTCCGTGGGTCATAAGGTGTTCCGACTTTCGATAGTAGCATCAGGCGTACATTATCCATCTGATAGGCGGTGATACAGACAATATCTGCCGGCTGAAAGCCTTCTTCACCCTGGCGGGTAATGAATTTCACTCCCTGCACGGTCTTGCCGTCAGGATGTTTCACTGCATGTAGCACTTCGGTTTCAGAGAGCAGGGTAAAATTTGGTCGCCGCATCAGCGCCGGTAAAATACAGGCCTGAGGTGAAGATTTGGAAAAATTACCACAACCGTGAAAATCGCAGAATCCGCAATATGTACAAGGGCCCATGGTCACTCCTAACGGATTAACCCAGGGTTGCGAAATATTACCGGCTGGGATGGTAAACGGGTGATAACCCATCCCGGTTGAAGTCTGACGGAACTTCTGCATCCAGTGGGTATCTTTCAGTGGCGGAGTGGGGTAGTCACGGTCACGGGGGCCTTCAAACGGGTTACCGCCGGGGTTGACCTGCCCATTCAGGTTACCGGCCAGCCCTGAAGTTCCGGCAATACGTTCGAAACGATCATAGTAGGGGGCGATATCCTGGTAGGTAATTCCCCAGTCCTGCACCTGCAGCCCGTTGAGTTTTTCAGCACCATATCGTTCACGGGTTTTAGTCGCAACCTCAAAGTCCCAAGGAGTAAACCGCCAGGACATTCCAGCCCAGTGGGTTCCTGCCCCGCCGACATCCCAACCAAACTGAAATGCTGACCAGTTTCTGACTGGTGCCGCCGTCTGGCTGCCTTTATTCCGGAACGTAGTGGTTTCGACACTCATTGGCTGTAACATTTCGCGACGAATAGTCCAGCGCAGTTCATCCGGATCGACCGAAGGTGGAAAATCTGTTGAGGTATCCCGCCAGGCTCCTCTTTCAATGGCAACCACATTTAAACCGGAACGGGTCAGTTCTTCCGCCATCACGGAGCCAGCCCATCCCAGGCCGACAATCACCACGTCGGCTTTTTTTCTGATATTTGACATGTTTTACCTTATTAATCTTTTGGGATCAGGCTGACAGGAATTAATTCCAGGTTCTGGTTGCGTTTTTCTATATATGGACGGTAGTCATAGCGGGCGCCGGGAAAACCAATCATTTTCCAACCGGTCATATCTTTATTTCCGCCATATAACGGATCGGCCAGATATCCTTCTCTGACGTTTTGCAGCATTAATTCAAAAAATGCCTGGCTGTCGATATTACTGCCAAGATCAATTTTTCCGTTTTCCATATTCTGCAAAAAGTCATCGCGCTCTGTTTCTGACAGGTTAAAGAAAGAGTGATGATATTTATTTTGCGCCCATGCCTCTAACGCAGTCAGGCCGGCAGCATAACGTTGGCGTGGAGTACTCAGAAATTGTGGGCTGCCCATAATCTCTTCTTCAGTGTCTGGATGAAGGGGGGCGCTAAGATACAGTGCGGCGCCGCTGCCATAATCACCGGCCAGTTGATTATCGAGGAATTCGATACAGCCGGCTTCGCTGGCAGACAAACCGTGCTGGTCGTGGGGAATTAACCGGTCAAATATAGCTGCAAGATTTTTGCGGTCAGTTTCATTGGTTAATACACGATAGCCATCTATCCAGGCAACCACCGGCAGATGGTCCGGAGTCATTTCGGTAGTTAACGGAACATTTTTTAACTCTTTTGCTCTGAGTTCCGGAGCAACAGCAAGTGTTGCCACCATAGAACTGAGAGAGAATAAAGCTTCTCTGCGGTTCATGATATTTTTTCCTTACTTCCAGAATAAAATAATAACGAGCTAAGTTTCAGAGAGGCGTAAAAAATCCTCCTGATGAAACATGGATAGAGGTTTTTATATTTAAATTAATTCAATTAATTCCTGACTCCGAAATTATCCGGAATCAGGTGTTGTTTTTATTTTTTTAAATGTGACTGACGGACTTTAATTTCTCCGGTACTCCAGGTGTCTTCTACACTGGCTGTCGAATCCAGCAGACGGTTTAGTGCTTCATGAATCAGTCGGTCGACCCGCTGACTCACGGTGGTGAGTTGCCGGGTCACACTACCGGATTCATCGATATCATCAAATCCGGCAATCCCCAGCGGGGGTAATCCTAGTTCCATCTGCTGATCCATCACCCCTAAGGCCAAAATGTCATTTTCACAAAATAGTGCGTCTATACGTTCCGTCGCCGGCGTAGTTTCAATATATCGGGCGTATTCGTTAGCCGCAGAATGTCTGTCATAGTGTCCAGCCACTAACATCACTGATAATTTTTTATCGTATTCCGCCAGACCGTCGCGAAAACCCTGCATTCTAAACAGATGGTTAGAAGGTGCATCCGGGCCTTTCATATAGCCATAACGGGTGAAACCTTGTGGGATCATCAGTCGGGCAATCTCTTTCCCTGCGTCATAACCATTGTTGTAAATCCGGTCGAATGTAACCAGTTCACTATTACGGCCTACCTGTACCAGAGGTACATGATGCAGGTTTTCCGCCATCGAAATGACGTTTTCGCTCAGTACTGTCCCCAAAAACAGAATCCCGTCTACTTGTAGCTGATCTGCCAGTGACAGCACGTCGGCATCATTGACCCCGGAGAGATTAATCAACAGGGCGATACAGCCGCGATTTTGTAACTGTTTTGTTGCTTCATCCAGCAGCATCAGACAGTGCGGATTTTTCATTTCATCGATAACGATGCCGATGATATTGGTCTGTTTTTTTGACAGGCTACGTGCCAGCAGATTAGGTTTGTATCCGAGTTTTTCCGCAGCATCTCTTACTTTTCTTCTTGATTTTTCTGATATTGATGACCCTTCAGTGAAGGCTCTGGATACCGTCCATTTTGATACACCTGCTGCTTTAGCAACGTCGCTTGCTGTGGCTTTACCTGATTTTATAGATTCGTCGTTATTGGTCATTGTAAATGTCACGTTTAAATTATGTTTCTTTTTGCCCGGTGATTGCAAGCCTTTTTGCACCCGGGTGCAAAAATATCAACTGGCAGCGAACTGACGGGAAATGTGATGTGTAGACAGCAGAAAGGCTGTGAAAATCAGACCAGACTTCAGGTCATCAGCAGAATGCCAAAGCACTTTCTGCATTCATCGGGAATCCCGTTCAGTATTACGGGAAGTGCTGACAAACATTATAGCGGGGGAGTGGGCACAGAGAAACGGCAAGCCGATAAATTGCCGAAGCTTCCCCGGTCCGGGCTGACCGGGAGGGCTCGGGAGGCAGAGATTATAACGTCCCGGTCATATACTGTGCTTCGCCGTAGCCAAAGCTCCAGTCACCTTTGTTGTTACTGATAAAAGAGATCATCAGGTCATTGCCTTCAATCCCGCAAACACGCTGGAATTCTTCGGCCAGCCGCTTCATAAAATACTGTTTTTGCTCGTCGCTGCGCGGGCTGGTAAATACCCTGACCATGACGAATTTTTCCGTGCGGCTGAATCCCAGCCCGGTGTCCTGGAATACCATATTGCGGGCTTTGTTTTCCTGAACAATCTGATAACGATCCCGCTCCGGTACTTTAAATGCGTCCAGTACCACCTGGTGTGCGGTATCCAGTAAGGTCTGGATCTCGTTTTCGCTGCGACCTTCAATCATATCAAATTGTAATAATGGCATTATGCTGCTCCTGAGGGATGAAATTATTGTTATTCTGTCGTGTAAACCGGTGCAGAAAAAGCGCTGACAGCGAATTGATTGTTTTTCTGAGTGAACAATAATGATGAAACAAAGCCATGCCGATGCCTTGTGGAACCATCTACACTGGTTGAGGGTACTCGCCGAAAAAGGCAGTTTTACCCGTGCCGCAGAGCAGTTGGAGGTGAGTAAGGCGGCCATGAGCCAGAAGATAAAAGAGCTGGAAGCGATTGCCGGTGTCGCGTTAGTACAACGTACCACCCGTAGCGTACGCCTGACTCATGAGGGGCAAAAGCTGGTGGAAGATATCCGGCAGCCTTTTGACCAGATAGAACAAAGCTTTAATGCTCTGCGGGATGCCAGTGGACCATTGCGTGGGGTGGTGAGGGTTACGGCCCCGGTAGCCTTTGCCCGCCAGCAGTTACTGGGACATATTCGCAGTTTTCTGCAGCAGTACCCTGAGGTCCGAATTCAGCTGGAAGTGTCTGATCAGTTAGTTTCCCTCAGCAGTGAAGGATACGATCTGGCGGTACGCCACAGTCATCGTTTGCCGGAAACCCATGTGGTGCTACCGCTCTGTAATACCCGAACCCTGCTGGTGGCAGCTCCTGATTATCTGGCTGGCCACGGAGTACCGGACGACCCTTGTCAGCTGGCAGAGCATAGCTGCCTTTACTATCCGCGCGGTAATGAACGACCGCAATGGCGGTTATCTCATCCACAAACCGGTGAAACCCGGTCGGTGGCGGTTAAGGGAGGGTTTGCCACCAATAACAGTGAGTCGATTCGTGATGCGGCCATCAGTGGGCTGGGAATTGCGATGCTGCCTGATTTCAGCGCCCGGGCGGCTCTGGATAACGGGGAGTTAATCCCGGTGCTGGATGAGTGGCAGGTGGTGGGCGGATTTGCGGATAAAATATGGCTGGTCAGGCCCTATGCGGCACAGGTATCCCGTGCCGTTACGGTATTCAGCCACTGGCTGAGAGACGGGTTTCAGAACAGCCGTTGAAATTCCCGTGCGGTAATTTTGCCGCGGGAGTGATAGTTCCGGCCAAAAATCAATGAGCGAACGGGCTGAAGTCAGTGATGGAGGTCTGGTGCCGGAATTTAATGATTTTTCCTGTATTACCTGTCTGGAGGCAGATGCATCTTGCGTTACGGGCATTTATCGACTTTTATCGCTACCGCAATGGGTGAGCGGCTGGCCGGCTAAGGACTGACCAGCGAAGATGGCGCTAAAAAATAACGGCGACCGGAGCCGCCGTTACTGTGTGCGATCAACGATTATGCCGCCGCGCTGTTGCGCAGTGTATTGATATCAATGACAAAACGATATTTCACGTCGCTTTTCAGCATCCGTTCGTAAGCGTCGTTGATTTGGGCAATATCAATCAGTTCAATGTCGGAAATGATATTGTGCTTACCACAAAAATCGAGCATTTCCTGAGTTTCGGCAATACCGCCGATCAGAGAGCCTGAAACGCTGCGGCGTTTGAAAATCAGGCTGGCAACGTTCGGTGCCGGGTGATCATGTTCCGGTACCCCGACCAGGGTCATATTCCCGTCGCGTTTCAGCAGATTAATAAACGGTGTCAGATCGTGTTGAGCCGCAACCGTGTTCAGAATGAAATCGAAACTGTTGACGTGTTTTGCCATCTGCTCCGGATCTTTAGAGACTACTACTTCATCAGCACCCAGACGTTTGCCATCGGCAATCTTGGACGGAGAGGTAGTAAACAGCACCACTTTGGCTCCCATTGCGTGGGCGATCTTTACCCCCATGTGACCAAGTCCACCCAGTCCGACGATACCGACTTTCTGACCTGGGCCGACTTTCCAGTGACTTAGTGGGGAGTAGGTGGTGATACCGGCGCAAAGCAGCGGCGCGACTCCTGCCAGATCCAGGTTTTCCGGAACCCGTAACACGAAATCCTCATGGACTACGACATCTGAGGAATAACCGCCGAAGGTGACTTTGCCATCAAACCGGTCTTTGCCGTTATAGGTCGAAACAAAACCGTTTTCACAATACTGCTCCAGACCATCCTGGCAGCTTGGACAACTGCGGCACGAATCGACCATACAACCAACACCGACGATATCACCGGTCTTAAATTTGCTGGCAGCACTGCCGATGGCGGTAATACGGCCAACAATTTCGTGGCCCGGAACGACCGGAAAAATGGTGTTGTGCCATTCGTTGCGCGCCTGGTGAAGGTCAGAGTGGCAGACTCCGCAAAACAGCACTTCAATCTGCACATCATGTTCGCGAAGCTGACGTGGCTGATAGCTGAACGGAGCGAGGGGGGATTTTTCGTTCTGTGCGGCGTAAGCATGGATAATATTCATTATTTCTCCTGTCAGACAGACAACAAACACCCCCACACGGGGATCGTGCGGGAGAGTGAACCTGAACTTCAGGATAGCCCCTGACCGGCAAAATAGGTATACCTGATTGTCGCAGAATGTTGCCTGTTTCTGCAATTCTCAGAGAAACAGGCAACATTCACGGTGGCGCAGGGATAGATATAACCAGATGAATTTATTTGGTTTTAAGTAACGGCTTCAGGAAACGGGCAGTATGTGATTCTGCACATTCCACCACGCTTTCCGGTGTACCCGCGACTAAAATTTCACCGCCACCACTGCCACCTTCCGGACCGAGATCGACAATCCAGTCAGCGGTTTTTATAACATCGAGGTTATGTTCAATCACCACGATGGTATTTCCCTGGTCGCGCAGCTGATGCAGTACCGCCAGCAGTTGCTGAATATCGGCAAAGTGCAGACCGGTGGTTGGCTCATCCAGAATATACAGTGTCTGACCTGTGCCTCGTTTCGATAATTCCCGGGCCAGTTTCACACGCTGCGCCTCACCGCCTGACAGGGTGGTGGCAGACTGTCCCAGACGAATATAGGATAACCCAACATCCATCAGCGTCTGTAGCTTACGTGACAGCGCAGGCACGGCTTCAAAGAAATCACGGGCTTCTTCGATAGTCATTTCCAGCACTTCATGGATGTTTTTGCCCTTGTATTTCACTTCCAGGGTTTCGCGGTTATAGCGTTTCCCTTTGCACTGATCACAAGGCACATAGATATCTGGCAGGAAGTGCATTTCGACCTTAATCACCCCGTCACCCTGACAGGCTTCACAGCGTCCGCCACGAACGTTAAAACTGAAACGACCCGGGGTATAACCGCGGGTGCGTGCCTCAGGAACTCCGGCAAACAATTCACGTACCGGTGTAAAGATGCCAGTATAGGTCGCCGGGTTAGAACGCGGGGTACGACCGATAGGGCTCTGGTCAATATCAATGACTTTATCAAAATGCTCCAGACCTTTGATATCACGGTAGGGAGCCGGTTCTGTCAGTGTTGCACCGTTCAACTGGCGCTGGGCGATAGGGAATAAGGTATCATTGATCAGTGTCGATTTACCGGAGCCTGAAACTCCGGTTATGCAGGTAAATAAGCCGACCGGCAGGGTCAGGGTGACATCTTTGAGGTTATTTCCCCGGGCTCCGGTCAGTTTCAGGACTTTGGCCGGGTCGCCTTTGACCCGCTCCGCCGGTACTTCAATTTTCCGTTTGCCACTCAGGAATTGACCCGTCAGAGAGTCTTCGTTGGCCATGATGCTGTCAACATTCCCTTCAGCGACTACCTGACCACCATGCACACCGGCACCCGGACCGATATCTATAACATGGTCAGCCGCGCGGATAGCATCCTCGTCATGCTCAACCACGATAACGGTATTCCCCAGATTACGCAGATGAATCAGCGTATTCAGTAAGCGTTCATTATCGCGCTGATGCAGACCAATCGAGGGTTCATCCAGCACATACATCACGCCCACCAGTCCGGCGCCAATCTGGCTGGCCAGACGGATACGCTGCGCCTCTCCGCCAGACAGTGTTTCGGCCGAACGGGAAAGCGACAGATAATTCAGGCCGACATTCACCAGAAAACTCAGACGTTCGCTGATCTCTTTCAGCACTTTTTCGGCAATTGCGGCACGCTGTCCGTTAAGTTGCAGTGATTCAAAAAACTGCGTGGCATGGCCAATACTCATTTCCGAAATCTGCGGCAGGGTGGTCTCGGCAACAAACACATTGCGGGCCTCTTTACGCAGCCGGGTGCCGTCACAGCTGGTACAGGAACGATTACTGATATATTTTGCCAACTCTTCGCGCACCGCATTGGATTCCGTTTCTTTGTAACGTCGCTCCATATTATGCAGCACACCTTCGAATGGATGACGCCTTACTGAGGTGTCGCCACGATCATTGACATACTTAAATTCGATATTTTCTTTGCCTGAACCGTTGAGGATCACTTTACGGACGTTGTCACTCAGGGTATTGAACGGGGCTTCAATATCGAACTGGTAGTGTTCACTGAGTGAACGCAGCATCTGGAAGTAGTAGAAATTACGCCGGTCCCAGCCACGGATTGCCCCCCCGGCCAGCGAGATTTCCTCATTCTGGATCACCCGTTGCGGATCGAAAAACTGCTGAACGCCCAGGCCGTCACAGGTCGGGCAGGCACCGGCCGGGTTGTTAAAGGAAAACAGCCGCGGTTCCAGCTCACGCATACTGTAACCACAGACAGGGCAGGCGAAATTGGCGGAAAACAGCAGCTCAGGCACGGAACTGTCGTCCATATCGGCGACAATCGCCGTGCCGCCGGACAGTTCCAGCGTGGTTTCAAACGATTCTGCCAGCCGGGTGGCCAGATCATCACGAACTTTGAAACGATCGACCACCACTTCGATGGTGTGTTTTTTCTGTAATTCGAGTTTTGGCGGATCAGAGAGATCACAGACTTCTCCGTCGATCCGTGCGCGGATATACCCTTGGGCGGCGAGTCCTTCCAGGGTTTTGCTGTGCTCACCTTTGCGGTCTTTGATAATGGGTGCCAGCAGCATCAGGCGGTTACCCTCGGGCTGTTGCAGCACCTGATCAACCATCTGACTGACGGTTTGTGCCGCTAACGGGACACCGTGGTCCGGGCAGCGAGGCTCACCGACACGGGCAAACAGCAAACGCAGATAATCGTGAATTTCGGTAATAGTACCGACCGTCGAACGCGGGTTATGAGATGTCGATTTCTGTTCGATAGAAATAGCCGGAGACAGACCTTCGATATGATCGACATCCGGTTTTTCCATCAGTGATAAAAACTGACGAGCGTAGGCCGACAGCGATTCAACATACCGACGCTGACCTTCCGCATACAGCGTGTCGAAGGCCAGTGACGATTTACCTGAACCAGACAAACCCGTGACTACGACCAGCTTGTCACGGGGGATAATCAGATTGATGTTTTTCAGGTTATGGGTGCGGGCACCCCGTACTTCGATCTTATCCATTCACCTTTCCCGGATTATCAGCGTCGTCCATGCCTGCGGACGAGACATGGGGAGAATCAAACACATCATTATGGCATAAAAAATAAACTGATTAAATATCCAGTGGTTTACAGAAAAGGCTGTCTGCCAGGACTGGAAGCTTAAACGATAAGGCCGTGTGTTATCCGGTGAAGGTCTCCGCGCCATTTCGAGGCAAGGTGCGAAAGGAAGCAGGCTACCGGATTAAAGGTCGGGTTATATTATTTTGGTCATTTTCGGTTTCCAGTGAAAGACAAAAATACTGCTAATCCGTGGTTAAAAACGGCTAAGACGTGCGGGGTGACGGCCATCACAATCGCCCGGCGGCCGGAGATAACAGACCCGGGACTATGCGGATGGAAGCCGGTTCGAAAGTATCAATAACAACACGTGACGTGGTATGATTATCCGCTTAGACTCAGAGTAATTATTCTTCAGGAGAGACCTATATGGCCAGTCGCGGCGTAAACAAAGTAATTCTTGTCGGGAATCTGGGGCAGGACCCGGAAATCCGTTATATGCCAAATGGTGGTGCGGTTGCCAACATTACACTGGCCACGTCGGAAAGCTGGCGTGATAAGCAGACCGGTGAGAACAAAGAAGTCACCGAATGGCACCGTGTGGTTCTGTTCGGCAAACTGGCCGAAGTCGCCGGTGAATATCTGCGTAAAGGTTCTCAGGTATATATCGAAGGCCAACTGCGTACCCGTAAATGGCAGGATCAGGGTGGCCAGGATCGTTACACCACCGAAGTCGTGGTTAACGTAGGTGGCACCATGCAGATGCTGGGTGGTCGTCAGGGCGGCAACGGCGGTGGCGCACCCGCAGGCGGACAGAACAACAACAATGGCTGGGGCCAGCCACAGCAGCCTCAGGGCGGCAACCAGTTTAGCGGCGGTGGCAGTGCTCCGGCAGCACGTCCGCAACAGAACAGTGCACCGGCCAGCAGCGAACCGCCAATGGATTTCGACGACGATATCCCGTTCTAGGATTTACCTAAGAACATTTAGTCATGAATTTTCTATCAGGCCTCTGTTAATACAGGGGCTTTTTTGTATTCGACATCTCAAAACCGTCAATTTTACTGACCCTCTCTTAAAATATTATGTACCTTGCAATTGTGTAAAGTTTATGAGGTGTAGGTGCATGAAGAATCTCGACGGGCTTACAACATTTATTATGGACAGTGGCGAGCGCTACTGCATGGTGATGAATCGCTCTTCTGGCCTTCCCGTGTATTACCCTACTCTTTATTTTTATTTAACAACACAACTCCGCAATAGGGAGGATGCTTTTTCAACGATGTCAGCGGCGGTTAGCAACCTAATTGTTTTGCTACGCTTTTTAGATATTCGTGGAATTGACCTTGAACAGCGTTTTCTGACCAAAAGTTTCTTAAAACCACATGAGCTGGACGACCTGCGAGATTTTGCTCAGCGTAAGCAAGCAAAGAAGTCATTAAATACATCCTCCACCCTTTGGCTTGATGAACCGGAGTCCGATATTGTTGATAACGGAACACAGCATTCCAGGCTGACAACGTGTGCAAACTATTTACACTGGTATGCGATGCATATCTTAAAGACGGCAGAACTGGAAGTAGTCCAACAGATCGACGCTATGGGGCAGCAGATAAAGAAGCGCAGGCCTTCTAAACAGCGCAGAAGCAGTGAGCTACAAGACAGGTCACTGAGTGATATTCAATTGGATTCACTATTTGAAGTTATCCTTCCTGGATCCAAATTAAATCCTTTTTCAATTGAAGTTCAGCGCCGAAATCGGCTGATGATCTTGCTTCTGTTTTATCTTGGTATTCGGGGTGGTGAATTATTGAATATCAGAATACAGGATGTTGATTTTAGTACAAACAGGATCCGTATCGTCAGGCGAGCAGATGAGCGGGGTGACTCTAGAACCAATCAGCCTAATGCTAAAACCAGAGAACGGCTCTTACTGTAAGCATCCCTGTTTTAGTTCCAGACACTTTTTGAGGTTTCCGGTTTTTCAGCCATCAGCCGGTATTCTTCCGGCGTCAGGTTATTCAGGGATTCATGAGGTCGTTCGCTGTTATATTCCGTCAGCCAGCGATCTGTGATCTCCCATACTTCATTCAGTGTTCTGAACAGATAAAAATCCAGTATTTCAGTCCTGTATATCCGGTTAAATCGTTCAATAAAAGCATTCTGTGTGGGTTTTCCTGGCTGAATGAACTCCAGCTGTACACCATGATCTTCAGCCCACTGAGCCAGCGTCAGTGAGATAAATTCCGGCCCGTGATACCTATTGAGTGCATCCAGCTAGCGTTTAAGTCAGCTATTTTCTACAACTTGTAATGTCCGTGTCTGTCACAAGTGGAGAAAATCAATGAACACTTTAGTTAGTAACATCGGTGTGTCGGGGACTCTGATGACCCGCTGAGCAGGAATATTCAGGTCAATCTCTATGGCCAGTGCTTCACGGTTAAAGTCATCCACCACATTGAATGTCCGGAAACGTCTGCCACTGACCAGAGCATCGTGCATAAAATCAACCGACCAGCTCTGGTTTATTGCCTCTGGTGTGGCCAGCCGCGCCGGGTTGCGTACCGGCAAACGTTGCTTTCCTTTACGTCTGAAATTCAGTTTCAGCAGGCAGTAAATCCGGTGAACCCGCTTATGATTCCATACATGACCCTGCCGGCGAACGACCTGAAAAAGCTTCTTAAAACCGTATCGGGGATAGCGCTCAGCGAGTTCTGTGAGGGCTTCAATAACAGTGTCATTACGCCGTGTATCCGGTTTGTAGAAGAATACCGTCCTGCTCAGTGATAATGTCCTGCATGCCTGACGTGTGCTCATTGTAAACTGCGAAATCAGATAATGGGCGAGCTCACGCTTTATCACTGGTTTTAAAGCTTTTTTTCGATGACGTCTTTAAGGGCACGACATTCCAGACTCAGATCAGCGAACATCTGTTTAAGACGCCGGTTCTCGTCTTCCAGATCTTTGATTTTGCGGATATCAGAAGCTTCCATTCCGCCATATTTTGCTTTCCAGTTGTAATAGCTGGCTTCTGAAATTGCGGCCTCGCGGCAGACATCCTTCACCGTTCGACCGGCTTCAACAGACTTCAGAACGGCGATAATCTGGTGTTCAGTAAATCGGGCTTTACGCATAGCGATCTCCTTCAGGGAACATATTCAGTATGTCCGAAGATCTCTAAAAATGAATGGTTCTTTTTGCAGGGATACTTACACACCCTTGCGGGGTAAATAATCTGATTGTCAAGTTAATTAGTATTAACCCAGTCAATAAGGAAGTTGTATTAATCTGTAGATAATCATTTTTTCTAGGTATTACTATGCATAGGCCAACCAATATTTATTCCAGTGTTATAGAAGATCTTATTGTATGGATAGAGCATAACCTTAGTGATGATCTCTCCATTAAAAGTGTAGCTAGTCGTGCCGGTTACTCTCGTTGGTTTCTCCAGCGAATATTCAAAGAATACATGGATATTTCTCTTGCTACCTATATTCGTCATCGGAGATTGGAAATGGCAAAAGTGGATATTGTAGAGAATAGATATAAAATACTAGACATTGCTATCAAATATGGTTATAGCAGTCAACAGGAATTCACACGTGTATTCAAACGAATTACTGGTTACCCCCCAGCCGAATATCGAAGAATTACCCTTGAAAAAAAATTATAATTGAGAAAAATTGCCTTTTCACACAGAAGGACGATAATTACTATTTTCAGCAATGAGTGCAACCTTTAACCCTGGGTGAAGATTTTCAATTTGTAATTCGAAACCATGCAACCTGGCAACAGAACTTACAATTGACAACCCGATACCAGTTCCTGATACATCATACCCTCCGTCTGCACGGGAATATCGGTTAATAATATCAAGGTGATTTTCATCTGTTATTCCATTTCCATTATCCTGGACAACAATATTAGTTTTATTCTCCCTGGAAGAAAAGATTAATGTGATAAGGCTTCCAGAAGGGCAATATTTAAAGGAATTCTCCACAAGGTTGAATATTGCTTCAAATAATAACCCCTTATCAGCATAAATAAAACCATCACTATCGAGAACCTCAAATTTGGTCCCTGTCTCAACACTATAAGGTTCGAAGATCTCCTCTATATCATTCTTTAGCTCAGAAAGATGAAAAAAGGACATTCCGGAATATTTTGTACGACTCTCAATGGAAGAAATTCTCTGAAGTGCAGAAAATCTTTTTAGGATCATTTCTATTTCACTTTCAGCGATGCTCAGGACTTCCTGCTCTTTTTTACCAGTATTGATAGCTGCTAGCTGAGATATGTCACTGATCACACCTCGAAGCCTAATTAGAGGCGAAAAAAGGTTGTGGGAAATATTCTTATTAATGGCATAAATTTCTCCAGTTAACTTTTCAACATCTTCCAGCATAATGTTTATATGCTCTACTAGTGTATCAATTTCATTATTACCGGTCATATTATGAATCCGTTGTCGAAAATCACCCTGACTAATAACCTTGGTAATCTCCTGAATATCCATTAGGTCTCTAACTGTTTTTACACTACGAATAACCCCAACTATCCCAGCACCGAGTGACATAAATGCCAGACATGTTAATGTAGCAGTAAAAATAATAAGTTTTATTTCTGAAATTAGTTTTATATACACCCCGAAAAATAAAATATCACCATTAGAAAGTTCTTTCCTTACCATTCTTATTTCATTGGGGACCCCTGCTATTCTTGCTCGGTAAGGCTTTATCGAGTATTCATTTTTTGGAGGTTCAGTTGTAATATTGCCAGCAATATATTTTCCCGTCGCATCAAAAACCCCTCCATAAAAAACCTGTCTATAATCGTTCGTTAACCTATTATTCAATGCCTGAATCATCTTATCTATCGGCAGCATAGAAATTGTATTCACCTGATTAAATATGGCTTGATCGTTCTGCACAATGAGGATGTTCCTTGCCTGGTAGTAAACTGAAAGAGATAATAGAACAATACATAACGCCGAGACTAAAAGCGCAATAAATGACATTCTAAAGTATGTGGTTTTAAATAGACTCTTCATTATCATCCGGGCATTTAAGAACGAAACCAGCACCTCTAAGATTTATAATTTGCAGAGATGAAGACAACGCATCAAGTTTTTTTCGAAGATTATTTATATGAACATCGATCACTTTCGTACCAGGGTCGAATTTGTATCCCCAGACTGCTTCGAGGATCATCGGTCGGGTAATGAGAATACCATGATTGCGCATTAACATGTTCATCAGCCTAAACTCAACACTTTTGAGTGGCATGTAAACCTTACCAAAACAGAGCGTCTTCTCGATAAGATCAAGTTGAATTCCTTCTACGCTCAGAATACTGGTATCAGTGATTACTTTACTGAAGCGTAGATGAACAAGAATTCGTGCGACAACTTCTTCAGATGAGAAAGGTTTGACAATGTAATCCTGACAACCAGCTGAAATACCTGAAACACGATCATCTACTGAATTCATACCACTTATCATGATCACCGGCGTATCACTCTTGATAGCACGAATTTTTTTCAGTAGTTCAATACCATCGAGATCCGGCAGCACACGATCGAGAGTAATCAGATCATAACTTTCGTTCTCAAGACAACTTATCGCCTCTGCTGCTGTAATCACATGTTGTGCCGAAATTCCTGCTTCAGTCAACGCATGTATTATTTCACGAGCGAAGAACTCATCATCTTCGACGCAAAGTACACTACTCATCAATTATCTCCATACTGTCAGTCATAGCAGCCACTGGGCTGCCATACTTCACAGACCAGTGAACTGCGGGCCGATATATTAAAGCATGGTTCTACCTGGGAGCCATTTCTTCATCAGGCAGAAAAACACTGGGATGAACAGTACAGCCAATATCGTGGCACTTAGCGTCCCTCCTATAATACCTGTTCCTATAGCAATACGACTGTTTGCTCCCGCACCCGTTGCTATCGCCAACGGAAATACACCCGCCAGAAACGCCAGCGATGTCATCAGGATAGGTCGAAGGCGTGAACAGGCACCACGCAAAGCCGACTTACCTGCGTCCATTCCACTGCGATACTCACTTTCAGCAAATTCGACAATCAGGATCGCATTCTTGGAAGATAAACCAATAATAGTCAGTAATGCGACCTGAAAATAGACATCATTATAAAGACCCCTGAGAAAAATAGCGCATAATGCTCCCACTACACCCAATGGGATTACCAGCATGACACAAAATGGCACACTCCAGCTCTCATAAAGAGCTGCAAGACAGAGAAACACAACCAAAATAGATATTCCATACAACGCTGGCCCACTTCCTGATGCAATTTTTTCCTGAAGTGAAAGTGCGCTCCATTCACCGATGGTACCTGGAGGAAGTGACTGTTGAAGTTTCTCTATTTCCGCCATCGCCCGGCCAGAACTGATCCCCTCAGCTCCGGTTCCGTCAATTTCATAAGCAGCGTTACCGTTAAATCTTACAAGAGAATCTGAGCCTCGTGTCCATTTCGCTGTAGTGAAGGCTGATAATGGTGCCATCTTCCCGCCACTGCCTCGAACAAACCATTTGTTTAAGTCATCTGGCCCTGAACGGGAATCAGGCTGCCCCTGCATATACACTTTTTTAACCCTTCCATGGTCGAGAAAATCATCAATATAACTCCCTCCCCAGGCATTACTAATGGTACTGGTAACATCACTGTTTGTTAGAGAGAGCACACGGGCTTTAGTGAAATCGACATTAAAATCGAGCTGTGAAGTATCTGGCAGAGAATTACTTCTAACCATGGACAGCAGGGGATCCTGATGTGCTTTTTTCAGCAACATATCTCTCAGACTAGCTAGTTTGGCTCGTGATGTACCATCGGTTGCTTCAAGCTGGAAGCTGAAACCATCTACCTGCCCCATTCCTGTTACTGCCGGAGGTGTCGAGACCACAATTCGTGCATTGATAATATTTCCCAGCATTCTTTTTGCTCGTGCAGCAACAGCACCAGCAGTATTATGTTCACCTTCACGCAGATCCCAGTCTTTCAGGCGTATAACCGCGATACCAGCATTCTGACCGCTACCGCTATAGTTGAAACCATTAACGTTGAAAACATTGGTAATATTATTCTTTTCGGAGGTTTCAAAATAGTTTCGGATTTGATCGCCAATCTTCTGTGTCTGAGGTAATAGACTGCCAGCAGGTAAGGTGTACTGAACTGTAAGATAGCCCTGATCTTCTTCAGGCAAAAAACTGGTAGGAATAGTGTGGAACATGAAAATAACTCCAGCTAAGATCGCGCCGTATAACACGCACAGTTTAGCTGGTTTACGAAATAGCTTAACAAGACGATGACTGTAACGGGATTCCAACCGGCTATATCCACGATTGAAAAGATGGAAAAAACCTTTTGATGGTGTGTTTACATGGCGTAGAAATGTTGCACATAGTGCAGGTGTGAAAATTAACGCAACCACCACAGACAACAGCATGGCTGAGATAACAGTGACAGAAAACTGACGGTAAATAACCCCCGTTGACCCACCAAAAAAACCATCGGCAGAAAAACAGAAGAAAGGACCACAGCAATGGCTACAAGTGCTCCTGAAATTTGTGACATGGCCTTAATTGTTGCTTCTTTAGGCGACAAATGTTCGAACTTCATGACTCTTTCAACGTTTTCAACCACGACAATTGCATCGTCGACCAACAAGCCGATAGCAAGCACCATACCGAATAGAGTCAGGGTATTAACAGAATAGCCACAAGCTGCCAGTATGCCGAAAGTCCCCAATAATACAACAGGTACTGTCAGAGCGGGGATTAATGTAGCCCGGATGTTTTGCAGGAAAACATACATCACTACTACTACCAATAAAATCGCTTCAAAGAGAGTTTTGACCACTTCTTCTACAGAAATTTTTATAAACTTTGTATTATCTTTGGGATAGACAACAGTATACCCCTGCGGCATATTTTTCTGATATTCTGCAACCCTATTTTTAATCAGAGTTGCAGTATCGAGCGCATTTGCACCCGGAGCCAGCATCACCGCAATCCCCGCAGCCGGATAACCATTCATTTCGGCCTGAGTACCGTACTGTTCGTTGCCAATACTGACTTTTGCCACATCAGAAAGCCTGACAACCGAACCGTCGGAATTCGTTTTAACAATGATATTTTTAAACTGATTCGCAGTTTGTAAGCGGGACATAACGTTGACGGTTGCTGTCATTGCCTGCCCGGGAGCCGCTGGCTGTGCTCCAATGCTTCCGCCAGATACATCAGTATTCATTGACTGCACAGCCGTTTTAATATCCGACGGCATCAGGCTGTACTCAGCTAGTTTGGCTGGATTGAGCCATATTCTCATTGCATGTTGCGAGCCAAAGATTCTTACATCCCCAACTCCGGGTAAACGTGAAAGAGTATCCTGCATGTTACTGGCGACCCAGTCGCTAAGATCTGAAGCCGTCGCTTTGCGTGTTTTATCATATACAGCCATCATCAAAAGATAATCAGGTTGGCGTTTAATCACAACGATCCCCTGAGAAACAACCGCAGCCGGTAAACGAGACTCCACACGTGCGACCTGGTTTTGTACTTGAACCTGAGCGATGTCTGGATTGGTTTTCTGGTCAAAGTAGACGTCAATCTCAACCCCACTAGTCGAACTACTTGTACTGGTGAAATAGAGCATGCCATCAAGTCCGGTTAACTGCTGTTCCACGACCTGAGTAACATTGTCTTCTAGGGTTTTAGCTGAAGCGCCAGGATACGTCATTGCGATCTTAATCGAAGGCGGCGCAATATCAGGATATTGAGCGATCGGTAAATTAAGCAGAGAAATAGCTCCGGCCACCATGATTAAGATGGCAATCACCCATGCAAATATAGGTCTTTGAATAAAGAAACGTGAAATCATGATTCCCCTGACTCCTTTACTTTTTTGACGGTGACATTATCACCAGGAGATACACGATTATTTCCAGCTGTTATAACACGGTCACCATTTCGGAGGCCCTGTGTAACAATCCAGTTCCCTTTATAATCTCCATCCGTGATGATATTTACCTCTTTGACTTTTCCGTTAGGCGTTACAGTCATCACCGATGCCTGACCATTGTGATCAAAAGTCACAGCGTTCTGAGGTACCAGGGCGGCACTTTGATAATGTATCCCTGGCAATATCGCGCGAACAAACATGCCTGGAAGCAGACTACGTGTAGGATTAGGGAAGACGGCTCGTAATTTAATGGTACCTGTAGAAGGATCTACTGCCGCTTCGGCAAGTTCAAGTTTTCCAGCCTGCGAATAAATAGTGCTATTCCCCAACATCAGCCTAACCTGTTCATCCTTACCACCATTATCCATTCTCAGCTTATGCCATTGGTCTGATGGCTCCTGAAGATCGACATATATCGGATCCAGTTTGCGAACGTCGGTCAATGAATCGGATTGATTAGCCGTTACTAGTGCTCCGGGCGTGACCGTCGATACTCCCGCAATACCTGAAATCGGTGAGCGAATTGTGGTTCTATCAAGATTTATTGCAGCAGTCTCAAGATCGGCCTTTTTCTCTTCAATATTTGCGGTGTCTTGCTTGTATGTTGACCATGCATCATCAACATCCTGTTGGGAAATAACATGGCTGCTTAGCAAGCGGTCATAGCGCTGGTACTTCAGTTTTGCAGAAAACAGTTCCGCTTTAGCACTGTCCACAGCAGCAATAGCCTGATCATACGCTGCTTTATAAGACGCGGGATCAACCAGATAGAGTACCTGGCCTGCGTGTACAAAGTCTCCTTCCCTGAAGGCCCGTTTCTCAATAATACCTGTAACCTGAGGCCTAACCTGTGAGATGAGTGTTTCACTTGTTCGTCCAGTCAATGTTACTGATGTTGATACGGGTTGAAGGTGGATTAACTGAGCGAAAACAGTTTTTTTTTCGCTACTAGATGATGCCTGCTCCTGTTTGCACCCCATCAAAGCAGCACACAGGACTATCAGATAAGTGAATTTCATTTCAGACATCAGCAGTACCTTGAAAATATTTTTTAGCACCTAAATAGGCATCAGATTTACCTAGAGAATCCAGCGAGATGATGTTTATTCGATGGGCAGCTAACACAGTTCTTTTTATCTTAAGAACATGAATAGTATCATCCATGTTCCCGCTAATACCGGATATTGAGATAGTACCGAGTTCTCTACCAAAGGGACCAGAGGGTTCGGAACCCAACTGCGCAGCAAATAGACTAAAACTGGGGAAAATAAGTATTGCGGTAATGGCAAGTGTTGATATTTTCATGTTCAATTCCTAATGAGTAAGGAAGAATTTCGTGAACATGCTATTATGTTTGTGGCTATTTGATGATTTATTAAAAATTAACTTGACATGGTTTTTTTAATGAATCAGATTCCAAGCGATACACACGCTTTCTGTCTTGCATGCCTTCGTCAGTGATCCTACCCGCCGATAGTTGGCACGCGACTAAATGAGTAAACTCTCAACCAGAAGTGACTCATATGTCAAAGTCCGTATCAACCAGTAAGAAACTGGGTAAGAAACATTCCCCAGAATTTCGCAATGTAGTTCTGAGACTTGATGAGCGCATCGGTGTGGCCTCTGTTGTCCGTGAATTTAGTCAATACGAATCCCTGCTCTACAACTGGCGCGCCAGATAGCAGAATCAGGCCACCACTTCTAAACGTGAGAATGAACAGGTTGCGGAAGTTACCGGGTTCAAACACCAATGGGCAGAAAAAGACAAGGAGCTGGCCATCCTCCAAAAAACTGCTACATACTTTGCGAAGCGCCTGAAATGAAGTATATCTTTATCGAAAAGCATTGGGCTGAGTTCAGCATTAAAGCCATTTGTCGTGGCTTCGGGTTGCCCGTATAAGCGTCCCTGCAAAAGAAACATTCGCTTTTAGAGATCTTCCGACCTACTGAATAGGTTACCTGAAGGAGATCGCTATCGGTAAGTGTCAAGGTAGTTGGCACCCCGGGTTAATTTAAGCGGCCTGTTTTTCCCGCTCCGGATTCAACGTTACCGCTCCTTCAGGCTGCCAGTTTCTCGTTTTCCCTGACCAGCGTTCAGGATGTCTTTTCTGTGCCTGGCGATACAGTTCATCCCGTTGTCTCAGAAGCTCATGATCTTCTCCGCGATGTCGCTCTGCCGGGGTCACATAGCGTATTCCGCTGTGACGGTGTGTTTCGTTATACCACCGGGTAAACTTTTCCACCCACTGACGCGCATCCGGCAGTGTTCTGAACCCTGATGACGGCCACTGCGGCACATACTTCAGCGTCCGGAACAGTGATTCTGCATACGCATTGTCGTTACTGACCCGCGGACGGCTGTGGGACGGCGTGATATTCAGTTCGTGCAGTTTCATCTGTAGCGTCTGTGATTTCATGGCCGCGCCGTTATCTGCGTGCAGCACCAGCGGATGCCGCCAGCAGCCTTCACGTATGACACTGCGCTGCATTAAGGCGGCAGCCTGCTCACCGCTTTCTGTTTCATGCACTTCATACCCGGTGATTTTCCGGCTGTACAGGTCAGTTATCATATACAGATAATACCAGCGACCACGCACCACAGATGGTAACCATGTGATGTCCCATGACCAGACCTGACAGGGTCCGGTAGCTGTACAGGTTGTCGGGGCTGCGGCCTTTTGCTGACGAGTCTGACGTCCTCTCCGGTGTACTTCACCACAGCGTCGCAGTATCCGGTAAAACGTGGATTCACCTGCCAGGTAAATACCTTTATCCGCCAGCCGTGGCACGATTTGTGACGGCGGCAGGCTGGCATATTCCGGCTGATGGCAGATATCCCGTATCCGGCGTTCTTCCTCAGGAGATAACCGGTTAAAGGGTTCCGCCCTGATGGCTTCAGGTCTGCCGTCACGCAGATTATTCATCCATCGTCGCCAGGTACGCAGACTGATGCTGACTTCCCGGCAGGCGACAGCCCGTCGTGCACCCGACGTTACCGCTTCATTTATCCACAGAATAAACTGCTGTCGCTCATTGTACGGGGTCAGTCGTCCCCGTCGGCTTCCCCGTAGTAGTCCCTGAGCTTTTTTCGCAGCACCAGTATGGCTGCCGCCTCCGCAAGTGCCTTTTCCTTGCGTACCAGCTCTTTTTTCAGCTGTTTATTTTCTTTCAGACTTTGTTTCAGCGCCGCTTTATCACCGGGATTTTCAGTCTGTAAAAATCCCTGCCGCCACTGAACCAGATGTTCCGGATAAAGGCCTTTTTTACGGCAGTATTCTGCCACTTCAGCTTCAGAAAGCGTGGCGGTTTCGACTATCGCGGCAAAGCGCGCCTCTGCTGACCATTGTTCACTGTTTTTTTCTGCGCCGGGCACCGGTTTCCCCTCTGATTTAACCTGATTACGCCAGTTATACAGGGTAGCTTCGGATATTCCCTCCATCTGTGCAACAGCGGCCACAGTCATATTGTAGGGGGGTAACAGTTTTGCCAGTGTTGCAGTCTTACGCTCCGGTGAAATACGTTTCATGTGTCACTCTCTATGCCCTCAGATAGATTTATCAGGAGGGGTGACAACTATGCTGACACTGAGGGACCCCTGGCCGACCTCGATCGCCAGACATTCACGACTAAAATTATCGACTACAGTCAGCGCCCAGATCCGGCGTCCGTTGAACAGATTATCAGCAACGAAATCCATGCTCCGGCACTGATCCACAGTAACCGCTTCCGGCCGTGATTTCCTGTGCCTGGCGGTGACATGCCTGCGGGGACGTTTTGACCGTAAATTCAGTCCTTCCAGGCAGTAAATCCGGTGGGTTTTCTTATGGTTAACCCGCCAGCCCTCACGGCGAAGGAGGATATGAATACGCTCACAGCCATAGCGTATCCGGGTCTCAGCAATTTCCCTTATTCGCTGCGTCAGCGCCCGGTCGTCACGGCAACTGCGGTAGTGGTAAACCGTACGGCTCTGCATCATCAGTTCGCATCCCCGGCGAACCCCGATACGGTACGCTGCCAGCAGATATTCCACGGCCTCACGCTTCTGCACCGGCCTCAGAACTTTTTTCGGATGACATCCTGCAGCATTTCCTTGTCCAGACTCAGATCAGCAACCAGACGTTTCAGACGATGGTTCTCCTCCTCCAGCTGCCTCAGACGGCGTAATTCAGTCACCCCCATGCCGCCGAATTTCTTCTTCCAGTTGTAAAAGTCGCCTCAGAAATCCCCATCTTTCTGCAGACTTCCTCGACCCGGGTGCCGGTTTCTGCCTGTTTCAGCGCAAAAGCTATCTGTTCTTCCGTATAACGTGTCTTTTTCATGCCGGATGACCTCATTTAATGAGAGAAAGAAAAGCCGGAAACTCCACTTTACACCGGGACTGAACAAAGGGAAGAGATCATAACCTTCTCTGGCAATAAGACTAGGTTTGCGCGGGAGGTTATACCGACCTTAGAGGCTATCTCATTCGAGGTATTCCGTCCGATGCTTGAGTTTATTGGATCCAAGTGCCAACCATAGGTAGATCTGTGGTTGGCATAGTGTGATTAGGATTACGCGGAGTTACGCATTTGGGGGGTTGTAAGCGGGAAGCCGCCAAAATTTTGGCACTATGCTGTTCGTTAAATTAAGTTAATAAATTGTGAGAATTAGCGGTAAAGTACGTATCAGCAGACGTACTTTAGATTATAGCGATGTGGATTTTTATTTTGAATCCGACTCATCCTCCGAAGCGTACGTACCCTCAAAAGGATCTGTCCACTTATAATTATTATAAAATAATGTTGCTACATCACCAGTATCCCATAAAAGGGTTGCCCCTCCACTGGAGGAAATCTTCCATTTACCACGAGTATTATCGCTGAATTCGATGAAACCTTTAGCATAACAAGGTGAATAACGTTCATGGATATTGAAGTTTAAAGGTACAGGATATGATTTTGAAAAGTATTCTCTCACATCTTTCTCTGTGATTTTAAATGCACGACAACCATCAATCACATTTATCGATTCATCGTCACTTTTTCCTGTTTCATTAATTTTTATTTCTACTATTGTCCTGGGTGCAGTATGGTCTGCAAAAGCCACATTTATGGTTAAAATCACACCCAATATAGAAAATATTTTTTTACCATCGGGCTGTGCCTGCTTCTGTCTTAACTTTATATGATACTTCAGGATGTCTGAATATTTCAGTCATTGGTACTTTCAATGTGTAAGTAAGTTCTGCTACAAGCCATCTTAACATGTAACATCTGGATCTTATATTGCCGACATGATTTGTGACTTTGAAAACTGAGGCAGTCTGATAAATATTGCCATCTTTATCTATTAGAAAATGAGCACCGTTTGCGCCTGTATGTTTATAACTATTAAAAGAAATTTCTGCTGTGGAGTCACCCGTCTGATGTACAACGATCCCGTTCACTTTATCCAGTTTACCGCGCTCTATTGTACTGAATCTCTTAATAATACGTTCCGCATCCACTAAACCATTTTTATCAACGAATAACATAGTTATATTTCCTTATATCACCTGTATTTAAATGTTCGCATTGGCTTTAATGTCGTAACCCATAGCAACTGTACCCGCTGAATTTCCCTCTGCATTCTGCAAAACGTAATCCATTTTCACCCGTGAAAAAGCGAAACTTACCGTTTCGCGCGGGACCCGCATGGTATTGAGGTAGACCGGACTACCCCGGGTAATGATAATTTCCTGAAGCGTAATGCGCAGATATTCCAGCGGAGAGCCACCTGCTTTTCTTACTGTCAGAACAGCTTCGGGAATATGTTTGCCAGTCAGACAATGCTGAAGAAGGTTGGGACTGGATTTGTCGATATAATGCTCAAAATTAAGGTCCTCAACAGTACATTTTCCCGCACCGCCGCCACTACCGGAATGCATATTCGATGTCTGACTAACAGACCAGTCCCAGTCAAGTACCTCAACCTCTCCTTTATGAGTGGAATCCTGAGATTCACCTTCGATACCATCAATTTTTATAAAAATATCCTGAGCCATAATTCTTCCTTGTATGGGTGAAATGATTTACTGCTTTTCTCTGCCTCGTATAAGCGTCCGGTAAACCGTCGGGCGCGACACCGAAAACAGCTCTGTCAGGTCACTGATTGAGTGTTCCCCCCTGCCGTGCATACGGCACAGCTCCTGTTGCTGCCTGTCTGAAAGCTTTGGTTGTTCGAGTGTCTTCTGTCATCCTACAGGTTTAGTCAGTTTCTCCTCCACATCTTGCCATGACTTCTTGAATGATTTCAGCCGCTCTTCGGCATACATTTTTGAAACGACAGTTTTCTTCTTCCAGCCCTTTCGGCTAGGAGATGAGGGCAGCATCCATCCTGCCAAACTACAAACGCCATTGATAAAAGCTGGCACTGCTGATGCCGTGCTCCCGACAAAGCTCCGGGAAAGGTGTGCCTGCTTCGGCTTGTTTTAAGAATGGCGATAATCTGGCTGTCAGTAAAACGTGATTTTTTCATAGAGTTTCCGCTTGGTTCAGATTCCGAGAAAATTCTACTTATGAACACACCGGTTTTATGGGGAGACCGGGTGCCTGTCTACGGAATAGATCCTTGGTCTGACAAGTTTTGGCCAATTACAGCTTGAAAACGGTGCAAATACCAAGGTTTGATATAGAGTTGATGGCAAAAGAGGTAATGAATTTTATTTCGCCAAGATCTTGCTAAAATGCGAATCAATGTTTGATCGAAATAACCAGCCTTTCAAGAGCCGCCTTATTGATTTCGGGTGTTGGATCCACTTGAGTTGCTCAGGTGATATCGCTGAAAGTGTTAATATTCTATCTTTACATTTAGCGAATGATAGTACTACAGCACCTGTCCAGAAAGTTGACAATATTTTGGATAAATTAGCATTTTTTACTATTATTATAAAAACGAATACTTTCAATGAGTTGTTGAATTTTTTGTCAGCTTTATGTGAACTACCATTCTGATTGACCTGACAATCATTTGTAGATAATAAATACACAGGCCCCTGTTAATTCAGGGGTTTTTTATGCAATTCATATTTTGGAATTTATTAAAACTTACAGGGTTGTTACCCCGATGAAGATCACACAGCGACGACTCACTGACTGAAGTGCGAACAGTTTGCAGCAATTTACCATACTAATGGCCTTCCCGGTTTTTTCACCCGATAATCATATCTTATTCAATGGGTTACTGACCATTCTGTGCCTGATTATTGCCTTAATGTTAAGGCACACACCCTGAATCCTCTCTGTCAGGATACCCTTCATTTATGCATTCTGTTTTACGGATGCCCACAGAGTATTGCGCTATCAAAAACACTATAATTCAGATGTTTGTGTAAACGGTTACCCAAATAATTACAGGTTTTTTTACATCTGTGGCGGCAGTGTGTTTTCTTATATCCGCATAATAATCCCTGGTAATTAGGGGGTTATCACGAGACCTGTGAGGTTTATCTGTTTTTATTTTTTATTTGTAAGCTCATTGTAAACACTTGGTGTAAACGGTTACACTAAGTATTCTGTTTTACTTTTATCCATTAGATGGGTTTTAAACATGTCTCGGGTCTCTACTATACTTCATGGGTTAACACGGATATTTTCGCTATTCTGTGCCGCATGGCTGCTGATTGGCGGCGTGTGGCTATTATCTGTCGGAGGGAGTGCTTACTACCTTATCTGCGGTATAGCCATGGCGATATTTTCTATATTGTTATGGAAGCGCAGAAGCAGTGCATTTTACCTCTATTCGCTTATCCTGATTCTGTCAGCCCTCTGGGCATGGCGGGAGGCGGGGACTGACTTCTGGAACCTGGTTCCACGTCTGGATATCTGGATACTGTTTGGTATCTGGTTGATATTGCCGTTCAGTTACCGGCGTTTTAACACTGCCGGTAAAAAACCATTGCTGGCAATGGTGATTGGCCTCGGGATTAATGCCCTGCTGCTGCTGGGCGCGTCACTGCACGACCCACAGGAAATCAACGGTGTGCTTAATGTCAGTGATAAGCCGCCAGCCGAATCTGCGGCGTCTGCAGCAGACTGGCCGGCCTATGGACGTACTCAGGAAGGGGTCCGTTATTCTCCGCTGACACAAATCAACGATAAAAACGTTCAACAATTACAGGTTGCCTGGCAGTTCCATACCGGTGACCATAAAACAGCGAATGACCCGGGTGAGATCACTAATGAAGTGACACCGCTGAAAGTCGGTAATATGCTGTACCTCTGTACACCGCATCAGATACTGATTGCCCTGGATGCTGCCAGTGGCAGAGAGAAATGGCGTTTTGATCCGCAGCTCAAATCTGATCCGACATTCCAGCATATTACCTGCCGGGGTGTTTCCTATCATGAAATCAAATCTGTTCAGGGCGACTCATCAGCGCCGGCCGCCTGTTCACGGCGTATTTTCCTGCCGGTTGATGACGGTCGTCTGTTCGCGGTTGATGCCTTAACCGGACAACGTTGCAGTAATTTTGCTAATAATGGTGAACTGAACCTGCAACACCTGCAGCCGAACGCTTATCCGGGAGGGTATGAGCCAACCTCACCGCCCATCATTACTGATAAAGTGGTGATCATTGCCGGTTCTGTCACTGATAACTTGTCTACCCGTGAACCATCAGGGGTCATCCGCGGTTTCGATATCGACAGCGGGAAACTCTTATGGGTATTTGATCCGGGAGCAAAAGACCCTAATGCCGTGCCTGCTGACGGGCAGACATTTGTGGCGAACTCACCAAACTCCTGGGCGCCGGCGGCTTATGACGCGCAGAGGGATATTATTTATCTGCCTATGGGGGTTTCGACCCCGGATATCTGGGGCGGTGCGCGTAACGCGTTGCAGGAACGTTTTGCCAGCGGTTTACTGGCTCTGCATGCCTCAACTGGCAAGCTGGCATGGTTTTACCAGACGGTACACCATGATCTCTGGGACATGGATTTACCCTCACAGCCAACCCTGGCAGATATTACCGATGAGCAGGGTAAGACCGTGCCGGTGGTCTATGTTCCGGCCAAAACGGGTAATATTTTTGTTCTGAACCGTGACACCGGAAAACCCGTCGTTCCTGCCCCTGAAACACCGGTACCGCAGGGACCGGCGAAAGGCGACCATCTGTCTCCAACCCAGCCTTTTTCTGAGCTGACTTTCCGTCCTAAGAATAAGCTGCAGGGTAGGGATATGTGGGGCGCAACCATGTTTGACCAGCTGATGTGCCGGGTGATGTTCCATAAACTGCGCTATGAAGGGCCGTTTACCCCGCCGTCTGAGCAGGGTACCCTGGTTTTCCCAGGTGATTTCGGGATGTTTGAATGGGGCGGTATCTCTGTTAACACCGATCAGCAGTTTGCGATTGCTAATCCGATGGCGATGCCTTTTATTTCTAAACTGATCCCACGCGGACCAGGCAATCCCATAGAACCCGGGGCTGATGGTGCCGCCGGTTCCGGTTCAGAGTCCGGGGTACAGCATATGTATGGTGTGCCTTACGGAGTTGAACTGAATCCGTTCCTGTCACCGTTGGGCTTACCTTGTCTGCAACCTTCATGGGGCTTTGTCTCAGCGATCAATTTACGTAATCACCAGATCATCTGGAAAAAACGGATTGGTACTGTTCGTGACAGTGCGCCGGTACCTCTACCCTTTAAAATGGGTGTTCCAATGTTGGGCGGTCCGGTGACAACGGCAGGTAATATCTTCTTTGTTGCTGGCACACTGGACAACTACCTGCGGGCGTACAGTGTCCGTGACGGCAAACTGCTGTGGCAGGCTCGTCTGCCGGCAGGTGGACAAGCGACACCAATGACGTATGAGGTTGATGGTAAGCAATATGTCGTGATTATGGCCGGCGGACATGGTTCTTTTGGGACCCGGCTGGGCGATTCACTGATCGCTTATAAACTACCGTAATTTAACGCCCCCTGTATCCTGAGGGTACGGGGGCCTTTCTAAAGCATTTGACTGGTACGGGATCCATCAGTTTAGTCACACAGCCACTGAGAACTCACTCCTTCCTCACATCAGAAACATGAATTCCGTTGCTGCTAAAACGGTGGGTGGCGTATTTCGGCGGTATCAGATTACTGGCATCCTGGCGTTTGACCCGCAGGCAACACTTCTCAGGTGTTTATTATTACCAATCCCGGTGGTTCAATGACTGTCGCTATTATGCCTGGTGAATCGGCCATGACCGCGGTCAGACACGCCATTATCCGGGCTAAACTCCCTACGTTTATTCTCTGAGCCCTGTGGGGGACGATAACCGGGTGTTGAATTTGTCAGCGCTAAATGCTGATATAAACCCTGACCAATATGATAAATCACAGGGGAAAAATTTCAGTGTTACAGTCCAGCGAGTGGTTCAGCAGGAATGGCATCGAATGTTCCCGGGTGATTGCCTGTGATGACGGGTTTCCCAGACATACTCATGATGAGTATGTGATCAGTGCTAATCTTAGCGGCGTTGAGGAAATCTGGCTGTCGGGAAAAAATTTAACCGTAAAAAGCGGGCAGGTCACCGTGTATAACCCCGCCTCTGTTCAGTCTTCCGGATTTGCACAGCAGAGTGTCGAATTTATCAGTATCCATCTGCCCCAGTCCGTAGTGAAAACGCTGGTGGCACAGGAAAATCTCGGCAGCCGATCTCATGCTCCGGTTCTGCGTGAAGGGGTGCTGGATGATCCGCCGTTGTTTCATGCTATCTGCCGGTTTGCGGATTCGGCCCGTGAAGATAACGACTCTCTTCAACAGCAGGAACTGTTACAGTTGTGCGGCGAATTGCTGGAACCTTCCGTCTCCCTGACGGGGAGTGAAGCACAGCAAATCAGCAGAGTGACTGACTATCTGCGCTGCCACCTGACTGAAAAACCCTCTCTGGAAACTCTGGCGCAGATCGCCGGATTAAGTAAATATCATTTTGTCAGGCTGTTTACCCGCTATACAGGGTTGCCACCCTTGCAGTATCACATGCAGCTCCGGCTACACCAGGCGCGTAATCTGCTACGCCGCAATATTTCTCCGCTGGAGGCCGCGATTAGTCTCGGATTCTACGACCAGAGCCATTTTATCAATGCGTTTCGCAAAATGATGGGGATCACCCCCGGTCACTATATTGCCCGGTTAGGTCTTAGCCGGGGATAAATTCGTGGTAGCCGGAGACAATCACCGTGACTGCGAAGTAACTGAATATAATCGCAGAGGCGATATAAGAAAACTTCAGTAAACGGTTACCCATTAACTTTCCCCCAGGCTGCCAACCAGACAGAGTGCGCAGGTCCAGAGGACTCCGGCCATAAAAAAGCCACCCAGAAACCATCCTGAGGACGCCACACTGTGCTGCCCCATCCTTGAGATTAGTGCCCCGCCGACGGTAGCAAACCAGAGAATGGCCGAAGGCGAAGACATCGCCAGCATTATGCCCCGAAAGAACTCCCTTCTCAGCGAGCGTAACTGAGGGGGGGCTCCGCTGTTCAGTGCGGTTGACTGACGAAAGGCCGCGATCAACATTTTCACTGCAAACCAGACCAGCATCGCACCGCCGCCAATCCACAATACCCAGCGCACGGTAGTGAACTGTAACAGCACCGCCATGCCTGCCAGTGCCAGAATGGCATAGGCCAGATCACCGAAACAGGTGCCAATTCCCAGCCAGAAACCATGAAAATAACCGCGCTGCATTGCCAGTGTCATCATCGCGATATTGGCAATACCGATATCCAGACACAACGACAGGCTAAGTAAAAAACCATTAGAAAACTGAAGCATGGGGTCAGTCCCTGATCATAATTTAAGCTGTGATAAACGCGATAACCGTGGCCACATAAACGAGAGAGAGACCATCTCACCACAAGCCGCTAACAAGGTATTGGAAATAATTGCGCCGCTGGCAGTGCCGGCAATGGCAGGAGGATCTACGCAGTTATACTTTCTCTGTCTGCGGGGCGGGAGATGGGGAAAAATAGCGGGAGGGGGTGATACCAAAGGTCTTTCGAAAGCCGTGAATAAAGGCACTCAGGCTGTCATACCCTACGGCAAGAGAGACCTCGGTGACACTCTGCCCGCTAAACAGTAATTCCAGGGCGTGCAGCATACGCGCCTGTTGTCGCCACTGGCCCGGGGTAATCCCGGTCTGCTGCCGGAAACGACGCGATAAGGTACTCAGTGACATACCGGCCTGCTGAGCCCATTCTTCGATGTTGTGGTTAAGGTCAGGCCTGTCCAGTAACCGATGGGTAAGTTGCTGTAACCGGGATTCGGTGGGCATGGGCAAATGGAACCCTCCCCGGGGGAGGAGCGCTATTTCATGGGTCAGGCTGTCCAGCAGGCTGAGGACATGCCCTGGTTCCAGTAACGGGGCATCTGCCAGCCGACTGATCATCGCGTCGGTCAACGCCGTCTGAGTGAAAATCACCGACACGTCAGGAAACGCCCCGCCAAGTTCTGGTTGCAGATAGAGGCACATCCCTTCAATCGCGCCAAACCAATGAGTACCGTGATCCTGTTTACCGGGGATCCAGCAAAACTGTCCGGGCAGTACACATGTGACCTCATCGCCACTGTGCAGAATGACTAACCCGTGGTGGATCGCGATGATTAATCCCTGCGGATGCTGGTGCTGTTCCAGAAAAGTGCCCTGTTCCCGACGTTTTCCGGCTAACCGCAACGGAGTCACCGGCCGATCTTTATCTATCATTGGCGTCTCCAGCCGCAGTACCGGTGACGATTCTGAGCAATTCTCTGACAGGTTGGCGTTAGCCGCATTTTTAGGGGCCGGGTACACTGTGTTCTCCTGATGTTAACCTGCTGTTTAGTTTAACGGCTTGTTGACGGGTAATCACTTTTCTCTGGAAATAAAACCATGTCGCAGTCACCACTGACCCTCTCTTCAGAAAGGTCATTCTCCTCAGCCCTGCTTTTCGCGGGGATCATTTTGGTCGGCGCCAATCTCAGAGCGGCGATCACGGTCGTTGGCCCGGTACTTTCTGATATCCGGGCCAGTACCGGAATCTCAGATTCCGCGGCGGGCTGGCTTAATGCATTACCGTTACTGATTTTTGCCCTGCTGGCCCCGGCCGCACCAAAGATGGCGGCTAAGTGGGGGATGGAAAGGGTTATCGGTCTGGCCCTGGCATTACTGGTGGCTGGCATCAGCTGGCGTTCCGCCGGAGGCAGTATCGGCCTGTGGGGTGGGACCTGTATCCTTGGGGCAGCCATCGCATTTTGTAATGTATTGCTGCCGGCACTGGCAAAACGGAGTTTCCCGGCGAAAGCTGCAAGAGTGATTGGCGGCTATGCGGCGATGATGGGCGTTATCGCCGCGATAGCCTCCGGCGCGGCGGTGATGCTGGCCAACGGAGATACCGAGGGTTGGCGCCGCGCATTGGGTGCCTGGGCGGTACTGGCCGTCATAGCACTACTGGTCTGGTTGCCACAGCTACGTACCCGTACCCGACCTGTACATACCCGGCTGGCGGCGCTTGATCCCCACCCGGAACAGTACCGTTCTCCCTGGAAAAGCAGTACCGGCTGGCAGGTTGCGCTGTTTATGGGGTTACACTCGACGGTTTTTTATGTGCTGGTGGACTGGTTTCCCGCTTATGCACAGACCGTCGGTATTTCTGCGGCAGTGGCCGGTCGCTGTCTGTTCGTGTATCAGTGTATTGCCGTGCTGGCCAATCTGAGCATGACAGTCATCATCCCGCGGGTTAAAGATCAGCGCGGACTGGGGCTGTTATGTTCGGTACTGATTCTGGCTGGGGTCAGTGGTTTGTATTACCAGCCGACTCAGGCGATGCTTTGGCTGGTACTGGCCGGAATGGGGGCGGGCATTGCGATGGTCGTCTGCTTGTCATTGTTTAATTTACGCAGCCAGGGCCACAGTCAGGCAACGGCATTATCCGGGATGGCGCAATGTATCGGTTATCTGATGGCAGCGGCGGGACCGGCACTGGTTGGGCTGGCGGTGCAGTACACCCATCAGTGGGCCGCTCCGTTTACTTTGCTGATGGGCCTTGCGGCTATCCAGATAGTAGTTTCGATACTGGCAGGGCGTAACCGCACCATTGGCTGAAAAGAGTGAGCGGGAAGGGCTGAGCCCGCTCAGTATTTGATATTGTACTTTTTTAGTTTATCGAACAATGTGCTCTTGGCAATGTGCAGTTTTTTTGCGGCCTGAGTTAAATTGCCTTTCTGATTATTCAGTTCTGAGACTATCAGCCGGCATTCGAAACTCTCGACAATATCCGTCAGTGAAAGATTATGCAGATCGGCATTCTGTTCCTGCTGGCGGTTAATCCCCAGTACAAATCGTTCTGCCTCGTTACGTAATTCGCGGATATTGCCCGGCCAATCTCTGATCATTAACTGAGTGAGAACAGATTCCCGGATTTCCCTGGCCTCACGGTCAAACAGCTCTGCGGCTTTTGCCACAAAATGGCTGAACAGCAATGGGATATCTTCCGGGCGTTCACACAATGGTGGCATAGATATGCTGGCGACATTCAGCAGAAAGTGCAATTCAGGGCGGAGAAGGCTGTCGCTTTTCATTGCTGCCAGTTCCGGCTTTCCGGAGCCGATCACCCGCAGGTCGATAGCAACACGCTGATGGGACCCTGGCCGTTCATAAGCTCTTTCCTGTAATGCGCGGCTGAGTTTACTCTGGATAGCTGCCGGCAGAAACTCCACTTTATCAAGGAACAACGTTCCGCCGCGGGCAAATTCCAGCTTACCGATGCGGGCGGCGGGCGACTCCGCGGAAAAACCCGCCTCGTGACCAAACAATTCACTGTCGAACAATCCCGCAGGCAGAGCTGCGCAGTCCACTGTCACAAACGGCCCTGTCCGGCCACTCATTTCATGCAGACAATGGGCGGTCAAAGCTTTTCCTGTCCCGGAGGCACCGTAAATCATCACGTTTGCCGGGGTTGTGGCAATGTCGGTCAGCGTATTCCTGATTTCGGACATCAGTAGCGAATTACCCAACAGGGTATGTTCCGGTAGCCGGCTATTCGCCAGCTGTCTACGTAGCTGACGTATCTCCTGCTCGAGGCGCCGTTTATCAAGTGCCCGTTTCACCACACTGATAAATTGCTGAGCATTAAAAGGCTTAGGCAGAAAATCATAAGCACCGTTATGCATCGCGGTCACAGCAGTTTCAATATCACCATGACCGGTAATAATGATCACCGGAATTTCCGGAACCCGCCGGTTAAGTTCCTTCTGAAATTCGAAGCCACCGATACCAGGTAACCGCATATCCGTGACAATGATCCCCTGGTGGCGAAAATGAGCAAGGTGCAATCTGGCATCCTCAACCGAAGCCACTCCCAGTATCTCAATGCCCTCCAACTGTAAGGCCTGGGTACAGGCAAGCCTCACATCAGGATCATCTTCAATTAACAATACCGAATAATTAATCATCAACTGTTTCCTTATCATCCGGAGAAGCCAACGGCAACCGCAGGGTAAAACAGGCACCGGAGCTGAGGTTCCCGGCCTGCAACGTCCCTCCGTAGGAGTGAACAATATCCGCCGAAATAGCCAGTCCCAGCCCCAGTCCGTTGCGGGTACGGGTCGTAAAGAATGGCTCAAAAATATGTGTCAGGATTTCAGGCGCAATTCCCGGGCCGTTATCTGCGATAGCAAGCACGGCCTGATCTCCCTGTCGGGACCAGCTTACGCTAATCGTGCCATCTTTCCTCTGGCTGCCAATCGCTTCAATGCTATTACTCAGCAGGTTGACCAGCACCTGCTCCAGACGAGTACTGTTACACAGACACCACAGATCGCCAGACGGTGCCTGACGTTCGAAACAGATCTGCTGTTGGTTGATACGGTGGGTAAGCATGATCAGTGCATTGTCGATACTGGCCGAAACAGAAACGGCCCGGGTCAGGTCATCACTGTTTCGGGAAAAAGAACGTAGTTGCTGACTGATCCTGCCAATAAATCCTACCAACTCTACGATTCGCTTCAGATTACTTCTAAGAATATCCGTCTGCCCCTGTTCCAGAAAACGCACTGAATTTTCGGAAAGTACACTAATGGCAGAAAGCGGCTGATTTATCTCGTGAGCAATACCGGCAGATAGCTGGCCGATCACTGCCAGTTTTTCGGTTCTGATCAGTTCCTGCTGCATTGTCTCCATTTTCTGTACAGACAGAATACGCTCCTGAACTTCTTTGGCTAGTGAGGCATTCTGAATCTCCAGTTGTTGACTGCGTTCCTGAACCAGTTCTTCCAGATGACTGTAGGCGCTCTCCAGTGCCTGCTGATTATCTAGTTTCAGACGGATGATATGTTGACGCTGAATGAATAAAGAGATGACGGTAAAAATAATGGCCAGAGTCACTCCTGTCAGCGCCACAATAATCGCTGCTGACGAATAGACAGAATCTACCGGAGACAGCTGAGCCAGTGTCAGGTTTAATGGGGAAAGGTACTGATTGATCTGAATATAATCCCGGCCGTTATACCTGACATGATAACTGTCTGCCGCGATTTTCTGACTACGATAGCCGGTAAGTGATGGAATAATTTTATTATTGTACTGGTGTGTTCGATCGCTGGCAGCAATCTGCTGTGGGCTGAGAGGACCGAGGGAGTGAAACAACATAGATTCGTCAGAGGAACTGACGATAATATTATTATTATCCAGTAAAAACATTTTATTGAGGTAGTTAGATTTACTGTTTGCCAGCGCCTCGATATCAATTTTTACCACTACTACCCCCAGTTTTTTTCCCTGAGAGATCACCGCGTTAGCCTGGTAGTAACCGGGAACTGACCCGGTGGTTCCGATACCAAAAAAATGCTCAGTCGTGGTACTGATGCTGTTAACAAAATAGGGCCGGAACTGAACATCATGGCCGGTCAGATCTTGCTGACTGGCTGCGATGATTTTGCCATCGGCGTTGGTAATAAATACCGACAATGCTCCGACTTTGTTCTGTATTGAGCTGATTTTTCTGACGACTTCAGCCTGCAACCTGGTGTCATTCTGCTGAGAGAGAAAATGCCGGACGGTTTCATCCAGAGACAGAGCATAGGGGATGAATTCATAACGATGGATATTCAGGGTCAGCTCATGGCCTGCCCGCGACAAGGCCTGGTTAATCAATTCTGTCTGCGCTGACACTTTATTCTGTGCATACAGAAAGCTGAGCACGGTGATACCGGTCATGCAAAGAATAAATATACCTGCCAGCCACCTGAAGTGACGAAGCATTTGCGGATCGGTCTCAGTATGCCGCTGTTCCTGTTTCAAGAGGGACCTTTTCAGTTGTTTGCTACCCGGTTGAAGAAGAGACTGTGCATTCAGCAGGGTAGTGGATTACACCGGCTATTTGTAGCTTTTATGTTTATATTTTGTTTTTGTTTGGTTTCATCGCAGGTTCACTGTCTGTCAAAGCCAGTGAGTTTTTCCTCTCTCCCGAGGATCGTCTGCAACACTCCAGTTCTCCGGACCAGAATTAAATACCCAGGTTATCTATACCAATTGATAATAAATATTATATCTGTTGCCAGAGGTTAAGTTAATACCGTTCGCTTTTCCGGATGATGGTAAATAACTTGTCCGGATTTCCGGATGGTTATTTTAAATCTAAGTAAAAAAGTGCTGTTATTGATTTTTAACTCTGCTGTTTACAGGTTTTACGTGCCATCCCGAACATAAAAGCTATTAAATTCTTATTGTTAACCTGCCATTTCCTCGCTGAATGTTGTTTATTTTATTTTCGAAGTAAATATTTATATGTTTGATTTTAATGTAATTTTTACGGGGTTTATTGTTGGTTTATTTTGTTATCCTATGTTGGTAATATAATTTGTTTCATATTAAAAACATTTGTTACATCTGAATTTACGCATCCTTAAAATTGGGTATAACATTCTGTGATGTTGAATTGATGTTGGTTTTTTATTAAATGAATTATCGGTTATGACGCTGATAGTTAAATCAATGACATCTTTTCTGCTATTAATCTTTGGAGCAATAGTCAATGAAAAATGAAATTATTCGGGATGATTCACCTGCTGAATACAATTTGTCCCGCAGAAAGGTACTGCTCGGTGGCCTTATTTTATTAGGCAGTAGTTATCTGGGGCCATCGCTTCCGGCCTGGGCAGATACATTAAAAGACGAAACTGCCATCAACCAGTTTATGCAGTTATCAAAGTTACTGGTCAATCATCAGCTTGATCCGGTGACAGGGCAGCGTCTGGCTGCCGCGATGATCAGTGGCAACATGATTACACGGCAACAGATAACCAGTTTGTTGGCTGTGGCTCAGGCCCGGCAGGCAAAAGTGGTCGAGGATTTTTTCTCAGATATTCCACAGGGGGAACTGAAAAACGCCGCACTCAGCATTATTTCTGCCTGGTATAAAGGCGTGCTAATTGATGCGCCGGGGGCTGAGGTGTTTGCTTATGAAAAAGCCTTAATGTATCAGCCGACTATCGATGTCATGACCATCCCGACCTACGCCATTACCGGCCCCAATGGCTGGAGTTCCCATGCGGCTCCGCTGGCCGATATGCCGGATTTCTAAATCAATAATATTACCGGTTAGCAGGTGATTTCTTTTGCAGCCAGGGCGCGGCAAAGGAAATCTCGGCCGGATTTTTTGCTGGAAAATATCATGAATGCAGATGTGATTGTGGTTGGCACCGGGGTTGTCGGTTGCCTGATTGCTGAACAGTTACTCGACAGTGGCCACTCCGTGGTGATGCTGGAAGCCGGCCCACGGGTTGAGCGCTGGCAGATTGTCGAAAACTACCGGAATTTGCCTCCGGTATCGCGGTTACACTTTAACGCCCCTTATCCCCCTGAACCCTGGGCTCCTCACCTGATGTCGGCCACCCCTGAACAGGCCGCCGAATACCTGCAGCTTGAAGGCCCGAATGCACGGGCCTACCAGCAGGGATATGTTCGCTATGCTGGTGGGGCAACATGGCACTGGGCGGGAATTTGCTGGCGGTTAACTCCGGAAGATATGAAGCTTAAAACACTCTACGGAGTCGGTCGGGACTGGGCTTTTGATTATGCCACTCTGGAACCTTACTACACACGTGCAGAATATGCTCTTGGGGTCTGCGGGCCCTCTGAGCCGGAACTGCAATGGCCTCCGGTACGTTCCAAACCTTATCCAATGGGCCGTCTGCCTTTTGGGCCGGGTGAACAACGTTTCACCGATGCCGCAGCATCCATTGGCCTGACCAATCTGCCATCGGCCCAGGCGCGTAACAGCGGAATTGCTTACGGTGATCGCCCAGCCTGTTGCGGTAATAATAACTGCATTCCGGTTTGCCCGATTGGCGCTAAGTACGATGCAGCAACCTCGCTGACACGTATTGAATCCAAAGGCGGCAAAATTCAGCCAAATGCGGTGGTCTATAAAATAGAAACAGGGCAGGACAATAAAGTCCAGGCGGTTCACTATTATGACAATAACAAGCAGACCCACCGGGTTACCGGATCTGTCTTTGTCATTGCCTGTAATGGTATTGAAACGCCGAAACTGCTACTGATGTCTACCGACAGCAGGAATCCTCATGGTGTAGCCAACAGCTCTGATCAGGTGGGTCGCAATATGATGGACCAGCCTAAGCTGGTAGTGGAACTGGAATTGGCTGAACCCGCCTGGACGGGTGTTGGGCCGGTGCAGGGAAGCAGTATCATGGAAACCTCCCAGGGGAGTTTCCGATCTGAATATTGCGGGGCATTGTTCCGTTTCAATAATATGGCCCGCAGCCGGATCGGGGCCATGGCGGCGCTGGAAAAAGGCCTGGTCGGTAAAGCGCTGGACACCGAAATCCGTCGTCTGTCAGCCTGTACCACCGAAATTGCTATCGAACATGAGCTGATGCCGGATGCCAATAACCGGTTAACCTTATCGGCCAAAAAAGACTGGCTTGGATTACCTAAACCGAACATTTACTACGACGTCGGTGACTATGTGCGGCAAGGTTCACAGCGCCACTCCTTACCTATTGCCCGACAGTTGGCGAAAGCCATGGGGGCCACCAAAGTGGATATTTCGACCGAATATACCAACAGTGACCATATTATGGGCGGCTGTATTATGGGAACTGACCCTGCCGTATCGGTGGTAGATGTCGATTGTCGGGCACATGACCACGAAAACCTGTTTTTACCAGGTGGCGCCGCGATGACTACCGGAGGCTGTGGTAACAGTACGCTGACCATGTCTGCTCTGGCATTAAAAGCCGCAGATGCCATCCATGCACAATTAGGGAAAGCATAATGAAAAATCATGCCATAAAGTTTTCCCTGTTACTGATGTTCACCGGCAGTATGCTGTGGACTGCTTCTGCATCGGCCGCAGGGAATGATGCTGCAGCCGCCATTAACCGTGGCGAATATCTGGCAACGGCTTCTGACTGTGCAGCCTGTCATACTGATAAAGGCGGTCTGCCGTTTGCCGGAGGACTGCATATCGTTTCTCCGGTGGGGACCATTATTGCCAGTAACATTACTCCTTCGAAGACCTACGGGATTGGCGACTATACGGAACAACAATTTGCTGACGCTGTACGTAAAGGGATTCGTGCAGATGGTGCTAACCTTTATCCGGCGATGCCATATACTGCATATTCTGTAATGACAGATCAGGATATCCATGATCTGTACCTGTATTTTATGCAGAGGGTAAAACCTGTGGATCATCCTGCTGAGGAAACAAAGTTACCGTTTCCCATGAATATCCGCATGATGATGAAGTCCTGGAATTTGTTGTTCCTCAACGATAAGCCATTCAGTCCGGACGCTTCACAAAGTGCCGCGTGGAACCGGGGGAAATATCTGGTGGATGGTCCAGCACACTGCAGTACCTGCCACACGCCAAGGGGTCCCCTGATGGAAGAGGAAAGCAGTAAATTCCTGAGTGGTGGTCAGGTAGGGGCATGGTACGCTCCTAATATTACTTCGGATCCACAGTCAGGGATTGGCCGCTGGAGTCAGGCTGATATTGTACAGTATCTGCGTACCGGTAATCTGCCAGGCAAAGCACAGGCTGCCGGAAGTATGGGAGAAGCGGTAGAGCATAGCTTCCAGCATCTGACAGATAATGACCTGAACGCTATTGCTACCTATATCCGCACCGTTAAGCCAATCGCAACTCCGGAAAACTCTGGTTCGAGATTTATGCAGGGTGACAATCACGATGCCACCGGGCTGATTCGTGGTCTGAGTCAGCAGCAGGTTGCTGATGCTAATCAACAGGGACTGGCGTTGTTTCAGGGGAATTGTGCCTCCTGCCATGAAGCTGGCGGACAAGGAAGCAGGGACAGTTACTATCCGAGCCTGTTTCACAATTCAGTGACCGGTGCTCAGAACAGTAATAACCTGATTGCTACCATTCTGAATGGTGTCAACCGTACCACCCGTGAAGGGCAGGTATTTATGCCAGGATTTGGTCATCATCCGAATGATATTAATAATCTGTCTGACGAGCAGATAGCATCGCTTGCAAACTATGTACTCACGACCTACGGCAAACCGGCTAAACCCGTCACTGCGTCCATGGTCGCTACCGTACGGCAAGGTGGCCCTGGCTCGAATCTGGTAATGCTGGCGCGGTTTGGGATAGCTGCCGGAGTAGTGATTGTGCTTATTCTGGCGGGAATTTGGGTGATTCGTCGTAGAAAAATCGTCACCGATCCATCTTAGCCTCACCGCTGACTAAACCCGGGCCACCTCTTCCTGGTCGTGGCCCGGATACCAGGCAGTCATCTGGCGCTTCCGCTGCGGAATCTGAAGTTAATTTAACCAAAATGTGAATTTCACAGCCCAGTGTTATTTCACTGTAAACGTTACCACTCTCCAGCATAAACCAATTTAAAGATATTTTTTTCCCTATTTTTTTATGCCAATTTATTCTCTAAAAATTGGTTTTTCTACAATATGGGTATATCCATAGTTAAAGTAATATTCTGAATTTTGCCGCTAATCTATGGATTTTTTTCATAAAATTTTGCGAACAAATGAACACATTTGTTGGTACCGTGTCATGATTTCTATGAACAAATGTTATTGTCAATGGATATGGATCACAAAAAACGATATTAAATACAACTAAAAAGGACTAACCTTATGCGGCTCTTTACATATCTATAAAGTTGTTGATTCTAAGGTTAATTCAATGTCACAGGAATCCAGAGGCCTGCGCCTCATCACACTAGCAATATCAGTGTTCTGCACCTTGTGGCTGATAATCGGCGGTGGCTGGTTACTGGCAATTGGCGGCAGCGCATACTATCTCATCAGCGGCATCGTTATGGCGGTGTTCACTGTAATGTTGTTAAAGAAAAGAAGCTGTGCTTTTTATCTTTACTCACTCATTCTGCTGGGCACAGCTATCTGGGCCTGGTGCGAATCCGGCCTTGATTTCTGGGCTCTGGCTCCGCGTCTCGATATCTGGGTACTGTTTGGTATCTGGATGATTTTGCCGTTTGTTTATCGCCAACTGGCGGCTCCCAACCGTAAAGCTACTGCGCTGATGGTGATTGCTATCGTCATCAACCTGGCCATGGTCGTTGGCGCCTTTTTCGGCAAAGACCCGCAGGCAGTCTACGGTGACCTGAATGTTCAGGCTCCTGCAACTCAGCCAGTGTCTGCCGGTAAAGACTGGACCGCTTATGGTGGTACTCAGGCCGGTGACCGTTACTCTTCATTAAGTCAGATTAACGAAAGCAATGTCAAAAATCTGCAGGTGGCATGGACCTACCAGTCTGGTGACGTAAAACGCCCTGATGATCCGGGTGAGATCACTAACGAATCAACTCCACTGAAAGTAGGTAATCTCCTTTATACCTGTACAGCGCACCAGATTCTGGTCGCGATTGATGCTGCAACAGGTAAAGAAAAATGGCGTTTTGACCCTAAAATCAAATATGACCCTACCTTCCAGCACATGACCTGTCGTGGTGTTTCCTATCATGACTTTAATACGGCAACAGATCCTCAGAGTGCTCCGGTTTCTCCGGCGGCCTGTTCACGTCGTATCTATCTGCCGGTTAACGATGGTCGTCTGATTGCGGTGGATGCTGAAAATGGTCAACTGTGTAAAGACTTTGGTAATAATGGTGAGCTGGATCTGCAGCATCAGCAGCCGAATGCTTTCCCGGGCGGCTATGAACCAACATCACCTCCGGTAATTACCGATAAAGTAATTGTGATTGCCGGGGCCGTTACCGATAACTACTCAACCCGTGAGCCGTCAGGTGTTATCCGTGGTTTTGACGTGAAAACCGGTAAACTGCTGTGGGCATTCGATCCGGGTGCCAAAGATCCGAACGCAATTCCTGCGGACGGTCAGCACTATTCAGCGAACTCACCAAACTCCTGGGCACCAGCTGCTTACGATCCGAAACTGGATTTGGTATATCTGCCGATGGGTGTGACCACGCCGGATATCTGGGGTGGAAACCGTACTCCTGAGCAGGAACATTATGCGAGTGGTATCCTGGCACTGAATGCCACCACAGGTAAAGAAGCCTGGTTCTACCAGACTGTCCACCACGATCTGTGAGACATGGATATTCCGGCGCAGCCTTCACTGGCAGATATTACCGATAAAGACGGCAACAAAGTTCCTGTCATCTACGTTCCGACCAAAGTAGGTAACATCTTTGTTCTGAACCGTGCAACCGGTCAGCTGGTGGTACCGGCTCCTGAGCGTGCGGTACCGCAAGGTGCTGCTAAAGGCGACCATACCTCTGCGACTCAGCCGTTCTCTGAACTGACCTTCCGTCCGGAAGCGAAACTGACCGACAGTAAGATGTGGGGCGGTACGATGTTTGACCAGATGATCTGTCGTATCATGTTCAAACGTCTGCATTATAACGGGACTTTCACTCCACCTTCAGAGCAGGGCACCCTGGTATTCCCGGGTAACCTGGGTATGTTTGAATGGGGTGGTATTTCGGTCAACAGTGGTAGCGAGTTTGCCATTGCTAACCCAATGCAACTGCCGTTTGTTTCAAAACTGATCCCACGTGGTCCAAACAACCCAATGGAACCGGGTAAAAACGGTGCCGGTGGTTCCGGTGGTGAAGCCGGTCTGCAACACATGTATGGCGTGCCTTTTGGTGTGGAACTGAATCCGTTCCTGTCACCATTCGGTCTGCCATGCATGGAACCTTCATGGGGCTTTGTTTCAGCCGTTAACCTGAAAACTAACCAGATTGTGTGGAAAAAACGTATTGGTACTATCCGTGACAGCGGTGGCCCGATTCCGTTACCACCGATTACTGTAGGTACTCCGATGCTGGGTGCTCCTATCACTACAGCCGGTAATATCTTCTTTATCGCCGCTACTCTGGATGACTACATCCGTGCCTATAGTGTGCGTGACGGTAAACTGCTGTGGCAGGCACGTCTGCCGGCGGGTGGTCAGGCAACACCAATGACCTATGAAGTAGACGGTAAGCAGTATCTGGTAATTGTTGCCGGCGGACACGGTTCGTTCGGTACGAAAATGGGCGATTACATTATTGCTTATAAATTGCCTTAACAGGGGCGGTTCCGGAAGCGGTATCCAGCTTCCGGGTTAACCCCCTGGTAATATCAATCCCCGCCGGTAGCCAGCTACCGGCGGGGATTTTTTTTATGTTCCGGGTGGGGTATTCGCTTCGGGCGGGGCGGAAGGAAACATACCGGGAGTTTGCCCGGTCACCTGACGAAACATAGCAGAGAAGGCACTGATATTCTGATAACCCAGAGTCAGTGCGGTAGCCGTGACCGACTCCCCCCGACCCAGAGCCAGAAAGCTGTAATTGAGGCAGGCACGCTGCCGCCACTGAGCAAATGACAGGCCGGTTTGTTGCCGGAAGAAACGAGTGAAAGTCCGTAGACTTTTATGTAATAAGGCTGCCCACTGCTCAGGGCGCAGCCGGATATCGGGTTGCTGAAGGAACTCACGGCAAAGGGCTGCCAGCGCGGGATCGAAGGGAAGCGGGGTAAACAGCGGGTTGATTCCGGCCAGAGCCAGCTCCTGCAGCACTAACAGTATGACTAGTTCATCACGGCTACCTGCCGGATAATCCAGAGGAATATCCGCAGAGGCGAGCAATAGCTGATGCAGTAACGGGCTGACATGCAATACCTCACACTGAGTGGCAGGGCGCGGGGCCGCTGCTGGCTCAATATACAGGCTGCGGGTACTGGCACCGAGCATTCTCACGGCATGAACCTTACCTGCGGGTATCCAGACCCCACTACCAGGCAAGACCACCCACTGTCCTTCTTCACTGTTAACCTCCATCAGACCGCTGATGCTATAGAGAAACTGCGCCCTGCGGTGCTGGTGCGGGGCCAGCCAGGTATCGGCAGGGTAATCGGTCGCCAGGGCCAACACCGGGCGTTGGATATGGTCGACGCTGTTAATCGGAGTATTACGCATGCCCTGTCTCAGATGGCCTGAATTCGTTAATGATTGTCCTGTGCCCGTAATTAAGTCATTCCCAGAAGTTTATATACTCTGACGCACGGTGACAGACAGGTAAATATTTATGATTCTTTTTTTAGCGATAGCTGGCGTTGTCTCAGGGGTCACGACGGTGTTGTTTGGGTTTGGCGGTGGGTTTATCACAGTACCGTTGCTGGTTTCAGTTCTGGTGGGACAGCATTTACCGGTAAACGGTCAGGGCAGTGTGGTGATGCAAATAGCGGTGGCAACCTCTGCGGCAGTGATGTTGTTCTCTTCCCTGATTGCCAGTCTGCGTCAGAAACAGCTGCTCAAACAGCTTGCCCCGGTATTGAAACCGTTGTGGTTGATGATTGCGTTGGGCGGATTAGCCGGATCTGTGGCTGCACAATACAGCAGTGGTCAGTGGATTCGTGCAGGATTTATCGTCTATCTGTTACTGACATTGCTGGACTGCCTGTTCCGGCCCGGTTTTTTACGAAGCGCTGCTGTCGGAAATACGGGAATCCAACCGTTGAAACATTCTACCCTGGCCGGGCTGGTGATTGGTTTGATTGCAGCCTTCCTCGGGGTGGGAGGCAGTGTGATGACAGTGCCGTTGATGCGGCGGCGAGGAGCCACCATGGTTCAGGCGGCAGCGTTGGCCAATCCACTCACCCTGCCAATGGCACTGACCGCCACTCTGACCTATGCCATCACATCGCTGTGGCATTCATCGCCTGCCATGCCCGGATTCGTTGGCTATATCGATGTTCAGGCCGCCGTTATCCTGATGGCAGGAAGTTTTACCGGAATGTGGCTGGCAGGATATGCCATTTTCCTGGTACCAGACCAGTTACACGCACGGCTTTATCCGTGGCTGCTCAGCCTGGTTCTGGGGGCGATGCTGTTACTGCCTGCCGGGCACTAAGGCCGCGATGCTAATTAGTAAGTTGGCCAACTGGTGGGTGTCAGTTCCATCACATTAATGAAGGCTTCCTGAGCACTGCTGACAAACAGATGCCATTGTTGCATGCTCAGGGTAATACCCATTAGTCCGGTCACAAACCAGCAAGACATGACTACACCAATACTGCTGCAGACAAAGCTAAAGAAATAGTGACTGTTCTGCCGGCATTTAATTTTCACTGTGCTGGCGAGAAACATGACGAAAGCACTGAGTAACCCCCAGCGCATGATCAGAAAACCTGCAGTTAATGTGCCCATTTTTTCTACCCGTAACCGATGCTTAAAACAATTTTTCGACTGACATAAACTCCGTCATCCGGGAAATTGCCGCGGGAGCGGGGGACCTGACGGGACGGAATTTTGTGATGCAGGTCACATTATAGGCTTTTTTGTAAGAAAATCGAACGAAAAATACACGCTATGTAATTTTTTGTAGCATGCAGGGTCATGCAGGTTGAGTTGGCGGGAGAGTCTGCGAAAAATCGGGGTGCCGCCGGTCAGGGCGGCAACGTGACGACTTACATCATCCCCGATACAGATGCCGGACGGGCTGAAGTCGGCCGTGACTCGCGATGAATAGTCTCAGACGGGCTGATCTCGCGGCAGCGCATCGCCTGACGATACGCCGTCGGGGTCTGGTCGAACTGGCGACGGAATACCCGCGAAAAAGTCTGCTGCGATTCGTAACCATACTGCAGGGCAATATCGAACACCGGGCGTCGGGTTTTACACAGTGCATCGGCGGCCCTCTCCAGCCGGCGCTCACGAATATAGTCCCCCAGCGTCTGCTGCGTGACTGCCCGGAACATACGTTGCAGGTGCCATTTCGAATATCCTGATTTAGCAGCGACTTCATCTATCGATAAATGTTTCCCAAGGTTCTGGTTGATCCACTGGGTTAACGAATGAATGATCTCTTCTTGCATCATAGTTCTGTCCTGTACGGCGAATATTATCGCCGGGAGTGGTTCGGGATTTTTGCGTCGGAATGGAGTATAATTCCTCAAGTTAACTTGAGGTAAAGGCCGAAAATGAAAAAAGAGAGAAACTATCCGAAACCTGTCCTGACACCCGGCGAAGTTGCCCGTCGGAGCGGGGTCGCAGTCTCAGCTCTGCATTTTTATGAAAGTAAGGGGCTTATCTCCAGTAGCCGTAACAGCGGAAATCAGCGGCGTTACAGCCGCGATGTATTGCGCCGGGTAGCGATTATTAAAGTTGCGCAGCGCATTGGTATTCCCCTGGCGACAGTCAGCGAAAATCTGGCGCAATTGCCGCCGAATAAGCGCATGTCTGCCAGTGAATGGGAAGCTCTGACGCTCCACTGGCGTGAAGAACTGGATAAAAGAATCGCCACGCTGACGCATTTACGGGATGATCTGAACGGCTGTATCGGCTGTGGCTGTCTCTCAATGCGCGATTGCCCGTTACGCAACCCGGGAGATCAGTTGGCGGCCAGTGGACAGGGCGCAGTGTTGCTGGAAAGAGGCCCGGCGGGGGAAGCACTTTCCACCCCAGAAGCCGATGCGCTCACCCCGCCGGTAAGAAAGCGTCGCTCTGCTGCATCAAAGTAATGGAGTCCGGATTTTGGGGAGAAGGTACTGTGGTTTACCGCAGGGCGTGAGTCAGGCTGCCGGTCGAAATAATGTGGCTGATCAGTGGCGGGTAGCGGACAAGTAGTCGCCGTTACAGGGCGAAGAGTGGCTGTTCCCGTATTCCCGGGCGGTCCCGGAATCCTGGAGAAATCTGTAAAGCGAGGGTTTGGACGAATTTTCGCACTCCGGGATGCATTTAACTGCCTTATTTTGTTTTACACTATCAGAGTAACTGATGTGTTTCTGGTTCATAAAACGCCTGTGGAAGAGGCTAGAAGGAAAGCATGGAAATCTTTTTTACCATTCTGATCATGACATTAGTGGTGTCCCTGTCCGGCGTTGCCGGCCGGTTACTCCCGTTTCATATTCCCCTGCCACTGGTACAGATCATCGCCGGAGCGATACTGGCATGGCCTTCAATAGGGCTGCATGTCGATTTTGACCCGGAGTTGTTCCTGGTGCTGTTTATTCCGCCACTGTTGTTCGCCGATGGCTGGAAAACTCCGACCAGTGAATTTCTGCACCACGGACGTGAGATTATCGGCCTGGCATTGGTGCTGGTACTGATTACCGTCGTGGGTATTGGTTACCTGATTTACTGGACGGTGCCTGGCATCCCGCTGATTCCTGCATTTGCACTGGCTGCCGTGCTTTCACCCACCGATGCCGTCGCCCTTTCCGGGATTGTCGGTGAAGGGCGAATTCCTAAAAAAATCATGTCGATAGTTCAGGGCGAAGCCCTGATGAATGATGCTTCCGGTCTGGTGTCGCTGAAATTTGCGGTGGCAGTCGCCATGGGAACCATGGTGTTCACCTGGTCAGGCGCGACCCTGGAATTTTTGAAGGTGGCTATCGGCGGACTGGTGGCCGGGGTGGTTATCTGCTGGTTGTACGGTAAATCCCTGCGTCTGATGAGTCGTTGGAGTGGTGATGATCCGGCAACCCAGACGGTGTTATTGCTGCTGTTACCTTTTGCTTCTTATATTATCGCGGAACACTTCGGTTTTTCAGGCATTCTGGCCGCAGTGGCCGCAGGGATGACCATTACCCGTTCAGGTATTATCCGCCAGGCTCCGCTGGCGATGCGTCTGAGAGCAAACAGTGTATGGCAGATGCTGGAGTTTGTGTTTAACGGCATGGTGTTTTTGATGCTGGGCCTTCAGTTGCCGAGCATCCTGGAAACCTCTATCCAACAGGCAAACGCGGATTCTAATGTCAATATCTGGATGCTGTTCGCCGATGTGGGACTGGTGTATGCCGCACTGCTGCTGGTTCGTTTTGGCTGGCTGTTCATCATGAAGCGTTTGAGTGTCCGGTTACTGAAAAAGAATCCGATGGAGTTCAGCAACTATTCATTCCGTGAGTTGTTGATTGCAACGTTTGCCGGAGTACGTGGTGCGGTCACCCTCGCAGGTGTATTGTCAGTGCCTTTATATCTGGCTAACGGCGATGCATTTCCGGCGCGCTATGAACTGGTGTTCCTTGCCACCGGGGTCATTATGTTCTCGCTGATCATTGGCGTGATTATTTTACCTATTTTGTTACGGGGGATGCCGGGCATGGATAAGAGTGAAAATGCCCGTGAACTGCGGACTGCCCGTGCGGTAATGGCGAAGGTCGCCATCGACAGCCTGTATAAAATGGAAGAGCGTCTCGCCAAGGACAGTGAAGAGAATATCGACCCGGATGTTCTGAAAGAGGTGAGTTCCCGGGTGACCGGAAATCTTCGGCGCAGGATTGACGGTAAAGAAGATATTGAACGAGCGATGTTTGCAGAAAACCTCGAACGTCGTTTCCGTCTGGCAGCACTGCGTGCTGAACGGGCAGAGGTTTATCATATGCGTGCTACACAGCAAATCAGTAACGAATCTATGCAGAAACTTCTGCGTGATCTCGACCTGCTGGAAGCCTTGCTGATCGAAAAAGAAGAGTGATGGCTGGCAGGAGGCCACCTGACTGCTAAGGCAGGCCTCCTGGCGGCTAAATTGACAGTACCGGAGGATCTCCGGGCCAGAACTCCCGGCAGCAATCAATCCATGCCCGGGTGCTACTGGAAATATAATTCCCTTCGCGCCAGACTAATCCCAGCGTCCACCTCAACTCTGATTCCAGTGGAATCCACAGTAACGAGGACGGGTCCAGTCTCTGGCAAATCGGTTCCGGCAGAATCGCCACTCCCATATCTGCCTGTACCATCGCCGCCAGAAAATCCCACTGGCCGCTGCGAATAGCAATGGTCGGGGATAAGCCAAGACGCTGAAACGTTTTATGTAACTGGCGGTTCAGCGAAAACTCCTCGTTAAACACCAGTAACGGGTAACGTGAGACATCCTGCAGGGTCAGGCTTTTGCATTGCAGCCACTCCCGGGTACGGGGGACTAACACACATAGCGGGTGCTCCATTAACGGCAGTACCTGCAAGGGGAATTCGCTCTCGGCGGGCAGGGCGGTCATGGCAATATCCAGGCGTCCCTGTAACACCGCTTGTTGTGCTGCCAGTCCGCCAAACTCAGAAATTTTCAGTTCGACACCCGGATAACGTTTATGAAAGGCGGAAATCGAACCGACGATTTGCATGCCGACCATCGGCGGGATCCCCAGTCGTAACTCACCGGTTGTCAGCTGATTAATATCACTGATTTCGGCCTCTAACTGACGAAATTCCTGCAAAATCGCATTTCCGCGTTGGTATACCGCTTTGCCGCTATCGGTCAGGTACAGCTTCCGTCCTTCTCTTAACAGCAGGGTGCAGCCCAGTTCCTCTTCCAACTGCCGCAGCATTTTGCTGATAGTCGGTTGAGTGACATACAGTTTTTCTGCCGCACGGGTAAAGCTTTGCTGGCGTACCACTTCAGTAAAGTAACGAATCGCTCTCACATCCATAACTATTCCTAAATGGCATGGTTGAGATAATTTTAGTTCATTTTATTCACCCTGTGGCCAGGATGTATACTGCATTCATCAATTATTTTTGAGGAATTCACCATGCTTGCGGCCCTTCGTTCACAGCGGCTGACAAAATTACCCCGGTGGCTGCAGTTGCCAGTACAGGTACTGATTTATATCGGTTTCTTTCTTTTTTCGGAACAACTGGTGCTGTGGCTGCATATTCCTCTGCCGGCAAATATTGTCGGTATGCTACTGATGCTGTTACTGATTGTAACCAGAGTTTTACCCCTGAAATGGGTTAAAGCCGGTTCCAACTGGTTACTGGCCGAAATGTTGTTGTTTTTTGTCCCTGCGGTCGTGGCGGTGATCAACTACGGAACATTACTGCGTGAGGATGGTGTGCGTATCTGCCTGGTGATTGCCATCAGTACTGTGATGGTATTGGCAGCGACCTCATTTGTGGTTGAACGTATCTATCGTTATGAAACTCAGCGTGCAGAACGCAGGCAGGCCCGCGATGAATGATTTAGTGATCAGTGTGTTGTGTGCGGTAGTGACTGTTCTGGTTTACTACCTGAATAAGCGGCTCTACCGCCGCTGGCGTATCCTGCTGCTCATGCCGCTGGTGATGACACCGCTGGTGCTGGTAGCTCTGTTACTGGTGACTCATATCAGCTGGAGTGATTATATTGCTCAAAGCCACTGGTTGTTATGGTTACTGGGTCCGGCAACTTTAGCTTTTGCAGTGCCGGTGTATGAGAATATCTATATTATCCGCCGTCACTGGATGTCACTCAGTGCCGGGGTGATCACCGCCACACTGGTCGCGGTGTGCAGCTCGGTCTGGCTGGCCCGGCTGTTTACCTTGCCGGAAGAGATCCAACGCAGTCTCGCGGTTCGATCTATTACCACCCCGTTTGCGCTGGCTGCCGCTCAGCAGGAAGGGGGACAACCCGATTTAGTCGCGCTGTTTGTGGTATTAACCGGCGTGTTCGGGATGGCGATTGGTGATTTTATGTTTCTTCGACTGGCGATTAAACAAAGCCTGGCAAAAGGTGCCGGTCTGGGGGCTGCCTCTCACGGTGCCGGTACGGCGAAAGCTTATCAACTGGGCCCTCAGGAAGGCGTGGTTTCCAGCCTGGTGATGATGCTGGCGGGGGTGGTGACCGTACTGGCTGCACCGATTATTGGTCATGTGATGTGGCAGGCTTAATCACCCGATGATTTCAGAATATGACGAAATATACTTCTGTTTACCTATAAACAGGTTGCCGCCCCTATTTTATGCTGTTCCAATATCGGGTGCGCGTTTTTATTAACCAGGAGTATTACAATGAAAAAAATTATCCTCGCTGCAGGAGTGGCAGGTTTACTGGCCAGTGGCATGGCTCAGGCAGTCGAAGGCAGTGTAGATGTTGGCAGACACAGCACCAACCTGAACCTTGGCCTGGGTACCGCATCCCCGGGACTGTTTGTTAAAGGTAACTGGCTGCGCAGTAATGATGACGGTAGTGTCACCGGTGCAGCACTGGGCTATAACCTGTCTGTGGGTCCGTTAAACTTCTCCCCGACAGCCAAAGCCCTGTTTACCCACCCTGAAAACAGTAAAGATGGCTTTGCTGTGGCCGTCGGTTCCGGTGTCAGCTATCAGCTGAATAACATGTGGGGCGTGTATGGTGAATATTATTACGCACCAAAATCGTTCTCTACACACCTGCAAAACTACCAGGAAGCTGCGGGGGGAATCAGTTTTTCACCGATCTCTATGCTAAACCTGCGGGCAGGTTATCAGTATGTTGAACTGAACAATAAAGGTGATAATAAAACTAACGTACTGGTTGATGGACCGTACGTTAGTGCCTCAGTAAACTTCTGAGTCTTCTCCCCCGCAGGCCAGCCTGCGGGGGAGTCGCTTTAGTGTGCCTTCCCCCTGTCTATCCCAATGCCGGTTTGTGACCGGATAAACTGCGCCGTGAAGCGTTCCCGCTCACTTCTGCCAGCCACTGAATGGTCGGTGACCGAAAACAGCCAGCAACAGACAAACGCAACCAGCATAGAAAACAGGGCCGGATATTCATAAGGATAAACGGGGTGTTCATGTCCCAGCACCTGTACCCAGATAGTCGGGCCAAGGATCATCAACACAATGGCGGTCAGTAATCCCAGCCAGCCCCCGGTCACCGCTCCGCGGGTAGTTAGCCCTCGCCAGTACATCGACAGCAAAATGATCGGGAAATTACAGCTGGCAGCAATGGAGAATGCCAGGCCGACCATAAAGGCGATATTCTGTTTTTCAAACAGAATACCGAGTGCGATCGCCACGATTCCCAGTACCAGCACCGTGATCCTCGATACCCGTAACTCCTGTTGTTCGCTGGCATTTCCATTGCGTAATACACTGGCATAGATATCATGCGAAACGGCAGAAGCCCCTGCGAGGGTGAGCCCGGCGACAACTGCCAGAATAGTGGCAAAGGCGACGGCGGAAATAAATCCGAGGAAGGTACTGCCACCCACAGCGTTCGCCAGATGCACCGCCGCCATATTGGTTCCGCCAGCCAGTGCGCCTGATGCATCTGTGAATTGCGGGTTCGCACTGACCAGTAAAATGGCGCCAAAGCCAATAATGAAGGTCAGGAAGTAGAAATACCCCATAAACCCTGTCGCCCAGAATACGCTCTTCCGGGCTTCTTTCGCATCGGCAACGGTGAAAAAACGCATCAGTATATGGGGCAGGCCTGCCGTCCCAAACATCAGTCCCAGCCCCAGGGAAAGTGCTGATATCGGGTCACTGACCAGCCCGCCGGGCCGCATGATCGCCGCACCTTTTGGATGTACCGCCATGGCCTGGCTAAACAGGCTGCTGAAACTGAATCCCGCTGCTTTCATCACCATCACCGCCATAAAGGTGGCACCGAACAGTAATAGTACTGCTTTGATAATCTGCACCCAGGTGGTTGCCAGCATGCCGCCGAACAGGACATACAACACCATCAGTATCCCGACCATGACGACGGCGACCGGATAGTTCAGGCCAAACAGCAGTTGAATGAGCTTCCCGGCTCCGACCATCTGAGCAATCAGATATAAGGCCACCACCACCAGTGAACCGCAGGCTGACAGGATACGGATAGGTTTTTGTTGTAACCGGTAGGAGGCTACATCGGCAAATGTGTAGCGACCCAGGTTTCTCAGCCGTTCGGCAATCAGAAACAGAATCATCGGCCAACCTACCAGGAAACCCAACGAGTAGATCAGTCCGTCGTACCCTGAGGTGTAAACCAGTGCCGAAATCCCGAGAAATGAGGCGGCAGACATAAAATCGCCTGCCATCGCCAGGCCGTTCTGAAATCCAGTGATATTCCCCCCGGCGGTATAGTAATCGCTGCGCGAGCGTGTCCTGCGTGAGGCCCACCAGGTAATTCCCAGGGTAAAAGCGACGAAGACCACAAACATGGCGATGGCCTGATAATTGATCGGCTGGCGGTGAACGTCACCAGTCAGAGCATCGGCGGCCAGTAATGACGGGGCATAGCACAGTAGTGCGAACAGGCTGATTTTTTTCATGATTCACACTCCCGGATAACCTGGCGGGTTAGGCGATCATATTCTCCGTTTGCGCGCCAGACATACAGTCCGGTCAGCAGGAAAGAGATCACGATGAGCCCCACACCGATAGGAATTCCCCGGGTCACGCTACTGGTGGCAGATAACGGGGTGCCCAGCCAGTCAGGGGCGAAAGCAATCAGCAAGATAAAACCAATGTAGAGCACCAGCATAATCAGGGATAGCAGAGTGGCGAAATGCTGTCTTTTCTTCACCAGTTCACGGAAGGCGGGGTTATCTGCAATTTTCTGACACAAGATATCGTTCATCGCTATGTCTCCGGAGGTAAAATAGTGTGCAGGTCTGTCTGTTTTATTATCCGGTGTGGCGTACCATGTGTGGCCGCTCACCGGTGATGGACTGCATTCATCAGAACGGGCATATCTTTGAAACGGAATACGGGGAACGCGGGGAGTGTGGGCTGAAAACAGGGGCAGAGAACCCACCCCTGATATTTTCAGGCGACTAAGGCATCTTTATCGACCGTTGTTCTTCGAGTAATTTTTCTACCACGCCAGGATCGGCCAGGGTGGAAGTATCTCCCAGCCCGGAGGTGTCTCCGCTGGCAATCTTCCGCAGGATACGGCGCATGATTTTGCCTGAACGGGTTTTAGGTAACATATCCGCCCAGTGCAATACATCCGGGGTAGCAATCGGACCGATTTCTTTACGCACCCACTGACGTACCTCGTTGTACAACTCCGGGGTCGGTTCTTCACCGGCATTCAGTGTGATGTAGGCATAGATAGCCTGTCCTTTGATGGCATGGGGAATACCTACCACGGCGGCTTCGGCGATTTTCGGATGTGAAACCAGTGCCGATTCGATTTCAGCGGTACCCAGACGGTGGCCGGATACATTCAGCACATCATCGACACGACCTGTTATCCAGTAGTCACCGTCTTCATCACGTCGTGCTCCGTCACCACTAAAGTAGCAGTTCTTAAAGGTCGAAAAGTAAGTCTGCTCAAAACGGGCATGATCGCCATACAGTGTTCGTGCCTGGCCAGGCCAGGAGTCGGTGATCACCAGGTTACCTTCGCAGGCGCCTTCCTGAACCAGGCCGTCATTATCCACTAAGGCAGGCTGAACACCAAAGAATGGGCGGGTTGCAGAGCCCGCTTTCAGTTCGGTGGCGCCCGGCAGTGGGGTTATCATAAAACCCCCCGTTTCGGTCTGCCACCAGGTATCGACGATAGGGCAGTGGCTGTTTCCGATATTCTGGTAATACCATTCCCAGGCTTCAGGGTTGATAGGTTCCCCCACGGATCCGAGGATGCGCAGGCTGGTGCGCTGTGTACCGGCAATCGCTTTATCGCCTTCTGCCATCAATGCGCGGATGGCGGTCGGAGCCGTGTATAAGATAGAGACCTGGTGTTTATCCACTACCTGAGACATTCTGGCCGGAGTTGGCCAGTTTGGAACGCCTTCGAAAATCAGGGTCGTCGCGCCACAGGCCAACGGTCCGTACAACAGGTAGCTGTGGCCGGTAATCCAGCCGACATCGGCAGTACACCAGTAGATATCTTCCGGATGATAATCAAATACATACTTAAATGTCGTGGCGGCATAAACCAGATAGCCGCCGGTGGTGTGCAGTACACCTTTAGGTTTACCGGTAGACCCGGAGGTATACAGGATAAATAACGGATCTTCGGCATTCATTGCCACCGGGGTATGTTCGTCAGCCGCTTCAGCCATCAAATCATGCCACCACAGATCTCGTCCCTCCTGCTAGCCAGGGAAGCCACCGGTTCTGCGGAACACAACGACATTTTTAATGCTGGTGACTTCAGGGTTTTTCAGTGCCTCATCGACATTTTTTTTCAGGGGAATAGCCCGTCCTGCACGGATACCTTCATCAGCGGTGATCACCAGTTTTGCGCCACAATCGATGATTCGTCCTGCGACGGCTTCCGGTGAGAAACCACCAAAAATCACCGTATGCACCGCGCCAATACGGGCACATGCCAGCATAGCGACGGCAGCTTCCGGCACCATAGGCATGTAGATTGCCACGACATCCCCTTTGCGGATGCCTAAATCTGTCAGCATATTGGCTGCACGGCATACCTGCTGGTGTAGTTCACGGTAGCTCAAACGGGTACTCTGGCTGGCGTCATCACCTTCCCAGATAATGGCCGTTTTATCGGCGTGAGTCGCCAGGTGACGATCGATACAGTTTGCTGCCAGGTTGAGGGTACCCTCCTCAAACCAGCGAATATTGATATTGCCCGGGGCAAATGACGTGTTTTTAACCTGCTGGTAAGGCGTTATCCAGTCGAGAATTTTTCCCTGTTCAGCCCAGAATGCCTCAGGGTTTTCTACCGAATTACGGTACATTTCTGTGTATTGCTGCGGGTTAATCAGGGCATTTTCAGCAATCCCTGCAGGAATCGGGTGCTTGTGAATCTGGCTCATGTCAGGCCTCCTCTGCTATTGTTAGTATTATGTGACTAAATGGTTAATTAAAGAGTGGTGGAAGGAATTTTTTGCTTTTGCGTTGCAGATCACGCGTCAGAGAAAAGTCATATTATCGGGGTGTTTTTTTCACTTTAGTGTAAATCACAGGTAAAAGCAGTAATTATAACTATTTCCTTTGGTTTGTTATCTGCTTCCACGGCCTGACGGTTGATTATCCACTCAGAACTGGCGACAGAATTCAGGATATTCTGATCTTATTAACTATTTCCATAACAATTAGTTATAACAGAAATCGCCCTGCGGTAAAGATTCGCGGAGTTAATTGTTGTTTTTATTCGTTATGGAATAAGGTTGCCATAACCTGCCCAAAAATGTTACTTATCTATCTCTTATGCAGGGTTTGGCAGCAATTCTCGTCGATTTGAGGTCTGTTTTTACCCGGTGTTTGTTCACTTCACCGAATAATTCTCTGTTGATGAGAAATGAAAGGGAAGTCTGACTAAGGAAACAAAAATGAAGAAAGGCATAAAGATTAGTCTTGCCTGGCAAATACTGATTGCGTTGATTTTGGGAATTGTTGTGGGTGCTGTCCTGCATAACCAGCCAGGTGACCGTGACTGGTTAATTATCAATATCCTGAAACCTGCCGGTGACATCTTTATTCATCTGATCAAGATGATTGTGGTCCCGATTGTTATCTCATCACTGATTGTCGGCATCGCCGGAGTGGGGGATGCTAAGAAGCTGGGGCGGATCGGTGTAAAAACCATCCTTTACTTCGAAATTATCACTACGATAGCCATTATTTTGGGGATCACATTAGCGAATGTGTTCCATCCGGGGACGGGTATCGATATGTCGACCCTGGCGACTACCGATATTTCTAAATATGAAGCGACGACCCAGCAGGTGCAGAATGGGCCGCACAGTCTGGTGACTACCATCTTATCGGTGATCCCGCAGAATATTTTTGTCTCGCTGGTGAACGGTGACATGCTGGCGATTATTTTCTTTTCGGTGATGTTCGGTATGGGGCTGTCAGCACTGCCTGCAGAGCACCGCGACCCGCTGATTACCCTGTTCCGTTCGGTCTCCGAAACCATGTTTAAAGTCACGCATATGATTATGCGCTACGCACCGGTCGGGGTGTTTGCGTTAATTGCCGTGACGGTTGCCACCTTTGGTTTTGCTTCACTGTTCCCGCTGGCGAAACTGGTCGGTCTGGTTTATGCCGCAATTCTGGTGTTTGCGCTGGTGATCTTCGGGATAGTGGCAAGAATCTGCGGATTACGGATTATGACCATTATCCGAATCCTGAAAGATGAGCTGATTCTGGCCTACTCAACGGCCAGTTCGGAAACCGTTTTGCCACGTATTATGGAAAAGATGGAGGCTTACGGCGCTCCGAAATCTATCACCAGTTTCGTCGTGCCTACCGGCTACTCGTTTAACCTCGACGGTTCTACCCTCTATCAGAGTATTGCGGCGATTTTTATTGCTCAGTTGTATGGCATTAATCTGTCACTCAGTGAAGAAATTATGCTGGTACTGACACTGATGGTGACCTCAAAAGGGATTGCCGGGGTACCCGGAGTCTCGTTTGTGGTACTGCTGGCGACTCTGGGAAGTGTCGGTATTCCACTGGAAGGTCTGGCATTTATTGCCGGGGTTGACCGTATTATGGATATGGCACGTACTGCCCTTAACGTCGTCGGTAATGCTCTGGCGGTACTGGTTGTGGCCCGCTGGGAAAAACAATTCGATACCGACAAAGCCCGCGATTACGAACAGAAAATGAAGGCGCATTTACTGGCTGATTAACCTGTGTGGTGCGGGGTCGTCTCTGACCCCGCATGCTTTGCTCCGCCATTCCTCTTCTGATGAAATTATTCCAGCCCGTCCTGCACTTTCCCCTCTGCGCGGCATGTTCTATGATGCAGCCTAACTTACCACAGAACAGGTAACGGATATGACGCTTGACCTGAATAAGATGATTACGGAAGGCCGTAATCCTGCCAGTGACACTATCGATCAACTGACAACAGAACAGATGCTGACGGTGATCAATCAGGAAGACCAGAAAGTCGCCCTGGCTGTGGAAGCTATTTTGCCGCAGATTGCCAGAGCGGTGGATGCCATTACTGCAGCCTTTGCCGCGGGAGGGCGGTTGATTTACTGTGGCGCCGGAACTTCCGGGCGGCTGGGAATTCTGGATGCCAGTGAGTGCCCGCCAACCTTCGGTTCCCCGCCTGAACAGGTGCAAGGGCTGATTGCGGGTGGACACCGCGCGATTCTTCAGGCGGTAGAAAACGCCGAAGATAATTGTCAGCAGGGCGCAATCGATTTGCAGAATGTGGATTTCAGTGCCGGGGATATCCTGGTCGGGATTGCCGCCAGTGGACGTACCCCTTATGTGCTGGGGGCGATGGAATATGCTGAGCAATGCGGGGCGGTGGTGATTGCGCTTAGCTGCAATCCGCAGGGGGAAATGGCGGCCAAAGCGGCCATCGCATTGACGCCTGTGGTAGGACCCGAGGTGATCACGGGGTCTTCACGTCTGAAAGCCGGCACTGCACAAAAGATGGTACTGAATATGCTGACCACGGGAGCGATGATCCGTAGCGGCAAGGTTTTTGGCAATCTGATGGTCGATGTCGAAGCCACAAATCATAAACTGGTGAAGCGACAGATTAATATTGTGATGCAGGCCACTGACTGTGATGCAGCCACGGCTGAACAGGCACTGAATGCCTGTCACGGACACTGTAAAACTGCCATCGTGATGTTGCTGGCAGATCTGGATGCCGTTCAGGCGACAGCCCTGTTAGAGCAACATCGCGGGTTTATTCGTCAGGCACTTGCCGCTTCAGTAAATCACTAAGCAGCTTCTTCACAGAGTTTCTCCTGATAACACGGAGTCAGTGCTTACTGACTCCGTGTTATCAGGGTGAGGTTTGATAAAATACTATCCATTTTAGATGTAAATGATTATTCTTATCATATGGAAACTCATTTTACTTTCCTCTCAGGTTATTGCATCACGAATCTTTGATTCGTCGATATTTACGGTTATGTGCAGTTTCTTACTCTGGAGAAGTCACCTAAATGCTTAGTTCTCATTCTGCTTTTTTCCGTCCACTGGTACTGGTTACCGCGCTGTTTTCTGCCCAGACCTTTGCTGCTGAAGCTACGGCTATTCATCAGCCGGTAGGCAGTGGTTTATATGAACTGGCGTACAGCCAGCCGGATAATGCCTTATTTGTCGCCAGCTCCCAGGGCCGGGATGACAAAGGCGGGGTGGTGTATCAGCTGGACCCGAAAGATTTGCATACCGTGCAGGCACTGAAAAACCAGTACAAACCTTTCGGTATCGCCCTGGATGCTCAGAATAACGTGTTGTTCCTGGGGAACAGCCGTGAAAATGCCATCACCTCGATGAATGCCAAAACCGGTGCTGAAATTAAACACCTGGTACTGGATAGCCGTCAGCGCAGTGAAACCGTTCGCCCGTTGGCAGTTCGTGAAATTGTGTTTGATGCGGCTAGTCAGCGTCTGTATGTTCCGGGGGTCGGGGGGACGGGGTTGTCTGGGTGGTTGATGCGAAAAACCTGACTCTGCTAAATACTATTGAGCATACCGGGAAAATTGCTACAGGCATCGCGCTCGACAGCGATAACCATACTCTGTACATCTCTAACGGTGATGGCGAGTTGTTGGTGATCAACACCCATACCAATGCCATCGAAAAACGGGTTAAGCTGGTCGAAAACGGTGACAGTGCATTGCTGAATATCACGCTGGATAAAGCAGGGCACCGGCTGTTTATTTCTGACTTCAAACAGGCCGGAGTACTGGTGGTGGATACACGTACAGACAAACTGATTCATACTGTCGACGTACCTGAATCACTGTCGGTATTATTTAATCCTTCCCGTGACGAGTTATATGTCACTCACCGGAAGGCCGGTACTGTCAGTATTGTTAATGCCAAAGATTATTCGGTGAAACAGACCATCAAAGCTCCGGGGCTGCCAAACAGTCTGGCGCTGTCCGCGGATGGTAAAACTCTGTTTGTTTCGGTGAAACAACCGGCGACACGTCAGAAGCCTGCCACTGCACCGGATGAAGTGATGCGTATTAGTCTGTAACCGAAAACGGGCTGATGAGACGACAAGGAAAGAAGTAAGATTCAGCCAATGGTACTGCATTCCCCGGCTGAAGGGGAATGCAGAGGGAGCGTCCCTGCTCCCTTGCCTGCTCAGGCGCTTCAGAGTTGACTCTGAATGCGGTTTAAGATTTAGTGACCGCCGAACTAAACAGCACCGACAGTTTCCCGCCAGGTTGGCTCAGTTTATCCAGTTTTTTCTGGTTTACCTTATCCAGTTTACCCAACTGATCCAGCGTAGGTGATGAGGCATCGCTGGTGGTATGCTGGCTGCCATCTGCGGCAACCATCGCTTTCGCTGCCCGGGCAAGATAGGCGGCATACCCTGCCTTGGTGGTTAATTCATCCTGGCTGGCAGGCTGATGATGACGCAACCAGTCGCCTAAATAGAACTCCAGAAATGGCGGTGCATCCTTCGGTTTCTGATAAGAGACGGACCGCAGGAAATAAAGCACAGACCGATAGGTATCATTCGCCATAAATTTCATTCCGACCTGCGCCGGCAGATTCGCCGGAGTCACCGCGTTGCCTGCCGGATCTTTCAGCCAGGTCAGGTTATGTTGCTGCATCCAGGTCCAGAAGGCCGCCATGTCTGGCAGCGAGCTCAGATCATTGGTGATCCGCACACTGTAGGTGAAGTCCTGGTCCCGGGCGATATCACGGTAAACACTGACCGTATGGTGGCCATCAGTCAGATAAACCTGATGATTCGGGGCAATAACCGCACTTTTTATCGCCTCCGGGTAAGTCCCGTAGGCTGACTGGCAGGTAAAACTCGCAGGTTGGGTGATTCGCGACTGGCTATCGTAATGGCTGGCTTTACCGGCCCCATTTTCTTCGCAGAAACTGTCAAATAACTCACCTGGGTTAGCCTGGTATTTCGCCACCTTATAAAGAATCTCATCATACCCTACCGCCGGCTGGGTAGGATGGATCTGGCTGACGAGGAGTTGTTTGATGCTGGCCGTGTCCGCAGCCATACAGTGTGCTGATACTACGCCGGTCAGCAGTAGCATCAGGCAGGATAATCCGGTTTTTTTCATTTTTAGGTTCCATTCTTAATCAATTCGTCTCTGCAAACGTTCACTGGTGGTACAAGCAAGGTGACCGCAATACTTCAGCAGATGCAGTCACTATACCCATGAAATTCCCTGACCATCGTGAATATTAGCGGGGTATTGTGCACCTGCTTTATGAATTAAAAATGAATGCGTCTGCCAGAAGGGGAGACAGGCCTCTGCATAACGCAGAAACCTGTCGGTGTGCCTGTTAATCTGCCGCGTCGTGCATCATTTCGTCATGAGGTTTATCCTGCAGGATTTGCTCAAAACTTCTCAGACGTTTATAGATAGACATCAGTTCAACCAGCGTTGACCAGGAAGTGATCAGATACTGGAAGGAAGAGCGGACCTGCTCAAACACATTCGATACCTGGTTCATTATTCCCAGTGTAATGGTTCCGGCAACAATTGACGGGAACAGAACGAACAGACCAAATACGTTATCAACCTGCAGATAGAGGATGCGGGTAATGTTGAAATACAGGTAGTGGAAATAGAGCCGGAAGTAGTTGTATCTGACCCGGCTAAACAGGTCATGAACCGTCGCCGGAGAGGCTCGTTCAGCATCATCTTCGCCGTAAACCAGCTCTTTACGATACGCGGCCTCAACCCGTTGATTACGAAACTCCAGACCCGGTAATTTAATCCCGACCAGCGCCAGTAATGCCGTACCAAACAGTGACCACAGCAACGCGATAATCACCAATGCATACGGAATATTACCGACAATCGGCACATCTTTAACATAATGAGACAGGGAGACCAGCACCGGCAGGAAGGCTATCAGCGTCATAATCGCCTGAATAAAGCTGACCCCCCAGTCTTCCAGGGTACTGGCAAAACGCATGGTGTCTTCCTGAACCCGCTGTGCCGCACCTTCTACCTGACGCAGACGCTGCCAGTTGGCCATGTAGTAGTTGTTCATGGCGGTACGCCAGCGGAACACCCAGTGGCTGATAAAGAAGGAGTTCATCACCCCAATCACCACCGCCACCAGTGCTATGCCCAGGAAAGCAATCACCTCCGAATAGAATACGGTGATTGGCACTGAACCGGCTTTAGTCAGGGCTTTTTGAATCAAATCACCAAAGGGGCCGTACCAGGCGTTGATAGCCACTCCGACCTGCACATTGAACCAGGAGGTGAAAATGATCAGTGCAGAGCCCCAGACTGACCATAACTGCCAGGGATGGTTATCAATCACCCGCCAGCACAGAGCAAACAGTGCCGTCGCTATCCAGAAATAGAGATAAAACCAGACCTGTGACAGATGAATAAACCGGGATACGGTCGTTGGCAGCGGGCTACTGGCCGCTTTGGCTAATGCCGGAATCCTCTCGAGCGCATGCTCCCCGAAAAAGAACCAGACCAGGATGGTCACCAGGCTCCAGATGGCGGCGCTGGCGAAAAACAGCCCCGGGCGTGGAAAAAAACTTTTAAACATAGCAACTCCGTTAAATAGTCACATCCTGTTATAGCGTTAAAGCCTGTTAACTGTCTGTTGAAGGATGTTTCTGACAGTGACAAACCCTGAGTGTTGCCCGCTGCTTCTCCTGCAGCCTGGGTGAAATTGTTAATAAAAATGGCGATTGATGTTTTTTTCTACTGAACCTTTGTGATAACAGGTGTAGAATAAAATGAATTGTTACCGGTAACACCTGCTTGTTACTTATCCGGGAACAAAATAAACATCTTATAAAGTTTAACATTTCATGCTGCATTATATGCGGTACTGAGGCAATGTCATGTCAGAACAGATCAAAGGGCAGTCTCGCAGGGATTTTTTACTAAAAACGATCACTTTAGCTCCTGCAATGGCTGTCGGAAGCACTGCTATTGGTTCACTTGCACTTAGCCCGGCAGCTCAGGCTGCCGGTACTCAATCCAACGGCCCACAAAAGGCCCGTGACTACCAGCCTGCCTGGTTCACCAAAGAAGAGTTTGCGTTTATCAGCGCGGCTGTGGCCAGATTAATTCCTGCGGACTCCCGCGGGCCAGGCGCACTGGAAGCCGGTGTGCCTGAATATATCGACCGGCAAATGGATACGCCTTATGCCACTGGTTCAAACTGGTATATGCAGGGGCCATTTGCTCCGGATACTCCGAAAGAACTGGGTTATCAGTTGCCGCTGGTACCAAGACAAATTTACCGGCTGGGCCTGGAAGACGCCGACAATTACTGTAAACAGCAATACGGTCATGTGTTTGCTGAGCTGAGCGACGATCAGCAGATCTCTGCGCTGAAAGCCTTTGAATCTGGTCAGGCGAAATTTACCCGGCTTCCTGCCACCCTGTTTTTTTCATATTTATTGCAGAACACCCGCGAAGGTTTCTTCAGCGATCCCATTCACGGCGGTAACCAGGGAATGACTGGCTGGAAACTGATTGGTTTCCCTGGTGCCCGGGCTGACTTTATGGACTGGGTCGAACGTGGTGAACATTATCCATTCCCACCGGTATCAATTCGCGGAGAAAGGGCATAAAAATGGCCAGTGTAATGAAAAAAACAGATGCTGTGATTGTAGGTTTCGGCTGGGCCGGGGCGATTATGGCAAAAGAACTGACAGAAGCCGGATTGAATGTTGTCGCACTGGAGCGTGGCCCACAGCGTGATACTTATCCGGACGGCGCTTACCCGCAGTCTATTGATGAGTTGACTTACAACATCCGTAAGAAGCTGTTCCAGGATTTATCGAAAAGCACGGTCACTGTTCGCCACAATCCATCACAGACTGCCGTACCCTATCGTCAGTTAAATGCGTTCCTGCCTGGAACCGGTACCGGTGGTGCCGGACTGCACTGGTCCGGGGTTCATTTTCGGGTTGACCCGGCTGAACTTCGGCTGCGTAGCCATTATGAAGAGCGTTATGGTAAAGACTTTATCCCGGAGGGGATGACCATCCAGGATTTTGGTGTCAGTTACGATGAACTGGAGCCGTTCTTTGACCAGGCCGAAAAAGTTTTTGGGACTTCCGGAACGGCCTGGACGGTAAAAGGTAAGCTGGTTGGAAAGGGCAAAGGAGGGAACCCGTTTGCCCCTGATCGCTCCAGCGACTTTCCTCTGAAGGCACAAAAACGGACTTATTCGGCACAATTGTTCGCCGAAGCGGCGGAGTCTGTAGGCTATCACCCGTATGATATGCCATCCGCGAATACCTCAGGTCCTTACACCAATACTTATGGCGCTCAGATGGGGCCGTGTAATTTCTGCGGATATTGCAGTGGTTACGCCTGCTATATGTATTCAAAGGCCTCGCCGAACGTCAATATACTGCCGGCTTTACGTCAGGAACCTAAATTCGAATTACGTAATGATTCCTATGTGCTGCGGGTCAATCTGACCGACGATAAAAAACGCGCGACCGGGGTCACCTACGTCGATGCCAGTGGACGCGAGTTTGAACAGCCCGCTGATCTGGTCATTTTGTCTGCGTTCCAGTTTCACAATGTCCATCTGATGCTGCTTTCAGGCATCGGTAAACCCTATAACCCGGTGACCAACGAAGGGGTGGTAGGGCGTAACTTTGCTTATCAGAATATCTCTACTTTGAAAGCCTTGTTTGACAAAAATATTACCACTAATCCGTTTATCGGGGCCGGTGGCGCGGGTGTTGGGGTGGATGACTTTAACGCCGATAACTTCGACCATGGTCCATACGGTTTTGTCGGGGGATCGCCGTTATGGGTAAACCAGGCGGGGGTTAAACCTATCTCCGGGCTGCCGGTACCCACCGGGACACCGGCCTGGGGCAGTGAATGGAAAGCTGCCGTTGCTGATACCTATACGCATCATGTCTCGATGGATGCGCATGGCGCCCACCAGTCTTACCGTACCAACTATCTTGACCTGGATCCGAACTATAAGGATGTCCACGGACAACCCTTGCTGCGCATGACTTTTGACTGGCAAGAGAATGACATCAAAATGTCGCAGTTTATGGTGTCGAAAATGCACAACATTGCACAGGCCATGAATCCGAAAATGATTATGGGGGGGCCTAAGACTCCGGGTACGCATTTTGATACCACGGTGTATCAGACGACCCATATGAATGGTGGTGCCATCATGGGTGAGGATCCGAAAACCAGTGCTATCAACCGCTATCTGCAAAGTTGGGATGTGTCGAACGTGTTTGTACCCGGGGCTTCTGCGTTCCCGCAGGGGTTAGGTTATAACCCGACCGGGATGGTGGCAGCACTGACCTATTGGTCAGCCAAAACCATCCGGGAAGTTTACCTGAAAAATCCGGGTCCGTTGGTACAGGCATAAGAGGCACAGAAAATGAAAAAGAGCATTTTAGCGCTGGTGTTGGGTTCACTGGCTTTTTCTGCCATGGCCGAAGATAACAGTGGGCAGGATTTGGTAAAACGGGGCGAGTATCTGGCGCGGGCGGGTGACTGTGTTGCCTGTCATACCAGCGAAGGCGGTCAGCCTTTTGCCGGCGGATTACCGATGGCAACGCCTATCGGCAAGATTTATTCGACCAATATTACTCCCGATAAGACTTACGGTATCGGCGATTATACCTATGACGATTTTCAGAAAGCAGTACGTCATGGTGTGGCGAAAAATGGTGAGACATTATATCCGGCCATGCCTTATCCGTCGTATGCAGTCGTCAGTGATGACGATATGCATGCCCTTTACGCCTACTTTATGCAGGGTGTAAAACCTGTCAGTCAACCTAATCACGCGACAGATATCCCCTGGCCGCTCTCTATGCGTTGGCCACTGGCAATATGGCGGGGCATGTTTGCTCCGGAGGTAAAACCAGCCACGGCACAGCCAGGAGAAGATCCGGTGCTGGCGCGAGGGCGTTATCTGGTTGAAGGGTTAGGCCACTGTGGTGCCTGCCATACCCCCCGTAGCATCACCATGCAGGAAAAGGCGCTGAACAATAGCGAAGGTACAGATTATCTTTCTGGCAGCAGTGCGCCCATTGATGGCTGGACTGCCACTAATCTGCGTGGCGACGATCGTGATGGTCTGGGCCGCTGGTCGACCAGCGACATTGCTCAGTTCCTGCGCTATGGACGAAATGATCATACCGCCGTGTTTGGCGGCATGACCGATGTGGTTCAGCATAGCCTGCAATATCTGAGTGATGACGATATTAATGCGATAGCCCGCTATCTCAAGTCGCTGTCACCGCGTGATAGCCAGCAGAAGGTATTTAAGGCAGATGATTCTGTCTCGCAGGCCCTGTGGAAGGGTAACGATCAACAAACCGGGGCTGCGGAGTATGTTGACAGCTGTGCTGCCTGCCATAAAACCGATGGCAGCGGATATACTCGTTTCTTCCCGGCGCTGAAAGGCAACCCGGTCGTGCTGGCTGAGGATCCTACCTCACTTATCCATATTGTACTGACGGGAGATACGTTACCCGGAGTCCAGGGGGCGCCATCAGCGGTTACCATGCCGGCATTTGGCTGGCGGCTTAACGATCAGCAGGTGGCAAATGTCGTGAACTTCATCCGTAGTAGCTGGGGAAATACCAGCTCCTCGACGGTATCGGCTGACCAGGTCGCGAAGCTGAGAAAATCAGAGGATGTACAGGGAAAAATGGGGGCTGAGTCAGTAGAGAAATTGCCTAAGCAGCCTTAACCGTCAGGTCCGGCTCTCCGTCACAGGGAATATGTGGAGAGCCGGCCAACAAATTAAATATTTTCGAGATTCAGACCGCGGGTTTTCGGACCATAAATGCCCACCGACAGCATCACTATCAGCATACTCAGGACGATAAAGATAATCACCCCCTGGCTGCCGGCATACTGAAGTATCAGCCCAATCATAATGCTGCTAAACACCGTCGATAACCGGCTGAAGGAATAACAGAATCCTACTGCCCGGGCACGGATGTGTGTCGGGAAAATCTCGGTCTGATAAGCATGGTAACTGTAGGTCAGCCAGGCGTTGGAATAGGTCACCAGGAAACCACAGACGATTAACAGCAGCGGCTGAGTCACCAGCGCGAATAACGTCCCAAATACCACTGTCATCAGACAGGCCAGCACAATCTGCCATTTATTTTCGATTTTATCGGCGTAGCGGCTGCAAATCAGCGAACCCAGCGGGTAGGCCAGAGTAATGAAAAATGCATACAGCAGGCTGTGGGTCAGGGTGGTTCCCTTACCGGACAGCAACGCTGGCAACCAGTTGCCAAAGCCAAAGAAACCAATCGCCTGGAAGAAGTTCATCACCACCAGCATCAGCGTTCTTTTCCGCCATTCCGGCGCCCATATTTCGCTGAATTTCCCTTTACGCGGAGTGGCCGTTAAATCTGCCTGTGGCAGTTGCTCCACAGAGGGAGGTGTCACCCCACAACGTATTTCCATGGCGCTAAGCACCTGGTGAGCTTCCTGATGGCGGCCCTGTTGTGCCAGCCAGCGAGCCGATTCCGGCAGATTGCGGCGAATACTCCAGATCACTAACGAGCAGACCGCCCCGGCAATAATCACCCAGCGCCAGCCTTCCAGATTCAGCAGTGTTTGCGGAATCAGCCACCACGACATCAGCGCCACGGCCGGTACCGACAGAAACTGAATAAAAAAGGAGAAGGCAAACGCCCGGCTGCGTAAATGTGCCGGCATCCATTCGGCCAGATAGGTATCAATAGTGACCAGTTCCACTCCCAGACCAATCCCGACCAGAAAGCGGCACAAAATAATGCCTTCCGCACTGTTCTGAAAGGCCATCACTAATGAAAAGATCCCGTACCAGGCGAGGGCACACATAAAGCTGAAGCGACGGCCGAATTTATCGGCATATTTCGCCAGCAAACTGGCGCCGACAAATAACCCCAGAAAAGTGACTGAAGCGAACGCAGCCTGATCAGATATTCCGAAAACGCCATCCTTTCCCAGATGAAATATCTTTTCAGAGAGTAAACCTGAACTAATATATCCCGTTTCGAATAAATCATAGAGTTCAAAAAAACCGCCCAGTGCCAGAAGAGAAATAAAACGCCACAGACTTTTGCTGGAGGGTAATGCATCGATGCGGGCAGCGATGGTGTAATTATTAATTTGCGGAACAGCAGAATATCCTGCCGTGGTACAGGTAGATGACATAACGAACTTAACCTCGGGATCACTGTATTTGCAATGCTGCGAATCACATTATTAGTATCGGATATCAGGGGTGATCAGCAGTGAACAAACAGCAGAATAGTCGAAGAAAAGAAAAAAGACGAGATTAAATATGATTAATTAGCGGGGGATATCAGGTTTTTTATTCCTGCAGAAAAAAGATTTCCTGCAGGAATAACAAGGCTAATTACATTCGCGGTGTGGCAGCGAGGTGTTTATCAGAAACTATAACCGACAACGGCATAATATCCCCAGCCGGTGGCCCGGGTGTTGAAATCGCCGCTGCCAAAGTTAAGTTTGGTACCTTCTGACCATTGGCCGCCGTTATGGAAATAACGAGCCACCAGAGAATAGTGCCAGTGATCATAGCTCAGTGAAAGAATATGGCTGGAGGCAATAGAGTTCCCGGAACGTGACGGACCTGCTTTCTCACGCAGGTCAGAATCCCAGTCAAAGTTGGTAAATCCGATATAACTTAAATTGCCGCCCCAAAGCGTGGTCAGAGGCAGGAAGTATTTAATTTTAAAGCGGTAGCCATCCCAGCTGTTTTCATTCGCCGCACCGTAGTTTTCCCACTGATATTTAGCGTAAACGTTTAACGACAATCCCAGTTTAGTGCCGGTATCGATATCCGTACCTAATCCCATATACCAGGTATTCTGTCGGTTGTCGTTATTCGGACCCATGTCATAAATATAGTTGTTGGCAAAATACCACTCTTTAAAGGGGCCGAATGCCAGGCTGGTCCCGGTCAGCTTATCTATAGAAAAACGGGGTTCAATTTCCATAAACAGAGGAGAACCAACTCCTTTGTCCCAGATCCCGTTATCGTTCCCGTTACCGATTCCAAAGAATTTTGGTACATCGACATAGCCATAGAAATCAAACCAGTCTTTATGGGCAAACGCTTCGTATTCGAGGTATAAATCATTATTCACTTTCGGTCCGAAGCGGGTGTGGTAACTGCCGACCACGTTAACGCTTTGGTGCCACCAGTCAGAAACATACTGCGGGGATGTATCTGCGGCATAAGACGAGCCCATGACTGAACCCGCTAAAACTGTTGCTACCATCATTAATTTATATTTCATTTTATATTGACCACTCGCTTTTTGTACTAATCTCGCCGTACGCTGACGGAGTAAATAACCACGCAGAAAAAGAAATCAAACCATAAAGATAGTTCCGGTCGTGCCGGTGCTCTGTCAGGCAGGATCATGCCTGATATCATACGCGAGTAATCATACATAATTCACATTTGACAAAAGTTGTTGCATTTTAAATCACTATTAATGTGATGATGATCACATTAATAGGCGAAGAATACGGAACTTTTCCTGCCGGTAGTCTGCCAGCTAAACTTGTGGGGGACAGTCGCTGACCAATGAAGATAATTTTCGGGCGCGGTTTTATCCGGAAAAAAGGGCCAGTTCCCCCTGCAGTTACGGGCCGGAACACATTCGTGTCTGCGTTATGACAGTGGTTAAGCAATAAGTAAGTGTTATGATTAAACCGCCATAATTGGCGGGTTCTGCCACAATAATCGCATTTTATCACCTGAAATCTTCAAACGGTTAGGAGCTACAGATGGCTGTCAGACAACATCATTATCAGGTCACCGTGACATGGACAGGGAACCGCGGGGAGGGAACTTCCTCCTATACTGCTTACGATCGCTCATCTGATTTACAGGCCACCGGCAGGGATCCCATTGCTTTGAGCGCAGACCCGGCGTTCCGTGGTGATGCTTCCCGCTGGAATCCGGAACAATTGCTACTGGCCTCTGCTTCTGCCTGCCATAAATTGTGGTATCTGCATGTTTGTGCTGATGCCGGAATTATTATTGACGAGTATCAGGATAACGCTGAGGGAACCATGGTTGAGGGCGTGCGCGGGCATTTTACCCGCATGACTCTGCGACCACAGATCCGCCTGCGTCATCCAGAAGATCAACCGCGTGCAGCAGATCTGCATCACAAGGCCCACGATGCTTGTTTTATTGCTAATTCACTGAATTTTCCGGTGGATATTGAACCCGTATTTTTACACGATAAGTTGTCAGTCGTTTGAGCTGAGACGGGCATCTAACAAGAGGATAGGTTGTGCAACAGGGTGAAAACTTATTAGCGATGTATATTTTCTCCCGTGTTGTGGAGCAACAAAGCTTTAGCCAGGCGGCTAAAATCCTCGGGATCTCTACGGCCACTGTCAGCCGGGAGATCGCGGCTCTGGAAACACGACTGGCCATGAAACTGCTGCATCGTACGACACGTAAAGTGACGGTAACCGAATGTGGTCAGCAGTACTATCGCTATTGTGAGCGAATCAGTGCGCAGCTGGAGAGTGCCGAAGATTTTATCCGGCAAATGCACAGCCAGCCGGGTGGTCAGGTCCGGCTGATGGCTCCGGTGACTTACGGCTGTCAGTGTATTGTGCCGGTATTACAGCCTTTTATGCAGCATCATATCCATGTGCGGATCGATCTGGATCTCAGTGACCGTGAGCCAGATATGGAGCGGGATGATATTGATGTGGCGATTGTGGTACGCCAGCGTCCACCGGAATATGAACGGTGCCGGCCGCTATCGGTCATCCATTGGGGATTGTATGCCAGCCGGGAGTATCTGGCGCAGAATCCGCCGGTCACCCGGCCGGAGCATCTTAACAGCCACCAGTTACTGACCTTTCATGGCTCAGCACACCAGGCGGCGCTCTCTTTTCAGCGTGAAAAAAAACGAGTCGGGATTAACGCCGTCAGCCGTTTTCGGGCAAATAACAGCATGGCATTGCTTACCGCCGCTTGTGCAGGTGCCGGGATTGCCTGTCTGCCCTCCTATATGGTGTCCCGGGCGCTAACGGACGGTGTTTTACAACCGGTATTGCCCGACTGGCAGTTACCCAGCTATCACAGTTATCTGCTGCTTAAACAGCCGGAACAACCCTCCTCGCCGGTAACCTGGTTGTGCGACATGCTGACCGGGAAACTCAGTCACAGTTGATTATTACGGTGTGGTAACAATCCGGAGCCAGCAGGTAAATATCCGTGCGGATATAGGGCTTTTTTCCGCTGACAGTTATTCTGTCATCTCCACAACAATCTACAGGTTAATTTCAATGACAGGATCTTCGGGTGAGGCGGCGGAACAGCACGTTTACTGGCGACGCAATCTTTGGGTATGTACTCTGGGTTCGTTCACCACTCTGATAGCAATGACACTGCTGCTACCGTTTTTGCCGCTTTACCTTCATTCCCTCGGTGTAGAAGAAGAAGCCAGCATTGCACACTGGTCAGCGGTGGCCTACGGTGCGACCTTTCTGACAGCGGCGCTGACGGCCCCGCTATGGGGCCGTCTGGCGGACAAATATGGTCGTAAACTGATGCTGATCCGTGCGAGTCTTGGAATGGCTGTCGCCATGTCACTGATGGGGATGGCAACGGCACCCTGGCAACTGGTGGCATTACGTTTACTGGCGGGATTACTGGGGGGCTATGCTTCCGGGTCGATGATTTTAGTGGCTTCACAAACGCCAAAGGAGAAAACCGGCTGGGCAGTCGGGATTCTTTCGTCAGGTGTCATGGCAGGCAATATTGCAGGACCCTTGGTTGGTGGCGTGTTACCCGGCTGGATAGGTATCCGTGCGACTTTTTTATTGACCGGTGCGATCATCTTTATCACTTTTCTCGCCACCTTATTCTTACTGAAAGAACAGCGCCAGCCACCCAAAAGAGCAACAGCCAGTGCTGTGGAAGAAACACCGGCGGCGATACCGTTACCTGTAAAGATTATGTGGGTATCTGGCATGTTACTGGTGTTCGCCAGTATGTCGGTTGAACCGATTATTACGCTGTATGTCGCCACGTTTACCTCATCGTTACAACATGCCACCCTGCTGGCCGGAATAGTGATGGCGGCGACTGCCCTCGGCAGTATTTTAGCGGCCCCGCGCATCGGCGCACTGGCCGACAGAGTTGGGCACTGGCGGGTTTTATCTTTCGGTCTGGTGGTCTGCGGGATCTTACTGATTCCGCAGGCGTTTGTGACCGCGGTCTGGCAGTTAGTGGTATTGCGTTTCTGTATGGGGCTGGCGTTGGGCGGTATGTTGCCCTGTATCACCGCAATTATCCGTCATCATGCTGGGGCCAATAATACGGGCCGGTTACTGGGATATTCAACTTCAGCACAATATATAGGTCAGGTGACCGGACCACTGTTTGGCGGGCTGGTGGCCGGTAAACTGGGTACTCCGGCAGTGTTTATTGGGACGGCGCTGGTGATGCTGGTGGCTGGAGCACTCAATATCAGCTGGCGCCTGAAAAATCAGAGTTGAGTAAAATCTGTCCGGCCGGGGCAGTTAACTGCCCGGCCGAAATGTGCGTCAGGATTTTACGCTGCTGAGTGGATTGATTAACCGACGAAGCACCGGAATAAGCAAGGCGATGATAATCGCTGCAATGACCGATCCCCAGCCGAGAATATTGAAAATATGGCTGTATCCCGGGTTAGTGGCCAGCGGGGTGGAACCTGCATTTTGTGGCATCATTCCCGAGAAATAGCCGGCGAGAACCGAAGCGACACCGGTCACCATCATCCAGCTGCCCATCATCAGTCCCTGGTGTTGTTTCGGCGCCAGCTTGCCAATCATTGCGTAGCCGATAGGCGAAATCAGCAGTTCCGCAATGCTTTGCAGAATATAGCTGATGACAATCCATTTAAACGCCATTAAACCATCGCTACCAGCCAGGCTAATGCCGACGGGTAACACCAGCATACCCAGACCGATAAATACCAGCGAACTGGCAAACTGCAACGGAATATCGATTCTCCAGCCTTTAGCCCGTAACCGGTTAAACCCGGCCGCCAGCAGAGGGCCACCAATAACAATCACGATAGTATTAATGTCCTGAATCCACTGTGGTGCTACCTGCCAGCCATAGACATTCAGGTTAATATTGTTTTCCGAGAATAGCATTAACCCCATTGGCGCTAACTGATAAAGCGACCAGAAGACCAGTGAACCCAGCATCAGGATCAGGTAAGCCCCCATCCGTGAACGCTCTTCTGCCACCGGGTGTCTGAGAGCTAAGCCGCACAACAGGATAAACACCAATGTACCAATCGCAATCACAAAATAGCTGCTGACCCCTGCATGGCTCAGCATTAACCTGATGATTGGCAACAGTACCAACAGGATGGCAATTCCGGCCAGCAGGCGCTGACGAAAACTGGCCGGGCTGACCGTGCTGAGCGGGGTATCTTTATCCCTGACCTGTTTCCAGTAGATAAAGGTCAGCAGAATAGCAATCAGATTACCGGAAGTGGCAAACAGGAACAGGGCTTCATAATCGGCAGACAGTTGGTAGTAACCCGCGACGGTAAAACCGATGAAAAAACCAAGGTTCATCCCGGCATAGTTCCACAGGAAAGCACTTTCACGACGCGGGTCGTCCGGGGTAAATCGCTGTGTCAGCATCATATTAAGGCAGGTCACATTTAATCCGCTGCCGGTCAGGAACATTGCCAGACCCCAATACAATCCGCTGACCCCGGCGCTGGCAATCAGATAACAACCGATGACCTGCAACACCATTCCCATAACGAACAGATTGCGGTTACTCAGATAGCGGCCACCGAGATAACCGCCAAACAGGTGCAGACCATAATTAAAGGCGCCGAACACGCCCATGATCGCGTTGGCTGAGTTTTCACTAAATCCCAGCTTTTTCGTGGCATACAAGACCAGTGTTGAGTACAACACTGCGAAGCCAAGTGTCGAAAACATCTGAATAAAAAAAGTACGCCGGAACCGGCACTTTTTTGTGGAAGATGAGTGGCTGAAGCGTTCAACGCTTTCCCCCTGTAATAATTGATGTTGTGATGGTTATGGGTCATCTCCGGAAATATCCGGGAGCCTTTTTTAAAGATGTGAAAAAATGCCATTTTTTCGCCAGACTCACAACTATTAATCTGTGGTGAGCAAAATGTTTATCTCGTATCAACAGGCTTTGGTTCAGATTAATTTACTTTTATTGCATCCTCTTAGTATAAAATTCCGCCCGGACGCACTGGCGATGGCCAGCGGCAGTGCCGTCAGTCCTGCGGCAAAGAGTTTCTCAGAATCTTACCCACACCGGTCGCCGTTTATCAGAATTTATAATGGAAATTGCTTCATTGATAGGGAGAGACTCTCATAAAATCATCTGTAAAAATATCAGGCGGCGTATACTTTCTTCAGCAGCCAGGCAGGCAGCACATCATCTGCCCGCTGAAAATTCAGGCTAACTGACTGGCCTGCTTTTTTTTTCAATGACTCCGGGTGGGCTATGACCCCTTTAAAACTTGCTAATTTTTCAATTAATTTTGTTTTCCAGCCGATGTTTGGTAAAACCGGAGAATTGTTAGCGGTTGAGTGTTTGTCCAGAATCACCGCCAACAACCAGGGGACAGCAATCTCTCCGGAATTTTTTTTCCAGAATCTGACACCCGGAATGAGCATCGATATTTTGAAGGCGCAGATTGCATTAATTGAATCTTACCGGGAATGGTTTGTGAGCAATGATGTGATTGTGACCCTGAACGTCGATGATAAATCATTAGAGTTTGTTAACAAACATTATCTCTCACGGGATAAAGATGCGCTCAGCTTCATCCATTTTGAAGTGAATGAATCATCAGATAGTCTGGTGGCCGAGCCTAACCAGTCGCCGGTATTTCTGAAGAAACAGACCGTCTGGCTGGATGATTTTGGATCAGGCCTGTCGGGTTTTTCGGCCTTTTTTGACAACCAATTTCGCTTTATAAAAATTGACCGTTTTCTGCTCTGGAACTTTATGAGCAAGCCTGGCGGCAGCCAGTTGATGGAAGCACTGTTGAATTTCTTTGCCCTGAATAACTGCAATGTGGTGGTGGAAGGTATCGAAACCGATCACCATGAACAGTGGTTATCTCAGATGCCATACTATGCCCTGCAGGGCAAACTTTGGAAAGAACTGACCATTGAAGAGTTGTGCCGTGCTGCCTGATTCCCGGGCAGCCGTCTGTCATCACTGCTAAAGGTCAATCTGGCTTAACTCTCATAGTAATCTTGTGAACCTCTTCTTGTTTTAATATGTTATTCTTCAGGCATGATTAAGTAACAAGGGTTTGTTGTTATGGTGCGTTTTGAGACTGATTCCCTGATTATTAAGAAAGATCGTTTCGAACTGATGGCAATCCTGAGGACTTTGATTAAGGAAAAGCACCGTCTGAATCTGGGCTCAGAACAGGGGTACGATTTTGAAGTGCAGCGCCTGGAATCCGGCCGTATCAATCTCATTCCTCTTCAGGACCCCGCAACACTCCCTGATAAGCTCGACCTGATTGCTGAAGGCCGGGAAGCTAAAATTATCTTCAGCACCAGGGTGCTGGCGTCACAAAAAACCGATAGCGGTGTGGTGATTGTCGGAGATATTCCTGATGAATTTCAGTACTACCAACGCCGGATTAATTTGCGGGTTCCTCTGCCAATATGGAAGCACTTTACACTCACGTTGCCGGTCTCCGGACTGACGGTCCCTCCGCCGTTTATTATTTATGATTTCTCGGTCGGTGGTGTCGGGGTTTATACCCAGAAACCGTTATCGGAAAAGATTAAAGTGGGATCGGTGTTTAAGAAAGCACAACTCTCCCTCGGTGAATATGGTGAATTCAAAGCTAATGTTGAGATTATTGCCATTAACGATCTGGAAGATGAATTACCGGAACATCCCGGTTATCAGCAGCGGATGTCGGTTAAATTTACCAATCTTTCACTGATTACCCAGCGGAACTTCCAAAAAATTGCCTATGCGTTTGAAGTGAATTTTAAGCGTAAGAAGTAACTCCATGGCGGTTGACCCGCCAATTCTCTGCGTCCCCCCGTTAAGCCACAACAAATTCTGTCGCTCAATTCAAAATGACGGGGCTATGGCCTGTTTTCTCCGCCCCCGGGAAACCGGGGGCGGACGCTGACTATTTGAACGTGATATTGACGGTCGCCGTGGTATTGAAGGTCCCGACTGTCGGAGAGTTAGTCAACCATTTCAGATAGGCAATATAGCCCCTCGGAATGGTCGTATCGCTGCTGGTGATGGCAGCGGAGGTGAAATTATAGGTCTGACCAAAAACAATCGGAGTACTGGTATCAGTGCTGGAGGTCAGATAAACGCCAATACCCGGTTTGGTTGAAGGGATAAGTAAGGTACTGTCGGAAGCACTCACATCATTACTACTAAAACTGGCGACCAGTTGTTGGCCGACACAGCCCCCACCGGAGACGTTAGCTGTTACGGTAAAGGGGATAGTTTTGGCAATCTTACCCACCGCCGAAGTCTCACGCATTACGCTGCCAAAGTTTATAGTAGACGGTGAAATAGTCACCGTCGGGGTACACTGGATGACCTTAATATTATTAAAATTTGTCAGGTTAGCCACATAGTTACTGTTAGGGGTTGAGTTTATCCCCAGTTCGCCATCCACCTGGAATACACGGGCAGTCCCGATATCGGTAAAGGTAGTAGGCGGAGCGACCCCGGTGGCTTTCAGATAAATAGAGAAGGTAAAAGAGATGGTCAGTGGCCGGGCCTGTCTGTAGTAGGCATAGTAATAAGAGTCAGCCACGGTTCCGCGGCCAACATCAATTGCCTTTTTGGCGATGGCGGTATTAATGGAATCGTAATCTTTACCATTAATGGTGACCCCGACACTCAGGGAAGAGTTAATTTTGCTCAGATCACCCTTAGGGTTCCAGTACAGCCACGCGTCTTCCCCCTGTGGATGACTTTGCATATCCCAGCAGGTAAAAGTGGCGGTATAAGTTGAAGAGCGCCACAACACCCTGCCGGCCGTAAAGTCAGATTTTGCAAACGACACCGAACCGATGGAGAAATCCTGGTTGATAGCGCCCGTCGGGCTGGTCTGACTAGTATTACTGCCCTGGCGGCAGGACAGGGCAAAACTCTGCTGGCTGGCGAAAATTGCACACAGCAACAGTAGCAGGCCGGTCAGTTTTTTAATGATATGCAGCGTCATTGCCTGACTCCTCAGGGGCGTTGGCAGGTAAGTGTAAGTTCCTGGTAACCCATGGTTTTAGTTTGAGCATCCAGTTTTGCAGGGATCTGCAGATAGCATTTATCGGCAGGGCCATCACCCCATTTCACCGTCAGTTTATCGCCAGCGGCAATACCTGCCACGTACAGGTCACCGTTCATACCCACGGTTCCGCTGTTACGGCCTTGTGAGTTAAATACACTGGCACCGATCTGCGGGAAGCTGTTATCCGCTAATCTTGAATGGATAAGCAAACTGTGTCCGTAGAAGGTATTAAAGTTCACCCGGACAATCGCTTTCTCTGTCGGTACGGTCTGGATAATGGACTGTGGAATATCCAGACCCGGCCGCATTTGTTCGGTATCCAGTGCAATGGTGTTGTAACGGTACGGCGTTACGTTATTCACGATGGCATAGCCGAAGCGGTCAACTTTTACCCCCGGAGAGTTCAGTACGCCTACTCCTTGCGCATCCTTCGCTTTAACAATCACAAAAGTATCACCCAGTGGCTGTGACAGAGTGACACCGCCGGAGTGAACCACCAGGCCACCGCTGGCACCCAGTGAAGACTGAGTATAATCAGAGCTATAGCTGTAACTGCCGTTAATATTGCCTTTGCTGCCATCGTAGCTCAGGTTAGCACTGCTGTTTTGTCCGCCAGACTGAGTATGGCCGGTAGAGACGCCATAGCTCAGGCGGTTATCATTCAGCAGGGTACCGGAAACGCCGGTATTGTAACTGTCGCCACTCTGCTGATCGTGCGCCAGCTGAGTGGTGGACACAATAACGTTGTTATTGCTGTTGATCACCAGCGGAATCGACAAGGTGACATTGACACTATTGTCTGAGTAACCATATTGTGAACGGGTAGACTGCCAGTAAACCCCATAGCTGGCCCCTTTCCAGGAATTGGAGTAACCCACCTGCACTGTGCGGGTTTTTTCACTGGTTCCCCAGTAAGTCTGCTGGTTGGCATTCATATAAATGCTGCCATAACCATTCAGGCTCTGGTTAATCGATACTTCCATCCGCTGACGCTTGTTGGCGTAGACATTGGAATAGTAGGTCGCATTATTGGTCTGTGCCCAGCCGGGTGTCCCGGTAGCGACATCATTGGGATCAATATAGTCAGACTCATATTGACCATTTTTCCATTCACGCCGTTCCTGAACGGCATCGTTGAAGTCGTAATATCCTGAAGTCGAATAGCGATAGCCGGCTAACCGGAAGTCGGTACCCAGTTCGTTCAGTGATTTTGCATACAAAATACGGTAGCTCTGGCCTTGTTTGGTGCCACCTGAGGCCAGATTGGTTTTAGCATAACTGCCATCCAGTGACACAGCACCAAACGCACCCAGGCTGGATCCTATCCCGGCAACAGCCGACTGGTAATTGTCTGCAATCAGGACTCCACCATAAGGGGTCAGGTTATGGCTGATACCACGGGCCACGGTTCCCTGAATAAAGTCAGGATTGTATCCGCCGGTACCATCGTGGTAACGACCGGCAGTGACTTCGTAATTCCATAATCCTTCACGCAGCATATTGGCCACAGAAGAATAAGCGACAGTAAACTGGTGTGAAGAGCCATCGGCCTCGGTCACCGTGACATACAGCGTGCCACTGGTGTTCGGATAAATATCATGAATCGCAAACGGCCCCGGGGGCACCGTGGTACTGTACACCAGGTAGCCGTTCTGCCGGATGGTAACCCGGGCATTAGAAGAGGCGACGCCACGAACTACCGGGGCATAGTTACGCATGCTGTCAGGCAGCATGTCATCCACGCTGCTCAGTTTAACGCCACGGAACTGGATACTGTCGAACACACTGTTGCTGGTGGAGGACTGGCCCACCAGAAAACGACTGCGCATGGAAATAATATCAGTTTCCGCCCAACTGGAAATATTGTTCCAGTGGGAACCCGAGGTATTATCGTGGGTATAGTTACCATTCTCCCGTAACCGCCAGCGGCCGAGGTTAAGACCGTTACTCAGCGACAGGTAGGTATATTCGTTGCTGGAGGCTGAAGATGACCCATGGTAACTGTTTTTACTGTAGTCCAGGTTGTAGTTGACGAATCCGGCATTCACGCCTTCGTCCCACAGACGTGTCGGAATAGAGCCTTTCGGCACTACGGTCATACTGGTTTGTGGAATGGTCAGGTCAATACGTTGCCGGGTAATATCCGGTTCTACCTTTCCGTCCGGGATCAGTTTTTTTAAATCCACACATTGCTGGCCGGCGACCGGGGCTGGCAAGATAATACCGTAATTGTGTAATTGTTCAGCACTAAAACAGGGTTCAACACCATTATCATTACGGATAAAGGTCACTGACAGGCTGTCAATTTTTTCAGAATTAAGATAAATATCGAAAGGGTAGGTACCTGGCTGAATACTGTCGCCGACAGAGACTTCACGCGCAGTATTCATATTTGCCGCGCCATGAACAAACTGCATATTAAACTCTTCAGCGCTGGCCGCAGAAATAACAAACATTCTCGGTAAAGCAACAACAAGCGGCAGAGAGCGAAATATCTTTTTTTTCATGGCGACCGGCTTCTGAATTGTCTTTATTTGGTCGGGAAGTTTTTCACTTCTGAGGTTCCGCCAAAATCATTGACATAACTGAATGAAACGGCTGAACCCACCTGAGTATTCGCCGGCAAAGTAAACTGTTCGGTAGAGTCCGGTGCCACCATATCCAGATAAATATCTCTGCCGCTACCCAGATGCAGGCGGTTCAGAGAGACATACATCGGGCCATTATTGGTAACAGATAATTTATTTCCACTTTGCCGCCATACCAGTTTCTGAACTTCTTTATCCAGTGTGGTATTCAGTCCCTGCGGACGATAGAAAAGTTTTAACCGGCTGTGTACCGCAATCTGTAAAGTATTTGAGTCTTTAGCCGACGGCGGAATTTCCTGCAGATTAATCCAGAACAGTGATTCACGATTCGTGGGCAGTCCGTGACCGGAATAAATAAAACGGAGCGTGGCTTCCTTGCCAGCATCGATGCGCATAATTGGCGGAATAACCTGCATCGGAATTGCAGCGTTATTGTGTGGGTTTTCGTTTTCCAGCCAGCTTTGCAGCATATAGTTTTGGTCGCTGCCATTATTTAATGACAATGAGGCAGAACTACTGTTCGAATTATAGATAACTCTGGTGGCTTCCAGTTGAATCGCCGCAAACGAAGAGACGGAAAACAACTGCAGCAGTGCAAAAATAAACAACTTCTTCATTATTTATTACCTGTTTTTGCCACCAGAGTGTCAGCGATTACTGATACTCGATAGAGAAATCAGTGGTTGCATTTGCCGCACCACTTGGAGTGCCGGCTGCAAACGCGTGGTATCTGGCCGCCAGTTTGATATTCAGTGCACCGGTAGAGTCAAGCGCCTGGAAAGGCACAGCACTGCTGGTGTCGCCGATAGTATAAGCAGCTCCGCTCGCTAAGTCAGTGATTTTAATACCCACTGTAGTTGACGGGTCATTGCTTGCGCCGGTAGAAGTCAGTTTCAGTAAGGTTGGGTTACCTGCAACAGCAGTACCATCAAAACGTACTTTCACTGAACCGGTTGCACATTTAGTCAGGTCAATTTCAAATGGTTTTGGACCCGCTTCCTGTCCAGCAGCCGCTAACGCAGAGCTTGAGTAGTTGCCCATCGCCACAGTAATTGTTTTGTTGGTTGCATTTGAAACAACGCAGCCTGACTGAGTGATATTACCGGTGAAAGACACAGTACCATCGGCAGCGATTGCTTGTACAGATGCCAGACCTAAAGTTAATGCCGCAATTGGTAACAGAACTTTTTTCATTTTAAGACCCCATGACTGATTAGTAAAACGCATCATTTGTTGTTGAGATAAATCAGGTGAGTGATTTATCCGGGACTGCATTCTGATAACCAGCCTTGCGGGCAACACATCAGTCAGCATTTCCGTTGAAGAGAGATTACCACCAGGAATTATCTGTAGTGATAGGTTTGGGGAATGGATTCATTGTTATTGATAGTTGAAATGCGCTTTACTTGAATAAGTACCGAAAAAACAAGGCGTGAAAATACTTAGCAATATCGGTATGTTAGAGAAATACGTTGTTTATATGCAGAAAAAATGATTTTTTTTCCCTGAAAAATCCTCGTCCTCTCCCGGCAGGGAGAAACATCAGCGGTGAGATCAAACATGAAGGGATTTATCAGAAGGGTAAATGTGAAGTCAGGTCGGGAAAGTTTAGCGGAGCAGGTCAGCCGTAGAGAAAATACTTTACTACGGCTGACCAAATGGGCGTTTACTGACCGTAGTAGGCGTTGTTACCGTGTTTACGCAGGTAATGCTTATCCAGCAGGGTTTGCTGCATTGACTGCAACCCCGGGTTCAGCTGATGAGAAAACAGCCCCATATAGGCAATTTCTTCCAACACGATAGCGTTATGCACTGCGTCAGCGGCATCTTTTCCCCAGGCAAAAGGGCCATGAGAATTGACCAGCACCGCAGGGATCTGCCCCGGGTCAAGGCCTTGTTGCCGGAAAGTTTCGACAATCACTTCCCCGGTCTGCCACTCATACTCACCATTAATTTCATCATCCGTCATGGGTCGTGTACAAGGTACCGCGCCATAGAAGTAGTCTGCCTGGGTGGTGCCATTCGCTGGTATATTGAGCCCGGCTTGCGCCCAGATGGTGGCATGCCGGGAGTGAGTATGGACGATGCCGCCAATCTGTGGAAATTTCTGATACAACAAACGGTGAGTTGGCGTATCAGACGACGGGCGTTTGCGACCTTCCACCACCTCACCGGTCTGCAGGCTGACCACCACCATATCGTCGGCTGTCATCGTGCTGTAATCCACTCCTGAAGGTTTGATGATAAGTACGCCATGCTGGCGGTCTACCGCACTGACGTTGCCCCACGTCAACGTCACCAGATGATGTGCCGGCAGAGCCAGATTGGCGGCCAGCACCTGTTGCTTAAGTGATTCAAGCATTGTTCTGTCCTCAGTGATGGCCTGTACCGGCCAGCGGTACAGGCCGCAGGATTATGACTGCCAGCGGTAATAGACAGAATTCCAGCGCAGGCTGTCTTTCAGGCCGTGCAGGGTAGTGTTCTGATCGATCACCGTGATCTCGATATTGTGCATTTCGGCAAACAGATACATATCTTCCAGAGTCAATGCCTGGCTGAACACGGTATGGTGTGCGCCACCGGCCAGCATCCAGGCCTCAGAGGCGGTGTAGAGATCCGGTTGCGGTTGCCACAATGTGGATGCCACCGGCAGTTTAGGCAGTGGATGCTGTGCGGGAATGGAATCCACACAGTTAACCAGCAGGCGGAAACGATCCCCCAGATCAATCAGTGAGGCATTAATCGCCGGTCCGGTTTGAGCCGCAAAAATAAGCCTGGCAGGATCCTCTTTACCGCCAATTCCCAGCGCCTGAACATCCAGCACCGGTTTATCGGCGTTGGCAATGCTGGGGCAGATCTCCAGCATGTGTGACCCCAGAACCTGCTGTTCGCCAGGGCGCAGATGATAGGTGTAATCTTCCATAAATGAGGTGCCGCCCGGCAGGCCACTGGCCATTACTTTCATCATTCTCAGTAACGCGGCGGTCTTCCAGTCACCCTCGCCGGCGAAGCCATAACCTTGCTGCATCAAACGTTGTACCGCCAGACCCGGTAACTGTTTCAGCCCGTGAAGATCTTCGAAGGTCGTGGTGAATGCATGGAATCCACCGTCGCTCAGAAAGCGTTTCATACCAAGCTCTATTCGCGCGGCATCCAGCAGATTCTGGCGCTTATCTCCGTTGAGTTGTACGGCCGGCGTCAGCTGATAGCTGCTTTCATACTCATCTATCAGGGCATGAATCTCGCCGTCGCTGACCTGGTTAACCACGCTGACCAGATCCCCGACACCATAGCCATTCACCGCATAGCCAAAGGTGATTTGTGCCGCCACCTTGTCCCCTTCGGTCACCGCCACTTCACGCATATTGTCACCAAACCTGGCCACTTTCAGTTTGCGGGTATCCTGTACCGAGACGGCCTGACGCACCCAGCGGCCCAGACGTTTCAGCGTCTCCTGATCCTGCCAGTGGCCGGTGATCACGCTGTGTGACAAGCGCATTCTGGCACCAATAAACCCGAATTCCCGGCCGCCGTGTGCGGTCTGATTCAGGTTCATATAGTCCATATCGATACTGCCCCAGGGAATATGGTCATTGAACTGAGTGTGGAACTGCAACAGCGGTTTGGTCAGTACATTCAGGCCATTAATCCACATTTTGGCCGGCGAGAAGGTATGCAGCCAGACGATAATCCCGGCACACCTTGTATCGCTGCTGGCCTGCTGACAGAGTGCGGTGATGTCATCCGGACGGGTCGCGGTCGGTTTGAGTTGCAACCGGCAAGGCAGGCCGCCCTGAGAGTTAAGTGAATCGACCACCTGTTGCGCCTGGCTGGCGACCTGGCGAAGAGTTTCTTCTCCGTACAGGTGCTGGCTGCCGATGACGAACCAGATATCATATTGTTGAAAAATGTTCATTCAATGCTCCTTAATGCGCCAGAGAGATACCGTCTGCGGCACTGACCGTGTCGGAGGTCCGGCTGATCGGGGTATAGAGTTGTTCGGCAGCCACTGCCCATTGCTGATAGCGCTGGTAGAGTTGCCCGAAAGTGGCAGATCGTTGCGGGTCGGGTTGCAGTGTCTGCTCAATATTACTGGCCATATGCTGTTGCGCGGTGGCAATATCCGACCATTCACCGGCCGCGACGGCGGCAAAAATAGCCGCTCCCAGTGCACAACACTGATCAGAAGCCACTACCTGTAACGGGCGATTCAGTACATCGCAGCACACCTGCATAATGACGGGGTTTTTACGGGCAATTCCGCCCAGTGCCATCACGTGGTTGACCGGAATATCCTGTCCGGTAAAGCAGTCCATAATGGCGCGGGCACCAAAGGCGGTCGCCGCAATCAGTCCCCCAAAAATAGCCGGTGCATCACTGGCCAGCGTCAGGCCAGTGATCACCCCTTTTAGTCGCTGGTTAGCATTCGGTGTCCGCCGACCATTCAGCCAGTCGAGGACCAGCGGTAAATGATCGAGCGCCGGCTGACTGGCCCATGCGCGGGTCAGTTCCGGTAATAGTTGCTGACGGCTTTGCTCTATGGTGTCCCGAAGCTCCGGATGCTGTTCAGCCAGACTCTCCAGCGGCCAGCTCAATACCCGGCCAAACCAGGCGTAAATATCACCGAAGGCAGATTGTCCGGCCTCAAGCCCGATAAAATCCGGAACGACACTGCCATCGACCTGGCCGCAAATACCGCGAACAGCGCGTTGCCCTACCTGCTGTTTATCGGCAATCAGGATGTCGCAGGTCGAGGTACCAATCACTTTGACCAGCGTATTTGGCTGGGCTCCCGCCCCCACGGCCCCCATATGGCAATCAAAAGCGCCACCGGCAATGGCTATTCCGGCTGGCAGCCCCAGCCGTGATGACCACTCAGCCGTCAGTTTGCCGACCGGTTTTTCTGCGGTGAAGGTGTCGCGGAACATCGGGTAGGGAAGGTGCTGGTTTAGCAATGGATCCAACTGGTCAAAGAACGCGGCGGGTGGTAATCCTCCCCAGCTTTCATGCCATAGCGCTTTATGTCCGGCCGCGCAGCGACTGCGGTGGAACTCATTCAACGCGGTGGTTCCGGAAAGAATCGCCGGAATCCAGTCACATAATTCGACCCAGGCCACGGCCTGTTCAGCAACGGCACTATCCTGGCGGGTGATATGGAGGATCTTCGCCCAAAACCACTCACTGGAATAGATTCCGCCAATATACTGAGAGTAATCTTCGGCGGCTGATTCATGGCACAACCGGGTGATCTCTTCGGCTTCATCCACCGCGGTATGGTCTTTCCACAGGATAAACATGGCATTCGGATTGGCGGCAAACTCTGGTCTCAGAGCCAAAACCTGGCCGCTGGCGTCCACGGGGGCCGGTGTTGAGCCGGTCGTATCCACACCAATCCCGCTAATTTGCTGTCGTTGTTGGTCACTCAGCTTCGCTAAGGTCTGTTGCAGAGCACTTTCCATCGCTTCCAGATAATCACGGGGATGGTGGCGAAACTGGTTCACCGTGGCATCGCAAAACTCCCCTTGTTTCCAGCGGGGATACCAGGCCACACCTTCGGCAAGTTCTTTGCCATTTTCACAATCCACCGCCAGTGCACGGACAGAATCACTGCCAAAATCGAGCCCCAGTGTTAAAGACATAATCAAACTCCGCTCAGGTAGCACATGGGAAAACAGTAGGGGGCTGGTGGAAAAAGCGGTATGACTCTGCGGCTGTAGATATGGACAATTTTGCTGAGGTCATCAGAAGTGTGAGCTGGCGCGATTTGCTGAACAGAACCTTATCTATATTTGCTCTACGCAACGATTTTTCTGCTACAGAAGGTTGCGAATAAATACCTATAAAAAACTCTACCCTACAAGCACGAGGTGACTTATGTGGAAACGTATTTTACTGGCAACGGCCATCTCCGCAGCCCTGACGTCGGCAGCGATGGCTGAGAACTTAACCGTCGGTTTTTCTCAGGTTGGCTCTGAATCTGGCTGGCGGGCTGCAGAAACTACCGTGGCAAAACGTGAAGCTGAGAAGCACGGTATTACCCTGAAAATTGCGGATGGTCAGCAGAAACAGGAAAATCAGATTAAAGCGGTACGGTCTTTTATTGCCCAGGGTGTTGACGCCATATTTATCGCTCCGGTGGTACAAACCGGCTGGGAGCCGGTATTACGCGAAGCTAAAGATGCCGGAATTCCGGTATTCCTGCTCGACAGGGCGATTACCGTTAAAGACCCGTCGTTATACATGTCCGTTGTGACCGCCGATAACGTGCTGGAAGGGCGGCTGATTGGTGACTGGCTGGTAAAACATGAGGCCGGTAAGCAATGTAATGTGGTTGAGCTGCAGGGTACCGTGGGTGCCAGTGTCGCCATCGACCGTAAAAAAGGCTTTGCTGAAGCAATTGCCGACCATCCGAACATTAAAATCATCCGTTCTCAGTCCGGTGACTTTACCCGCAGCGGCGGTAAACAGGTGATGGAAAGCTTTATCAAGGCCGAGAACAACGGCAAAAATATCTGCATGGTGTTTGCCCACAACGACGATATGGCCATCGGTGCCATTCAGGCGATTAAAGAAGCCGGCCTGAAGCCCGGCAGCGATATCCTGACCGGTTCGATAGACGGTGTGCCTGATATCTATACCGCGATGCAAAAAGGTGAAGCTAACGCCAACGTCGAGCTGACTCCGGATATGGCCGGTCCGGCTTTCGATGCGCTGGAAAAATACAAAAAAGATGGCACGCTCCCACCAAAAATTATCCGTACAGACTCCCGGCTGTATTTACCGGCTGACGCCGCGGCGCAGTTAGCGAAAAAACAGGGGATGGGCTACTAACCGCCAGACCGCCTGGTCACAGGCGGTCTGCTGCCAGAGGAGAACCCTATGGAGCTGTCACAGGACACCGGCTTACTGACCCTGAAAAATATCAGTAAGCGCTTTCCGGGCGTCAAAGCGCTGGATGATGTGTCATTTTCTCTCAGGAAAGGCGAAATCATGGCGTTGCTGGGGGAAAATGGTGCAGGAAAATCGACACTGATTAAAGTGCTGACCGGGGTATATACCCGCGATCAGGGCAGCATATTGCTCAATGGCCGGGAAATTAACCCACGTAGCACGGCTCAGGCACAGGAGTCCGGCATTGGCACGGTTTACCAGGAAGTGAATCTGCTGCCCAATATGTCGGTAGCCGATAACCTGTTTATGGGACGGGAGCCACGGCGCTTTGGGTTAATCGACCGTCGCACCCTTAACCGCAAAGCCAGTGAACTGTTGCGGGAATATGGCTTTGAACTGGATGTTACCGCCCCGCTGGGTGTATTTTCGGTGGCTATGCAGCAGATTATCGCCATCTGCCGGGCGGTCGATTTGTCCGGGCAAATACTGATTCTGGATGAACCCACCGCCAGCCTGGATACCAGCGAAGTCGAAATGCTGTTCACCCTGATGGAAAAGCTGAAAGCGCGCGGGATGAGCCTGATCTTCGTGACCCATTTTCTTGATCAGGTTTACCGTATTACAGACAGGATCACGGTATTACGCAACGGACGTTATGTGGCGACGCGCGATACCGCGACATTACCGCAGCTGGAGTTGATTAAACTGATGCTGGGCAGAGAACTGCTCAGTACCTCATTACAACGTCAGGGGCGGACCCTGCACAGCGAAAATCCGGTGGTCAGTTTCAGTCAGTACGGACGTAAAGGGGATATTGAGCCGTTCGATTTGGCGGTACGTCCCGGAGAAATCGTCGGGCTGGCCGGGCTGTTGGGCTCCGGTCGTACCGAGACGGCTGAAGTGTTGTTTGGCATTCGCCGTGCCGATCAGGGGACCGCATCGATCCGTGGAGCATCGCAAAATATCCGTACCCCGGCGCGGGCTTCCCGGGCAGGGATAGGATTCTGCCCTGAAGATCGTAAAACCGATGGCATCATTGGTGCGGCCTCGGTCAGGGAAAATATTATCCTGGCCCTTCAGGCACAGCGCGGATGGCTTCGGCCACTCTCCCGCCATCAACAGACAGAAATTGCCGAACGACTGATCAAAAGCCTGGGGATTCGTACCCCGGATGTTGAACAGCCGGTAGAGCTGCTGTCCGGGGGGAATCAGCAAAAAGTGTTGTTGTCGCGCTGGCTGGTGACCCGACCCCAGTTTCTTATTCTCGACGAACCGACCCGCGGGATCGATATTGGTGCCCATGCAGAAATTATCCGGCTGATTGAATCGCTGTGTGCCGACGGACTGGCACTACTGGTGATCTCGTCCGAGCTGGAGGAGTTGGTGGGCTATGCAGACAGGGTGATTATTTTGCGTGATCACCGCCAGGTGGCGGAGATCCCGCTGGAACGGCTGTCGGTAGGGACGATCATGACCGCGATTGCCGACGGAGGAGGTCAGAATGGCTGAAATTCCTGAAACCGTAGTAGTGACGGAGAAACATAAACGGCGCTGGCCGCCGGGGATTCCGCAAATTCTCGCCCTGATACTGGTGCTGATTATTGACAGCCTGGTATCGGATAATTTCTTTTCAGTACAGATTCGTGATGGCCGGTTATTTGGCAGCCCGATCGATATTCTGAACCGGGCCGCTCCGGTCGCTATTCTGTCTCTGGGAATGACGCTGGTGATCGCCACCGGAGGAATCGATCTGTCGGTCGGAGCGGTGATGGCTATCTCCGGGGCGACCGCTGTGAGCATGGTGGTCGCCGGGCACTCACTGCCGGTGGTGATTGGTGCAGCGTTGCTCAGTGGTGTCGTGTGCGGTCTGTGGAACGGCATCCTGGTGGCTATTCTTAAAATACAACCCTTTGTGGCGACACTGATCCTGATGGTGGCCGGGCGGGGTATCGCTCAGTTGATCACTCAGGGGCAGATCGTCACCTTTGATAATCCGTCGCTGGCCTGGCTGGGGTCTGGCGCCCTGGCGGGGTTACCGGTGCCGGTGTGGATCACTTTATTTATCGCCCTGCTGACAGGGCTGCTGGTGCGTAAAACCGCGCTGGGTTTATTCCTTGAAGCAACAGGGATCAATCTGCGGGCTGCCCGAAATGCCGGGGTGAATGGCGCGGTGATAGTGATTGTCGCTTATGTGATTAGCGGCCTTTGTGCCGCGGTGGCCGGGATTCTGGTCGCCGCTGATATCCGTGCTGCAGATGCGAATAATGCCGGGCTGTGGCTGGAGCTGGATGCCATCCTGGCGGTGGTGATTGGCGGCACGGCACTGGTCGGGGGGCGGTTTAATCTGTTTCTGTCACTGATCGGGGCACTGATTATTCAGGCGATGAACACTGGGATTTTACTGTCAGGTTTCCAGCCGGAACTGAATCAGGTGGTGAAAGCCCTGGTGGTAATGGCGGTGCTGCTGTTGCAGTCTCCGCGGTTTCTGGCGCTGTTTACCCGGAGAGAACGCTGATGATTAAACGCTATTTACCTTTAATGATCACGCTGGTGGTCTTTGTCGCTGGCTATCTGTTTTGTCTGAGTCAGTATCCGGCGTTCGCGACGACCAGAGTGATCTGTAATATCCTGACCGATAATGCGTTTCTGGGGATTATTGCGGTGGGGATGACCTTTGTGATCCTCTCCGGCGGTATCGATCTGTCGGTAGGGGCGGTGATCGCCTTTACCGGGGTGTTTATCGCGCGGATGATCACTCAGTACCATATGGATCCGTGGCTGGCATTTGCGATTATTCTGGTGGCCGGCGCGGCCTTCGGAGCGCTGATGGGCTGGCTGATTGATGCACTGAAGATCCCTGCGTTTATTATTACGCTGGCCGGGATGTTTCTGCTACGTGGCTGCAGTTATCTGATCTCTGAAAACTCAATCCCGATTGACGATCCGCTGTATACCACCTTGTCCTCACTGAGCTGGAAGATTCCGGGAGGTGGGCGACTCAGCCTGCTGGCGGTGATTATGCTGGTGGTGGTCGCTGGCGGGATCCTGCTGGCTCACCGCAGTCGCTTTGGTAACCAGGTCTACGCCATCGGCGGAAACCTGACCTCTGCCCGGCTGATGGGAGTATCGGTCAGAGCGACCACGCTGAAGGTCTATATGCTGTCGACAACCCTGGCAGTGTTAGCCGGAATTGTCTTCTCGGTATATACCTCTGCCGGCTATGCCCTGGCGGGTGTCGGGGTTGAGCTGGATTCGATAGCCTCAGTGGTGATCGGAGGGACCTTACTGTCAGGCGGGGTAGGCACTGTACTGGGGACTCTGTTTGGCGTACTGATTCAGGGCCTGATCCAGACATGGATTAATTTTGACGGCACGCTGAGCTCCTGGTGGACCAAAATTGCCATCGGAATTCTGTTGTTTGTGTTTATCAGTTTGCAGCGCCTACTGACTTACTGGTGGAGTCGACAGAAAAATGCGCCAGTCCGTCGGTTAAGCTGATGGCTAATTACACCAGGCTGTTGATGACACAGTGGCAAGGGATTGCCCGCTGAACTGGTAAAAAACAGCTATTCATAGCGGTTAAGTGTTCTTTCACTTGCCTCCGGGAGTGGCTATAACTTCTGTGAAATATGGCTTTATTTGCTTTTTTATCCGATAAATGACCGAAATTGTGATCGACTTCAAATGTTACTCAAAGGTTAATTTTGCTGAATGTATGGATAAATTCGCTGTCATTGAGTGGTGTGATTTTGCTCTCCCTTTCCTGAAGTAAACAAGGATAAAACTAACCCTGATTTTACCGGGGGGAGTGACCATTCGGCCAGGCGTAACCGCTGAAGTCCATTGTTCTGCCACCCGACATCGTGACCATTGCCGGAGAGAATAATGCGTAAATCTACCCAACTGTTAGCTGCGCTTGGCCTGGCCGCCCTGATGTCCCATTCAGTGTTGGCAGATACCCTGAAACTGGGATTTCTGGTCAAGCAACCAGAAGAACCCTGGTTCCAGACCGAATGGGCGTTTGCCGATAAAGCCGGCAAAGATATGGGGTTTAATGTCATCAAGATTGCGGTTCCTGACGGAGAAAAAACGCTGAATGCCATTGATAGCCTGGCGGCCAGCGGTGCCAAAGGCTTTGTTATCTGTACCCCGGATCCTAAACTCGGCGCCGCTATCATTGCCAAAGCCCGCAGTTACGATATGAAAGTGATTGCGGTAGATGACCAGTTCGTGAATGCCAAAGGCCAGCCGATGACTGCTGTCCCGCTGGTGATGATGGCTGCCACCAAAATTGGTGAGCGCCAGGGCCAGGAACTCTATAAAGAGATGCAGAAACGTGGCTGGGATGTGAAAGACACAGCGGTGATGGCGATTACCGCGGATGAACTGGATACTGCAAGGCGTCGTACTACCGGCGCTATGGACGCCCTGAAAGCCTCGGGTTTCCCTGCTGCACAGATTTATCAGATTCCCACCAAATCAAATGATATTCCGGGGGCGCTGGATGCCGGTAATTCGTTGCTGGTTCAGCACCCCCAGGTTAAGCACTGGCTGATTGTCGGTATGAATGACAACACCGTGTTGGGGGGTGTTCGGGCGACCGAAGGCCAGGGATTTAAAGCCGCAGATGTGATTGGTATTGGCATTAACGGAGTCGATGCCGTCAGCGAACTTTCCAAAGCCAAAGCCACCGGTTTCTACGGTTCTTTACTACCGAGTCCGGATATCCACGGCTATAAAAGCAGCCAGATGTTGTTTAACTGGGTGACCAAAGATGAACAACCGCCCGCATTTACCGAAGTTACCGATGTGGTGCTGATTACCCGTGACAACTTTAAGCAAGAACTGAAGAAAAAAGGGCTGATGTAAACCGCAGCCACGCTCCGTCGCCTGGGGGGCGGAGCGTCAAAATTATCATGTTGTCATTGACTGTGATCGGGAGCCGTTATGATAAGAACCTCCGCGCCTCTGGCGTTTCAGGGGATAGGCAAAAGTTTCCCCGGGGTTAAAGCGTTGCAGGATATCTCCTTCAGTTGTAAGCAGGGGCAGATTCATGCATTGATGGGCGAAAATGGTGCCGGCAAATCGACGTTACTGAAAATCCTCAGCGGCAGTTATACCCCCACCGAAGGAACGTTAATTCTTCAGGGGAAACCGGTGGCATTCAGTAATACCACCGAGGCTTTACAGGCGGGTATTGCCATTATTTATCAGGAATTGCATCTCGTGCCGGAACTGACAGTTGCCGAGAATATTTTCCTGGGTCAGTTACCCGGTCAGGGTGGATTGTTAAATAAAAAGCTGTTGCGACAAAAAGCCCAACAGCAACTCAGCGCTCTCGGGATGACTATCGACCCGGAAACTCCGCTTAAATACCTGTCACTCGGCCAGTGGCAGATGGTGGAGATAGCCAAAGCGCTGGCGCGTGATGCGCAGGTGATTGCCTTCGATGAACCGACCAGCTCGTTGTCTGCCCGCGAAACTGAGCACCTGTTTCGTGTGCTCCGTCAACTGAGGGCACAGGGCAAAGTGGTGCTCTATGTCTCGCACCGGATGGAAGAAATTTTTGCCTTAAGTGATGCGGTGACGGTATTTAAAGATGGTCGCTACGTCTGCACTTTCGATGATATGACCCGGCTTAGCCACCAACAACTGGTGCAGGCGATGGTGGGGCGCGATATTGGTGATATCTATGGTTACCAGCCGCGTCCCGTCGGTGAAACCCGCCTGAGGCTGGATAAATTCCATACCACCGGGGTGAAACAACCGGTTTCCCTGCAGGTTAGATCCGGGGAAATTGTCGGATTATTTGGCCTGGTCGGTGCCGGACGGACCGAATTACTGAAAGGACTGTTCGGTGCCAGCAAAATACTTTCCGGGGAGGTGTGGCTGGAGGGGGCAAAACTCCGTCTGTCGCAACCCATCGATGCTATTCGTTCCGGTATTCTGCTCTGCCCGGAGGACAGAAAAGCTGACGGTATCATCCCCGTTCACTCAGTTAATGAAAATATCAATATCAGCGCCAGGCGTGAACATTTGTCGGCGGGCTGGCTGGTGGATAACCACTGGGAACTGGAGAACGCCGGGCAGCATATCCGGGGGTTAAAAATCAAGACCCCGACCGGTGAACAGCAAATCGCCCGGCTCTCTGGCGGAAATCAGCAGAAAGCTATCCTCGGCCGTTGGTTGTCAGAAAGCCATATTAAAGTGATGTTACTGGATGAGCCTACCCGGGGTATCGATGTGGGCGCTAAACATGAAATTTATCAGCTGATCTATCAACTGGCCTCGCAGGGCGTTGCCGTATTGTTTGCCTCCAGTGACCTGCCAGAAGTGTTAGGACTGGCAGATCGTATTCTCGTGATGCGTGAAGGTGCCATTGCCGGTGAGCTTTCTCATGATCAGGCGAGCGAATCTCAGGCATTGAGCCTGGCGATGCCGGTAGCCTCCGGACAACCGGCTGTTGCCTGAAACCAGGAGTTAACTATGACTAATTCAACTTCAACCCCTTCTGCCACCGCACCGCTGGCAGTGTCTTCCGGGCAACGCCTTAACCGGCTGTGGAACAATTTTGGCATGCTGGTGGTATTTGCATTGCTGTTTATCGTCTGTGCCATTTTCGTGCCTAACTTTGCCACGTTTATCAATATGAAAGGCCTGGGACTGGCTATGTCGATGTCCGGGATGGTGGCCTGCGGAATGCTGTTTTGCCTGGCTTCCGGTGATTTTGATCTGTCTGTCGCTTCGGTGATTGCCTGTGCCGGAGTGGTGACCGCGGTAGTGATGAACCTGACCGAAAATATGTGGATTGGCGTGGGGGCCGGTTTATTACTGGGTTGTCTGACCGGATTGGTCAATGGATTTGTGATTGCGCGGCTTAAAATTAATGCCCTGATTACGACGCTGGCGACAATGCAGATTGTCCGCGGCCTGGCTTATATCATCTCGGACGGTAAAGCGGTGGGCATTGATGATGATTCGTTTTTCAGCCTGGGATATGCCAACTGGCTCGGGGTGCCGGCACCCATCTGGCTGACGATTTTAACGATGGTCGTGTTTGGATTCCTGCTAAATAAAACCATTTTTGGCAGAAATACTTTGGCGATTGGTGGTAATGAGGAAGCCGCCAGACTGGCCGGGGTGCCTGTCGTCCGCACCCGGATTATTATTTTCATCCTTTCCGGGCTGGTATCGGCCGCAGCGGGAATCATTCTGGCCTCCCGCATGACGAGCGGCCAGCCGATGACATCGCTGGGCTATGAGTTGGTAGTGATTTCTGCCTGTGTGTTAGGAGGCGTTTCGCTAAAAGGTGGGGTAGGCCGCATTTCTTATGTCGTAGCCGGGGTATTAATATTAGGCACCGTGGAAAATGCCATGAATCTGCTGAATATTTCACCGTTTTCACAGTATGTCGTACGGGGTGCTATTTTGCTGGCAGCGGTTATTTTTGACCGCTATAAACAAAAAAGCTAAGTCTGAAAGCGTTGTGATTCACCATGCGCCTGGTGAGTTTGCTTCTTTGAGTTCCGGGGAGAATTTATGATGTTGCATTCGTCATCCGGCAAATTACAGAAAGATCCGTTACTGCCGGGCTATCATTTTAATGCCTGGCTGGTGGCGGGGTTGACGCCAATCACCGCCGGGGGAGCTCTGGATTTCTTTATTGACCGCCCGGAAGGGATGAAAGGGTATATTCTTAATCTCACCATTAGTGGAAAGGGACGGGTTTTTGAAGGCGAAGCCGGTTTTGACTGTGAGCCCGGAGATATGTTGCTGTTTCAGCCGCAAATGGCGCATTACTATGGCCGGGCGCCGGACAGTGATAACTGGTTTCATCGTTGGGTCTATTTCCGTCCCAGAGCCTTCTGGAGTAACTGGTTACAGTGGTCCACCCTGCAATCCGGCGTAGGAAGATTACGGTTACCGGAGAGTTTGCAGGCTGAGTTCAGTCAGATGTTTATTAATATTGAGCAGGTGCACAATTCAGGAAGGCCCTTTGCCGAAGAAATGTCGATGAATCTGCTGGAAAATCTGTTGCTGAGGGCGGCAGAGGAAGACCCCAGACACCAGCAACAGGTTCGTGATGCCCGAATTGTGGAAGCCTGTCAGTTTATGACACTGCGTCTGGCCAGTGATCTGAAAATTGAGGATATTGCCCGGCATGTTTGTTTATCGCCGTCACGGCTGGCTCATCTGTTCCGCGAACAACTGGGAGTCAACCTGCTGCGCTGGCGTGAAGATCAACGGATTATCCGTGCCCGGTTATTACTACAGTCGACCCTGGAACCGGTGGCCACGGTGGCCAGAGAAGTGGGATATGACGATCAGCTCTATTTTTCCAGGGTTTTTCGTAAACGGGTAGGGGTCAGCCCCAGTGATTTTCGGCGGCGTAGCCATGAAGATGAAGCCATGTTATCTGTCGAGCCTCCCCGATGAGACTGCCGGTATCCTCTGATACCGGCATCACAGGGCTTACTTCACAGTGAAAGTATAACTGCCTTTGGTTTTATGCCCGTCGACAGACAGTGCATGCCAGTCAACCTGATATTTCCCATGGCTCAGCGGCTGAGTCACCGGCACAATCAGGGTACTTTTCGCGTTATCTTCCACGCTGGCTTTACCGGTCGCCACCTGCCTGCCATCGGCCTGTGACAGAGTGATGCCGGTAAAGGCCGCTTCTAAATCTTCAGAAAAATGCAGTGTTAAATGGTCAGGTGAGACCGAAACTTCACTCTGTTGTGCCGGCTCGGCAGAGGTCAGATGAGCATGTGCCAGCGCCTGCTGACTGAGTAACGCACAGCCCAGTAAAGATAACGCTGCAACGATATTTTTTGCTGAAAAAGACATAATCATTCCTTGTGAGTCGCCGGTCATTGACTGACCTGCGTAAATTAACAATATATTTCGGGGGACGCGCCTGATGGCAATGAATAATTTATTCCCGAAGACTGAAAACCAGACCTGTGGCCATAATGACAACAGTGAATAGTTATTCTGAAAATAGATAAATGTCCGATCCTGATGATGAGGAATAATCACGGAAATAACCGTCTTTTATTTAAGACGTAATTATTCCTGAGCGAATGCACATATTATTTACCTACAGCAAAATAATCTGCCGTTCATCCTCAGAGACAGAACAGGAAATTCAGCAGCAGAGGGGAGGACCCCGGGGTTGAAGATCGCCGGTGAATAAACGAACCGGCAGGGCGTAATGTCGCCTGGCGGGTGGGGCGCGACGCAACAGTAAACTGAACCAGCACAGGAAGACCATCATTGCCAGCAGTACCGGCATATGCAGCAGCATCACGCAGTATCCACAGGCAATATCATCCATTCCCGACATTGGGTCAACAGCCGGAGCAGAGTGGGGTGCGGCATGTTTCTCCATGACCATATGCGAGGTCACAGACATGCCCGGCATTGCCACCTCAGAAGAAGCAGAGATACTGGCAGTGGGTGTGGCGGAGGAGTTTTGTAATGAACGGGATATTTCCGGGGCAATAAACAACATCAGTATTGCCAGGATGGCAATAACTGCAGGAAGTTTAGTGTGCGATAACCGGATAAGAAATGACAAATGACAATTCCATTAGGTCCCCGTTAATAATAGCGCTAGTGTAATCTTTTTTTTGTCTGGTTGTTAAGTCCGTTGTTATTTTATTTAAAATTAATTTCGCCATTGCTTTTCCGGAAGGTGGCTAAAGGGGAATGGCTGACGGCGGCGAAATCAGAGATTTTCGAAGAGAGCAGGAAAAACAACGGGTGCAGGCACCCGCCGTAAATACATCAGAAATCGTATTGCAGAGTGACGCGGTTCTGCCAGAAATCTTTCTTGTACAGTGGGGAAGTCTGCACCCCGAGGAAATCATTCAGGCTCAGCCCCTTCAGCACGCCGTCAAAGTTCCAGACACCGTAGACCAGATATTCTGACTGACGCAGGCTACCGGAAGCGGCCGGCGGGGTCAGATCCATCCAGGTATAACGGGTACCGACGGTCAGATTCTGATTGTAGTTATAGTTCAGGCTGGTCGACCAGGCGTTGCCATTTCCCAGATCCTGGGTACTGGTAAAGAACGGTTGTGCAAAGTAAGGGCCTGATGAGGCGTTATGTGCGTACGGGGTGACCAGCGCGTACTGATAGCTGTTAGCATTATTCGACAGGTAATCATAACCCAGCTTCCAGTTCAATTGTGGCGTCAGGTTCAGGGATAACTGCCAGCCAATGCTCTGGCTGTTCACCGGACCCGCCAGATCTTTACCGTTGCCGGTACCACGAATATATTGCACCCCGAAATCCGGGGTCATGGCGACGTTATTCCAGCTGGCATGACCTTCGGTATAGAAAATATTGGTGTAGTCGCGATAGCTTTCGTACCAGGCCACGCCATTCAGATGAGTGCTGCCGGCATCCAGGTGATGTCCGGCGCCCAGCGACCACATACCTGCCGTTTTATCGGTCGTGTTATAGGCGGTATAACGGCCCTGAGTATCGGAGCCCCAGGGTTTGTAGCGGAAAACTTTAGTCGCGCGCAGGAAGTCTTCGCCCTGACCATATTCCATATCCACCGCCTGATAAATGATCGGGGTGATACGCCAGTCATAGTTACCCAGGAAAGGTAAATCCAGCTGCTGGTTACCGCCGGTTATGCGGAAATCATCCCCTTTCCACTGTAACCAGGCTTCACCGATATTGGTCTGGTTTTCTCCCAGTTCGCTAACGGTCTGGTCCGCACTGCCGTGATCAATACCACGGACAAACAGTCCACTGACACCCATGTTAAAACCGTCATAAGGCGCCGTTTCATATTTCAGGAAACCCCCGTAGCTGACGGTGTCCTGGTTATAGTGAGAGACAAAATAGGCATTGTGTGTGGAATAGTAGAGAGAACGGATACTGCCACTGACCTTGCCTTTGGTGAAAATTTCACTGAAATCGTTGGCAGTTTGCGGGTTACCATCATCGGCGACGGCCTGTGCCATCACCGGTAACAGACAGGCGGCCAGTAATCCGCCACCTATCGCTTTTTGCCAGCCGGCACGGTGCGGTGTATTGCTATCATTAGTTATTTTTTTCATCAGTCATTCCCGTTTATTTGCCACATTACTTTTATGCGGGGGCAGTCAATGCCGCCCCGCTGTTTTATAGTGTTATGCCATGAGCAGTTGCTTTGCTGCCTGACGGTGACGGGCAATCAATGCCTCGGTATCCAGCCCGACAATCCTGCCGTCGGTAACCCGCCATGTGCCGCCAATCATCACCCGGTCCGCCTGTTCCGCACCGCATAGCAGTAAAGCTGCCAGTGGATCATGACTGCCGCTGAAGCGCAAATCATCCAGCCGGTACAGGGCAATATCTGCCTGTTTACCGACCGACAACTGTCCGATATCGCTGCGCCCCAGGGCTTTCGCCCCCCCGAGGGTAGCCCAGCGCAGGATCAGTTCCGGGGTAATGTCTCTGGCCCCGTAACGTAAACGCTGCAGATACAGCGTCTGGCGGGCTTCGTACATCATGTTGGAGGCATCGTTTGAGGCCGATCCATCAACGCCCAGGCTTATCACCGCACCGGCCTGTTCCAGTTCCAGCGTTCTGCAGATACCGGAAGCGAGGCGCATATTAGAGACCGGACAATGGCATATCGCGCAGCCGGCAGCTCCCAGACGTTCAATTTCCTGTTGATTGAAGTGAATACCGTGAGCAAGCCAGGTCCGGTGACTTAACCAGCCCACCGAATCCAGATAATCAACGGTACGCAAACCGAAGCGTTTCAGACAAAACTCTTCTTCATCCAGCGTTTCGGCCAGATGGGTATGTAAACGGACGTCCAGAGCTTCAGCCATTTCTGCGCTGGCGCGCATGATATCAGTGGTGACCGAAAAAGGAGAGCATGGCGCTAAGGCAATCTGAATCTGTGCGCCGTCACCACGCTGATGATAACGTTTAATCAGGCGTTCACTGTCCGCCAGAATATCTTCCGCAGTCTGAACCGTATGCTCCGGAGGCAGACCACCGGAGGCCTGGCCGAGGCTCATCGAACCCCGGGTCAGCATGGCCCGCATTCCCATGCGGCTGACCACTTCAGCTTCAATATCGATGGCATCTTCCATTCCCTGAGGGAACAGATAGTGGTGGTCGCTGGTGGTGGTACAACCTGAGAGTAACAACTCCGCCATCGCCACTTCGGTCGCCAGAGCCAGTGCCTCTGGCGTCAGTTTTGCCCAGACCGGATATAACTGTTGCAGCCAGGGAAACAGCGGCTCACTGACCACCGGTCCCCAGGCCCGGGTCAGGGTCTGATAAAAATGATGGTGAGTGTTTACCAACCCGGGGAGCACCACGTGTTCACGGGCATCAAACACTTCATCACAGGGTTGCGACGGCTGCTGTCCAGCGGCCAGCACTTCACTGATAGTATTTCCGGTGATCACCAGGCCACCGCTGGCCTGTTGGTCGCTGGCAGTAAAGCAGGCCAGTGGCTGTTTAATCCAAATCCTGCGCCCGGAGGTGCCGGAAACCGGGTGCTGTTCAGACATGCGTTTCTCCTGAAATTGAACTGCTGCTTTCATTATGAGTGTGAGTATTTACTTCGGGTTTATGCTTTGAGCGTGGCAGTACCAGGTTCAGCAGAATCGCAAGGATACCGCCGCTGGTGACCGCGCTCTGTAGCAGGGTGCGGATAAAGGCCGGTAGCTCTTTGATCACATCCGGCTGGGCCTCAATTCCCAGACCGACACCAAACGAGATGGCAATAATCAGCATGCCGCGGTTATCGATGGTCTCGCGGGTCATAATCCGAATCCCTGCGGCGACGACGTTGCCAAACATCACCAGTGTGGCACCGCCAAGCACCGGAGGTGGCAACTGCTCCAGCACATGGCTGAACATCGGGAACAGGCCGAGCAGCACAAAGATGCCGCCAATCCAGAAGCCCGCGTAACGGCTGGCAACCTGCGTCATCTGAATCACGCCGTTGTTCTGGGCAAATGTGGTATTCGGGAAAGAGGAGAAAGCGGCGGCCAGGATGCAACTGACACCGTCACCGAGGATTCCACCCTTGATACGTTTTTCAAATTCAGGGCCTTCAACCGGCTGTTTTGACAGCATACAGTTGGCTGTCAGGTCGCCCACGGCTTCGATTATCGAAATCAGTGAGACCAGGGCGATTGGAATAAACACACTCAGGTTAAACGCCACACCGAAACGGAACGGGACCGGCACGGTCAGTAACTGCCCGCCGGAGGAAAATTGCGGATGGAAAGAACCGGTCAGCCAGGCGGCCACACTACCCACGACAATCCCGGTCACAATCCCGGATAGTCTAAGCCAGGGGGAGCGGCTACAGTTCATCAGCACAATTACAATCAGAGTCAGCGCGCCCAGCCCCAGGTTACGCGGAGAACCGAAATCTGCTGCACCGAAACCGCCGCCCCAGTCACTGATGCTGACTTTAATCAGACTGATACCGATCAGCACAATCACGCTGCCGGTCACCAGCGGGGTCAGCAGCCGTGAAAAGGTATGGATAAAGCGGCTGACGATCAGCGGGATAATCGCTGCCACCAGGTTGCAACCAAAGATCATGGCCAGAATCTGCTCCGGAGTTCCCCCCTGGCCTTTGATCATCATCCCGCCGGAAATAATCACTCCCAGAAATGCAAAGCTGGTGCCCTGCAGACAAATCATCCCCGCCCCGATGGAAAAGAAACGTCCGGCCTGCAGGATGGTCCCCAGACCGGAGGCAAATAATGACATGCTAATCAGATAGGGCATGTAGGCATTCAGCCCCAGCGTAGAACCTATGATCAAAGGCGGGGTGATAATACCGACGATACTGGCCAGCATGTGCTGAATAGCGGTAAAAATCGCGGGGACGGTCGGTATCTTCTCATTCAGGCCATATAACAGCCCGGTTTCATGGGTTTTATTCATCGGGTTCGCTCCGGGGGGAAACTAAAGTTTCCTATCCAAAGCAATAATCAGGCCATCCCTGGCCCACTGTGGGGCTGATATCGACCCGTGCTGGCTAAACTACGACGAATTAAGGAAAATTTTTTACAAACTGCCTTAGTGAAACAACAGACTCATAATTTCCTGATTTGTCGTTTTTTGGTTCATGGAGTTTTATGTGTGCACTAAAATAATGCTTTTGCACCGTGACTTAGCGTAACGGGATGACGATAAAACAACAGGCAACAGACGGGTGAGCGGGTTATCCGGGGAGGTAACCTGTTTAAAGTTATAGAAATAATGATTTCTATCAGCACCCGTATAACAGGAGAGTGGCGTCAACGCTTACGTGGAGATGAAACTACAGGCCGCATAGCTGCAGTAAAATGATCTGAATGTTTCAGGTGCGCAGTCATTCTGTCACCTGAAAACATCCGGCTGTGGCAAGCTGAAGACCAGACAAACCGGCCGATTACCCGATGTCAGAAGGTGACGGGGGTATTAACCCATAGTACCTGTGCCTCTTCATCCCCGTGGTTATGATAGCCGTGAGGAATATGGCTGGGAAAGTGGAATGAATCGCCGGCAGACAGCGAATAGCTTTTGTCACCCAGAATCAGTTCAATACTCCCTGTTAATACATAGCCCATCTCTTCACCCTGATGTTCAATCAGCCCGTCACTGCGGGTGTCAGGCGCTATAATATGGATGTTTCCCTGTAATAACATTCCCTTACGTGAAGGCGTCAGCCGTTCCAACTCAATCCCTCCGCCTTTATTGCGTTTGACAAACCGGGTTCGGGAACGTTTTGATGCCGTTTGTACGGGTTCTTCCTGTTCCCAGGTTTCGGCAGTCAGATCTGAAATATTGGTATTCAGTGCCCGTGCCAGACGGTGAAGCATCGCCAGCGACGGTGAAGCAGCATCGTGTTCGAGTTTGGAAATCAGACTCTCAGAACATCCAGCCTGTACTGCGACTTGTTTGAGTGTCAGTTCTGCAACCAGTCGGGCATGTTTCAGCCGTCCTCCCAGCCCTGGCAGGCTGGCGGAATTCCCTGAAGCTGCATTCTGCGTGGTTTTTTTTTCAGTATTAGCCATCAGTACTCTCTGGAATGAAAAACGACCTCATCATGAGGCCGTCAGCAGTATCAGTCATTGACCACGAAATGCACATCGACCGGATTGAGGTCATTGATTGGCACAATGTCCTGAGGGCAGGCGGACATCACTACCACACAATCCATCGTGGCACGAATCTGTACATAATCGCCTGGTTTTGACACCGGCGGCAACCAGTCAACAGTGTAATCCGGTTTTACCGGGATATTCATCCATAAGTTAAAGGGTTGAGGAACTTCTCTGGCACGCAGGCCGATAGCGTTTAACGCCATCCGCATATTGTCAGCACAGCTGTCGTGGTAGCCTTCAACACCGAGGTTAGTATAACGATACAAATCACAGGCTGCCATCAGGGTATCGTGAATACCTGGCGAGGTGTCGGCAATCAGTTCACCAATCGGCCGGCGCTGGTTAGTCACCAGGGCATCGCCAGGCTTAGGAATGATTTTATCGATAAACGCGCGGGCGTGTTCCATCGACAGAAATTCGCTCATATCCTCTGTATTAAACATCCATGTGTCACAGACCTGAGTCCCGTGGGTATTGGTGATAGTGATCACCTGGCCTTTTTTCAGTTTCACTGCCCGTCCACAACGTGCTGGCACAGTATAGGTTTTGCCGGTTTCCGGGGTGCCATCGGCCGAAATGGGTTGTTCCAGCGTTGCGTTATGGCCTAATGAGGTGCCGTTATCTTTATGGCAGCAGGCTGGGTAAGTGGTGTCGTTCATAAAATCTCCGGTGTTTCAGATTGATTAGCAAGTTCGGCCAGACACCAGGCAAGGACCCGGGTGCCGGCGGTGAGATCCGCAGGCTCAGTAAATTCTGCGGGGTTGTGGCTGATACCGTCCCGGCTCGGCACAAAGATCATTCCGGTCGGGCAATGGGCGGCCAGGTACATCGCATCGTGAAATGCTCCGGACCGCAGCGGAATAAAGGGTTGGTTCAGGGCCTGGCAGGCGGCGGTTACGGTCGAGACAATCGCCTCAGGGAACTGTACCGGTGGGTGAATAAAGCCGGCAGTCGCCTGACAATAATCAGGCAAACATTCTTTCAGTTGCTGATCGAAAGCCTCCAGTACGGTCGGGTCTGCATGCCGAAAGTCAACGCTAAAGGTCACTCTGGCAGGAATAGTATTGATAGCATTGGGTTCGACCTGCCAGCGGCCAAAGGTGATCCGTAATTCGCTGCCGGCCAGCGCATCACCCAGTTGACGGAGCTGTTCAGTCGCAGTCATCGCCAGTGACATGGCATCGCGACGCAGGTGCATGGGAGTGGTGCCTGCGTGTGCGGCACTTCCTTCACAAATGACCTGGTACCAGCGCACGCCCTGAATACCGGTGACAGCCCCCAGGCTGATGCCTGCCTTTTCCAGCACCGGGCCTTGTTCAATGTGCAGCTCCAGGAAAGCGGACATCGGTATTGGCGCACGGTGTGGCAGCCCGGGGAACGCCTGATGATGATCGGTCAATGCTTGCTGCAAAGTCACCTGATCCGCATCGGTGGCCTGCAGATAGTGTGACAGACGTTCAGGATAGACAAACGCACTGGATCCCATCGCCCCCGGAGAGAAACGGCTGCCTTCTTCATTCATCCAGACCGCAACTTCTACCGGGCGTAAGGTGGTGATGCCGGCATCATTCAGTGCGGCAATGCACTCTAATCCGGCCATCACTCCCAGACAGCCATCGTACTTTCCGCCGCTCGGCTGGGTGTCGGTATGGCTGCCGGTGACGACCGGCGGCAAGTCTGAGGTCCCGGGGCGGCGAAAAAACAGATTGGCACTGTCATCGGTAAACACGCTACAGCCCAACGATTCGGCCTGCCCGATCAGCCAGCGCCTTGCCTGCAGGTCCAGTACTGACAGTGCCTGGCGGTTGACCCCGCCATCAGCTGTGGCGCCAAAGCGGGCCAACTGTTCCAGCGAGTCCACCAGGCGCTGTTGGTTAATCGCCATTGCCAGTTTACCGGCACAGGAGTTGCTCATGACACCAGTTCCTTGTTATCAGAAAAATTAAGACTGCGGTTAAACCAGGGGCGCAGAAACGTTTGTAAGCGTTCTGTCTCAGGGGCATGGAACAATTTTTGAGGCGGACCGGTTTCGATAATTTTTCCCGCCTCCATAAATACCACCTGACTGGAGATTTTGGCGGCAAAACTCATCTCATGGGTGACCATCACCATGGTCATCCCGGCACTGGCCAGTGATGAAATGACCTGCAATACCTCTTCCACCAGTTCAGGGTCGAGGGCAGAGGTCGGTTCATCCAGCAGCATCAGCTGTGGCTCGACTGCCAGTGCCCGTGCGATACCAACCCGCTGTTGCTGGCCGCCAGATAAGCGTGCCGGATAAGCGGACATTTTCTGCCGCATTCCGACTCTGTCGAGAGCCGCCGTCGCCAGATTCCGGGCCTCATGTTTTTCAATATTCTTCCCCAGTACCAGTGGAGCCATGACATTCTCCAGCACCGTCATATGGGGCCACAGATTGAACTGCTGAAAGACCATCGATAACGGGCGGCGGACTTCAGCAATAGCGGCAGGGCTGTCCTGATACTTCGCCCCGCGTTGAGTACTGCTGTAGCCGAGTAACTGGCCGGCAATAATCACTTCACCTTCATCATAGGTCTCAAGAAAATTCATACAGCGCAGGGCGGTGGTTTTTCCTGACCCTGAAGGGCCTATCAGCGAAACAATTTCACCAGGCATCACCTGCAGACTGATATCACTGAGCACACGATGTGAGCCGTAAGATTTACCCACGGAGCGTAGCTCCAGAAGCGGAAGGGTTGTCATACGATCATCCTTTGAGATAACGGTTGGTTCGCTGTGCGGCGAAACGAAAAATAACAGTGACACTCTGCGTCAGGAACCAATAGCTCAGTACCAGCAGGGTGTAGGGCACCACATAAGAAAAGGTGTCACTGACAATCTGGCCTGCGGTCATGGTCAGTTCAGGCACGGTAATAATCGAGGCGACAGCGCTCTCTTTAATGGTCAGAATGACCTGGTTGCCGAGCAATGGCAGGCAAAAACTGAACGCCTGTGGTGCCTGGATATGCCAGAAAATCCGCCGGTCAGCGATACCGTGGACACGAGCGGCCTCGATGTGGCCCGCCGGGACGGTATTCCATGCGGTACGGAACAGCTCGGCAAAATATGCCGCACTGTATAAAGCCAGAGACAGGATGGTGGCCTGTACCGCACTGAGGGTGATACCTATTACCGCCAGACCAAAATAGGCGACAAACAGCTGAGCCAGATAGGGCGTACCCCGGATAATCCAGATGTAAAAGCGGTAGGGCAGTATGAACCCGGGCAGGGTAAGCCGCAGAGCATTCAGCCCAAATCCCAATAATCCGCCCAGCAATGCTGCCGCCAGGCTTATCTGTAAGGTCACCAGCAAAGCGTGGACAAACAGCGGTAAATCGGTGAGATAAGCATTCACTGATAGCGCTCCTTCCAGCGTTTTTCCAGCAGCGATGCGGCTGTCGACAGCAAACTGGTCAGCAGCAGATAGAAAACTGCAGTCACCAGATAAACCTCCAGTGGCCGGTAAGTCTGAGAGACCAGTTGCTGGCCGACGCGCATTAAGTCTGTGACCGAGACGACGGAAACCACGGCCGAGACTTTAATCACATCGATTAATTCTGACACCAGGGCGCTAAGGGTTAAGCGTAACACCTGAGGCAGTTGGATTTTGCACAGTACTCTGAATCGGCTGATACCAAAGATGGCGGCAGCTTCAAGCTGACCCTTCGGTATAGCATCAAACCCGCTGCGCAGAATCTGTGACTGATAGGCTGAAGTATTCATCGCCAGCACAATAATGGCGGCTATACTGCCGGGAATATCCAGTCCCAGAGCGGTAGGCAGGTAGAAGCACAACAGCAATTGAGCCAGCAAGGGCGTACCGCGGAAGAAACTGCAATAAACGCCACAGAAGGCCTGCAGCCCTTTATGCCGCGACTGACTGAGCTGGCAGAGCAGCACCGCCAACACAAAGCCAATAGCCATTCCTGCCACACACAACGTCAGCGTGACCATTGCGCCGTGGCGTAATTGCGGGATATACATCACCAGCCGTTGAATAAAATCAGTCATCAGTGCCGGCCTTAGATTTTCGGTACCGGCATTGGGCCTTGCGGCAGTTGGGTGGTAAAGCCAAACCATTTCTGTTGCAGACGAGTCATGGTGCCGTCTTTTTCTGCCCTGGCGATACCGTCGCTGAAGAAGGTGACCAGAGACTGGCTGTCAGCATCTTTACGTCCTACCCAACCGAAGTAGGTTTTCGGTCCCAGCATTTCCGGCAGGGTCGCGAACACGCCAGGCCGCGCTTTGATTAACGGACCAAGATTAGCCAGGGACTGGGCGACTCCGTCCAGCCGGTGGGTCGCCAGATCCGCATAAGCTTCGTCAAAACTGACATACTGGCGGATTTCTTTTATGCCCGGTTTACCTTCGCTTTTCAGATGCTGGTTGTAGTCCTGCAGAATCTGCAACTGACCGGATCCCGCCTGTGAACCCACCACTTTACCACTCAGGTCCTCCGGGGACTTGATAGAACTGTCATCATTGCGTTTAAGCAATGCCACCGTGGATTCAGCAATGGCTGAAGAGAAGGCAAAATTATCCATCCGCTGCTTGTTCACTGTCACCGCAGTCACAACAAAATCGAACTTTTTCGCGTCCAGACCCGGCAAAATACTCTGGAAAGGCAGATCCAGTTGTTTCACTTTGACACCCGGCAGTTGCTTCAGGATGTAGTTCATCAGATCGACATCGAAACCCACGATCTTGCCATCGACTACCGATTCAAAGGGTGCATAGCGCGCCTCAGTGGCGATGGTGATTTGTTTATTTTGTTTAATTCTTGCCAGTAAATCTTCGGCATGTGCCGCGGCAGATGCCGCCAGTAAGGCACATGAAACAACAGCGGCAGTCGTCAGTCTCAGTCGTGGAAATCGCATGTTTTTACTCTCCGGTGGCTCTGTCCAGTTATTGATTTAAATTCAAGTTACTTGAATGAAATTAAATAAGCATGAATCATGCCAGGATCGTTTTTTATTTTATTGATTATAAATCAGTGGGTTGATTATTGTGTGGGCAAACAGGGATCGGCGATCGCACCGTCAGTACGCAATCAACAAGGGAATGCATCAGCAGAGTGCAGAGGGACAGGAGGGGGAGCAGGAAAAATGCGGATAAACCAGAAATCCCCCTCCGCGGAGGGGGAACGCATCAGAAATTAATCACCGTACGGATGGATTTACCTTCGTGCATCAGGTCAAAGGCATCATTAATTTTATCCAGACCCATGGTGTGAGTCACAAACGGAGCCAGCTCAATTTTTCCTTTCATTGAATCTTCTACCATACCTGGCAGCTGTGAACGGCCTTTGACGCCCCCAAATGCAGTCCCTTTCCAGACACGCCCTGTCACCAGCTGGAACGGACGGGTTGAAATTTCCTGACCGGCACCGGCAACACCGATAATCACCGATTGCCCCCAGCCACGGTGTGCGCTTTCCAGTGCGGCGCGCATAACATTGACATTACCGATACATTCAAAGGTATGGTCAACACCCCATTTGGTCATTTCGACAATCACCTGCTGAATCGGCTTATCGTAGTCATTGGGATTGATAAAGTCGGTGGCACCAAACTGTTTGGCCAGCGCAAATTTTTCCGGGTTGGTATCAATGGCAAAAATACGGCCGGCTTTTGCCTGACGGGCCCCCTGAACGGCAGCCAGACCAATTCCGCCAAGGCCGAAAATCGCCACGGAATCGCCTTCCTGAACTTTAGCCGTGTTATGCACCGCACCGATACCGGTGGTGACACCGCAGCCCAGCAGGCAGACATGTTCATGGTTGGCTTCAGGGTTAATTTTTGCCAGTGACACTTCTGCCACTACGGTGTATTCACTGAATGTTGAACAACCCATATAGTGGTACAGCGGCTGACCATTGTAAGAAAAACGTGAGGTTCCGTCTGGCATCACTCCTTTCCCCTGGGTTTCACGCACGGCAACACAGAGGTTAGTTTTACCTGACTTACAGAAATCGCATTCACCACATTCAGCGGTATACAACGGAATAACATGGTCGCCGACGCTGACACTGGTCACACCTTCTCCCAGTTCAACGACCACACCGGCGCCTTCGTGTCCCAGAACAACCGGGAACAATCCTTCCGGATCACTGCCGGACAGAGTAAACGCATCGGTATGGCAGACACCACTGTGGGTAATTTTGATCAGCACTTCCCCTTTTTTAGGCGGAGCAACATCAATTTCAACAATTTCCAGCGGTTTTCCGGGGCCGAAAGCGACCGCAGCACGTGATTTCATAATGGGTATCCTTAATTCATGGTAAAGGGTCGCTATTTCAGATAAGCGCGAACCAGATCGATAGTATCGTTTACCGAGGTATTGAGTTGCTGGCTGTCTGTATCAGAACCGTCAAACGTTTCTCTGATATGACTCTCCAGCACTTCGGCCATCAGGCCATTAACTGCACCGCGCACCGCCGCAATCTGCTGCAGTATGGCCCGGCATTCTGCACCTTCATCCAGCGCACGTTCCAGAGCATCAATTTGCCCCCGGATGCGTCTGACACGGGTCAGAGTCTTCTTTTTTGCTTCAGGAGTAGACGGCATAGGTCAGTTTCTCAGTCGGGTGACGCAGTCAATATACTATATGGGAGTATAGTATAGGAAGAGTTTTTGTTGCGGGAAATGTTAAGGCAACCTCTCTGGCCTTTGCTTTAGTCGGATTTTTGCTGTGAATCTATAACGTTATGCTATGTGACTTAGATCACGTTTTTAATTTCTGTGAATTGCCAGTCGGTGAAGGCTAAAGAATACTCAGCTCAGAAATTAATCTTATTGCGGCGTGTTACTGCATTCGCAGGCAAGACCAAAATAGACATGTTTCCCGTTTTAGGGAGCATTGCTGTTTTGGTCTTTTTTTTTGCTTAAATGTGAGAAAAACAATGAATAACAATGAATTATCGGAAGGGATAATCAGGGAGGTTGGTGGTGAGACCAATATTCGTACGCTGACCCATTGTGCCACGCGACTGCGGATGGAGTTTAATCAGCGCAACCGGGTTAACCCGCCAGCTATCGAACAGTTACCAGGCGTGATTAGTGTTGTCGATAAAGGAGGGCAGTTTCAGATTGTTATTGGGAATGATGTTCAGAGGGTATTCTCGGCCATTCAGAAAAAACGTAATGCCAGCCAGCCGGATGCCACGCAGAGTGAAGATGAGGTTAAGGATAGCCCACATCAGAATATAATGAGCCGGATCATCAGTGTAATCTCTACCACGTTCACCCCGGTGATCCCTGCTATCACCGGGGCTGGGATGATAAAAGCATTACTGGTCATTCTGACTCTCACGGGAGTCTTATCTTCTGACAGCAGTAGCTACCAGTTACTGAATATTATTGCGGATGCAGCTTTCTTCTTTCTGCCGGTGTTACTGGCCTACGGTGCCTCTGTCAAATTTGAATGTAGCCCGATTCTGGCCATGACCGTGGCCGGTGTATTATTACATCCCGGCATTGCACAGATGATGGCATCAGGCAAACCCGTGGATTTCCTGGGGATCAAAGTCTTGCTGGCTGATTATTCCGGGTCGGTTTTGCCCATCATTTTGACTGTCTGGCTAATGTCATGGATAGAACGTTTTGCTGAAAAATATTCCCCTTCAATCATTAAGTTTTTCATTAAACCTATGATTGTTCTTATTTTTTCTGCTCCGCTGGCTTTGGTGGTGGTAGGACCCTTAGGCATCTTTCTGAATGATATGGTCGCGTCTGCCGCGGCGGTTATTGACCAGCATGCCCGCTGGTTAATTCCGATGCTGATGGGGGGACTACAACCGTTCCTTGTCATTACCGGAACAGCATGGGCAATGACGCCAATAGCGACAGGTCAGTTGAGTAAAAATGGTTTTGAGATGATCAATGGTCCGGGAATGCTGGCGTCAAATATCGCACAAGGTGCGGCAACTCTCTGTGTGGCACTGAAAACCAAAAATAGTGGGTTACGCCAGCTGGCTTCCTCTGCCGGATTTACTGCCCTGATGGGAATTACTGAGCCATCGTTATACGGGGTCACGCTTCGACTAAAAAGACCGTTGATAGCTGCGATGATTGGTGGTGGTTGTGCCGGGATTTATGCCGGCCTGAGTGGACTGGTACGATATGCGTTTGTTTCTCCGGGACTGGCGGCATTACCAGCGTTTATCGGTGCCAATCCAATGAACATTGTCCATGCATTAATTACCTGTCTGATTGCGCTGGTAGTGACTTTTATACTGACCTGGATATTGGGTTTCGAAGACAGCGTCTTGTCTGTGCCTGAAACAACAGCCACTGTTGCGCCCTTAACCTCTGAAACTCCGGAGGATGATGAGCTGCGTGTATTCAGCCCACTTCAGGGAGAAGTTAAACCTTTGTCGGCGGTGAATGATGATGTGTTTTCCGGAGGCCTGTTAGGCAATGGTGTGGCCATTGAACCGCAGGAGGGGATACTCCGTGCGCCTTTCAACGGTAAAATCCAGATGTTTTTACCTTCCCGGCATGCGGTGGGTATTCTGCATGAAAGTGGCCTCGAACTGCTGATTCATATCGGTATTGATACTGTGAATCTGCAGGGAAAATATTTTGATTCTGATTTGCAGCCAGGCGACGAGGTGAGTCGGGGGGATGTGTTGGTCCGCTTTGATACCGAAGCTATCAGAGCTGCCGGGTACGATTTAATCACCCCGGTCGTTGTGGTGAACAGTGATGACTATTCACTGCAAGATTGCCTTGAAACGGGAGCAGTAGAGTTCGGGGAGGTTTTGATGACGCTGACTGGCAGGGGAAAAGATCATGCAATATCGTAAAACGACAGAGTTTCCGGACGATTTTCTCTGGGGAGCATCAACGGCTGCTTATCAGGTTGAAGGTAACGGGGGAGGAAAAGGCCCGTCGGTTGTGGATATGTTACTGCACCCGCCAGGGACCGCCGATTTTTCAGTCGCCAGTGATCATTATCATCGTATGGAAGAGGATGTTGCTTTATTCGCCGAGCTTGGCCTGAAAGCCTACCGCTTCTCGATAGCCTGGTCCCGCGTCCTCCCTGTTGGACGGGATGTGCTGAATCCTGAAGGAGTTGCCTTCTATCATCGCTTAATTGATGCCTTACTGGAGGCTGGTATTACGCCAATAGTGACTATGTACCACTTTGATTTGCCGCAGGCCCTGGAAGATGAAGGTGGCTGGCTGAACCGTTCAACCATCGATGCATTTGTTGACTACGCCGAAATATTGTTTCGCGAATACGGCCATAAAGTGAAGTACTGGCTCACCATCAACGAACAGAATACGATGATCCTGCATCCCGGCGCTATCGGGTTACCGCCAGGTAAATCATTGCCGGACAAAAAAACACTCTATCAGCAAAGCCATCATATGCTGGTGGCTCAGGCCCGGGTCTTTGCGCTATGTCACCAGTTGTGTCCACAATCCAGTATCGGGCCAGCAATCAATACCACTTCTATGTACCAGGAAAGCTGTCGGCCAGAAGATGCCATTGCTGCCCATAACTGGGAAACATTACGTTGCTGGAGTTTCCTGGATGTTGCGGTGCTTGGGCGTTATAACGCGCTCAGCTGGTCTTATCTTGTAGACAGGGAAATTGCACCGGAGATGTCAGAAGAGGATCCGGAAATTTTAGCGGCGGCAAAACCCGATTTTGTGGCGATTAACTATTATTCGACGGCCACTATCGCTGCCAGTCAGGGAGACAACAGTGATATTTCAGCACGGGCCGGGGACCAGCAGATTATGCTGGGAGAACCCGGGGTTTATCGGGCAGCAGAAAATCCGTTTGTCGGTAAAACGCCTTATGGTTGGGTGATAGATCCTGTGGGGTTACGCCTGACATTACGTAAAGTCTTTGAGCGGTACGGTTTGCCTGTGATTATCACCGAAAACGGTATGGGTGCGAGAGACGTGCTGGAGGACGGCGACCGTATTAATGACGATTATCGTATCGATTTTTACCGGCAGCATATTGAGCAAATGAAACTGGCCATCGCGGATGGTGTAAAGCTGTTTGGCTACTGTCCGTGGGCCGCCATTGATGTAGTCAGCACACATCAGGGTTATGCCAAACGCTACGGATTCATCTATGTCGACAGAGGGGAGCAGGAACTTCGATCTCTGCGTCGTATTCGTAAGCGCAGTTTTACATGGTATCGTGGCGTTATCGCCAGAAATGGCCGAATGTCCACGGAATAAGTTGATGCTATGAAAGTTGGAAAGGTATTGAATAATAGTCTTATTCTGACCAGGGATGACGACAACCGTGAACTGATCGTCATGGGGAAAGGGCTGGGATTTAACAGTCGGCCAGGCGATGACATTATCGATGACAAAATTGAAAAGCGGTTTGTGGTACAGGAAAATGTTCGCGGGAAGGATTATCTGCAGATGGTTGCCAGTTTGCCGGAGGATATTCTGCAAATGGCGGAGCACGTATTATCAGTGGCCGACCAGCAACTGGAAAATAAAGTTCGCAGTCAGATATTATTCACCCTGGCAGATCATCTGGCTTTTGCGGTTGAACGTCACCGGCAGGGCATTGTGATACAGAACCGCTTATTGCATGAAGTGCAGCGCTTTTACCCGGCACAGTATCAGGCCGCCCGACAGGCACTGGATACCATTAACCTGCAGTACGGACTCACTCTTCCGGATGAGGAAGCCGGTAATATTGCTTTCCATTTGGTGAACGGGCAAAGCGACGGGGATGATGTGGGTAAGGCAATGCAGTCAGTTAAAATGCTGAAAGATATTTTCACTCTTGTTCAGTATCATTTTCAGATCACTCCTGACTACGAATCTTTAAATTATTCACGATTTCTGACCCATATACGTTTTTTTATACAGCGTCTGCAAGGAGAGCAATCCCGCTCCCTGAATAAAAATCCTTTAACCTCGCAACTGGCTCGTCAGTATCCTGATGTGTACCGGTGTACCTTATTAATCTGTGAATATGTGAAAACTCAGAGGCAAACTGAATTGTCTGAAGATGAACAACTCTGGCTAATGGTGCATTTAGTCCGGCTTTCCGGAGAAGGCAGACAGGAGGATTCCTCAGACAGTGACTGAGCAGACCGGAGGATGCAGATTCTGGGTTATTGTCTTTGTCTTCTGACCAGAGCGCATATAAAACAGGCTTGAGATAAAACCTCGTCGGGAAGTCGCGAGGAGAAATGGTCGTGTTGAGTAAAATTTCTTAACCGGGGGCTGTTCGATAATTGTTCAGCAGAACCCGCAATATACTTTTCTTTCTCAATCCTTGCGGTGATTTTCTGTATAATTTTCAATCATCAGATTTTACAACTTCTCTGGAATGAGGTCTTTGTTTTTATCCTGAATTAACAATTTATTTTAAATAAATACAAAATGAATACATATCGGCTTTCGGAGTAAATAAAGAATTTGGGATAAATAAATCAGCAATAATTAAATATTTTTCTAAAGCTAAAAAAAGCATATCGATAGATAAATTGGTTGTATAGCGGCAGATTGCGGCTAACTTTTAATGCTGATATTTTTAAAAAAGGAAAATTAATAATGAAATAATTTATGGTACGGTTATGTCTTTAGTCAGCTAAAAAAAACAGTTAGGCTTTCTCACCCGTCTGCTGGATGATACTTCCGCACAGCAACGTTACCAGATTGCATTAGATCAAATTATTCTCGCGGAAAAGCTGGGATACGATAATGCCTGGATAGCACAACACCACTTTGACCGTGAAGAAGGTGGCTTACCTTCCCCCTTTGTCCTGCTGTCGGCGGCTGGTCAGGTCACCAATAACATCACTCTCGGTACCGCAGTGATTACCCTGTCATTTGAAAACCCACTGCGGGTGATTGAAGACGCTACCGTTCTGAATTTACTGCATAACCAGCGGCTGGAACTGGGTTTGGGTAGCGGAGCAACGGATGCCACGTTTAAAGGCTTCGGCTTACAGGCCGCGAATCGTCGCAAGATCTTTGGCGATAACTTTGCAAGGTTACAGGAGATACTGCGTAACAAACAGCAACTCTATCCGGCACCAAACAATCTGCAGCCGAAAACCTGGCTGGCGACGTTTTCTGAGCAGGGGGCGGCTCAGGCAGGGGCCGCCGGGTACGGCCTGATGCTATCCCGCACCCAGCCAAGGGTGGCCGGAGGAGAGACCTCGTTACTGGCTATTCAGCACCGGATTATTGACAGTTACCTGGCTGCATTACCGGCAGGAACGGAACCCCGAATTATGGTATCCCGCACTGTCCTGGTGGTCGATGAGCATAGCGAGGGCCAGCACTGGTTAGATGGATTTATCAAAAGGTTCGACGAGAAATATGCCGATCCGGCCAGTCAGGATTACTGTGCGCTGAATGAATTTGCTACCATCAAAGATGCTTATTATGGCACCCCGCAGCAGGTGGGGCGCTTGCTGGCAGAAGACAGTGTGCTGGAGCGTGCTACCCATATCGCCTTCCAGTCGCATACTATCGAACCTGATTATCGGCTGAGTAACCGTTCACTGGAGCTGTTAATTGATGTGGTTGCGAAAGATCTTGGCTGGAGAGACGAATAATGTCGCAGGAATCGATTTTTTCTGCCCGTAATCTTTCGAAAAAAATAGGTCATGCAGAGATTCTCAGCCAGGTCTCGCTGGAAGCAACGCGGGGCGAAATAATTACCCTGATTGGTCCGAGTGGTTCCGGGAAAACAACGCTGCTGAGAACCCTGAATTTATTAGCTCCGGCTGACAGCGGTACCCTGGATATTTCAGGAACGGTGATTGATTTTGGTCGTTATAACAAAAAACAGGAAAGTGATATCAGAAAGAAAACGGGTATGGTTTTTCAAAACTATAATCTGTTTAATAATCTGACAGCTTTGCAAAACGTGACTGAAGGCATTATCTACGGTAAGAAAATAGCGGCGGCTCAGGCAAAAGATATTGCGGTTAAATATTTAACCGAAGTGGGGCTGGCGGATAAAGCCGGCGAATATCCGCGTAATTTATCCGGGGGGGCAGAAGCAGCGTGTAGGCATTGCCAGGGCGCTGGCTTTGCAACCCGAAATTCTGCTGCTTGATGAACCCACATCGGCACTGGACCCTGAAAATATTGGTGGCGTTTTACAGCTTATCCGCAAAATTGCTGCTGCGGGTCAGACCATGATTATCTCTACCCATGAATTCTCTTTTGCCGAAAAAATCTCCGGCAAGGTGGTGTTTATGGAAGGCGGGAAAATTATTGAATCTGACACGCCACAAGTGATTTTCCATGCGGCGAATAATGAACGTACCCGCAATTTTGTCGATAAAGTCACACATTACTAATATGAACACCTTCAGCGACGTTTTTATTAAGTTATTGTCCGGGATGGGAACCACGCTTGAAATCATCCTGTTTTCAGTGCTGACGGGTGCTGTTCTCGGACTGGTACTGCTGGCACTAAGATCCAGTGGTGCGGCGGGACGCTGGCTATATGGCCTGTATACCGGAGTGATGAGAGCCTCACCTATTCCCATCGTGATCCTGCTGTTTTATTTTGGTGGTAAATTCCTGTTGCAGAAAGCCGGAGCCGATATCACGGCTATCCGTGACATCTGGTATGCCATCGGGGCGATTGCGGCGATTGCCGGAGCCTATTTTGCCGAAATTATCCGCTCGGGAATTCAGTCGGTTGACAGCGGGCAGGCAGAAGCCATTGCTGCCAGTAATATTCCGCCACTGACAGGGTTCCTCAGAATCATTTTACCGCAGGCCTGTGTGATTTCGGTGGGAAGCTTTGCCAACCTTTTGATCACTATTGTAAAAATGACTTCAGTCGTGAATCTGGTGGGGATTAATGATGTATTCGGTCTGGCGAAGCGAATTTCGAATGCCAGTTATGGAATGCTGCAAATTCAGTCTTTTATAAGCACGCTGCTGATTTACTGGTTGCTCAGTATGATCATCTCTGGTGTGCTAAAAATTCTGGAAAATAAATACCAGATCATTACGGGTAAATAGCATGGATAAGACATTTTTATTCACCTCCACGCCATTTATCCTTAGCGGATTAGGCGAAACGCTGCAAATCATTGTGTTGTCATTGTTATTTTCGCTGATTGCCGGCGGGGTGGTCTGCCTGATTAGCCTGAAGGTAAAACACCGTGCCTTACAGCAGCTGATTTTCCTATATCTGTCACTGACCCGTTCCATACCGGTCATTGTTCTGATGTACATGGTATTTTACACCCTGCCATATCTGTTGGTGGCGTTATTTAACCTGGTGGGTATTCACGGAATATCGGCCTGGAAACTGAAACTCCCCCAGAATGTTGCGGCTATTGCTTCACTCGTATTTGTCTATTCCGGTTATTTTTCGGAGTTCTTTCGCTCTGCCTGGAGCTCCGTGGACAGCGGCCAGTGGGAAGCCGCCAAGGCTGTGAATCTGCCACCGTTCAGCAGTTTCCGGCGAATTATTTTTCCGCAGATGATGGTCGCCAACAGCCCGGCATTCTGTAACGTGGTAATGGATTTGATTAAAGACTCGGCATTAGCTTCTACTATTGGAGTGATTGATGTGGTGGCTAAATCAAATATTGTTTCAGCCCAGACATTTAATTATGTCGAATCCTACCTGATCGTATATATCCTGTTTGTCGGGCTGGGGTTGTTATTTGCTAAAGCTATCGATCTTATTATTAAAAAAACACTGATATAATATTAAAAGGAATACTCATGTCATTTAAAAAATCACTGGCAGGTGCCCTGATAGTTTCCGGGCTGGCATTATCATCGTTTGCATCTCTTGCTCAGGCAGCCGTGCAACAGGTCAATGTCGCGCTGGACAGCAATAACTATCCATTCTCTTATGTGGATGAGAACGGAGCCATTTCCGGCTATGATGGCGAACTGTTAAAAATTATTCAGAAGAAATTGCCAGAATATAAATTTAGCTACAGCACGGTGTCTCAGGATGCAATTCTGACCGGACTGAAAACCGGGGCTTACGATCTTTCAGCAAACCATTTTTATCTGAACAAAGATCGTGCGAAAAGCTTTGATTATTCGCATCAGCCTACAGGGATCAGCGATTTAAGGCTAATCGTCAGAAAAGACGATAACAGTATTAACTCTCTGGACGATATTGCGACTAAGCATAAAAAACTGAACCCAATTAATGTCAATGATGCCCGTTATACGGTGATTGAACAGTACAACAAGGCACATGCGGCCACCCCGATTACGCTGACCCCTTCCGGAGAAGAGTCGGCCCTGGATATGTTCCGTTCGGTAGATTCGGGGGAATATGATGCTGCTATCTATCCTATCGGCGGGTATCTGTCACTTATTAAGAAAGTGCCGTTGAATATCAAAGCATCTGCCAGCGTTGGATTGTTCCCGACCGTTGTACTGTACAAGAAAGGGGAAGACCCGGCTCTGATCAGCAAGATTGATAATATCCTCACCTCGCTGAAACAAGACGGTACGCTGGCAAAACTGTCTGAGAAGTGGTATCAGGAGAATGTTTATACTTTACCGGGTGCGGATAAAGTCGTGGTGAAAAACGATCTTTAATTTGACTGAATACTTTCAGGGCACCGCCAGTGCCCTGATAACCACGATTAACTTTCCTGTTCGCTGTGGTTTACCGAAATTTCCAGATCCTGAATCACGGATTCTGTCTCATCCAGTAATTTCCCTTGCTGATTCAGTAAGGTATTAATCCGTTCAGCCAGTTCTTTATCTTCATATTCACCGGTATCAAAAGCCAGCCAGTGTGCCGATAAAGTTTCGGTATTGGTCTGTGCATAATGGCGTATTTCTTTTAGCTGTGAAATAACATCACGAAGAAAATCAACTTTAGTTTTTGTGTTTTCTGAATCACTCATTATTCACCTCGGTTAATGTGATTTTTCACTATTAAGCCTGGCATAGGTTATATTTTTCGCCTTAAGAAAATTCTAATAGTTATATTTTTTATGTTTTTTTTTTTTTTTGTTAAGGATTATTTGTCGGTAAATTACTGACGATTAAAGAGTATTTTTATGTACAGGGAAGCAGATTAATTAATAATTCAGCGACGAACATTAAGTCATGGCAGGATAATCAGGCTGAATGGCAAATTACCCTGCCATTCAGCACAGGGTCAATGGAATAGTTTTAACGCCGCCATTCTCTTCAGTGCCTCATCGAGTACGCTGTTATCGGTGGTGAGGCTCAGTCGGATAAAGCCTTCTCCGGCCGGGCCAAATGCCTGGCCTGGTGCCACCAGAACCTGAGCTTCGCGCAGTAAAAATTCGGCAAATTGCTGGCTCTGGTAGCCTGCCGGCACCGGCAACCACAGAAAGAACGTTCCCTGGTCAGGGGCGACCGGCCAGCGCATGGTATCCAGCCTGCGGATGACCTGCTCACGGCGACGATGGTAGACTTCAGCAAACTGGCTGACGGCCTCCGGGGGCAGTGAGAGTGCAGTGACGGCTGCATCCTGTATCGCTCCAAATACCGTGCTGTAACTCTGCGTGTGCAGTTTTTTAAAGGCACTAATTACCGAGGCATTACCGACCGCAAATCCCAGCCGCCAGCCTGCCATCAGGAAGGTTTTCGACATGGTATAAATTTCCACGCCCCATTCTGCGCCCTCAGGACGGGACATCAGGCTCAGTGGAGCAGGGTGAGGCTGGCTGCCCACTGAGGCATAGGCGAAATCATGCAACAATGGAATATTCTGCTGCCGCACAAAGTCCAGTGCTTCATCAAATAACTGTTCTGTAGCAATGGCCCCGGTGGGGTTATGCGGGTAGTTCAGCATCAGCAAGCCGGCATTCTGTTTCACCCCGCAAAGGAATACCATAAAATCTGGCCTGAGCCTGAGCGGCCGCAGAACGGTAGATGGGGTAGCAGGGATCGGTAGATATCAGGTATTCGCCAGGACTCAGGATAGCACGGGGAATTCCTGAAACGCCGATATGTGCTCCCTGAAAAATTGCAATTTCACTCTCCGGGTCCGGACAATAGCCGTAACTGGCCTCGCAATAACGGGCAATGGCCTGGCGTAACTCTGTTTTTCCCCAGAAGGAAGGATAATCGTGATTATCTGGCCGGGCGGCGGCCAGCTGCAGGGCTGCGACCACCGCCGGCGGTGTCGGCTGTCGTGGACTACCGGATGACAGGTCAATGACGGGTCTCTGCGAAGCATCGGTTTGTGCTGCCATTTTCTCCAGCACACTAAAGATATTGTCTTCTAACTGACTTATTAGCGGTGACGAGCGAAATACCGGCATAGTTTTCTCATTTTCAGTTCATACAGACAAACTATCTCACAGCTTGCTGCTGCCCGGCAGTGATATCCGCTGAGTGCACAAGCAATAATTAAGATAAAGATAGCGATAAAAGGTAATAACAAATTAACGCTAAACCTTAGCAAATAAAAGCCATAAGCAGAGTCTGGTACTAACCGGAAGTTTCGGGTAGATATGTGATTTATCAATAGTTACCGGAATTTTTGGGAGATCTTTTTCTTATGTATCGTTCACTGACGAACAGGCTTATTATTTCTTTGCTGGCTTCTTCGGCCCTTTTCTCTGTGGCTCACGCGGATACAAAACTTATCAGGGTAGGATTTAACCCGGGACCTTATAAAGATGAGTTCCGTGAAGGCGTGGCTCCTTATTTAATTAAGAAAGGCTATAAGATTGAATATCTGGATTTCAGCGACGGAATTCAGGTGAATGATGCTGTTGCCCGGGGGAAAATCGAAGCTAATATTATGCAGCATCCGGTGTATCTGAAATCAGTCAATGACCGGCTGGGCATTGATAATGTCGGGATTGTCCAGGTACCCACTCCGCCTATGGGATTGTATGCCGGGAAACTGAAAACCCTGAATACTCCGGCGCCAGGCACTGTGATTTCGGTGCCTAACCAGGCACCGAATGAGTATCGTGCCGCGCTGGTACTGCAAAGTTTAGGCTGGCTGAAGATAAGCCCGGACAGTGATCCTGCGACTTTCTCGCAGCGCAATATCAGTGAAAACCCTTATAAGCTGGTCCTGAAAGAGATGGACAATGCTCAGCAGGTACGGGCATTGCCGGATGTTGATTACGGATTAATTCAGGGGAATTTTGCGGTCTCCAGTGGGATTAAACTGGCATCGGCACTGAAACTCGAAACCCCGGTCAGCCAGTTTATTAACGTGGTGACGGTCGCCGGGAAAAATAAACAGGCGCCGTTCGCCAAAGATATTATCGCCGGATATCATTCTGCCGAATTTAAATCCTATATTCTTTCTCACCATCAGTATGATGGTTATTTATTGCCTGACTATTTCAAATGAATTCTCCAATCATTACGTTTAACGCCGTCAGTAAAGTCTTCTCCCGTAAAGGCGAAAGTGTGACTGCGTTAGATAATATTGATCTGACCATTCAGCGCGGTGAGATTTTTGGGGTTATTGGCGCCAGCGGGGCCGGTAAAAGTACCTTGTTGCGGTTGATCAATAGCCTGGAAACTGCCGACCGTGGTGAAGTCCTGATCAATGGTGTGTCGTTGCAGGGCCTTTCGGGGCGGGAGCGTAGCCAGGCTAAAAAAGATATCGGTATGATTTTCCAGCACTTTAATCTGCTGAACTCGCGGACGGTATTTCATAATGTGGCTATTCCGCTGATTCTGCAAAGGCGCAGTAAACAGGAGATCCGTGAGCGGGTCAGTGAATTGCTGGCATTTGTGAATCTCAGTGACAAGGCTCAGAGTTATCCGGATGAACTGTCCGGAGGGCAAAAACAGCGGGTGGGTATTGCCAGAGCTCTGGCCACCAACCCGTCGGTCCTACTGTGTGACGAAGCGACCTCGGCACTCGACCCGCATACCACGGTTCAGATTTTGCTGTTATTACAGGAAATTAACCGCCGCTATGGGATCACGATTGTGCTGATCACTCATGAAATGTCGGTGGTACAAAAAATTTGCCATAAAGTCGCCGTGATGTCCAAAGGGCGAATCGTCGAGCAGGGAAGAGTGCTGGATCTGTTCAGTCAGCCACAGCAGGCGGTGACCGCCGGGCTGGTTGAGACGGTTATTCATGACCGGCTGCCGGAACAGACACTGGCGGCTATTCGTGAGCAGCCGGGCGGAAGGGCGCTGCGGCTGGAATTTGTCGGGCAGACGGCACAGCAACCGATTATTAATCAGCTGATCCGTGACTATCCGGTGCAGGTCAATATCCTGTTTGCCAGTATGTCGGAGGTGAGTCAGACCATCCTTGGTTTTATGATTCTGCGGATCAGTGGTCAGACGGCTGATATTGATTCTGCGGTCGGCTATTTAGTGAATGCAGGGGTGAAAATCAGCGATGTTTGATTTCTTTAACACCGCCGTCACCGGCGATCAGTTCCTGGGAGCAGCACAGGATACGTTGCTGATGGTCAGTATTTCTCTGGGGTTTGGGGCGCTGGCGGGAATTCCGCTGGGGATAATTCTGGTGATTTGCCGGCCTGGCGGGATATTGCCCAACCATCTGGTGCATCAGTTACTGAATCCCGTTATCAATATTCTGCGCTCACTGCCGTTTATTATTCTGTTAATTACCATCCTGCCGCTGACCCGCTGGCTGGTAGGCACAACGATTGGGACGCCAGGAGCGATTGTCCCGTTGGTGGTGTTTATCGCTCCGTATATCGCCAGGTTAATTGAGAGCTCTTTGCTGGAGGTGAATGACGGAATACTGGAGTCTGCCGATGCGATGGGCGCCAGTACATTCCAGACCATCTGGCACTTTATGTTACCGGAAGCGGCCGCTTCACTGGTTCTGGCGCTCACCACGGCGACTATCGGTTTACTTGGGGCCACCGCTATGGCCGGTACCGTTGGCGGAGGGGGAATTGGCGATCTGGCGATTACTTACGGTTATCAGCGCTTTGATGTGTTTGCCACAGTATCTACGGCGCTGGTACTGATTGTGGTGGTACAGCTGCTTCAGACGGTAGGTACCCGGCTGGCACGCAGAATTCGCCGTGACTAAGCACCTTAACGGTATTGACTGAAACTGCGGGAGCGCGATGAGCCGTCCGAAAAAATGCCAGACATTCATTGATTGTCACTCACTGGGGAACCTATCAGGCACAGGTAGAGCAAGGTCGCCTGACTGCGGTTACCCCCTTTGCGGCCGACCGCCAGCCATCACCGATTGGTTATTCGTTGCCGGATAGTGTTCAGGGAAACAGCAGGGTACGACGCCCGGCAGTTCGCCTTGGTTTTTTACAGGGCAAAAATAATCCGCAACAGCGTGGCCGGGAACCCTTTGTTGAAGTGAGCTGGGAGGAGGCACTCAGTCTGACCGCCGGTGAATTGAAACGGGTGGCGACAACCCACGGTCATCAGGCTATTTACGGGGGGTCTTACGGCTGGGCCAGCGCCGGCCGTTTTCATCATGCTCAGAGTCAGCTCCACCGTTTTTTCAACTGTTTCGGCGGCTATACCGGCAGTACCAACACCTACAGCATCGCCGCCGGCGAGCGTGTGCTGCCCCATATTCTGGGTGATCTGGACGAACTTCAGCGTCAGCATACTCACTGGCCGGTACTGGCCGAACATTGCCAGTTATTTGTGGCTATTGGCGGACTACCTTCGCGAAACTCTCAGGTAAACGGCGGTGGTGCCAATGATCATGCGCTGGACCACTGGCTGCAAACCCTGCAGAACAATGGTTGCCGGTTTATCAATGTCAGTCCGGTTCGTCATGATCTCACCAGTGGCATTTCCTCTGACTGGCTGGCGATAAAACCGGGGACCGATACCGCATTACTTCTGGCTATTTGCCAGGTTCTGAGCGAAGAGCAGTTAGTTAACGAAGATTTTATCCGGCGCTGCACAGTGGGTTTTGACCGCTTTAATAACTACCTGCAAGGCGTGACTGACGGTCAGATAAAAAATCCGCAATGGGCTGCAGAGATAACAGGGCTGGAAGCTGGGACCATTCGCTCACTGGCCCGTCTGATGGCGGCACGGCGAACGATGGTCAATATGGCCTGGTCTGTACAGCGAGCCAGGCAGGGAGAGCAGGCATTCTGGGCACTGGTTGCCGTGACCTCACTATTAGGGCAAATCGGAACCCCGGGCGGAGGGATCGGTTTTGGCTATGCCTCTACTAATCTGGCGGGGGCGCACCGACGCCGTTTTTCCGGGCCGAGGATGCCGGCCGGTATCAATCCGGTGAAGGCGCGGATTCCGGTTGCACGAATTACCGATATGTTGCTGGCCCCGGGAAAACCGTATCAGTTTGATGGTCAGACCCTGACCTATCCGGATATCCGGCTGATTTACTGGGCCGGAGGAAACGCCTTTCATCACCAGCAGGATCTTAACCGGTTGATTCGTGGCTGGCGTCGGCCAGAGGCGGTGATTGTTCATGAGCAATACTGGACCGCGCAGGCAAAATTTGCCGATATTGTTCTGCCGGCGACCACCTCGCTGGAACGGGAAGATATTGGCAGCGCTTCTAATGATGGTTTTATGATAGCCATGCACCCACAGTTGTCGCCATACGCCGAAGCCCGGGATGATTATGCTATTTTTAGCCAGCTTGCCGACAAACTGGGATTTGCGGAGCGGTTTACCGAAGGCCGCAATGAACAGCAGTGGCTTGAATACCTGTATCAGCAATCGCTGCCGCGGGCTGCTGCGGAGGGCATTGAATTACCCTGTTACGCCGAATTTCAGCAAGCCGGTGTTATTGAATATCCGCGGCCGGTGAAGCCACAGATCTTACTGCAAGACTTCCGTGAAGATCCGCAGGCTGCGCCACTGTCCACCCCGTCGGGGAAAATTGAATTATTCTCCGCGACCGTAGCCGGGTTTGGCTATCCGGAGGCTCCGGGCTATGCCTGCTGGTACCCTGATGAACAGGCTGCCCGGCAACAGGAGCAACGGCAATGGCCGTTGCATTTACTCTCCAGCCAGCCCCGGACCCGGTTACACAGCCAGTATGACCAGGGGTCGGTCAGCCGCAAGACCAAGATTCAGGGCCGTGAACCTCTCTGGATGCATCCCCGGGATGCGGCAACGCGGGGGATCGCTGACCAGTCTGTGGCCAGGGTATTTAATCAACGCGGTGCCCTGCTGGCCGGGGTGCGGTTAAGTGAAGATATATTGCCAGGAGTGATCCAGATGTCGACCGGCGCCTGGTATGATCCGCTGGATCCGATGCTCGAAGGATCGCTGGATAAGCATGGCAATCCGAATATCTTAACCCCGGACACCGGCAGCTCACGGCTCGGTCAGGGTTGCAGTGCCCAGACCTGTTTTGTTGAGGTTGAAATATACACCGGACCACTGCCGGAAATAACGGCCTGGCAGCCACCGGAGTTTATTATTCACGGTACAGAGGCTGGAAAATAAAGCATTTTTTCTGTGTATCTGGCTGATAAACCAATGAATCGCGATATTCATTTTTTTGCTTAAGCACAGAACTTTATGTTGGTAGTGAATAATAAACTGCAATGGCATGATGAAATTATTCATCAGTCAGGAGCAGATTTTCATGGCAGCAGATAATATAGCGTTACCGGTGATAGATTTCTCCGAATTACAGGGCAGCCCGCAACAACGTGCGGCACTGCTGGAAAAACTGGGGAAAGCCGCCCGTGATATCGGTTTCTTTTATCTGACCGGCCATGGTATTTCTTCTGAATTACTCTCCCATGTTCAGCATATATCAAGGCGTTTCTTTGCGTTGCCGGAAGCCGATAAGCTGAGCGTCAGAATGGCAAACTCACCGCATTTTCGTGGCTATAACCGCGCAGGAGTGGAAATTACCCGCAGCCAGCCGGACTACCGCGAGCAATTTGATATTGGTGCAGAACGACCTGCGATAAATGACCCAAAGGCTCCCGTCTGGCAGCGGATGCAGGGGCCCAACCAGTGGCCGGAAACCCTGCCGGAACTGCGCATTGTGCTGACCCGCTGGCAACAGGAGATGACCTCAGTGGCACTGGAGTTATTACGTGCCTTTGCTGAATCGCTGTCTCTGCCTCGTCATGCGTTTGACAGCCTGTATGGTGAATATCCTAACGAACATATCAAGGTCATCCGTTACCCCGGGCGTAGCGACGACCAGTCGCGTCAGGGCGTGGGTGCGCACAAGGATTCAGGGTTCTTAACCCTGTTGTTGCAGGACGAGCAGGGGGGGTTACAGGTCGAAGTTTCGCCAGATGTTTGGGTGGATGCGGTACCGGTGCCAGATGCTTTTGTGGTGAATATCGGCGAGTTACTGGAACTGGCGACTAATGGCTATTTACGGGCGACTATCCACCGGGTTATTTCGCCGCAGGCCGGGCATGAACGGTTGTCTGTGGCTTTCTTTCTCGGTGCGCAGCTCGATGCAACAGTACCGCTATACCAGTTACCGGATCATCTGGCGAAATTAGCCAACGGACCCGCCAGTGATCCGTTAAATCCATTGCTGCGTGATGTGGGCTGGAATTATTTAAAAGGTCGCCTGCGCTCCCACCCGCAGGTTGCCGAACGTTTTTACAGCGAGTATCTCAATAATAAATAACAATTCATTCGGAAAATAAGGAACAGTGAGATGATGAAATCAGCATATTATGGTCTGGCAGGGCTGGCGTTAATTATTTCCCAGGCGGTACATGCCGCGCCATTAAGGGTGGCTGCTGATCCCGTACCTCATTCAGAAATACTGGAATATGTTCAGAAAATAGATCCGAAATTAGATCTGAAAATTATCCAGATGAATGGTGGTGTGAATCCGAATGCATTATTAGCTTCCGGCGATGTCGATGCTAACTATTTTCAGCATCTGCCCTATCTGAAAGATCAGGAAAAAGAGCTGGGTAAGACCTTTAGCGTTGTGGCCTCGGTGCATATCGAGCCATTAGGCATCTATTCTCATAAAGTGAAATCGCTGGCCGATCTGCCGCAGGGCGCCAGTATCGCGGTACCGAATAATTCCACCAACCTGAGTCGTGCGCTCTATTTACTCCAGGACAAAGGGGTGATTAAGCTTAAATCTGCCGGCGATGCAACCTCGGTGCTGGTGACCCCGAAAGACATCGTGGATAACCCTAAAAAGATTAAAATTATCGAAATTGAATCACCGCAGATCCCGCGATCTCTGGATGATGTCGATGCCGCGATTATTAACGGCAATTATGCACTGGAAGCCGGGCTGGTTCCGGCCAAAGATGCACTGGGACTGGAATCAGCCAAAAATAACCCTTATGCCAACCTGTTGGTGACCCGGCCTGAGCTTAAAAATGATCCACGGATCATTGAACTGGCAAAAGATCTGGAATCTCAGCAGGTCGCTGACTTCATTCGTAAGAAGTATAACGGGTCGGTGATCCCAGTCAGGGATGCCGGGCAATGATTCGGCTGGAACAGGTCAGCAAACTCTATCCCGGAGCCGCTGAACCCGCGATTCGTGATGTGTCACTGACCATAGAGCAGGGAACCATTTTTGGCATCCTCGGACACAGCGGGGCGGGGAAAAGTACGTTGCTGCGCTGTCTGAACCGCCTGGAACAACCCACTTCGGGGCGGGTGTTGATTGATGGTCAGGATATCGCGCAGTTACCGGTCAGCGGTCTGCGTCAGCAACGACAGCAGATGGGGATGATTTTTCAGCACTTTAATCTGCTGCACTCACGCACCGTCAGCCGGAACATCGATCTGGCGCTGGAGATTGCCGGGGTGGCCAAACCATTGCGCCGGCAGCGGGTGAGAGAGTTATTACAACTGGTCGGGCTGGAAGCCTTTGCGGATGCCTGGCCGGGCCGCCTGTCTGGAGGACAGAAGCAGCGGGTCGGTATTGCCCGCGCACTGGCGGCCAATCCCCGTTATTTGCTGTGCGATGAAGCCACCAGCGCGCTGGATCAGGAAACCACCTGTTCGGTGCTGGATTTACTGGCCGATATTCAGCAAAAGCTGAAGATAACGGTGGTGCTGATCACTCATGAAATGATGGTGGTTAAACGTATCTGCCATGGTGCGGCCTTACTGGAAAAAGGCCAACTGGTGGAGAGCGGGACGCTGCAACAAATTATGGCCCGCCCTGACGGGGAACTCCGGCAACTACTGTTGCAGGATGGCGATACCGATCGTGCATTCAGGGCAAAATATCTCACGGAGGCAGCTCAGAGATGCGTAGCGTAGACTGGGGACAGTTTCGGGATCTGATGATCAGCGGAACCACGGACACTCTGTATATGGTGTTGTTGTCAGCAGTCTTTACGCTGCTGATTGGCCTGCCGGTGGGTGTATTACTCTTCCTGACCCGTAAGGGCGGCTTACTGCCAAATCCAGTGATTTCTCACCTGTTGAACTGGGTGGTGAACATTGGCCGGGCATTACCCTTTGTGATCATGCTGATCGCGGTGATCCCTTTCACGCGCCTGATTGTCGGGACTACCCTGGGCAGTACCGCTGCCGTGGTACCTATTACTCTCGGAGCATTTCCGTTCTTTTCACGGATTGTGGAAAGTGCACTCAATGAAGTGGATCGCGGTCGTATTGAAGCGGTGCAGTCACTGGGCGGTAATCTCTGGTATATCGTCAGCCGGGTGTTGCTGCCGGAAGCGTTACCTGCGCTGGTGTCCGGGGTTACGTTAACTATCGTTATGCTGATTGGTTTCTCTGCCATGGCCGGCGTAGTGGGCGGTGGTGGATTGGGAGATTTGGCCATTCGTTATGGCTATCAGCGTTTTGATAACACGCTGATGGCAGGGACGGTGATTATGCTGCTGTTCCTGGTGCTGGCGATTCAGAAAACCGGCGATATTGTCGTGCGTTCGCTGGCCCATCGTCGTTAACCGGCTAAGGAATTCAGATGTTTAGCGTAAAATCTCCGCAAAATTATTTGCAGGAACCAGGTCTGTTGGTCCGGGCCGGTGAACTGATTCGCCCCCTGGCCAGCCATCTGCGGATACTGACTTCTCCCCGGGCCTGGCAGGCGGTAAACCCGCAGTTGATCCATAGCCTGGAGCAGGCAGGAATCCGTTGGGAGACTGAGTATTTGCAGGGAGAATGTACCGCGCAGGCGGTGGCGGGTTTCCGTGACAATGTTCAGCAGCAGGGAGCCGAAGGCATTCTGGCGGTTGGCGGTGGCCGGGTGCTGGATACCGCCAAAGCGGCGAATGAAGCCTTAGGCGATCGTCGGCTGATTACCGTACCCACGCTGGCCGCGACCTGCGCAGCCTGGTCGCCGTTAGCGATTATCTATAATTCGCAGGGCGGGCATCTGAGCAGCAACGAACTGTCACAGATGCCGGCGTTGATTCTGGTGGACAGTGCCATCATTGCGGCGTCGGACCCGCGTTATCTGCGATCCGGTATCGTCGATGCGCTGGCGAAATGGTATGAGTTCGAACCCTTTCAGCGGAAAAACCCTCATCTGCTGGCGTTGGATTTAAAAGTGGCGGCAGCCCGGCAGGCCACTGACATTTTTCTGCGCCAGGGAGCTGCGGCAGTCGTCGCTAATCAGTCACAGCAGGTGACCGCAGATCTTGAGAAGGTGATTGAAGCGAATATTGCCCTGGCCGGGCTGGCAAACAGCGTTCGTGGCTCACTGGCGACTCCCGGAGTGGCCCATGTAATTCATGATACGCTGACCCATCAGCCGGAACTTCATGACTGGCTGCACGGGGAAAAGGTTGGCTTCAGTCTGCTACTTCAGTCATTACTGGATAACGGCCTGCAGCAGCCCGATCCGCAGTTGCTCAGTCTGTTACGGCAGTTTGGTACACCACTGCGCCTGCCAGGATTGAAGGGCGACAGGGCGGCCAGACTGTATCAGATTGCCCATCAGATTCGTTTCCCGGCTGACAGCCTGGATGATTTGCCGTTCGCCGTCACGCCCGCAACTCTGTTGCAGGCCTTACAGCTGACCGAAACTACGGACTTTTCTGCCTGAATTGCAGAATGGGCGATGACGAGTCAGCCATCGCTCAGTCCGTACAGGCTTATTTCCCGTCAATCACCAGCAGATACTCACAGTCTTCTGCCGCTGGATTAGAGAAGCCATGGCGAACGGTGGCCGTGTAAAACATGGAATCACCGGCGTTTAACAGGCTGACGGTTTCTCCCACCGTAATCTGTAGTTGTCCCTGAAGCACGTAGACATATTCTTTGACAGAATGGCTGTGGGCGACCAGTTCACCGGAGTCTGAATGTCCGCCCAGGTTTACTTTAACCACATCAATACCTCTGCCTGGAAGGATCGGTGACAAACAGGTGCGGGTAAAGTGATTGGCTTTGTCCCGGAGAACAGGGTGCTCACCTGCACGCAGAACCACAATATCTTCTGAGGCTCTGGATCCCATCAGGCCGGCAAAACTTAAGTCCAGTGCATTAACCAGTCGCGAAAGTACCGACGTTGAGGGGGTAACTTCACCACGCTCCGTCCGCGAAATCATCGACACGCTGACCCCTGAACTTTCTGCCAGGGACTGCAGTGAAAGGTTTAATTCTTTGCGGCGTTGTTTCAGTTGCAGAGCAATTTTTTTGCGGGTAATTTCTTCAGGGCCACTGGTCATAGCTTATCTGTGTTCATCCTGGACTCAGCAGATCAGGCTTGAGTTCTTCGGTTATAGGGCAGCTCACTATAGCCTGAAGTTTTCAGCGATGCGATGAAAAACCCGCCGTTTATTATTATAAATCGAGCACCAGCCTGTTGCTTTTACAGCCAGCCACACAGAGGATCAGCTCCTGCTGGCGTTGTTGCTCAGTCAGTACTTTATCTCTGTGTACCGGGCTGCCTTCACACCAGTTAACACGACAGGCCCCACAAATACCGCCTTCACATGAGTGGTCAACATAAACATCGGCCTCAAGCAAAGCCTGTAATGGAGACTGTCCTTTCCTGACGGTGATTTCTTTACCGGATTGCCGAAGCTCTAGTTGGTAGGACGGAAACATGGCGTCATCTACCTCCACGCCGGAGAAATGCTCCTGTTGGCATTGTGAACTTTGCCAGTCTGCAGTGCACAGATTAAAGGCATCCATCATTCTCTGTGGACCACAGCAATAGAGACACAGTTCTTCATCGGGCTGCGGGATAATATCCTGCAATTCAAATTTCCGGCCTTCTCTGTATCCGTGCGGATAAAGGAAGATTTCACCCTGTTGTGCTACCTGCTGAATTTCCGCCAGTAATGGAGGGCATCCGCGGTAGAAGTAATGCAACTGATATGAGAGACCGGCGCGTTCCAGTGAGTAAATCATCGACAGCATAGGAGTAATACCAATCCCGCCGGCAATTAACAGATGGTGTTGCCTGTGCGGCTGAAGCTGAAGAGTGGAGCGTGGCAGGGAGATGCGGACTTCCATCCCGGGAGAAAACTGTTCATGGATCCACCGGGATCCGCCGCGACTCTCTGTTTCACGTTTTACGGCTAACTGATACGCATAGTGATTCGCGGGATCACCACACAGTGAATAGCTACGTCTTACCCCGTTGCCGAGCAGTAAATCAATATGAGCTCCGGCAGAAAACGGGGGAAGTTCCCAGCGATCCGGATCAGCCAGAGTGATCAATAAGGCATCATCGCCGGTCGGCTGAAGGGCGGTAATTTTGGTAGTAATATAAGTGATAGGGTGCATAGTATTCACTCACGCATTACGGATGGCATCGTTCACATAAATAATTCCGCCCTGTATAATTTTACAGTTCAGCCCGGACCGGTTAATCAGCGGGTCAAAGACCGGCTTGCCGGTAATTTCCTCCAGATGTTTACAGGGTGTTGAAAGCCGTGTGGACTCCAGTAATACCTCGCCCACCCAAAAGCGTTTACCGACCAGATGATTAAGCGGTACTCCCCGGACAGTGATATTCCTGCGATGTTCTTCCGGGGTGAAATCAATATTGTGGTCCCGTTTCAGGGCCTCAAGTGTTTCAATTTCAAACAGAGTGACCTGACGTCCTTCCTCTGGTTTATGGGAATAAAAACCGCTGCTCAGGCTGTAGCGGTCGCCTTCAATCCCCTGACCGGCAATAAGTTTTAATGAGCTTACGGTCCGCATTGGCAGAAACGCCCGCGGGCAAAGATGTAAAAACTCTACTTTGCCGCAAAAGGTTATTGGGTCGTTACTGGCAGGTCGGTTGAGTGAATTCATGATTACCTCTAAAGATCACTGTGGACTGTTTCTCTGGCGGCAAAGGTTGCCCAGAGGGTGAGTAAGGCGATGACTATCAGCATGACTGACACGGCCCAGGTTGAGCCACCGGCCCAGACCAGTAAAGCGGATGCCGCCACAGGGACTATGCCGCCTCCCAGAGCGCCACCTATCTGCATTCCCATGGAAGCACCGGTATAACGTAAGTGAGTAGGAAACAGCTCACAAATCCACGCGGCTTCCGGGCCAAACATGATGCCCTGACCAAAGCTGACAGCCACAGCTACAGTGAGCGCAATAATGGTCGGATCGCGGGTATCCAGTAGGATGAACAACGGAAATGCTGCAATGATGGTGAACAGGCAGCCGCAGAAGAACAACGGACGTCGGCCAAAGCGATCGGATAAATAGCCAAATAAGGGGATGGTGATCAGTTCCAGAGCTGCGGCGCACACCAGCCCGTTCAGGATGACGGTTTTTGGTAATCCCAGTTGCTGAGTGACATAGCTGACACCAAACACGGTGATGGTCACCACCCAGGCGATCTCCGAGAGTTTAATTCCAATCGCGGTGAAAAAGGTCCGACGGTGATGTTTAAGAATATCGAGAAAAGGTAACGACGTTTTGGCGGCTTTGTTCGCTGAATGTTCAAATACCGGGCTTTCTTCAACGTAGTAGCGGATCAGTGTTCCGGCAAACACCAGCACGATACTGACCAGAAACGGGACTCGCCATCCCCAACTCATAAAACTCGGTTCCGGCAGCAGAGTCATTAAAGCAAACACTGCCGTAGACAGCAGCACACCCAGAGGGTAGCCGAGCTGAATAAGGCTGCCTATCAGTCCGCGGTTATTTTTCGGCGCATGTTCAACTGCCAGGGCCACAGAACCTGCCCACTCACCGCCAATGCCCAGCCCCTGAGTAAAGCGCAGTATTACCAGTAAAACCGGCGCCATCAGACCGATCTGGTGATAAGTGGGCAGACAGCCAATCAGAAATGTTCCCATCCCCATCAGCACCAGAGTCAGTGTGAGCATCGCTTTTCGTCCCAGCTTGTCACCAAAATGGCCAAAAATGATGCCCCCGAGCGGTCTGGAGAAATAGCCGACGGCATAAGTGCTCAGTGAAAGAATGATGCCAACCGAAGGATCAAAGGCTGGAAAAAAGAGATGGTTAAACACCAGTGCTGCCGCCATCCCGTAAATCACAAAATCGTACCATTCAATGACGGAGCCAATAATACTGGCGTATAAAACACGTTTCATCTGGCGACTGAATAATGTGCTTTCATTCACCGTAGTCACAACATTAACCATGACAGCTCCTGATTTTGCATTTAAGGGAAAAATTTATACTTAATGCAAAGCCAGAATCGTGCCATGTTTTGATTCCACGAAAATGAAAATTTAACTGTTTGATTAATCTCAGTTAAAAGAATTTTTCTTCAGGAGTTAGTGGTTGAATTCATTATGTATTTTTTTATATAGCGCAAAAAAGTGATCCATGCGGGTACGTAATATGCACTGTGGGCGGGCGTGGAGATCTTTTGATACCAGCAAAATCATCTGCCTGGTGTCTGCAAAATTGCCGATCTGCCCGACGGAAGGATATGACAGAATATTTTTAAGTAACCTATTATATTAAATGATAAAAATGTAAATATTCCTTCAGGGGTCGTTAGGCTGTGTAATTACCGGTAATCAGTTTTACTCACCCGAGGCCGTTGTGGGCGGGTGAGTCGCATTTTTTCCCGCAATAAGGGTTCCAGCCAGTCGATAAACAGCTGCAGTGGTCGTGACAGATGGCGGCGATGTGGGTAGATGATATTGACCGGCAGTGGGGGGGGCAGGTAATCCGGTAGCACCTGATGCAAGGTGCCGGCAGCCAGCAGCTCTGCGACATCATATTCCGGAATCTGAATCATCCCCATCCCTGCGACGCAGCCAGTTATCCAGGCTTCTGCATTATTCACACTCAGCATGGCATTCACCTGTGCTGAAAAAGTTTCGCCATCTGCGGCCCATTGCCAGTTTTCCCGGCGACCAGAGGTCGGAGAAGCATAACCGACCACGTAGTGATTTTGTAGTTGCCCCGGGGTCGTGGGTTTGCCATAGCGGTTCAGATAACCTTCAGAGGCCACATTAATCAGCTTCAGCATTCCGGTGGGGCGGGCAATCAACCCGGAGTCGCTGAGTTTGCCAACCCGTACCGCACAGTCGATAGCCTCTTCCGTCAGATTGACACTGCGATCGGTCACCCCGAGTTCGAGGGTGATTAGCGGATAGCGGGCAAAGAAATCTGGCAGCGCGGGAATGATTATCTGATTACCAACTCTTCCCGGTACATCAACCCTGAGTTTGCCGGTCACCCTGCCGTCCTGCTGACGAAACAGGTTCTCGGTTTCTTCCATATCCTGTAGCAGTTGCTGACTGCGTGCGTACAGGGTTTCTCCGTCAGAAGTCAGAGAAACGTGACGGGTGGTACGGTGAAACAGCCGGGTTCCGAGCCGGCTCTCCAGCTCACGGATGGCTGCCGACACGGTAGAGGCTGGCCGGTCAAGGGTTTCCGCCGTGCGGATAAAGCTGCCAATCTCTGCGACACGGATGAATATACGAAACTGTTCAATGGAATCCATAAGCACTTATTAATCGTATTTTCTGCATAGTGAATACAAATCATCCACCTTTATACAATAAAAATCTGTACTAATCTGCTTATCAGCGGGATCGCCGCATCATCTTTCACTCAGAGGGCTGGTTATGTCAGAACATACACTTAAAGGTAAAGTCGTGATTATCGCAGGAGGGGCAAAAAACCTCGGGGGGCTGATTGCCCGTGATTTTGCGCAACAGGGCGCGGCGGCCGTTGCCGTACATTACAACAGTGCGGCGACCCGACAGCAGGCCGACGATACCGTGGCAGAGATTATTGCTGCCGGTGCCAACGCGGCAGCATTTCAGGCGGACCTCAGTTCAGCGGCGGCGATGGAAAAACTGTTCGCCGATGTGGTGGCACAGTTTGGTCGTCCGGATATTGCCATCAACACGGTCGGCAAGGTACTGAAAAAGCCGATGGCTGATATCAGTGAAACAGAATTTGACGAGATGAGTACGGTGAATGCCAAGACCGCTTTCTTTTTTCTTAAAGAAGCCGGTAAACACCTGAACGATAATGGCCGGATTTGTACGCTGGTCACATCACTGTTGGGCGCCTATACCCCGTATTATGCCGCCTATGCCGGTATGAAAGCCCCGGTGGAACATTTCACCCGGGCGGCGTCGAAAGAATTGGGCGAACGCGGAATTTCGGTAACAGCCATCGGACCGGGGCCGATGGATACTCCGTTCTTCTACCCTGCCGAAGGGGCGGATGCCGTGGCCTATCACAAAACCGCAGCGGCTTTGTCACCATTCAGTAAAACCGGTCTGACCGATATCAAAGATATTGTGCCGTGGGTACGTTTTCTGGTCACTGATGGCTGGTGGATGACCGGACAAACTATCCTCGTCAATGGTGGCTATACTACCAAATAACTGCCATACCCTGTTGCCTGAAGTCTCCGGCAGCACCCGGCAGGATCATTACCCGGTGCTTTTGGTCTGATCCCGGAAAGTACCGGGTTGGTTGCATTTAAAAGCGGGCGGCAACCGACGTGCAGGAAGCCCTGACTGACGATAAAGAGACTATATATGGCTGATAATAATCTGGCGTCGACGTTATTACGCCAGCGTGATGGCCACCATGCGCGGGTGACATGGGAGGAGCTGTTTTTTGACCTGGTGTATGTGTTTGCGGTGACGCAACTCAGCCACAGTTTATTGCATGACCTGAGTTTTTCAGGGGGACTGCACACCTTAATCCTCTGGTTCGCTGTCTGGCTGGGCTGGCAATATACCTGCTGGGTAACCAACTGGTTTAGTCCGGAAACCCCGGCCATTCGCGGACTATTATTTTTTGTGATGGCGGCCGCACTGGTGATGTCTGCCGCGATACCCGAAGCATTCACTGAGCGGGCGTGGATTTTTGCCCTGGCTTATGTGGTGATACAGGCCGGACGTACCCTGGTGATAGTGATAGTGATAGTGCTGGGCCGTGAACATGCGCTGAGTCCTAATTACCGACGGATGCTGGCATGGCTGCTGGTTTCGGCGGTGTTCTGGTTTGGTGGGGCGCTGGCTGGGGGAGATCTGCGCACCCTGTTGTGGGTGATTGCGGTGTTATGTGAATACCTGTCGCCGATGAGCGGTTTTGCCTTTCCGGGAATGGGGCGATCTTCCACCCGTGACTGGACGATTGAGGGTGGGCACCTGACGGAACGCTGTCAGTTATTTGTGATTGTCGCTCTGGGTGAAACCTTACTGGCCACCGGAGGTTCACTGTCGGCGGAATCTCACTGGAGTTTTGCTGAAATTTCCGCGATGGCGGCGACTTTCCTGTCGGTGCTGGCAGTATGGTGGCTTTATTTCGGAACCTCCGGCAAAGAGGCGACACTGGCGATCAGCCGCTCTGATGATCAGGGCCGGATGGGGGCCCGGTTCCACTATCTGCATGTCATCCTGATAGGCGGCATCATCGTGATGGCGGTCGGGAATGACCTGACCATGGAATCTCCGGAACAAGCCACCGGACTGTTACACAGCCTGGTGTTGTGTGCAGGTCCGGTGATCTTTCTGGCAGGCAGTGCGTTTTATAAAAAACCGTTTACGGAAAAATTCCCGCGCCCCATCTGGCGGGGGCGGTCGTACTCTGTCTTATCCCATGGATCATTGCGCCGCTAAGACTGGAATGCGCCAGTTGGGTGACTACCGTGGTGTTACTGCTTACCGCGTTGGCTGAAGGGCGGGTTCATCATCATCGTCGGGGACTGAGTGGCGGAGAATAACAATACCGGGTAGAACATCACGTTGTCAGAGCTGCCGCCACTGCGCTGACAACACCGTCGCATGCCCCCTGTCCGCAGGTCAGGCCGGAAGGTGTCGTTTTTTCGGTCCTTATGTCGGTGTTTAAGCCATAATCCGCTGATTCCGGCAGCGAACAACAGCAGTCCGGCTGAAATCGCCAGGGCAGTATGCATTCCGTGAGTGAACTGTATTGGGTTGTGGCTGTTAATCAGTGTGCCAAACAGCGCTACCCCAAAAACCCCGCCAGCCTGCCGTGCCGCATTCAGCAGCCCGCCCGCAATACCCGTCTGCCCCGGAGCCACAGAGTCCAGCGCTGCGCTGGTGATTGCCGGAATCGCCAGGGCAATCCCGCTACCGGCCAGTAGCATCGCCAGAGGCGTTGTCAGAGGGCCAGCGCCGATCAGCCACCCGTAGCCGCCGGCAGAGATCAGTAACCCGTACACAGCCAGTCGTTTTACCCCGACCTTCGGCATGATTCTTCCTGCCAGGATATTCATGACCACCAGGATTGCCATCATCGGCAAAAATGCACTTCCGGCTTGTGGCGGAGAGTAGTGCAGTACCGTCTGGAAATAGAGACTCAGCACAAAGATCATGCCGTAAAATGCCAGGTTAGCGATAAAACCGACCAGGGTACTGGTGCGTAAAGTGACCTGGCGGAGCAGGCTGAGTGGCAGCATCGGGTCAGGATGGCGGCGTTCGACGACGATAAACAGCGCCGCGCAGACCACGGAAACGGTCAGTGAGCTGAGTACACTGTGGCTGGCCCAACCATTATGCCCCGCAGTAATCAGCCCGTAAGCCAGTGAACCTGCCGTGATGATTACTGTCAACTGACCGGCAATATCCGGATGCTTACCAGGCCGTGGCACGGAAGGCGGAGCATAGCGGGCGACGATGAGCAGCCCGATAATCCCGGCAGGGACGTTTAACAGAAATACCGATGGCCAGCCCTGCCATGTCACCAGCCAGCCTCCGGCCATGGGGCCAGCGGCCAGGGCAATCCCTCCGGCGGCTCCCCACCAGCCGATGGCTTTTCCGCGCTCGGCATCATCCCGGAACAAAATGTGGATCAGCGACAGTGATGCGGGGACCAGCAAGGCAGCACCGGCTCCCTGGATGATCCGTGAAGCAATTAATGTTCCGGCAGTCTGGGACAGCCCGCAGCACAATGACCCGAAAGTAAACAGGGCAAACCCGGCAAGAAACACCGGTTTACAACCAAACCTGTCCCCCAAAACGCCGGCGGTCAGTAACAGCGCGGAGAAGGTCAGGGAATAACTATTAATGATCCACTGTATACCACGCATATCGGTGTGCAGACTGAGGCGTATTGCGGCGATAGCCACATTCACCACACTGGTGTCCAGCAGGACAATCGCGAAGGCCAGGCAGGTGGCAATCTGTGTGATTCGGGTACGATAATTCATGACGGCATCACTCCTTTGTTCAGAGGATGCAGCATAGAGAATTGTGAGCTGTGCGTTAATTCCCTATAGTTGCACAACACTCCGGGGAAAAATGCACAGATGCTAAACTGGGAAGATTTGCGTTATTTGCTGGCTGTAGCCGAAGCCGGCAGTTTGTCGGGGGCTGCCCGCCTCTTAGCGGTTGATCATGCCACCGTCAGCCGGCGGCTTAACAGCCTGGAAATAAGCCTTAACAGTACGCTGGTTCGGCGTTCCACCCGCAGCTGTTCTGTGACCCCGTTTGGACAGCAGATTATTGGTATGGCCAGACGGATGGAAGAGGCGGCATTTGCCATTGAACGCAGTGCCCTTGCTGAACAGGAGCAGGTAGCGGGCAAGGTCACCCTCAGTGCGCCCCCGGTGCTGGCGACTCATCTGCTGGCGGGCAACCTGCAACTTTTCCGGCAGCGCTATCCTCAGATTCAACTCAGCATTGTCAGCCAGGCGGCACGGATCTCCCTGAGTCGCCGGGAAGCCGATATCGCTCTGCGGCTGGCCCGCCCTGTAGACGATAACGATGTGGCTCGTAAACTGGGAGTCATGCCGTTTTCACTCTACACACACAGGGATTACCCACAGAAAAACCAGCCGTCTGACTGGGCATTTATTGGCTACGATAACCAGTATGCCGCTATGCCACATGCGAAATGGATAGTAGCCGCAGCGAACGGACGGCCGCTGAGCTGTGCCGTCAGTGATATCACCAGCCAGTTGATGGCTGCGAAAAGTGGTACCGGAGTGGCGTCTCTGCCACAATTTATCGGTGACGCCGAATCTGATCTGCAACGTGTGCCGTTCAGCGGTGAACTATTTGTTCCGGAGATATGGCTGGTGGTCCATGCCGATTTAAGGGATTCCCCGTTATTGCGAAGAGTGCTGGATTTTATCAGCGAAGTGGTGACTGCCAAAGGGCTGACCTGACAGCCGATAAATCATCATGACTTTTCTTCTGGCCGGGTGAATGGGGAATGAATCAGATGAACACCGGCAAAATTATCACTCAGTCAGGTGCCAAAAACATAGTCTGTGCGGGCATTGTATTCTACACTGCGCGCTGCAAAAATTGAGCAGATAAACGAGTTAACAGGCGGTAACAGCGATGAACGGAACAATCACAACCTGGTTTAAAGATAAAGGTTTTGGATTTATCAAAGATGAAAACGGCGATAACCGCTATTTTCATGTGATTAAAGTCGCCAACCCTGAACTGATAAAGAAAGATGCGGCGGTGACTTTTGAACCCGGCACCAACAACAAAGGGCTTTCTGCGTTCTCGGTTAAAGTCATTCCGGACAGTAAGTATATCTTTATTGCCGGTGAGCGGCTGAAGCTGACCGCGATTAAATCCTTTGTGGTCTACAGCGAAGAAGTGCCCGCAGATGCCGGGATTGATAAAGAAAACACCGTACTGTCAGTCGGCGCGCTGATGAACAGTATCCGGCCAAAATCTGATGTGCCTCCCGGGGCCATGCGGTCATTGAAAAAACTGGCGATCACCACTTTTCAGGGCTCGACGTTGATTTTCACCGAAGATGAGATTGATATCGATGCTACGGTGAAAATGCTGAAGATCTAACCCTTCCGGCCTCCCGGCCGGAGCTGAGAATAGCTCATTCCGGCCTGTGCCCTGTTTTAACGGGAAGCACTGATATCGCGCTGTCGTGGTGGGACGGGGGATCCGACCATCATCCAGACTGACAGGCCAATAATCACTGCCCCAGCGATAAACCCCCGGTTGATGGTTTCACCGAGCACCAGATACCCCCACAGAACCGCAAAAGGCGGGATTAAAAACGTAACGCTAAACGAGCGTAGCGGCCCGATATCTGCCAGCAACCGGAAATAGAGAATATACGCCCAGGCGGTGCAGAAAAGCCCTACCGCAACCACACTCAACCACGCACTGGTCTCTCCCCAATGTGCCGGAGCTCCGGAGCTGATGTCGCCGATAAAAAATGGCAGCAGGAACAATAAGGCGCCCCACTGGCTGCCGCAGGCAACCATTTCGGGAGCCAGACCGCCTTTGTCGGCAATCCAGCGACGGGCAAGAAATCCCGCCAGACCATAGCAACTGGTGGCGACCAGGCAAAGCAAAATCCCGGTGATAGCCCCACCCACCTGGCTGGCGGGATCTGTCGTCGTGATTAGCATCACTCCGCCGATTCCCAACAACACCCCCAGCCACTTTCGCACCGTCATTGGTTCGCCAAACAGGCAAAAGCCAATTATCGCTCCGGTCAGCGGGGTAGTGGCGTTCAGGATAGCTGAGTAGCCGGCAGGTAAACGATCTGCGGCCAGGCAATACATCAGAAAAGGAATCCCGGAATTAACCACTCCGAGCAATAGTGAGGCGAATAATTTACCACAGAAGTTAAACGACGATTTACTTAGTAGCAGTATTACCGTCAGACCTGCCAGCCCAAATAGCACCCGCAAAAAAGCGGTATTAATGGCACCGAACTGAGGTACCGCAATACGCATAAACAGAAAACTGGCTCCCCACAATGCGGCCAACAGAAATAAGCGGCAATAATCAGTAATACGCATAGCTGCACCTCGTTATGTCATATAAATGGGCGAAACTCTGGTACAGAGCGGAGCCGGTACTGCACTTTAGCGTCAGAGTGTTGACGGCGACAAACCAGAATTTCTTTTATAATTAAGTTTTTCTAATTCATTATCGGTGAGTGAATAATGAAACTGCCTCCTATGAATGCATTGGTGTGTTTTGAAGCGGCTGCGCGACATCTGAGTATCACTAAAGCTGCCGAAGAGCTGTTTGTGACGGCCAGTGCAGTCAGCCAGCAGGTGGCAAAACTGGAAGCGATCACCGGCGTTCGCTTGTTTATCCGTAGCCCACGACGGCTGGAACTGACCACGGAAGGACGTGTGTATTTGCGGGCCATCCGTCCGGCATTTTTGCAGATAGAAGAGGCCACCCAACGTTTGACCGAAGAGTCCCGGCAGCAACGAATCAGTCTTAGCTGTACCAGCGGATTTGCGGTTCAGTGGTTACTGCCGCGTCTGCCGGAGTTTGAAGCGGCAAATCCGGGGGTGGAAATAGTGATTAATACTACTCACCGGAAGGTCGATCTGCTCTCTGAAGGTGTTGATTTTGTGGTCCGTCATGGCATCGGAAATTATCCGGGGCTGGTCAGTGAATGCCTGATTCATGATCCATTATGGCCGGTATGTAGCCCGCAACTGCTCTCTTCACAGGATTTACGCATCAGTCCTGAGCAACTTAGCGGTTATCCGTTGTTACATGATGAACACCGGGCCGACTGGGCCCTGTGGTTTGAAGCCTGCGGTATTGGCAGAGAGCAGGCTGAACGTGGGCCGGTATTTATCGATTCCAACGGGGTGATTGAGGCTGCTAAAGCGGGTAGAGGCATAGCTTTGGTCCGCCGGACATTGATTACTGAGGAACTGAGTGACGGGACACTGATTTGCCCGTTACTCAGGCCGGTTGATTCTCCTCTGGCTTATTTTCTGGTCTGTGATGAGTCAGCACTGTTACTGCCGGTAAATCGCCGTTTTCGCGACTGGATCTCTACGCGCGCCGCAGCAGACAGCCATTCGTTTCAGGCAGTCTGTGGTGATTAATGCTCCGGTGCAAGGCTGGAATTAGTCGTGGCTGGCTGTGGAGTTACCCACAGTACCAGCCGTGTATTTCAGTAACTCGTCAATAAAGACCCGTGCCCTGGCCTGCAAAAATTTTCGGCTCGGGTAAATGGCATGTACAGCAATCTCAGCAGTTCCGATTTCAGGTAATACTTCCAGAAGCTGGCCTTCCTGCAGCTCACGTTCAACAATAAAAGTGGGTAACAGCCCGATACCTAGTCCCTCTGTGGCCGCAATCCGGATGGCATCGCCACTGTCAAAGCGTAAATAATGGTTGCCCTGAACATTCACTGAATGGCCTTGCTGGTCAGTGAAAGTCCACTGAGTGGGGGAGATTCCCAGCCCGTAAACCAGCCTCCGGTGCTGATCGAGTTCGGCAATTGTTTGAGGCACTCCCTGTGTTTCGAGATAACTGGCGGAAGCAAAAAGCCTTGGCCTTGAGCGTTCAATGACCCGGCTAATATATTCCGTGCTGGTATGAGCGTCTCCCACCCTGATTGCCAGATCAAATCCTTCTTCTGCCAGATCAACTATCCGATCGGTAAAACTGATCTCGACCTTCAGCCAGGGATTCGCGGAAAGAAACTGGCTAAGAAACGGAATAATGATCGCTTTTCCGTAGCCCTCAGACACTGTCAGTTTCAGGATGCCGCGTGGGGATTGAGAACCCTGGCGCACGCTGGCTTCGGCTTCTTCCACGCTTTCAATAATTTGCTGGCAGCGGTTAAAAAACTCTTCTCCTTCCGTGGTCAACGACAATTTTCGGGTGGTTCGGTGGAATAAGCGGGTTTGCAGCCAGGTTTCAAGCCGTGTCACAGCTTTACCTGCGGCAGAGCGTGTCAGCCCCACAGAGGCACCTCCTGCGACAAAACTTCCGGCCTTAGCTACGGCAATAAATATCCGCACGGCTTTCAGATCGAGCTCAGAGGATAACATAGCGGATTTGGGGATTTTTGATACGCTCATTGGGGAAGCACATTCGCCAGTTAAGGCCATATGATAAGGATTGTTGAATATTAAACCAGAAGGTAAGCAAATGCTCCCGCAACAAGCAAAAAAAGCCCTGGCAGGTTGGGTTGAGGCCGCAGCCCCGGTAGTACAAAAACTAAATGGTGAAACAGAGATGGAGTGGCCGGAGGTTCGACGTCAGTATATGAGTGGGTTGAGCCGGTTGTTTCCGGCGGTAAGTGGCGTAGTTTATCAAAATAGCTCGCTGGGAGAGGTGCCGGTACTCAGTGTTATCCCTGAAGAGAGCATCAGTGACACAGTGGTACTGTATATTCATGGTGGTGGCTACGTGCATGGCGGTACCGAAGCGTACTGTGGCCTGGCTGGCCGGCTTGCCCGCCAGCTGTCAGCCACGGTATATCTGCCCGACTATCGTCAGGCTCCGGATTTCCCTTTCCCGGTGCCGTTAGAGGATGTGTTTGCCGTCTACCGGGCCCTGATTTCAGGGGGAGCAGAGGCAAATAAACTGGTGCTGGTGGGAGATTCCGCCGGAGGAGCGATGGTAGTGACGATGATGCGTAAAGCCCGCGATGCCGGTATTCCTTTACCGGCTGCAGGGGTGGCATTTTCTCCCTGGGCCAATCTGACTCATAGTGGCAAGTCTGCCAGCGTCAGGGATGGCTTGGATCCGCTATGTAGTACTGATTTCCTGAATATTCTGGCGCGAACTTTCCTTGCAGGAGAACTGCCGACTCATCCGGATGCTTCTCCGGTATATGCGAATCTGCACGGCTTGTCACCGGTAATGATTCAGGCAGGTGAAAACGAGGTGATGCTCAGTGACGCCATCCGGCTGGCGGGGAATCTGGCCGAAGCAAGGGTCCGTACCACACTCGAAGTCTGGCCAGAGATGTTTCATGTCTGGCACTTGTTCGCCGGTATACTCCCGGAAGCAGACAAAGCACTGTGTAATGCCGTTCGTTTTCTGGAGGATGCTCTGGAACAGGCCCGAGGGTAAATACTGAGAAAATGGTGACAATCGGCTGGCGGATACGTCAGCCTGGCAAATACAACAGACGGACACGGGTGACAAAACTGCGTAATCCACTACAGTGGTAGTTGCTTACCAGAAGAAGAGGGTTGTCCGGAATAATGTCCAAAACCAGTAAGTTCCCGTTATTGACAATGCTATCACCCGTCGTGCGTCAACGTTTACCTTTTGCGGGACGTGTCGGTCTCTGCTGTGGTTTACCGGTAATGATTGGCTATTTTGCGGGGAATATTCACCTGGGGTTACTGGCCACTTTGGGTTCGTTCACGGCACTCTATGGCAGTGATCGCCCTTTTATCAACCGTGGCTGGTATCTGGCCGTGGTGGCTCTGTTACTGGCGGTGGTAGTGATGCTGGGGATGGTGCCCGGGAATTCGCCCTGGGCCGCGGTACTGGTTGTGTCAGCGATTTCGACCATCGCTACTTTCGTATGTAATGCTACCCGTGTAGGGGCTCCCGGGGCTTATATGTTTGCTCTGGCCTGTGCCAGCGGTACCGGAATAGCGGCTGTGTCATCAAATCCCTGGCAAAGTGGTTTGTGGGTGCTGTTAGGTGGGGGGATATCCTGGGTTGTTCACATGTCAGAAGCCCTGTTTCACCGTTACAAACCGGAGCAAACGGCAGTGGTTGGGGCCGCAAATGCCGTCAGTCAGTTTGCGGCCTGTCGGGATGTTCAACGGCGTATACAGTTGAGACTGGATGCCTCTCAGAAGATCGACAATGCCTGGATGACATTGCTAAACCGGCAGTCCGTTAAGACCAGGAAAACTCCCTGTATTCAGTATTTAATCTCGCTGACTCAGCAACTTAGCCCGATTATCGCCAGGGCTGAAATGACTTTTGTTGCAGACAAAAACGGGGATGATATTTTGTCACAACAGGCAAAACAGATTGCTCAGTCTGCGACGACAGCTTCCAAAACGTGCCTGCAGATGGATACCCCGGTAGTATTGCCTGAGGTTCAGTCTGGCTTGCGTTTTTGTCAGGAGAATCTGTTCCTTTGGTCTGTTCCCTTCCAGATGGCATTACGTGTCTGTCTGGCAACACTGGTTGCTGGGGCAGCAGGAGCCTGGCTCGGTCTCAATCATGCTTACTGGGTAATGGCAGCCGTGGTGGTGGTGCTTAATCAGCCTTATGGCTGGCCTGGCACAACCCGGCGTGCAATTTATCGGGTGGTCGGTACCTTGGCAGGAATTGTACTGGCCTGGGGAGTTCTGTCACTTCATCCTGAGGGATTATGGATAGCCCTGATAGTTGGGGTACTGCAATTTATTATCCAAATATTTGTGGTGGTCCAGTATGCGATAGCTGCCATTTTTATTACAACGTTTAGTATGTTGATAACACTCGGTGGGGGTGGCTTGCAGCAACTCAATGAGCTGCTGGGAGCCAGGGCGCTGGATACGGCCATCGGTTGTGGTGTAGCGATTGCAGTCTTTATGCTGATGCTGCCGTGTACTGCTCTTTACCAGGTTTTTGCTGAAATGCGCGCGACACTGATGGCCGCTCAGCGTTTAGCAGAAAGTCTGTCGCAGGAAAATCACTTAACCTCATCGGTGCTGAGTCGCAGGATTAGCTTGCGTCGCCGGTTGCTTTCACTTCAGCAGACCGCCGATGACGATGTTGATGCCGCGAAATTGCGTCATCTCAAAATAGAGCCGCTGGTAAAGGCGGTAAGTGCCAGCAAAACGCTGTCATGGAAATTATTAGCTGCCGCCAGCTATACCACCGATCAACTCACGCCAGATGACCATGAAGCTCCGTTGAATGAGGCTCAGTACCAGCAAATTTCCTGTCGTATTAATGAACTGCTGCAGTCTGAAAATCCAAAAAAACCGTTGGATAATCACGAGGATTACGGTTTTCTACAGCAAGAGCTTGATAACCTCGAACAGGCATATCGGCAGCTCCAACCCTGGCGGCGGTGGGGGGAAAAGGGCGCACGGCCTGTGGTTTAACTGATGTATTCTTTAAAACTTTCTTCCACCGGGCAGGTGCCTGAAGGGGACCATAGCAATGACAGAAAAATCTATAATCGATGAACTTGCGCCCACCGGCCGGCTGCGGGTGGCCATTAATTACGGAAACCCTGTGCTAGCACAGCAGGATGAAGCCGGGCAGCCGAAGGGGATTTCGGCAAAGCTTGCCGGAGAGCTGGCGCAGGAACTGGGTCTGTCTGTTGAATGGATTGCATTTGATGCTGCCGGGCGGGTCTTTGCCACCGTGGATGATGATTGCTGGGACATTGCCTTTCTGGCTATCGATTCGTTACGGGCAGAGAAAATCGCTTTCAGCCAGCCCTATGTCACCATTTCAGGGACTTATCTGGTGCCAGCCGGTTCAGATTTTAAGCAGGTGGCCGATCTGGACCAGCAAGGAGTGACTATCTCTATCGAGCGTGGCGCTGCCTATGATTTGTTTCTTAGCCGCCAGTTGCAGCATGCGGAAATTAACAGGGTTGATACTGCGTCGTTAGCGATTGAGGCATTTATGGCTCACGAGGTGGATGCGGTGGCGGGATTACGCTATCAGCTCCAGGCTTATGCGCAACAAAACAGTGGGTTTCGGTTAACGGTAGACGATTTTACCCATATTCATCAGGCGATGGCGGTCCCCCGACTGCGGACAGCCGCCGCAGCTTATGTCAGTGATTTTATTCTGCGTAAAAAACAGAGCGGATCTGTGAAGGCGGCACTGGTCGCCAACGGGCAGCCAGAGTCGCTGGCGGCTGAGTGAAGTCTTGGGTCATTCGATTTTGATCAGGAACATGTGAGATAAATGCTCTTTTGCGGAAATAACAGAGCTTCGTCGTAGACGTATCTGATATAGCGAAGAGGTTATCGCATACTTCTGAGCAGTAGTGGGTACCAATTTATCGGGAATAATATTTCGTTATTAATCCGACGGCTGGATGAGCGTTTTTCAGGCGAAGCTAGCGAGCAGCGATTGACGGCTTTTCTTGATACCGTTCATGAATCAAGCCACTGGGTTCTGGTTGTACCGTTATCACCGGGCTTGCTTCCTTTTAAAAAATGTCAGGTAACGAAGCCGTAACTGGCGCAAATTCCATTGCCTGTGTCACGTGTATTGGTAATTGAAGATGAACATTGTCTACACCAACTTCCAGCGTTATTAAATACTATCGCGATTTTAGGGTGCGATCTTGATGCGCAATGGTTATCCAGCTCGGTTCTGGATGAAAACACGTTACTTATTGGGGCTATATGGATAGCCAGGGGGCTATAGATGCCGGCGAGGACCTGGCTCTGTTGCCTGACGCTTGATGCCTTGCTCATAAACTGTGAGTTTTTTGAGTAATATGCCAGTCTTAGCTCTGTTCCTGAGCCGGTAAAAGTACAGGGAGCAATACCCGATGGGGTGCTTAATAAAGAGGCTGATTTTTATCGCTACTTCACTTGCCTGCAGCGTGGTTATTTTGAGCAGGAATTTTGCCTGCGGGGAAGTGGAAAAGGCGCTGAACTGATGGCGGAAAGGATTAAAAGTAAGGTTGAAAGAGCCGTCAGTACCCTTAGCAACCTACCGGATATTCGTTAGATGCGATATCATATAGCAGGACATTTTTCGCCAGAGGAACCCCTATGCCTTTGCAAATAAAAGATATTATAGATCTGCAAACCCTTGTCGAGTCGGAGCAGGTAGAGTTTAAACTGGCAGGGGGAAAAGACGGCAAAGGCGAGTTACCGAAAGACTTCTGGCCTACCTATTCCGCCATGGCGAATGGTAGGGGTGGTTGGATAGTTCTCGGTGTAAAAGAACAAGCTGGAAAATTTACACCAGTCGGTATTGCTGATCCCGAAAAAATTAAGACCGATCTGTTTAATCAGTTAAACGATCGCGAACGGGTTAGTTCGAATGTGCTGAGATCAGAGAACGATGTGCAACAGGTCTCTTTACAGGGAGTGGATGTGCTGGCGATCCATATTCCGCAAGCGATGCGTAAACAAAAGCCGGTTCACCTAAAAAAGTCCCCATTTGGTAACACCTATCAACGTCTGCATGAAGGCGATCGCGTTTGTGATGATATGACCGTAAAGCGGATGCTTGCTGAGCAGATCCACGACAGCCGGGATAATGAAGTGCTTTCCGGACACTATAACTTTCAGGACGATATAGATCTGGACAGCCTGAAAGTCTATCGCAATCTGCTATCGGCAAATAATCCACAGCATCCTTATCTGGCCTGTGAGCCGTTTGAGCTATTCAAAATGGTTGGTGGATGGCGTAAAGATAGGGAGACTGGAAAAGAGGGCATAACGCTGGCTGGCGTTCTCATGTTTGGTAAATGGGATGCGATTATTGCCGCAGCGCCCAACTACATGGTGGACTATCAGGAACGCCCCGAGGCTAAAACGGAACTTCGTTGGGTGGATCGGGTATGTCCGGATGGGACATGGTCAGGGAACTTGTTTGATTTTTATCGCAAGGTATACCAAAAGCTGGTCGCCGATCTGAAAGTCCCATTTACCCTTGAAGAAGGTCAGCGAAAAACGGATACACCAGTACATATCGCGCTGCGTGAAGCGCTGGTCAACACGCTGGTCCATGCTGATTTTACCGACCGGGTTTCTATTCTGATTGTCAAACGTCCCGATATGTTTGGCTTTCGCAATCCTGGCTTGATGCGCCTGCCACTGGAGGATGTGATCGCGGGGGGCGTCAGTGATTGCCGCAACAGATTGTTGCACCAGATGTTTTTGCTGATTGGTTTGGGTGAGAAAGCAGGTTCAGGGATACCGAAGATCTTCAGCGGTTGGAAATCGGCTAACTGGCGAACCCCCAAACTTTGGGAAAAAACGTTTCCTACTCAGACGCTATTAGAGCTTTCTACAGCCAGCCTGATCCCGCAACATGTTCTGGATGATTTGCATCAGCGGTTTGGCGAGGCCTTTGATCAGCTTGATGATTTTGAACAGGTGATTATTGCAACAGCAGTTATTGAAGGCTGGGTCAATCATGAACGTGCTTGCCAGTTAACAACCCGGCATCCCCGCGAAGTAACGTTGACGCTTCCACGACTGGAGAGTAAAGGATTCTTGGTAGCAGGCGGTGAGCAAAAAAGCAAACATTTCACTTTGCCCGGCGTATCGGTCATGACACCGGATGAGGTTTTCTCGTTAGGTGCGGTTGTGAGCTCCACACATAACGAGGGGAACACCGCATGTATCGAGCAGAAGTCCACACATAACGAGGCGAACTCCGCATATTACGAGCATAGGTCCACACATAACGAGGATCACTCCACATATAACGCTGAGGACGATCAGCCTGCATCCAGAGATGAGTATGGACGTTTACTCAACCGTTTTATCGATAGACCTTATATTGATGATGTTCAAAATCTCACCAATTCTTTCCGGGATTCGTTGTTTATTTTAGCAGCGGTTCCGCGTAAAAGGCTGCGTCTTGGGGACAAGGAGATGATGAAGAGTGTGATCCTGAATGTGTGTCATGGGCATTATATTTCCGTTGCTGCATTGGGGCAGATCCTCAGTCGTAACCCTAATGCACTGCGTCAGCAGTACTTAAAACCGCTGGTGGACCAGGGAGTACTGAAGCTGGCGTTTCCACAGTATAAGAATGACCCGAAGCAGGGGTATAGTGCGGTTTGAAAAAATTGAGGTATGATGCTTTAAGTATATCTGTTTTAGTGCCAGACACTTTTTGAGTTTTCCATGTCTTGCAAATAAACAATTTCCCGTTATCCAATAGTGGTGCCCGAACCCGGACAAATGTGTCGGGAACACAGTTGTATTGCGCGCCAGCGCAACCCCGCAGGGGCGAGCCTCAGGGATGAGGCGAGTATATCGAACCTTGTTCGGTGGAGAGTTCGGCTTTTCCAAAGCAAAAAACCCGCCAGAGGCGGGTTCTTCTAAATAAGTGGTGCCCGAACTCGGAATCGAACCAAGGACACGGGGATTTTCAATCCCCTGCTCTACCGACTGAGCTATTCGGGCAACGGGGCGCATTAAACCGTAATGGCCCTGGCTCGTCAACACTTTTTACCGGGTGAAATGTAAAAATACCACTGACTGATTGCTTTCTATACGAAAACCCTCGTTTTGTTGTTTTTTCCTGCGGTAAACACCGCTGCCTCGCCTATCAGGGTTTTTATTTTGTGATACCAGCCACAGTTCAACGATGAGACATCTTCCGTACCGCGTGTCTGCAAATTCACCGGAATGACACATTACTGTCATTTTCTCCGCTTAGGCTTGCCGCCATGAGATCGATCTCATTAGTGGTGGAGAAGTGATGAGTAATCTGAATACCGTCGCCAGACTGGCCGGTGTGTCACGGGCCACAGCGGCCCGGGCATTTTCCAGCCCCGAAATGGTACAGCCGGCGACCCGTGAAAAAATCTATGCCGCTGCGCAGCAGTCGGGGTTCCGTATCAACCTGGTCGCCCGGCAGCTGCGTACCAGCACGACTCATCTGATTGGTGTGATGGTGCCGACTCTCGATAACCCGGTATTTAACGAACAACTCAGTGCCATGGAACAAGTGGCTCGTCAGGCAGGCTATTCATTACTGGTCGCCACCACCGGCTATGACCCACAGCGTGAGCAGCAAACCCTTGAGCAGATGCTGTCACGTCAGGTCGACGGACTGGTAATGACGGTAGCCAGCAGCGGAGAGCAGTTGAGCGAATCCGGCAGTGGCTGGCCGCCGTTGCCGGTGGTACTGGTGCACAACGAGTCTGCTGCCGGAGAAGTGGTCTGCCTGAGTATCGATAACTGCCGTGCCATGGCCGAAGCCACCCGTTATTTGCAACAGCAAGGGCATACGCGGATTGCCATGGTCGCCGGGCCGTTGCAGCAGTCTGACCGGGCAGCGAGGCGTTATCAGGGATACTGCCTGGCAATGACTGAGGCCGGACTGGTTCCCGTTCCATTGATCGAAATGCCGGAACATACCCGCAGTGATGCGGGTTATCTGCAGGAGTTACTGGATAGCCCACAACCGCTGACTGCGGTGTTGTGTTCAAACGATCTGCTGGCGATCAGTCTGATCGGCCAACTGCAACGGCGTGGAATCCATGTACCCCGTGATCTGTCGGTGGTCGGTTTCGATGGCATCGCCCTCGGGCAGATGGTGACACCGTCATTGTGTTCGGTGGTACAGCCGCGTGAAGCACTGGGTGCCTGTGCTGTCAGTACTCTCTTACAACTGATTCAGGGCCAGCAGACGGTATCACGTCAGCTGGATTTTGAAATTCGTCAGGGGGAAAGCGTGGCTGCCCCCCGGAATATTGCCCACACCAGAGGAAATTATGAATAAATCTGTTTTTGTCCGCAGTGCTTTGCTGGCGACTTCGCTGGTTATCACCGCCCAGGCCCAGGCCGCTGTATCGACCGCCATCTGTTACAACTGTCCGCCGGAATGGGCTGACTGGGGAACCCAGCTCAAACATATCCGTCAGGACCTGGGGATTCAGGTGCCGCAGGACGATAAAAACTCCGGCCAGGCCCTGGCACAACTGGTGGCAGAAAAAAATAATCCGGTGGCCGATGTTGCTTATCTGGGCATTACCTTTGGTATCCAGGCGGCAAAATCAGGAGTGGTGGAAGGTTACAAGCCGGCCAACTGGGATCAGATCCCCAAAGATATGAAGGATCCCGATGGGAAGTGGATTGCACTTCATTCAGGGACTATTGGCTTTATGGTGAATGTAGATGCGCTGGGAGGACTGCCGGTTCCCCATTCCTGGAAAGATCTGCTGAAGCCGGAATATAAAGGAATGATCGGTTATCTGGATCCGGCCAGTGCTTTTGTGGGTTATGCCGCCGCAGTAGCCGTGAATCAGGCAATGGGCGGTTCATTAAATAATTTCAGCCCGGCAATTCACTACTTTCAGGAGTTAAGTAAAAACAGCCCGATCGTGCCGAAACAGACAGCTTATGCACGGGTACTTTCCGGTGAGATTCCGATTCTGTTGGACTATGACTTTAATGCCTACCGGGCACGTTATACCGATAAAGCCAATGTACAGTTTGTGATCCCTCAGGAAGGGACCATCCAGGTACCTTATGTGATAAGTCTGGTTAAAAATGCCCCGCACCTGGCTGAAGGCAAGAAGATTATTGACTATGTTCTGTCGCCAAAAGGGCAGCAGTTGTGGGCAAATGCCTGGTTACGTCCGGTGATAGAAACCGCCGGAATGAGTAAAAAAGGTTTCCTGCCAGACAGCGATTATGCCAGGGCACATACCGTGAATTACCAGCAAATGGCGGATGTACAAAAGGCATTTTCTGCAGAATATCTGAGTGAGGTTCACTAAATGCGGCAGTTGTTCGCCGGACAGTCCCCTGCACGACGGGGGCTGTCAGCCAGAAGGTTACGGCCGGGCGTGCGGATCTATGCGCTGGCACCGGCACTGACGGTATTCGTCGCCTTCTGGGCAATACCCTTTGTTTATCTGGTCGTGATGGGAACAGAACCGGATAACAGCACCCATCTAAATGCTTATCTGACGGTCCTCACGCGGTCACGTTATCTGAGCAGTCTGGGCAGCACATTGCTGTTATCGGCAGTAGTTTCAGTGGTGGCCGTCGCTATCAGTGCGGTGGTGGCTTGTTATCTGGCCCGCCATGCAGTACCCGGTAAAGGGGTTCTGTTGGCTCTGCTGACTTTCCCGTTAGCATTTCCCGGAGTGGTGGTCGGATTTCTGATGGTGATGCTGGGAGGACGTCAGGGATTACTGGCGCAACTGAGTGTTCTGCTGACGGGGGAGCGGCTCACCTTTGCTTATAGCCTGGGTGGATTATTCCTCGGTTATCTCTATTTTTCGATTCCACGGGTCATTATGACCCTGTATGCCGCCTGTGAAAAACTGGATGTCTCGCTGGAAGAAGCGGCCAGGGCCATGGGGGCAGGGCCATTACAGATCACCCGTGATGTTATTTTACCGGGGCTAGCTCCGGCACTGATTGCCAGTACCGCGCTTTGTTTTGCGACCAGTGTCGGTGCTTTTGGAACCGCCTTTACCCTGGGAACCCAGCTAAACGTGCTGCCGCTGACGATTTATGGTGAATTCACCAATTATGCCAATTTTGCCACCGCCGCCGCATTGTCGGTGATTCTCGGTGCGATTACCTGGGGCGTATTACTGCTGGCCAGGCGTCTGGCGGAAATCCCTGCGGGAGGTTCAGCATGAAGAAACTATTATCTGGCGGCCAGGCATTGCTGACCCTGTTGGTATGCCTGTTTCTGATAGTCCCGGTGGTGATGTCGGTGATGACCGGATTTATGCAGAATGCATTTCGCGGTATCAGCGGTGGATTCACGCTTCACTGGCTGACGGATGTATGGTCGATGTATTCCGGTACCTTCTGGCTGACGCTGAAAATTGCGCTGGCTTGCCTGGTATGTAACCTGGTGCTGGGGATACCGGCGGCCTGGGGATTACTGAAACTACCACGGCGCCAGCAGACAGTCATTGAAGAGTGTCTGCTCCTGCCGGTTGCCATTCCCGGGCTGGCGACGGCTTTGGGTATGCTGCTGCTGTATGGCCGGTTTCATGATTTTCGCGCTAGCTGGCTGTTTATTCTGAGCGGTCACGTGTTGTTTACCCTGCCGTTTATGGTACGTCCGGTGCTGGCAGTGATGAAGTCATCAGGAATTTCGGTGATGGAAGAGGCGGCATCCAGCCTGGGTGCCGGCAGCCTGTACCGGTTGATGACGGTGGTGATCCCTAACTGCTGGTCGGGGATTATTGCCGGGGCATTTATGGTCATTACCTTGTCGATTGGCGAATTCAATATTACCTGGATGCTGCACACGCCGCTCACCAAAACTCTGCCGGTCGGGTTGGCCGACAGCTATGCCTCAATGCGGCTGGAAAACGGTTCTTCGTACACCACCTTATTCCTGATCATGATCATGCCGCTACTGACGGCTATGTATGCTTTACCCCGACTGCAAAAACGATTTTTTCGGGACAATAAATAGAGGAGAGAGACGATGTCTCAGCCTGTGGGTATCCGGTTAACCGATTGTTCCCGGACCTTTAATCAACATATTGCCTTGCACCCGCTCAGCCTGGAGATTATCCCGGGAGAAACCCTGGTGCTGTTGGGCCCTTCCGGATGTGGCAAGACCACGACTCTGCGGATTATCAGTGGACTGGAACAGTGCGATGCTGGTGGTCAAATCTGGTTTGGTGATCGTAATGTCACGAATGTCGCCATCGAAAAGCGTCATGTGGGTATGGTGTTTCAGAATTACGCACTGTTTCCTCATTTGAATGTGGCGCAGAACGTTGCCTATGGCCTGAAGATCCAAAAGCTGCCCTCTGAGGTCATCCGCTCAAGGGTGGCAGAAATGCTGGAGATGGTGGATCTGAGCGCACTGGCTCAGCGTCCGGTACAGGCGCTCTCCGGGGGACAAAAACAGCGGGTTGCTTTGGCGCGGGCGATGGCTGCCAGACCCGGTGTTTTGTTGTTCGACGAACCTCTGGCGGCCCTGGATGCACAGCTCCGTGACCGGTTACGGGATGATATTGGTCGGTTACTCAACCGGCTGTCTATCACTGCCGTTTATGTCACCCATGACCAGCAAGAAGCCATGGCGCTGGGAGACCGGATTGCGGTGATGAATCAGGGGCGTATTGAACAAATTGGAACTCCCCGAGAAATTTATCACCATCCGGAAACGGCGTTCGTGGCCGACTTTATCGGTGCCGTAAACCGAATCGGCGATCATTATTGCCGGCCGGAGGACATTCGTCTGGGCAGTATCAGCGGAGCCACACTGACGGGTCAGGTGGTGGAGAGCGTGTTTCTCGGGCAGGTGTTGAGGGTTACCGTGGATACCGGCAGCCAGCATAAGGTCAGTGTTGATTGCCCGCCGCGTGAACAATGGCATGCGGGGCAGCATGTCGGTTTGCATCTGGCGGGAGAGGCATTATTCAGGGCAGGGAAAAGGATGTGAACAGCATGACAGATACTCCATTCACGTTGGTGCAAATCAGTGACTTACATATTAAAGCTGCGGGTCAGCTGACCTATAAAGTTGTAGATACTTATCATGCGTTGCAGCAGGTAATTGATCAGATTAACCGGATGCGGCCAGCAGCGGATGCGGTAGTGATCACCGGGGATTTAACCGATTTTGGCCGCGATGATGAATTCCGTCAGGTGCGGCAGTTGCTGGATACACTACAGATGCCGTGGTTTGCCATTCCGGGGAACCATGATGACCGACAGGCCTTTTATCGTGCTTTTGCTGACAAGTCATGGTGTCCGCTTCCGGCACCCGCACTGAACTGGGTGAGCGACAATTTTCCGGTACGACTGATTGGCCTCGATTCAACGATTCCCGGGAAACCTGGCGGCAGGCTTGAGTCCAGGACATTGCAGTGGCTGGATGAGATATTACAGCAGGCGCCTGACAGACCCACGATGGTTATGCTGCACCACCCACCGTTTGTCAGTGGAATCGGCCATATGGACCGGCAGCGCCTGGAAAATCCTGATGATTTACAGAAGATTACCAGCAGGCATCCGCAGGTGGTTCGCCTGCTGTGTGGCCATGTTCACCGTTATATGGTCAGTAGTCTTGGAAACACGCTGGTATGCACGGCCCCCGGTACCTCTCATCAGGTCGCGCCGGATTTCAGCGCTGACGGCGCCGCCTGTTTTGTGCTGGAGCCAGCAGGCTTTCTGGTGCATCGCTGGCAGCCGTTACAGCCACTGGTGACGCATTATCTGCCCGTTGGAAGCTATCCGGGACCCTGGCCATTTTATGATGAGAAAGGGCAGTTGATTGACTAACAAGGTTGACTCCGGGCCAGCAGGCCCGGTGACGGGGTTAACTGAGGGCACCGTTCTGTCGGCATAACGCCATTTGCAGGATATCTTCTGCTAACCGTCGCGCGGTAGCAATATCCTGCAGGTTACGTTTTACCAGTAATTTGCTCAGGCAGCCTTCCAGCACCAGTTCCAGCTGATCGGCCACCATGGTTGGGTTATCCAGTTCGAGAGCTATCAGGTTCTGGTGAGTATATTGCCAGGAAGCCTGTTTTTGTTGCTCGGCCACCTGATGAATCGGGTGGTGAGGCGCGGGAAACACGCTACAGGCGGCGATAAACAGGCAGCCGGGAAAACGACCGCGCTGCACATGCTCTTCCAGCAGAGTGTAACGCATCAGTAATTTTTGAATCTGGCTAAGTTCAGTATTGTGTTCAATCTGCTTTCGCCATTCGCCTATCTGGCGACCATGAAAATCCAGTGCATCCCGCAGCAATATTTCTTCAGAAAGTGCTTCATCCGCGGTAATCCCCCGGTGCTGCAATTGCTGTTTCAGATTGCCGGTAACGGCCAGGCCTTGCTGTTCCAGAATGAGTAGTATCTGCTCATGTACTTTTTCCTGAGACACATTAACCTCCGTGAGTTCCACACCGGTCGTTAGCCGGTGCAGTTGGTTATGTTATTCAGCGCGCAGTTTCCGCAGATGGGCCAAAAACTGGCTGGCGTTCATATAGCCGGTGACCCGTGAATCAGGGATTTCATGTCCGTTGGCATCAAAAAACAGTAACGTCGGTAGCCCCAGCACATTCAGGTGTGTCAGCAGGGCGTTATCCTGTGCACTGTTGGCCGTGACGTTGGCCTGTACCAGCCGGAACTGAGAAAACTCCTGTCGTACCTGTGGGTCGGTAAAGGTATATTTTTCGAACTCTTTACAGGCTACACACCAGTCAGCATATAAATCAACCATGGTGATTTTTCCCTGAGCCTGACTGAGTTGCTGTTGCAGATCAGCCACCGTGCCGATGTTTTGGAATGGCAGGGCCTGCTCCTGTGATGCCGTTACACCCGGGGTTGCGAAGGCCCAGTCCTGCAAAGGACGGGCGGCCACCAGGGCGGCCAGCAACCAGACAATCTGTAATACCCGCATCCAGCCTTTTGGACTTTTCAGGCTGAGTGCAAACGCCCAGCCAAAGAATGCCACCCCTAACAGGCTCCAGAGCCTCATTCCCCAGAGATCACCGGCGACGCGGTCGATCAGAAATACTGGTAATGCCAGGATAACAAAGCCAAAACCCTCTTTCACCGACTGCATCCACGGGCCACTTTTTGGCAGCAGTTTATTGCCAAACAGCGTCACAATAATCAACGGCAGCCCCATCCCCAGGGCGTAAAGGTACAGAGTACCGCCACCGGCCAGCATGTTACCGCTTTGGGCGATATACAGCAGGATGGCACTCAGCGGCGCAGTGGTGCAGGGCGAACAAATTAATCCCGCTAAAGCCCCCATCAGGAATACACCGCTAAGTGAACCGCCCTGCTGGCGGTTGCTCCAGAGTGTCAGCCGGGTTTGCAGAGATGAGGGCAGTTGCAGTGAGAACAGTCCAAACATCGACAAAGCCAGCAGGATAAATACCGCAGACAGGCTCAGTAATATGACAGGACTTTGCAGTGCTGCCTGAAAACGCAGCCCGGCAGCCGCGACGACGATACCCATCAAGGTATAGGTCAGGGCCATGCCCTGCACATAGACGAAAGCCAGCAACAGAATTCGCGATGCTCTGACATCACGGCGTCCACCGAGGATGATGGCCGAAATTAGCGGGTACATCGGCAGTACGCACGGGGTGAAGGCAATACCGATGCCGATCAGCAGCGCCCACAACGGTGAAAAAGGTAACCGTGACACAGCGGGGCCGCTCTGAGGTTCCGGTACGGGTGCAGGTGTGGCAGCCGCCGTTGCCGGGGCCTCGCTGCGGGTTGTGCTGACCTGCGATAATGGAACCTCACGGGTTTCCGGAGGATAACAGAATCCGGCTGCCGCACATCCCTGATAACTGATCTTCAGGGTCGCTCCGGGAAGGGTGCTCTTCAGAGTTACGGGAATTTGAACATCCTGAGGAAAAATCTGACTTTTGCCGAAGAATTCATCTTCATGGGGTTGGCCTGAAGGCAGAGCAATCCCGGCAATCACCGCATTGGTGCCGGTGATACTGAATTGCTGACGATACAGGTAATAACCGGGTTTCACCTTCCAGCGCAGCACAACATTGTGGTTATTCTGGCTAAAATCAAAACCGAAGGCCTGATTCACCGTCACAAAATGTGGCGATGATCCGCTGTCGAATAAGCCCGCCTGCGCGTGCAGGCTGAAGAGAGTCAGTGCCAGTATAATCAGGCGAGTGAGGCGTGCAACCATGACAAGTATTCACTATCTCCGTGTTGTACAGGGATCACCAGTAATTCAGGGACATCGTAAGGATGTTCCTGTTTCAGCAGTGACAATAAGTCCTGTTGATGCTCCGTATCACTTTTAAAAATCAGTTGTACTTCTTCGGAACATTCCAGCTGTTCCTGCCAGTGATATATAGAGGTCATACCAGGCAGGAGATTAACGCATGCCGCAAGTTTACGGCGAATGGCCAGTCGCGCCAGAGCCGTTGCCGTCACTTTATCGGGGGTGGTGCATAACACAATAATGGCAGAGGATGGATTCATTGCGCACTCCTGAGTCAGGCTGGCATGATAGCATTTTTTTTCGGCAACAACAGAATGCAGACCGTAACAGAAAAATTCAGGGGGAGGGTGGGCAGGGAAGCTCTGGTCCGGCAGCTGAGGCCGGACCAGGAAGCCGTTATTCGTTATCTTCGGTATAACGTTTAGCTTTGTACACCGGGTGCATCAGGTTATCGACCGAGAAAATATCATCCAGTTGCTCATTTGTCAGAAGCCCTCGTTCAAGTACGACTTCACGGACGCTTTTACCTGTTTCAGCACAGATTTTCCCGACAATATCACCATTGTGGTGGCCGATATACGGGTTCAGATAGGTCACAATACCGATAGAGCTGAATACGTATGACTCACAGATTTTCTGGTTAGCGGTAATGCCGGCGACACATTTTTCCAGCAGGTTAAAGCAGGCATTACTCAGTATGCTGATGGACTCAAACAAAGCCTGACCAATCACCGGTTCCATCACGTTCAGCTGTAGCTGTCCGGCTTCTGCAGCCATGGTCACGGTGGTGTCGTTGCCAATCACTTTAAAACAGACCTGGTTGACGACTTCCGGCACTACCGGGTTCACTTTAGCCGGCATGATGGATGAACCTGCCTGTAACTGTGGCAGGTTAATTTCGTTTAACCCGGCACGGGGACCGGAAGAAAGCAACCGCAGATCATTACAGATCTTCGACAACTTCACCGCCAGGCGTTTTAATGACGAGTGGACCATCACATAGGCACCACAATCAGAGGTCGCTTCAATCAGGTCTTCGGCAGCCACGACCGGAAGACGGCTGACGTCAGCCAGATGCCTGACGGCCAGTGGCTGATAACCGTCAGGTGTATTCAGGCGGGTACCAATAGCCGTGGCCCCGAGGTTCACTTCCAGCAATAACTCGCCGGTGCGCAGAATACTGCGGGTCTCTTCCCGCAGCAGTATGCTGAAAGCATTAAACTCCTGGCCGAGTGTCATCGGGACCGCATCCTGAAGCTGGGTACGGCCCATTTTCAGGATGGTTTTAAATTCTTCTGATTTGCGCTGGAAACCATCCGCCAGCGAATTGATGGCATCCACCAGTTTCAGTAGCGAGTTATACACCGCAATACGAAATCCGGTCGGGTAGGCGTCATTGGTTGACTGACACATATTGACGTGGTCATTGGGGTTAAGATACTGATATTCACCTTTATTATGGCCCATCAGCTCCAGACCGATATTCGCCAGCACCTCATTGGTATTCATATTTACCGAGGTTCCCGCACCGCCCTGATAGACATCGACCGGGAACTGATCCATACAGGTACCATTGTTCAGTACTTCATCACAGGCTCTGATTATCGTATCAGCAATATTACGGGGGATGGTTTGCAGATCCCGGTTGGCCATGGCTGCCGCTTTCTTCACCATTACCATGCCACGGACAAATTCAGGGATGTCACTGATTTTATTACTGCTGATGTAAAAGTTTTCAATTGCACGTAACGTATGAATTCCGTAATAAGCATCCGCCGGAACTTCTCGCATGCCGAGCAGGTCTTCTTCGATACGAATATTGTTAGCCATGTTAACCTTCTTGTGTGTGCTTTCTTACTGAAGCGATGTGTCACAGGTTATGTGATCATTTTGTTGTGAGTGTCTGATGCCGAGATTTTATCTGCATATCAGTTTATCAGCACGATCATCTTCTGTTTATAGATTAAATAAGCAATGCAGATCACTTTTCAATCACTTCTATTTAACATAACAGCTCAACGTGGCCCGATTTATGAAATAGTGATAATACGAACAGCCGCAGGGCTAGTTATAACGAATTACCGTCGCGCGGTTGAAATCACTTTTTGTTATACCCATCTATAATTTTATCATCATTACGATGTGACTGATTTCGCTGCCCTGCCACATGGCGGGGCCTTCACTTACAGGAGACCGCCGTGCGCTGGTTACCGTTTATTCTCTTTTTTCTGCTCGCCTGGATCGAAATTTCGATATTTATTCAGGTCGCTCATGTGATTGGCGTTCTGCTGACGCTGATACTGGTGATTTTTACCTCTGCTGTTGGCATTTCCCTGGTCAAAAATCAGGGCATGAAAAATTTTATGTTATTACAGGAAAAGCTGGCCCGTCACGAAAATCCGGCCGCTGAGATGACCCGAAGTGTGTCTTTAATTATCGCTGGCTTTTTACTGGTATTACCGGGGTTTTTTACCGATTTTCTCGGACTTTTACTGCTACTGCCTCCGGTGCAGAAACATCTGACACTGAAAGTTATGCCGTATCTGAAGGTGTGGCGGGGCGGCCCGGGGGCTGCTAATGACAGTGGTTTCACCGTTGAAGGGGAGTATGAACGTAAGTCGCAGGACGTGATTGAACATCAGGATGATAGTTCCTCCCGCAAGCCTTAACTCTGTCCGGCAGCTCACCATCTTTGACTGATGCTGCCGGTCATCTGCTCCCACAGGTAACACAGTCTGCTGATGACGCAGACTTCTGTCCTGACTGCACTATTGAATAATTTCCTTTTTGAGACACATTCCGTTTCAGCACAATCCCCCCGAAATTGCCTTTACCAGAGTGGTTGTTGTCGAATTAAAAAAAATTATTTTTTTACCCTTGAAAGGCCTTTGTCCTGACCTTATCTCTGAAAGCACGAAGCCGGGCGGTATCGTGCCGGTATTCAACCTCAATAAACCAGTGACTGGGCATTTCAAAGGAGAGCTATCAAATGACAATTCGTCCATTGCACGATCGCGTTATCGTCAAGCGTAAAGAAGTAGAAGCTAAATCTGCTGGCGGCATCGTTCTGACCGGTTCTGCTGCGGGCAAATCGACCCGTGGTGAAGTGCTGGCCGTAGGCAATGGCCGCATCCTTGAAAGCGGCGAAGTTAAACCACTGGATGTGAAAGTGGGTGACGTTGTGATTTTCAACGAAGGTTACGGTGCAAAAGCTGAGAAAATTGATAATCAGGAAGTCCTGATCATCTCAGAGAACGACATCCTGGCCGTTGTGACAGAGTAATCTGGCAACCTATTCCACCAACGAACTCAATTTAAGGAATATTTCAAATGGCAGCTAAAGACGTAAAATTTGGTAGTGACGCGCGGGTAAAAATGCTGCGCGGTGTGAACGTACTGGCAGATGCAGTAAAAGTTACCCTGGGCCCGAAAGGCCGTAACGTTGTTCTGGATAAATCTTTTGGTGCACCGACCATCACTAAAGATGGTGTTTCTGTTGCCCGTGAAATCGAACTGGAAGACAAGTTCGAAAACATGGGAGCCCAGATGGTTAAAGAAGTGGCTTCTAAAGCTAACGACGCTGCCGGTGACGGTACCACTACTGCAACCGTTCTGGCCCAGTCTATCGTGAACGAAGGCCTGAAAGCTGTGGCTGCGGGTATGAACCCAATGGACCTGAAGCGTGGTATCGACAAAGCAGTCGTTGCTGCGGTTGAAAAACTGAAAGCTCTGTCTGTGCCTTGCTCAGACTCTAAAGCAGTGGCTCAGGTTGGTACTATTTCTGCAAACTCTGACGAATCAGTCGGTACTCTGATTGCTCAGGCGATGGAAAAAGTCGGTAAAGAAGGTGTTATCACCGTTGAAGAAGGTACCGGCCTGCAGGACGAGCTGGACGTGGTTGAAGGTATGCAGTTCGATCGTGGTTACCTGTCCCCTTACTTCATCAACAAACCAGAAACGGGTTCTGTTGAACTGGAGCAGCCTTTCATCCTGCTGGCTGACAAGAAAATCTCTAACATCCGTGAACTGCTGCCAGTTCTGGAAGCGGTAGCTAAAGCAGGTAAACCTCTGCTGATTATCGCTGAAGATGTTGAAGGTGAAGCGCTGGCGACTCTGGTAGTCAACACCATGCGTGGTATCGTTAAAGTCTCTGCGGTTAAAGCTCCTGGCTTTGGTGACCGTCGTAAAGCAATGCTGCAGGATATCGCTATCCTGACCGGTGGTACTGTTATCTCTGAAGAGATCGGTATGGAACTGGAAAAAGCTACCCTGGAAGATCTGGGTCAGGCTAAACGCGTTGTGATCAACAAAGATACCAGCACCATCATCGATGGTATTGGTGAAGAATCTGCCATCAAAGGCCGCGTCACTCAGATCCGTCAGCAGATCGAAGAAGCGACCTCTGATTACGACAAAGAAAAACTGCAGGAACGTGTAGCTAAACTGGCCGGCGGTGTTGCTGTGCTGAAAGTGGGTGCCGCAACTGAAGTTGAAATGAAAGAGAAAAAAGCCCGCGTTGAAGATGCCCTGCATGCGACCCGTGCTGCGGTAGAAGAAGGTGTGGTTGCTGGTGGTGGTGTGGCGCTGGTTCGTGTGGCTGCACAGATAGCTGGCCTGACCGGTCAAAATGAAGACCAGAACGTGGGTATCCGTGTTGCTCTGCGCGCGATGGAAGCTCCACTGCGTCAAATCGTTGCTAACGCCGGTGAAGAACCTTCTGTGGTTGCTGACAAAGTGAAAAACGGTGAAGGTAACTTCGGTTACAACGCTGCTACTGAAGAATACGGCAACATGATTGACTTCGGTATCCTGGACCCAACTAAAGTGACCCGTTCTGCTCTGCAGTACGCAGCTTCTGTTGCTGGTCTGATGATCACCACCGAATGTATGGTGACTGATCTGCCTAAAGATGACAAAGCTGACTTAGGTGCTGCTGGTGGTATGGGCGGCATGGGCGGTATGGGCGGCATGATGTAATTTACGTTGCACTTACTCTGTTAAGTGCACAAACAGAATGGCAACCGGTCCAGGTTGCCTTCTGTCGCATCATTTCTCCCCGGACCCGGTATCCTCAGGAACCGGGTCGTTTTTTTTTCTTAAGACGGGTGTGTTAATACATTCAGAACAGGCATCATGTAACAATTTCGCGGCAAAGTATTTCGTGGCTGGTTTTTTAATTTTACCGGCGCTATGGTGTTAATCTGATTTGCGGATTATATTTCCCACTCTCTGGTTGAAAGCTGCCACGGTTGTCAGTTCTGGCATAATGAAAATAATGAGGAAGAATATGCGTTTAAAAATCTCTGCAGGGCTGTTTTTTGCCGCTGCAATGCTAACGGGATGTAGTTCTACCGGTAATCAACTGACTTCCAGTGGCGAGAGTGTACGTTTTGTGGATCAGCAACCCGCAGCACAGTGTAAATACCTGGGAACCGCCACCGGAGAACAGAGTAACTGGCTGTCTAACCAGGGCGCTGAAGGCGGGAACTCGATGCGCGGAGCAGCCAATGATTTACGTAACAAAGCGGCCGAAATGGGCGGTAATGTGATCTATGGCGCCAGCACTCCGGGGCTGTCTATTATTTCCAGTTTCGTGCCAGTGGCGACCAAAATGTCTGGTCAGATCTACAAGTGCCCTTAAAATTCAGTTAGCCCGACGGTGGCTGTTGTATCCACCGTGGGTCAGGTGGCGACAGGCAGGAAAGGCTTTCCTGCCTGTGCTGTTTAATTCAGGCGTGTAAAGTCCTGATTAGCCTGATTTAGCTGACGGTTCAGTTTTTCAACATCCTGTTTTTTCTCTGCCACTTTTTCCCGATATTTCTTTATCTTACTGCTGTTTCCTCGGGCAACAGCCTGGTTCAGATCGTCTTCTGCTTCACGCAAATCCTGTTTTTTATCGGCGAGTTTCTTTTCTGCCCGGGTGATTTCCTGACGCGCATCATCCCGCACTGACTCCGGTGTACAATGAGTCTTCACCTCATCCAGTGCTTTCTGCAACCCTGCCAGCTGGGAACTGTTGTTATGTTGGCGCGCATAACTCATTTGTTTTTCAATCGCGTCACGTTTTTCGGCACAGGTTTCAGCGGCACTGGCTGCATTAATGGCCAGCAAAGCAATCAGGGTCATACTTAATGCGGTCAATGTCTTTTGCATAAATTATCCTTTGATAGGGTTTATCCTGGGGTGCCAACAATAATCACTCATAACGCTGTCGGGCCGCTGCGTCGGTCTGACAGTAATCACCAGATAATAGTGGTTTGTTGCAGAGTTTTAGCTGCGTTGGATCAGTAATTTTGGCCTTTCATTGTTGTCTGAGTTGTAAATCCAGCGGGGTTTTACTGGGCTCTCCACCAATCTCTCTTGCCAGTTTAGGTACCATATAGCCAGAAACCATGCTCAGCAGTTGGCGCATAATCTGCCGGGCCTTAACATCAGAAACATAAAAATGGGCTGCACCCTGTACCTTATCCAGCACATGCAGGTAGTAAGGCATGATTCCGGTATCAAACAGCGCATTACTGAGTTCAGCCAGCGTTGCGGCGTTATCATTTACCCCACGCAACAATACACTCTGGTTCAGTAAGGTGATACCACTTCGTTTCAGACGTCCCATGGCTTCTGCCAGTGAGCTGTCTATTTCATTAGCATGGTTGATATGGGTCACCATAATGACCTGTAACCGGGATTCCGCTAACCGGCGGCACAGTGCATCAGTGATCCTGGCCGGAATGACTACCGGTAACCGGCTGTGGATCCTTAAGCGGCGAAGATGAGGGATAGCTTCCAGTTCAGTGATGAGCCAGTCCAGTTCGTGATCCTTAGCCATCAGCGGGTCTCCGCCGGAAAAAATGATCTCATCCAGTTCCGGATGCTGGCTGATGTAGTCCAGAGCGGTACGCCAGTTTCGTTTATTGCCCTGATTGTCCTGATACGGGAAGTGGCGGCGGAAACAGTAACGACAGTTTACTGCGCAGCCGCCTTTCACCAACAAAAGTGCACGATTACGGTATTTATGCAGCAGACCCGGCACCGCACTTTGCTGCTCTTCCAGCGGGTCGGTACTGTAACCCGGAGTGACGACAAACTCTTCCTGATCGGTGATCACCTGACGTAATAGCGGATCGTCAGGATTACCTTTTTCCATTCTCCGGATGAAGGCGCGTGGTACCCGTAAGGCAAATAACCGGCGTGCGTCCGCTCCGGCATGTAATGCCGGCAGATGTTCCAGATCTAAAAGTTTCAGTAATTCATTGGGTTCGGTAACAACTTCCGCAAGTTGATGCAACCAATCTTCTCTGGAAGGGGTATTTAGGGTTACAATGTTTGCCATTTTTTTGGCTTAGTCCAGTATCCATTTGTCGAGGGCCTTCATGGCAACATATTCTAGCAACGATTTTCGTAACGGTCTTAAAATTATGTTAGATGGCGAACCTTATGCCATCGAAGCGAGTGAGTTTGTTAAACCAGGTAAAGGCCAGGCATTTGCGCGTGTAAAAATGCGTCGTCTACTGACCGGTAAACTGATTGAAAAGACATTTAAATCGACCGACACCGCAGAAGGTGCTGATGTTGTCGATGTTACCCTGACTTACCTGTACAACGATGGTGAGTTCTGGCACTTCATGAACAACAGTACTTTTGAACAGCTGGCCGCGGATGAAAAAGCCGTCGGTGAAAATGGCAAATGGTTGCAGGATCAGGCGGAATGTATCGTTACTCTGTGGAACGGTAACCCAATTACCATTACCCCGCCTAATTTCATCGAAGCAGAAATTACCGAAACCGATCCTGGCCTGAAAGGTGATACTGCGGGTACAGGGGGTAAACCTGCGACTCTGTCTACCGGTGCCGTGGTTAAAGTTCCACTTTTCGTACAGATTGGTGAAGTTATTAAAGTTGACACCCGTTCCGGCGAATACGTTTCCCGCGTTAAATAAGCCTTGTCAGGCGCATCCCCGGGATGCGCCTGAATCACGGATGGAAGAAAATGAAACAGCGATTCTGGAAGCTGCTGCTGCTCTGTTTACTGGCATCGGCACTGAGCGGATGTAATACTTTCCATGGTTTTGGTGAGGACGTTTCTCATCTGGGTAATGCCATCGCCAGGGCTGCGAACTAAAAACTAAATTTTGTGAACTACCTCATTCAGTTGGCGCACAAATTTCCAAATAGCAGCTATGCTTTAGTTGCTGGTCATTTTGTTGTCATTTCTGTCATGAGGGAATTTATATGATTGCTAAAGGCGTGTTAGCTCTGGTTTCGGTCATTCTGCTTTCTTCTGTTTTGACGGCTTGTAATACCACCCGTGGTGTTGGTGAAGATGTTGAAGCCGGGGGGAAAGCTATTCAACGCACAGCCCAGTAAAGCGTAATATTCTTTCTGTGTTACGGGGACGGCGCTGCCGGCCCCTCTTCTGAGTCATTCTTCCACTGGTTTTCTTTTCTTCTGAGTGACTTAAGGGTCACTACCACTGAATCACTACCTGTAACGGTCCGGCGGCGGCCTGCGACAGAACACTAGTGCCTGTCAGACCGCCATTGTTTGTCGGTTAAGTTGCATGTAGACTTCCTCACTTTTGTGAGATCCGGAGTACCAGACATGAACGAAACCGCAACCTGGCAACCCAGTGCCCCTGTTGCTAATCTACTTAAACGTGCGGCTATTTTAGCGGATATCCGACGCTTTTTCGCAGATCGCGGTGTCCTTGAAGTTGATACTCCGGCGATGAGCCAGGCCACGGTTACCGATATTCATCTGGTCCCTTTCCAAACCCGTTTTGTTGGCCCGGGGGCTTCGCAGGGACTGGATTTATGGCTGATGACCAGCCCTGAATATCATATGAAGCGTCTGCTGGCTGCCGGCAGTGGTCCGATTTATCAGATGAACCGCAGTTTCCGTAACGAGGAAGCGGGCCGTCACCACAACCCTGAGTTCACTATGCTGGAGTGGTACCGTCCGCATTACGATATGTACCGGCTGATGAATGAGGTAGACGATCTGTTACAACAGATCCTTGAGTGCGACAGCGCAGAGACACTCTCTTATCAGCAGGCCTTTATTCGGTGTCTGAACGTCGATCCGCTATCGGCTGAAAAAGAGGCGCTGGTGACAGTTGCTGAAACGCTGGGGGTGGGTGATCTGGCTGCTGCAGAGGAGGACCGTGACACCCTGCTACAACTGTTATTTATGCTTGGGGTGGAGCCGAAGATTGGTCAGGATAAGCCGGCATTTGTCTACCATTTCCCAGCTTCTCAGGCGTCACTGGCCGAGATCAGTACCGAAGATCATCGTGTTGCCGAACGTTTTGAGGTCTATTACAAAGGTATTGAACTGGCAAATGGTTTCCGTGAACTGACCGATGCCCGTGAGCAACGTCAGCGCTTTATGCAGGATAACCGGCGACGTGCAGAGAAAGGCCTGCCACAACAGCCGATTGACCAGTTTCTGTTGGATGCACTGGAACACGGATTACCCGATTGTTCAGGCGTCGCGCTGGGGGTTGACCGGTTAATTATGCTGGCACTGAAAGCAGAATCACTGAGCGAAGTGATTGCCTTCCCGGTCGATCGCTGTTGATCCTTCGGGTTCTGCCCTCCGGCAGGACCCTCTGTTGCTGATCTCTGTTTTACACTTAACCGTTATAATCCACCGGATTTATAGGTTTTGGTGGCTGGCGTTCCCTGAGTAGCCGGGGATGCGCTACCTACTTTTTCCATCCTGACCTGGAACGGCGGGAAAGGCATTTCGATATCATTCTGCCCGAAGCCGTGCAAAATCAGCTGATGAAGTTCATGGCGCAATGGCATCCGGTGTCCCATCTCCGCGGCATAAATACGCAATTCGAACAGCTGTATTCCTTGTTGCAGATCGACCAGGAAGGCTTCCGGAGCAGGGGTATCCAGTACATAGCTGCAACGTTCAGAGGCCTGCTTAAGTATTTCCGTGACCAGCTCACTGTTCACGTGAGCAGGTGCCGGAATGGTCAGAACCACACGAGTCACGGCATCGGACAGTGACCAGTTAACAAACTGCTCAGTAATAAACGCCTTGTTCGGCACAATAATTTCTTTGCGGTCCCAGTCGGTAATCGTAGTGGCGCGGGTATTTATCCGGGAAATGGTACCGGTCAGTTCACGGATGGTGACCGTATCACCGATACGGATCGGTTTTTCGAACAGAATGATCAGGCCGGAAATAAAGTTAGCAAAAATTTCCTGCAACCCGAAGCCCAGCCCGACACCCAGGGCCGCGACCAGCCATTGTAGTTTAGCCCAGTCGATACCCAGCATCGAAAAGGCGGTCATCACCCCGAGGACCATCAGTACATATTTGGTCAGTGTGGTGATGGCGTAACCGGTACCAGGAGTCAGGCTAAGGTGCTGCAGTATTGCCAGTTCCAGCAGAGCCGGCATATTTCTCACCAGTTGCAGGGTGATAACCAGCACCAGAATAGCAATCAGAACAGCTCCCAGGGTAACCGACTGAATATTTTCGCCGCCCTGCGAGGAAGAGACCTCCCACAGTGGAATGTTCTCCAGGAATGCAAAGGCTGAATGTAATTCAGACCACAACAGGATCAGCGAAACCAGGGCTATCAGGGTCAGCAGCGAACGTACCAGACGCAGTGACTGTGCGCTGATGGTATCCAGATCGACTACCGGTTCTTCAATCTCGTAACTTTCGGTGCCGGCCACATAATGCTCTTTTTCTTCCTCACCACTACGGGCACGGCTGGCCAGTTTGTCGGCACGCTTCTGCCGGGCACGGTCAAATTCGATTCTGCGTCGCTGAATCAACATCCAGCGACGGATAATATGATAGACAACCAACAACACAAACCAGATAGCCAGTGAACTTTCCAGCCGGGCAAGCAGTGCCTGGGAAGTCGCCAGGTAACCGACACAGGAGGCAAGGGCGGCGACCAGTGGGATGGCCATCATCACATCCCAGAGCAGGGTATTGGTCATATTGTCACTGTTGCCCTGCCGGTCAAAGTAGAGTGGCAGTCCGGCACGTTTCAGGGCGTTGGTCACCACAGTGAGAGCAATACAGATACAGATAAAACTCAGACGACCAAGTGAAGCCGAGAATTGTCGATCCTCAAGGTTATCAAACGTAATCAGTACCATAATCAGCGGAACGATCACCCCGACGGTCAGCGAGTAATAACGCATCGCCCTGGCAACACTGGCCTGTGGCCAGCGAAAATGGGTAATAAACAATCCGTGGTTCCGGGCAAATGCGGCGCTGATCATAAAGGCCCACAATACCGGCAGGGTGGCAGTCACCCCGTCGCCTATCGCGACAGCGATAGGATAGGGCCAGGCATGCTGTAACCCGTACCCCAGCGCCGCCCACAGTACCGGCAGTGGCAGTGCCACCAGGATAGACCAGAAAACCGTCCGGACAGTCAGGCTAAAGCTGTCCAGCGTCACCTTGCCCACTTTTGCCGCAGCCCGCTCCAGAAAGGCACGGTAATGGCGGCGTGAGCTGATACTGACCGCCACCAGAAATAAGGCTCCAATCACCGGAAGGATGGATTCACGGGTAGTAAACATCATGATCAACGCTTTACCCAATTGGCTGAAGGTATCCAGCGAAATCAGCCGCGACAGGTCCTGAACGACCTGTACCGGATAGTGCAACGTGACGGGACCGACATCGGCAGTCCAGAACAAATAACGATGGGTGGCATCTTTAACTTCGTTTAATGCATCCTGAAGTTGCGTATTGGCAACTTTCAGTTTGGTAATTTCGAGGATCAGGGAATCGCATCCCGAAATCAGCGAGTTCAGTAATTCCCGCTGTGTTTTCAGTTGTTCATCCAAAATACGTGTCTGGTCGCTGGTCAGTGCTGCCCCGTTTTCCTGGGTAAGTGAGTGCAAACTTGCCTGGCGGTTAAGTAAATCCTCGTAGTGCAAACGTTGCACCCGTAGTTCTCCCATCTCGCTGTCAATCTGCTGAGATTTAGGGACTTCCGGTAACCTGGCGACCTGGGCACGCAGGGCTTCTCCCAGTAAGTTAGATTCCCCCAGCCATTGCGACTGTTCTCGCAAGGTGGTGAGTGCCTGACGTACCTGCAGGGTCTGGTTGGCAGCCAGGCGTTGTTGGGAGGCTACCAGATCCATTCGCTGCGCCTGCGCATTCAGGTCAGAGGAGAGATCACGGTTAATATTGAATTGATCACTGATACCCGGCGGCAGTTCACCACTGTTTTCTGCCAACTGTTCGGTACGTTCCAGCGCCTGCTGAGCTTCCTGTTGACGTAACGTATTCAGTTGATTACGCAGCGCCTGAAGATAGGCATCCAGCTGCGTCATGGTTTTCTGATGCAGTTCAGCCCGCAGACGTGCCAGTTCCAGACGGTTACTGGCTGATAACTGAGCCAGTTCCAGCTCGGTAACTCTGGCTTTATTAGCCGCATTGCCGGTCTCTCTGGCCCAGATTTTAGCCTGCCCCAAAGCCGTGGGAGGGGTTTGTAATCCCTGCAGACGGCGGTCGCTGTCGGCCAGAGCCCGTCGTGCTTCGGTCTGTTGCTGTGGTAAAAGTGCCAGAGAGTCACTGATTTCCCGTGCTCTGTCCTGTTCCTGCTGGGCCTGGCGGCCTTCCTCTAACTGCTGGCTGCTGGCCTGCAGGATTTCCTGCTCCAGCTCACTGCTGTTCAGTGAGGTATTGACGGTTTTTGGAGTATCGGTGACAGCAGCGATCTGCTGTCTTAATTGTTTTGATAATTTAGGAAAATTATCAATCACCGACTGGTACTGACGGGCCTGTTCGATGGAGGCTGTGCGCTGATCGACAAATTCCAGTGCTGACTGCAGTGACTGTATCTGTTCGGTCTGTGCGGCACTGTTTTTAGCATTTTTGGCCTCTTCCAGTGCCTGCTTTAACTGTGTGCCGTCCGGGAGAGCGGCGGCATACAGTGAAAAGCTGAGCATAAAGCCCAGCAGTAAAACCACAATCGAGCGCACGGTATTGTTCTCCGGATTAGCTAGTGACAGAACTGTCAGCGCTGTCTGCCGTGAACGGTGTCGCCAGTGGCTGACCGAGGCGTGTTTTGGATTCCGCTTCCAGTGACTCACTGAAAATAACTTTATTGCGGGCAAACAGATTAATTACCGTAGAACCGAGTTTGAAACGTCCCATTTCTGCGCCTTTCAGCAGGACCACGGCCCCTTCGGCATTCGCGTCCGGATAGTGCCAGCGCTTAATAACTCCTTCCCGTGGCGGCGTGATAGTGCCGGCCCAGACGGTTTCGATACTACCAACAATGGTCGCACCCACCAGAATCTGTGCCATTGGTCCGAAATCGGTATCGAAATAGCAGATCACGCGTTCATTTCGGGCAAACAGGTTAGGGATATTTCGCGCAGTCAGGGGGTTGACCGAATAGAGATCGCCCGGAACATATACCATTTCACGTAAAATCCCGTTACATGGCATATGCACGCGGTGATAATCGCGCGGCGCGAGGTAGGTGGTAATAAATTGTCCGTCACGGAAGGCATTGGCCCGTTGATCGTTGCCTGCCAACAGAGCTTCCAGGGAATAGTAATGACCTTTGGCCTGGAATATCTGGTCATTTTCGATGCGTCCTGCCTGGCTGACAGCACCATCGGCCGGTTGAATCAGATGGTTAGGATCCTGATCAATGGGACGGGCATCTTCTTTCAGCGGACGCACGAAAAAGTCGTTAAACGTCGGGTAGGCAGTGGTATTTTTTTGTTTAGCTTCCGTCATGTCGACTTTGTAATACCAGACAAAAAGATCGATTACGGCGCGGGTCAGCCAGCCACCACGACGACTGGCTGCCCATCCGGCCAGTTCGGTTAAATGTTTTTTGGGTAAAATTGCATTAATGCCAAGTTTGATACGATCCAGCATTTTGCCTCCTGCGTAATCACGACGTTAAAATAATCAGGCGAAACATAGTGATGCCTGAGTGCATTGGCGAACCCGCCGTTATGTCAGTCAGTCCTCACTGACAGAAAAATTTTTTCTGACTTTAACTAAAGCCATACTTTCCAGAATACGGTGATAACTGTCGAAACGAATATCACTGATCTTTCCTTGCTCCACGGCCTGGCGGATGGCACATCCCGGGTCTGTGTCATGTTTACAGTCGCGGAATTTGCAGTGGCCGAGATAGTCATTAAATTCGACAAACCCGCGGGTGATTTGTTCGGGCTCAAGATGCCATAAACCGAATTCACGCACTCCCGGAGAGTCGATCACATCTCCACCCTTCGGAAAATGGTAGAGGCGCGCTGCCGTGGTGGTATGTTGCCCCAGGCCTGAGTTATCAGAAACATCATTGGTCAGAATTTCATTCTCACTTTCGACGCTCAGCCCCAGCAGTGTATTCAACAGGCTTGATTTCCCCACCCCGGACTGGCCGGCAAAAATACTAATCCGGTCAGTGAGTGCTTGCTCAAGTGGCTGCAAACCCTGTTGGCTATGGCTGGACACCATCAGTACCGGGTAGCCTATCTGGCGATAGATATCCATCTGGCTGTCGACAAACTGCCGGGCTTTATCATCCAGCAGGTCGGTTTTATTCAGGACCAGTAGCGGGGCAATCCCCAGTGTTTCGCAGGCAACCAGGTAGCGGTCGATAATATTCAGTGACAGCTCAGGCAGGATGGCCGAAACGATAACAATCTGATCAATATTCGCGGCCACCGGTTTCAGACCATCATAATAGTCAGGACGGTTGAGTACGGAGGTTCTCTCATGCACCGCTTCAACAATACCTTTACCGGTACCACTCTTTGGCGCTCGCCAGACCACACGGTCACCGGTTACCAGTGAACGAAGCGTACGGCGGAGATTACAGCGTAGTATCTGACCTTCGCTGTCTTCCACATCGGCATGCATTCCCAGGCGGCTTATTACAATGCCTTCCTGCGGTTCGCCAAACAGGCTGTCATCCGGCTCGGCTTTCTCAACCCGTGGTTTCAGGCGCCGCTGATGATTCGCATTGACACGGCGTTGCTGACCTTTTGACAGTTTATTTTTGCTCACACATCCTCTCATGACTTGCCGGACTTCGACCCGACGATGCAAAACGGCTATGATAACATTAATAGCGTTCAATAGACGATTTTAGCAACGGTGAGAAATACCCATGTCCACAGCAAGTGAAAATAACCTGATTTGGATCGACCTTGAAATGACCGGCCTGGAGCCGGAGCAGGATCGGATCATAGAAATCGCCACACTGGTCACCGATGCTGACCTGAATATTCTGGCCGAAGGACCGGTTATTGCCGTTCATCAGTCAGATGCTCAGTTGGCTTTGATGGACGACTGGAATGTTCGTACTCACACCGGCAGTGGTCTGGTGGAGCGGGTAAAACGCAGCGAGTATGACGACCGCGCGGCAGAGCTGGCGACACTGGAGTTTTTAAAACAGTGGGTGCCAGCGAATGCCTCGCCTATCTGTGGCAACAGTATTGGTCAGGACCGGCGTTTCTTATATAAATATATGCCGGAGCTGGAAGCCTGGTTCCATTATCGGGCACTGGATGTCAGTACGCTCAAGGAGCTGGCGCGTCGCTGGAAACCGGAGATTTTGCCGGGCTTTAAAAAAGCCGGTACCCATCAGGCGCTGGACGACATTCGTGAGTCAGTCGCTGAACTACGTTACTATCGCGAAAATTTTCTTAAGCTTTAAGCTGAATTGACTAATCTGCCATCAACCTGACGATTAAAGCAGCAGTCAGTCACCAGGCAGGAAAAATATCCTCTGCGGGGCTTGCGCCGGGAAATTATTCTCGTATAATTCGCACCCCGTAACGATGAAGAATTTTATACGTTACCGGTGCGGGAATAGCTCAGTTGGTAGAGCACGACCTTGCCAAGGTCGGGGTCGCGAGTTCGAGTCTCGTTTCCCGCTCCAGATTAAGATGTAAAATTAACGATGTAAAAGTACCACCCTGCGGGAATAGCTCAGTTGGTAGAGCACGACCTTGCCAAGGTCGGGGTCGCGAGTTCGAGTCTCGTTTCCCGCTCCAGATTCAGACAGACAGACCGGTAATTGCCTCTGTCTGTCACAGAAAAAAGGACCTTCGGGTCCTTTTTTCGTTTCTGTGTTTCGCAGGAACCCTTTAGCATGACAGTCACTCCCGATGGTGCAGTGCCTTGTCCCGAAACCGACGTTCAGGACAAGGCTACCGCAGGTTAGTCAGAATGAGTTTTCTGGCTGGCAGAAGCTGCCGTTTTATTTCCGCTGTAGATAAACCCTAACGCAATCACCAGACAAACCGCTGCCAGGATACGGTTCCACGACAGGGGAATGGCCTGATTGCCCAGCCAGCCGAAGCTGTCAATCATCATGGACATCGCCAGTTGTCCAAGAATTACCGCCACAGTGGCGACGGCAGTGCCAATTTGCTGCACGGCAAAAACCATGGTCAGTACATAGGCAAGACCGAGAAATGACCCGGTCAACTGCCATTTCGGAACCTCGAACAGGCTGGTGCTGTGTGCAGGTTCCAGAAATATGACCAGCAGGGCACTGACTGCTGTCCCACAAAGGAAGGTGAGAAAGGTGGTACGAATAGCCCCCTGTGTCGCCCCCAGCTTCCCGTTAACCGCGGCCTGAACACTGAGTAACGCACCGCCAATAATGGCGAGTATCACCATCAAAATAATCATTATCATTTGCCTCCGGCAATCAGGATCAGGGCCGCAGCCACCAACAGCAGAGCGGTTAGCCTCTGTACGTTTACTGGCCGACGCTGTGCACCAAACCAGCCAAAATGGTCAATCAGCAGGCTTTTACTGACTTGTCCGGCCAGCACTCCGGTCATCAGCAGAGTAATTCCAGTCACCGGAGTGGCGACCGTCAGAATAATGACGTACATCGGGCCCCAGATACCCCCTGTTAGTTGCCAGCCAGGTGAAGCCAGGAAGGGCTGAGGGTTTCTGGGCCCCCAAAACAGCATCAGCAGCCAGGTCAGCGCGGCTTCAACACCAAACAGGCTCAGGCTTGCCCAGTAATGTCCTACACGTTCACCCAGCGGCCCGAGAATACCGGCTTCTACGGACAGTCCCATCCCTGCCAGTATCACCAGCATGATTGCGGCTAATTTCATGGTGTTTAGCTTCCAGATAATCAGAAAAAACCAATAATAATATTTGAGTGATTTTCTAAAAACAGGGAAGATTGCATAACACTTATGCAATTTATGCACAGATAGATCATGATGAGTATTAGCACCCGGGCAATGCAGTTGTTCGTCGCAGTTCTTGATACCGGCAATTTTTCAGGAGTGGCGCGCAGGGAATCAATGTCACCTTCATCGGTATCGCGCATTATCAGCCAGCTGGAAGATGAACTGGGATTACAGCTGTTGTTCCGCAATACGCGGACGATTGTCCCGACAGAGGCCGGACGATTGTATGGCAATACTTTTCGTCGGGTTCTGGATGAACTTAGCAGTACGACTCAGCAGCTATTGGATCGTGAGCGTCAGCCGGCAGGGTTGGTACGGATTAATGCTCCGGTAGTTTTTGGATACCGGCATATTGCCCCGTGGCTGGCAGAGCTGACTGACCGATATCCCGGATTGCGTATTGAACTGACTCAGACCGACGATTTTATCGATCCGCTGAGTGATGCTGCTGATCTGCTGTTTCGTATTGCGCCGTTACAGGACTCTGGTCTGCACGTCAGGGTGGTGGATACTTCTGTCTATCATCTGGCGGCCAGCCCGGAATATCTTGCCCGTCATGGTACACCTCAAGCGCCGGATGAGCTGGAGGATCACCGATACCTTGTCTACAAAGGAGTCATGGGGGCTCAACGGCTGTTTTTCACCAAACCAGGTCAGGCGACGGAAATTCAGGCTCCGCGCGGGGTACTGTTATCTAACAATGCGGAGACTTTGCTTAATGCAGCATTGCAGGGAGCCGGCATTATCGCCATGCCGGACTGGTTAATTGGCGAATTACTGAAACAACGCCAGCTGGTGCGGTTGCTGCCTGGCTACCAGGTCGCCATCAGCCAGCAGGAACTGGTGATTGCTATGCTTTACCCGCACGCGCGTTTTATGCCGCTGAATGTACGTACGGTCATCGACTTTTTCGCCGATAAATTTGGCAGCCCGGCATACTGGAAATTTCAGCCAGTGGAACAATAAATCGGAGCGGGGTGGTTTATCGCCAACGACTTTGAATCAGGCGGCCAGGGTGATTAAAACCGGTAAGAAAAAAAAGATGGCATGAGGCTTGCCGTCACCGAAAAGTTAGTCCATAATACTGTCCATCCTGTTACGGAGAACAAAAAAACACCTTTCAATCAAAGGGTTAGTCAACATTCTCCGCTAAGTTGATAGTCACAGGAATTTAGCAGTAACACCTTCCAATGCGGGAATAGCTCAGTTGGTAGAGCACGACCTTGCCAAGGTCGGGGTCGCGAGTTCGAGTCTCGTTTCCCGCTCCAGTTTTTCGGTAACTTCTGGTTTTTATCACTATCTGCTTTTTTTTCTACTGATCTGGCGTAATTTCTCATCTCTGACAAATATCCGGGCATAAAAAAAAGCCAGCGTATCAACGCCGGCCTTAACAGATATGCTTTGTGCATTATCCGGCAATTTTCTCTGATTGCAGAGTAAACTCCTGATACAGTTCCCGGGCGCGGGCACTCACAGGGCCACGGGTTAATACTTTATCTTCAATGCGGTTGCAGTGCAGAACTTTTCCGTGGTTACCGGTACTGAAAATTTCATCGGCATTCAGAACGTCTTCCGGAGTCAGAGTGACTTCCTCGACGGTAATTCCGTCTTCACGCAGCAGTTTAATCACACGCTGGCGGGTAATCCCGTTCAGGAACGTACCGTTGGGTACCGGAGTGTAGGCGATTCCATTTTTAACCATCCACAGGTTAGCCGCGGCAAACTCAGCAATGTTGCCTTCTGCATCCAATACTGCAGCGGTATTAAAATCACGCTGGTTAGCTTCACGGATAATACGCTGAGTATTCGGGTACAGGCAGGACGCTTTTGCTTCGGTTGGGGCCATAGTGGCATCCGGACGACGGAACGGGCTAAAGGTGGCACTGAAACCGTTATCTTCCGGCAGGGCGGTTTCAAAAATATGTAATGCGAAAGTCGTGGTATCTGGATCGGGCAACAGGAAACCGCCCGGAGAGTAGAACAGGACCTTAATATAGTAATCCGTGTCATGAGGCAGTTGTTTCAGTCCTTCACGCACCAAATCAGCTATCTGTTCCGCAGAAATCTTAGGCGCCATACCCATAGTGATTGCGGAGCGGATCGCCCGCTGGCAATGTGGTTCTAGGTCGGGCAGATAGCTTTTGACAGAGCGTGCGCCATCAAACACACCAGAAGCCATCCATAGTGCATGATCGGTTAATCCAATAACCGGCTTGTCCGTTGTACTCCACTCTCCATCAAACCAAATGATTTCGCGACTATTCATTGTTTTTTTCCAGGTTGCTTATTTAATTTTTATCGAAACTGTTTCGTATGGAAAGTATTTACCAGTTAGAACAACAGCTAAATGCAGCATACCAAGAAATATGGCGGGCTGAATAGTTTCCTGCGGGATGATTTTATCGCGATCTTTTTTGTGAGATGACCAGTGATTCGTAGCGGGATCGTGGGTCACGATGAAAGGATCCTCGATCCTCTGTGTATCCTGCTGATCCTTCTATTTTTTTTGCTACTGTGATTGCCGGATCAGGCACCAAACAGATGTCGGCTATTGTACAGAGACTAAGCAAACAGTCTGTGGCAGGAGATTTGCTGATTGCTATCAGGGGGGGATAGCTGCATAATGCGCCTCCCCGAAAGGTACCGACAGAGGCCACCCGTGCGAAACAGCATTCAGCGGGTTATTTTTTGCGGATAAATCTCCTGAAATCGGATAAAAACCGTGGTTTTATTCTGTGGTCTGTAAACAGAGTTATCCACAGTTACGGCTAATTTTCTTCATCTTAATTCTCTTCAGTCCCTGATGGATAAGAACGATATAATATATTGATTTAATTATTTATATTTTCCAGTGCTGCTGAATGTGACCCCGGTCATATTTCGTTCGTAGCCTTTGAATGTCTGAGCTTTTTTATTTTTTATCCACAGCAGAAAAAAACGACCTGTCAGGCTCTGAGATGAGTTTCTGACCCGGACGAAAATATCGTGTATCACGGTTGTCAGGATAATCCCGGCTAAACCCCTTTTTGATTTTTGGTATGATATTGTGACTCCTTTCCTTTTATTGGTCAGAGGTGGTCAATGTCTGTGAATACCCTCAACCTGTTGTCACTTTCCGGGGCCGTCTGGCCAGCCAGTCAATTTCCATCACTCGAACAGCAGCTCTGTAGCCTCTGCGGGATATCTACGCGGACATTGATGGAGCGGGCGGGACATGCGGCTTTTCAGCAAATCTGCCGGTTATGGCCACAGGCCAGCCATTGGCGGATTCTCTGTGGTAGCGGGAATAACGGTGGTGATGGTTATGTCGTGGCGCGTCTGGCTAAGCAGGCTGGTTTGCGGGTGACAGTGATTGCTTGTGATGCCGCGCGATTACCGGAAGAGGCACTGCATGCCCGTGAGCAATGGCTGGCCTGTGGTGGTGAATGTCTGCCGGCTGACAGTGATTGGATCGGTGAAGAGCATCTGATCGTTGATGCACTGCTGGGGATCGGCCTGAACCGCGCACCGGAAGATCCTTACCGACAGTTGATCGGGAAAGTACGGGAACGATCCGTGCCGGTATTTGCTCTGGATATCCCCTCCGGGGTGTTGGCCGATAGCGGCACAGTCCCTGGTGTGGCGATCAAAGCGGATGTCACGCTGACATTTATTGGCCTGAAAGCCGGATTGCTTACCGGCAAAGCCCGTGATTATTGTGGAACGATCCTGACAGATCATTTAGGGCCTGATCTGGCAGGAACCTATGTCAATCCCCCGGTATGGCGCAAGGATGTTAGTCATCTGGCTGGCTGGTTGCCTTCTCGCAATGCGACGGCACATAAAGGCGATCATGGAAAACTCGTGCTTATTGGGGGTGATAAGGGCACTGGCGGGGCTATCCGTCTGGCGGGAGAAGCGGCACTGCGGAGTGGGGCCGGTCTGGTGCGGGTTTTGACACATCCGGATAACGTCATTGCATTAGTGACGGCACGACCGGAACTTATGACCGCAGCGCTGTCTGAACAACAGCTTGAAGAAAGTCTGGAATGGGCCGATACCGTGGTCATCGGACCCGGGCTGGGACAGCAGGCCTGGGGAAAAAACGTCTTCAGCCAGGTAAAAAAAGTAAAAAACAGACACTTTGGGACGCTGATGCCCTCAACCTTCTGGCAATCGATCCCGATACACGTCAGAATCGGATTCTTACTCCCCATCCGGGAGAAGCTGCAAGATTATTAGGCACATCGGTGCAGAGTGTTGAAAACGATCGTTTGCTGGCTGCGCGTCAGTTAGTCCAACGATATGGCGGTGTGGTCGTACTGAAAGGCGCCGGAACTGTTATCAGTTCATCCGACGGGGAAACAGTCATTGCCGATGTCGGCAACCCGGGAATGGCGACCGGTGGGATGGGAGATGTACTGAGTGGTGTTATTGCTGCACTTGCTGGTCAGAAACTCTCTCTTTATGATGCAGCCTGTGCAGGAGTGGTCGCCCATGGAGGTGCCGCCGATTGGGTAGCCCGCAAGCATGGAATGCGGGGTATGTTAGCCAGCGATCTGTTTGAACCGCTCAGGCGATTAGTTAATCCGGAATGAATCTAAAACAAATAATGAATACCACTGTCATCTCTTTACCTGAAGAATCTGCAACGCTCGCTTTAGGCGCTGCTCTGGCTCAGGTTTGTCATCAGGCAACCGTCATTTATCTGCACGGCTCTCTTGGCGCCGGAAAAACCACTTTCAGCCGGGGTTTTATTCAGGCACTTGGTCACCGGGGAAATGTGAAAAGCCCGACTTATACTCTGGTAGAACCTTATGTGATTGATGAACGGGCAATTTATCATTTTGATTTATATCGTCTGGCAGATCCTGAAGAACTCGAATTTATGGGCGTCCGCGACTATTTTGGCGGGGACGCTGTTTGTCTGGTGGAATGGCCGCAGCAGGGGCAGGGCTTTCTTCCTGAGCCAGATTTAATCGTAACGATGAGCTATGACGGCGATGCCCGCCAGGCAGAGATTACTGCGGGAAATACGTATGGTCAGACGCTAATGGATAAGCTCACTACAGACGGGAAAAACGCATGACATGGAAGTGCCGATGCTGGTATGGATTAACACTGTTACTTTTACTGTTACCAGGGCTGGCGTCTGCGGCTTCCCTGTCTGATATCAAGGTAGATAACGGTCAGTCACTGACGACTGTGACGCTTAATTTTAACGGTAAACCAGGCTATACGTGGTTTCCTCTGCATAATCCGGAACGGATCGTTCTGGATATTCGCCAGGCAGGGACGATGAACGGGTTGCCGCTCAACTTCAGTGGCCAGAATCTCGTCAAACGAATTCGTACCAGCCGGCCGGTAAATAAGCAAAGTTTTCGCCTGGTGTTTGAACTGGCAACGCCAGCCAGCAATGTGGTGCGCGTGGCACAAAAAGGCAATCTGTATCAGGTCATATTTTCACTGCGTGGCAAGGGCGCAGTTACCCCCCCGGCAGCGACAGTTTCTGCTAACCCACCCGTCAATACCGCTACTCAGGTTGCCGCGCCTACCCCGGTAAGCCGCGTAGCCACAAGCGATCGGGTGATTGTGGCTATTGATGCCGGACATGGTGGTCAGGACCCCGGGGCTATTGGGCAAAATGGTCTGAAAGAGAAGAACGTTACCATCTCTATTGCCCGTAAATTACAGAAATTGCTTAATGCTAATCGGATGTTTAAAGCCGTCATGACTCGTACAGGCGATTACTATGTCTCGGTGATGGGACGGTCTGAGGTGGCTCGTAAGGAGAATGCTAATCTGTTGGTCTCTATTCATGCCGATTCAGCACCCAGCCACAGCGCGACCGGAGCTTCGGTGTGGGTACTCTCTAACCGGCGGGCGAATTCTGAGATGGCCCGCTGGCTGGAAAAAACCGAGAATCAGTCTGAACTACTGGGGGGGGCAGGGGATTTACTGGCCAATAATCAGTCAGATCCCTATTTCAGCCAGGCCGTGTTGGATCTGCAGTTTGGTCATTCCCAACGAGTGGGATATGACGTTGCGGTTAAAGTTATCCAGCAACTGCGGGCAGTGACGCCGATGCATAAACGGTTACCGGAACATGCCAGCCTGGGGGTTTTACGTTCGCCGGATATCCCTTCATTGCTGGTAGAGACCGGATTTATCAGTAATCGTAATGAGGAACGGCTGCTGGGGAGCAATGCCTACCAGGATAAAATAGCGAAAGCGATTTATCACGGACTGTATAACTATTTTAAAGCTCACCCTATGCAAAATATTCCGGGGAAAGAGAATAAAGCTCTGCCGGTCACCCGGGCACAGCCCGCCAGTAGTGCTTCACTCCGGATCCATGTGGTACAGCGTGGTGAAACCTTATCAGGGATTGCACAACGTTATGGTGTCAGCGTTGGTGAGCTGACAGAACTGAACAAACTGAAGAAACCTGGTGTCTGGGTAGGGCAGCGGTTGAAAGTCATGGCTGGTGCTAAAACTGTTCCGGGCACGGGAGTGCGCAAACCTGCGGTGGTCAAACATAAAGTGGTACGGGGGGATACACTAAGCAGTATTGCCTCGCGCTATGGTGTGAGTAGCAAAACCATTATGCAGCAAAACCATATGCGCTCAGAAAATGTCATGCTGGGCCAGACACTGACTATTTCGCAGCCTTAAATGTTCCGGTAACGGCAGGTTGTCCGGACGCTTTTTTTGTGAGGAACGGCGATGGCAATACAAATATTACCGCCGCAACTGGCTAACCAGATAGCTGCCGGTGAGGTGGTTGAACGCCCGGCATCGGTGGTTAAAGAGCTGGTGGAAAATAGTCTGGATGCAGGCGCGACAAAAATTGAAATTGATATTGAAAAAGGTGGCGCAAAGCGGATTTCCATTCGGGATAATGGCGCGGGGATTGCCAAAGATGAACTGACGATGGCACTGGCACGTCATGCTACCAGCAAAATCACCAGTCTGGATGATCTTGAAGCCATCATGAGTCTGGGATTTCGCGGTGAAGCACTGGCCAGTATCAGTTCGGTGTCAAGACTGACACTCACCTCACGTACCGCTGAGCAGAGTGGCGCCTGGCAGGCTTATGCCGAAGGCCGGGACATGGCAGTCACACTGAAGCCCGCAGCACACCCGTGTGGGACTACGCTCGAAGTGTTGGATCTGTTTTATAACACCCCGGCCCGGCGGAAATTTCTGCGTACCGAAAAAACCGAATTTGCCCACATTGATGAAATCATTCGCCGGATTGCGTTGGTTCGTTTTGATGTGGAGTTAATGCTAAGCCATAACGGTAAAACGGTCAGACATTACCGGATTGCGACCGACCAACGACAACGGGAACGTCGTTTAGCGGCCATTTGTGGTTCGGCTTTTCTGGAGCATGCACTGCATCTTGAATGGCAACACGATGCACTAAACCTGACCGGTTGGGTAGCAGACCCCGCAGGGGCCAGGCAAGTCACTGACCTGCAATATTGTTACGTGAATGGCCGCATGATGCGGGATAAGCTTATTAATCATGCCATCCGTCAGGCCTATCAGGATAAACTTGGAGAAGATCAACAGCCTGCCTATGTCCTGTATTTGCAGATTGATCCGCATCAGGTGGATGTGAATGTGCATCCGGCCAAACATGAAGTCCGCTTTCATCAATCCCGGCTGGTCCATGATTTTATCTATCAGGGGGTATTGAGTGCACTGCAAAGTGCAGCGCAGGTGTTGCCCGATGAACCCTCCGCCCCTGAGGAGGGAGGGATGTATGCCCCGGCCAACCGAAGTGCTGCCGGAAGTAACCGGTTTTCATTGCCTTCGGCGACAGTACCTTCAGCCACTGAATCAAGGCCATTGTCATCTGCAGTACCACGCTCCGGAGATGTGACAGGGAACCGAAATGCTTCCGGTGCTGTTCCGGCGTCCGCTTTCACTACACCGGGATATCAGGCTAAACAGGGTGCACTGTATCAGCAGATGTTGAGCACGGCCTCCCGGACACAATCCGCCGTCAGGGAACCAGATCCGCCACCTCTGACATCTCACCAGCAAAGTTTTGGCCGGGTGTTAAGTGTGCTCAGGCAGTCGTATGCGTTGACAGAAGGGCCTGGCGGACTGAGTGTCATTTCGCTAAGTGTGGCCGCACGTTGGCTGGTCAGAGCTCAGTTACAACCTGTTGACGGAGCGTTACGTTCGCAACCATTACTGATTCCGGTACGATTGAAAGCAGAAAAACAGGAACGTCACTGTTTAGCGCGTCATGCCGAAAGTTTGCAGGCTCTTGGGCTGGATTTTGCGGTGGAGGCTCAGCATGTCACTTTGCGTGGGGTGCCTTTACCATTGCGCACACAAAATTTACAAATCTTGATTCCTGAACTGTTAGGCTATCTTTCCCTGCAGGCAGAAAGCAGTGCAGATCACCTCGCACAATGGCTGGCCTTACGTTGCCATACTGCGCATCCCGAATGGAATCACACCCAGGCGATTGCTCTGTTGGCTGAGCTGGAACGCCTGACACCCGCGTTGGTGTCAGCTCCTCCTGCCGGATTATTACAGGCAGTGAATTTAGATAATATCTTTGAAGCGTTGGAACATGAGTAATATAAACCTGGCTGACCGGCCGAAGGCGATATTTTTGATGGGGCCTACCGCCTCGGGTAAGACAGCACAAGCGATTGCGTTACGTCAGAAATTACCGGTCGAGATCATCAGTGTCGATTCTGCGTTGATTTACAAAGGTATGGATATTGGTACGGCAAAGCCTTCGGCAGAGGAGCTGGCGCAGGCACCTCACCGGTTGCTGGATATCCGTGATCCAAATGAGGCTTATTCGGCTGCGGACTTTTGCCGTGATGCGCTGAAAGAGATGGATGAGATTGTACAGCAGGGGCGTATTCCGTTGCTTGTCGGCGGGACTATGCTGTACTTCAAAGCGCTGCTTGAGGGATTGTCGCCGTTACCGGCGGCGAACCCCAAAGTCCGTCAGCATATTGAAGAAAGAGCCAGAAACGAAGGCTGGGAGTCACTATATCGTGACCTATGCCAGATTGATCCGCAATCGGGAATGCGTATTCATCCGAATGATCCACAGAGACTCTCGCGGGCACTGGAAGTTTTTTTTATTTCAGGTAAAACTTTAACAGAGCTGACACAAGTTTCCGGAGAAGCGCTGCCTTACGATGTCATACAATTTGCTATTGCACCTGTGACACGCGAATTGTTACATCAGCGTATTGAGTTGCGGTTTCGACAGATGCTGGCGTCAGGATTTGAGACTGAGGTGCGGGAATTATTCGCGCGAGGTGATCTGCATACCGATATGCCTTCAATTCGTTGCGTAGGTTATCGCCAAATGTGGTCTTATTTATCGGGTGAAACCGATTACGATGAGATGGTTTTTCGCGGAATTGTGGCGACCCGCCAGCTGGCAAAACGACAGATGACATGGTTGCGCGGCTGGCAAAATGTTCACTGGCTTGACAGTGAACAGCCCTTATTAGCACAAGATGCGATTATGCAGGTAGTTAGTGCTAACATTCGGTGAATGTGTACAATTGATTGGTTACCGTGCGCAAAATTTTTCGCAATTTTTACACTGTTGGTTCTGCAATAATAAACAACAAGCATATAAGGAAAAGATAGAATGGCTAAAGGGCAATCATTACAAGACCCGTTTTTAAACGCATTGCGTCGCGAACGTGTACCGGTTTCAATTTATCTGGTGAATGGCATTAAATTGCAAGGTCAGATTGAGTCATTTGATCAGTTTGTCATTCTGTTAAAAAACACCGTGAGCCAGATGGTTTACAAGCACGCAATTTCGACGGTAGTTCCTTCCCGTCCGGTCTCCCATCATACTAATGCACCGGCAGGTAGCAGTAACTATCATAACAACGGGTCAGCACCGGCTCAGTCACAACAAGACGGTGACAACGCAGAGTAATTAGTAATCCGCAATGCCAGGGTCGGTGACGAGTGTGTTGTCCCCCACCCTGGTCTTTTTTTAAGAGAGGTTGTCGCTTGTTTGAGCGTTATGATGCCGGCGAGCAGGCCGTACTGGTCCATATCTGGTTTACACAGGACCGGGATGTTGAAGATTTACAGGAATTCGAAACACTTGTCTCTTCAGCAGGTGTTGAATCACTCCAGGTAGTGACCGGAAGCCGTAAAGCCCCCCATCCCAAATATTTCGTTGGTGAAGGCAAAGCACAAGAAATTGCTGATGTGGTGAAGGCAACAGGGGCCTCAGTGGTCCTGTTTGATCATGCGTTATCACCTGCCCAGGAACGAAATCTTGAAAGTTTATGTCAATGCCGGGTGGTTGATCGCACCGGGCTGATTCTGGATATTTTTGCACAACGAGCGCGTACTCATGAAGGTAAACTCCAGGTTGAGTTAGCCCAGTTGCGCCATCTGGCGACCCGACTGGTCAGAGGCTGGACTCACCTTGAGCGTCAGAAAGGCGGAATAGGCTTACGTGGGCCCGGTGAAACACAGCTGGAAACTGACCGTCGATTGCTGCGTAACCGTATCAGCCTGATATTATCGCGGTTATCAAGGGTTGAAAAACAGCGTGAACAAGGACGACAGGCCAGGGCGAAAGCCGATGTTCCCACGGTTTCGCTGGTGGGGTATACCAATGCCGGAAAATCGACCCTGTTTAATACCGTCACCGCCGCCGATGTTTATGCTGCGGATCAGTTATTTGCTACTCTGGATCCGACTCTGCGTCGGCTACAGATTACGGATGTCGGAGAAGTTGTTCTGGCGGATACGGTCGGTTTTATTCGCCATCTGCCTCATGATTTAGTCGCGGCTTTTAAAGCGACATTGCAGGAAACCCGACAGGCGTCATTACTGATGCATGTGATAGATGCTGCAGATTTGCGGGTGAACGAAAATATTGATGCGGTGAATGAGGTACTGGCTGAAATTGAAGCCGATGAAATTCCAACATTATTGATTATGAATAAAATCGATATGCTGGAAGATTTCGAGCCGCGTATTGATCGTAATGAAGAAAATATGCCCGTCCGTGTCTGGTTATCTGCACAGACCGGGGCCGGGGTACCCTTGCTGTGGCAGGCACTGTCTGAACGTCTGGCCGGGGAAATTGCCAGTTATGAGCTACGTCTGCCGCCGGGGGCGGGGAAATTACGCAGCCGTTTTTATCAGTTGCAGGCGATAGAAAGAGAGTGGAACGAAGAAGATGGCAGCACCGGAATGCAAATCCGGATGCCTATTGTTGACTGGCGGAGAATGTGTAAACAGGAACCTTCAGTAATTGATTATATTGTCTGATTTTTATTAATACCTTAACTCGTATCGCAGCATCAGATACCACCGCACATACGTTAAATTATCACCGCACTACTATAAATGGAGTATAAGCATGGCGTGGAATCAGCCCGGTAATAACGGACAGGACCGCGACCCCTGGGGAAGCAGCAATAATAAAGGCGGCAATTCCGGGGATAATCGTGGGGGTCGCGATCAGGGACCTCCTGATTTGGATGATATTTTCCGCAAGCTCAGCAGTAAGCTGGGCAGATTCGGTGGCGGAAAATCTGACGGACAGGGTCAGCACGGCGGAAAAATTGCCGCAGTTGTGGTGGCCGTTGCGGTGGTGGTCTGGGCCGCCAGTGGTTTTTACACTATCGGTGAAGCAGAGCGGGGGGTTGTTACCCGTTTTGGTCAGTACAGTCACCTGGTGGAGCCAGGGTTGAACTGGAAGCCAACCTTTATCGATAAGGTCCGTGCGGTGAATGTGGAAGCCGTGCGTGAACTGGCCACTTCCGGGGTGATGCTGACTTCGGATGAAAACGTCGTGCGCGTGGAAATGAACGTCCAGTACCGTGTCACTGATCCTGAACGTTATTTGTATTCTGTCACCGATGCAGACGACAGCCTGCGTCAGGCGACTGACAGTGCATTACGTGGGGTGATTGGCCGCTCGACCATGGACAGGGTACTGACGGAAGGGCGGACTGTCGTGCGCAGTGAAACTCAGCGAGAGATCGAGGAGACAATTCGTCCTTACAATATGGGGATTAGCGTACTGGATGTGAACTTCCAGGCGGCTCGTCCGCCAGAAGAAGTTAAAGCCGCTTTTGATGATGCTATTGCGGCGCGTGAAAACCGTGAACAGTATGTCCGCGAAGCCGAAGCTTACGCCAACGAAGTTCAGCCAAGAGCCAACGGCCAGGCGCAGCGTATTCTGGAAGAAGCCAGGGCGTATAAAGAACGGACAGTGCTGGAAGCACAGGGGGAAGTTGCCCGCTTTGCCGAAATTTTACCGGAATACAAAGCTGCTCCGCAGATTACTAAAGAGCGTCTGTATCTGGACACGATGGAACGGGTGATGTCGCATACCCGTAAGGTCATCGTGAGTGATAAAAGCAATAACCTGATGGTATTGCCACTCGACCAGTTGCTGAAAGGTGGCGCCGCAGCGGCCGCGACATCGGGTAAGACCGCGACGCCGGTGACCCCGTTGAAGCCCTCATCTTACACATCTTCTGATGTCAGCATGCGCCAGAGCAGTTCTGGTTATTCACCGGAAAGTGTCCTGGACCAGCGCAGAGCAAATGCGCTTCGCAATGATGGCCAGCGTGATGGAGGAGATGAGTAATGCGTAATTCTGTAATTGTAGCGATCGTTGTCGTGCTGGTGTTGTTATTCACCTCTATGTTTGTGGTCCCGGAAGGGCAACGCGGTATTGTGGTGCGCTTTGGTAAGGTACTGCGGGACAACGAAAATAAACCACTGGTCTATACCCCGGGACTGCATTTTAAAATGCCTTTCTTTGAGACGGTTAAGACACTGGATGCCCGGATTCAGACCATGGATAACCAGGCCGACCGGTTTGTGACGAAAGAGAAAAAAGACCTGATTGTCGATTCCTACATTAAGTGGCGGATTAGCGATTTCAGTCGTTACTATCTGGCGACCGGTGGCGGTGATATCTCCCAGGCCGAGTTGCTGCTGAAACGTAAGTTCAGTGACCGTCTGCGCTCCGAGATTGGCCGGTTGGATGTGCGGGATATCGTCACTGATTCCCGCGGGCGGCTGACCACGGATGTGCGCGATGCACTTAACACCGGCAGCGCTGGTAATGATGATGACGTGCAGACTCCGGCGGCTGATGATGCGATAGCCAGTGCAGCGGCAAGGGTAGAGCAGGAGACTCAGGGAAAAGTGGCTGCCGTAAACCCTAACAGTATGGCCGCTCTGGGAATCGATGTAGTCGATGTGCGGATTAAACAGATCAATCTGCCGGCGGAAGTGTCGGACGCTATCTACAACCGTATGCGTGCAGAGCGTGAATCGGTCGCCCGTAGTCAGCGTTCACAAGGTCAGGAAGAAGCGGAAAAACTGCGTGCTCAGGCGGACTACCAGGTCACCACGACTCTGGCAGAAGCACAACGTCAGGCACTGATTATTCGCGGTGAAGGTGATGCTCAGGCAGCGAAACTGTTTGCCGATGCCTTTGGCAAAGATCCGGATTTCTATTCTTTTGTCAGAAGTCTGACTGCGTATGAAAACAGCTTTAAAGGGAATCAGGACGTGATGGTTATGAGCCCTGATAACGATTTCCTGCGCTTTATGAAACCACCGGCGGCAGCGGCACATTAATCAGCGATTAATCATGGCAGGCCGGCGTTAGTCGGCCTTTTTTATGGAATATCAGGAATGAATACAACAGTCTGGATGGCGTTAGCACTGGTATTAGTGCTGGAAGGCCTGGGGCCGATGCTCTATCCCGGGGCATGGCGAAAATTTATCGCGGCTATGACTAAACTCCCGGACACCATGCTGCGACGGTTTGGCGGCGGTCTGGTGGTCGCGGGTATTGTTATTTATTACATGGTGACCCGGTAAACTTTTTTCGAAACAGACCGGCCTGACTGAGTTTTGTGCTGCCGGGCAAAAACCGGGCAAAAAAAGTGCGCAATCGTATGCTAAAAATGCTGAAAGAGCGGTTTTCAGATGGTAGAATCCTTTTTTAAGCAATCGGTGGTTTTGGAAAATGGGTAAGAACGTCGTCGTACTTGGCACCCAATGGGGTGACGAAGGCAAAGGTAAAATCGTAGATCTTCTGACTGAACGTGCGAAATATGTTGTTCGCTATCAGGGTGGCCACAATGCCGGTCACACACTTGTCATCAACGGTGAAAAAACCGTCCTCCACTTAATTCCATCAGGTATTCTGCGTGAAAACGTCACCAGTATTATTGGTAACGGCGTAGTGTTGTCACCTGAAGCTCTGATGAAAGAGATGAAAGGCCTGGAAGATCGCGGGATACCGGTACGCGAACGTCTGCTGTTATCTGAAGCCTGCCCGTTAATTCTGCAATACCATGTTGCGATGGACCTGGCTCGTGAAAAGGCGCGTGGGGATAAAGCCATTGGCACCACCGGACGTGGTATTGGTCCTGCTTATGAAGATAAAGTTGCCCGTCGTGGTCTGCGTGTTGGCGATCTGTTCGATAAAGAAACTTTCGCCACCAAGCTGAAAGAGATTGTTGAGTATTACAATTTCCAGCTGGTGAATTACTACAAAGCGGAAGCGGTTGATTATCAGACTGTCCTGAATGATGTGCTGGCGATTGCGGATATCCTGACCGGTATGGTGGTAGATGTTTCTGAACTGCTGGATAATGCGCGTAAACGCGGTGATTTGGTGATGTTCGAAGGCGCTCAAGGGACCCTGCTGGATATCGACCACGGTACTTACCCGTATGTTACTTCTTCTAATACTACCGCGGGTGGCGTGGCGACCGGTTCAGGCCTGGGTCCACGTTATGTTGACTATGTACTGGGTATCGTGAAAGCGTACTCTACCCGTGTGGGTGCAGGTCCGTTCCCGACAGAACTGTTTGATGACATCGGTGAGTTCCTGGGTCAAAAAGGTAACGAATTTGGTGCAACTACTGGCCGCCGCCGCCGTACCGGCTGGCTGGATGCGGTTGCGGTACGCCGTGCAGTGCAAATCAACTCTCTGTCTGGTTTCTGTCTGACCAAGCTGGATGTGCTGGATGGCCTGGAAACCGTGAAAATTTGTGTCGGTTACCGTATGCCGGATGGCCGTGAAGTCACGACAACGCCACTGGCTGCTGAACGCTGGGAAGGTATTGAACCCATTTATGAGACCATGCCTGGCTGGAGTGAAAGTACTTTTGGTGTGAAAACACCGGAAGGTCTGCCGAAAGCAGCACATGATTATATCCGCCGTATTGAAGAACTGACTGGCGTTCCGGTTGATATTATTTCAACCGGTCCTGACCGCAGTGAAACTATGATTTTGCGCGACCCGTTTGATGCATAATCATACTCAGGCCGGAATATTTCCGGCCTTTGTCTTTCCTGCCAGCATTTTCCTTTTCTCCCCGTTTGCTGACCTGGTTCTCTGGTTTTTTAAATAATTCTCCGTAACCCCGCGCTCTGGTTTATTATCAGTAGACAGAGGTTTTTTCTTAATCACTACACAGTTTTTGTCCGGCAGAAACGACGAGGAAACAGTGCAGCTCACCAGCTTTACAGATTATGGCCTACGGGCACTCATCTTTATGGCGGCGTTACCGGAACACCGGATGACCAGTATCACTGAGGTGACGGATGTCTATGGTGTTTCGCGGCACCATATGGTTAAAATTATTAATCAGTTAAGTCGTGAAGGCTTTGTCCGTGCCAGCAGGGGCAAAAATGGTGGGATCCGCCTTGGAATGCCAGCAGAGGCGATTAATCTTGGTGATGTGGTGCGGAAACTGGAACCTTTGCAACTGGTGAATTGTGAGGAGTGTGCTATTACCCCGGCTTGCCGCCTGAAAGCAGCGTTAAATAGTGCAATGGAACAATTTCTGAGCGAACTGGATAACTATACGCTGGCGGATATCGTTCGAAATAACGACAATTTATATAAGATTCTTATCACGGATGCCGCTGTGGTAAATACACATTCATGACATTGGAGGAACCTATGTCAAAAGATCCTTTTCAGCAACGGGAAGCGGAGAAATATGAAAATCCGATCCCTAGCAGGGAATTTATTCTTGCCCATTTAGATAAAAGGGAAAAACCTGCCAGCCGCGAAGAGCTGGCCCGCGAACTGGATATCAGTGGCGAAGAGCAGACAGAAGCTCTGCGTCGCCGTCTGAGAGCCATGGAACGTGACGGACAGTTGGTCTTTACCCGCCGTCAGTGCTATGCCTTACCGGAGCGTCTGGACCTGTTACGTGGCAAAGTTATTGGCCACCGTGATGGTTACGGTTTTCTGCGGATAGAAAATTCCAAAGACGACCTCTATTTATCGGCCGAACAGATGAAATTCTGTATGCACGGCGACGTTATCCTGGCTCAGCCGGGAGGCGCTGACCGTAAAGGCCGCCGTGAAGCACGGGTCGTACGGGTGCTTGAACCCCGTAACAGCCAGATTGTCGGGCGTTATTTTGTCGATGCCGGCGCTGGTTTTGTGGTGCCGGATGACAGCCGTCTGAGTTTCGATATTCTGATTGAACCGGAGTTTACCCTCAATGCCCGGATGGGGGCGGTGGTCGTGGTGGAGCTGGAGAAACGTCCGACCCGCCGTACCAAAGCTATCGGTCGGGTAATCGAGATTCTTGGCGATACCATGGGCACCAGTCTGGCTGTGGATATGGCACTGCGGACCCATGAAATTCCTCATAGTTGGCCGGAAGCTGTTGAACAGCAAATGTCTGCCATGAGTGAGCAGGTCCCGGAAAAAGCCAAAGCCGGTCGTGTTGATCTGCGCAAGCTGCCTCTGGTCACCATCGACGGTGAAGATGCCCGTGATTTTGATGATGCCGTCTATTGCCAGAAAAAACGTGGTGGTGGTTGGCGGTTATGGGTGGCCATAGCCGATGTCAGCTATTATGTGCGCCCTGGTACTGAACTGGACAATGAAGCTCAGCTGCGCGGAACCTCGGTCTACTTCCCTTCGCAGGTCGTTCCAATGCTGCCGGAAGTACTGTCTAACGGTCTTTGTTCACTGAATCCACAGGTGGATCGCCTGTGTATGGTCTGCGAAATGACCATTTCTGCTTCAGGAAAACTCAGTGGCTATAAGCACTACGAAGCTGTCATGAATTCCCATGCCCGTCTGACCTATAACAAGGTGTGGAGCATTCTGCAGGGCCATCCGGAACTGCGGGAACAATATGCGCCCCTGGTTGGGGACCTGGAAGAATTACATCGTATGTATCAGGTGCTGGAAACTTCGCGGGCCGAACGCGGTGGCATTTCGTTTGAGACCGAAGAGGCGAAATTTATTTTTAATGCCGAGCGCAGGATTGAGCGGGTCGAACGTACAGCCCGTAATGATGCGCACAAGCTGATTGAAGAGTGCATGATTCTGGCCAATATTGCCTCGGCGAAATTTGTCGAAAAATATCAGGAACCGGCACTGTTCCGTGATCATGACCGTCCGTCTGATGACAGCATTAAAAGTTTTCGCACTGTGCTGAGCGAACTTGGACTCAGCCTGTCCGGCGGTACTAAGCCAGCACCTCTGGATTACTCAGAATTGCTCGAAAAAATTGCCGATCGGCCGGATGCCGAAATGCTTCAGACTATGCTACTGCGTTCCATGAAGCAGGCCGTTTATGATCCGGAAAACCGCGGCCATTTTGGCCTGGCCCTGACTTCTTACGCACATTTCACTTCACCTATCCGTCGTTATCCCGATTTGCTGCTGCACCGTGCGATTAAGTATTTACTGGCGAAAAATGCCGGTGAGCTTGAAGGGAATACGACCCCGACCGGGGGGTACCATTACGATCTGCAACAGATGCTACAACTGGGTCAGCACTGTTCTATGACTGAACGTCGTGCTGATGAAGCGACCCGTGATGTCGCTGACTGGCTGAAATGTGATTTTATGCAGGACCAGGTCGGTAATACCTTCAACGGTGTCATTTCCAGTGTCACCGGGTTTGGTTTCTTCGTACGGCTGGATGATCTGTTTATCGATGGTCTGGTGCATGTTTCGACGCTGGATAATGATTACTACCGGTTTGATGCGATTGGGCAGCGGCTGATCGGTGAGTCCGGTGCCCATACCTACCGGCTGGGCGATATTGTCGAAGTTCGGGTTGAAGCCGTGCATATGGATGAACGTAAGATAGACTTTGCGTTAGTCTCGAGCCAGCGTCAGCCCCGTGGGGCCGGTAAAACCGCCCGCGAAAAAGCGAAAAAAACGTCCTCCACCGGGGCTGCCGGTAAACGTCGTCGCGAAGTCCGTTCTGCGGCTAACTTCGAACCCGACAGTGCTTTCCGCACCGACAGTAAGAAACCGGCAAAAAAGCGCGGTTACAAAAAAGAAAACCGCGCAAAACAGCAGTAATGTTGAGGCTCCGGTAAAGAAAGTCAAAAAAGTCTCGGAGAAAACACGTAAAATCGCCGCTGCCACTAAAGCGAAACGTGCAGCTAAAAAGGAAAAGTCGGCGGCTAAAAAAGCTGACTAACGGCCTTTATTCCAGGACATCTGTCGCTCCCCCGACAGATGTCTGTTATTCAACGTCCAACCATTGAACTGAGTTATGAGCGAAATTATTTTTGGTATTCATGCCGTCGAGGCCTTACTGGAGCGTGATCCCCAACGTTTTCAGGAAGTATTTATTCTGAAAGGACGCGATGATCGTCGTCTGCAGCCGTTGGTCACTGCACTGGAGGGGCAGGGTATTGTGGTGCAGGTGGCTACGCGTCAGTGGTTGGACAGCAAAGCCGAAGGGGCGGTACATCAGGGAATCATTGCCAATGTGAAGCCCGGCCGTCATTACCAGGAAGGGGATCTGCCCGATCTGCTGGAAAAAATCGAACAGCCATTCCTGCTGATTCTTGATGGCGTCACTGACCCGCATAACCTTGGTGCTTGTCTGCGGAGTGCTGATGCTGCCGGAGTTCACGCTGTGATAGTACCGAAAGATCGCTCCGCTTCACTGAATGCGACCGCCAAAAAGGTAGCCAGTGGCGCCGCAGAGTCTGTGCCATTGATTCGGGTTACCAATCTGGCGCGTACCATGCGTCTGCTTCAGGAGTATAACGTCTGGATTGTGGGGACTGCGGGTGAAGCAGACCACAACCTGTATCAAAGTAAAATGACCGGGCCGATGGCACTGGTGATGGGGGCAGAAGGCGATGGTATGCGCCGCCTGACCCGCGAGCATTGCGATGAACTGATCAGTATTCCTATGTCAGGCAGCGTATCGTCACTGAATGTGTCGGTCGCCACCGGCATTTGTCTGTTTGAAGCCGTGCGCCAGCGCCAGACTTCCTGATTAGCAGCCCCCGCCCGTTGTGCTCCCGGCACTGCGGGCTGCGGGGTGAGTACTGTAAAAGATTGCCTCACTATACCACCTGCCTGGTACTACCGTATCACTCACCATAATAATCCGATACCAGCGAACTCCGGCCTGATTAGCCATGGCATGAATTGTCCGTTCGGCATCATCCGGCGATCCGTAGACAGTGACGTGCACATTGGCTGTTTTACACAAATCCAGCGTCTGGGCCAGACTCAGTTCCTGGGCATAAGGCTTTAGCGGAGGACGTGGCACCGGCGTGGGGTTGACCAGAGCACAGCTACTCAGCAGTAGCGCAGAAAATATGAACAGTACACGTAGCGGCATTTTATCACTCACCCTGGCAGAACAAATGGCAGCAATCACCGTGTGGCTTGCGGTTATCCAGTGGCGGCCGCAGGAATCTGCTGCCGCACTGCGGAAAAGTGGGCTTAGTTTTGGTTGGAAAAATTAAAGTCATGCGGATGATTAGCCAGACTGCCGCTAATGGCTGCATAAAGTACGGTCTTACCATCTATTGAAAATTTATCACTGATATTTAACCATCGCAGTTGCTCTTTGTTATGTTTTTCATCATTACGCGACCATAATCCGCTCATGCTATTGTCTGCCGGTGAATAGATCAGGGCAAAACGTTCTGCGGCACAGTCATGGGGTTTGCAACTGTAGTAAACCTGGTAAGTGGTATTGTTGAGAGTCACTTCCTGCATCGGCGTTTCGACTCCTCCCTTCTTTATCCAGCCCGGTAAATGCTGTCCGGCAATCAGCTGTGAAAAGGCCCGGCGACCTTGCTGGCTATCGATAAGGGAACTGAGACCTGGCAGCGGTTGTGCAACAACGGGCAGGGCAGTCGCAGAGAGCAGTGCGACTGCACAGGCTTTACGGAATATCATATTCATCACTTACTCCTGTTTAGTCAGCAGCCATTTCTGAATTGCTGTGGGTGACCCGAAAATCATAGCACGTTGGCGCGTTTTTCACCTGCTGGCGTTGCTTATGGTGGCCTGCAGAGAGGCTAACGGAACTGCGTGCCCTGTAATGATGTGGCTTCAGCCGCTTGTTGTCAGCCAGTCACCTGTTTTCTGTCGTTAGACTGATTTATTTGCTTGAGTTTCACCCGCCCGGCCAGTATTATTACGCGTCAATTTTTCAGCCGCACTTAAAAACGTTCCTTGCTTCCATGGGCCGCGGCTGACCCTGACAGGAGGCTGAATAATCCGTAAGGAGCAACCGATGCGTCATTACGAAATCGTATTTATGGTCCATCCTGACCAGAGCGAGCAGGTTCCAGGTATGATCGAGCGTTACACTGGTGCTATCACCGGTGCTGAAGGCACGATCCACCGTCTGGAAGACTGGGGTCGCCGTCAGCTGGCTTACCCGATCAACAAACTGCATAAAGCACACTACGTTCTGCTGAACGTTGAAGCACCGCAGAGTGTTATCGATGAGCTGGAAACTAACTTCCGCTTCAACGACGCCGTTATCCGTAGCATGGTTATGCGCGTTAAAAACGCGGTAACTGAAGCGTCACCAATGGTTAAAGCAAAAGAAGAACGTCGTGATCGTCGTGAAGACTTTGCTAACGAAACCTCTGATGACTCAGATGCTGAGGATTCTGAAGAGTAATCCATGACGGCGGCTAATCATCTGCGCTTGTCCGGCACTGTCTGTGGCAATGTTGTCAGAAAGACCAGCCCCTCAGGAATTCCTCACTGTCAGTTCGTGCTTGAGCACCAGTCACTGCAGGAGGAAGCCGGATTATCCCGGCATGCACGGTGTCGTATCCCTGTCATTATCAGTGGTACTGAACATCTGCAGATTACTCAACATATAACGGTCGGCACGTCACTCATTCTTGACGGTTTCCTGCATTGCCATCAGGCAAAAACAGGACAAAGCAGAATAGTGTTACATGCCGAGCAGATTGAATTGATAGATTCTGGAGACTAGCCTAATGGCACGTTATTTCCGTCGTCGCAAGTTCTGCCGTTTCACCGCGGAAGGCGTTCAAGAGATCGATTATAAAGATATCGCAACGCTGAAAAACTACATCACTGAAAGTGGCAAAATTGTACCGAGCCGTATTACCGGTACTCGCGCAAAATACCAGCGTCAGCTGGCCCGTGCTATCAAGCGCGCGCGCTACCTGTCTCTGCTGCCGTACACTGATCGTCATCAGTAATCGGCCACTGTCCATTAACGACTTTGAGAGGATAAGGTAATGCAAGTTATTCTGCTTGATAAAGTAACAAACCTGGGTAACCTGGGTGATCAGGTTAACGTAAAATCGGGCTATGCTCGTAACTTCCTGGTTCCACAGGGTAAAGCTGTCCCTGCAACCAAAACCAACATCGAGTTTTTCGAAGCTCGTCGTGCTGAGCTGGAAGCTAAACAAGCTGAAACTCAGGCTGCTGCCAACGCCCGTGCAGAGAAAATCAATGCACTGGGTACTGTAACCATCAATTCTAAAGCCGGTGACGGTGGCAGACTGTTTGGTTCTATCGGCGCACGCGACATCGCTGACGCAGTGACTGCGGCTGGCGTTGAAGTTGCTAAAAGCGAAGTGCGTTTACCGGAAGGCGTTCTGCGCTCTGTCGGTGAATACGAAGTTAATTTCCAGGTTCACAGCGACGTTGTTGCTAAACTGGTGGTTAATGTCGTTGCTGCTGCTTAATTTGCAGCGCAACAAAAACGCGCTT
>NZ_JPKR02000004.1 GCF_000757425.2 Tatumella morbirosei | reverse complement strand
TGAGCTAACGACCCCTTTGAGGGATTTTTCTGTATTGTGACATTCATTGCGAATGGTTTGTCGTGCAGGATGACTCGCTTCGCTACRYYMTWCGRRSYKWTRCGACAACGTTGTCTCACTGCATTCGACTCGAACCTGCAGCAGGTTCTCATACTGCACGTTTTCCTACAGTACTCAATTTCGAAACTGGTGGGTCGTGCAGGATTCGAACCTGCGACCAATTGATTAAAAGTCAACTGCTCTACCAACTGAGCTAACGACCCGTCACAAAACATATATAAAAGAGTGAATACATCACCATCTAAAAAGATGGTGGGTCGTGCAGGATTCGAACCTGCGACCAATTGATTAAAAGTCAACTGCTCTACCAACTGAGCTAACGACCCTCTTTTATTATTACCGGATGCTAATTGCTTATCACCCGGCAACGGCGGCATATATTACTGATTTAACTGGGTAGCGCAACCCTTATTTAAAAAAAACTGGTTGGTTGCTTACCTTTCACCCGATAAGACCTGAAATGGAACAATTACCGGGCATAATGAGGTTCATTATCCCGCTGCCAGTCTTTTTTGTGCTGCTTTAGCCGGTGCTGTTCCCGGATAAAGTTTGATCACTTGCTGGAACACAGCTTTCGCTTTCGCGGTATCTTTTTTATCCTGCATCACTACACCCACCTTGTATAAAGCTTCCGGTGCCTTAGGTGATTTAGGGTAATTTTTAACCACGGTAGCAAAATAATATGCGGAATCATCTAACCGGCCTTTATTGTAATAAAGCTGGCCCAGCCAGTAATTTGCATTCGGCTGGTATGTGGAATCCGGATATTTTTTTACCCATGCCTGAAGAGCGGAGATCGCATCATCAAACTTTTTCTGTTTGAGGATCAAATCAACAGCCGCATTATAGTCGCTGTTTGCATCGCCAGACTGAGTTGCCTGAGCACTCCCTGCGGCAGGCGCTGCCGCCTGATCAGCAGCCGAAGCACCATTATCGCCGCCGGCAGCCGATGCAGCTGCTGCAGAGCCCTGAGCAGAAGCATTATTACTGCTTAACGAATCAATCTGCTGATAGAGTTGTTTCTGCTGTTCTGCAAGCTGGTTTAGCTGATAGGTATTTTGCTGAATTTCGCCGCGAAGAGAATCGATGTCATTTTGGGTGTCACTGAGTTGCTGTTGCAACTGTTGCAGTAACTGAGCCTGAGCATTTGAAATACGTTCAAGGGTGGTGACCCGGTCATCTACCGAGCCAGAGCCAACGCTACTGATTGACGCCTGAGCATGAGCGGCCGGAATGGCCGCTACAGCAATCAGTAACGACAGACTCAGGGTATGAAGTCTGAAGTTACTAATCATATAAATCTCTTAGTAAACCAGTACGGCACGACGGTTTTTAGCCCATGCGGCTTCGTCATGACCCAGTACTGCGGGTTTCTCTTTACCGTAAGAAACGATAGACATTTGGTCTTCAGCTACGCCTTTGCCCTGCAGGTACATTTTAACTGCATTAGCACGACGTTCACCCAGCGCGATGTTGTACTCAGGAGTACCACGCTCATCCGCATGACCTTCAATGGTCACTTTGTATGAAGGGTTGCTACGCAGGAAGTTAGCATGCTGATCCAGCATCTGAGCGAACTCAGGCAGGATGTCATACTTGTCCAGACCAAAGTAGACAATATTGTTCTGCTGCAGCTGCTGCATTTGCAGACGAGCTTGCGCATCAGAAGACATATTGCCGCCGTTAGCGCCATTACCGTAAGCGCTGTCAGCACCCCCGGTAGTTGCACCGCTATCATTATCATTTTTATGAGAGCTACATGCAGCAACAGCCATTACAGGCAGAGCCAGCATTAACCCTTTCAGCAGTTTATTCAGTTGCATTTCAAAATCCTATTATAGTTTGCCATACATATTTACACATGCATCACAGATACGGAGACCAGGCAGGTGATGATACCTGTCCGTCAGTCGCCGGAAGACGCGCTTTGAAACGCCCATCGATTGAAACCAACTGCAATACGGAACCATAGCCCTGGGTAGAACTATAAATAACCATTGTGCCGTTAGGTGCAAGACTTGGCGTCTCGTCCAGATACGTGTCCGTTAATGTTTGAACGGCTCCCGTTTCCAGATCCAGTTTAGTGACATGCTGAGCACCGTTAGCAGTGCTAATCATCACCAGAAATTTACCATCCGGGGAGAGATCCGCATCCTGGTTCTGATTACCTTGCCAGGAGATACGTTGTGGTGCTCCACCGTTAATATTAATTTTATAAATCTGCGGACGACCCGCCTGATCCGAAGTATACGCCAGTGTCTGGCTATCCGGGAACCAGGTAGGTTCAGTACTGTTATAACGGGCATTAGTGACCTGATGAATCTGTCCTGAAGCCAGGTCCATGACATACAGGTTCAGGCTGCCAGTTTTTGATAATGCAAATGCCAGTTTAGTCCCGTCCGGAGAAAATGCCGGCGCACCGTTATGTCGTGGAAAATCGGCAATCGTACGAACTGAACTGTTAGAAAGCGTCTGAACGACCAGTGCAGAGCGTCCACTTTCAAAAGTTACATAGGCCAGTTTGCTGCCATCCGGTGACCATGCAGGAGACATTAAAGGCTCAGACGAACGATGTACTACGAACTGGTTGTAGCCGTCATAATCCGCCACCCTCAGTTCCCATGGGTACTGACCACCGTTGGTTTGCACTATGTAAGCAATACGTGTACGGAATGCCCCTTTAATACCCGTCAGTTTCTGGAAAACTTCATCACTCGCAGTATGGGCCGCATAACGTAACCATTGTTTGGTCACTTTATAGGAGTTCTGAGCTAACACGGTGCCCGGCGCCCCTGCAGTATCCACAAGCTGGTAAGAAACCTGATAGCTACCATCAGGGTTGCCCTGAACCTGACCTACGACAACTGCGTCAATACCCAGAGCAGACCATGCTGCAGGCTGCACAGCCTGAGCAGTCGTAGGTTGCTGTGGCAGACGAGAGCGATCAAGCGGATTAAATTTACCACTGTTTCTCAGGTCAGCAGCAATAATACCGCCGATATCTTCAGGTGCTGCACCACTTCCTACCCACTGAAACGGAACCACACCAATTGGGCGTGCGGTGTTAACCCCCTGAGTGATTTCAATACGGACTTCGGCCTGCGAAACCACCGTCCACAGCAGCAGGAACACACTCAAGGTTATACGAAATGCATGCTTCATTTTCTCTCCCTTATCTGAACGTTGTGTTCATGATAATTCGTATAAATTCCGATAATTATCTGACAAAAGTACGACTACCTCTGACAGCATAGTCGATACTTTCCCCGGCTTCACTATTGGGGTTTAAACACCAGTGTTGAATCCTTCACCTGCTCCCAGACTTCCTGGCTTGGTTTTGGGAACTGCGCCGTTTTCGCCGCAGTAATTGCGGCCTGGCATAATGCACTATCTCCGCCTGCCGCAACTGCCGAAATCAAGGTTCCATTTGGCATCAGTTTTATGTGTACATCACAAGTCTTTCCTGCGTAGCTATCAGGGTCGTAGAACCTGCTCTGAATAGCTGCCTGCACCTGGCTCATATAACTGGAGATAGCTGCTCCGGAAGCCCCTGATTTTTTCTGAGTTCCCTGGCCGGCGGCAGAAGCCCCACCATGTTTACTACTCTTAGGCGCATTTTTACCCGAAGCCAGACCTCCCAGTAAGTCATCGACTTCACTGGATTGCTTAGCTGCGGCGGCGGCTTTGGCTTTGGCGGCGGCTTTAGCTTCGGCGGCAGCTTTGGCTTTAGCCTCTGCCGCTGCTTTGGCTTCTGCGGCGGCCTTCTCTTTTGCTTCTGCAGCAGCTTTAGCTTTGGCCTCAGCTGCGGCTTTCTGTTTAGCTTCAGCAGCGGCTTCAGCTTTGGCTTGCTGTTCGGCTTTTGCTTTTGCCTCTGCAGCAGCCTGTGCTTTAGCTTGCTGTTCTGCTTTCGCTTTAGCCTCGGCGGCAGCTTTTGCTTTAGCCGCTGCAGCATCGGCTTTGGCCTGCTCCTGAGCTTTCGCTTTGGCTTCAGCAGCAGCGGCGGCTTTGGCTTGTTCCGCAGCTTTAGCTTTTGCTGCCGCGGCGGCGGCTTTTGCCTGTTGTTCCGCTTCAGCTTTTGCCTGAGCTGCTGCAGCTTTAGCTTGTTGGTCAGCCTGAGCTTTCGCTTCGGCCGCAGCCGCTTTAGCCTGCTGTTCAGCCTGCGCTTTTGCCTCAGCAGCAGCAGCTTTAGCCTGCTGGTCAGCCTGAGCTTTCGCTTCGGCCGCAGCAGCTTTAGCTTCTGCGGCTTTCTGCTGTTGTTCAGCCTCAGCTTTGGCTGCTGCAGCCTGTTCAGCCGCCTGTTTCGCCGCCTCTTTTGCTTCTTTTTCAGCCTGCTGTTTAGCCTCTTTCGCTTGCTCAGCGGCCTGTTTATCAGCCTGTTCCTGCGCCTGTTTTGCCGCAGCCTGTTGCTGTTGCTTTACGTCCGGTTGTTGAGATTGCTGAGCATTCTCACGGTTGTACTGGTCAACGATGGCCCCTGGATCAACCATGACCGCATCGATGTCGCTTCCTCCCCCGCCACCGCTGGGTTGGATATTTTCGTCAAACGAACTAAAAATCAGTATCGCTATCACCAGAATATGCAGGGCAACGGATATGATTATTGCGCGTTTTAACTTATCGTTTTGTTCGGTTGCCTTCGACACTCTCGGTTCCCAAAAACGTATGATAATTAAATCGGTTGTGTCATCAGGCCTACTGACTTAACTCCTGCCTGATGCAGTAAATTCAGAGCCTTAATGATTTCATTGTAAGGCACATCTTTAGCTCCACCGATCAAAAAGACACTTTTCGGGTTAGTTTCAAGAAGACGCTGTGCCTCACTGATAATCTGCTCTGGCGGGAGTTGTTCCAGACGTTGATGATCTTCAACGATGGTATATTGCCCGACACCAGAGACTTCCAGGATCACAGGCGGATTATCGTCCGTAGATACTGTCTTAGAGTCAGTAGCATCTGGCAGATCAACATTGACGCTCTGGGTAATGATCGGTGCTGTTGCCATAAAAATCAGCAGCAACACCAGCAATACGTCCAGCAGCGGTACAATATTTATCTCTGACTTCAGGTCACGACGAGCGCGACCACGCGTTCTGGCCATGAGTCAACCTCTGCTTACTTAGTACTTTCGCTGGTAAATGCCTGGCGATGCAGGATTGCGGTAAACTCTTCGGTAAAGTTGTCATAGCCCTGCTCCAGCTTATTCACTCTCTGGTTCAGACGGTTATAGGCCATTACCGCAGGGATCGCTGCAAACAAACCAATAGCCGTAGCGATCAGTGCTTCCGCAATACCCGGTGCGACCATTTGCAAGGTTGCCTGCTTAACAGCCCCTAACGCGATGAAGGCGTGCATAATTCCCCACACTGTACCAAACAGACCAATATATGGGCTGATAGAACCGACAGTCCCGAGGAACGGAATATGATTTTCCAGGCTCTCCAGTTCACGATTCATAGAGATTCGCATCGCGCGGCTGGCACCTTCAACCACAGCCTCAGGAGCATGGCCGTTGGCTCGATGCAGACGGGCAAATTCCTTAAAGCCGGCATAAAAGATTTGTTCTGAACCATTCAGTTCTTCCCGGCGTCCCTGGCTTTCCTGGTATAAACGGGAGAGATCGACCCCCGACCAGAATTTGTCTTCAAACGCTTCGGCTTCACGACCTGCTGCATTAAGGATGCGAGTTCGTTGAATAATGATGGCCCACGAAACAATAGAAAAACCAATCAAAATCAACATAATGAATTTGACCAGAAGGCTTGCCTTCAGGAACAAATCAAGGATGTTCATGTCAGTCACTGCTTGAACTCCGCGACAATGGACTTAGGAAGCGCAATAGGCTTCATACGGTGTGTGTTGATGCAGGCAATAAGTACTTCTGCTTCATTAATCAACTTGCCCTCTGAATTTAGCATTCGCTGACGGAAGGTCATAGTCGCTCGTCCCAACTCGCTGACTTCACTCTCAATTTGCAGTAAGTCATCAAGCCGGGCCGCAGCAATATAATCAACCGTCAAACGCCGTACCACAAATGCCACCTGTTGTTCTAACAGCGTTTGCTGTGTGAAACCGCACTGGCGCAACATTTCGGTCCGGGCTCGTTCATAGAAAGCAATATAACTGGCGTGGTAAACCACCCCGCCCGCATCGGTGTCTTCGTAGTAGACTCTGACCGGCCAATGAAACAGTAAGTTACTCACCCTACATCCTGGTATTAAGTTAAACCAGCATACTATACGCAAGTGAAATGGGGTTTGGAATGGGACAATCCTGACCTGTGAAAATAATTATTTCTACTGACACAATACCGCGATGATGGCGGTATGAATCTGACAAAACCTTAAGTTTTTTTACCTTGTAGTGCAATTTTCAGAGTAAAACTGTGGGGAGCCATGCCGGAATAAACAAAAACCCCGCTCTGAGTGAGGCGGGGTGAAATATCTTATTACTCTTATGACCGGACGGGAAACGCCAGATGCGTGTCAAAACACAAAGTAACGTAACAGTGCTGCCAGAAGAATTATCCAGGCAGTCAGCGGATTAAACACCACTTTCCAGAGCGTGGAGCGAATCACGAACCCGGAACCATGAATCACCCCGCTGCATACTGCCCAAATCAACGCTAATCCCCACAGGGTGTTGTGAATTCCGGGAGACAATGCAATACGTGTCGGGTTCCACAAAATACAGCCAGCGATTAGCAAGGCCGCACAGAGTGAAAGGCCCCGGAACAGGGCCTTATCTGTCAGGTTATATAACCTGCCTACCATTTGCTGCATCAGGGTTGTTCGTCCTCATGCCCTTTGCTGACATTTTCGAGTGCCAGCGCAGTCATGATGCCGAAAGAACAAGCCAGCAGCGTGCCAAGTATCCAGGCAAAATACCACATCATTGACCTCTCTTTTAATACAGTGAATGACTATTACGTTCAATATCATCTTTGGTGATACGACCATACATTTTGTAATAGCACCATGCGGTATAAGCCAGTATCAGCGGTACAAAGATAATAGCCGCAAATGTCATGGTGGTCAGCGTACGCAAACTTGACGTTGCATCCCACATGGTCAGGCTCATTCCCGGATTAGTGTCTGAAGGCATAATGAACGGGAACATGGCCACACCGGCGGTCATGATAACGCAGGCAATTGTCAGTGATGAGAAAATGAATGCCCATGCACCTTTATTCATCCGTGAGCACAACACCGTCAGTAATGGTAAAACGACTCCCAGCACCGGGAAGACCCACAGCACAGGCGACGCTTTGAAATTAGCCATCCATGCTCCGGTTTCTCTGACAACATCTTTTCCAACAGGGTTGGATGCCGCATGATGGTCAATCACACTTTTTACGACATAGCCTTCTATTCCATAGGCTACCCAGATCCCGGCGAGCACGAAACAGACCAGCATAATCAGTGTGGTAATCTGAGTCATACTACGGCTGCGCAGGTACAACTCCCCGGTGGTACGCATCTGCAAATACGCGGCACCCTGGGTCAGGATCATCATCAGACTGACAATGCCTGCCAACAGTGCAAACGGATTGAGCAACATAAAGAAATTTCCGGTATAAAACAGCCGCAGGTATTCATCCATATGGAAGGGTACGCCCTGCAACAGGTTACCGAATGCCACACCGATTACCAGTGGAGGAACAAAGCTTCCAATGAAGATTCCCCAGTCCCACATCCCTCTCCAACGGCTGTCAGCCAGTTTTGAGCGATAGTCAAAACCAATCGGCCGGAAGAACAGTGATGCCAGTACCAGAATCATTGCGATGTAAAATCCGGAAAAGGCAGCGGCATAAACTGTCGGCCAGGCGGCAAACAGCGCTCCGCCAGCTGTAATCAGCCATACCTGGTTACCATCCCAGTGTGGGGCAATACTGTTGATCATTATCCGGCGATCAGTATCTGTTCGTCCGATAATGCGGCTGAGCATTCCTACCCCCATATCAAAACCATCGGTGACGGCAAACCCGATCAATAACACTCCGACCAGCAGCCACCAGACAAAGCGCAATACTTCATAATCAAACATGTGAGCTCTCCTGAGTTATCGTGCCGGCTGCGTAGTTGCTGACAACTTCTCGTGATGATAACGGCCAGTTTTCAGACTACTCGGACCCAGTCGCGCAAATTTGAACATCAGGTACATTTCTGCCACCAGGAACAGGGTATACAAGCCGCAAATCAATCCCATTGAGAACAACAAGTCCCCTGCCGTTAACGAAGAATTTGCTACCGCGGTCGGTAATACCTCGCCGATAGCCCAGGGTTGGCGTCCATATTCAGCAACAAACCAGCCAGACTCGACAGCAATCCAGGGTAACGGAATGCCGTATAATGCTGCCTTCAGCAACCAGCGGCTTTTACCAATACGGTTACGTATGACACTCCAGAAAGAGATCGCAATGACTGCCAGTAATAACACACCACACAAAACCATAATTCGGAAGGCAAAATAGAGTGGAGCAACCTGTGGAATAGAGTCTTTGGTCGCTTTGGCAATATCAGCTTCGGTGGCATCCGTGACATTTGGGGTATAGCGTTTCAGCAATAATCCGTAACCCAGATCTTTTTTAGTCTGATTAAATTCAGCACGCACCGTTGGATCCTGGCTGCCGTTCCGCAGTTCATTCAGTAAGGCATAGGCCTTCATACCGTTACGGATTCTGACTTCATGCTGCGCCAGCAGATCTTTTAACCCTGTCACCGGAGTATCCACCGAGCGTGTAGCAATCAACCCAAGCAGGTAAGGTATCCGGATGGAGTAGTTATTCTTCTCAGTCTGCTGGTCAGGAATACCAAACAGAGTAAAGGAAGCCGGAGCAGGTTGAGTCTCCCATTCAGCTTCGATGGCAGCCAGCTTGGTTTTCTGCACATCACCGATTTCATAACCTGATTCATCACCCAGGATAATCACTGATAATACCGCCGCCATTCCGAAACTTGCCGCAATCGCAAATGAACGTTTCGCGAAAGCAATATCCCGCCCTTTCAGCAGGTAGTAAGCACTGATCCCGAGAATAAACATCGCTCCGGTGGTATAGCCCGCAGCGACGGTATGCACAAATTTGACCTGTGCCACTGGATTCAACACTAATTCAGAAAAACTCACCATCTCCATACGCATGGTTTCAAAGTTAAATTCTGAGGCAACCGGATTCTGCATCCATCCGTTAGCAACCAGAATCCACAGGGCGGACATATTTGAACCCAATGCCACCAGCCAGGTCACAGACAAATGCTGTACTTTTCCCAGCCGGTCCCAACCGAAAAAGAATAAACCCACAAACGTTGATTCGAGGAAAAATGCCATCAAACCTTCGATGGCCAGCGGCGCACCAAAGATATCTCCGACATAATGGGAATAATATGACCAGTTCGTCCCGAACTGAAATTCCATCGTCAATCCGGTAGCAACACCGAGGGCGAAGTTTATCCCAAACAGTTTGCCCCAGAATTTCGTCATATCTTTATAAATTTGTTTGCCGCTCAATACATATACTGTTTCCATGATAGCCAGTAAAAACGCCATGCCTAGCGTCAGTGGCACAAACAGAAAGTGGTACATTGCAGTCAAGGCAAACTGTAGGCGAGACAGTTCGACGATATCAAACATCCTGACTCCTTGCTCTTTTTAATAAATAATTCTCTTCAGATAACAAATTGTTGCTTCCGGTCTTCAGAGAATAAGCCGTTACTTTTAGCGGTTAATGGTTCGACCGGTACTCCGGCAGTTAATTAACCGGTTATTCTGCGTCAACCTTGGATATCTGCAGGCTGACAGGTGATACCTGGCACCCTTCTGGTCTCCTCAGCAGTTCTTCAGGCGTAAATAATTGATTTTTATCAAACAGTAATTAACGGAATAAACTCAAAGAAAAAACCAAATTGACGTAAGACAATTTAATCCAAAATGCTTATTTATAGCCAGCGGATAAAATAGATATAAATCATGGTTTATTGATCTAAATCGTTATTTGTCGATAAAAAGTTTGTTAGATGAAAACGTACTCTGCATAACAATCAAAAAGCCAGAGAGCAGTGTAAGAGAACCGGATCAGAGAGCCATTCAGTTCCGTTGAAAAATAAAGGAGGTAACTTAAATTCCGCAATTCATTAACCACAGAATACAGCTTAGTGCATTACGATTGATTTTGATATATTTCATTTACAGTTTAATGATATTTCAACAACAAATAAACATCACGATTAGCTGAGTAAATTTTTCCTCCGTGATTACAATTAGTTAATCTTCATCACTCAGTAAAATACACCGGCCCTGCCAGGCAAAAAAAACCACCGGTCACTCAGACCGATGGCTTTTCAATACCACGACTCATTAGCGGGCAGGTAATACCGATTTCACCGCATCACCAATGTCTGCCAGGCTATGAACGGTTTTCACGCCAGCCGCTTCCAGCGCAGCAAACTTCTCATCTGCAGTCCCTTTACCCCCGGCGATAATGGCACCCGCATGGCCCATGCGTTTACCTTTAGGTGCAGTCACACCAGCGATATAGCTGACAACCGGCTTGGTCACATGCTCTTTGATGTAGGCTGCCGCCTCTTCTTCAGCACTTCCGCCAATTTCACCAATCATGACTATCGCTTCGGTCTGAGGATCCTGCTCAAACATCTTCAGGATGTCGATAAAGTTTGATCCCGGAATCGGGTCACCACCGATCCCAACACAGGTAGACTGACCATAGCCAATGTCGGTAGTTTGCTTAACCGCTTCATAAGTCAGTGTTCCGGAGCGGGACACAATACCCACACGGCCTGGCAGATGGATATGGCCTGGCATAATACCAATTTTACACTCACCCGGAGTAATAACCCCCGGGCAGTTTGGACCGATCATTCTCACGCCCGCTTCATCCAGTTTCACTTTAACGGTGAGCATATCCAGGGTTGGAATACCTTCAGTGATGGTGATGATCAGTTTAATGCCGGCATCAATAGCTTCAAGGATACTGTCTTTACAGAAAGGTGCCGGAACATAAATTACCGACGCGGTAGCTCCGGTCTGCTCTACGGCTTCACGCACGGTGTTGAATACCGGCAGTCCCAGGTGTGTGGTTCCGCCTTTACCCGGCGTAACACCACCAACCATCTGAGTACCATAAGCAATGGCCTGCTCAGAGTGGAATGTCCCCTGCCCGCCAGTGAAGCCCTGACAAATAACTTTGGTATTTTTATCGATCAGAATTGACATTATTTGCCCTCCGCGGCTGCAACCACGCGTTGAGCCGCGTCAGTCAGACTGGTTGCTGCAATAATATTTAAACCACTTTCTGCCAGTTTTTTCGCGCCCAGCTCTGCGTTGTTTCCTTCAAGACGTACCACCACAGGCACACTCACGCCCACTTCGGCAACAGCACCAATGATACCGTCAGCAATCAGGTCACAACGTACAATGCCGCCGAAAATGTTAACAAATACAGCTTTCACAGCACTGTCAGACAGAATAATTTTAAAGGCTTCGGTCACACGCTCTTTCGTCGCGCCACCACCAACATCCAGGAAGTTAGCTGGCTGTCCGCCATGGTGTTTAACGATATCCATGGTACCCATCGCCAGTCCGGCACCATTAACCATACAGCCAATGTTACCTTCCAGAGCCACATAGTTCAGTTCCCATTGCGCAGCCTGAGCTTCACGGGCGTCTTCCTGGCTTGGATCATGCATTTCACGCAGTTCCGGCTGACGGAACATCGCGTTACTGTCGATGCTCAGTTTGCCATCCAGGCAGATCAGATCTCCAGTTTTGGTGATCACCAGCGGGTTAATTTCAACCAGAGCCAGATCACGTTCCAGGAACAGAGTTGCCAGCCCCATATAGATCTTAGCAAACTGGCTGACTTGTTTACCCTGCAGACCCAATTTGAAGGCCAGTTCACGACCCTGATAAGGCATCGGGCCAGTCAGTGGGTCAATCGCCATTTTATGGATCAGGTGCGGAGTCTCTTCAGCCACTTTTTCGATTTCAACACCGCCTTCGGTAGAAGCCATAAAGACAATACGACGACTACTGCGATCGACTACCGCTCCCAGATAGAGCTCTTTATCAATATCCGTCGCGGCTTCCACCAGAATCTGGTTAACCGGTTGACCCGCGGCATCAGTCTGGTAAGTCACCAGATTTTTACCTAACCAGCTCTCCGCAAATGCGCGAATATCTTCTTTGCTGTTGACGACTTTAACGCCACCCGCTTTACCTCGTCCGCCGGCATGGACCTGACATTTTACCACCCACGGGCCGGCACCGATTTTCGACGCAGCTTCTTCGGCTTCACGTGGCGTTGTGCAGGCATACCCAACAGGAGCAGGTAAACCGTACCGGGCAAACAGTTGTTTTGCCTGATATTCATGTAGATTCATGATGTTCTGTCCATTCAGTTCTGAAAAGAAAAAAAACAGGCGCGTCTCAGACGCGCCAGGCTAAAAATCAGACATCCAGCAACAGGCGTGCCGGATCTTCCAGCAGCTCTTTAATCGCTACCAGATAACCCACAGACTCGCGTCCGTCAATTAAACGGTGATCGTAAGAAAGAGCCAGGTACATCATCGGCAGGATAACTACCTGACCGTTGACCGCCATAGGACGATCTTTAATGGCGTGCATCCCAAGGATGGCACTCTGTGGCGGGTTAATAATTGGCGTAGACATCAACGAACCGAAGACACCACCGTTGGTAATCGTAAAGTTACCGCCGGTCAGCTCTTCAACAGTTAGTTTGCCATCACGGCCTTTAATCGCCAGCTCTTTAATTTTCTTCTCAATTTCCGCCATGCTCAGCGCGTCTACGTCACGCAATACCGGGGTCACCAGACCGCGAGGGGTAGAAACTGCAATGCTGACATCGAAATAGTTGTGGTAAACGACATCATCGCCATCGATGGAAGCATTCACTTCCGGATAACGTTTCAGAGCCTCGACCACCGCTTTGATGTAGAAAGACATAAAGCCGAGGCGCACACCGTGGCGTTTCTCAAAAACTTCACCGTACTGTTTTCTGAGATTCATAATCGGCTGCATGTTAATTTCATTGAAGGTCGTTAACATGGCGGTGCTGTTTTTGGCTTCCAGCAGACGTTCTGCCACACGTTTACGCAAACGTGTCATTGGAACGCGTTTTTCACTGCGGTTAGCCAGAGCAGGTTGTACAGCAGGAGCGGCGCTGACTGCTGCCGGTTTTTCCTGCTTCTGCTGAGCTGCGAGGTGTTTCTCAATATCTTCGCGGGTCAGACGACCACCGACACCGCTACCTTTAATTTGTGAAGCATCCAGAGAATGCTCGGCAATCAGGCGACGGATAGCCGGGCTCAGGCTATCGTTGGACTCTTCTTCCAGTGAAGCAGTCTGACGCTGAGCCGGAGTGGATTCTGCAGCTTCGGTTTTCACCGTAGATTCTTTACCGTTACTGTTACCTTCTTTCAGCCGACCCAACAGCTGACGTGAAGTCACTGTCGCGCCTTCATCTTCCAGTACCGCTTCCAAAACTCCGTCTGCCACAGCCGGGACTTCCAGGATGACTTTGTCGGTTTCAATTTCTACCAGCACTTCATCGCGCTGGACGCTATCGCCCGGTTTTTTATGCCAGGTTGCCACGGTGGCATCGGCAACAGATTCCGGTAAATCGGGAACGAGAATATCTAAGCTACTCATTATCTTTCCTTATAATCAATCGACGTTCAGCGCATCATTTACCAGCTCTTGCTGCTGCTGCTGGTGAACAGACATATACCCCACAGCAGGCGAGGCTGATGCAGGACGACCTGCATAGCGCAATGACGCTCCCTGCGGAACTACTTCACGGAAATTATGCTGACTGGAATACCACGCGCCCTGATTCAGCGGCTCTTCCTGACACCACACGAAATCGGTGACATGTGAATAAGACTGCAGGATTTCCTGCACAACCTGATGCGGGAACGGATACAGTTGCTCAATACGAATAATGGCGACATCCTGCTGACCATTCTTACGACGCTGCTCAAGTAAATCGTAATAAACCTTACCGGCGCACATCACCACCCGACGGACATTTTTCGGATCCAACTCATCAATTTCGCCAATCGCCGGCATGAAACAACCTTCTGCCAGTTCGTCCAGCCCGGACACCGCCAGCGGATGACGCAGCAAAGATTTTGGTGACATCACAATCAACGGACGGCGCATACCGCGCAACGCCTGACGACGTAGCATGTGGTAGACCTGGGCCGGTGTAGATGGCACACAAACCTGCATATTCTGTTCAGCACAGAGTTGCAGATAGCGCTCAAGGCGGGCTGATGAGTGTTCCGGGCCCTGTCCCTCATAGCCATGCGGTAGTAACATCACCAGGCCACACATCCGGCCCCACTTTTGCTCACCGGAACTGATGAACTGGTCAATCACCACCTGAGCGCCGTTAGCAAAGTCACCAAACTGAGCTTCCCAGATAGTCAGAGTGCGGGGTTCCGCAGTCGCGTAGCCATACTCAAAGGCCAGAACCGCTTCTTCAGACAACACGGAGTCCCAGACTTTAAATTTGCCCTGGCCATTGTGGACATGCTGCAGCGGAGTATAGGTAGAACCGTTAATCTGGTTATGGATAACCGCATGACGGTGGAAAAAGGTGCCGCGTCCGGTATCTTCACCTGACAAACGAATCGGCACTCCCTCATCGACCAGTGTGGCATAGGCCAGGTTTTCAGCCCCTCCCCAGTCGAAGGGTTTACTGCCTTCGGCCATTTCCTGACGATCACGGTAGATTTTCAGTACCCTTGACTGAGCTTCAATACCTTCAGGGATCTGACTGATCCGCCGTGCCAGCTCCTGTAACCGTTTTTTATCCACGGTTGCCGGATAGGTTTCATCCCACTCATGGTTAAGATACGGTGACCAGGTATAAGTATTGAGACTCATCGGCCGCCACTCTTCGACCACGCACTCTCCAGCGTCGAGCGCATCACGGTAGAGGTTAACCATTTCCGTGGCATCTTCACCGTTGATCACCCCTTCTTCCTGCAGGCGATCGGCATAAATCTTACGAGGGGTCGGGTGTTTTTTGATTTTCTTATACATGATCGGCTGAGTCGCACTTGGCTCATCAGCTTCGTTATGACCATGACGGCGGTAACACACCAGATCAATAAACACGTCGCGTTTAAAGGTATTACGATAATCCAGAGCCAGACGGGTGACGAAAGCCACCGCTTCCGGATCGTCGGCATTCACGTGAAAAATCGGCGCCAGCACCATTTTCCCGATATCAGTGCAATACGGTGTTGAGCGGGCATCATGCGGATTAGAGGTGGTGAATCCCACCTGATTATTAATCACAATCCGTACAGTTCCGCCCACTTCATAGCCGCGGGCCTGAGACATATTCAGGGTTTCCTGAACGACGCCCTGGCCAGTGACTGCAGCATCACCGTGAATAGTGACAGGCAGAACCTGATCAATAGAGGGTTTAGCCAGACGGTCCAGACGCGCCCGTACAGAACCCATGACTACCGGGCTGACAATTTCCAGATGCGACGGGTTGAAAGCCAGAGCCAGATGCACCAGTCCGCCTTCTGTTTCGACGTCTGAGGAGAAGCCCATATGGTATTTGACATCACCGGTGCCCAGATGCTCTTTGTGCTTTCCGGCGAACTCGTCAAACAAATCCTGCGTTTTCTTACCCAGAACGTTAATCAGTACATTCAGACGACCACGGTGAGCCATCCCGAGAACCATTTCTTTGGTACCGTGTTTTCCTGCGTGACGAATCATTTCACGCAACAAAGGAATTAACGCGTCACCACCTTCCAGTGAGAAACGTTTAGCACCCGGAAATTTTGCCCCAAGGTATTTTTCCATACCCTCGGCCGCCGTCAGCTCTTTCAGAAAGCCTTTTTTCTCGGCCTGAGTAAAGCTGGCATGCCCAACCACCGATTCAATCCTTTGCTGGATCCAACGTTTTTCTTCGGTGTTGTTAATATGCATATACTCAGCACCTATCGAACCACAATAGGTTTGTTTCAGTGCTTCATATAAATCGGCAAGTTTCATGGTGTCTTTGCCTATGGCAAAGGAACCTACGTTAAAAGTTTCGCCGAAATCTTCTGCGGTCAGCTCGTGAAATGCCGGGTCCAGATCGGGGACTGGCTCCTGCTTCCACAGTCCCAGTGGGTCGAGATTCGCCTGCTGGTGTCCACGAAACCGGAAAGCATTGATTAACTGCAATACTTTTACCTGCCTTGAATTGGCTGCCGGGTCGGTGACAGAGGAGGTATAGCGGGTGGAATCTTTCGCCAGTCTGCGGAAATACTCACGGGTTGTCGAATGAAACTGTTCCGGACGAAGGTCATTTGCAGGGAATTGATCAAACAGTTCCCGCCAGACAGGTTCCACAGAATCAGGGCTGGTGAGGTAATCCTCATACAACTGTTCTATGTATGACTGGTTCGCGCCCGCCAGCCAGGAAGAATCCAGCCAGGGTTTCATTGCACTGTTCTGCATGGTGATCCCTTATGCATTATCATGCTTTTCGTAGTTGTTGTTGCCGTTTTCACGGATGTTCCGGGACAATGCGTCGGCCGATGAATGCCATTCCGCAGTAAACTCTGCATGGGAGTCCATCCATTCATTTCAGACACCCGGTCAGGAGCTAACCTTTCTCCTCAACGGCTGCCTGCCATGGCCGTCACCTTATTTTATACCATTAAACAAGGTGTTATGGACATGCAAGATTACTTTCAACAGCCACACTGCCTCTCAGGTTCAACGAAGCGAACACAGAAATTCTTCTTTTGTCCGCAAGGGAACCTTTGTAAACCCTTTATCAGCCGGCCAGGGAGATAAAAGGTTTAAAGAGGTTTCCATGAAGTACCGGGAAGCACAGGCTTCCCGGTAGCGACTTCAGGCACCACGCTGCAACAGCATAGACTTAATATGACCAATTGCGCGGGTTGGGTTCAGTCCTTTCGGGCAAACGTTCACACAATTCATAATGCTATGACAGCGGAAAACACTGAATGCGTCATCCAGGTCATCTAAACGCGCATCGGTTTCAGTATCGCGACTGTCGATCAGAAAACGATAAGCCGCCAGCAAACCTGCAGGTCCGACAAATTTGTCCGGGTTCCACCAGAATGACGGACAGGACGTTGAGCAACAGGCGCACAGGATACATTCATACAATCCGTCCAGGTGAGCACGCTCATCAGGTGATTGCAGATTTTCACGGGCCGGAGGATTACGGTCATTATTTTGCAGGAACGGTTTAATTTTCTCGTACTGGGCGTAAAACTGCCCCATATCCACCACCAGGTCACGAATGACCGGTAGCCCCGGTAAAGGACGGATTACAATTTTCCCTTTCCCACGTAAAGTTGAAACCGGCGTAATGCATGCCAGACCATTTTTACCGTTCATATTCAGGCCATCGGAACCACAGACTCCCTCACGGCAGGAGCGACGAAAAGCCAGTGTCGGGTCCTGTTCTTTCAGGCGGATCAGCGCGTCCAGTAACATCATATCCCTGCCTTCTTCTGCCTCCAGGGTGTAATCCTGCATCCTTGGGGCATCATCAACTTCAGGGTTATACCGGTACAGCGAAAATTCTAGTTTCATTCGTTTTTCTCCACCGATTAATAAGTACGGATTTTCGGCGGAAACGCCGGACGTAACTTAGGCTGCATGTTGACTTCGCGTCTGGTCATGCTCTCGGTTTGTGGCAAATACAGGCTATGGCACAACCAGTTTTCATCATCCCTGTCCGGGAAGTCGAAGCGACTGTGGGCACCACGGCTTTCAGTACGATAGTTCGCTGCCACTGCGGTGGCATACGCTGTTTCCATCAGATTATCCAGCTCCAGACACTCAACACGTTGGGTGTTGAAATCCGGGGAACGATCATCAAGACGCGCTGATTTAAGACGTTCGCGAATCTGTTTCAGCTCTTCCAGACCTTTTGCCATCGCATCACCTTCACGGAATACCGAGAAGTTATGCTGCATACAGGTTTGCAGGGCTTTACGAATTTCCGCAGGATCTTCACCAGAGGTGTTATTATCCCAACGCTGATAGCGAGCCAGAGCCGCATTGATCTCTTCTTCGCTGGCATCGGCCAGAGGGCCCTGTTCTTCAATACATTCAAGTAAATGCAATCCGGCTGCACGACCAAACACCACCAGATCCAGCAGGGAGTTACCGCCCAGGCGGTTTGCACCGTGTACAGAAACACAGGCAATTTCACCCACCGCAAACAGCCCCGGAATCACCACATCGTTGCCATTCTCGTCGATATTCAGTGCCTGGCCTGTCACACGGGTCGGAATACCGCCCATCATATAGTGACAGGTTGGGATCACCGGAATCGGTTCCTTGACCGGATCGACATGAGCAAAGGTACGGGACAACTCCAGAATCCCCGGTAAACGAGACTCCAGAACTTCCTTGCCTAAATGGTCAAGTTTCAGTTTCAGGTGAGGTCCCCACGGACCATCACAACCGCGGCCTTCACGAATCTCAATCATCATGGAACGGGCAACCACATCACGGCCAGCCAGGTCTTTGGCATTCGGTGCATAACGCTCCATAAAACGTTCACCGTGCTTATTCAGCAGATAACCCCCTTCTCCGCGGCAACCTTCTGTCACCAAAACACCGGCACCGGCAATACCTGTCGGATGGAACTGCCACATCTCCATATCCTGAACCGGGACGCCAGCACGCAGCGCCATTCCTACACCGTCCCCGGTATTAATATGAGCATTAGTGGTTGACTGATAAATGCGCCCGGCACCGCCGGTCGCCAGGATGGTCGCTTTCGCTTTGAAATAGACCACCTCTCCGGTTTCGATACAAAGTGCTGTACAACCAACGATGGCACCTTCGTGGTTTTTTACCAGGTCCAGTGCATACCATTCGGAGAAAATGGTGGTTTTATTCTTCAGGTTCTGCTGATACAGGGTGTGTAACAAGGCGTGACCGGTACGGTCAGCGGCCGCCGCAGTTCGTGCTGCCTGCTCACCGCCAAAATTTTTCGACTGCCCGCCGAACGGGCGCTGATAGACGCGACCATCATCCAGACGGGAAAACGGCAGGCCCATATGTTCCAGTTCCAGAATAGCTTCCGGTCCGGTTTTACACATATACTCGATAGCATCCTGATCACCGATGTAGTCAGACCCTTTTACAGTGTCGTACATGTGCCATTCCCAGTTATCTTCATGGGTGTTCCCCAGCGCGACGGTGATACCGCCCTGCGCAGATACTGTATGAGAACGGGTAGGAAAAACTTTTGATAACAGGGCGCAGCTTTGCCCTGACTGAGAAATCTGTAGTGCTGCACGCATACCTGCGCCGCCGGCACCAATCACTACGGCATCAAACTCTCTGACTGGCAAACTCATTTACACACCCCACACGATAATCGTTCCGTAAATCGCATACGTTAATAACGCCAGGACGACCAGGCCCTGCACTACCAGCCGTAATGCTACATTTTTGACATAATCGGTCAGCACCTGCCACATACCGATCCAGCCATGAATCAGAATCGAAAATAACGTCAGAAGAGTGAATACACGGGTAAATGTTGCAGAGAAGAAACCGTGCCAGACATCAAAGGTGATGTGGCTGGTAAAGATAAAGAAACCCAGTATATAGACCACATAGAGGGCAATGACGATAGCAGCACCTCGCAGCAGTAACCAGTCGTGAATACCGTTACGGCCCAGTGCAGATGCGTTAGTTACCATACAAGAACTCCCGCCAGAACAGAAAGAACAACAGTGATTCCAAAAGTCACCTGAGCAGAGCGAGTACCCGCAGCCAGGGTTTCTTCCAGAAAGCCAAAATCCATCAACAGATGGCGAATACCGCCGGCAATGTGATACGCCAGTGCCGTCAGAATGCCCCAGACAATGAATCTGACCACAAAACCACTCATGATGGCTGCAGCCTGTTGAAAACCTTCGGGGGAGGAGAGAGATAATCCAAGTAACCAGAGCAGGATGCCGACAGCGACAAAGGTAATCACGCCGGATACGCGGTGGAGGATGGACGCTATTGCAGTCAAGGGGAGCTTGATCGTTGAGAGATCAAGGTTGACAGGTCTTTGTTTTTTCAAGGTTTTGCCCACACAGCTCTTTATTATTTTAGCTTCCTCCGGTCCTGCAGGAACGCAAAAATCAGCCTGTAGCCTGACCTTTCCGACCCCCTGACAGTAACATCCAGTGTTAAATGACGCGTAAAAACGCTGGGTGACTCCTGATTGCAGGTAATTCCGGAGACCTTCATAAAGTATAGGTTGATCACATTCTGATTACAATTACCCTACAAACTGTTTGGGTAAATTTCGGCAGAAGGGTGATCAGCATCACGATACTAACAACCTGGCCGATACCTCCCAGCCAATTTACATTAAACAAACATTTTTTTCACATATTTGTTCAGGAAATCGTTATCATAGTCCTACGTTGATCAGGATAGACTTTCCGATAACCGTACGTTATATAACTGTTCGGAAGCACATCGCTTAGGCAATTATTATAGAGACATCTCAATGCCAAAATTCAGCGGACAATCACAATCATAGACCTTTCTGCGGTCACAGGTTTTTTAAAAAATGTAATCAACCTGAGCAGTAATGTAATGTGAGGTATGTTTTTCAGGCCAGTATTGCGCATATTTTGGCGTTCTTGATGGTTGCAATGAGACGCTAAAGGAGACCAAAATGACAGACAAGAAAGTGACGTTAACCCTGGAGGGAACAACGTCTGTAGAGCTCGATGTCCTAAAAGGTACACTGGGCCAGGATGTGGTAGATGTTCGTGCTCTTGGCAACAGCGGATTATATACTTTTGACCCGGGTTTTACTTCCACCGCGTCCTGCGAATCAAAGATCACTTTCATCGATGGTGATGAGGGGATCCTGTTACATCGTGGTTACCCTATTTCACAATTAGCGACAAATTCCACCTACCTGGAAGTCTGTTATATCCTGCTGTACGGTGAGGCTCCGACTCCGGAACAGTATGAGCAATTCAAAATCACTGTCACCCGCCATACCATGATTCATGAGCAGATCACCCGGCTGTTCCACGGATTTCGCCGTGATTCACACCCGATGGCGGTGATGTGCGGGGTAACCGGTGCTCTGGCCGCATTTTATCATGACTCGCTGGATGTCAATAACCAGCGTCACCGAGATATTGCTGCTTACCGCCTGCTGTCAAAAATGCCAACCGTTGCTGCGATGTGTTACAAATATTCGCTTGGACAGCCGTTTATCTATCCACGTAATGACCTCTCTTACGCCGGTAACTTCCTGCATATGATGTTTGCCACGCCGTGTGAAGACTATGTGGTGAACCCGGTGCTGGAAAGAGCGATGGACAGAATCCTGATTCTGCACGCCGATCATGAACAAAATGCCTCGACTTCTACCGTCCGCACCGCGGGTTCCTCCGGAGCAAACCCGTTTGCCTGTATCGCTGCCGGGATAGCTTCATTGTGGGGACCGGCGCATGGCGGCGCCAACGAAGCAACTCTGCGAATGCTGGAAGAGATTGAAACCGTCGAGCATATTCCGGAATTTATCCGTCGCGCCAAAGATAAAAACGATTCATTCCGCCTGATGGGCTTTGGTCACCGCGTCTATAAAAATTATGATCCACGAGCTACCGTGATGCGTGAAACCTGCCACGAAGTGCTGAAAGAACTGAATATGAAGGATGATTTGCTGGAAGTGGCGATGGCTCTGGAACATATCGCCCTCAACGATCCGTACTTTATTGAACGTAAACTGTACCCGAACGTCGATTTCTACTCAGGTTTGATCCTCAAGGCGATGGGTATCCCAACGTCCATGTTTACGGTTATTTTCGCGATGGCCCGTACCGTAGGCTGGATAGCCCACTGGATTGAAATGCATGAAGAAGGTATGAAAATTGCCCGTCCACGTCAGTTGTATACGGGGTATACCGAACGTGAATTCCAGTCCCGGCTGAAAAAATAAGCCTGTGAAGGTGCCCTTAGGCACCTTCTTTCTGTCAGCCGGTGAAAAGTGTTTGCAGAACTTTGCGCATCGGTGCTTTATCGGCTGTGGTATCAAACCAGTAAGCCAGATTCAATGCTCCCTGATTCACCAGCATATTTAACCCATTAAGCGTCCGACAGCCTTTGTCGGAAGCAGCACGTAACAGAGCGGTCTGTGGTGGATTAGGAATAACATCGGCAACAAATAACTCTTCAGACAGGCTATCGGTATCAATATCCGGCATGGCTTCTGCATCATCCAGCCCGACTGAGGTGGCGTTCACCAGAATATCGAAATTTTTATCGACTTTCAGTCCGGAAGACCATTCAACATAGGTCGCCGTCGCATCGGTGTTGGCATTGATAAGCTCAGCCAGAGCCTCACCCTTAGCTTTATCACGATTAATGATGGTAATTTCGCTGACGCCCGCCAGGGCTGATTCAACTGCAATAGCCCGCGCCGCTCCTCCAGCCCCCAGCAGAGCAAGTTTTTTACCTTCCGGGTCAATTTGCTGTTTCAGTGCCTCCACAAATCCTTTACCGTCGGTGTTTTCTCCCGTCAGCTTACCCTCACGGATAATGACACAGTTAACAGCGCCGATAACTTTGGCCGATGTTCCCACCTCATCGATGTAACTCAAAATGGCTTGTTTATTCGGAATAGAACAATTGAACCCGCGCCAGCCCATCGCTTTCGCTCCGGCAACAGCCATTTCCAGCTGTTGTTTACCGACATCGCAGTTAATATAACGGGCATTGATGCCCTGATGTCGATAAGCCTCCTCCATCATTGCCACGGTCGGATTTTCATTGCAGGGGGAGGAAAAAGATCCGGTAAGTTCGCTGAGAAAATTTTGTTGTTCAGCCATTATTTGCTCCTGAATTTTATCGGGCCATTTAAGGGTTGGACAAAATAATAAGACTTTCTTCCTGAATAATTAGTATATTGATCATAGCATTAATTGAGGAGACCCGCCAAATTCCGGCTTCCCTGCCGGCAACCACTGACCACAAGTGCAGAAATTATTATGCAGAAATACTAATGTTTTTGCGTTGAAAGGCATGATTCAGTTCGCGGGCAAATTCCAGAGCATGCTCGCCATCACCATGCAGGCAAACTGTTTCAGCATTCACTTTGACCCGCTCACCACTCACCGCAACAACTTCTCCACAGCTGACCATCATCAGTGTCTGAGCGATAGCCTGCTCAGCATTGCTCAGCAAATCTCCGGGCTGGCCACGAGGTACCAGTTGACCATTGGCGGTATAGCCTCTGTCAGCAAAGACTTCCTCACGGGTGGTCAGGCCATAGTGGCGACCGGCCTTAATCAGTTCACTGTTAGCCAGCCCAACCAATACCAGTTGTGGGTCAAACGCCGCCACCGCACGGGCAATAGCATCTGCCAACTGAGGCTCACGGGCGGCCTGGTTATACAGCATACCGTGAGGTTTCACATGAAATAATCGGGTTCCCTCACTGACAGCCATCGCCTGTAATGCGCCAATCTGGAACAGTTGCTGTGCATAAATGTCAGCAGGTGGCAGTGTCATGGCTGTCCTGCCGAAATTTTCCCTGTCAGGAAATGAGGGATGAGCACCGATTTTTACCTGATACTCTTTCGCCCAGCGCACTGACTGCAACATCGTCTGTGCATCTCCGGCATGAAAACCGCAGGCTATATTGGCCGAACTCACCAGTTGCAATAACTGCTGATCGAATTTACCGCCTTCACCAAGGTCGGCATTTAAATCTATTTTCATGAACCGATAAGTCCCCATTTCATCATATCCAGAGCATGCTGCTGGTGCTGTTTCGCCTGCCTGGCTTCGTCTAACGTACAGTAAATAAAGTGAACCGGTTCACCCGGACGGATTTGCGCCAGATGATATAAGTCGGCAGAGATAACCACCCCGATACGTGGATATCCGCCGGTGGTCTGTGCATCTGCCATCAGAACCACAGGCTGCCCGCCATTGGTCACCTGAATGGTGCCGGGAATGACCGCATGCGATAGTAACTCTCTTGGTTTAGTGCGTTGCAGGGTTCGCCCCTGTAACCGGTATCCCATACGGTTGCTCTGCGGTGACAGTACCCAACCGGTTCTCCAGAATGCCTGTTGCGCTTCCGGGCTGAATTCCCGGTATTCCGGTCCCGGCAACACACGGATGCGGTTCCCCCACAGTAATTGCCTGACACCGACACTCTGCGAAAAATTACGCGTAGGTAAATTAAGCGGTAGCATATCTCCGTCGCGAAGATATCTGCCCTGCCAGCCCCCAAAACCACCTTTCACATCTGTACTGCATGACCCCATCACCGGCGGAATATCGAATCCGCCATTGACGGCCAGATAACTACGAACCCCGCGGATAGCGCGGGTTAATGTCAGAACCTGCCCTTGCCTGGCGGGGATTCTCCAGCCGGTCCAGACTGCTTTGCCATCCAGTTCCGCGTGACAACCAGCCCCGGTGAGAGCAAACCAGCTGTCGCGTTCAAAACGGAACTGACACTGTCCCAGCGTAATTTCTAACACCGCACTGTCCGCAGCATTGCCCGCCAGCAGATTCGCAGTCTCCATCGCAGGTCTGTCCATCACACCGGTAAGACTGATTCCTGACTGACCATAGCCCGGGCGTCCGGCATCCTGTACTGACGTCGCCATCCCGGCACGAATGACAGTTAACATTGCCCCTCCTTTTTCGGAACAAAACGTACACGGTCTCCCGGAGCCAGCAGAACCGGAGGCGTACGTTGCGGCATAAACAGTGACACGGTGGTTCTGCCTATCAGTTGCCACCCTCCTGGTGCCACCAGCGGATAAATTCCCGTCTGGCTGCCACCGATTCCGACACTTCCTGCGGCGACAGCAACACGGGGTTCAGCCCGACGCGGACAGTGAATTTTGGGATCAAGCCCGGCAAGATAAGGAAAACCCGGCTGAAAACCAATGCAATACACGGTGTAAAGGGCTGAACTGTGTAGTTCAACCACCTGAGAAGCTGAAAGCTGACAGTGACGGGCGACCTCCTGCAGGTCCGGTCCGGCTTCTTTGCCGTAAACGACCGGAATATCCACAGTGCGCGAAGGTGGGACCTCCACCTCACTGTCCTCCCACCAGCTATTTAATTGCAGTAACAGCGCACTGACATCATCAGGAATATTCTGGAAGATGACCGTCAGGTTATTCATGCCAGGCACGACTTCACGTACCTTTTCGAGCGAGGAAAGATGACGTGCTAAGCCCCATATCCGTTGCTGGGCTTCGAGCGACACCGGCGGGGACAATTCCAGAACCGCGGCCTGCTCACCCAACATATAAAATCTGATTTGCTGCACTACCCTGCCTCCACTAAGATCCTTACGACCTGACTCTGAGGCACCAGCCAGCCTGCGCCGGAATGACCGCAATGAACAGATCTGTTGCTTACGTTATCCGCAACCCGACGAGAAGTGTCAATAATTTTAATTAGTGGTCTGATTCACGGCAAATTTTAACCTCCGTAAACAGGCCGCCCTTGCGGTGAACATGCGGGGAAAAGTGTTAAAACTGCGGGCCAGTGTGGCAAAAGGCGAAGCCGGGTCAGCTTCGCCTGTAAGAGTGTCTCTCTCCCCTGACAAGAGGAAAAATCAGGCAGGATTATCAATATCCACAAAAATCACTTCCAGTCCCTGCGACTCTGCTAACCATTCACCAAGCGCTTTCACACCGCCACGCTCGGTTGCATGGTGTCCTGCAGCAAAAAAATGCAATCCACGCTCACGTGCAGTATGAATTGTTTTTTCGGAGACTTCTCCGCTGATGAATGCATCCACACCGTAGTCCGCAGCATCATCTATAAAACCCTGGCCTCCACCGGTACACCAGGCGACTGACCGGATAAGCTGTGGTGCATTATCCCCGCAGTGTAACGGGGTACGCCCGAGTTTCTCCTGAATCAGTAAGGCAAATTCCTCTCCGTTAAGCGGAGTTTCCAGCCGGCCATAAGGCACCAGAGGTATAATTTCCCCTTCCGGAACAATCCCCAGAAGTTTCGCCAGTTGAGCATTATTTCCTAATTCAGGATGGGCATCCAGTGGCAAATGCCAGCCGAACAGGTTGATGTCATTCAACAGTAATGTTCGTAATCGCTGGCGTTTCATTCCCTTAATTAAAGGAGATTCATTTTTCCAAAAATACCCATGATGGACAATCAGTGCATCAGCCTGTAAACGGACAGCTTCATCCAGTAAAGCCTGGCAGGCAGTCACGCCGGTCACCACTCGTTTGATCTCACTTCGACCTTCAACCTGCATACCATTCGGGGCATAATCACTGAAACTCTGGCTATTCAGTCGCTGATTAATCAATTGTTCAAGCAGGGTATTATTCATGTTTTTTTTCCTGTACTGATGTGCCACCACGTCGTGCGGCCTCAAATGCCTGCAGAGTAGTCTGCCGTACCTGTCGGTGATCGACAATGGGTAACGGATAATCCAGAGCCACCTGCTGTTTTTTTGCCCAGCGGTGTGGTTCATGAATTTCTTTTCCCGGAATCATGGCCAACTCAGGGACCCAGCGTCGAATAAAATCGCCTTGCGGGTCAAACCGTTCTCCCTGAAGCTGCGGATTAAAAATCCGAAAGTAAGGGGCCGCATCGGTCCCTGTTGAAGCTGCCCACTGCCAGCCTCCGTTGTTTGCCGCGAGATCACCGTCCAGTAATTGGGTCATAAAATAGCGTTCACCTTCGCGCCAGTCTGCCAGCAGATCTTTGACCAGAAAACTGGCAACAATCATTCTCAGGCGGTTGTGCATCCAACCGGTCTCCCGCAGTTGTCGCATTCCGGCATCAACAATCGGAAATCCGGTGTTACCGTGCTGCCAGGCCAGCAATTGTTTTTCATTCTGTCGCCATTGAATATGACGCGTCCAGTCAGTAAATGGCTGATGTTGGCACAACCGCGGATAAGCCACCAGCAAATGACGGTAAAACTCACGCCAGAAAAGTTCATTCAACCAGACCGATTCTGGTCCCCCGCTAAGCGCCTGCGGGTGGTCGTGAAGAATACGGTACAGACACTGGCGGGCGGAAATTTGCCCGGTCGCCAGATAGGGAGACAAGCAACTGGTCGCATCGGAGGCCGGAAAATCACGGTCCCTGGCATAATTCCCGATATTGTGCTGGCTGAAAGCACGCAACCGTTGCAATGCTGCACGATGGCCTGGCGGGAATAGCTGACGGTCATAGTCACCACTGTGCGGGCTGAGTGACGGAATGGTATCTGCGGTAATATCCTTCGGTAACGTCCTGGCTGCCGGCGCCGGATAACATTCCGGCAACTCTGCCACCAAAGCCTTACTCAGTGCTTTACTGAACGGGGTGTAAACATTATACATTGTCCCCTTGCCGGTCAGAACACTGCCTGGCGGCAGGAGCGTCCCGTCATGAAATCCCTGGCAGATAATGTGACTCTCAGCTAACACTTTCTCAGCCAGTTGGTCCCTTCGCTGTTCATTAAGTTCATACTGATAATTATAAAACAGCTGTGTCGCCTGATAGCTGACGCAGATTTCGTTAAGACACCTGACGCTGTCGGTAAAATTGTCAGCCGTGGCATATAACAAGGGTATCCCGAGGGAAAGCAGTTCCTCACTGAGTAATTGCAGTGCATCTGTGACAAAAGTGAGTTGTCTTCCGGAAACATTATGCTGCTGCCACTGGCCCGGTGTGGCAATAAATAACGCAATAACCCGGGCCTGCGGGTCCTGGCAGGCGGCATAAAGAGCCGGGTGGTCATGAAGTCGTAAATCATTTCTAAGCCAGACAAAATGGGTTTTCACGCTATCTCCTGTGGTGTTTCCCTTGCCTGGGAGTCAGGCAACCAGGGGAATAAAAATCGTTGAGAAGCCAGCCAGGGATGAGGATATTCAGCCTGTAAATCACGCAGTTCATCAATTGCTACCGATAAAGACACGACCCCACGCCGGTATTGATCAATCGTCTCAGCCAGATGCCGACGTCGTTCTCCTGCGATAAAGGGTCTGAAGTAGCCCTGCATATGCATCAGGGCATTGGTATTATCACGACGATTTGCCGGTAACATCAGTATCTGCATGAGTTTACGACGGTAAAGTAGTGAAAATTCCTTCAGGCTGCTACAGGCTGTGACTCCGGCGACCAGTGGCCCCAGCTCACGGTATAATGGCTGTGAATGCGCCAGTAACAACATCTTATAGCGGCTGTGAAACTGGATAAGTTTGTGGGCGGTCAGAGGTTCAGCACACAGGGCATCAAATTCTGCACCGGCACAAACAGCTGCGATAAATGAATGCCGCTGATCGGAATCCAGCAATGAATTCTCAGTACAGAGAGGTATATCTGCCGGAAACCCAGAGGGTAAAGGATGTTCAGTGATGATGCCATAGACTGTCAGAACCTGGCCGTCGGAGAATCCCGGGGTAATACCATCAATTTTCCCACGAATTTCGACTCTGTCGTCCTGTTGTTGCAACATGACAGGCTGCACGGAAAATGCGCCGGGCAGCCGTTGTTTGCTTCGTTCTGCAATCCGGTGACTCTCCTCACCGGACAGGACACCAATGATTAGCGGAATGTTCATAAACTTGTACCGTTTAATATTCTTGTACAGGTTTATAGTATAATCCTGCCAGTGAAGAAATTCCTCTGTTGTACTGTTTTTATACTGAATCCGGCGGCAGGTTCCCGTCCCAAAAGATCTGTCTGTCCGCCAACAGCCTCTGTTCATATATAACTCAGGCACAAAAAAAGCGCCCATCGGGCGCTTTCTTCACAAAAGTATCAGCTGTCAGGCATTTTTCAGAACTTCACTGACGATCTTAACCGCTTCCTGTTCAATTTTTTCGCGATGCTCAGCGCCAAGGAAGCTTTCACAATAAATTTTGTAAGCATCTTCGGTACCTGAAGGACGGGCGGCAAACCAGCCGTTTTTGGTCATCACTTTCAATCCCCCAATGGATGCACCGTTACCCGGAGCTTCGGTCAGGCGGGCAATAATCGGATCACCTGCCAACGTGTCTGCGCTGACCATCTCCGGAGACAGCTTAGACAGCACGGCTTTTTGAGCGGAACTGGCCGTCGCCTGAATTCGGTTATAGCTTGGAGAACCAAATTTAGCCGCCAGATTGTCGTAATGCTGCTGCGGGTTCAGACCTGTCACTGCGGTAATTTCAGCAGCCAGCAGGCACATAATGATGCCATCTTTATCGGTTGACCATGGCGTACCGTCAAAACGCAGGAAAGAAGCTCCGGCACTCTCTTCACCACCGAAACCAAGGGTGCCATCAAATAACCCATCAACAAACCATTTAAAGCCCACAGGAACTTCCACCAGCTTACGGCCCAGATCATTCACGACACGGTCAATCATGGCACTGGAAACCAGGGTTTTCCCGACAGCCACATCGGCTGACCACTGTTGACGATGGCGGAACAGATAATCAATCGCGACGGCAAGGTAATGGTTGGGGTTCATCAGGCCCGACGGGGTAACGATACCGTGCCTGTCATAGTCAGGATCGTTGGCAAAAGCCAAATCGAATTTGTCACGCAGTGCCAGCAGTCCTGCCATCGCACATTCAGAAGAGCAATCCATCCGGATTGCGCCATCCTTATCGAGGTGCATAAAGCGGAAGGTCTGATCAATGGCATCGTTAACCAGGGTAATATTTAGCTGATAGTGCTCAGCGATCCGTGGCCAGTAGCCAATGCCGGAACCACCAAGGGGATCAACGCCAATCGTCAGATTCGCTTTTTTAATGGCATCAAAGTCAATGATCTCTGCCAAACCTTCGATATAAGGCTGTACCAGATCCTGCTCGCTAATCAGACCACTTTCGTAAGCCTGACTCAGAGTGAAGCGTTTGACATCACGCAGGCCGTCTTTAATCAGTTGGTTGGCTCGCGCTTCTACCACTTTAGTGACGTTAGTATCAGCAGGCCCGCCATTAGGTGGATTGTATTTAATGCCACCATCATCCGGCGGGTTATGTGACGGCGTGATCACAATACCATCAGCCTGTGAGCTGTGGTGTTTATTATGTTCAAGGATCGCGTTAGAGATCGAGGGCGTTGGTGTATAGCCATTATCCTGTTGGATAATCACCCTCACCCCGTTAGCTGTCAGTACTTCCAGCACCGAAAGGATCGCCGGTTCTGAAAGCGCATGCGTGTCCTTACCGACATAGCAAGGCCCGGTAATACCATTTTTTTACGTTCTTCGGCAATGGCCTGAGCGATAGCAAGGATATGAGTTTCGTTGAAACTCTGACGGGCTGAGCTGCCACGGTGACCGGAAGTTCCAAACTTAACAGCATGCTCACTGTTATCAATATCCGGTTTTAGCACATAATATTGTGATGTCAGTTGTGCAACATTAATCAGGTCACTCTGCTGAGCGGGTTGCCCTGCTCTTGGGTGATTGGCCATGGCATTTCTCCCTAACGCTTATGTTCGGATTAGATTGTACCGCAAACTTTATCAGCGAGTTCCTGAGGGAACTTCATTGACTGCATAATATGTTCGATCATGCTGCACTTGCGCCCGGTATTAGTATTGGTGATAACCCAATACGGAGTCCCCGGGATATGTTTTGGTTTGGTATGTGTACCATTCTGTAAAAGTGTCTGTTCATCACCCGCAAAATAGACCCGGGTACGCCCCTGCATGGTCGTGGTTGCCAACTGAAATTCCTGGGGTTCCAGCCGGTACAGTGTTGACAGCACCATCATAAACCGGTTAACGGCACGCTTCTGGTCTGCATATTCATCGGATAATAGCAGTTCACGTACAGTGCGAACCCGATCCTGCGGACGAACATTACTGCGCACAGCAGCCAGTGCAGGTGCATCATCCTTTTCCGCTTCTGCCTTGTCCTGGTCTGTACCAGAAACTGCCTGCTCAGAAACTTTCAACATTCTGCGCAGAATATCTGAGGCACTTTCGCCAATATGACGGGTGTGGCTGGCAATATAGCGATAAAGGTCATCGTCTACTTCAATCGTTTTCATCTTTTTCCGTACTGTTATGACTGAGGTAAAAATCCTGTAAACATCAGTATACCGGAAATTTCCGGGGATTCTGTGCGCGGTATTTTACCTGTTGATTATAAAATTAAACTCAAACCCGCCGATAGAGCTGAATAGCAATTCCGCTAAAAGTCAGAAAATGCCCTAAAGATTAGCCGCTGAGTTCCTGAAAGATTAAACCATGATACCCTAAGCAAGTCTTTCCACTGTAAGAACTTTGCCATGATTTTAAACAGCCGTCTGCAAACTGAGCAAATTGATGAAAATTCGACCCCGGCCCTGCTAATACATGGCCTGTTCGGCAGTCTGGATAATCTGGGTGGGTTGGCCCGCAGCCTGAAACCTCTCACCCGGGTATTACAGGTGGATGTCAGAAATCACGGCCACTCGCCCCGCTCCACGGAAATGAATTACTCAGCGATGGCTCAGGATATGGCAGACACCCTCGATCACTACCAACTGGATCAGGTGGATGTGATTGGTCACTCTATGGGTGGAAAAATCGCAATGGCACTGGCTGCGCTGGCCCCGCACAGAGTACGCCGCCTGATAATGATCGATATCGCTCCGGTTAATTATCCCCTCAGACGACATGATGATATTTTTACGGCACTACGTATCGTGAGTGATACCGGTGTTACACGCAGAGAATCTGCGGCAGAATTAATGCGCCCTGTTCTTAATGATGAAATGGTCATTAACTTTCTGCTGAAATCATTCCATCAGGGCGAATGGCTATTTAATATTCCGGTACTCTGGGACAATTATGAAGCCATTACCGGCTGGAAAACTTGTCCTGCCTGGCCTGGTCCAGCCTTGTTTATTGCAGGTGGCAACTCACCCTACCTGGATAATAGCTACCGGACTGAATTACTGGCCCAGTTCCCGCAGGCCAAAGCGCATATTGTCGCCGGGGCCGGGCACTGGGTGCATGCAGAAAAACCCCCGGGCGGTCATCAGTGCAGTACAACGTTTTCTGTCACTGGCGGCGAAAACTGCGGAGTGAAACTGTATAAGTATTGGCGTCATTCATCGCACTGGAGTATGATTGCGCGCTAAATTTTTATCGTGTGCTTTTAACATGATAACTGTGTTCATTCATCATTTTGCTGCGTGTATCTGATACAACGCAGGTGTTCAGTTTCAAAAATCATGGCAAAAGAAAATACGGATCGTACTACGCTCGATTTGTTCGCCAACGAACGCCGGCCGGGTCGTCCCAAAACCAGTCTGCTCTCACGGGATGAGCAACTGCGGATAAATAAACGCAATCAGCTAAAGCGCGATAAAGTCCGTGGACTACAGCGGGTTGAACTCAAGATGAGCAGTGACATTGTCGATGCTCTGAACTCTCTGGCGGCGGAACAAAACCTGAGTCGAAGTGAACTCATAGAACAAATTATCCTGGCTCAATTAAAACAAGATTAGGTTCGGGCAACCGCACTCAGGAGCAAATCTGGCCGGTTTACAAGTTTCTCACACCACACAGGTCTGCTATCATCTGCATATCTGTACTGAAATTACAATTATCTGATCTGAAGATTCAAGAGGTTATACCCACATGGCAATCGTAGGCATCTTTTTTGGCAGCGATACCGGCAACACTGAAAACATCGCAAAAATGATCCAAAAACAATTGGGTAAAGACGTTGCTGAAGTGCACGACATCGCGAAAAGTACCAAAGAAGATTTGGAAGCTTTCGATATTCTGTTGCTGGGTATCCCGACCTGGTATTACGGCGAAGCACAGTGTGACTGGGATGATTTCTTCCCTACCCTGGAAGAGATTGATTTTAACGGCAAACTGGTCGCTCTGTTCGGTTGTGGTGACCAGGAAGATTATGCGGAATATTTCTGTGATGCCCTGGGCACGATACGTGACATTATCGAACCAAACGGTGCCGTGATTGTTGGTCACTGGCCAACTGCCGGTTACCATTTTGAAGCCTCCAAGGGCCTGGCAGATGACAGCCACTTCCTGGGGTTGGCTATTGATGAAGACCGTCAGCCGGAACTTACCAGTCAGCGAGTTAGCCAGTGGGTGAACCAGGTGGCAGACGAGTTGCAACTGAAAGAAATCCTCGACGCTTAATAGGGTTTTTCATCAGAGTTGTGGTACTGTTAGCTTCAGCACCTGCGGGAATGACTAAGATGGCCAGTAGCACCCGCATTAATTTCTTCAACACATAATACAGACACGGAGTTTTCAGGGGTTCAGGGAACAAAGACTGAAATTACCTGAGAGCGATAAACTGTCTGTTTTTTCTCTGACAGTTCCTTGTCCGCTGGGCATTTCTCCGCGAGTGTTTAAGGGCTGTAGTTTCAATTTCGGTGCATCAGTTCTATAATGGATTAAAAATTATAAGGTCATTAACCAAACTTCAGGGCTTCTTGCCAAAGTCATTTTTCAAAAGTAACAGGACACAAACTGCATGACTGACAACAACTCCGCATTGAAGAAGGCTGGTCTGAAAGTGACACTTCCAAGACTGAAAATTCTGGAAGTACTTCAGGAACCAGAATGCCACCACGTCAGTGCGGAAGACTTGTACAAACGCCTGATCGATATGGGTGAAGAAATTGGTCTGGCCACGGTGTACCGTGTGCTTAACCAGTTCGATGACGCGGGTATTGTAACGCGCCACAACTTCGAAGGCGGGAAGTCAGTTTTTGAATTGACTCAACAACAGCATCATGACCATTTGATTTGCCTCGACTGCGGTAAAGTCATTGAATTCAGTGATGAGTCAATTGAACAACGCCAGCGTGAAATCGCGACACGGTTTGGCATTAAGCTGACGAACCATAGCCTGTATCTGTATGGCCACTGTACCGAAGGCGATTGCCGCGAAGATGAGTCACTGCATAACGATAAATAATCAGTATTCCTACTGATTATTCAGCAGTTGCTCAGATAGTCTGCCGCCGGTAGCACAATCACCTGATAAACCCGCATACTTTGCGGGTTTTTATTGCCCGCTTTTCTTATTACTCTGCCCTGCCCGGGTATTATTCAAATCAACAAAAACATTCACATAGATCTGGTTGCTGTTGCAGTTTTTCATGATATCAAAGAGTCATATTATCGCTTTGTGAAATAACGACTTACCGAAGCATGCCTTAACATAGGTTATGGGATAATCCCAATAAATTCATAGTATTAGCTCATAATAAACGGGAAGATCACAGAATTTCATAAAAATTTATGCCATAAATTTTATTAAAAAAAACGCCACAACTGTGGCGCTTTTTGGTCAGTCATCACTATCAGACACCGACTTTCGTCCAGGTATCCCGCAAGCCTACGGTGCGGTTAAAGACTAATTTTTCAGGGCCTGAATAGACACTATCTGCGCAAAAATAGCCTTCACGCTCAAACTGATAAGAGAAAGATGCTTCCGCATTTTTCAGGCTCTGTTCTGCATATCCCTGACGGATCTGTAAGGAGTCAGGGTTAATCGCTGACAGGAAGTCATCTTCAGCGCCTGGATTCGGCACACTGAACAACCGGTCATACAGACGGAATTCAGCAGGGACGCCCGCAGCCACTGATACCCAATGGATGACACCTTTTACTTTACGACCATCAGCAGGATCCTTGCTTAATGTATCAGGGTCACACTGGCAGTAGATGGCAGTGATATTGCCCTCAGCGTCTTTTTCCGCCCGCAGAGCTTTAATCACATAAGCATTACGCAACCTGACTTCTTTACCCGTGACCAGACGTTTATATTGCTTATTCGCTTCTTCACGGAAGTCCGCGCGATCAATCCACACCTCACGGCTGAAGATAACCTCACGGCTCCCCATTTCCGGACGATTAGGATGATTTGGCATAGTCAGGACTTCAGTATGCCCTTCCGGCAGGTTTTCGATAATCACACGAACAGGATCCAACACCGCCATCGCACGGGGAGCATTTTCGTTCAAATCATCACGAATGCAGGATTCCAGTGATGCCATCTCAACGATATTGTCCTGCTTAGTCACGCCAATACGGCGACAGAACTCGCGAATAGCAGAAGCAGTATAACCCCGGCGACGAAGACCTGATACGGTCAGCATGCGCGGATCATCCCACCCTTCCACGACTTTATCAGACACCAGCTGAGTCAGTTTTCGTTTTGACATGACCGCATATTCCAGATTAAGCCTGGAAAACTCGTACTGACGTGGGTGAACTTCAATAGAGATATTATCCAGTACCCAGTCGTACAGGCGACGGTTATCCTGGAATTCCAGCGTACAGAGTGAATGAGTAATGCCTTCCAGCGCATCCGAAATACAGTGGGTAAAATCATACATCGGGTAGATGCACCATGCATTTCCGGTCTGATGATGCTCTGCAAACTTAATCCGGTACAGTACCGGGTCGCGCATCACCATAAAGCTTGAGGCCATATCGATTTTGGCACGCAGACAGGCGGTACCTTCAGCAAAGCCACCGTTACGCATTTTTTCGAACAACGCCAGATTCTCTTCCGGCGAACGATCACGGTAAGGGCTGTTTTTACCCGGAGAGGTCAGTGAACCGCGATATTCACGAATCTGATCAGGAGAAAGTTCATCAACATAAGCCAGTCCCTTCTGAATCAGTTCTGTCGCATAGTGATATAACTGATCAAAATAGTCTGAAGAATAATGAATCTGACCGTTCCACTGATAGCCCAGCCACTGCACATCACGTTTAATCGACTCCACAAACTCAACGTCTTCTTTAACGGGGTTTGTGTCATCGAAACGCAAATTACATTGTCCCTGGTAGTCCTCTGCAATTCCAAAATTCAGACAAATGGATTTTGCGTGACCAATATGCAGATAGCCATTCGGCTCGGGTGGAAAACGTGTATGCACAGTGTTGTGCTTACCGCTCGCCAAATCTTCGTCAATTATCTGACGAATAAAGTTAGTTGGGCGGGCTTCAGCCTCACTCATCTCAATTTCCTCAGTACGTAGATCAGGGTACTTTACCCATAACAGTTAACGGATATGATCCACAAAGCGACACCGGGAAACAACCGTTTGTTGATAAACAAAGATAAAAAAAGGCAGGAATTGCTTCCTGCCTGATAACCCTTGAGGCTGAATCAGCCTTTTATTTCATAAATGGCTGTTTCACCCGCAACTACCTGACTCCCTGCCAGCATTTTAAGCCCGCTGTAATCTTCGATATTACTGACCACCACCGGACTCACCATCGATTTCGCATGTGTGTTCAGATAATCCAGATCCATTTCCAGTACCGGCTGGCCGGTGACGACATTATCACCTTCATTAATCAAGCAGGTGAAACCTTGTCCCTGGAGCGATACCGTATCCAGCCCCATATGCACAATCACTTCAACTCCTTCTTCCGATATCAGACAAAACGCATGATGGGTTTCAAAAATTTTAACGACGGTACCATTCAGTGGTGCCACTACTGTCCCGCTGCTAGGTTTGATGGCCAGTCCGTCACCGACAGCTTTAGAGGCAAAAGCTTCGTCCGGTACTTCTTCCAGGGCAATGACCTCTCCACTGACCGGAGCCACCAGCGTGGCCACTACCGGCAATGTAGCATTACGTACCGCCTGGACCGGTGGGATCGCTTTCTGACGGCTTTCCTGAATGACTGCCCCACCGGCTGCTGCCACCGGACCTTTACTCAACACCGTTTTCATTGCTCTGGCAATGCTTTCAGCCTGGGTACCCACCACAATCTGAACGCTTTGCTTATTCAACCGAATGACACCCGCTGCCCCCAGTTTTTTAGCCTGGGCATCATTCACCTGATCAGCATCCGCTACATTCAGGCGTAACCTTGTAATACAGGCATCGATATTGGTCAGATTGCCTGAACCGCCAACCGCACCAATATAGCGGCGCGCCAAAGCTTCAGTGTCTGAATCATTGCTGACAGAATGGTCAACATCTTCATCATAACCGTCAGCCTCATCGCCACTCACCGCCAGTTCCCGGCCGGGTGTTTTCAAATCAAATTTGATGATGGTGTAACGGAATACCACATAGTAGATAACAAAGAACACCAGCCCTTGGGGTATCAGCATATACCAGTGGGTCGCCAATGGGTTACGGGTTGAAAGTGCCAGATCGACTAATCCAGCGCTAAAACCAAATCCGGCAATCCAGTGCATCGACGCGGCAATAAACACCGAAATTCCGGTCAGTACCGCATGGATCACATACAACACCGGCGCCACGAACATAAAGGAAAATTCCAGCGGCTCCGTGATACCGGTGAAAAATGCTGCAAAGGCGGCCGCCAGCATGATACTGCCCACTTTTGCCCGGTTCTCAGGGCGGGCACATTGCCAGATGGCCAGCGCAGCCCCCGGCAGGCCAAACATCATTATCGGGAAGAAACCTGCCTGATAACGACCAGTGATGCCGACAATACCTGTACCATTAGCAATAGATTCCGCACCTCCCAGGAATTTGGGAATATCATTAATCCCCGCAACATCAAACCAGAACACAGAGTTCAGAGCATGATGTAATCCGACAGGAATCAACAGGCGATTAAAGAAAGCATAAATACCCGCCCCGGCCGCGCCCATTTTCTGAATATGCTCACCGAATGACACCAGACCACCAAAGATCACCGGCCAGACGTACATCAGAATAAACGCGACCAGGATCATCAGAAAAGATACCAGGATCGGGACCAACCGACGTCCACTAAAAAACGACAGTGCCTTCGGTAGTTCGACATGACTAAAGCGGTTATAGACCTCCGCCGATAGGATACCCACCAGAATACCGACGAACTGATTATTAATTTTGCCAAATGCAGCAGGCACCTGATCAACCGGGATTTTCTGAATCATGGCGACTGCGGCGGGTGAACAAAGTGTGGTCACCACCAGAAATCCGACAAATCCGGTCAGTGCCGCCGAACCATCTTTATCTTTTGATAAACCGTAAGCGACACCAATAGCAAACAGCACCGACATATTATCAATGATGGCCGAACCGGATTTAATCAGCAAAGCCGCTAATGCATTGCCGGCACCCCAGGCCTCAGGGTCCAGCCAGTAGCCTACCCCCATCAGGATAGCAGCGGCGGGCAATGTGGCTACCGGCACCATCAGCGCACGACCAACCTTCTGTAAATAACCAAGTATTTTCACCAAATTCCCCCTTAACACAGGCCTTTAAACGCATATGCCTGCTGAACTTCATCTCATCAGACGTTCAGACAGTGCCAGCATGTAAACTCTGTGATTGAGTGTATGTAGTTTTTAATTCGCTTCGCAAATTAATTCCCATTTTATCATGACCAGGATCAACAAAAACCACTTTGCAATATGGATGCCACTAGCAATAAATCACCACTTATTTTATGATTTTAATTATCGATACAGCATCCGGATCACGGTGCTATTGTGTCTGATGTTAAGCCACCGGCCACCGGCACAACCTCACCGTTTACCGATTTACACACTAAATTGAGGTAATGTATGAGACTTATTCCGCTGGAAAGCTCTGCCAGTGTTGCACGCTGGGCAGCCAGACATATCACGCAACGTATTAACGCTTTTCGCCCAACGGCTGACCGTCCTTTCGTTCTCGGTCTTCCGACCGGCAGCACACCTCAGCAAACGTACAAATTCCTGATCGAAATGCACCAAAATGGTGAGGTCAGTTTCAAACATGTTGTCACCTTTAATATGGACGAATATGTCGGGTTACCGGTCGACCATCCGGAAAGCTATCATACCTTTATGTACCAGAATTTTTTTAATCATATTGATATTCCCGCTGAAAACATTAATTTACTGGATGGCACCGCGGCAGACGTCGATGCAGAGTGCCGTCGTTATGAAGATAAAATTCGCCAGTACGGCAAAATTCATCTGTTTATGGGGGGCGTGGGTAACGACGGGCACATTGCTTTTAATGAACCGGCTTCCTCTCTGGCGTCGAGAACACGAATTAAAACACTGACCCATGAAACCCGGGTGGCAAATTCCCGCTTCTTTGGGGGAGATGTCAGCCTGGTGCCTAAACATGCTCTGACTGTCGGCGTCGGTACCCTGCTCGAAGCCGAAGAAGTGATGATTCTGGTCAATGGTCAGGTAAAAGCTCAGGCTCTGCAGGCTGCCGTCGAAGGCAATGTTAACCACATGTGGACCATAAGTTGTCTGCAACTTCATGCGAAATCGATTATCGTCTGCGATGAACCTGCCACCCAGGAACTCAAAGTCAAAACAGTGAAGTACTTCCGTGAGATGGAAGCCGATAATATTAAAGATATTTAACTCAGTAAGTAATGCAGATAACTAATACCTGCCGGTGAAAACAGGTATTGGTTATCTCGTGGAGAAATCGAATGTACGCTTTAGTTAATGGCCGTATTTATACCGGATACCAGGTGCTTGATGATCATGCGGTAGTGATCAATAACGGACTGATTGAACGGCTTTGCCCCGTCAGCAAGTTACCGGAAAATACCCGTCGCTGTGATGTCGCCGGGGCCATTATTTCTCCCGGCTTTATTGATCTGCAACTGAACGGTTGTGGAGGCGTACAGTTCAATGATGATCTGTCAGCGCTGAGCATCGAAACACTGGAGATCATGCAGCGTGCTAACGAGAAGTCCGGCTGTACCAGTTTTCTGCCAACGCTTATCACCAGCACGGACGAAATGATCCATAAAGCAGTCGCTACTATGCAGCAATGGCTGGCAAAGCATAAGCATCAGGCTCTGGGGTTGCACATAGAAGGCCCTTGGTTGAACAAAGCCAAAAAAGGGACTCATAATCCGGATCTGATTCGTCCCTGTTCACCTGAGCTATTGCAATTTCTCTGTGATAACGCCGATGCCGTTTGCCAGATTACGCTGGCCCCCGAAAATGTCAGCGCTCAGGATATTGGTGCACTATGCGATTCGGGTATCGTGGTCTCAGCCGGACATTCTAATGCAACCTACGCCGAAGCGATGGCCGGATTCGATGCCGGAATTACCAGCGCTACCCATCTGTATAACGCGATGAGCGCAGCCTCCGGGCGTGAACCCGGACTGGCAGGGGCTATATTTGATGCCCCACAGGTCTATTGTGGAGTGATTGCTGACGGCCTGCATGTCCACTATGCAAATATTCGAAATGCTAAACATTTGAAACGCGATAAGTTGATCCTCGTCACAGATGCGACCGCTCCGGCAGGTGCTGACATAGAACAGTTCATTTTTGCCGGTAAAACAATATACTATCGTGACGGCTTGTGTGTGGATGAAAACGGTACGCTGAGTGGTTCTTCTCTGACCATGATTGAGGCAGTACGTAACAGCGTTGAACATCTCGGTATCTCTCTGGAAGAGACACTGAGAATGGCAACCCTGTATCCTGCCCGCGCCATGGGTGTAGAAAAACAGCTGGGAACCATTCAGCAAGATAAAGTGGCTAACCTGACTGTATTTTCACGTGAGTTTAAAATATTAAAAACCATCGTTAACGGTAACGAGGTTTTCAGCGGGTAAGTATTTAATGGGCACTGGCAGACAGACGCAAATTGGCAATATTGATCTTGTAAAGCAGTTAAACAGCGCAGCAGTGTATCGGCTGATTGATCAGGAGGGACCCATATCCCGTATCCAGATTGCAGAGATAAGCCAGCTTGCTCCCGCCAGTGTCACTAAAATAACCCGTCAGCTGATTGAGCGTGGTCTGATTAAAGAAGTTGATCAGCAAGCTTCCACCGGTGGACGCAGGGCCATTTCCATTATCACTGAAAGTCGCGGTTTTCATACCATTGCGGTACGACTGGGGCGCCAGGATGCCACACTGGCCCTGTTTGATCTTGGCGGTCAGTTGCTGACTGAACAGCACTACCCCATTGATCAGACCGATCAACAGGCGGTTGAACAGGCATTGTTTAGCGCTATTGAGGCATTTATTGCTCAGCAACGGCCTCTGCTGGATGAACTGATCGCTATTTCGGTTATTCTGCCAGGCCTGGTCGACCCGGTTCAGGGCATTGTACGTTTCATGCCGCATATTGGTAAAACCCACTGGCCTCTGGTCGACAATCTTACCGCCCGCTTTAATACCGCCAGTTTTGTCGGCCACGATATCCGAAGCCTGGCACTTGCCGAACACTATTTTGGTGCTACCCGGGATTGTGCTGACTCACTGTTGGTTCGGATTCATCGTGGAACCGGTGCCGGAATCATCGTCAATGGTAATATTTTCCTGGGCACTAACGGAAATGTTGGTGAAATCGGGCATATTCAGGTCGATCCACTGGGGGAACGCTGCTACTGCGGCAATTTTGGCTGTCTGGAAACTATCGCATCGAATAATGCTATCCTGCAGAAAGCGAAAACGCTGGTCGCACAGGGATATCCCGGCAAACTGAACGAGTCGACGATGACCATCTCAGATATCTGTCAGGCAGCAAACCAGGGGGATCCCCTGGCTCAGGGATTAATTAAAGAAGTCGGCACTCATCTTGGCAAGGCGTTAGCCATTGCCATTAACATGTTTAATCCTCAAAAAGTTGTACTGGCCGGTGAATTAACCGAGGCTGAAGCCATCCTGTTCCCGGTAATCCAGCGTTGTATTGATACCCAGGCACTGTGCGATTTTCGTCAGAATCTGCCGGTCGTCCGTTCGCAACTGGATAACCGCTCCGCCATCGGTGCTTTTGCCCTGGCTAAGCGAGCAATGCTTAATGGTGTACTGCTCCAGCATTTACTCGAAGAATAATCTCTCAACTTTGTACTGCTACTTCCGGACGACAACTGATGACGCTTAAAAATGTGATTTGCGATATTGATGGTGTGTTAATGCATGACAACACCGCCGTCAAAGGCGCAAAAGAGTTTTTACATGGATTACTGGAGAAAGAGATTCCGTTGGTGGTACTTACCAACTACCCTTCCCAGACAGAACAGGACCTGGCGAATCGTTTCGCCTCAGCCGGAATAAACCTGCCAGAGTCAGTATTTTATACTTCTGCCATGGCGACTGCCGATTTTATGCAACGGCAACAAGGGAAAAAAGCCTATGTGATTGGCGAAGGCGCGCTGATCCATGAACTGTATAAAGCCGGTTTTACCATTACCGATATCAATCCCGATTTTGTGATCGTCGGTGAAACGCGCTCTTTCAACTGGGAAATGATGCACAAAGCAGCATTTTTTATTGCCGGTGGTGCCCGGTTTATTGCCACTAATCCCGATTCTCATGGCCGGGGATATGTGCCAGCCTGCGGTGCATTGTGTGCAGGTATTGAACGAATTTCCGGACGTAGTCCCTTTGTGGTGGGCAAACCGAGCCCATATATTATGCGGGCTGCACTGAATAAAATGCATGCTCACTCAGAAGACACTGTCATTATTGGCGATAATCTGCGTACCGATATTCTGGCCGGATTCCAGGCCGGACTCAAAACTATTCTGGTGTTATCGGGTGTTTCTCAGGCGGCAGATGTCAACGATATGCCGTTCCGCCCGGACTGGATTTTCCCGTCAGTTGCCGATATTGATCTTTTCTGATCATAACTTTTACTGATAACCGGTGGCCCGCCAATCGCAGTCAGCGATTGTGGCACCGGTTTGTCAGACCTAAACCAGTCTTGTATTCACCGGTTTGCTCTTCTGCTGCCTGATACCCTGTAGATTAAAAAACAATCACACAGGGGTTTTTATTAAATTTCATCCAAAAAATCAGCCAAAAAAATGAATGAAAATCAAAATTTATTGCTGGGCTGCGATTATTTTCAATTCCCGGGCTAAATATCTTGCAATGGTTAGGTGAAATAGCGCATTTTCTTATACATCGCGCCCGGACAGGCGGCTATAAATCACGATTTTTGTATCAACAATATTACCGTATGTGAACTCAGGAGTAGATTATGTGTTCGATTTTTGGGGTTCTGGATCTGAAAACTGATCCCGTTGAATTGCGTAAAAAAGCGCTGGAACTTTCCCGTCTGATGCGCCATCGTGGCCCTGACTGGTCAGGTATTTATGCCGATGATAAGGCGATTCTGGCACATGAACGCTTATCAATTGTAGACGTCAATAACGGAGCGCAGCCACTGTACAATGCTGCCGGAACTCATGTTCTGGCCGTTAACGGTGAAATCTATAACCACCGTGCATTACGCGCAGAGTTGGGCGACCGTTATCAGTTCCAGACCGATTCTGACTGTGAAGTGATTCTGGCGCTGTACCAGGAAAAAGGCATTGATTTCCTTGATGATCTGCAGGGGATGTTTGCTTTTATCCTCTACGACAAAGAGAAAAACAGCTGGCTTATCGGCCGTGACCATATCGGCATTATTCCTCTGTACATTGGCTATGATGAGCACGGTAACCTGTTTGCTGCTTCTGAAATGAAAGCGCTGGTCCCAGTGTGTCGTACTATCAGTGAATTCCCTCCGGGAAGCTATATGTCCAGCACCGACGGGGAAATTCGCCAGTACTATCAGCGTGACTGGATGGAATATGAAAATGTCGCGAATAACAAAACCGATGCAGCAGCACTGAAAGAAGCCCTGGAAGAATCGGTGAAAAGTCACCTGATGTCTGATGTTCCTTATGGTGTTTTACTGTCAGGCGGTCTGGATTCATCGATCATTTCCGCAGTGACCAAACGTTTTGCGGCTAAACGTATTGAAGATCAGGATAAAAGTGATGCCTGGTGGCCTCAGTTGCACTCATTTGCGGTTGGTCTGAAAGGTGCACCAGACCTGAAAGCAGCTAAAGAAGTCGCGGATTCACTGGGTACCGTACACCATGAAATTCACTTTACCGAACAGGAAGGTCTGGATGCGATCCGTGATGTTATCTATCACATTGAGACTTATGACGTCACGACTATCCGGGCATCGACCCCGATGTATCTGATGTCACGTAAGATCAAAGCGATGGGTATCAAAATGGTCCTGTCGGGCGAAGGGGCTGATGAGGTGTTTGGCGGTTATCTGTATTTCCATAAAGCGCCAAACGCTAAAGAGTTTCATGAAGAAAACGTGCGCAAACTGGCGGCACTGCACATGTACGATTGTGCCAGAGCAAACAAAGCGATGTCTGCCTGGGGCGTAGAAGCACGAGTCCCGTTCCTGGATAAGAACTTCCTGGATGTGGCAATGCGTATCAACCCTGAAGATAAGATGTGTGGCAGCAATGGCAAGATGGAAAAACACATCCTGCGCGAATGCTTTTCCTCTTATCTGCCCCACAATGTTGCCTGGCGCCAGAAAGAGCAATTCTCTGACGGCGTGGGTTACAGCTGGATTGATACCCTGAAAGAAGTCGCTGCAAAACAGGTCACTGACCAGCAACTGGAGATGGCACACTTCCGTTTCCCGTACAATACGCCAACCTCAAAGGAAGCGTTCCTGTACCGTGAAATCTTTGAAGAATTGTTCCCTGTCGCCAGCGCCGCAGAATGTGTACCGGGCGGCCCGTCGGTGGCTTGTTCTTCCGCTAAAGCGATTGAATGGGACGAAGCGTTCAAAACCATGGACGATCCTTCAGGACGTGCGGTAGGCGTCCACCAGTCCGCTTACTGAGCTCTGTAAACAATTTCACTCTAAGGCCGCGCTCATCGCGGCCTTTTTTTCAGGTGTTATATCCTTTTTACTGGCCTCTTTTAGTTCAGTTTTCCCTCTGGCTTTCATCCGCAACGTATTGAATCCCTTTTACTCCTGTCACGCATTGTCGACATCAATAAACCGCCCCGGAGCAAAGTTGTCGCATAAAGCGATTAACAATTCGCCATAATGGTTATTCACCAGTCAAACAAACCCATTCTGGCAAAAAACGTCAAAAAATTTGTTGACGATCATGGGTCAACTCCGCATAATGCGCCCCGCAACGCCGATGAAGGTAACGCATAAAAACATGGCTACGTAGCTCAGTTGGTTAGAGCACATCACTCATAATGATGGGGTCACAGGTTCGAATCCCGTCGTAGCCACCAGTTTTTGCGGGAGTGGCGAAATTGGTAGACGCACCAGATTTAGGTTCTGGCGCCGCAAGGTGTGCGAGTTCAAGTCTCGCCTCCCGCACCATTTTACGTTATCTTCAGAGTTTAGCAGGTGGGATATCGCCAAGCGGTAAGGCACCGGTTTTTGATACCGGCATTCCCTGGTTCGAATCCAGGTATCCCAGCCAATTTTGATGTGCTTTGAGTTCCCTAAATCGAAGATGGGATATCGCCAAGCGGTAAGGCACCGGTTTTTGATACCGGCATTCCCTGGTTCGAATCCAGGTATCCCAGCCACATTGAATAGTTGTATTATGGCTACGTAGCTCAGCTGGTTAGAGCACATCACTCATAATGATGGGGTCACAGGTTCAAATCCCGTCGTAGCCACCAGACACTATTGGGGTGTCGCCAAGCGGTAAGGCACTGGTTTCTGATACCAGCATTCCGGGGTTCGAATCCCTGCACCCCAGCCAATTTTATAATTAAAAAAGCACCAAATGGGGTGTCGCCAAGCGGTAAGGCACTGGTTTCTGATACCAGCATTCCGGGGTTCGAATCCCTGCACCCCAGCCATTTTGAAAGCTCACTTCGGTGGGCTTTTTTCTTTTTAACCTCTTCTTTCATCGTTCCGCGCTGCTCCCTGAACTTTCCGGCTAAAAACCTTGATTACTGCCAGCAAAGCGCCTCTGTCAGCCCCTGATGCATCCTGCATAAGACGTAAAAAAACGACCCAAGGGTCGTTTTAGTTTCCGCAGAGCGGGCTGATATTGCCGTATCATCGCGTGATTATAATCCCAGAGCATAACTGAGGGCCTTTTTCTTTAGCCACCCTCCGCGCTGAGCAACCATCAGTCCCAGATTTCTTGCCAGCATCAACGGATGGCTCTGGTTACTAAATGCCAGATAGAATAAATCCATCCCGTTCTGCATCAGAAGATTATCTTTATAGCGTTTGCGCTGGTAGCGTTTCAGTACCGACATTTGCCACCATTCACTGCCAGTACGTTTGGCGTCGGCCAGTACCTCAATCAGTGCATCAACATCCCGGTAACCCAGGTTAACGCCCTGCCCCGCCAGAGGGTTTATGGTATGAGCCGCATCACCCACCAGAGCCAGTCCCGGGCGAACATACTGGCTGGCATGACGTCGGGTCAAGGGAAATGCGCCTGCAGACAGCACCCTGACTTTACCCAGTCGTGATGGAAAATGACGGGAAACTTCTTCCGTGAGTTGTTCCGGCGTCATTTTCACTAACTGGCGAATGCGCGACACACTGTCGTACCATACCAGAGAAGCAAAATTTCCATACAGTGGCAGGAAAGCCCGTGGCCCCTGAGGGGTGAACTGCTGCCAGGTGCTGTCACCCGGCGCGTCTTCGCATTCCACCGAAATCAGCATGCAGGATTGTGAATAGTCCCAGCCACTGACGCCAATCCCGCCCTGACGCCGAACCTGCGAATTGGCTCCGTCAGCCCCGGTCCACAGTCGGGTGGTTAACTGCTGATGATTATCCAGGGTCAGTTGCCAGGAGTCTCCCTGATATTGCGCAGAAGATATGGCTGCCGGACAAATCACTGTGATGCCCTGTTCCTTCATTTTTTCCCACAGCGCCCATTGCAGGACACTGTTCTCCACCATATAGCCTAATTCGGGTAACCCGAGCGAATCTGCATCGAATACTGCGTGGGCGTTTTGCCACTCCCAGGTTTCCAGACGGCGATAAGGCGCACAGCGCATCGCTGCAATAGACTCCCAGACTTCAAGTTCTTTCAACAGAGCGACAGACGCAGCACCTATCGCTGAAATCCGCACATCTGGTGGGCGCCGGGAGTCAAAAGGACGTGGCTGCTGATGCTCAATGACCGCCACTCTGAAGTGATGTCTGGCCAGACCGCAGGCCAGTGCGGCACCCACCATGCCTGCACCGGTGATGACCACGTCAAACTGCTGTTGCTGCATGTTATTATCCTTCCCAAGACAGATACCCGCTGATGACCGGGTAACGTTACTCAGGACAGTGTACCGGAAAATTCTCTGACAATCAGAAAAGCCGCTACACTGGTCACAACAGCAGCAAAGCATTACAATGTGTCGCCTGCACATCCTTGCACTGAATTAATGGCCAGTTTGATGACAAAAAAATTGCATATTAAGACCTGGGGCTGTCAGATGAATGAGTATGATTCATCTAAAATGTCAGACCTGTTGAACACTACCCATGGCTTTACGCTGACCGAAAATGCGGAAGAAGCCGATGTATTGTTGCTCAATACCTGTTCCATCAGGGAAAAGGCCCAGGAGAAAGTGTTCCACCAGTTGGGACGCTGGAGAACACTGAAAGAGAAGAATCCGGACCTGATTATCGGGGTCGGAGGTTGTGTTGCTTCCCAGGAAGGTGACCATATTCGTCAGCGCGCCCATTATGTGGACATTGTTTTTGGTCCGCAAACTCTGCACCGCCTGCCGGAAATGATTAACAGCGTCCGGGGTGACCGCAGCCCGGTAGTCGATATCAGTTTCCCTGAAATTGAAAAATTCGATCGTTTACCGGAACCACGGGCCGATGGCCCGACGGCTTTCGTCTCGATTATGGAAGGCTGTAATAAATACTGTACTTTCTGCGTGGTGCCTTACACCCGTGGTGAAGAAGTCAGCCGTCCAAGCGATGATATTCTGTTTGAAATTGCCCAACTGGCCGCACAGGGCGTACGTGAGGTCAATCTGCTTGGCCAGAACGTTAACGCCTATCGTGGTGAAAACTTTGACGGCTCAGAGTGCAGTTTTGCTGACTTATTACGTCTGGTGGCCGCTATTGATGGGATCGACCGCATTCGCTTTACCACCAGCCACCCGATTGAATTTACCGATGACATCATCGATGTCTATCGTGATACTCCGGAACTTGTCAGTTTCCTGCATTTGCCGGTACAAAGTGGTGCCGACCGTATCCTGACACTGATGAAACGCGCCCATACCGCACTGGAATTTAAGGCTATCATCCGTAAACTGCGGGTGGCCCGTCCGGATATTCAGATCAGCTCAGATTTTATTGTCGGTTTCCCGGGTGAAACCAGCGAAGATTTTGAAAAGACAATGAAACTGATCGCTGATGTTAATTTCGATATGAGCTTCAGCTTTATTTATTCTGCCCGTCCGGGAACACCGGCAGCGGATTTGCCTGATGATGTCAGTGAAGAAGAGAAAAAACAGCGTCTGTGGGTATTGCAGGAACGAATCAATCAACAGGCCATGGCATGGAGTCGTCGGATGCTGGGAACCGTTCAGCGTGTGCTGGTAGAAGGTACCTCCCGTAAGAATCTGATGGAATTGTCAGGACGTACCGAAAATAACCGTGTGGTTAACTTCGAAGGGACTCCGGAGATGATCGGTAAGTTTGTTGATGTCGAAATTGTCGATGTTTATCCGAACTCACTACGTGGTGTGGTAGTACTGACCGAAAAAGATATGGGACTGCGAGTCACTGAATCACCGGCCTCTGTCATCGCCCGTACCCGTAAAGAGAATGAATCCGGCGTTGGTGTCTGGCAACCCTGATTTGCCTGTCTGTTGCGGCTGCACTCTGTTGCCGCAAATTTACCTGTCCGGGGCTGGAATTTCCCGATCCAGCCCCGATATCTTGTTTTACCATTGCATCTCTCGTAAACAGCATAAATACTTTGCTATGTCTCCTTGAATCAGAAGGAACATTCGTTGCTGACTAACCGGCCCTAAGCGACCCATAGGATTACTTTGAATATCGAAACCCGCGAAATTGCCCTCGAACCCGCAGACAATCAACGTCTGCTCAGTCTGACCGGCCCTTTTGACGATAATCTGAAACATCTGGAGCGTCGACTGGGGATAGAAATTAACCGGCGTGATAACCGTTTTACGTTGTCAGGGAAACCTCTGTGCGTCGATGCCGCAGAACATATTCTGAAGACATTGTATGTCGATACTGCCCCGGTCCGTGGTCAGAATAAGGATATCGATCCTGAAGATATTCACCTGGCCATCAAAGAGAGTCGCGTTCTGGAACAAACCGCGGAGAGCGTGCCGGACTATGGTAAAGCGGTCAACATACAGACCCGACGTGGTGTGATAAAACCGCGCACACCTAATCAGGCCAGCTATATTGCCAATATTCTGGATCATGATATTACCTTTGGCATTGGTCCTGCCGGTACCGGTAAAACTTATCTGGCGGTAGCCGCCGCTGTCGATGCACTGGAACGCCAGGAAATTCGTCGTATTTTGCTGACCCGCCCTGCGGTAGAGGCCGGTGAGAAACTGGGCTTTTTACCGGGGGACCTTAGCCAGAAGGTAGACCCTTATCTGCGCCCCCTTTACGATGCCTTGTTCGAAATGCTCGGCTTTGAACGGGTTGAAAAACTGATTGAGCGTAATGTTATCGAGGTCGCTCCACTGGCTTATATGCGTGGACGTACTCTCAACGATGCCTTTATCATCCTGGATGAGAGCCAGAACACCACCATCGAGCAGATGAAAATGTTTCTGACCCGTATCGGCTTTAACTCTAAAGCGGTGATCACCGGCGACGTGACACAAATCGACTTACCGCGAAATGCCCGTTCCGGACTGAAACATGCGATTGAAGTGTTGTCCGGAGTAGAAGAACTTAGTTTTAATTTCTTCCACAGCGAAGATGTGGTACGCCATCCTGTTGTTGCAAGGATTGTGGTGGCCTATGAAGCCTGGGAAGAAGCAGACCAGAAACGCCGTGAGCGCCTGGCTGAAGAGCGTAAACGTGATGCGCTGTCCCCCCCTCAGGAGAATGTATGAGCAGTACCGTAACACTGGATTTGCAGAATGTCTGTGAAGACACTCAGGGGTTGCCCGATGAAGCATTATTTTTGCGCTGGCTGACGGCAGCGGTTTCCCCGTTTCAGCCGGAGAGTGAGGTGACTATCCGGCTGGTGGATGAAGCCGAAAGCCATGAACTGAACCTGACTTATCGGGGAATGGATAAACCCACCAATGTGTTGTCGTTCCCGTTTGAGGCACCGCCAGGCATCGATAACCTGCCGCTACTTGGCGATCTGATAATCTGCAGACAGGTGGTAGAGCGGGAAGCCGCAGAGCAGCAGAAGTTGCCTGAAGCCCACTGGGCACATATGGTCGTGCATGGAACTCTGCATCTGTTAGGCTATGACCACATAGAAGATGAAGAAGCTGAAGAGATGGAAGGGATAGAAACTGAGATAATGCTTGCTATGGGCTATCCTGACCCGTACATTTCCGAGAAAGACATCGATTGATGTCCGGTTAACCCCGGCCCCCTGCTGTCAGTGTCGTTACCTGACAGCGTAAAATTCAAATACAGTGAGTACTAAATAAATACGCCATGAGCGATGACCATTCTCAAAACAGCGACACCCCCGGTAGTAAAAAGGGATTCTTCTCATTACTGATTAATCAACTGTTTCACGGTGAGCCGCAAAACCGTGATGAATTACTGGAGCTAATCCGGGATTCTGAACAGAATGAGTTGATTGACCAGGATACCCGCGACATGCTGGAAGGCGTGATGGAAATCGCCGAGCAACGGGTACGAGATATTATGATCCCCCGCTCCCAGATGATCACCCTGAAAAAAGAGCAGTCACTCGAAGAGTGCCTGGACGTGATTATTGAGTCTGCACACTCCCGGTTCCCTGTGATCAGTGAAGATAAAGATCATGTGGAAGGTATTCTGATGGCCAAAGATTTACTGCCCTTTATGCGTAGTAATTCTGCTCCGTTCAGTATTGCTGATGTTCTGCGCCCTGTGGTGGTCGTGCCGGAGAGTAAACGTGTCGACCGTATGCTGAAAGAATTCCGCTCACAGCGCTATCATATGGCGATCGTCATCGATGAATTTGGGGGTGTTTCGGGACTGGTGACCATCGAAGATATTCTTGAACTGATCGTCGGCGAAATTGAAGATGAGTACGACGAAGAAAATGACAGCGATATTCGCCAGCTCAGCCGCCATACTTATTCGTTACGGGCCCTGACCCCGATAGAAGACTTTAACGAACTATTTGGTACCAGCTTCAGCGATGAAGAAGTTGATACCATTGGCGGTCTGGTCATGCAAAGCTTTGGCCACCTGCCGGCCAGAGGCGAAAGTATTACCCTGGAAGGTTATCAGTTTAAAGTAGCGATGGCTGACCGACGTCGGATCCTGCAGGTTCATGTAAAAATTCCAGACGATGCGACTACACCTCAACCGGAAGATGAATAACAGCCTATGACGGCATTGAATCAGTTACTCCGGCAACAGAAAATGCGCTTGTTGCTGGCTTTACTTACGGGTGCCGTTGGCACCCTGGCGTTCTCTCCTTATGATTTCTGGCCTGCGGCTCTGTTATCCCTTACGGGACTGCAGGCATTAACGCTGAAACGCTCCACTCCACAGGCGCTGGCCATTGGCTTTGTCTGGGGTATGGGTCTGTTTGGTTCAGGAGTTAACTGGGTATATGTCAGCATAGCGACCTTTGGCGGCATGCCAGGCCCTGTGAACGTCTTCCTTGTCGTGTTGCTGGCGGCCTGGCTGTCTCTGTTTCCGATGCTATTCAGCGCCGTGCTGAACCGGTTTTGGCCTGCAGCAAGTCTGACTCGCCTGGTTCTGGCTGCACCCGCATTATGGCAGGTGACTGAATTTTTACGTGGCTGGGTCCTGACCGGATTCCCGTGGCTGCAGTTCGGTTACAGCCAGATAGAGGGTCCTCTGAAAGGTCTGGCACCTATCGCCGGGGTTGAGAGTATCACTCTGGTATTAATGGTCATCGCCGGGCTGATTACCTATAGCCTGGTACAGAGAAAGCTGCGGACGTTGCTGGTTGCCGTAGCTATCCTGATTATTGGCTGGCCGTTGCGCTATCTGCAGTGGTATCAGCCACAATACGACCGCAAGGTTTCGGTCGCGTTAGTTCAGGGCAATATTCCCCAGTCGATGAAATGGGACCCTCAACAACTACAGTCCACACTCAACACATATCTGCGCCTGACCCGTCCGCTGCTGGGTAGTGCTAAAATTATCATCTGGCCGGAATCTGCCATCACAGACCTTGAGACCAATCAACAGCCCTTCCTGACTCAGTTGGATCAGGTACTGCGCAATCACGGAAGTACACTGGCAACCGGTATTGTTGATTCAAGATTGCAGTCGGATAACCGTTACCATGATTACAACAGTGTTGTCGTGTTGGGTAATCCACAGCCTTACAGTTATCAGAGCCAGGATCGTTATCAGAAAAATCATCTGGTACCCTTTGGCGAATTTGTTCCCATGGCCAGCCTGCTCAGGCCATTGGCTCCATTTTTCGATTTACCGATGTCCGGTTTCAGTCGTGGAAAGTATGTTCAACCCCCCTTAAATCTTGATGGTTATCAGCTAACCACTGCCATCTGTTACGAAATCGTCCTCGGTGAACATGTCAGAGATAACTTCCGTCCCGATACAGATTTTCTGCTGACGGTGTCTAATGATGCATGGTTTGGTCACTCCATCGGTCCATGGCAACATCTGCAAATGGCAAGAATGCGCGCACTGGAACTTGGCAGGCCTTTACTAAGAGATACTAATAACGGTGTCACCGCTATAGTTGACGCACAGGGTAATATTACCCGGGAAATCCCACAATTTAGTGAAGGTGTCCTGCAGGCTGAAGTGACCCCGACACGGGGGATTACCCCTTACGCCCGTACCGGTAATCTGACCGTCTGGCTGATTTCGGCATTCGCTGTCGTTGCTGCACTAGTCTTGCGCCGCCGACGTTAAACTAACTGCCGGAGCCTGACTCCGGCAGTTATCCTCGGTTTGCTCCTGTCCGTTCTGGTTCCCGGAAATCTTCTCTCTTATTACCCACCTCATCTGCTCTCTTCGTTGTACCTGAATTGATTGTTTTTACTGCCTCACTGATGGCATACATATTGCTTAATGATTAGCGATGCTTAGAAACATACTGAAATAGCCCGGCAAGGCGCAATTCGCACCAATATTGTGCAAACACTGACACCTGATGGTTAATTATGCAGATTATTGTTCAGATTGCGTTCGGCGTCTCAGTTAAGAAACAATAGTGTTTCATTTAATTAACAATCAACTAAGGTAAAACTGTAACCAGTTACAGCAAACTCACTCAATCATCTATTTCTGCCTCCCGCTGGCTGAAAGCGGGAGACAAAAGGAGCCCGGATATGAAATTACGGAAACTGGCCCTTGGCCTTGCGATCACTGGTATTCTGTCTGGTGTGGTATATGCCGCGGATGCCCCCTCAGCCCAATCCCCGACGCTCGATAAAATTGCTAAAAATGGCGTCGTCGTAGTAGGCCACCGCGAGTCATCTGTGCCCTTTTCTTACTACGATAATCAACAGAAAGTCGTGGGGTATTCACAGGATTATTCCAACGCCATTGTCGACGCGATTAAAAAGAAACTGAATAAACCCGATCTGACGGTAAAAATGTTACCAATAACCTCACAGAACCGTATCCCGTTGCTGCAAAACGGAACCTATGATTTTGAATGTGGTTCAACGACTAACAACCTGGAACGGCAAAAGCAGGCTGATTTCTCGGATACTATTTTCGTCGTGGGTACTCGACTGCTGGTTAAAAAAGGCAGCCCGATTAAAGATTTCCCCGATCTGAAAGGTAAAACGGTGGTGGTGACTTCAGGAACTACTTCAGAAATTCTGCTGAATAAACTTAATGATGAGAAAAAAATGGGGATGCGGATCATCAGTGCCAAAGATCATGGCGATTCGTTCCGTACTCTGGAGACAGGCCGCGCCGTCGCGTTTATGATGGATGATGCGTTACTGGCAGGTGAACGAGCCAAGGCTAAAAAACCTGCAGACTGGGTGATCGTCGGTACCCCACAATCCCATGAAGCCTATGGTTGTATGCTGCGCAAAAATGATCCTGACTTTAAACAACTGATGGACAGCACCATTGCTCAGGCACAGACCTCTGGTGAAGCCGCCAAATGGTATGATCGCTGGTTCAAACAGCCTATTCCGCCAAAAAATATGATTATGAACTTCGACATGTCTGAAGACATGAAAGCGTTGTTTAAATCGCCTAATGATAAAGCACTCAACTAACCACAACCCTGAAAGCAATGAAGTGCTTCAGAAATAACTGAGGCTTCTGGCGCTACCGTTCGCACAGCTTAGTGCCAGCGGTGGCGTCAATATGGCTGGGTTCATCAGTCTTCGGGGTAGCCATGCTATCCTTTTTACCGGGAGTTGATTATGGGCACAAACTGGAACTGGGGCATATTTTTTGAACAGGCCCCGTTCGGCAATACCACTTATCTGGGTTGGTTATGGTCCGGTTTCCAGGTCACGATTGCTGTCTCGTTATGTGCATGGGTGGTAGCATTTCTGGTCGGTTCGCTGTTTGGAATTTTGCGTACCCTGCCGAATCGCTTTTTTTCAGCCATCGGAGCCTGCTATGTCGAACTGTTTCGTAACATTCCACTGATCGTTCAGTTTTTCTTCTGGTATCTGGTCGCTCCGGAACTGGTGGGGGAAAACCTCGGGATGTGGTTTAAATCTGAACTCGACCCAAATATTCAGTTTTTCATCAGTTCCGTGATTTGCCTGGGGCTGTTTACTGCGGCCCGTGTGTGTGAGCAGGTCAGGACCGCTATCCAGTCACTGCCGCGTGGTCAGAAAAATGCCAGTATGGCTCTGGGTATGACACTCCCACAGTGCTACCGCTACGTGTTATTGCCAAATGCTTACCGCATCATCGTCCCGCCAATGACTTCAGAAATGCTCAACCTGGTGAAGAACTCTGCCATTGCCTCGACTATCGGGCTGGTGGATATGGCTGCACAGGCTGGTAAATTGCTGGACTACTCTGCGCACGCCTATGAGTCGTTCACCGCCATTACTGTGGCTTATATCATTATCAATGCTGCCATCATGCTGGTCATGAGTCTGCTGGAACGCAAACTACGCTTACCTGGCCATATAGGGAGTAAATAATGTATTCATTTGACTGGAGCTCCATACCGCCAAGCCTTCCCTTCCTCGCTGACGGAATGATAGTGACGCTTAAAATTACCGTCTGTGCCATCGTCTTCGGCATTCTGTGGGGCACATTACTTGCCGTTATGCGCTTGTCCGGAGTCAGGGTCATTAGCTGGCTGGCGCGACTATATGTCAATCTTTTCAGGGCGGTACCGCTGGTCATGGTGCTGTTATGGTTTTACCTGATAGTTCCCGGGTTTCTGCAATCGGTACTCGGTTTGTCACCGAAAACCGATATCCGGCTGATTTCCGCGATGGTGGCATTTTCGCTGTTTGAAGCCGCCTACTATTCCGAGATCATCCGCGCCGGAATTCAGAGTATTGGCAAGGGGCAGTCCGGTGCAGCACTGGCTTTGGGAATGACCCACTGGCAGGCCATGCGGTTGGTTATTCTGCCCCAGGCTTTCCGTGCCATGGTGCCATTACTGCTCACCCAGGGGATAGTACTGTTTCAGGATACTTCCCTGGTTTATGTCCTCAGCCTGGCTGACTTCTTCCGTACCGCCTCCACCATCGGCGATCGGGATGGTACCCAGGTAGAAATGATACTGTTTGCCGGTCTGGTCTACTTTGTTATCAGTCTGAGCATTTCGCTGCTGGTCAGTTATATGAAAAAGAGAAGGGCCGTCTGATGATTAACCTGAAAAATGTTTCTAAATGGTATGGTCACTTTCAGGTGCTGACAGACTGCACCACGGAAGTTAAAAAAGGTGAGGTTGTGGTGGTGTGCGGCCCGTCAGGGTCGGGAAAATCAACACTGATCAAAACAGTGAATGGTCTGGAGCCGGTTCAGCAGGGAAGTATTCTGGTCAACGGTACTGAAGTCAATGATCGGAAAACTAATCTGGCGAAACTGCGCAGTAAAGTCGGCATGGTATTCCAACACTTTGAACTGTTTCCGCATCTGAGTATTGTCGATAACCTGACGCTGGCTCAGGTGAAAGTCCTGGGCAGAAATAAAACAGAAGCCCGGGAGAAAGGACTGAAACTCCTGGCCAGGGTTGGGCTGGCAGCTCATGCAGAGAAATTTCCCGGACAGTTATCTGGTGGACAACAACAAAGGGTGGCAATAGCCAGAGCACTTTGTATGGATCCCATCGCCATGTTGTTTGATGAACCCACATCGGCACTGGACCCGGAGATGATTAATGAAGTGCTGGACGTCATGGTAGAACTGGCCAATGAAGGCATGACAATGATGGTAGTCACCCATGAAATGGGTTTTGCCCGTAAGGTAGCAAACCGGGTCATTTTTATGGATGAGGGAAAAATTGTCGAGGATTCTGATAAGGATGCATTTTTTAATCATCCCGCCTCAGACCGGGCCAAAGATTTCCTGGCGAAAATAATTCACTAATCTTCAGTTCCGGCATTTCACTGCAGCGGCGGTGAAATGCCGTTATTACTGGCACAGCAATCGCTTTTTGCTTACTGATGTTGTTCTTCCGCCCTGAAATACTCCGTTTTCCAACGCGGTCCTTCTCCGGTTTACCGGATAAATCTCCTCCCGAAGTCATGCGGGTGTTGTTGCGCACCGGGCTTATGGGTATGCTATGCGGATCGTAGAAAAATCACTGCAGTTAGCTTCGCGCAATTCAACAAGGACCACAGGCTGCCATGCAAGAGCAATACCGCCCGGAAGAGATAGAATCTAAAGTCCAGAAACACTGGCACGATCAGGAAACCTTTAAAGTCACTGAACAGGAAGGGAAAGAGAAGTACTACTGCCTGTCAATGTTACCCTATCCTTCTGGTCGTCTACACATGGGACACGTGCGTAACTACACTATCGGTGATGTTATTGCCCGTTATCAGCGACTGCTCGGAAAAAATGTTCTGCAGCCGATAGGCTGGGATGCTTTCGGTCTGCCTGCGGAAGGTGCTGCGGTGAAAAACAATACCGCCCCTGCCCCATGGACCTACGAAAATATTGCCTACATGAAAAACCAGCTGAAACTGCTGGGTTTTGGTTATGACTGGAGCCGTGAACTGGCCACCTGTCAGCCGGAATATTACCGCTGGGAACAGTGGTTCTTCACCAAATTATTCGAGAAAGGCCTGGTCTACAAAAAAACCTCTGCGGTGAACTGGTGCCCGAATGACCAGACCGTACTGGCGAACGAACAGGTTATCGAAGGCTGTTGCTGGCGTTGTGATACCAAAGTTGAACGTAAAGAAATCCCGCAATGGTTCATTAAAATTACTGCCTACGCAGAAGAGCTGTTAAATGACCTGGATACGCTGGAAGGCTGGCCTGAACAGGTTAAAACCATGCAGCGCAACTGGATCGGTCGTTCCGAAGGGGTTGAAATCACCTTTGATGTCGCGGACAGCCGCGAAACACTGACCGTTTATACTACCCGTCCGGACACTTTTATGGGGGCGACTTATGTGGCAGTCGCCGCCGGACACCCACTGGCGCAGCAGGCAGCGGTGAATAACCCGGACCTGACAGCATTTATTGATGAATGCCGGAATACCAAAGTTGCCGAAGCTGACATGGCAACCATGGAGAAGAAAGGTCACCCGACCGGGACGTTTGTGGTTCACCCGCTGACCGGTGAAAAATTACCGCTATGGGTCGCTAACTTTGTCCTGATGGAATATGGCACCGGTGCGGTGATGGCAGTACCTGGCCATGACCAGCGTGACTGGGAATTTGCCCATAAATATGACCTGCCAATCAAAGCGGTGATCCTCAACGAAGATGGCAGTGAACCGGACATTTCTGAAGCAGCAATGACCAGCAAAGGAACTCTGTTTAATTCTGCACAGTTCGATGGTCTCTCTTATCAAGACGGTTTTAATGCCATTGCCGATGCTCTGGCAGCCAAAGGTGTAGGCGAACGTAAAGTCAACTACCGTCTGCGTGACTGGGGTGTTTCCCGCCAGCGCTACTGGGGTGCGCCGATCCCGATGGTGACCCTGGAAGACGGTACCGTTATCCCGACACCTGAAGACCAGCTGCCGGTCATTCTGCCGGAAGATGTCGAAATGAATGGTATCACCAGTCCGATCAAAGCCGATCCTGAGTGGGCGAAAACCACCGTCAACGGTCAGCCGGCGCTGCGCGAAACAGATACCTTCGATACCTTTATGGAATCCTCATGGTACTACGCACGCTACACCTGTGCTGATTATGATAAAGGAATGCTGGACCCGGCGGCGGCTAACTACTGGCTGCCGGTGGATCAGTATGTAGGCGGTATCGAGCATGCCATCATGCACCTGATGTATTTCCGCTTCTTCCACAAGTTATTACGTGATGCAGGTCTGGTGAATTCCAGTGAACCAGCCAAACGCCTGTTATGTCAGGGAATGGTTCTGGCTGATGCCTTCTACTACACCGGTGCCAGCGGAGAGCGTAACTGGGTTTCCCCGGTCGATGTCTCAGTGGTACGCGATGACAAAGGCCGGATTACCAGTGCAACAGACAAAGACGGGCGTGAAGTGACTTACGCCGGTATGAGTAAGATGTCAAAATCTAAAAATAACGGTATTGACCCACAACTGATGGTTGAGCGCTACGGTGCTGATACCGTACGTCTGTTTATGATGTTTGCTTCTCCGGCAGATATGACTTTGGAATGGCAGGAGTCCGGAGTTGAAGGCGCTAACCGCTTCCTGAAACGTGTCTGGAAACTGGTTTACGATCACAGCAGTAAAGGCAGCGCTCCTGCTCTGCAGGCTGATGTACTCAACGAAGACCAGAAGGCACTGCGTCGCGATGTTCATAAAACTATTGCGAAAGTATCGGATGATATTGGCCGTCGTCAGACATTTAACACCGCCATTGCTGCTATCATGGAACTGATGAATAAATTGCTGAAGGCGCCTCAGGATACCGATCAGGATCGGGCACTGATGCAGGAGGCGTTGGATTCTGTGGTCCGGTTACTGTATCCATTCACTCCACATGCCTGCTTTGAATTATGGCAGACACTGGGTCACACAGACACTATCGATAATGCCGAATGGCCGGTCGCTGACGAGAGTGCCATGGTTGAAGACTCCTTACTGGTGGTGGTTCAGGTGAATGGTAAAGTTCGTGGCAAAATTACAGTCCCGGTCACCGCAACCCAGGAACAGGTTCAGGCACTGGCTGCTAAAGAACATCTTGTGGCAAAATATCTGGAAGGCGTGACTGTACGTAAAGTTATTTACGTTCCGGGTAAACTGCTTAACCTGGTTGTAGGTTAAGCGCAGGAGGCAATGTGCGACAATTTTTTTCAACCCTGATACTTGCGGTGGCTGTGTTGGCCACCGCAGGCTGTGGTTTTCATACCCGCGGGACAACACAGATCCCGAAGGAAATGCAGACCATGATTTTAACCAGTAATGATCCCTATGGCCCTCTGGCCAGAACCGTGCGTCAGGAATTACGGTTAAATGCGATTACTCTGGTTGATGATAGTGCTGACCGACGTAATAGCATTCCGTCATTACGTCTTGAGGCAGAAAATACCGGTCGCTCTACTGCCTCTGTCTTCATTGATGGTACCGCTGCAGAGTATCAGCTGCACCTGACCGTGACAGCACAGGTCCTGTTACCGGGTAAAGGAATCTATCCATTGAGTACTACGGTTTACCGGACTTTCTTTGATAACTCCGGGGTTCCGCTGGCGAAGGATTCTGAGCAGGACATGATTTATCAGGAAATGCGGGTGCGGGCTGCTGAGCAGCTGGTTCGGCAGTTAATCGCGGTACACGCGGCACAGCTCAACACAGCAGAAACTTTGCCAGCCCCGGAAACGATCACATCGCACTCCGGGCAGCAGAGTGATACTGCAGGTTCCGCGACCTCACAATGATGATCAGGATTTACCCTGAACAACTCGCCGCGCAACTCTCTGAGGGATTGCGCGGCAGTTATTTTCTGTGTGGCAATGATCCCTTACTCCGTCAGGAGAGCCACGATGCCATTATCGCGGCTGCCCGACAGCATCAGTTTCTCGAAAATCTCAGATTCAGTGTGGACAACCACACTGACTGGGATGCCCTTTTTACTGCCTGCCAGTCCCTTAGCCTGTTCACCCAGCGTCAGACACTGACACTTGAAATGCCGGAAAATGGCCCGGCCACGGCGCTGGCCACCCGGCTGGTACAACTGGCCGAAATGCTGCACAGCGATCTGATACTGATTGTTCATCTGAATAAGCTCTCGAAGGCTCAGGAAAACAGCCAGTGGTTTAAGGCCCTGTCCGGCAACGGAGTCATGGTTCCCTGCACAACCCCGGAACAGGCGCAACTGCCACGTTGGGTGAGCCAGCGTTGTACTGCACTCGGGCTGTCAGTGGACCCACAGGCCATCAATTTATTGTGTTACTGCTATGAGGGAAATCTACTGGCGCTTTCACAGGCACTGGAGCGTCTATCTTTATTGTGGCCGGAAGGTCAGCTCACCTTGCCCAGAGTCGAGCAGGCAGTCAATGATGCCGCTCACTTTTCCCCGTATCATTGGGTGGATGCGATCCTTGGTGGAAAAAGTAAACGGGCGTTGCATATTTTACAGCAACTGCAAAAAGAAGCTGTCGAACCCGTCATTCTGCTAAGGACATTACAGCGCGAAGTCATGACACTGCTTCGTTTACAGCAGGACCAGGGCTCTCAGCCGGTTCGTCAACTGATGGACCAGCACCGTATCTGGCAAAACCGTAGGCCGCTGTTTAGTGCAGCCCTCCAACGGCTGAATAAAGCACGGCTTCATCAGTCAATTCGTCTGCTGGCAGCTATCGAACTGATGATCAAACAGGATTTCGGTAGTGATGTCTGGCCGGCACTCAGCACTCTGACGCTGCAACTCTCCCTTGACCAAAGTTCACCGGCACTTGATCATGTCTGAACTTCATGCGCTGTTTGGTGGCACCTTCGATCCTGTTCATTATGGTCATCTGCATGCGGTGGAAGCTCTGGCCGCTGATACCGGGTTGCATAAAGTCACATTGCTGCCGAACAATCTGCCGCCTCACCGGCCGCAGCCGGATGCCAGTGCTGAACAACGTCTTGCGATGCTGCGTTGTGCCATAGCTGACTTACCCTTATTTGAGATTGATGACCGGGAATTGCGGCGCGATGAACCATCCCGGACAGTCACCACTCTGGAAATGTTACGTGCCGAACGCGGAGCCACACAGCCCCTGGCTTTTATTATTGGTCAGGACTCTTTGCTGACTCTGAATACCTGGCACCGCTGGCAGGAACTGACATCATTATGCCACTTGCTGGTTTGCCGTCGTCCTGGCTATCAGCACCCCCCTGAATCTGCTGAACTACAGCACTGGATCAACCAGCATCTGACCCATGATGTACAACAATTACATCAGCAACCTTCCGGACTGATCCTGCTGGCGGATACTCCGCTATACTCAATATCAGCGACCGAAATTCGTCAACGTCGTCATGCAGGTCTTTCCTGTGCGGATTTATTACCGCAACCGGTGATAAACTACATCGAACAGGCTGGCTTATATCGCGATTGATTGTGGCATGCTATACTGCGCCGCTTCAAATTCAGCCGGTCGGCAGAAACGACGGGCATTCTGTTTTGTCAGTTCATCACGAGGGGAACCTTTTGCAAGGCCAGACACTCCAATCCTTTGTTATCGATAAAGTCGATGACCTTAAAGCTCAGGATATCATAGCTATTGATGTCCGGGGTAAATCCAGCATCACCGATTGTATGGTTATCTGTACCGGTACCTCCAACCGTCACGTAGTGTCCATTGCTGATCACCTGGTCCAGGAATCACGTGCAGCCGGAGTCAGCCCGCTGGGCACCGATGGTAAAGAGAGCGGTGACTGGGTGGTTGTCGATCTCGGTGAAGTTATTGTCCATGTGATGCAGGAAGAAAGCCGCCAGTTATACGAACTGGAAAAACTCTGGGGCTGATGGGTGAAACTGCAACTTGTCGCCGTCGGCACTAAAATGCCTGACTGGGTCCAGACCGGATTTATGGATTATCTGCGCCGTTTCCCCAAAGATATGCCGTTTGAACTGACTGAAGTTCCTGCCGGTAAACGGGGTAAAAATGCAGATATTAAACGCATTCTGGAAAAAGAAGGCGATGCAATGCTGGCTGCTGTCGGAAAAGGTAACCGGATTGTCACTCTTGATATCCCGGGGCACCCCTGGGAAACCCCACAGCTGGCACAGCAACTGGAGCGCTGGAAACAGGACGGTCGGGATGTCAGCCTGCTCATCGGCGGGCCGGAAGGACTGGCTCCGGCCTGTAAAGCTGCCGCCGAACAAAGCTGGTCTTTATCAGCACTTACACTCCCTCACCCGCTGGTGCGTGTTCTGGTCGCAGAAAGCCTCTACCGGGCGTGGAGTATTACTACCAACCACCCTTATCACCGCGAATAGCCCGATAAGGTAACTTCCGGACTGACAGGCCGCGGATGAATTTAACCAGAAGTGCTTTCAGGGATTACAGTGCCGAACAACAATTGTTCGCCAGACGGGCGTTAATTGCTTTTCTCGGTATTTTTATGCTGAGTGCGATTCTGGCGTTTAATCTCTGGCATCTGCAAATTCTGCATTTTGATGATTACAGTACCCGGTCGAATCAGAACCGTATTAAACTGGTACCGGTTGCCCCCAGCAGGGGAATCATTTACGACCGGAACAAAATTCCGCTGGCAGTCAACCGGACCATCTACCAGGCTGAACTGGTTCCTGAAAAAGTGGCTAATCTGTCACAAACTTTACGTGAGTTACAGGCGGTCCTGAATTTAAGCCAGGAAGATCTTGATGCATTTGAAAAAGAGCGTAAACGTTCCCGGCGTTTTACCTCTATCCCGCTGAAAAGTAATCTTAACGATTTGCAGATAGCCCGTTTTTCCGTCAATCAGTATCGTTATCCCGGGGTTGAAATTAAAGGGTATCAGCGGCGCTATTATCCTTATGGTGCCACCCTAACCCATGTCGTGGGATACGTTTCAAAAATCAATGATCGTGACGTCCAGCGGCTCGATCAGGAAGGGAAAACCGGTAACTATGCGGCGACTCATGATATCGGAAAACTGGGTATTGAGAGTTACTACGAAGACACGCTGCACGGGAAAACAGGTTATGAAGAAGTCGAGGTCAATAATCGTGGCAGGGTAATTCGTCAGCTAAATCAGGAACCACCCGTTGCTGGTCACGATATCTACCTGAGCCTGGACCTGAAACTACAACAATATATTGAAACGTTGTTACAGGGCAGTCGTGCCGCGGTGGTCGTGACCGATCCCCGCAACGGCGAAATACTCGCGATGGTTTCAAACCCGAGTTACGATGCCAACCTGTTTGTTAACGGTATTTCGGCTACCGACTACAAAGGACTCCTGACCGATCAGAACCGTCCCTTGTACAACAGGGCCATCCAGGCCGCCTATCCGCCAGCCTCTACGGTAAAACCTTATGTCGCTGTTTCAGCATTATCCGCAGGTGTAATTAATCGTAACACCTCATTATTCGATCCTGGCTGGTGGCAACTGCCGGGCTCCGATAAACGCTATCGTGACTGGAAAAAATGGGGTCATGGCCGGCTAAATGTCACGAAATCTCTTGAAGAATCTGCAGATACTTTTTTCTATCAGGTCGCCTATGATATGGGGATCGACCGGTTGTCAGAATGGATGCAGAAATTCGGTTACGGTTCCCGTACCGGGGTTGATTTACCCCAGGAAAGTGCCGGCAATATGCCGACCCGTGAATGGAAGTTACGCCGCTATAAAAAACCCTGGTACCAGGGAGATACCATTCCGGTGGGGATAGGACAAGGCTACTGGACAGCCACACCGTTGCAGATGAATAAGGCATTAATGACACTGATTAATGATGGCGTGGTCAAAGTTCCTCATTTTCTGGTCGCTGAAAGCCGCGGCTCCGAAATTATTCCATTCCGACCGGCTGAGGCGGGTCGCGTCGGTGAAATCGATTCGGGTTACTGGGAAATTGCCAAAGATGGCATGTATGGCGTCGCGAACCGGCCAAATGGCACGGCGCGTAAAAGTTTTGACAATGCTCCGTACAAAATCGCGGCCAAATCGGGCACCGCCCAGGTTTTTGGTCTTAAAGAGAATGAAACCTACAATGCCCACCGGATTGCAGAACGACTCAGGGACCATAAGCTTATGACAGCCTTTGCTCCTTACGATAATCCACGGGTTGCTGTCACTATGATTTTAGAAAACGGCGGTGCGGGTGCCGCAGTCGGCACCATTATGCGACAGATTTTGGATCACATTATGCTGGGAGACAACAACACAGATCTCCCGCAGGCTGCACCGCTTCCTCCAGGTTACGAAGGTGAGTAAATATGTCTTTGAGTGATAGTCCGCAGAAGAATTCGATCTGGACCCGTATCCATATCGATCCTCTGTTCGTACTGATAATTTTTGCCCTGCTCACCTATAGCGGATTTGTGATCTGGAGCGCCAGTGGTCAGGATCCCGGGATGATGGAACGTAAGCTGGGCCAGATAGCTATGGGAGTGACCCTGATGCTGGTACTGGCCCAGGTTCCGCCACGTGTTTATGAAAGCTGGGCGCCCTACCTGTATATCCTGAGTATTATCCTGCTGGTGGCTGTCGATGCTTTTGGACATATCAGTAAAGGGGCGCAGCGCTGGCTTGACCTTGGTTTTATTCGTTTCCAACCTTCTGAGATAGCCAAAATCGCGGTTCCTCTGATGGTAGCCCGGTTTATCAACCGGGATGTCTGTCCGCCGACACTCAAAAATACCGCATTAGCATTGATACTGATTTTTTTACCGACTTTGCTGGTGGCCGCTCAGCCCGACCTCGGTACGGCTATTCTGATCGCAGCTTCAGGGCTGTTTGTACTGTTCCTGTCTGGAATGAGCTGGAAACTGATTGCCATTGCGCTAATACTGGTTGCTGCCTTTATCCCTATTCTCTGGTTCTTTCTGATGCACGACTATCAGCGTGACCGGGTGATGATGTTGCTCAATCCTGAAAGTGATCCGCTGGGGGCTGGATACCATATTATTCAGTCAAAAATTGCTATTGGATCAGGCGGCCTTCACGGTAAAGGCTGGTTGCACGGCACACAGTCACAACTTGAGTTTTTGCCTGAACGACACACTGACTTCATTTTTGCGGTACTGGCAGAAGAACTGGGGCTGGTCGGTGTACTGGCATTACTGGCACTGTATCTGTTATTAATTATGCGCGGGCTGGTGATTGCAGCCAAAGCACAAACAACCTTTGGTCGTGTGCTGTCGGGTGGCATCATGCTGATATTATTTGTCTATGTCTTTGTTAATATTGGTATGGTAAGTGGTATTTTGCCGGTTGTAGGTGTTCCGCTACCGTTAATCAGCTACGGCGGTTCAGCACTGATTGTATTAATGGCAGGATTTGGCATCGTAATGTCGATCCATACTCATCGAAAAATGTTATCAAAAAGCGTTTAAGAGGCGATACATGCGTAAGGAATTGCTGATCAGTATTGGACTGGCATCGTTAGTGTTGGCGGGGTGTTCCGGCAACCAGGAGCAACAGTATGCGGCTCCTCCTCAACCCGCCTGGACTGGCCCTGTGGTCGAAATTCCGGGGGTACAGCCAAAGTATGAAGCATTAATCCCATCGGCTAATCAGGATTATAAGGTCAATGGTTCCAGTTATACCGTAGTAAAAGATACCTCTAATTTTAGCCAGGTCGGCCTTGCCAGCTCTTATGGTCAGGAGTCTGCCGGAAATACCACAGCCTCCGGAGAACCCTTTGATCCTAATGCTTACACTGCGGCCTCCCCTGTCCTGCCAATTCCCAGCTATGCCCGGGTAACTAACCTGGCTAACGGTCGCCAACTGGTGGTTCGAATTAATGACCGGGGTCCTTTTGTCCAGGGGAGAATCATTGACCTGTCTTCATCTTCTGCTAACCGTCTGAATATCTCTGACAACACCCGCGTGCGTGTCGATCCCATTATCGTGTCGCCGGACGGAACGTTATCCGGCCCGGGCACCGTGGGAACTAAAGTCGCTATCCAGAGTTATGATCTGCCGGCACGACCAAATCTTGACAGCCCGATGCCATCCGCCCCTGCCATAAGTGGCAGCAGTACTGCATTGCCTGAAACAGCACCTGCGGCAGAAAATAGTGATGCTCAGAATAACGTAATGCCAGTGTCTAACAGTACCCTGCAAACGAATAATAGTATGGGTGCGCCGGTACACAGCAATGGCTTCCTTGGTGCACCACAACCCTTGGCCAGTGGTGTTCTGGAATCCGACACCCCGGCGGCTCCGGCTACTGCCGCAGCACCAGCCCATACGGCACCACAATCAGAAGCGGCTGCAGAAGCAGCAGCGGTAACAGCACCAGACCCCGGTCCCGTCTTTTCACCTGTACCTGCAGCCAAAACCCCGGCAGCTAAAGCCCCTGCGGTTGCTGCCGGCAAAGGTCATGGATTTGTGGTTCAGGTGGCAGCTATCAATGATCAGCAACGTGCAACACAACTGGCCCAAAAACTGGGGCAGCGTTTTGGCGTTACCGGCCGTACTGAAGTCGTCAACGGAAATGTCTACCGTGTTCAGTTGGGCGGTTATACCGATCGCAAGCAAGCCGTCGCGTTACAGCAACGGTTAGCAAGTGAGCAAATCGCTTCATTTGTGACCACCGCACATTAATTTTCCCTTTACTGCGTGTAAAAGCATAAACTTAAGTAAAGCAGGATGCCTGTCTGTCAGGCATCCTGTTATAGTTTGTGACAAACATTCCTGTCCGCAGATAAAGTTATTCTAAAAATGAACAGAAAGACCTCTTTTAACTTATTTTCTAAATTCAGTGCAGTATCTCTGGCCGCGTTACTGTTGAGCCACTCAGCTCTGGCTGATGAAGTTAATTTAAAAACTATGATCCCGGGTGTACCGGACATCGATGCAGAAGCCTATATTCTGATCGATTATAATTCCGGCACTGTGCTGGCCGAAAAGAATGCCGATTCCCGCCGCGATCCCGCAAGCCTGACAAAAATGATGACCAGTTATGTTATTGGCCAGGCAATAAAAGCGGGTAAAATTCATCAGGATGATATGGTTACGGTTGGTCAGGATGCCTGGGCTACCGGTAATCCTGTGTTTAAAGGTTCATCTCTGATGTTTCTGAAACCGGGTGACCGGGTCCCTGTTTCACAACTTACCCGGGGCATTGTGCTGCAATCCGGTAATGATGCCTGTGTCGCTATGGCTGACTATGTTGCCGGTTCACAGGACGCTTTTGTCGGACTGATGAATAACTATGTTAAGGCTCTGGGGTTAAAGAACACTTATTTTAAAACGGTCCACGGACTGGATGCCGAGGGTCAGTACAGCTCAGCCCGTGATATGGCACTTATCGGCCGTGCACTGATCCACGATGTTCCTGAAGAGTATGCTATCTATAAAGAGAAAGAATTTACCTTCAATAATATACGTCAGACTAACCGTAACGGGCTGTTATGGGATACCAGTCTGAATGTCGACGGCATAAAGACCGGCCATACTAACTCAGCCGGCTATAATCTGGTGGCATCAGCGAAAGAAGGACAGATGCGGCTGATTTCAGCTGTCCTGGGCGGGCGTACCTATAAAGGCCGTGAAACCGAAAGCAAGAAATTGCTGACCTGGGGATTCCGCTTCTTTGAAACAGTGTCGCCGCTGAAAGCAGGAAAAGATTTCGCATCAGAGCCGGTGTGGTTTGGTAACAGTGATCATGCTCAGCTCGGTGTAGAAAAAGATGTCTGGCTGACTGTACCGCGGGGTCGGGCTAAAGATCTTAAAGCCAGTTATGTGCTGAATAATACTGAGCTGCATGCTCCGTTGGCTAAAAATCAGGTCATCGGCACCATTGACTTCCAGCTTGATGGTAAAACAATTGCCAAAGAACCTCTGGTGGTGCTGAATGAGGTGAAACAGGGTGGTTTCTTTAGCCGGATAATCGATTATATTAAACTGATGTTCCACCACTGGCTGGGGTAACCTGGCGGGTTGAATTCCCCGTAACCACCCCAATATAGTAAAGTATTACCATGCCCCCGAATTTTCGGGGGCATCTTTTGTTCACGGAGTCACTATGAAAACCAAACTTAATGAATTGCTCGAATTCCCTACCCCGTTCACCTATAAAGTTATGGGGTTGGCACAGCCAGAGCTGGTTGATCAGGTGATTGAAGTGGTACAACGCCATGCCCCCGGTGATTACTCACCGGATGTGAAACCAAGCAGCAAAGGCAATTATCACTCAGTTTCTATTACGATTAATGCGACTCATATCGAACAGGTCGAAACGCTTTACGAAGAACTCGGCAACATCGAAATTGTTCGTATGGTGCTGTAACCCCCTGCGCCGGGTAATGGCTGATGTTCAGCCTCGACTCCCGGCGCTATACTCCCCTTACCTGTTCTCTACCGGATTAACCCCTTGTCTGAACATCTTATTGTCCGACAGCTAGGATTACGTGACTGGCATGCTGTTTCTCAGGCAATGCATCAGTTTACCGATCAGCGAACGGCTGAGACCAGTGATGAGCTATGGCTGGTTCAGCACCCTGCCGTATTTACCCAGGGCCAGGCGGGTAAAGCGGAACATCTGTTATCTCCCGGTAATATCCCTGTAATGCAAAGCGACAGAGGAGGCCAGGTTACCTATCATGGGCCGGGTCAGCAAATTCTCTACGTGATGATCGATATTCGCCGTCGTAAGCTTGGAGTCAGGCAACTGGTCACGATACTTGAACAAACGGTGATTAATACACTGGCCGATTATTCTGTGACAGCCCGTTCGCGTGAAGATGCCCCGGGTGTCTATGTTGACGGAAAAAAAATATGCTCTCTGGGCCTGCGAATCCGCAAAGGCTGTTCATTTCATGGACTGGCGCTGAATATTGATATGGATCTGGGACCATTCCTGAGAATTAACCCCTGTGGTTATGCCGGAATGGAAATGACGCGGCTGGCGGATTTGGCCGATGACCAACGGTTAAGTGAAGTCCCCCACCGGCTGGTGGATCATTTTACCCAACAGGTAAGCTATCAGCATATCGGGTTTACACAGCAAGCCCCACTGTTACTTTGACCATAGCTTTACAAATATGTAACTTTTGCAGCCTCACGGGGCTGCTCCGTTGCAGGCAAAATGATATACTTTTTTCAATGTTACGAAATTAGTTGAATACAGACAGTCCTGTAGACAATCAGCAAACGGAACCCGCAGAAATGAGTAAACCTGTTCAGATAGAACGCGGCGTCAAATATCGTGATGCAGATAAGATGGCCCTGATCCCTGTTAAAACAGTTGTCAGTGAGCGCCAGGAATTACTGCGAAAACCGGAATGGATGAAAATCAAGCTTCCTGCTGACTCCAGCCGGATTCAGGGTATCAAAGCGGCCATGCGCAAAAATGGTCTGCATTCCGTCTGTGAAGAAGCTTCCTGCCCGAATCTGTCAGAATGTTTTAATCATGGTACAGCGACTTTTATGATACTGGGGGCTATTTGTACCCGTCGCTGCCCGTTTTGCGATGTTGCTCATGGGCGACCATTGCCTCCGGATGCTGCCGAAGCGGGTAAACTGGCCCAGGCTATCGCCGATATGAAACTGCGCTATGTGGTCATCACCTCCGTTGACAGAGATGACTTACGGGATGGCGGTGCACAACATTTCGCTAACTGCATCTCGGCAATTCGCGAAAAGAGCCCTGATATTAAAATTGAAACTCTGGTCCCGGACTTCCGGGGCCGGATGGACCGTGCACTCGATATTCTGACAGCAACCCCGCCCGATGTGTTTAACCATAATCTGGAAAACGTGCCACGGATTTATCGTCAGGTAAGGCCAGGAGCCGATTATCAATGGTCGCTGACATTACTGGAAAGATTTAAGCAGGCCCATCCTGATATCCCGACAAAATCAGGGTTGATGGTCGGTCTGGGTGAAACCAATTCGGAAATTATTGAGGTTATGCGCGACTTACGCCGTCACGGCGTTACCATGCTGACTCTCGGCCAGTACCTGCAACCCAGCCGACATCACCTGCCGGTACAGCGCTATGTAAGTCCGGATGAGTTTGATGAAATGAAAGCTGAAGCTATGGCAATGGGCTTTACTCATGCTGCCTGCGGACCCTTTGTGCGGTCTTCTTACCACGCCGATATGCAGGCACAGGGCATCGAGATTAAGTAATTTCGCTGGCGCAGGGGCAAACGAAAGCGGCCTCTGCTGTTCTTCCCGGGGAAGGTTACCGAATAACTGCGTTAATAAAGATTTGGTGATACGGCATACTGTTGCGATGCCTGAGAAAACAAAAAAACCAGACAGTCTGGCTATCTGGTTTTTACTGACAATAAATACGGGTATTTATTGCGGGACTTACCATTATTCTTTATGAGTCACACGTTCCGCAGGGATTTCCTCTGCTTCACTTTTGACAACGGCTGAATCATCATCTTTCATGGCTTTTTTAAAGCCTTTAATTGCGCTACCCAGGTCACCGCCTAATGAGCGTAATTTATTAGTGCCGAAAAGCAATACGATAAGAGCACCAATGATCAGCAGTTTTGCAATACTGATACCTTCCATAATATACCTTTAAACCTCTGCGAAGATCGTTACATCTACATTAATACGCAATTCTGAGTATAACACAAAACAATTCTGTAACAGACTACGAATAGCACTAATCATACCGAAAGCCTTCCCAATCCTTACAGAACAGACCCAAACCCGGTAGCCACTCTCTGATTTTCTCTACCGCTGCAGGCTATTCTGGTGAAATTCAGGCAATAAAAAACCCGCCAGTGGCGGGTTTTAGAGATTCTGACTGAAAATTACAGGCTGATAACGTTAGCAGCAGATGGGCCTTTAGCACCGTCAGTAATTTCAAACTCTACACGCTGACCTTCAGCCAGAGTTTTGAAGCCATTGCTCACGATTGCAGAGAAGTGTACGAATACATCTTTGCTGCCATCTTCAGGAGTAATGAAACCGAATCCTTTAGATTCATTAAACCACTTAACGTTACCTTTAATCTTGGACATCTTATTACCTTTACATGAAAAATGGACACTAAACTGTGTCGGCATCCAGTACATCAATTCCGGTGCAATTTGTCCAGCGCCATTTAAAGAAAAAGTGATAAATGTCCCAATTTTTTCACAACAGGGCACTTTTTGCACAACAACGATAGCTAAAACTGCAATCTTAACCACGCGAAGTAAACGTTTCCGTTGTTATGCGTACCTGGAATATAGGTCATCTGAAAATTTGCCGGGCCGTAACCAATTGATGCCAGCGGTAATACCAGCGGAATTGGTATATAGTTCCAGTTATTCCGCGCCGTTACTCCGGCAGTATAGCCGGCCCCCAGATGAAACTTCTGGTTACTGAATGGCCGCCATGTGGCCTCCCATCCATATCCACCTATCGGCTCCCATTTATTAAAGGAGTCTTTAAACGCCATCAGGTAAAGACCTTGCCAGTTTCCCTTATCATCATAACGCGAAATACCCCCCCCGGCGCCCCAGGGTCTTTCGTTATACCGGTCAATATGCTCACGATCGTAAGTCAGACGGTTATGCCATGTGATGGCAGGCAGATATAAATCGACAGATTGCGGTGATTTCCACGTTTCAGCAACATTGCCGGTAAAAGTATCCCAGTTCTGAGATATTGTCTGCCCGACTCCCGCGGCCTGTACCCCTGAAACTCCCAGCATTCCTGCCAGCACCACAGCCATTTTGATCGTTCTCTTTGTATACACCAGATTGACCTGCCAGATAATGATTTCTAAATTGTGGTTCCCTGAAGGCCCAGTGGCTCGTTCAGATCCCGACGATTAACGATATTATCTCCCCGCCAGAAACGCCCTGAGGGAGCATGTCATCATATTCCTTCCACCTTAGCCGGAAATTAAACACCAGGCATTGGTCAGAAAAAAGACGACATTTCTTAAATAACGTGCTGTATATGATAGATAAAATTTCACTATCTCTATGGGTATCAGACAGATTTCCCAAAAATGCCAGTTATCGGTTGTAAAAAAATGCTAACCGACAGGAGGTGCAGAGTTTTGGAATGTCACCAGATGCCAGAAAATGGGTAATACAGGGTTCCCGACAAACGGTTAGCCGTCAGCCGGCGGTGTTTATTTACTGTACCTTCAGACAGGAGTGTTAACAGATGTCAGTCTCAGAAAATGAAGTGGTTATCTCAGCCAGTGAACTACACCAGTTTATTTTTTCTCTTTGGCAATATGCGGGAAGTGAAGCTACAGAAGCACAACTCATTGCAGACCATCTGATTTCCGCTAATCTTGTCGGACATGACTCTCACGGAGCAGGCATGGTCCCTTCTTATATGAGATCCTTACAGCAGGGGCATCTGCAACTCAATAAGAAAGCACGCCTGGTGAAAGACAGCGGTGTTATTCTGACCTTTGATGGTCAGTCAGCATTCGGACAGGTTGCCGCCCGCCAGGCTATTGACGCGGGTATCGACCGGGCCCGAAAATTTGGAATGTCAGCCGTCGGTTTGCATAACGCTCACCATATCGGACGCATCGGTTATTGGGCGGAGGCCTGTGCTGAACATGGACTGGTATCATTTCACTTTGTTAATGTCACCGGTGACCCGATGGTAGCTCCGTTTGGTGGCAGTGATCGTCGTTTCGGCACCAATCCTTTCTGTGCCATTTTCCCCAGACCCGGCAAACCACCCCTGTTGCTTGATTTTGCTACCAGCGCTATCGCCTTCGGTAAAACCAGAGTGGCATGGAACAAGGGTGTCCTGGTGGGCGAAGGTTCTCTGATTGACAGCACCGGACAACCCACCCGCGAACCTGCTGTCATGCATCAGTCTCCTTATGGTGCCCTGTTGCCTTTCGGCCACCATAAAGGTTATGCCCTGGCAGTCATGTGCGAAATACTGGGAGGTGCACTTTCCGGTGGTCAGACAACCTACACTGAAACACTACAACCCAGCCATGACGCAATATTCAACTGTATGACCTCAGTCATTATTAATCCTGAAGCTTTCGGGGCTCCACATATGGAACAGGAAGCAGAAGCTTTTATCGAGTGGGTGAAAAAATCCCCTGAAGCCGGTCATCAGCAAATTAAAGTGCCGGGCGAATGGGAAGCTATGAATCGTGAAATCAGACAGCGGGAGGGCATACCTCTGGATATTCAAAGCTGGAACGATATCGTGGCTGCTGCCAGGATTGCCGGTATGCCTGAGAATGAAATTCCTGTTTGCCGCTGAGGTGGTGGATAGGACATTTCATCCTGGTTTCAGCCAGCTGACACTGGCTGAAACCCTGTTTGAAACTAAATTAAAACCGTTCACCAGGCGTATGAACTGCAGAGACTTCTGAATCAGTCTGTGCCAGAATCTCCCGGGCCATTTGCTCATCCTCAGGGGCCTTTTCGAGACTTTGCTGTTCCTCCCCTTTCTCTGGTGAATAGATGAGATGGGCAAGAAAAGGGTAATGATCGGAACCGATACTCTCCAGACGTCGAAGAGCACCCAGTACAAAATCCTGACTATGAAACACATGGTCAAGGGGCCAGCGGAAAATCGGGTAACCGGCATGAAAAGTGCAAAACATCCCTCTGCCTCTGCGCGGATCTAACAGGCCACTGAGCTTAAGAAACAAACGAGTGGTGGCCGACCATGCCACATCATTCAAATCACCTGTGACAATGGTTGGCAGACGGGTATTTGCGACACTTTTCCCTACCATCACCAGTTCTGCATCTCTGTCAGTCGACTCATCATTTTCAGTAGGACTTGGCGGCATAGGATGAAGACAATGCAGGCGGACTGAAACCTCATCATTAAGTTTTACCAGCATATGCATTGACGGAATTTCATCATCGACCAGATACTGAATTTGTACATCACTCAGAGGGAGTTTTGACCAGACATGCATGCCATAAAGGTTATCTTTCGGGCACTTAAGACTGTATGGATAATCTCCGTCCAGCACATTCAGTTGCTGCTCCCACCACAAATCAGTTTCCACAGCCACCAGAATATCCGGACGTTCAGTACTTACCAGTTTCAGGAGTTTGTCCGCGCCACGGTTTGGCGTAAGAACATTCGACACCAGCAGACGTATTCCAGGTTGTCTGATATAGCCGCTGGCATCTCTGACCTGCTTCTTACCCCAACCGGTGTAAGGCAATACCCACCAGCCATGATAAACAAAACATAGTAAGGTAATTATCAATAAGATTCCGCAAAGCAATGGTGCATCTTGCCATACGTAGAATTGCATCAAAATCAGCCCCCCGGAAATTACCAGCAGCTGTACCCTGGGAAAATCCCAGATCCTTACCCACCAGGCAGAATGACGTGACAGAGATGCCAGACTTACCAGCATCAGTAGTAAAGTTAAAAAACAATCCAGATAGATCACAACCACTCCTTCCGCGATGCCAGTTATACGACTTTTGAGCAATTACAGCTGATAATAGTACAGATTATCAGTATGGCAGCTGATGCCGGCAATTTTCCGGCCAACAGTTATGTAAAGGTCGAACCAGTATTCCTGCAGACACTAATCTTCACCATAACCTTACATTTAATCGTGTTATGCAAAAGTTCGTGCCCCGTTGATAAAATTATCAACAGATAATTAATTTAAAATTATCAAACAAACAAGATTAACAACACGAAACTCTATGCAAAAGCCAGCATAAAAAACCTGCACCGCCTGGAATTTCATCTTTTAAATATCAGGTTAATTAAACTATTACTCTCCCTTACTAAAGTGATTGATTTTTAATCAGATCAATTAATTTCAGGAATCAGTAAAAAAACCAAATTAGTTTATAAAACCACAAATACCAATAAATTCAGTATAAAACACCTAAATATCACACAAATCAACATATAAGGAATAATAAACAAATGAGAGCAGGTTATCATAATATGTATCATTTATTTTCAAAACCTTAACAACTAAATAATAAATAGTTGATGGAAAACCATAAATAGTGTTCTATATTTAACTCAATAACAACACACTGAGCACAGCAATGAAGTTATATAACTCATTGATTAAAAAAATAATTATTCCAGCATCATTCTCATTACTGACCTAGCCTCTCTTCAGTCAGGCGGGAGGGATTCGTATTTCTCCTATTACTGTGGACATCGCGTCTCAGGATCGGGCAAGCCTGATTACATTGTTTAATATGTCTGATGAAACGAGTAATCTGCAGGTGCGCGTATTCAAGTGGACCCAGTCTAACGGTAACGATAATCTGACGGATACGGATGACATTATCGCCAGTCCGCCATTTATTACTCTGCCGCCTGGCGGGTCATTTAATTTCAGAGTCGTCAGAACCAACGATGCGAAAGTGAATGCTGAACAGAGTTATCGGGTCATTATCGATGAACTACCAAAACCTCAGGATAAACGCAGTATCGGTACTGGTGTCGGTATTCTTATCAGGAACTCATTGCCACTGTTTGTCGTAAACGATTCCGCGATACCAAAGGTTCAGCCTTCGATTTCAGATTCAGGGTTGATAATGACCAATAATGGTACCCGCCATGCATTATTGTCCGATGTTGAGATAACTAATCTAAACACCCAAAAAAAGCTCAGGCTGACAGTGAATACCGTTAACGGATATGTCCTACAAAATTCATATAAAAACTATCCAATAGCTCGCGGATTTTATATTCCGGGGGATAAATATCAGGTGACTTACAAAGTTAACCGACAGCCTGAGAAGAGCACCCTTTAGCGCAAAAATAAAATTTTGATGATAGTAAGGAACGGCAGCTACCATGAGTAAGCGCAACACTAAAAAAGCCGTTATCTGCACTTTATTCACCTGTGAAGCATTATCTTCAGGGGTTGTAATGGCGTCTCAGGTATATAGCTTAAATGACATTCCCACAATACCACCGGGCGGCCAGCAGCAATCCGGTGATATGTCATTATATTTATTAATTAAAATAAATGACGCTTCGACTCAGAGCCTGGTGAATGTTAAGTACAACCAGCAAAAAAAACATTTTTAATTCGTGCCGAAGACCTGAAGAGTTTACGCCTCAACTTTAAGGACATTCCGGCTGGTAATCCCTGGGTTGATGTCAGCAAATTACCCGGAGTTAAAACCGTTTATGTCCCCGACGATCAGATACTGAATTTATATATCCCGGACGCCAGGCTGACACCTTATCAAATCTCGCTGAACAATGGCCCGGAGACTAATTACAAGTTACTGAAAAAAAATGCCCTGACATCGGCTATCATTAACTACAGCCTGTATAACACTCACTACAATAGTGACGACTTTATCTCTGCCAGTGTGCAGGGATTGTTGAATACCGGTGTCGGTAACTTTTACACCTCCGGCGTGTATAACAATAAATCTTATTACGGCACCGAAGGTACCGTACGGCTGGATTCGTATTGGCAGTATATCGATCCTGAAAAAATACGTTCTTATACGCTGGGTGATTTCACGACTAATACCGTTAACTGGGGCACCAGCGTCAGGGTAGCTGGATTTCAGTGGGCCAGTGCCTATTCACAGCGTTCGGATATCGTCACCACTGCCCTGCCGCAGTTTTCAGGGTCTTCGGCTGTTCCTTCGACACTCGATTTGTTCGTTGATCAGCAGAAGATCTATTCCGGGGATATCCCCTCAGGACCTTTTGACATTAAAAACCTGCCTTTTGTCTCCGGTAATGATGTCACCATAGTCACGAAGGACGCTAACGGCCAGCAGGTCAGCTCTACCCACGCCTATTACTACTCCCCGGACCTGTTACGTCAGGGGATTAATGAGTTTTCTGTGGATATTGGTATTCCGCGGTTTAACTACGATGCCGAATCCTCTGACTACGACAACAAAGTGGTCTTTGGTTCAGCATCCAGTAAATATGGTTTATCTGACAGCACGACACTGACAGTTAATGGCCAGGGCACCACCAATGGCTTAAGCAATGGTGGTATTGGTATTGCGCAGGGTTTATTTGGCCACGGTGTATTAAGCCTTGCCGCCGCAGGCAGTCATTATAAAGACAGGAGCGGTATGCTGGGTCAGGCCAGCCTTGATGGTCGCATCTCTGACAATATTACCTTTAACTCCAGTTATCAGAAATCAAACAGCAATTATTATGACCTCGCACGAGTTTCTAATTTAATTTACCAGGAGAAATACCAGAGAAATGTCGATGAGGACGAATATACGGCTATCACCTATACTTCACAGGCTAATGAAATCACCCGGGCGGGCATTAACTACTCTCCTTTTCTGGGCTGGACCTTTGGTACTTACTTCAACCGGTTAGTTTATTCAGGTAGTCGTTATAATCTTGTTTCGTTTAACGTAAATACCGGGATTATCCCAAACCTGAATATTTCGGCCAACCTGTATAAAAATCTTTCAGGGAATGATACCGGTGGTTATATCGTACTGACCTATAACTTTGATAATAAATACAATATTTCTTCTTCTGTCAGTCGTGATAATGGCCGTAATGGCTACACCGAACAAATTAACAGTATTGCTGATTCGGGGATTAATACCGGATCCTGGGGTGCCTCTGCCACTCAGTATGAGGGTGGAGATAATGATTACCAACTGTACGGTAATTTCCGTGGCCGTTACGGCACTTATAACGCCAGCGTACAGCAGTACGGCAGCCAGACACAAACCACGGTATCGACCACCGGTGCCCTGATATTTGCTGATATGGGTGTCTATCCTGCAAACGAAGTGGGTCAGAGTTTCGCACTGGTTAAAAACGCGGGCCCCGGTACACATATTCTTAACGGCGGGGTGGATTTAGGGACGGCGGACAGTTCAGGTCATTTCCTGATTACCGATATGACACCTTATATCGCCAACCATATTTTCCTGGATACCACCAACCTGCCGATTGACTGGCAGACACAGGATACAGAGCAAACCGCTATCTCGGCGTATCAGCAAGGAAGCTTAGTGAATTTCAAAAGCGAAAAGGTTGTTTCAGCAACAGTGCTGTTGGTTGACATCAACCATCAGCCACTGCCTCCTGGCTATAAAGTGATGCTAAACGACAGCAGCGAAAGCATGACGGGCTACAGCGGTGAAGTTTATTTGCAACAACTTAAACGTAATAACACCCTGACAGTCAATCTGCTGGATAAAGGGACCTGTACCACCCGTTTTAGTTACGATTCTGCAAATTCATCTACAGTTAAAATAGGGCCTTATGTATGTCAGTAACCCTTAATTATCCGGCTTATAGCAGATTTGATTCTGCACCGTTAACGGGTGCTCTGAAGTCATTTGTCTGCAAAGCCACTGCTTCCCCCCTGTTCCGGTTAGCAGTTTTTGGTTTATTGCTACTGGCAGGCTTGTTTCTTCCGGGTAAAGCCTGGGCTACATGCACGTTCACGGCAACCTCCACCGGGGGAACTTCACAGACGCAGACGCTGACATCAGCCACAATATCTTCCGCATCGTCGATGACGATTACCGGCAACTGGGCCTGTTATAACGGCAGTACGACCACTGCTTCAACCAGCCCGTATATTTGTATCCGGGCAACGTTTACCGGCACGACTAACACGATTAATGGAAGCGCGATCTCCTACACCACGTATGCTGCGGCAGGTGGAGCGGTAACTGCCGCCAGCGCAGTCTCCGGAACTTATTACGGCCCTGCAACAACCACGACGGTGAGCGGTACCAAAAACCTTGCCAGTACAGTCACCATAACGGCACCGGCCTCAACCACCTTTTTTCCGCCGGGAACCTATACCACCACCGTCAGCCTTTACGTGGATATGCAGGCCAACAGCAGCTCTGTTTGTGAGGGAGCCTCCGGTGGTGGCTGGGACTCTGGTACTCAGGTACTCACCTTTAACATAGTGGTTCCCAGTGTTTGTTCGCTGGTGTCCACCAGTACTGTTGCGTTTGGCACCATTACTGACATTGGCACCGCACTGACAAACCATAATGCCACCGGTGCGGTAGTCACCAAGTGCAATTACGGCACGGCTTATACCATCTATCTGGGTGACGGGAATAACCGTATCTCTGGCAGCTACCGTCGGATGGCTTATGGCAGTTATCTGATGCCCTATCAGCTTTATAAGGATTCGACATACTCCAGTGTCTGGGATGCCACCGGAGGAACCACCGCGACCGGTGGCAGCGGTGGTGTGACATCATCGGGCACCGGAGCTAATCAAACCTTTGTGGTTTACGGGCAGATACCAAAGGGAGTCACCCTCCCGACGGTGCCCGGATCTTATACCGATACGGTAGTCGTCACAGTCACTTACTGACCGGGGAAAACAAATGCGTAAGCTATTAATTGCAGCGACTGTTACAAGCCTGATAGCCATACCTGCTACTGAGGCCGCCACTGTGACCGGCAGCCTGACTGTTTCGGCAACGCTGGCGGCCAGTTGCGCTGTAAACACCAGTACCACCGGGACCACTACCACTGCTGTCCTCAATTTCGGTACCGTCACTTCAATGGCGGCCAATATTGATGCCAGTACTTCGTCTACCGGTGGTAGCAAAGTGACTGTGCTGTGCAGTAACGGTACCGGCTGGACATTAGCGATGAATGGCGGATCGAATGTCAGTGGCACACAGCGCCGGATGCTGGGCGGAAACACGGAGTATGTGCCATATAACCTGTATTCAGACAGTGCCCGTACCGTTGCCATCGGGATTAATACTACCGCACTGAGCGGTACCGGCACCGGAGCTCTGCAGTCATACGATATTTACGGGCGTATTCCTGCCGGCAGTACTCTGGCGACACCAGGGGCTTATACCGACACAGTAACTATGACACTGACTTATTAATCAGAGCCGGGTGTTGAGGCGAACGCAAATAACGTTCAAAGCCACTTCTGTCGTTCAGCAGGCAGTATCCAGCCCGCTGTGTCTGTAAAAGATAGCGCCATTCCGCTTTGTGTAGTCGCTAAGCACTACTCACAGCGTGACTGGCAGGGGGTTATGCTGCCGATATTTGCAAGCAAACTCAGTACCAGATTCCGCACTTGCCACTGTGCGGGAAATACCCGGGTAACGATAAATTTTCCGGGGGAAGTTGAGGCGTAACATTCACCGGCTCAGGGGCTAACCAGACGTTTATCGTTTATGGACGTAAACCTAAGGGAGTTAAATCCCGACCACGCCTGGCAGTTACACCGATACGGTCGTGGTAACCGTAACATACTGATAATCGAGGTTTTTATGCGTAAATTATTAATAACAGCTGCAGCTGCCACTGTTTTCGCAGTCCCTGCAGTCGAAGCAGCAACAAATAGTGGTACTTTAACAGTGGAGGCCACCGTTGCCGCAAGCTGTACAGTCAATACCAGTTCTACCGGGACAACCACTAACGCGGTACTGAACTTTGGTACTGTGTCTTCTTTCGCCGCAAATACTGATGCCAACACCTCTTCTACCGGCGGAAGCCAGGTCGGAGTATTGTGTAACAACGGTACTGCATGGACTCTGGCAATGGATGGTGGTTCTAATATCAGCGGAACAACACAGCGTCAGATGGAAGGGGGCGATACCGAATACATCCCTTATAACCTATACTCTGACAGCGGCTACACCACGGCGATTGGGGTTAACACTACTGCGCTGTCCGGTACAGGGACGGGTACCCTGCAGTCTTACGATATTTATGGTCGTATTCCTGCCGGTAGCACCCTGCCTTCAGTAGGTGCCTACTCTGATACCGTCACCATGACGATTACTTACTAAGTGTGACGGAGGCATCAGTCCTCCGTAACCGGTAGTCATCCCCGGTCTGCCCGTTTATGCGGGCAGACTATTTTTTACCTGAAAATAATCCCGACATCCCCGCTGCCCCCAGTGCATGCCCTTCCAGTTTTTGCAACAGTTCCGCCTGAGTCAGGCCTTCCGGCAAACTGTCCGCCGGTAAATTTGTGGCTATCAGAGTAAAGGTGTAAGTGTGGGTATCACCATTCGTCGGAGGACAAGGGCCATTATACGCCAGTTTTCCAAAGCTATTTTTCCCGCCAGTAAAACCCTGGCCATTAGCCAGAGCTGTTCTGAGAAACTGATGCTGAGTCGCCGGAATACCATAAGCAACTAAATGGGTCGCCCCCAATCCGTTTCGCCCTTCCGCATCCTGAATAATGAGTGCAAAACTTTGTGTGGCTGCTGGCGGATTTTCCCAGCTCAGTGGCGGAGAAATATTTTGTCCGTGGCAGCTTTTGATATGGGGAAAATTTCCCCCCATTGCCGACGGCATAAAATGACCGGAAGTAAAATCAGGGGAAGATAAAGTGAAAGGTGCCGCTACGGCGGCAGAGGCTACCGCTATGCTCAGGCTGGCAAACAACACACTGGTCAACGTTTTATTCATCAGTCATTCCGGTAAAAGGTTCTGCCGGCCATACCGGCAAGCGCTGAATACAAATCTGTCGCTCCACCCTGAACCAAAATACCGAAAAACACAATGGTTGTGCCGGGGACCTGCGCCCCGGCGACGTAAAATTTCAGAAAAACATTTGGTTAACAGCGATCAACGCGGGTCTTCTCCGGCCTGCTGCACAAAAAATGAAGCACCTTTAGGCTTTTGTGGCAAACGGAACTGATTGTCCACACAACGAATGTTCCCACTCTCTTCACCTGCAACGACCTGACGTTCATGTTGTGAAGGCAACGGATTTTCAGCCAGCGGTAATGCATCTTCGGCTGAATAGACAGTAATAAACAAAGTCCGCGGCAATGGGCTGTTATTGGGTGCCGAAGCATGTAACAGACGGGTATGCATAAAGCAGACGCTACCCGCAGGTCCCAGGCAGGCTACCGGCTCTGCACACAGTTCTTGCACCACCTGCTCATCCACGGCACCGGTAAATTTACCTGCCTGCCAGTGGTTATGTAGGGGCCCCTTGTGACTGCCCGGGATGACCTGCAACGGGCCATTATCTGCCGTAACTTCACTGACCATCAGTAAGGCCGTGACCAGGTCATCATTGGTATGCGGGGTAAACAGAAAATCCTGGTGCCATTTCACCTCGGTTTTGGTGCCGGGTAATTTAGAATTAATTTTACTGTGGTGAAAACGTACTCCGGGGCCAATCAACTGTGCTGCAATCTCGCTCATCCGCGACTGGCAAGCCGCCTGATAATAGAGTCCTGATATTTCTGTGGGCGAGGCAATCCTGCGTAAGGAAGGATGATCTGCTGAGTGATCGCTGTCAACATCAAAGCGCGGACGCCCGTCGATCGTTTCGCCATAGGCACTGCTATGCTGACGACTCTCTTCAGCCCAGGCGGCAAATACCGTCTGTAGTGCATCAATCTCTTCAGCTGAAAATACCTGATTTACTACCAGTACGCCCTGCTCATGAAACTGATCGACCTGCCATTGTTCAATCATAACTGCCTCTTCACTGCCGCAGAGCTACCTGCCTTACCACCACGGCGATTAAACTGATGCATTCAGCAGGTTTAACGCTGGCAGGAGTGACTGACGTTAAACCTTTGCTGGTGCGGAAATTAAATTAGCTGGCTTCAATCGTTTTAATATCTTCAGCGGTCACCGGAGTAAAATGATATTTTTCAAATAGTTGCTTGTACTCTGCCGTCTTACTGAATTTACTTAACCCTTCTTCCATCGCTTTTTTCACTACCGGATCATCTTTACGCACCCCGAATCCAATCAGAACCGGATAAAGCAATTTGTCCGAGGTGATAACCACCCGACCTTTAAGCCGCTCAACGACACCCTGTGCCACTGCAACATCGGTAATCTGTGCTTCTACCGCCTTGGACAGCAATGCCTGGGTCACCTGAGGGTCAGTCGGGTATTCGCTAATGGTGATGGCCGGTTTGCCTTTAGCTACACAGGAGTCCTGAGAGAATTTCATCAAGCCTTGCAGGAAAGAGGTACCCGCCATAGTACCAATTTTATGACCACACATTTCGGCAGGATCTTCAGGCTTATATTGACTGTCTGACAAAGTCACAATCTTCTCACCGGTTTTCAGGTAAGGAATCATATCAATGACTTTCAGGCGTTCTGCCGTGATATACATTGAAGAGTTAGTAATATCGAAACGTTTACCTTGCAGTCCCGGAATCAAATTGGGAAAACGGGTATCCACATTGACTGAGGTTTTTCCTAAGGACGCAGCGATACCCTTCAGCATCTCGATATCGAATCCGGCAGGCTTTCCGTTCAGCATATATTCGTAGGGCGCAAAAGTAATATCTGAACCGGCGGTGATTACCCCTGGTTTCAGAAAGTCAGCATTCGCCTGGCTGACTAAAGTCAGCAATCCTAAACCTAACGCTGCTTTTAGATACCGTGCTGAGAACAACGAATGATTTACGTTCATAAGACTCTCCTGCTGAGACAATTGCCGTGGAATAACATTTTTCTGTCGGGGGGTAGCTCAAGGGGGCAGATCATTACTTCCCCGGTAACATCCGCAGAAACTTTGCGGCTGTAACTACTTTCATCCAAATATTGCCTGCAGGGAAAGTACGAAATTTATTGTCAGATCCACGAAAAAAAATGCCCCGGTTATCCAGAGGAAAAAATTATTATCCCCATCGCCCCTCAAATAAATGCGACTGCCAAATATCGCCAGGGGGGAGAACAAAATAATAAAAAAATGTCATAGTAAACAAAGGTCGGAATTAATTAAAAACCCACAGACAGGAGATACTGCAATAAACGGACATTTGGAAATACGGAGTCCATTTAGCGATATATAAGTAAATACTTATACCTGCTATAAGCAGCAGAACCAAAAATGACAGGCCCCTAAAAGTCAGGATCCTGCCTTCAGGTATTCTCAGATAAACAGGGTGAAAAATTAGAGTCAGGACTCCAGCATAAATTTAAGCATCAGAGAAATTTGGGCCGACAGCATGGCCTCCCCGGTATGAACCGGCAGTCCGGCCTGTTCAGCAGCCAGCAACAATGGCGTTTTCTCCGGGTAAATAATAATGTCGCACACCAGAGTACCCGGGGCTAAATGTTGCAACGAGAATGCCTGCTCTGTATCTTCACCCATACCGACCGGTGTCGCATTTATCACAATATCGCAATGGGCAGGGCTATGGGTGCCATGGATAACCACTAACCCCGGATGATGACGGGCCAGGTTCGCCGCCAGTTCCAGCACCGCAGGTTCTGAACGATTGTATATAATAAGCTCGGTGACACCATGACTCGCCAGCGCATGAGCAATAGCACTGGCTGCGCCTCCAGCACCTGCCAGATAGACCCGCTTACCGGCAACCTCGTATCCCCGCAACTGCAACCCAGCAACAAATCCTTCACCGTCATACAGGGTACCGCTTAATTTTCCGTCAGGAAGCCGTTTAATCACATTACAAGCCCCCGCCAGTTGAGCCTCGGGCGAAATATCATCCAACAGATCGATGACCGCACGTTTATGCGGCATAGTAATCACTGCCCCGGAAAAGTTCTGACAATGCCGTAGCCCTTCGAGTGTCTCCCTGAGTCCGTCAGCGGCAACATGCAAAGGAATCATCAGCACATTTTCGCGCTGCTGAGAAATCAGCTCCCGGTTGATTAACTGTGGAGCCCTGACCCTGGCAATAGGGTCACCGATAATCGCCAATAATCGTGTTAACCCACTCACAGACTCAACAGATGACATATTCCTTTCTCCGTGAATAATAGAATTCAGGGCCTCACCTGAGTATAACAGACCGCGCAGATTTGCCATTGCACCGGAAACGGTGACTCTTTAGGATGGCTGACAGACAATGATCAGCATCCCTGCAAGTGCCACCAGGCCACCAGCGATATCCCAGCGGGTCAGCACAATTCCTTCGACAATTCTTAACCATCCCAGAGCAACGCAAATATAAACCCCGCCGTAAGCCGCATAGGTCCTGCCTGCTCCGGTCGGATGAAACGTAAGTAGCCAGGCGAATATCATCAGACTGAACAGCCCGGGCAGCAGTAGCCAGGGGCTCTTATGTTCACGTAATACCAGATACGGAAACCAACATCCGACGATTTCAGCGACGGCAGTCAGTACAAATAACAAACCAGTTTTTAGTAACAACATGCGTCCTGATAAACTCCCGGAGATTATTTTTTGCTATGCACTATTCGTCACAAGCCAGTCTTTTCAGGGGCTGGCAGTGTTTCTTCTCTTTTAGTGTATCTGTTTTGAACATTTTTGACCGTCAGAAGTTGAGGCATTTTCAGGTTATTTCGCAACATTGGTTCTGCCAGGTAGCAAAAGTCACGTTATGCTAAGGAGTGTCTTCAGAAAATCCCGCCGCTGAGCGGATACAGTAAATATCAGGCTGAGTCGCTGTCAGTGACTGACTATGTATGACTATCAGGAGAATTTCAGAGATGACTAAACGACTTCTCGGGCAGACTGATTTGTCCATCACCCCACTAGTGTTTGGCGGCAATGTGTTCGGCTGGACCATTGATGAGCCAACCAGTTTTAAAATACTGGATGCTTTTATCGATCACGGTTTTGATACTATCGATACTGCCGACGTTTATTCCCGATGGGCTGAAGGTAACCAGGGGGGAGAATCCGAAACCATCATCGGTCGCTGGCTGAAAGCCCACCCGGGCCGCCGTGAGCAGATAAAATTATTCACCAAAGTCGGTGCAGATTTAGGGATTGAAGGCCATAAAGGACTTTCTAAAAAATGGATCATCCAGGCAGTAGAAGATTCCTTACGCCGTCTGAACACCGATTATATCGATCTCTACTTTTCCCACTGGCCGGACCCTGAAACTCCCTACGAAGAGACGCTGGAAGCCTATAAAACCCTGTTGGCAGAAGGAAAAATTCGTGCAGTAGGTGCCTCCAATCTGGATGCCACCCAATTGTCTGATGCCCTTAATGTTGCCGCTCAACACTCACTACCGGCCTATCAGGTGCTACAGCCGGAGTATAACTTATATGATCGCAGCAGTTTTGATGGCCCACTGCGCGATCTGTGTATTAAGAAAAATATTGGTGTTGTGACCTATTACAGCCTGGCATCGGGTTTTCTGACCGGAAAATATCGCCAACAGGACGATTTACAACAAAGCAAACGCGGTTCAGGAATCAGTAAATACCTGAATCCACGTGGCTTTAAAATTGTGGATACCCTGACCAGCGTGGCAGAAGAACATAATGTCAAGCCGGCTGAGGTTGCACTGGCCTGGCTGATTGCACGCGAAGGCGTTACGGCACCGATTGCCAGTGCCACCAGCATCAGTCAGGTCGAAAGCTTTGCCAAAGCTTTGCAGCTTTCGCTGACACCTCAACAGTTATCACTACTGGATACCGTCAGCCAATAGTCTGCTGAGCTCAAAGCCATTCAGAGGGGCCATGCTGGCCCCTTAAATCTCTTTATATCCGTGATCCTCTGACTGCCTGCCAGAGACTACGTTTACTGCTAATAATGCTCCTCAGCGGTGAAATCCCCTCGTTATTTAAAGAGGGGCTTCGTCGCAGAGCATCATCTCTCCGGACTGCCCGACAGGATAGCCTGCGATGCGCAAAAATAAAAATTACCACTCTAAATTTTTGATGTTTTCTTTCAAAAAATACCGGTGATGTTTTAAGAGCTTTTAACGTACCTTACGCCTTTTAAACGGGGAATTTTTAATGAATAAGCTGATTACTGGTTTTGATCGTGCTGTAGATCATCCTGATTTTGCCAAACTCCTGTTGCGCCTGGTGTTTGGCTTGCTGATGCTGTTTCACGGCAGTTTTAAACTGGTACATGGGGTCGACTGGATAAAACCGATGTTGGCGGCCCATGGCTTACCAGGGTTTGTAGCCTATGGTGCTTACATTGGCGAAATCGCGGCACCGTTATTAATTATCCTGGGCGTCTGGACCCGCGTCGCCGGGCTGGTATATGCCATTAACCTGGTATTTGCGGTGGTACTGGTGGTGGGGGGTAACTTCTTCAAAACTACCGACGTGGGAGCCTGGGCGTTGGAAACTGAAGCCCTTTATTTCTTTGGCGGTCTGATCATTATGCTGCTCGGCGCGGGTAAATACAGTATCTCCCGCCAGTAACTATTGTTATTACCCAAAAATTTCCTGCCAGTCTGTGTCCAACAGGAAATATTGACAGTGTCATCAGTTGTTGTCATTGACTGCCGGCGAATCTGCCGGCAGTTTTTTTATCCGGCACCTACTCCTGCCCTGCATGACGTTGGGTATTACGCAGCAGGTTTTCAGACATTTCATCCAGTGCCTGCTGATTAGCCAGTCCCCACAAATATAACTGTTCGACAGGCTCTGCCACTGTTTTACCCAGCGCAGTCAACGAATACTCCACTTTCGGCGGGACAACACTAAACACTTCCCGATGGATGAGTCCACGCATCTCCAGTTCTTTCAACGTCTGAAACAACATTTTTTTGGAAATACCCTGCAGACTGCGTTGTAGCTCCCCTGTTCTGGCTGCGCCCTGAGGCCAGTGCCAGAGAGCATGCAGTACCATACTGCTCCATTTCACCGAAAAAAGATCCATCAGCCTGCGCGGCCCCGAATCTGCATAAAAAAACAGCTTATCTCCGACCCATTCCGGCATGTTCTGCTCCGCGATAATCCATGGTCACCAAAAGGTAACTACTACCATTAAAGGTTCTGCATATCTATAGTGTGCCACTCTTTTTACCCTATAACACTACGCGGCAATAACCCGCTGGCAGGTATCCTATGCAAATTAACTCTCTTATGGCCCTGAACCCTGAAGCGCCACTGACAACCGGTTCCCTCTCTCTCCGCCCTCTTCAGCCCGGGGATATCCGTATTGATATTCTCTATTGCGGCGTCTGCCATTCCGATTTACACATGGCACGCAATGAATGGGGAGTCAGCCAGTATCCCCTGGTGCCGGGGCACGAGATTGTCGGCAGAGTCAGAGAAACGGGAGCGGCGGTCAGCCGGTTTCAGGCCGGTGATTACGTCGGTGTCGGAGTGATGGTTGATTCCTGCGGAGAGTGCCAGTTCTGCAGGCAGCAGGAAGAACAATATTGCCGCCAGGGTTTTACGCCCACCTATAACGGTACCGATCGTCACACCGGAAAAACAACCTACGGCGGCTATGCTGAGCAGATTATCGTTGACCAGAATTTTGTTGTCTCGGTTCCTGACAATCTGCCCTTACATGCCGTGGCGCCACTGCTCTGTGCCGGAGTCACGGTCTGGTCTCCCCTGAAACATTACAATCTGCAACCCGGCCAGAAAGTGGGGGTGATTGGATTAGGGGGACTCGGTCATATGGCGGTCAAACTGGCCAGTGCTCTCGGTGCTGAAGTGACCTTATTCACAACTTCCCCGCAGAAAGGTGCCGATGCTCTGCGGCTGGGTGCCACTCAGGTGGTGGTCTCAACGGACACGGCGCAGATGGCCGGGTACAGCCAGCAGTTGGATATGATTATTGACTGCGTTGCTGCCCCACACTCGCTGGATCCTTATCTGAACACGCTGAAAACTAATGGTCGGATGGTGCTGGTGGGTATTCCTGATAATCCACATCCGGGCCCGGAAATCACTCCAATGGTTTTCAGACGTCTGAGCATCGGCGGCTCGTCCATCGGTAGCATTGCAGAAACTCAGCAAATGCTCGACTTCTGCGGACAGCACAATATTACGGCAGACGTTGAAGTGATAGGGGGTGAGGACATTGAAGAAGCATTTAACCGTATGCTTGCGGGAAAAATTAAGTATCGCTTCGTCATTGATATGCAACGAACCCGTTGGGATGTCGCTGCCGGATAAGTATCGTGCCGCCCGTATATTTGACGGGCGGCATACTGCTTATTGTGGTGGCAAAGCAGCCAGGATGCGCTTCGCCTGATCGTCAGTCAGTGGGTAGTCGAAAAATTGCTGATAAAAATCACGGGTCTGGCGAACCATATCCAGCTCCCTGAATAATGCAGGGTGCAGTAACCGGGCGGCCCACTGGATTTGCAGGGCAGTTTCGGTTCCGTAGCGATCCCAGGGAAACACCCCGGAAGGATTACGCACTACATGATGTTGCTTAACCGCGCGTAACTGACTAAAAATCCCCTGAAAGGGTGACTGCTCCAGGGTTCCTGCCGACGCATCCAGAATAATATAATCCGGTTGCCAGGCCAGGACCTGTTCAGGGGTAATCTCCTTCATATTACCGTCAACTGTCGCGGCAACATTTCTGCCCCCCGCCAGCCTGATCCAGGTGTCTATCAGCGTATTGCGTCCGTCAACTTTCAGCGGTTTCAGCGACTGAATATGTAACACTGTCGGACGCTGTTGCTGGCTCAGCCCACGGGTTTTCTGACTAATCATCGCAATTTGCTGGTTAAGGTAATGGTTATAAGCTTCGGCACGCTGACGGGCCTGTGGCGTACCCACGACCGCCGCCGTCGTCAGTAACGAACGCTCCATAGAGGGAAAGTCATCAAAATTCATCATCAGCACGGGAATTCCGGCCTGACGGTAGCTCTGCGCTGCCGGATCATTTTTCGATACAAACACCACGTCCACATGCCTGAGTACCAGCGCTTCACTGGAAAACTCATGGCCAGGCGTCTGAAGTGCTTTGTACAAAGAAGGTTGCACTTTGAACATCCAGGGACGATCTTTAGGGTGGTTTACCGTAGCCACAATACGGTCTCCTGCCCCTAACGTCATCAACAGTGAGTGGTGAGCAAACCAGCCATCAGCAATCCGGTGAGCACTGGCAGGCACCGTCACCTGGTGTCCTGCATCATCCGTAACCGTCTGTGCGGCTGCCCACGGACTGACAGACAGACTGAACAGCAAGGTCGTTAAGGCCGGAAGTTTTCCCGGTAGTTTAATTTTTATCAAAATTGCACCTGCATTGAGACTTCGGCCATCCGTGGTTCACCTACAGAGGCACTGGCATAACCCGCACCGGTATAACCGTTAAGGCCACCAGGTACAATGTTGGTCCAGTAATGGCGGTTAGTCAGGTTAGTGATATCCAGCCGGAAGGTTGTTGCTTTGGCAAACAGTTGGGTTTTCCATGAACTCCCCACATCCAGAGTGGTATAGCTACCTACCCAGCGGGTATTCGTGTTATCCGTGGCGCGACGTCCGACATAACGTACCCCGGCATGGATTTCAGAACTCTGCAATAGCGGCAGATCATAAGAAGCGAACAGGCTGGCAGTATAACGGGGCAGACCGACCACCTGCTTATTACTGGTAGTGGTAGTCGCCGTATCCAGCAAACGAGGGTCGAGCCAGGTCATCCCCCCATAAATATGAATTCGTTGGGTGGCATCACCTTCAGCCATTAACTCCAGACCCCGGTTGCGTTGTTCACCGTCCAACGCATACACGCCATCACTGTCGGTATAAGCAAACGGACGTTTAATCTGAAACAGCGCGGCAGTCAGCAGCATCCGGCCTAAGGCCAGTTTACTGCCGGCTTCAATTTGTTTACTGCGGTAAGGGGCCAGAATGTTACCGGCATTGGTGGCGCCAGTGGGTGCCGTATCCCCTTGCTGCAGGCTGTCGGCATAGGTTACGTAAAGTGTCAGGGGTTCGATGGGTTTATACAACAGACTGGCAGAACCACTGAAACCACTGTCAGACGAATCGCTGGTCCTTGATCCGCTGGCCCCATAGTTTGAGGTCGCTAACTGGCTTTCACTGCCTGCCAGAATAGTACTCCACTTTGGTGAAAACGTCAGAGTGTCGCTGAGTAGCAATGACGTCTGAGTGGTACTGGCCGAATGATAACGGTGAGTAAAGTCAGGATATTCCGGCTCAGTAAAAGCTTGTGGATTATCCAGTGAGGCGCTGCCCAGCGTTTTAGTCCCACCCGCCACCGGGTTATAGTTTTTCCATGAAAAACCACGAATCCCCGCAGAAATCTGATGAGTCACCGGTCCGGTCTCCTCTTCGCCACTGATATTCGCCATATAACTGTTAATGGTGAAACGGCTGGCTGTACTGGTTGAAGATGTCGTGGTGTAGTCGCCGGCGTTATCGGTCAGGGTATTGGTGACTGCGGTAGATTCACGATCGGCAATCTGACGCAAAAAACCAATCTCGCCGAGCCAGTTGCCATTAAAATCATGTTTCAGATGGATGCCGGCAGTCAGCGTATGATTGTTATTACCGGCATACGACTGCCCAAGATGCGCTGTTTTCGGGTTCGGGGCTGAAGGGAAAGAAACTCCGCTGGCCAGCGCAAATTTCCCCGGCAGACCTTTATCGTAATAGTGGTAATAACTGAAATTGGTTTCCAGCAGGGTGTTGTCGGTCAGGTTAGCATCCAGCGCCAGGCTAAACATCTGACGACGAATTTTGCTGCCTTTAACATAACCGTCACCTTCATCATCCAGCACATTAGCGCGGTAGCGGATTCTGTCATTACTGTCGAGCGGACCACTAAAATCGCCAGCCAGCTTATGGGTCAGTCCGGTCCCTCCGCCAAGGGTAATGGAATGATATGGAGTATCCGTGCCGCGTTTTGAGACGAAATTAAACAGCCCCGCCGGATTTGCGGGTCCATAGAGTGATCCCGCCAGACCATCGAGAACTTCAATATGGTCAAACTGTTCTACCGGATAATCGGTAGTCGACACCACATTTAATCCGTCAATCATACTGTTTTGTACCACACTACCTTGCATCCCACGGGTCTGTGGCCGGGCACCATCTCCCTGGACCGAGGGCATATACCGGTACAGTTGATTAACGCTCTTTAACTGCTGAGCTTTCATCATGGGCGCAGAAACCGTCTGTACAGACCAGGGGACATCTTTAACGCGGGTTTTTCCCAGGTTACCGGGAGTGGCCTGTTGTTGGGTGGCATCAGCACCCTGGGTAGGTTTTGCTGAGACCACCAGCGTTTTTCCGGGTTCCTGAACCGCAGCCGATGCTGAGATACTGGCCAACAACGAAAGACACAGCAGACTTTTTTTTCCCTGAAATTGCTTACAGATTAGCATTATTATTTTCGCTACTTTTTTTATTTAATTTTTCCCGAAACAAAGGGTTGTCATTGCCTTTCGGGAGCCAGGAAAGCAATATAACGCTGTATAACAAGTTATATAACGATTAAATAAATTAAAACGTTTCAGGATGTTTATTCGCCGTTATCCGGCTTTTCACAAAAACTCTGAATGTGATGTCCCACGCAGTCACCTGCACCTGATGCCACTCTCAGTTATCCCCCCGGGACCACTGAGTTGACGGCATGCAGCTTTGCAGATTGAACCTCGTTTACTACAGCAGAAAACACCGCCGCTATTTTGATGATTCGGAGATGTCGCCCCCACTGAAAATGCTCTCAGCCAGAAGCCCGCTGGCGACCAAAACCGCATTTTTTCCGCCAACAGAAACAACTGTTGGGATATCGAAAAACAGGTAAACAACATGCAAAAACGGTTGAAGAACAGGCAGCACTTCACCGATCCTGCTGAGGACTTAAATTTTAAGGAGTTCATCATGAAAAAACTGGCGATTTGTCTTACTGCACCACTGTTACTGGTCTCAGCATTGTCTTATGCTGCGCCGGGCCCACAGTCTGATGACCACCATGATTTTGAACATCACATGTACGGTGGCATGCATCCTCCGCATCCCATGCCGGTCTACGCAGTGACCGAAACAACCTCGACACCCGCCGAAACACTGAAAAATCTGGTGGCTCAGGTTCCTCAGGTCGATGCCGGTAAATACCAGGTAAGGATCGAAGTGTTACCACTGCCGCCAAAACCCGAAAAACCAGCGGCTGCACATTAATATAATGTGTTTTATCTGATCTGCAGAGTCGTGTTATGCCTCCGGACGACTCACGCGGGGGCATACTCAGCCTTGCAGATCAGTACTGTGGCGTAATGTATATAGCTCTATCGCCTGGTTACGGGTCAGACGCATACTGGCCTCACTCATTATAATCGACCAGATAGTGCCCTGTTGCTGCCGGTAAAATGACCGTAAGGAATCAAGATAATGGTCGCGGTAGTTTAGCCATGCGCGCTGTGAGATTTTCATTGCCGCCCGGAATTCCGGCGACTGCCCCTCGATAAGCAACCGGTACTGCCGATTCAGAGCTTTATCCCATGCCTTTTCAGCCGCAGAATAACAGTCCACACTGTCAAGCGTAGTGACGGCTTTCTGGCTACACTCTTTCAACGAACTCTCGATCGATACGGCAAATTCCGGCTCTGCCAGTGCCGGCAGAGAAAAAAATAGCCCACTCACTATTATCATTTTCAACATCATCACCACTCCCCGGGAGATTACCGGTTATAGTCTTTCCCAAACCGACTATAGTTTCAGTCAATAATAGCCCACGGATGTGTAAAGGTAACTTCATGCACGATGACTTTCTGGCTCCCGGCCAGTCACTGACGACCGTCGCGATAGATTATCCGCATGGTGCCGCAGAACCCGGCCATAGCCACCGCTGCTGTCAGCTGATTCATCTTCTCAGTGGTCTGGTCAGAGTCACCACGCCTGCCGGAGACTGGCTGGTCCCGCCTGGCCGCGGTGTCTGGTTACCCGCCAGAACAGTTCACAGCCTGAAATTTACCGGCCATGTCCGGGCCCGGACGTTGTTTGTCGACCCGCTGGCCCGTGCTGACCTGCCAGCTCAGTGTCAGGTGGTACAAATCACCCCGTTGCTCAGGGAACTGATTAATGCATCACTGGGTATTCCGGCCCACTTTCTCTCCGGCGGCCGTGATGAACGAATTATTGAGTTGATTCTTGATGAGCTTCGGATAATGCCAATACTCCCGCTAAATTTACCCGAACCTGTCTGTCTGCAGCTACTGGCGGTATGTGAAGAGATAAAACAGAATGTCGCGGAAAACTACGAACTCGAACAGGTGGCAAACCAGCTTGGTATTAGCGGCAGAACCCTGTCGCGCCGCTTTCAGCGCGAAACCGGCCTGAGTTTCAGTGACTGGGTAAGACGGGCAAAAATTATTGCCGCTATGAATGCACTGAGCCAGGGTCATTCGGTATTGGAAGCTGCCCTGGAAGCCGGTTATGACAGTCCGGCAGCCTTCAGTGTGATGTTCCGGCGGGTACTGGGAGTTTCCCCCAGTGAATACAGTGCTTCACCGGGGCTGTCACCAGGCTAACCGACCGTCAGGCCTTAACGCCTTTAATGCTTTCCAACTGACCGCAGGCATTAAACAGAGCCTGCAAAGATGCAGCAGAAACATCGTTATCAATACCTACACCGATTAAGCGTTCACCGTTGCCGGACTGGCAACTGACATAAGCCACCGCCCGGCTGTGACTTTGATGACCCAAAGTATGCTCATCGTAATCACCAATCTGCGCCTGGATATCAAAACTGTGACATACGGCATCCACCGCCGCCGACAGCAGCCCGTTACCACTACCGCGGATTTGGCGCTGCCCTCCCTGATATCCGACCGTAGCCGTGAAATGACGAATATCACGCTCATCACTGCGAATTTCATAGCTCAGCAATTCAATGACCGGTTGTTCATTCAACCCGTAACTTTGACGGAATAACCGCCAGATATCGCCACTGCTCATCTCCCGACCGGTAGCATCCGTTTCGCGCTGTACCACTTTGCTGAAATCGATCTGTACCCCTCGCGGTAATTTCAGTCCATGATTCTGTTCCAGCAACCAGGCCGCCCCACTCTTGCCGGACTGACTGTTCACTCGGATCACGGCTTCATAATTACAACCGACATCGACGGGATCCAGTGACAGATAAGGGATCTGCCACGGCTGATCCGGATTCTGCTGGCGGACAGCAAAGCCTTTTTTGATAGCATCCTGATGAGAACCTGAGAACGCGGTAAACACCAGCTCACCGGCATAAGGATGACGTGGGTGTACGGGTAACTGATTACACTGCTCTACCAGTTCAACAATCTCCGGCAGATTACTAAAATCCAGCCCGGGTGAAATCCCCTGGGTATAGAGATTCAGTGCCAGAGTGACCAGATCCACATTACCGGTGCGCTCACCATTACCAAACAGGCAACCTTCAACGCGATCGGCTCCGGCCAGCATCGCCAGTTCTGCACTGGCGACGCCGGTGCCCCGGTCATTATGTGGATGGACACTGATGGACACCTGTTTCCGGCGGCTGAAATGGCGGCAGAACCACTCAATCTGGTCGGCATAAACGTTCGGAGTATTGACCTCAACCGTCGCCGGCAAATTAATAATCATCGGTCGTTCGTCACAAGGGTCCCAGACCTCAGCGACGGCTTCACACACTTCCAGCGAAAAATCCAGTTCAGTAAAACAGAAGGTTTCTGGTGAATACTCGAAGGTCCAGCGGGTCTGCGGATATTGCTCAGCCAGCCGGCGAATATGTTTTGCGCCTCTGACCGCCAGTTCCCGGGTCGCTGCTTTATCCTGGTTAAACACGACTTCACGGAACAACGGTGAGGTGGCGTTGTAGAGATGAACAATCGCCTGAGGAATACCCTTTAACGCTTCGAAAGTACGTTCAATCAGATCATTACGCGAAGGAGTCAGCACCTGGATAATCACATCGTCCGGAACAGCCTTATCAGTAATCAGGCCACGAACAAAATCGAAATCCGTTTGCGAAGCTGAAGGAAAAGCCACCTCAATTTGCTTAAACCCGCAACGAACCAGCATCTCAAAAAACTGTCGTTTACGCGGGTTATCCATGGGTTCTGCCAGTGACTGGTTACCGTCACGTAAATCACTGGAGCACCACTGGGGAACTTTAGTTAACGTATTACCGGGCCACTGACGATCGGGCAGATTGACGACCGGATAGGCCAAATATTTCTTTGACGGGTCAGCTAACATAATGACGCTCCATTTGCTCAACATCGGAATATACACAGAGTATGTCCCAAACGATAAGCAGTTGCGCCGCCTTAACTGACAGCCATCTTTGCATAACGGACAATTTGCCCTCTCATCGCGCAATTCAGATAAAAAGAACACTACACAGACAGATAATTACCCTATGCTCATCAGGCGCAGTGAAAATTCCACTTTCCCTATGACAAGGAATAATAACCATGAATAAGATTACCCGGGTCGCTGATGGTCAGTTGTATGATGCTAACCACGATTCGGCCATTCTGGCGCTGAGAACGCATGTAAAACAGGCCTGTGCTCGTTACAACCAGACGCCGGCCGAGGACACTGAGTTAAGGCGCCGTATGTTAAAAAATCTGCTCGGAAAATGCGGACCGAATATTGTTATCGAACCCCCATTTTATTGTGATTACGGCTCGCATATTTTTCTTGGCGAAAATTTCTATGCCAACCACAACCTGATTATTCTTGATGCCGCCAAAGTTACCATTGGCGACAATGTGTTTATCGGTCCCAATGTCGGATTACATACTGCGGGCCACCCGCTGGATTATCCGACCCGCAACCAGGGACTGGAATATGCACTGCCAGTCACTATTGGTAATAACGTCTGGATTGGGGCAGGCGTGAATATCGTTCCCGGAGTATCTGTGGGGGATAACAGTGTCATTGGTGCCGGCAGCGTGGTGACTAAAAATATCCCGGCAAATGTGGTAGCCGCAGGTAACCCCTGCAGAGTGTTACGTGAAATTAATCAGAGTCCGGTGAATTAATCACCGGCTCTTTTACCGTAAATTTATTGTCTGATTACTGACCGTGTGCTTCGGTAGAAATAGTCAGTGTCACTTCATCAGCAACCTGCGGGACATACTGATCCAGTTTAAATTCAGAACGTTTAAGTGTGGCTGTTGCATCAAATCCTACCGCGGGTTTTTTCAGCATCGGCTGTTCACCCAGTTTATTCAGTGTGGCGTGCAACGTGACTGGTTTTGTAATGCCTTTTAAGGTTAGCTCCCCAAAAACATCATATTTATTGTGGCCTTTCTCGACCACTTTGGTGCTGCGGAAAGTCGCGGTCGGATATTTGGCAACATCAAAGTATTTGTCACCGCGAAATTCAGAGGTCAGCGCAGGAACATGTGTATCTATCTGATTCACCGGAATAGTCACATCAAGTTTAGCTTTGTCCGGATGTTGAGGGTCAAATACCAGAGTCCCTGAAGTAGAGGGAATATTGGCTGTCGGGTGAGAAAAACCAAAATGGTTCCATGTCACAATGACTGAAGTGTGATTAGGGTCCAGTTGATAGGTCAACTCCTGAGCCTGTGACAGGGGAATATACAAACTTGCTAACGTCATCAGAGGTAAAAGGGCTTTATTGAGTCTCATTAAATACTCCGGATAAATGAAGTGTGATATTGATATCCTTGCAACACTCTAATCATTTAAGCTTTATTCATAACCAAATTCATAGCCAATATTTTTGCTGATTATCATCAAATTCATTCAGTAATATCAGTAGTAAACAATAACTCATAAAAACTAATTTTCCGTATTTAACAATGTAATTAAATGCAAAGTTTAACGGAACGGTTCACCCTGTAATGTCAGTACCACAGTCCGGCTACCACCATGATTACGGTGTTCACATAAATAAATACCCTGCCATGTCCCTAAATTCAGCTCGCCATGAGTCAGTGGGATCATCAGCGCCGGCCCCAGCAGACTACTTTTCAGATGCGCTGGCATATCATCACTGCCTTCATAAGTATGCTGGTAATAAGGCTCATTTTCCGGCACAGCATGATTAAAAAAACGTTCGAAATCCCCTCTGACCGTCGGATCAGCATTTTCATTAATGGTCAGAGAGGCTGATGTGTGCTGAATAAAAATATGCAACAGACCTGTCCTTATTTGTGCCATCTCAGGCAAGGACCGCTCAATTTCAGCAGTGATCAGGTGAAAACCCCGACTACGCGGGGCAAGTTTTACGGTTTTCTGAATCCACATAAGCTCACCTTCAATAACAGAGTTCGCAGACAGGATATCATTAGCGGTTATCACAGTTCATCTCCGCCGGTGTTTTAGCGGCTGCCTAAATCCCGATGCTGCTCAGGGCCGAAGATCTGTCGGGTGAGTTCATGGCAGCGACAGATTTTGCCGTCGCGCAATTCAAACTGAGCCATGACCTCAAATTCACTGACCTGTCCGTCGTCGTGGGTCACTGCCACCCGATGGCGGGTAAATACTGTCTGCTGCGCTGCGGCACAGGCGATTATCCGGAGTTGCCTCTGCAGACTGTGCTGTTTCAGCGTCTGCATATGACTCACAAACTGACGAAAATTAAGTACCTTATCATCTACATACTGCTGATAATCATGACTAAAAAATTGCTGCAATACAGACTCATCATGCACGACACTGGCAATCACGGTTTCTAATGCCTGGCTAACCAGTTTCAGAGAATTATTCATCTCAGTTCCTCAAATATTGACCCAAAACCAGTCTGGCACAGTGCGGTGATGACCTGTTATCCTGATCAGGACAAAAAATACGGATAACCGGCCATGTTGACCTTTCGTGACTTTGAATATCAGCCACAGCAGCACACCGACTGGCACCAGCACAGTTGCGGTCAGCTTTATTATCCGCTATCCGGAACCATGATGATCGAAACCTTCAGTGCACAATGGTTGGTTACGCCAGGAACTCTGGCCTGGTTTCCGCCCGGCACGGATCACCGTTCAACAGCCGGCAATCAGGTGTCAGGAATAAATATCTATTTTCATGCCACAGATAATCTGCGCTTTCCGGCCATTCCACACCTGTTTCGCGCAGGGACATTTATTCCGCAATTACTGGAAAGACTCCGCGATAATCCCGACAAGGGCTATGGTCAGTCAGGGCTGGCGCTGCTGGCTTATGAAATCTCAGCGGCTCCGTCACTGCCACATCATATTGTTCTGCCAGGGGATCGCAGGGCAAAAGCGGTGGCAATATTTATCATTAACCATCCGGATTCTGCTCTGACCCGGACAGAACTTGCAGCAAAACAAGGGCTCAGCGAACGGACCCTCAGCCGACTATTTCGCCAGCAAACCGGGCTGAGTTTCAGCCTGTGGCGGCAACAGGCGAAACTGGTCGCTTCTCTGGAATCGGTACTGGCGGGAGGGCGAATTGAAATGATTGCGGCCGACTTTGGTTACACTAATATTAGTGCTTATATTGCAGCATTCCGGCGGCACTTTGGGCAGACACCGGCAAAATTCCGGCAACAGATATAGCAGCGGCATCCGCTATCACCTGCTGAAAGCAGGATTTCAAAAGGTGCGGTCACAGATTGCGGGTCATGATGTTAGTCAGGATGACCTGCAGCGTATTCCACCGAATTCGGGTAAGCACATCCCCCCATCGCGTCATATACCATGCCAGGTTTACGGGTATAATGAAAGGGTACGAAGAAATCTGATTTGCCAATCTTAACGTCGGCAGGGTTGATAATAATCTCGTCACGGCTCAGCAAATACCATTCCCCGCGGGTTTCACGCTTACGCAGCAGATTACTCATCACGCCGTCAACCACCTGCTGCGAGGTTAAACCCGGGCAGGCTCGTTGATCTTCATCAAACCCAATATTTATCTGAGCTATCCATGTCCCCAACAGAGACATTCCGACCAAAGTCAGCATCGTCAGGCTAAACACCAGGATAAGCAGCAGATCTTTCATTAAACAGAGATTCTGTCAGGACTATTTAGTTTCAGAATAGCAGTAATTTTCTGCCAGAAAAGAAAATTGCCCCCTGTTTCAGCAAAAACGGGGAGAATAATAAGCGGTAAGTTATCTCTCACCGCATTTTGGTCAGTCATCTGTTAATCACTGCTAAAAATGTTATTCAGTGCGGCGAAGGCCTGGCGCGCCACCTGATGAGGTTCCTGTGCTTTCAGCTTTTCATTAAAGACTTCCAGACCCACAGGCCCCTGATAATTCATCTCAGCGAGGCGACGTAATAATGTGTTTATCGGAAAAACACCGTCCCCTGGTAACAGACGGTTATGTCTGGCTACCCCGATAAGACGGTCACGTGATGGAATTTCACTGACATCCGAGAGTTGCACCAGAAAAATTTTGTCAGCCGGAATATCCCTGAGATCATCGGCCGTTCTGTTCAGGGCAAAAATATGGAAGGCATCAATCACCAGTCCCATTGACGGCGAGTCGATTTCCTGAACTATCTTCCAGGCTTTCGGTGTGGTGTTAATAAAAGTGCTCCAGCTCATCGCCTCATAGGCAATCCGCAATTTTCTCTGCACAGCCTGATCCACCAGCCAGCGTAAATCGGTAATAATATTGCTTTGCTGACAATCCGCAGAAGTGTTGGCCGGAACCAGCACCGTATGCGCCCCGACACAGACTGCAGTATCCAGTATATCCAGCGCTTCCTGACGTTTAGTTTGCCGGTGAGTTTCTGAGGCACCATCAAAATCCAGCAAAACCTGATAGTCGGTGAGCGTCATCTCTGACTCTGTCAGCCACTGTTTTACCTGATGAGCTTTTCCCTCTGTTTGCCAGACATCCTGTTGCCAAAGCTCAATCTGCGAAAATCCGGCGGCGGCGGCAGCCTCAATTTTTTGCTCTGTTGTCCCCCCCAGCAAAATGGTATTCAGGAATAACGGATGTTTACCTGTCATTTAATCCTCCTCAGGCAGGGTGTTACTCTCTGACTGAAATAAAAAAACACATTCCGTATAATTTCAGAAAGATTATTAAACACCTGCCAGCTAGTCTGTAATATATTTATGGCGATGAATCATAGATAATTAAACGCACAATAAATATCTCCGTGCGATAAAACGCATTACAGACCTTAAAGAGTTGAGATAAAATGTCAAACTCTCAGTGGAGATAATAATGCCAAATTTTTTCTGAATATCGGTGATTAATGCCAGACAGAGAAAGCAGGATAAAGTTATTTTCTTAGCACCTCCGCCAACTCTCTCTCAAAGGCTCCGGTTGAGGAGCATTCCAGTGGTTTCACCTTGTCATTTCCATCTCCGCCGACTTTACCGGCAGTACCGGTTACCTGGATCATGACATGGCTCCCCTCACCCGCCGACCAGACTTGTGTTACCAGCCGATAATCCAGCGTCAGTTTGTCCGGTTGGCTGAACGATCCGCAGTCAAGCCATTGAGCAGCTTGTTGCGGATCATTTCCACTGGCAGCCACTATTCCGCTTCCGCTATCCTGGACCGACAGAGAAACTCCCTTCAGGCGATAATAACGGACCACAGCTGAGGTCAGTTCTTCAGGTGATCGGTTGGACAGGGTTAAGGTTTGTACTTTTTCTGGCATTCCTGTGTTACCAGCATCGCTCGTTTTATTTTCCTGACCTTCACTTTTCTCCGGACCATAAATATTAATGCAACCGCTCAGCAGGAGCACACAGAGTATGATTACGCCTCTCATCCCCTGCTACCGATAATAAAGTGTGGTACAACCCGCCAGGGTAATACATACCAGCACCAGTATAAAAAAATGATATTTCATCAATGCCCCCGAAACTTTCAATATCCCTGTTCAATCCGGTAACTCTGGTGACTCAATTGATAACGCTGTCGCTTACCGGAACCTGCATCCAAAATACCCGGGTCATCCGCAGGCGAACTGGTGAAAACACCCGGTATTAATAGTGAGATCTACAAATTGCCCGGTAAGGGATGTGACGTTTCTCTGTCGAAGTCTGCTATTTCAGTTGCGCTGTTCTGCAATTCTTAGGGCCAGGATGAGGATAAAACCGGCAATTTTTATATTTTTTTTACGGCATCACCGGTACATTTTTACCCTTTTTTTTCCTCTGAAATCCTACACTCGTCAGCTGTTAATTCTGCCCCGGAGAACGGCAATGACAGCTTATATTGTGGGTGGCGTAATTCTGGTAATCCTGCTTTCAGGTTATCTGATTTATGCTCTGATCCATGCGGAGGAATTCTGATGAATACCTCTGTTATTTATTTACTGGCAGCCTTTATGGGTATTCTGATGCTGCTGGCAAAACCACTGGGTCATTTTATTGCACTACTGATCGCCGGCTCTCCCGGAAAACCGGTGGCCAGGCTGGAGCAGTGGGTCGGAGGACTGACCGGGATTCGTGATAATGAGATGAACTGGCGTCAGTATCTGTCTGCCCTGCTACTGATTAATCTCTCAGGTCTGGTGGTACTGTTCCTGATTCTGATGACTCAGGGCCATCTCCCTCTGAATCCTCAGCATTTCCGCGGGATGAGCTGGCACCTCGCACTGAACACCGCAGTCAGTTTTGTGACGAATACCGACTGGCAGGCGTATGCCGGCGAAACCACCCTCAGTTATTTCAGCCAGATGGCAGGGCTTACCGTACAAAACTTCCTGTCAGCGGCCACGGGAATCGCCGTCGCTTTTGCACTGATAAGGGCCTTCAGTCGACGTGAGACCCACATGTTAGGCAATGCCTGGTATGATTTGCTGCGTATCACGCTTTACCTGCTGCTCCCGCTCGCTTTCCTGCTGGCAATATTCTTCATCTGGCAGGGATCATTACAAAATTTCTCGGCCTGCCAGCCGATCACTACCCTGCAGGGATTACATCAATGTCTGCCAATGGGCCCTGTAGCCTCTCAGGAAGCGATTAAAATGCTGGGGACTAATGGAGGAGGCTTTTTTAACGCCAACTCAGCTCACCCCTTCGAAAATCCAACCGCACTGAGTAATTTCGCACAGATGCTGGCCATTTTTCTTATTCCGGCCGCACTCTGTTTTGCCTTCGGTAAATCTGTCAACGATCATCGTCAGGGGCATAGCCTGCTGTGGGCAATGAGTCTGGTATTTATTTTCTGTGCGTTACTGGTGATCCATGCCGAATGGCAGGGTAATCCCGATTTACTGACCCGGGGCGCATTATCCGCGGCCAATATGGAAGGCAAAGAGAGCCGTTTCGGGATTACGGTCAGTGCGCTATTTACCGTCATCACCACAGCGGCATCCTGTGGGGCAGTTAACGCAATGCCAGACTCGTTCACCGCATTGGGCGGAATGATCCCCCTCTGGCTGATGCAGATTGGCGAAGTCATTTTTGGCGGTGTCGGCTCCGGATTTTACGGCATGATACTGTTTGTGCTGCTGGCGGTATTTATTGCCGGGTTAATGATTGGACGCACACCCGAGTATCTGGGCAAAAAAATCACTGCCCGTGAAATGAAACTGATTGCACTCGCCATCCTGGTCAGCCCGGCACTGGTACTGGCAGGTACCGCCCTGGTGCTGCTGACCGGTGAAGGGCAGAGCGCGATTCTTAATCCCGGGGCGCACGGATTTACCGAAATCCTCTATGCCCTCTCTTCTGCCGCCAATAACAATGGCAGCGCTTTTTCCGGACTTAACGCCACGACTCCATTCTGGAACCTGCTGTTAGCATTCTGCATGTTGGCGGGTCGGTTTGCGGTGATAGTCCCGGTGCTGGCGATTGCCGGGTCGATGGTAGTCAGAAAGAGCCAGCCGGCGGGACCGGGAACACTCTCCTCCTGCGGTCCGTTATTTATCGGCTTACTGATTGGCAGCGTCATGCTGATTGGTGCTCTGACTTTTGTCCCTGCCCTGGCATTAGGCCCGGTCGCAGATTACTTATCCTCACACTGAGCAAGCCGGAGCTTAGCTATGAAATCATCTTCCATGCTGTTTGCCGATCCACAGCTGATTCGTCAGGCAATCATCGTCTCATTCACCAAACTGAATCCGCGGGTCCAGTGGCGTAATCCGGTGATGTTTATTGTACTGGCTGGCAGCATTTTCACCACCCTGCTGGCCTTATCTGGCCTGACCGGGGGTCATCTGATGTTTACCCTGTCCATCAGCGGCTGGCTCTGGCTGACACTGCTGTTTGCTAATTTTGCCGAAGCACTGGCCGAAGGCCGCAGTCAGGCTCAGGCCAGCGCGTTACGGGATGCGCGACAAACGGTAATGGCTAAAAAGTTGGCCGATGCTTATTACGGTTCAGCCAGGCAACTTACCCCTGCTTCTGCGTTACGCAAAGACGATGTGGTACTGGCGGAAGCCGGAGACATCATCCCATGCGACGGTGAAGTCATTCAGGGGGGCGCGTCAGTCGATGAAAGTGCGATCACCGGTGAATCGGCTCCTGTCATTCGCGAATCCGGGGGGGATTTTGCGTCAGTTACCGGAGGCACAAGAATACTGTCTGACTGGCTGGTGATTCGTTGTACAGCCAACCCCGGGGAAACTTTTCTCGACCGGATGATCGCTATGGTAGAAGGTGCCCGGCGCCGTAAAACGCCAAATGAAGTTGCCCTGACTATCCTGCTGGTCGCGTTAACTCTGATCTTTCTGTTAGTCACGGCAAGCTTATGGCCATTTTCGGCCTACAGCGGTACTGCCGTCGGAGTCACCTCGCTGATAGCGCTGCTGATATGTCTGATACCCACCACCATTGGGGGTTTATTATCGGCGATTGGTGTGGCGGGAATGAGCCGAATGCTGGGCGCAAATGTTATCGCGACCAGTGGCCGGGCGGTGGAAGCCGCCGGAGATATCGATGTGTTATTACTGGATAAGACCGGCACCATCACCCTGGGGAATCGTCAGGCCTCCGATTTTATTCCTGCCCCCGGGATTAGTCAGCAACAACTGGCAGATGCCGCACTGCTGTCGTCACTGTCAGATGAAACTCCGGAAGGACGCAGTATCGTGGTTCTTGCCAGACAACGGTTCGGTCTGAAAGAGCGGGATGTTGGTGCAGCCACCTTTGTACCATTCACCGCCCAGAGCAGAATGAGTGGTATCAATATAGGCGAGCGGATCATCCGCAAAGGTTCGGTGGATGCTATTCAACGCTATATCGAAGCCGCGGGCAACCCGTTTCCTGCTGCTGTCGAACAGGCGGTCAGTGAGGTCGCACGGCGGGGAGAAACCCCTCTGGTGGTGGCAGAAGGTAGTCATGTTCTGGGAGTGATCGCCCTGAAAGATATTGTCAAAGGAGGCATTAAACAACGTTTTGCACGGTTGCGGGCCATGGGGATTAAAACCGTGATGATTACCGGGGATAATCGTCTGACGGCTGCGGCAATTGCGGCAGAGGCAGGAGTTGATGACTTTCTGGCTGAAGCGACCCCTGAAGCCAAACTGGCACTTATCCGTCAGTATCAAAAAGAAGGACGACTGGTTGCCATGACCGGTGACGGTACCAACGATGCCCCTGCACTGGCTCAGGCCGATGTCGCGGTGGCGATGAACTCCGGGACCCGTGCCGCAAAAGAAGCCGGAAACATGGTTGATCTTGATTCGAATCCCACCAAGCTTATTGAAATCGTTCAAATTGGAAAACAGATGCTGATGACCCGGGGCTCACTGACCACCTTCAGTATTGCCAATGATGTAGCGAAATATTTCGCTATTATTCCGGCGGCCTTTGCGGCCAGCTATCCTCAGCTAAATACGCTGAATATTATGCGACTTCATTCGCCGGAATCCGCCATCCTCAGTGCCGTCATTTTTAATGCACTGATCATCGTTTTCCTTATCCCGCTGGCACTGAAAGGAGTGCCCTGGAAACCGATGAGTGCCTCAGCCTTGTTACGGCGTAATCTGTGGATCTACGGGCTGGGAGGATTAGTCGTACCCTTTGTTGGCATCAAAATTATCGATCTGTTGTTAACATTTTTCGAACGGATCCCGGAGGTGTTATGAGACAGCTACGCCCTGCACTTATTGTATTTACCAGCTTATTTCTGATGACCGCCGGAGTCTATCCGTTACTGACCACGCTGATCGGCCAGTGGTGGTTTCCGTACCAGTCCCGGGGATCACTGATCAGAACCGGCGACCAGATCCGTGGTTCGGCTCTGCTGGGACAAGATTTTACCTCAACCGGCTACTTTCAAGGCCGGCCTTCAGCCACCAGCGGATTTGCTTACAATCCGCTGGCCTCCGGTGGCAGCAACCTGGCTATCAGCAATCCGTTGCTTGATTCCAGGATCGCGCGGCAGGTTACGCTGTTACGTCAGCAAAACCCGTCAGCCCATGGCAAAATTCCCACCGATTTACTGACCACCTCTGCCAGTGGCCTGGATAATGGGATATCACCCGCGGCGGCACAGTGGCAGTTACCCCGTGTGGCGAAAGCCCGGGGAATGACGGAACACCAATTGCAGATTATGATAGAGAAAAATACCGTCCATCCCTGGCCGGCATTTATCGGGGATACCTATGTCAATGTGACCCGGTTAAATGCTGATCTCGATAATCTGAACTCCAGGTAACCTGATTGATGACAGTGCACAACCAGCGCCCTGACCCGGATACCCTGCTGCAACAAGCTGAGTGCCGCCGCCGTGGCAAGTTAAAAATCTACTTTGGCGCCAGTGCCGGAGTGGGTAAAACCTACGCCATGTTGCAGGAAGCCCGGCGACTGCGGGATCAGGGACTGGAAGTGTTGTGTGGAGTGGTAGAAACCCATGGGCGTGAAGAAACCGCCCGTCTGTTACAGGGGTTACCACAGCTTCCCCCAAAGCAATATCTGCACCGCGGGAAACGTATCAGCGGATTTGATCCGGATGCTGCCCTCGCCCGCCATCCGGCACTGATCCTGATGGATGAACTGGCATTTACTAATCCTGCTGGCAGCCGTCATCCAAAACGCTGGCAGGATGTTGAAGAGTTACTGGAAGCCGGCATCGATGTGCTGACCACCCTGAATGTTCAGCACCTGGAAAGTCTGAATGATCTGGTCAGTTCTATGACCGGTATCAGAGTCAGGGAAACCCTCCCTGATCCGTTTTTTGATGCTGCCGATGAAATTATTCTGGTGGATCTGCCCGCTGACGATCTCAGGCAACGACTGGCAGACGGTAAGATCTATATTCCGGCACAGGCCGAACGGGCCATTGAACATTTCTTCCGTAAAGGGAATTTAATTGCACTGCGTGAACTGGCGATGCGCCGTGCAGCTGACAGAGTGGATGAGCAGGCCCGCCTGTGGCAGAACACCCCTGAACACGATCAGCTCTGGCACAGCCGCGATACATTATTGCTGTGTCTGGACTCTGAACGGGGTAACGAAAAACTGATCCGTACCGCGGCACGGTTGGCAGGAAAACTCAGTGGCGAATGGCATGCCGTATACGTCGAAACCCCAGCGCTCTACAAACTCTCAGAACAACGCCGCAGGGCTATTCTTAAAGCACTACGTCTGGCTCGTGATATGGGGGCAGAAACTGCCACATTATCCGATCCGGATCGGGCGCAGGCGATTATGCACTATGCCCGTGAACACCGGCTGGGAAAAATCATGGTCGGACGGACAGAAAAGCCTCGCTGGGATCCACGCAAAACCCTGGCTGAACAGCTGACCCGTCGTCAGCAGGGGCCGGATATCATCGTTATCGCCCCGGAGGAGGCGGCCGGTTCTCAGGTCGCGAAAAACCACGATACCCCGCTATCCCGTACTTCATGGCGCGGCTATTTTCGGGGTTCGGCAATAGCGCTGCTTTTGTGCGCCGTGACCACACTGATCACCAGCCGCTGGTTGCCACAGATTGATAATTCTAATCTGGTCATGCTTTATCTGCTGAATGTGGTGATTATCGCTCTGCTGTATGGACGTTGGCCATCGGTCATTGCCAGTATCATTAATGTCATCAGTTTCGATCTGTTTTTTATTGCTCCAAAAGGAACCCTGGAGATAGCCAATATCCAGTATCTGGTCACTTTTGGCGTAATGCTGACGGTAGGAATTGTTATCGGAAATCTGACCGCCGGGGTCCGTCATCAGGCCAGGATTGCCCGCTACAGGGAACAGAGAACCCGCCAGTTGTATGAAATGTCGAAAGCCCTGGCTCATACCCGAAATAACACAGAACTGGCCACAGTGAGCGAAAATTTTATCGCTGCGACTTTCAATGCCACCTGCCAGTTATTGTTACCGGATGAACAGGGCAACCTGCAGCCACTGACTCCGCGGCAGTCAATGCCCCCCTGGGACGAAAGCATTGCCCGCTGGAGTGCAGATAAAGGTCTGATTGCCGGTGCCGGGACAGATACTCTGCCCGCAGTCCCCTACCAGATTATCCCTCTGAACAGCGCTGACAAAACCCATGGTCTGGTGATTATTGAGCCCGTTAGTCTGCGCCAGTTAATGATCCCCGAACAACAACGTCTGATGGAGACCTTTATCATGCTGATTGCCAGTGCTCTTGAGCGGCAACGCCTGATAAGCAGTGAACAGCAGGCTCGCCTGAACAGCGAACGGGAACAATTACGCAATGCTTTTCTTGCCGCTCTTTCACATGATCTGCGTACTCCGCTCACCGTACTTTCCGGTCAGGCCGAAATGCTATCCGCCGATCTGTTACGTGAACAATCGACTCATACCGCTCAGGCGCAGCAGATTCACCAGCAGGTTATCAGTACTTCACGGCTGGTGAATAACCTGCTGGATATGGCACGGTTCCAGTCTGACGGTTTTGTACTGAATAAAGAATGGATCACCTTACAGGAAGTGGCCGGCAGCGCCCTGCAGTCAATGCCAGAGGTAACTCAGCGCGATGCGGTTAAATTAACCCTGGCGGATCCTCTGGCGCTGGTATGGCTGGACGGTGCATTATTTCAACGGGTAATGATGAATTTATTAGAAAATGCCACTAAATATGCCGGTGAACATGCCAGTATAGAGCTAAAGGCTATGATCCATCAGGGCGAATTTCGTGTCGATATTCTGGATGATGGTCCGGGTATTCCATCCGGACTATCGCAGGATATATTTAATAAATTTACCCGGGGGAATAAAGAGTCGACTATCCCGGGTATTGGCCTGGGGCTGGCCATTTGCCAGGCCATTGTCAGTGTGCATGAAGGGACGATAACCGCAGCTAACCGTCCGGAAGGTGGTGCGGTATTTACGGTGATTCTGCCGCAGCCCGAACCACCACGGCTGGACTGTCTGGAGTAAACAGGGTGATTTCAGTACTTATTATTGAAGATGAACCGCATATTCGCCGCTTTCTGCGCATAGCACTGGAAGCTGAATCTTTCCGGGTCCACGAAGCGGATAGCCTGCAACGGGGCCTGATTGAAGCCGCCACCCGTAAACCTGAACTGGTGATCCTCGACCTCGGGCTGCCCGACGGGAATGGTGTGGATTTTATCCGTGAATTTCGTCAGTGGAGTCAGGCTCCTGTTATCGTCCTTTCTGCCCGTAGCGATGAGGCGGATAAGATTACTGCACTGGATACCGGGGCCGATGATTATTTATGTAAGCCCTTTGGTATTGGCGAATTTCTCGCCCGGTTGAGGGTTCTGCAACGACGAATACATCAGCCAGATACCGGTGAAGCGGTTTATACCTTTTCACAGGTCACCGTCGATCTTGCCGCCCGGACAGTAACCCGCAATGGAAGCCATGTGCATCTGACTCCGATTGAGTTTCGTCTGCTGGCCGTATTACTGAAGAATCACGGCAAAGTACTGACCCGATACCAGTTACTGAGTCAGGTATGGGGGCCCAATGCCGTCGAAAGTAACCACTATCTGCGGATTTACATGGGGCACCTGCGGCAAAAACTGGAAAGCGATCCTGCCAGGCCCTGTCATTTACTTACAGAGAGCGGCATCGGCTATCGGTTTATTTTGCAGTAATTCAGACGCAAGGGAAATACCTCCTCCTTCCGCCTGATAGCCGGTTAGTCAGCGTTAAGCCTGATGTCGGGCGTTTTATTCTTTTACTGTTGAGCGTTCGGCCAGACTAAAGAAATCAGCCAGCAGTCTGCTCGTTTCCTCAGGCTGCTCCTCGGGCAGGAAATGTCCGCAGGGCAATCCCCTGGCGATCAGTTGTTCAGCCCGCTGACGCCATAATGTTTCAACCTGATACAACGAGCCGACCAATCCCCGGGTGCCCCACAGTACCAGTAATGGCATCGCCAGCTTGTGACCCACATCGGCCTCATCGTGAAGCAAATCGATTCCTGCAGATGCCCGGTAATCTTCACAACTGGCATGGATCGCGTCAGGATCACGGAAACTTTGCCGGTATTCCTCTAACGCTTCGCCCGAGTAAACGGCCATACCACTTCTTCCCCACGCTTTCAGTTTACTTTCCAGATAATAATCGGCTTGTGCGCCGATAAGCCTTTCAGGTAACGGGGAGGGTTGAATCAGGAAGAACCAGTGATAATAGCCGGTAGCAAATTCTCTGTTGGTGCGGGCGTACATCTCTGTGGTGGGCGCAATATCCAGCAATGCCAGCTTTTCAACAGCCTGTGGGTAATCGAGAGCCATACGGAATGCTACCCGTGCACCTCTGTCGTGTCCCGCTAACATAAAAGACTGATATCCCAGAACTTTCATCAGGCTAATCTGGTCTTCAGCCATGACCCGTTTAGAATAGGTCATATGCTCTGCATCAGAAGCCGGTTTATCTGAACCGCCGTAGCCCCGCAGATCAGGAGCTATGACCCGGAATCCCTGAGCCACCAGAGCCGGTGCAACCTTGTGCCAGCAGGCAGAAGTCTGTGGGTAGCCATGCAGTAGTAACAATGGTATCCCCTGCCCGCCCATCCGCACACGCAGCTTGAGTCCTGACGGCAGGGTGATGTTGGTATCCTCAAAACCTTCAAACATAACTAACTCCTGAGTGAACAATATTCGTCAGGATTATGGCTGTCAGCCCATTGATTTGTTAAATTAATAATAAATTGACTAATTAAGTGGTAATTTTAATGAATAGTGCCGCGGTATTTGAACTTGACGCACTAAATGCCTTTGTCACCGTAGCGGATTGTCGAAGTTTTACCCTGGCAGCCGACAGACTGAGTCTGACTCAGTCAACGATTAGCCAGCAGATTAAACGGCTGGAGGAACGGGTAGGCAAAACTCTGTTTTTGCGCTCAACCCGTTCGGTAAACCTGACGGCAGACGGCCACCTGTTGATTGATTATGCCCGCTCTATATTAACACTGGCGAATGAAGCCCATACACGAATGCTGGACAATGCGCTCACCGGCCACTTAACGCTGGCAATTTGCGATGACCTTGCCTGTTACTGGTTACCTGACGTCATTCGCCGCTACCATCAGTGTACCCGGAACGTACGTCTGGAAATCAACGTGGGTATCACCGATCAGCTTTTGGAGAGTGGTGACCGCGGTTCCTGTGATATTGTTCTGGCTAAATCATTGGAACTGAACGCTAACAGCAGAATCATTGGCAGTTCTCCGCTGGTCTGGGCAGGAGACCCGGGACTTATCCGTGATCCGCAACAGCCCATACCACTGGCATTATTCGGTGAAGGCTGTGTCTATCGCCGTGCGGCAGTCAACGCATTAAATAGTACGGGACGACGTTGGGAAACAACGGTAACCAGTCCGGGGCTAAGTGCTATCCATGCAGCGGTCAGTGCCGGGGTTGCTATAGCGCCACTCGCTGAGTGCTTTATTCCTGCAGAACTCAGCAAAATCAGTACCGGTTTGCCGACTTTGCCAGAAGTTTATTTTACCCTGACGATAGCAAAATCCTCAGAAGGTAAACCCGGGGTACAACGATTTATGGAAATGATGGCCGCGAGTGAATTAACTTTCCCCCGGGACAGACTCTCTCACCCGGCGGGGTACTCTTTTCAGAGATAACCCGCCAGCATCTGTCTTACCGTTGAACCGGTGTCTGCGGGTAACAGACCCGCTTCAGCAGTCCCGTCATACCCTCATTACGCCGGGTGAATAAATAGCTTTTCCCGCTATTCAGGCAGCTCCGGGACAATTGTTCTCACCGGCAGGGGACTCTCACTGACTTCTCCTTACTCCCAAAAATTAGCGCTTTTCTCTTTTACCGGAATATGCAACCATTAAGGAATCGTTCATTTCCTTATTTTACACACCAGTTGATATCAGCTAACAGAAATCTTGCTGACATTCTGAAAAATCACGAAAAATAAGGAAACGATTAATCCATAATTAAGGAGGTTATTTTATGCCAGACACCACTCTCACACAGGGCTGGTCACAGCCGGTCGATCATCTGCCGGGATTCCATCATCACTATCAGACGGTGGGAGGTGTAAGAATACATTATGTCAGTGGCGGTAATCCGCAAGGTGAAGTCCTGTTACTGCTGGCGGGGTTTCCCCAAAGCTGGTTTGCATGGCATAAAGTGATGCCACATCTGGCTGAGCGCTTCCGGATTATTGCCCCCGACTTACCTGGTCAGGGCGATTCAGACAAACCCCTTCATGGTTACGATACGCTGGCGCTGGCAGGAAAGATTCATGGGCTGATGCAAATTTTAGGTATCGGGCGTTACTCTCTGGCCGCACATGATGTGGGCGCCTGGGTGGCCTGGCCCTATGCTATGAAATACAGCCAACAGGTCACTAAACTGGCACTCCTGGATGCCGGTATTCCCGGGATTACCTTACCCGAGGCTTTACCGGTTTCTCCGGATAATGCCTGGAAATTGTGGCACTTCGCCTTTCATCTGGTGCCTGATTTACCTGAATCACTGATTCGCGGACGTGAGGACATTTATCTGGAATGGTTTTTACGCCGTAAAACGGTCAGTCCGATGGCTTTCAGTGACAGTGATATGGCGGAATATCTGCGAATTTTTCGCAAGGATGGAGCACTGCGTGCAGGGCTGGCCCCTTACCGTGAAATAGCGCTGTCGGCAGAACAAAACCGACAATTGCGTGACCAGGGTAAACTGACAGTTCCTCTGCTGGCAATCAGTGCTGATCAGGGCTCGATCACCGATATGGCGGCCCCGTTACGTCAGTTTTCAGAGAATGTTACCGGCATCACCATTGCTCACAGTGGCCACTTTATTCCGGATGAACAACCCGCCGCCCTGGGCAGTGCACTGAATGAGTTTTTCAGTTAACAAGTCGGACTGGCGGCAACAGAGTGTCTCCCGTCTGTCGTGGTCACTTATCAGGTGCTGGCAGTTCAGCAGTCATTGCCGGCATGGCGGGGATTAACCTCACTGACAACGCGTTATCCGCCGGTAACCGCCAGAGCGGCGCTGAGCCAGTATTCATCGCCACCGGACTTCGGTTTACCGGCGCTCAAATAATGAGGCCAGTTGCTTTAACACCCCGTCATCCAGGACCCCGGCATAATAATGCAGTTCCAGCCAGGCAGAGACTGCAGTGTAGCGCGCTTCCGACAGATCTCTTTGTACCGAGCTAAGCTGTAACTCTGCATTCAGCACATCAGAATTGATACGTTCTCCTCCCTGAACACTGCTCTTTGTCGCCACTATCAGGGTCTGCTGAGTTTTCTCCGCAAGCTGAAGGGCGGTAATTTTTGCCCGCGAGCTCTTCAGCAAATGATATTGTTTAGCTATCTGTTTGCGGATTTCATTGGTCTGTAAATCCTTACCGTAAATCGCTTGCTGATATTGCGCCTGAGCCCGGCGGGTCGCCGCTGCGGTACCGCCGCCGGAAAAAATCGGCACACTGATTTGTATTCCTACAGTGCCGGTGTCATAGCGCTGAAGGTAATTTGATTCACCCTCTGAGTAAGTGTTTCTGTAACTGGCGATTAAGGTGGCGCGCGGAAGATGCCCGGCCCGCTGCTTCTCAATTTCCTGCTTAGCCATCTCAAGAGAACGATTCTGCGCCAGCAGTTGTGCATTATGCCTGATCGCCAACGTCAGCCAGTGCTGGTAACTTTTTGATTCTGAACGCAGTACCGCTGGATTTTTCAGCAGTGGAGTAAGTTCTGCAATATTTACTGTAGTTCCGGTGATTAACTCCAGGTCCTGCAGACTAAGCTCCAGATTATTTTGTGCAGCTATTTTTTCAGCACTGGCCAGATTAAGTCGCGCCTCAGTTTCAAGAATATCGGTCCGTGTTCCTTCACCGGCCTGATACAGGCGCTGGTTAAGTTGATACTGTTCGGTAAAAACGCGTTGTTGCTGCTCAACCAGTTGAGTCAGTTCTGCCTGATACAATGCTGACGTATAGGCGTTGAACAACCGCAACAGTAATCTCTGCTGCTGATCACGCAGCAGTTGCTCTGCCTGCTCTGCCCCCGCTATCCCCTGCCGGTAAACCGACCAGCTTTCATAATCCAGCAGTGGCTGACGTAAGGATAATGACGAAACATAACTGCCATACTGGCGTTCACTACTGCGGTTGCCTGAAGTCACCCTGGAATCGTTATACGACTTCTGATAGTCATAAACCACTTTAGGCAATAGTGCCGACAGCCCGATAAGCTCCTGCTCCTTGCCGGCCTGGCTGGCCTGAAGCGCCGACTGGTATTGCGGATCATTCACCAGGGCACGCTGCCAGGCTTCTGTGATCCCCAATGCATCAACTGACTGAGTCCATATCAGGATCAGCCAAAAGCAATATTTTGCCTGTTGCGAAGTCAGTTTCATCATTACTCTTCCGTGAAAGCCGGTTTCAGGCGGTCGGACAACGGCTTGAACAGATAGTTGAACAATGAGCGCTCACCGGTTCGAATAAAAGCTTCGACAGGCATGCCCGGGCGAACATTGAAGGTGTTAATAAAGTCATTATTCTCTCCTTCCACCCGGATATAGAGCGCGTAATAAGGCTGATCCGTGGCAGGATTCTGTAACTGGTCTGCGCCGACTAACGTAATACGGCCATTAATGCGTGGGGTCGTGCTTTGATTAAACGCGGTAAACAGCAGTTCTGCCTGAGCGCCCGGTGAAACTTTATCTATCAGGTTCACCGGCAATTGCGCGGCTATCTGTAACGGTTGTTTATCAGGAACAATTTCCATCAGTACCTGACCGCTACCGACAACGCCCCCCTCGGTATGTAATGCCAGCCCCACCACCAGGCCACTGGCCGGCGCAGTAATCACTGTATTATCGAGTTCATATTCAGCAGCCCGTAAACGCTGACTCAGGTCCTGCTGAATATTTTGAATATCAATCAACTGGCCGTGAATCTCTTTCTGGTAATCGCTGTTACGTTGTACCAGTGTGTGTTGCAGTTCAGTACGTTGTTGCTGCAGCCTGGCAATATTGCTGCTTTCCTGCTGCCGGGCCCCGGATAACTGATAACATTGTCGCTCCAGCTCTGACAGGCGATTAGTCGCTACATACCCCTGCTCTGCCAGCGGCCGTAATCGCTGGATCTGCTGGCGAAGCAGTTGCCATTGTGACTGGTAGTTATCTGCCATGGCCTGCGCGCCGGAGATTTGCGCAGTCGTTCCGTCAATGGCTGAACGTATGGCGGTGGTTTCCTGTTGGCGTGAAACCCGGCGGCTGAGGAAAAGCTGTTGCTCTGCTGCGCGTAACTCTGACATAAACTGCGGGTCAGGCACTGTCGCTGTGTTAACCGGTTCCTCCTGAAAGATGACCACGGGCAAATCATCACGTTCTGCCAGCAGGCGACTCTGGCTGGTCCTGGCCTCAAATCGCTGATGTAACAGATTATCCCGCAGTGCCCGTGCGGAGGTATTGTCGAGTACCACCAGTACCTGACCGCGCCGGACATATTGCCCTTCACGCACATCCAGCCTGGCTATCCTGCCTCCCGACACGGGTTGTACCGCCTTTCTGTTTTCCGCCACCATGACCACGCCGGGAACCATCACGCCTTTATCCAGCGGTGCCCATAATGCCCACACCAGCATGCCTGTAAATAAAAAAGCCACGCTGACGACACCGTAACGCACCAGCTTCAGCGGTCGGGTAAACTGAGCTCTCTGCTCCGGTCGCGGTTTTAGCATGTCAGTTAATTCCCGCTGGGCGGCTGGAATCAGGCATGCTGTCCGGGGAGCGATTCTTTTTGCCGGCGCGACCTGGCAGAGATTGACCGGGAGTGGCCACGCGCTGCATAAACTGCTGAGTAGTGCCGCAATGACTGATCCGTCCGTTATTGAGAATCAGTATTTTATTACTGCAGGGCAGCAGCAATCGGGTATGAGTGATGATGATTTGTGTACTGCCGGCAGCTTGTTGTCTCCTGATGGCGGTAATTAATGCCTGCTTTCCCTCATCATCCAGGCTGGCATCCGGTTCATCCAGCACTATCAGCCGTGGAGAATGATACAGGGCTCTGGCCAGGCCCAAACGCTGTTTCTGACCGCCTGACAGTATTATCCCGCCCGGTCCCAGTGGCGTATCGTAACCTGCCGGCAGTTGCAGTATCATCCGGTGGATACCTGCATGACGGGCTGCCGCCACGATTTTTTCTTCATCCGGCTCAGCGAAACGGGCAATATTTTCAGCCACAGTGCCTTCAAAAAGTTGAATATCCTGGGGAAGATAGCCGAGGTAAGGCCCCAGGGTCAGCGGGTCATACTGATGAATCTCTGCGCCATCCAGCCGGACTGACCCCGCAAAAGGTTCAGAGGCACCCACTAACAACCTGGCAAGCGTCGATTTCCCGCCACCGGAAGGACCGGTAACCATCATCACGTCACCAGGCTGCAATTCAAAACTGATATCACGAAGCGGATATTTAGCCAGACCAGGCAGTTTTGCCGAGAGATTCTCCACCCGCAGGTTTCCGTCAGGTGGAGGCAGAGGCATCGCCTGTTTACCTGGCGGGAACTGTTCTAACAGTGCACTTAATCGTTGCCATGCCTGTTGGGCTTGCACCCAGCCTTTCCACACAGCGATCAGTTGATCGACAGGCGCCAGAACCCGACCAGACAGGATTGACCCGGCAATCATCATCCCCGGGGTAATCTCGCCTTTCAGTACCAGCAATGCGCCGAGCCCTAAAACTCCGGACTGTAACGCCAGTCTGATAAAGCGGGTCGCCGCCGCGACCAGGGCGCTTTTTTCACTGACCAGATTTTGTTGCTGTAAAAATGCCTCATGCTGTGTCAGCCATTTACGATACATCGCCTCCTGCATGCCCATCGCTGCTATGGCTTCTGACTGACGTAAACAGGTATTCGCCTGCAGAGTCGCTGCGGCAGAGATCGATCCTGCCTGATTCATGGCATCGTGTGTCAGACGTTGATTCAGCCACGCCAGCAGAATTAAAATTATGGCTCCGACCAGTGCCATAATTCCCAGCCAGGGATGAAGCAAAAATATGATCAGCAGGTAAACAGGAAACCAGGGGGCATCAAAAAACGCAAATAATGCATTGCCACTGGCAAACTGCCTTAACAGGGTCAGGTCAGCCAGAGACTGTGAGGCATGTGCGGTACTTTGACGAAGAAAACCTTCAAATGCGCTGAAAAATATACGTTTGTTTATTCTGGTATCTAAATAAGCCCCCAGTCGAATCAGTAATATATTTCGAATCCATTCGACAACACCGATTGAAAAAAATAACCAGATAACTATGAGCGTTAACATAATAAGGGTTACTTTATTTCCGGAAGATAATACCCTGTCATACACCTGGAGCATATACACCGAGGGAGTCAGCATCAGAAGATTAATAATTACACTAAAAAAACCGATACTCCACAGCTCTTTTTTGCAGCGTAATACACAAGCGACTAACTCGTTCTTCCCGGAAAATTCAGAAAAGTAATGTCTCATTTTTTCCATTGACTATCCCTGTCAGTGATAACACCTCAAAGCCTGACTCCCCGGCGGCACAACGGTTTGAATGCTGGTATTAACTGTCCATAGTGAATACCCGGATAATGGCAAGAAAATAATTTTTTGTCGAGACCCCCGGGTCATGATTACTGATTTACTCACTGTTTATTTTAAAATCATTAATAAATTCATTAAATTAAAGCCACGAACAAATTAATTTTACTCTCAATACTCCACCCAGGGTGTTTATCCATTAAGAATATTGCGTATTTTTTATTTTTTATTGAAATACTCACATTCCTGGAAGGATATCAGCAGTGTTATTTTATCGCCAATCATTAAAACATCGACAGATTATCATACTTATTATATCAGACTTCTCACAACAGGAAGTTTTTTAGGAATCAGTGTCTGACGTTTTTTCAGGGTACAAGGAAAAGGTCATTATGGATAATAGTACTGGAAAAAATCCGAAAGTTATTACCGGAAAGCGTTACCTGATACTGGGAAGACCGGCCGGCCAGTTGTTATTTTGTCTGGCCACGATCGTCTATTACCTGTACTGCGTACCTGTCCCGATATTTTATGTACTAAAGACCCATTTTCCGGAAGAACAGGATATCCACTACACTGAAGGCCTGTTTATATACAGGGAAGTGGGAAGAAAGAATTACCAGGTGGGCGTCAGAACAACTACTGGTAATGAATTTTTCTCATGTAAGCCATATTATCCTGCACCTGATCTTTGTGAAGTAGACCGTCAGTATTATAAAAAATTGGAAGATAAATTAAAAAGAAACAATAAAAATACAAACATTGCACTCGAACCAAAATTATATCAACAATGGAAAAACAAACCAGCAAGGATTGGCTGGTTCACACAGAGGTATAATTTATTTAGTTCCGACAGAAGAGTGGTCCAGTTAATCATTGACGGTAATGAGATAGTTTCAAACGAGAATGTAAATAAACGCATAAAAAGAAATCACAATGACTGGTATTTTAGTGTAATAGTGTCATCACCCATGCTGATAATTATCCTCTATCTTATCAGGAATCTCATTTTAAATAATGAGATTAAAGATGAAAAATAAATCAATCTCAGCAAGATGTTTAGGTAACCTATATCATCTATTTGAAACATTAAAGTCACCATCTGTTCCCCAATGGCAGGTAGGTATAAATTATGAATAATCAACATAGCGAAAAGTCTAAGAATATTACCGAACATCGTTATCTGATATTGGGAAGACCGATTGGATTATTGTTGCTTTGTCTGGCTGCAATCGTCAATTACGTCTACTCCATACTAATACCGGTATTTTACATATTAGCAACTCAATTCCCGACGGACAAAGATATCCACTATACTGAAGGTGTTTTTACCTACAGAGAGGTGGGCAGAAAATATTATCAGATAGGCGTCAAAACTGGTAGAGAAACTGAATTTTTCTCATGCAAACAAAATTATCTCGGACCACACTTTTGTGAAATAGAAAAAATTTATTACGACCAACTCACAGAATATTTAGAAAAAAATAATAAACGGACGAATATAGACCTTAAACCTAAACTATATCAACAATGGCAGGGGAAACCAGCAAAAATTGGCTGGTTCAGTCAAAGGTATAGTTTGTTAAGCACCAGGAGAAGAGTTGTCCAGGTCATCGTTGACGGTAAAGAGGTTGTTAAAAATGAGAGTGTGAAAAATATCATTAACAAGCGAAAAAAAAACTGGTTTATTGATCTTATCGTGTCACTCCCTTTTCTCATAGGGATAGCCTATCTCACTACAGTATTAATTTCAAACAAGGGAACTAATGATGAAAAATAAATCCATCACATCAGAGTGCTTAGATAACTCACATCCCCCCTTACAAAAATTCAAGTTACTTTCTGTTCCTAAATAGCATGTAGGTATAAATTATGGATAACCAACATAGCGAAAAGTCTAAGAATATTACCGAACATCGTTATCTGATACTGGGCCGCCCTGCCGACCGATTGTTAGTTTGTCTGGGTGCAATCATCTATTATCTGTATTGCATACTTATCCCGATATATTATGCATCAGCAATTAGCTTCCCGACAGAGCAGGATATCCACTACACTGAAGGTTTATTTACTTACAGAGAGTCCGGCAGGAAACATTACCAAGTTGGGGTAAAAACAGAGAATAATACTGAATTCTTTTCTTGCAAGTCATCTTATTTTGGTACAGACCTTTGCGAAATAGATCGACAATACCGTACGCAATTAGAAGAAGAATTAAAGAAAAACAAAAAACCAACTAACGTAATTCTAGAACCAATAATATATAAAAAATGGCAGGGAAAACCAGCAAAAATTGGCTGGTTCAGGCAAAAATATAGCTTATTCAGCACCGACAGACGAGTTATCCAGGTCATCGTTGATGGTAAAGAAATAGTTTCAAATGAGAGCGTAAATAAAGATATGCTTAGGAGTAATAACGACTGGGTTTTTAATATAATAACCTCATCACCTTTTTTAATTCTTACTCTCTACCTCACCATAAATTTAATTTTAAACAAAAAGGATATTTTCTATGGAGAATAGAATCATAGAAGCCGTATTCTTTGGCAACTTACGTTATCCCTTTGAAACATTAAAGTTACTTACTGTTCCTAATGGCAGGTAGGTATAAATTATGAATAATCAACATAGCGAAAAGCCTAAAAATATTACTGAACATCGTTATCTGATACTGGACCGCCCTGCCGGGCATGTTTTGTTTTGTCTGATAACTATATTTTATTGTGTTTACTGCGTACTTACTCCGATATTTTATGCATTAGCGACTGATTTTCCGGAAGAAAAAGACATTCATTATTCCGAAGGCCTGTTTACTTACAGGGATGCAGTCAATAAAAACTATCAGATTGGCGTCAGGACAGGTAGTAGCACTGAATTTTTCTCTTGCAAATCATCTTATCTTAGCCCTAACCTTTGCGAAATAGATCGCAAATATTACGACAAGCTAAAAGAACATTTAAAAAAGAATAATAAAAGGACGAACGTAATATTAGAACCAAAACTATATCAACAATGGCAGGATAAACCAGCAATAATTAGCTGGTTCTGGCAGCGATACAGTATATTTGGCATCGACAAAAAAGTTATCCGGGTCATCATCGATGGCGAAGAGGTCGTTTCAGGTGAAAATGTAAGAAAAACCATTATCAGCAATCATGATGACTGGTGGATTAATATAGCAATGTCATTGCCATTCATATTATTCACCTTTGTAATAACCAGGCAGGTAATATTAAATAAGGAGATTAAAAATGAGCAATAAAGTAATCGAGGCAGGATTTGGTAATTTACTATCAGCGATTAGCACCAAGACCAACACTGCATCATCAATTTATAATATTGTTAATGCTAATAAAGATAACGCATCACTAAATGATTATCTTAAAGTGGGAGTCAGTACCTCACAAACCGCCGAATCCTTTTTAAGCATGATGGGAAAAAAACTGCCTTTAATGAATATCGCCGGAAAAAGTATTCCGGCTGCTTCAGTGATTTTGTCAATGCTAGGAGTTTTGACAGATTTATCTTCTATGCAGACAACATTAGAATCCGAAGGAAAGATTAAAACCAGTGATATTTACTCAGCTCTCGGGAATGTTGCTTCTGTCGCCAGTGCAGTCGCTTTGGCTGTCGCCGCAGGTGCAGCCTCTGCCCCCCCTTGCGCTGGGAGCTGCCGGAGTATTAACCGTTATTGCAGGTGTGCTATCAATCGCCAGTATGGCGGCTGACGGCGCTATCGACCCCGCTAAGTATATAGAAAATATCAGGGATGCCTTAAAACCACTCAGTGATTCGCTGGGCGATGCATATGATAGTGCCATAAAAACCCTGTCGGCCGGGCTGGATTCCGCAGCTAATGCCTTTGATGCGCTGACGGATTATATGAACGATGCAATGAAATCGCTCGCCGATCTTGCCAGGTCTTTTTACGGCGATGCGGCCGAAGATGCCGCCAATGGCGCTGCCGGCCAGGCAACGGATGCCGCTGACGATGCTGCCAGCCAGGCCAGCCCGCTGATTGTCGATCTTGACGGTGACGGTGTGGAAACGGCAGAAGATCCGGTTTATTTCGACCACGACGGCAATGGTTACGCACAACTTTCCGGCTGGGTTGGTAAAGACGATGGTTTACTGGTGCTGGACCGTAACGGTAACCATATCATTGATGATGGCAGTGAGCTGTTTGGTAATAACACGTTAAACTCCACCGGCAAAAAAGCAGCGAATGGTTTCCTGGCGCTGGCAGATTATGACAGCAATGGCGATGGGATGATTAACAGCGAAGACCAGATTTTCACCAGCCTGCAAGTCTGGCAGGATCGTAACGGAAACGGCATGACCGATGAAGGTGAACTTCTCAGTATGGAACAGGCAGGGATTGCGGCTATTCAGCTGAACTGGAGAAACAGTAAACTCGCCGATGAATACGGAAATGAGTTCCGCCAGCAAGGCCAGTACATTAAAACCGATGGCAGTCTGGCAGAAATCACCGATGTCTGGTTCAGAGAAACCAGCAGTCACACCCGGGATAAACACAAAGTCGCGGTGAGTGACGATATTGCCAGCCTGCCAGATATTACCGCTACCGGTAATGTCAGTAATTTACATCAGCTTATCGCCCGGGGGGACAATGTCCTCAGAGATCTGGTGGAACAGTTTATTCAGCAACCTGACCAGCAATTACGTTATCAGCTGGCCGATAAAATCATGCGACAGATGAGCGGAGCCAGTAATTACGCTGAAGACAGTCGCGGGCCATTTTTTAATGGCCAGAAGCTGTTTGCTCTGGAAGCCTTTTTAGGCAGTGAATTCAGACAAAATGGTAATCCTAATCCCTTGAGTCAGGCAGCCGAACGTCTTGAATCTGCTTATGATATTTTACTGAATAACTTTTATGCGCAATTAACCGTGCAAACCCACCTGGCCCCGTTAATCGGTCAGGTTAACTGGGATATAGAAAACCAGCAGATCGTTGCTGATAGTAGCGAACTTATCAGGACACTCCGCGAAGGGATAAATCAGTCCGATCTGACCGCCGGGGATCAGTTAGTCGATTTATTCATTGTTATAAAATCCCTGAACACTGATTTTACCCGTCAACTGACGGAACAACTCTCGGTGCTTAGCAATGCAGAGGGGGATACTTTTGAGCGATTACTGGATCTATTATTGCCCGATCTTTCATCCCACCGGCTGACTGGTAATTTCGGTAACGACACTCTTTCCGCCGGGAATCAGGCCTCTGTGATGTATGGACTGGATGGCAACGACACACTCACCGGTTCAAAATTTGCTGATACGTTATATGGCAACAGAGGCGACGACTACCTTAATGGCAGCTACGGCAATGACCTGTATATCTACGCCCGCGGTGACGGCCATGACACAATTGAGGAATCTTCCTACAAAGGGACTGACGACCGGCTGTGGCTGAAAGACATTACCGCCTCGCAGGTGACGGTCAGTCGTGACGGGGCCGATATGCTGCTGATCATTGCCGAAAGTAGCGCCGGGGCCGGTGACGGCGGCTCGGTACGGCTGGTGGGTCAGGCCGCTTCGGGCCGTTATGAGACCGGTGTGGAATGGCTGGAGTTTGCCGACGGCACCCGCTGGAATCAGCAGCAACTGCGCGAACAGATGTTTGCCACCGCCATGACCCCGGGGGATGACCGGATCAGCGGATCCAATATGGATGACCGGCTGCAGGGCGGGCAAGGCGACGACTACCTGAATGGCAGCTACGGCAACGACCTGTATATCTACGCCCGAGGTGACGGCCACGACACAATTGAGGAATATTCCTTCAGAGGGACAGACGACCGGCTGTGGCTGAAAGACATTACCGCCTCGCAGGTCACAGTCAGTCGTGACGGGGCCGATATGCTGCTGACCATTGCCGAAAGTACCGCCGGGGCCGGTGACGGCGGCTCGGTACGGCTGGTGAGTCAGGCCACATCCGGCAGTTACGAAGCAGGTGTGGAATGGATAGATTTTGCCAATGGCGTTAGCTGGGATGCAAGCCGGATCAGTGAATCCTTTGACCTGCAAACCCCCACCCTGTTCACCACTCCCCCCGAAATCACCCAGGGATATGAAGCGTTGTATCTGAGCCACGATATGATCTGATACAGGCCATTGAAAAATAGCGGCAGAGTATCAACCCACTGCCGCTATATTCACTCAGTAATCACTGAACTAAATCATAAAAAAAATCATTAACGACCCGCCATTATGTTGACCCTGTGATATTTTACATCATTCAAAATCGTAACCATTTAATATACTCTCAATATCCGGATGACCTTTATATTTCTGTTTAAGTTTTTCTTTAAGCCTGCTGACTTCACTGCAATACCTGTCAACCTGTTTTTCAATTTCACGCTGTCGTTTCTTCGTCAGGTCACTATCCCACTCACCGGATAAATAATCGCAGTTATCAGCGATATCAGTAAAATATTTTATTTCCGTATTTTCTTCAGGAGATTGCCTGACTTGTGAGTAGGCACCCCCGCTGAAAACCATACATACAAAAATTAAGTTGAGAGTTTTCATTTATCGTCCATCCGTAGACCAGTGAGGCACATCCTTAAATCCTCCCCGGAACTTAACTACACCGTATGTTTTGGCAACCTGATGCAATTTAGCATTCATCCCTGAACATGGAGAAGTGTTAATTTCAATAGTTTCCCCACTGGCGTTGATAATTTTCAACACACCTGTCCAGGATATGTTCATATCAATGGCGTGTCCTTCGGTATGCCTGCTGTTTAACGCGGGGGCAACGTGTAACCCCTGCATGCCAAAGGCATTTACCATACGTTTTGCCGATGAAATGCTTTTATCATTTGTTCCGTGATTCCACTCTATATAAACCCCCGGATAAGAAGGTACATTTTGTGGCAGTATCTTACGGTGAGCTATCATCCATGCCCGGTAAGCTGATTCGACAGCCTCCCAATCAGGTGATTCCACTTCTGTTCCTTGTTGATTGCATTAAACAGCCCCCGGATGCATGCTTCAGCCTGAATTCACTATTATTTACAGCGGCATAGATAAATATTCGCGAACTTAGATAGCGGTAAAAGATCAAGCTACCCTACATTTCAGGAATCATTTACTTTCCTTAACGCCACTCTATTAACTATGCTTACAAGTGGAGATTACCGGGAGAAAATTATGGCTTTCATGATCAAAGACTTTACTGACAAAATTGGTCCTTCTCTACCCTACCCGCCTGACAAAGCTGGCGTCCATGCTGCAATAGCTGCTTTGGATATTAATGATATTTTCAAAAGCCGCGGAACTATTGTCAGAGATGTTCGGGGATGGAGAGTCGATATCCAGAACTCATCAGGAAATCACATAAATATATCCGTACAGAAAAATGGCGTAGCTGGCATGAGTACTGTTGCCAGTGTCATGGTGCCACACATATTAAGGCCGGACACTTCCAGGAACAGTGACGTTACTGAGGCACGCACAAAAGAATTGAGCAAAGCGGTACGAAGAGGACTTGTCGAAAGTTTACGTACTCACAGTTCCGAAAAAGGTAAAGGGCAAATTACCAGGAAGGAAGTCATTGGCGGGTTTTCTACTAAAAAAAGTAGCCAAAACCCGGCTGAATCATCATCGGGTACAGTCAAAAATACGCCCGATAATAAAAGAGTTAGTTAAAGTGGCTCCCTTTTTAACCCGCGATTTTCTGCGGGTTAAGCATCTGCCTTTTCCATCAAAGCGAACATGTTATGTTCAATCTGATCAAAAAGGTTTTGACCCGCATCAGTAAGACGCGCTTTTCTTCCACCCGATCCCCATTTACCATACATACTTCAGTTGAATTTGACACACTCACTCTGTAAGTTAATTGATGACAGTCACTTACTGTACGAGTAAACCATATGGATACGGTTGAAGAGTTAAATGGAACTTATTTTTTAGCCTCTGATATGTCACAAATTTCATATAAAACCGTTCGTGATTACAATAAAATTGCCCGGGGTAATGATAAGGTATGGTAACGGACGAAGAGGTTCTTGAATTCTTTCGTAGTGAGCTATCAACCCCGCTTAACTGGAAGTGGCGTCCAATCCCTCTGGAATTAGACACGCATCTACAGGACTATTGTGCTCCCGATGAACTTCCTTATGTGATTGAAGATTTTGGTCAGAAATTTGCTATTGATGTTTCTGCAATCAATATGAACCGTTACTGTCCGATAATAAAAATACCATTACTGAAGCGATTAACTAAAGGCCGCGAAATTATGAAAAAAATAATCTCTGAGCGCCCTCCATTCACGCTGAGAATGTTTGCTGAATCTGCCAGAGCTGGACGCTGGTTATATGATTAATCTCTCTCAGGCCGGTAATCATCAATAGCTTTGTGGCAATGCGGGTAATCATACTGCCCGGATAATCATTCAGGGCTTTCAGAAAGTCGGGTATCTGCTCGACGCTCAGATGTGGGAAATGCTTTTGCTTCGGAGCTTTCAGTGCGCCGGCTAAATCTGTCACCGGGTTATTCTCTGCCCTGCCGGTGATCACTACGTGAGTAAATATCTGGCGGCAAGCCTGGCGGGTCTTTTTCAGCTTATCCAGAACGCCACGCTGTTCCATCTTCCGCAATACTGCCAGCATCTCGGCAGGTTTGATTTCATTAATGGCGCGTTGACCAATGAAGGGTAATATATCCTTTGTCAGGTACTCCAGAATGTCATCAGCATCGTCCGGTGACTAGTTCGGCATTTTGTGTTCGTGCCATTCAATAGCTATCGACTCAAAGCTGTTTTGTACCGCCAGTACCCTCGCCTGTTTCTCTGCCTGCTTTTCCTGCCCGGATCACCACCAGCAGCCAGAACCCTTTTTGCATTTTCTCGTTTGCTGCGGGCCTCAGATAACGTGACGTCAGGATATACCCCCACGGACAGCAACTTTTCTTTACCGCCAACACGATACTTTAAACGCCAGTAACGCGACCCGTTAGGATTAACCAATAGATATAGGTCACCGTCATCAGGCAGCTTACACGGTATTTCTTTAGGCTTAACAGTCTCTGCCTGACAGACATTAAAATAGAAATATCAAGAAAATTCCTAAGCTGTCTGACAAGTGGAGGTGTATAATGTTTAATCACTTGACTGAAGGAGATTGATTTTAAATGAAAGGAATCGACAAAAAACTTATCATCTTCACCACAAAAAAAAGATTCAATGACAGAAATGCCGATGACATGCAAAGTGGCGACATGGATGTTGATACACTGAAAAAGCATTATCATCTCGGGAAAGTATCAACTTTCATCGACTGGGCTACTTTTGGTCCCTGCTATCAGCATCCTGCTACTAACAATATACCGCCAGTTAGCAGAGAAAAAGCCATTGCGATGTTATATGATGAGCTACGATCTCAGTCCTATGCATTTTCTTTCCGAGGACCATACCAAGGCCTGATCATAAATCTTTTCAATCACATGCAACGTAGTAATGGAAATGATTTTCAACATCCTTTTATGAACAATGCCTACAGAAATCTCATTTTGAGTGATAACTCTGGCGATAGTACATTATCAATAATTAAAAACACTATCGAGCAATTTGATTTTAATAAGTCACAATTGACTAAAGAACATTTTTCAAATGTGTTATCTAAAAGCCGCTTACCTAAATATACAAGATGGAAAGATTTCGTCAATGGAATGGGCATTACTGTCCATGACATAAACAGCACAGAAATCTCTATAGAAAGCCTGACCTTCCAGGGCAATAAATATACTGCGACTATCAAATACAGAGCACAAGATCATTTTGGCTTAGATAAAGAAGATATCTTAAAAGTGAAGTTTAACTCTATTGCTCTCTTTAGAATATGGTTTGTTCTACAAAGGGCAAAGCATTTTGCTCAAAATGCCATTTTTCACAAATTTTGAAGCTACTATAACATTGACAGGAGAAAACAATGTTTAAGTACAAAAGGATTGGAGCAACTTTAGTTTTTTTAATAACAGCATACTGCATATGGATTGGTGTAAGACCGGCAAAAATAGTCAGAGTTGATAATGGTGTGGTTTTTGTAGAACATTTACCGGTGACTACAGAAGGCAAACTCAATTGGTGGCTGGAAAACAAAGACTTACTTAAGAATAAATATCATATTATCAATCCCCCTGATAACTTTACAATTATCGTCATGAATTTCGGTGGGTATGAAAAATTACCCACCGGAACCAGAGATGGTTCAATTGATGACTATACCTGCTTTGATGATACTAATGGCGAGCATAAGAAATGCGTTTATAACAGCATAGCGTTAGTTGTAAGAGGGAGCGTCAATGGGAAAATATTTATAAATATAGATGGAAAAACATATATCCAGAGTTCTGATGGAAGAGTAACACTAAAATAGAAAAGATATTTCCACCAAGGTACATTACTATTTAAATGACCTGGCAACGTTTGCCGGTAAGTAATCCGGCGCGGCTGGCGACACCAGAGGCAATAAACCAGTGCTGGTCGGTTGATTTTATTCACGATGCTCTGGTCAGTGGCAGACTTTCCCAGACATTTGGTGACCAGTTCGGCATTTTGTGTTCGTGCAATTCGATAGCCACCGACTCAAAGCTGTTTTATACCGCCAGTACCCTCGCCTGTTTCTCTGCCTGCTTTTCCTGCCCCGGATCACCACCAGCAGCCAGAACCCTTTATGCATTTTCTCGTTTGCTGCGGGCCTCAGATAACGTGACGTCAGGATATACCGCCAAGGACAGTAGCTTCTCTTTACCTCACACCCGATACTTTAAACGCCAGTAACGTGACACGTTAGGATTCACCAGCAGTTACAGGCCACCGTCGTCAGGCAGCTTACACGGTATTTCTTTAGGCTTAACAGTCTCTGCCTGGCGGGCGTTAAGTTTCATTCTGGGGTATCGATTCATTGAGCCTGCCAATACCCCTAATGAACCCAACATTTTCGCGGATCACAATGGATTTAGCCGGACGTTAGCAGACAAGGAATTGGTTATGGTGCGTGATTTTACTGGGATGAGCAGACTTTACAGGACGGTAGTAGAAGGGAAAATGGTGCGCCCTATAGGATTCGAACCTATGACCTACGGCTTAGAAGATAGTAGGTCTGGAATTAACCAACTGAAACAATAGACAAAATCCCATGCTCGCAACATGATTTGTGTCGTTTCCATGCATTTTTGTGAAATCATCAGAGTAAAGATGATTCATGTGGCGACACAAAAACGACACATACCCCCTTCAAAAACTCTTCACCATGTGCGTCACCACTCCAATCACCCTGGCATCGTCCAGCGCATCCCCCTCTATAATTCCACCGTCAGTAATGAACCGGCCAGCGCCTACCGTGGCAAACATCTTTGACTGGCCGGCAACATCGAGCAGAACCACACTCCCCGCTTTTGCTGGTATCCCCGGCTCGACCACGGCATAACCTTCATCTGTCGGAACGATGATTGACGATTCCGTGATACCCATGACTGACTCAGGGGTCAGGCGTTGTTCTACGTAATCTGCTGCGGGGGATGGAAAGCCCATAAGTTACTCCAATAGTAAATTTTTCTAATCTGAAGTTACTTTCTAATGTATAATTATATAGACTGAAATGAGGAATAAATCATGTTGAAAATGAGATACTTCGACGTTGCAGTGTCAGCTTTATCTATCGCGTTGCTATCGCCGGTTTTAATCACAGCATATCTAGCAATAGCATCCACAGGAAGAAGTCCATTATATTCACACAGAAGAATAGGACAGAATAATAAAGCATTTGGATGTTATAAATTTACATCAATGAAAAGTATGGACCAGATTTCAGAGAGTGATAAAGCAAGGGTAAAACATGAATTATCTGCTTACGGTAAAGTAAATGATGACCCGCGAATTACCCGCATTGGAAAGTTAATCAGAAAAACCAGCATAGACGAATTGCCGCAACTGATTAATGTACTAAGGGGGGATATGACCCTGATCGGGCCCCGTCCCGTCACTGAGCCAGAGCTTAAATACTATGGTCGCAGGAGTTCGTCTTATCTTTCTGTTAAGCCTGGCCTTACTGGCTTATGGCAGGTTTCAGGAAGAAGCGACACCTCATATAAAAGAAGAGTCGCTATCGACCATTACTTTGCAATAAATAGAACAAGGAAATTAAAAATGTTTATTTTCCTGAAAACATTTTATGTTGTTGTTGCAATGAAAGGTTCACAATAACAATTAATCTATCGCTATCCAGTTATCAGAATCAGAAACTAAATCATTCGGCGTCCATGCCGTTGCTTCGCCATACTTATTTGTTACGGTATAGCTACCGTCACTAAGCAGTGATATATATGTGGAGTCCATACCACCCCATACCTCTGATTCCTGGTATTTCTTTCCGACTTCAAAATCAGACATCTTCATCAGATTTCCCTCGCGTAAACATCATAAATTTTAATGCTGCTTCCTGACCCGTTGTTCGGTAGCTGCACATAGATAAGTGCATGTGTAGCCCAGTCCGGTGCGCGTTCTGCAGAAGCTCCGGATGTCGCCATTCCTCCCTGCAGTAATGATGGTGCCTGAACCTGGCTACCAGTGGTTGTGAGCGGATAGGATATCGAATTCTGCGTTTTTGATATCTGAGGGGTAACAGTGCTGTCTCTGTTACCCTGAATATCAGCCATAGCTGCCCAGGCAACCCCGAGAGTACAGGCTACTGACGTATTACAGTTAAACTTAAAAGCAATGTTCCCGTTATTTTTAATGGGGATTGCTGCGACCACAGCACGGTAAAAGCTTGAAGTATTAGCGGATATGGCGCTGACAGCAAACTGCAGGTATCCGCTGACTTTGCTTAGCGTGGCTACAGTTCCTCCACTTGTTCCGTACGTGTTCCTGGTAAGCTGGGTATTTGTTCCCGTAGCGTCATAGCACCAGGCCCACATCGGAGATGGCGCAGCGGTCATTGCTGTTGCAGTACCTGAATACCAGGTCCGGTCTATCATCGTGTCGTTGTATCCGGATAGCGGATAAATTGTGCTTGGGAAGTAAGCCGTAGTCCCGGAGGGTCTTGTGTTCCTTAACCTGAACCCTGTACCAGTGCCGGCAACAAGACCCCGCTGGGCCTCTGTGATATATGACGTATTAATATCAGACATACGCCAGAATGAACAATCATCAATATCAAGCAGGCAGGTATCAGAGCCCATGTAATAAGGCATAACCTGTGCTTGTGTAGAACCTGCACCCATGACAAACCTGGATGCTCTTACATATACACGCCCCACAGACCCGGACGGGAAATTAAACACATACCCGTAAGGACCGTAACCCTCAAACCAGCAATCCTCGTAGTACGCCTCACCATTTGTACACTTAACCCAGCCATAATCATTTGCAACTGCTGAATAAGGATAATCAAGAGAGCAGTTCTTAAACCAGGTTGTACCACCACGGATATAGTGAAGTAAATTTGACTGAGTGAATTTAACCCTTTCAAATGTTACTTCCTCACCTGCATCAGTCAGCCCTGCCGGAACATAATAGTTTACGTATTGATGGTTAAAAGTCGTATCTTTCATATGCAGGAAATAAGTGTGTTTTGATAAACCTATACCTGTATACCCGCCATTGAAATTACCACCTTCAAGGACAATCCTGTTTCCTGTTGCATTATAATCTGCACTGTCAAATCCAATAGTCTGAATATAAGTAGCAGTAGAACTGCCATATATACCCAGCGCATAAGGCAGAAAGTGGTGACTAATTCCGTAATTTGAACCTTCGTCATTCTTGAAAAATAACAGGTATGACGGGCTGTCAATTGATGTTCCGGTTACCGGATATGCAGTGAAGTCAATCATTGTTCCGAGCATATCGGTACAAACCCTTTTATGAGGGATTGTAATCTGGCTGGTTATTTTAAATTTATTCAGACCTTTTGCTGCAGGGTCATTTGAATAACCGCGAAACTGTCCCCTGGCATATTGAAGGTTTTGGCCTGATACAGTTGAATACTGCGCTGCCGCCTGGATTGCTGCATTAAAGTTAACGGTATCATCAGTTACACCATCACCTACGCAGCCAGCCATATAAGGGTCGATGATTGAAGTAACTCGCCGCTTCCATCCGTATGTGCCTGAAGTTGCTGCATACACGACACCGTCATCAGTGACATTTTCGACAGAGATAAACTCCCCACCGCCAAGCGTGCTGCCAGAGTTATAACCAAGCAGAGTAATCAGTTGCCCTGCTTGCTCTGGGATAATTTCTCTCAAAGCAGCAAACGATGTGGCATAGCCAATTAATCCTCGTCCTGTGGGTGAGGCTAACTTTCCTGTTAAAATGGTATATGCAGTCTGTGGATCAATAGTTGACAAATCATCCCAATAAAACTGCTGAACCATATAGCTATCATAGACAGCCATGGAGTAGTTTTGCGTCGTAACAAATTTAGCGATCTGGCCGTGATAGACAGGATAACCGGCAGTATTTATTACGATTGGCTGTGGTACCTGCACCATCTTTCCGCACTCATTTTCCACGAAAACAGGAATCTGATTCTGCGGAAATGTCGGATCGGTATCAGGCTGACCGATAAAAATCTTACCATTTGAGCAGGCTTTGAAAGATCGCGACATTGTGAACGGCGTCACCGGATTGGACACCATAATGTTGTAGCTATTATCAGCCATTATTTTCTCCGGGCGAGTGATGGCCTCGCGGTTAAACGATATTAGTAACGTACGGAAACTGTAGTATTGTGGATAATTACAGGTGTTTTATGATTCCTCTCCGCCCATTCGGTGAGGTTTTAGATGAAAGACAAGGACACAACGCAGTTCCACCTGACACTGCCGACAGAGTTACACGCAAAAATAAAGGCCAGAGCGCAATCTCACGGTCGCTCTATCAATATGGAAATCGTCAGGGTTATTGATGACTCTTTCTATAAAATGCCACTGAGCAGAACTGATCAGGATGAAGATGAACGACTTGCTGCAGAGATAGCCGAACAGGTCCGAGAAATAGCAGTCAGCGTTATCAGGAAAAATAAGAAATAAATTGCGTTAAATTGCATCAACCCAGTGCTATTCTTCATAAAAACTAATGAGAGTTAACGCATGAAAAAATTATTCCTGTTGCTCCCTCTGGTTCTGGCCGGATGCACAACCGTTGGTGACTATCAAAACCAGTGTGAACAGAGATATTCAAAGCTTTCAGATGTAGCCAACTGCCTTGATAGTGACGTTAAATCTGATTTCAGGATGTCTAGGGCTGATACACCTAAGTTATATGTTAATGCGGCTAGAATGCTGGGTGAAGCAGTGGATCATGGCAAGATGACAGATGCACAGGCAAGATTTGAACTTCAGAGCCTGTACGTGAATATCAAGCAGAAACAGGATGCGTTAGCTAACCAGAGAGTTATCGCAATCAATAATGCGGTTAATTCACCCCAACAGATATACACAAATCAGTCAAAATCGGTGCCGGTGAACAGGCCTGTAACAACAAACTGCACTGGTTACGGTAATAGCGTAACGTGTAACAGTTACTGATATGCATCCCGTAATTCAGTTAATAATCGCCATTTCATCGCTCATTGTAGCGATAAGGTTCTGGCCTCCCCTTCTGTATATCATCGCTGCATTGGGGGTTGTTCTGCTTTTAACAAAAATCACCAGGAGATCGGTTTCTTTAGTCAGGAACAACAAAGAGCAAGCTGCAAAATTTATAAATGCAATCGCTCCTTTCGCTGGTTTCGTTGTCCTGGCGATTATCGCTGATACCTTCTTCCCACACAAAATTAAGGCGCTGACCATCGTGTTATGCTTCGGTGGGGCATTCATTATAATCAGCGCCATTGTTGGCGTTTTTGAAAAGATAAAACGTCAGTAATCATCGCCCGACAGCCAGCCAATAATCCCAAGCCTGGCAATTTTTCCTTTCTCTGCCGCCGGGAGTGTCCGGTAAAACTCTCTCCATGCCGATGTTCTGGCGATCCGCTTTTCAGCGCTGGAAACAATCTTATCCTGAACCTGCGCTGAGGGCTTATTTCTGGCAAGTGACGCAAGACGCTTCCATTCAGGACTGCTCATTAACTCCTGAACAGCTTCTGACCCTGTTTTCCTTGTGGCTGCTTTCGCGCCCATCTGCGCAGCAATTGCAGTATTCAGTACCGGACCGGCAACAGGAACATGACCCAATACCGTAGCAATGGTTGCCATCTTCCCATGCGTGGCCAGCTTATCCAGGAATCCGCCAGGCTGCTCAAATTTATCCAGGAACGATTTAAGTTTACCGGTCGCGAGATAATACTGATTGGCAGACTTAACGTTACGGGTAATCGTATACATGTCCTCAAGCTGACGAACAGTGTCAGCCGGAAGTTCACGATGTAGCAATCTGATGCTTCCGTTACGTTTGAGAGAGCCGTAATAATCGACAAAGCCGTTAATATTGTTAGCGAGGTCTGACCTACTACCCTTACGTAGCATATCCCGCATCCCTGTGGCGATAAGTTGCGATCGGGTTGCCTTATCCGGTACAGCCTGCATAAGCTGGTTAAATGCTTTTGTATTGCCGTTACTCAGGCCAGTTAAGGCGTTATGAGCACGCGCTGTGACGTCCCCTGACAGGTCTTTTCCCATCAGCGAATACATTCTCTTTTCCATCATCTTGCGCTGCGCTGTAACAGCGTTAGCGGCACGAATCTGGTCACCAAACCCCGCCTGCCTCGCTACTGCATCACGGTCATCAGACAATTTAGAGTAAAGTGCGCTTAAATTTCTTTCCTCCGCACTACCGAACGGCGTTCCAGCTTTGTTTAGCTCTTCCCCGACTGTTGACCTCATTGCGTTAAGCCTGGCGTAAGTTGGTGCCCCTGCCTTGTCCGTTGTCGGTGATACAGCCTCATAAACTTTCTTTTCCACCGGAGATAAGAACTGGTAACCGCCCTGCTCATCTGCCAGCTGGTCGAGATAATTTCTGGTGTTCACAGGGTCTACCGATGCTTTCGCCGGAATAGCATCCTGAACAGGCTTATATAGCGAATTTTCCTGAGCCTTGAGCGCGTTTCTGGTCGCGTTGAAATCAGAAACAAATTTGTCATTCATTGATAACCGGTCAGGCATTGCGCCGGCATCATCAATAATCTGTGACGCACGGTTAGAAATCCGGTTAATTGAGTCACGGCGAACCGCGCCAAGTGCTGATTCATCCTGTGATGCCAGCCCCATCTGAACCGCTTTAAATGCATCATTACCAGAGGTATAAGCCTCTAGCATGTCATCCGGATCAAGGTCGAGGCGCTTCATTGCATCAGTCACATTCTGGTCAGGCTGTATATCATTTACTACCTGCTGAATACGCCCCTGATTACCGGACTGAGCAGCCCTGGTATAATTTTGTGCAGTGTCAGATGCTACACCTTCCGGAGAAGGTGATGATTGTGTCTGCGCTGGCGCTGGCTGTTGTTGTGGGATCGGTGCCTCAGAAGCTACACGACTATCACGGACAGCACCGCGAACACCATTAAATACTGCCGGAACCGCCCTTGCCACTGATGAACCAGCCAGACCCATAGCGGTATTTTCCAATAACTGAGTCGGGTCAATCTGTCCATTTTGCTGTGAGCCTGCCAGCGTACCGACGAGGTTTTCAGACAGCATACTGGCAACCTGATTTGCTGCACGTTCTGTTCTGGATGCTCCAACGGCTGAAGCTGTGGCCGCTGCCGCTTTTTCTGCACCAACACCAGGCACAAGATAAGGCCCAATTTCTGCCCCAAGTTGTGCGTACTGGTCTGTTGGCTGCATGTTTTTAGGCAACTGAAACTGATATACCTGATCCTGTTTAGGAACTCCCACAGCATCCAGCGCGGTATTAACTACGCTTCCGGGGATATTCGCCACGTTAACGCCAGCCTGTAATAACCCTTTACCTGCCTGTTCAACATCCTGGGTAAGCGTGGGAGATGGCTGGCTTGTTTCCCATGGCTGGTTTGATTCCTGGCTTAGATAATCCATTTCTCCGGACGATCCGGGCTGTGGTCGTTGCTGTTGGGTCCACTGAGCAAACCGAGGGTCATTGATGTAATTCTGAGTCTCTGCAGGCATCGACTGGTTCTGTCCGGACTGGTATTTCTGGACGTTTCCAGGGCCCCAGTTATAGGAAGCCAGCGCCGAAGTAACATCCCCTCCGTTCTGTCTCAGCATCTGCCCGAGATATTTACCTGCGGCATCAACCTGCATATCAGGGTCAGATTTCAGTCTTTCAGGGTTATAGCCCATCCCTTTTGCCGTTTCAGGCATGACCTGACCGAGTCCGATTGCGCCTTTCGGGCTAACCGCATTAGGGTTTCCGCTCGATTCTTTGCTGATTACAGCACTGAGTAACCCTGACGGGATACCATACTTTTGCTCGGTCGCAGAAACAACATCGGCACCCTGCTGAGGTGCCGACTGCTGACTTTGATAGTTTTGCCACGGTCCGGAAGAATTCCCAGGCTGTGTACTGCTCTGATAGTTTTCCCACGGACCTGCCATTAATTTTTTCTCCAGCTATTGGGTGATGAAGGGTCACCGCCTGTATAGGTGTAGCCACCTTCAGATTGTCCGACCTGCGGAGCAGATGACTGCTGAGGACCAGAGTAAGACTGAACATCTGACCGGTATTTATCGACCAGAGATTTCTGGCTGTTCAGGTAATTAACCTGCCGCTGTAATACCTGTTGCCAGTTGTTGATAATTGACCTTGCGCGGTCTGCTGAAACACTTGGCTGTAAGTTAAGGAACGCACTGGCGGCGGCCTGACCTTCAGAATCTGAAACCGGACCAGTGCCACGCATCCCGATTACACCCATCTGTCGCGCCTGAGCCTGCATCTGCGTAATCTGCGACCATGCATCTGCCGAATCAGAGCCCGGCAGATTTCGGTTTACATAACCCTGGGCACCCCAAATACCGTTGAAAGTGGAAGGGTTGATCTGCTTAACCTGGTTGAGTGTGGTAAGCATCCCTAAAGTGCTGTTTACCTGCTGGTCGTAACCGTTAACAAAGTCCTGCTTTTTCTGGACCTGCTGGAATTGCTGATTCTGTACGCTGGCAACATCTTTCTGGCCGGTCTGGTTTGCCATTTGCTGCTTAATAGCTTGGTCGCCTTTCTGAATATCAAGTTTCTGAGCATTAAACCCATTGTTTGTGTAATCCTGCTGAATCTGATGCTGGAACTTCTGCTGATTCAGTTGGTTGTCAAACTGGTTTTGTTGGTACTGCTGCTGCAGCCGTTGCTGACCAAGCTGGATATTTGCATTCGTGGCAGCGCCCTGCTGCGTTAACTGAGCATTTTTGGCCTGAGTATTGTAATAGCCTTGGGGGCCAAGAGAGGTCATCCCAACAGCATCGACAATTTGGCCGAGGTGATTAGGGTCATTCTGGTACATTGTCGCCACTTCATCAGGAGATGATCCGATACTCTGCAATGTAGAGGCGTGTTGCTGTGCTGCTGACATGACAGCCTGAGGATTTCCGGTAGCCATAGCCACACGCAAATCTCCTGCGGCTGCGCCAAGTGCTGCCTGGTGATTGGCATCCTGATACCCAATACCCTGAGCGATAGTCTGCATCTGGTCAGGATATTTCGCTGCAAGTGCATTCATTTTCTCAGGATCACCATAAGCCCCCTGCCAGTCCTGCTTAAACTGATTTGCGCTATCAATAGCCTGGTTCTGTTGCTGGTTTTGCTTATAGGCTGCGGCGGTCTGCATTCCCTGTAAAAATCCAGCATTTGGCGAGCTATAGTCAATTGGTTGAATAGCCATGATTCCCCCGATTAAAACAGACCAGCAAGAAAGCCGATGCCCTGCGTGAGTGTCGATCCATTAGCCAGAGAATTGCCAGCCTGTGCCGCGCCGATTTGCGAAAGGTTATTTTGCACATTGCTGGAATATGTCCCAGCCGCTGCATTGGAAGCGCCAGCAGCACTCAGCCCGACATTCACACCGCCCAGCAACTGGTTATACCGGTCATTAAGGTATGCTTCCCCAAGCTGCGGAGCAATTGAAGCCAAACCGTTACTCGTCGCTGTTGAACCAAGCCCACCTGTTGCCTCAGCAGAGGCTAATTGCTGATAACGCGCCTGATTAGCCAACCCTGCATATTCTGACGAATTGTAATAGTCATTCAGAGTTCCAGAACGGTTGTTTAACACGCTATTCAGGCCTGTCAGATAAGATTGCCCGGACTGAACAAACGGCTTCAGAGTGGCCGCCTGCTGATTGTAAATCTGTAATGCTGTTGCGTTTGACTGATTGGCTGCATCTGTCTGAGCCTGTGCCGCCTGATTAGCCCCTGTAATTGAGCCAACTACTTTCCCGATACCTTTAGCGATTCCGCCCATTTTTAAACCTCGTCATAATAATCAGGCCACCGGTACGGCCATCTGTAAATTCAGTGTTTCCGCGCCATGTCTCGACAAACCCAAACTTTCGCGCAAGATTGCACACGTGCTTACTTTCTTCGAGAATCGGAGCCCTGACCTCCCGGTCACCGATGACTGACAAAACATCGGACACTGCATCACGACATTTGTGCCGGTCGCCTTTCCTCATCGCCATATGCAAATCGACGTGATCACCGAAATCCATGCAAACGAAAATCCCACAATCACGCCATAACAGATAGTCAGCCTCTAAATCAGGCCATAAAGGAACGCCCCACAGCCTCATTAGCTGCGAACCGGTCACTGCATCAAGTCGTTGCATTAGAGATAAGCCCGTGAGTTACCGCCATATCCTCAAGCGCCTTTACCCGCTGCCGGGTTTCGATAAGCGCCTGGACAATGGCCTGTATTTCAGTCTGAGAATAGACAGAGCCAACGGTGTAGCTCTGGTCGGCGTTAAATGCTGCCTTGTTTGCGGTGCCGGTTGATAGCGTCCATCCGGTTTGCCGTGGACCAATAACTTTTGTGCCGTTCACAGAGTATGATGATGCGACATTTAACGGCCCTGACAGGCTCTGTGAGGTTGTGGCACTTTTAGACAGGTAATCGGCTGATATTTTGTCAATATCGCCCCTGTCGGTCTGCTGAGCGGTTTCCAGTGATGAAATATCGTCAGTGTTCTGAGTTATTCGTGATTCATGGTCTGACAGTTCGGTTTCATTGGCTGAAATTCGTTTCTCATGGTCGGATAACTCAGTTTCTGCAGCCGTTATTCTTTGCTCATGGTCAGCAAGTTCGGTTTCGGCAGCCTGTAACCGTTGTTCATGATCTGCCAGCTCCGTTTCTGCTGCAGTCAGTCGCTTTTCGTGATCAGCTAATTCCACATCCTGCTCATCGTTTTTCACCTGAGCATCATAGGCGCCATTTCCTGCCTCATTTGCCTTTCCTGCAACCGCCCCGAGGTCGGAACTTTGCTGAATAACATAGAGAGAATACGGTTGACTGAATCCTTTTGGGAGTAATGTTGCGTCGATTCTTGACGCCTGGACGGTTACTGGCGCTTGTAGTGATGTATCAGCCATTATTCCAGCCTTACCTGACACCCTGACAGGGTCACAGGAGAAGAAGTTATAATCCTTACCTTCACGCCAACATTCTTTCGAATCCGCCCAAATCTGCGCCACAAAACGCGCCGGTCATATGCGAATGGTGAGTTTTGCTCAATCATTTGCTCACGACCAAAGTTAATTCCGTCAGTCGTAGCGGATAAAAACAGCCTGTCAGCCACCTGAGCAACGCCGGTCGATGCTTCAAGTTCGAAATCAAACACCCGCATGTTGTCAGCCTTGAACAAAGGCGTGTAAAGCAGATGTTCCTGCTGAACTCCGTATTGTGAAGATGATGAAAAATTAAGCTGACCGGTCACTGATTCTGTTTTATCGCCACAAGTGATTTGATTGCCTTCAAACATGAAATCAATGCTGCGATGAGGTGAATCATAGAGCCCGGTTTTCAGGATATTCCACTGCGGCCCGTTGCTGCTTGCTGATGCGTCATAGCAGAGGACATGGTCAGGAAGGTGGATAATCATTAACTCATGACCATCAAACCGTAGCGTTTCCATAACTGCAGAGGAAAGGTCTGATGCTGAATAACTGCGCAATATCTTCTCAATGCTCGCAGTAGCAATTGGGGCAGCAGAACCTTGGCTTATCGCATAAACAGATGGCGCACCGCCTGACGGGTTGCTGATGAACGCATGAGAATCACCAAATTTGCATTTACAGCGTGTTCCGGCAATGCCTTTCTGTACCATCAGTGACGGCTGAGAAACGTAAATAGCCGCACTGGTATCAGTTGATCCGGTAAGAGAGAAATATTCGATTGTGGCAGAGCCGAACATCACCGCAAAATCACGCCAGGTATCACAGGCAAGAATGCCGTCAGGCTGACTTTCTGCGGTATAGAACGGTCGGTACTGGTCAGGGTGTGATTCATCCTCAAGGTCCGTTACTCCGAAGTCCTGAGAGCCATCTTTTACCCAAAGGTAACGACCACGCAACCGGCAGACATCACGAACTGAGCCAATATCGTACTGTGCATAGGTCACATCACCCTCAGTTGACGGCCAGTTTTGCAGCGTTTTGGTGGTTCCGTCATAACGGTAAAGTGTCAGCACTCCGTTTGCGGCAACAGCCTGACTTGTTGCTGAATGGGCCATGCTGATTCGTCCGGATCCTGACACATCGCCCGCCTGTGACTGACCGCGATACAATTTCCCACCCAGCACCCGATATACAACAGATTCGTGAGTATTAAACTGTACGCCCCTGGACAGGCCAGCCACACCAGAGCGCTTATCAATGCCAGGGAAAGACCTGAGATATCCGTTAGAGTTAAATACTTCTTTCGGGGTTGCCAGCATATTGACAGGTAAAGCATCAATGTAATCAGCGTTAACCTGACTCTTCGCTATCCCCTTCATCAGTGGAAGTTGCTGAATTGGCATTTTGATTCCCCGGGTAGAAATTCCAGTTGTTGTAAGTTGCCAGGCGGTTACCGGAGCCAACAGGCATCCGTTGAGGGTAGGAATATCCGATGCTTGCGGCGCGGCTGATAGCAGTCGATTTCATCAACCGCTCCTTGCCGTAACGGGCAGTCGTAACAACTTTGTCGGCCGGAGTAACCACGTAATCAGGAGCGATACGGAGCGCAAGATTATGAACTACAGCACTGACCGAAATGGACCGCATGCCGTGGTCGTCACCCTCTTCCGGCGGATTGTCATCATTGGAAAAAACATAGCCTGTGATGATTCCCCGGCCATCCTGATACCATTCGGCCATCATCATTTCGAGGTCGTTAACGGCATCCTCCATTGACTGCGGCTCGACATCTGTCAGCGTGGCATCGGAAGCAATTCCCAGCTTTCGCAGGGCGGCGCGGACAATATCGCCTTTAGTCTGAGTCAGCATCAGTAACCGCCTTAGCCTTGCGGCGACCTGGCTTATCAAATAGCTTCGACGGGTGATCAAGCCAGCCGTCTTTTACGTGTTTTTCTACTTCTGTGTGGTCAACAACTTTAACGTGTGCCATTACGCCCCATACCTTACATGGGCCGCCAGGCTTATAAACTGCGGTATCCATATCAGCCTCACGAAAAAGGGGCCGAAGCCCCATTGATTAAGCTGCAGTCTGACCAGCCAGGCCGACACCGATAGCTTCCGGACGGGTAGCGTTCACGCCATACCACAGCGCGATACGACACTTACCTGTCAGGGTAGCTATATCACCCTGAGTTGCCATGATTCCGCTGATACCTACGCCAGGGATATCAAACGCAGTCGTTTTCATGCCAGCAAACAGGTCGCTGTTCGCAGGGATTGGCTGTGACACGATACGGATTGAATCATCAGCCCAAAAAACGTTTGTTTTGGTCGTGGCCACGTTCAGGATGTTGATAGCGGTAGCATCTGCCAGAGTGGTGTTTACGTTGGCGTAAGCGCGCTGTTCCGGTGACAGATTGGTGTCATTCAGAGCTACCGGCTTCGGCGTGATTTCCAGATGGGCGCCATCAACCACGTTAACCACTGAGAATGTCGCGTCATCGGTCAGGACGTTCTTAGCCATCTGGCCGAGGAACTTCACACCGGCAAACGAGATTTTGTCACCACGTTTAAATCCGGTAGTGCTGGACACGGCGACAGTGGCGAATCGGTTATCAACGTTGGTTTTGTTGCCATCGTTGTCCAGCTTCCACGCCTGAGGTGCGAATGACTGAGCTCCGGAAACAGTGACGCCGGTTGCGGTTGACGCAGCCAGAGTTGGAAGTTTCGGAGAGCGCATGACGTCATCAAAGCCAGCTACCTGACGCTGAATTGTTCCTGATTTGTAAGCATCTTCCGGCACGTTACCGAAAATATCCCGCCCAACCAGATTGTAACCAGCCCTGCGGTAGTCATCAGGGTTGAAGAACCATGACAGACCCGCATCGCGATTCAGTTCACGGCTGAACATCAATGCTTCGGCATGGGCGACAAAATCCCATCCTTTGGATGAATCACCGTTAATCTGGTCCGGATCGGTTACCACCAGAGACCCCATATCGGCGGCCATGTTGGCAATTTTCAGTTCCAGATTGTTCGCCAGTTTACGGGCTGACGCCTGAATACGGCGGCGATAACTGGTTTCATCGCGCAAATCGTCGGCACGGAGAGCGAAATAATCGTTATCCGGGTCGCCCAGGCTAACAGCTACGCTCAGTTCAGTAATGCCAGTTTCTTTGCCTGTCAGGTCCCAACCTTCCTGACTTGGAGATTCCTGCTCTACCGGCATCCATACAGTGTTACTTGAACGCTGCATTGATGCGGCTGGCGGGGTGTATTTGGTTGCTTTCTGCGCCATTGGCGTCAGGTTTTCGACGGTATTAATCACCTCGTCGATGGCGTAGGTTACTAACTGACCTTCGTTAAGAGCCATTATCGGATTCCTTTAAGTTTTGCTTTCAGTTTGCGGTAAGTTTCCGTGTCGCCACTTCTGGCCGCTTTATCCATCTGCTTTTGCAGAGATTCACGGTTTGCAGCAGTGACATCGCCGGATACAGCCTCATCAGCCGGTGGCGCTTTTGATACGGGTTTACCGCGAGGCTTAATCGTGAGTTTTGCATCGAGTCGGGCCAGTTCGATGAGAGCCTGTTGGCCGTCCATCGCAACGATTTGGCGTAATTTCTCCGGGTTTGCACCCAGGTGATACATGATGGCCGCCGACTTCTCCGGGAAAAGGCGCATGATTTCGGTGTCGATACCCTCGGGCACCAGCGACCGGAAACTGTCCTCTTTCTCCTGATAGTCGGGTAGGTTTAATTTCTCTGCCGAATCGTAATGGCGGCGCACTGCCTCGACTGCCTGCGTTGAGCTTTGTGTGTACTCATGGGTCTTACGCCCCTGCTCTGCGACTGCATTGCTACGGGCATCCTGAGCCTTAATCAGCCATTCGTTATTAGCCTGACTAAATGCTGCAAGTGCCCGCGTCTGGTCGTAACCGTACTTCTCAAGCCCTTCATCAGAAAGATACTGGTTGATGTCAGGCTGAGGAGGCAGGTCAGGGTTAACACGCAAATTCTCCGGCACCTCGCCACGCTTAACAGCCTCAAGCTGCTGCTCAATTTCACGCTGGCGCTTACGTTCAATACGCGCCTGTGCAAATTTGGCGTTAGTTGCCGGGTCTTGTTTCGGTTTGTTCTCGTCGTCACCCAGGACAATCTCGAAGCCCTCATCCTGACCATCGCCACCGCTGGCATTATCGGTTGGCTGACCATCATCAAGTGCCGCTTGCTGATCGTCGGGCAGGGTTTGTTCTTCAGTTTCCTGAATATCGTCGGTATTACTCATGATTCACCTCATGGAAGGGATAAAGTTACTCGCCGGGAATGGCGGAAGGTTGTTGATTTTGTTGCTGCTGACTCTGCTGTTGCAGGAGGTTGGCAATATCGAGTTGCTGGCCGTGATGCTGCTGATTGGCACGTAGCATCTGGTCCGCATCGTTATGTGCCGCTGTGTTTTGTTTCTGATACCAGTCAGACAGGACACTTAATGCATCCCGCAATGACCTGTCGTTAAGTGATTTAGCGTTAGCCAGCGCCTGAACTGCCTGAGCCTGGGTTAACTGCGCCTGCTGCTGCGCGGTGTAGGCTTTAATCTGCAGGTCCTGTTGCTGGTTCTGAGCTTTCATCTGCTCTGCCTGACCTTGCGCCAGTACACCCTGAGCCTGAACCATTGCCGGGTCAGGTTGATTCTGTTGCTGCTGTTGCGCTTCCTGTAACCACTGCTGTTCCTCTGCTGTTTCAGGCTGCTTAAGCCCCTGGATAACGAGTTGCTTGTTGGCGTAGTCGCGGGTGATTTCGATTCCTTTTCCATCCAGCAACGTCAGATACTGCAGTAACAGCACATTCCACACCTGTTGTGACGGATCAATCTGACTGAGTAGCTCCTTCAGTTCTGCGCGGTGCTGCTCCTTCATTGACTGGAATGAAGGGCCCACATCGGTGTAACACTCAAACCGGCCGCTGATATCATTCAGAACAACTGTCTGCCCTGATGCGATATCAACAACACTTGTCATCGTCTGGACAGTCTTCTCTTCACCGTCCGGCAGAGTCATTGTGACAGTGCGCGGAACGTCATAGATATCACTGACCATTGATGCGTAGATTTCACCATCACGGCGCATTGCGGTCGCGAGATTGTCCTGAAACACGAATGTTTGCAGGTCTGAGCGCATGTTTAACTGATTAACAGTGTCGAAAGCCACCTGACCATTAGCCGCCTGGTTATCGACGCCCAAATCAGCAACCTGCTGAACAGCGTCAGATGCCGCCTGCAGAGCGTACTGGTTTGCGGGTGGTATCTCCGGGTCATCAAGGTAGCCAACAGCGCCGAGCGGTAAATCATTGCTGCTTTCATCAGTGCGGTTTTGCAGGTAGTACGGGTAATCAGCATCACCCGCATACATGTATTCATATCCTTCAATCTGTTCAGGATAAAAGATTGGTTTCTTGCGGGGGTTTCTGGCAACGATATCAGCGTTAAAGCTCATAATCATGTTACGCAGGCGCTGGCCGTCTTTCGTCAGCCGGACAATACCTTCGTAGACCTCTTTATCCTCGACAAATCCCCACTCACCGAACACCGGCACAATCGGTAGGTGTTCACCGGCAATCAGTTGCCTGTTCTTCAGAATGGCAGATGATGACAGAATGGTTTTATAAACACGGCAGCGTTTAATCTTGCGCTCACCGATTTTTTTCATGCCACGGTCAGCCAGCATATCGATGACGTTCTGAATATCACGCTTGAAGTAGCTGACTGGCTCACCGGTCAACGGGTCTTCGTATATAAAAGCGACTTCTTTCTTCTCTACGACTTCGTAATACTCAGCGATGTGAATAACGTTATTTGACAGCCAGGGGAAAAGCCAGTCATTAGGTGACTGAAACGAGGGAATGTCTGTAGCATCAAGGCCTAACTCTTCAGCAAAGGACTCCCAGCCATCCTGCGACAACGCGCTGATTACTGTTACGTGTTTAGCGTCTGATTTATCCTGCTGCTTTGCGTTTGCATCCCATATGACGTGTGAACACGCTTCATGAATAGGAACGCGCCGGATAATCTGGTTATTACTGGTAGGGTCCTCGTCCTCATACTCGGTGACGATACGCCAGGCTCCGATGCCGCACTCAATCTGCTCTTTCACTGCCACATTAACCGAAGTTTTCGCGGTGTTATGCCGCATGTCGGTTCGGTACATACCCATCAGGATTTCAGCAGCGTTCGGGTCAGCGTTATCCTTTGGCCGGAACAGAACATCAATCGGATTCTGACGCATTTCAGCAACCAGTTTCCTCACTACCGGGCGCACAATATCGAACTGTCCGCGATACTGCAGGGTTGTGTATTTTGTCAGCCAGTCATCCCACTGGCTGATCCGACTGAAGAATAAGTCGTTCTTCGCTTCGGTTCTGGCTTCTTCGCTGGCCGACCAGTCCCGGTCAAACTTACCGAGAATGTCATCCAGTCTGTCGTTAGTGTCGGCCATTATCTTCCTCGCGAAATTGGTCTGATTGGTGCCGGTGTTTTCTTCTCTTTCGGCTTTTTGATATCACGCATCATTTTGGCGAACCGGCGCATCATGTAGCCATAACGAACTGCTGACAGGACGTCATCATTAAGCTTCACAATCTTTCCGTTTTCGTCGCGGTGGTAGAGTCGGAACTCATCAAAGAATGGTTCGCATGTGTTGAACACCTTAAACCGGCCATCAAGCATCATGTCACGCAGTTCAGATATGCCAGGCTCAACAGCGTTACCGCCATCCGGCCATGTGGCATGTTCTGGTAGCATCTGGAAGCCTGCGTCAGCGTATTGGGCCTTTAACTGCTCACCGCCGCCCTTTTCATGCTGATTGCCATCGTGTGGCCACGCGGTGGGGATTTTATTAGCCCATGACTTAACAGCACCCCATGCCTGTACTGCGGTTTTCTCCTTGTCCTTCCAGACGCGTGAAACATAAATCGTGTCGGCGTCTTTATCCCACCACAATTGCACCTGTGCCTGCGGGTGATCCCAGCCAAAGTCCATTGCATCGATAACATAGAAATGGTCAGGGCATTCGAACGGATGACATTTGATGGTTTCTTCGGGTATCTGAAATATTCGACCGCTACCCATTGTCGGAATACCCCGCGCACGTGCTTCACGCTCATGCTCAGGGTAAGAGGCGATGATTTGCTCTTTCTGCTCTTCGGTATAGTGATCTGCATCGTAGATGGTCATGTTGACCACCTTCTGCATTTTGCTCGGATTCTTCAGGAACTTTGTGACAACATCAGACATCCCCATCAGCGGGGTGAATGTCAGCAGAGAGAACTGGCCGTATTTATTGGTACGGGTCAGCCCTTCGCCGTAAATGCTGTATGGTGGCTCTTCATCGAACCATACACCGTGAATAGTATCGCCCTGCCATCTGGCGCGACCCTGCGAGTACGGCTTGAAGTAGCAGATTGATATGCCGTCTTCAACGCCCTCAGGTGTGTGGTGCTTTATTAGGAGGTGATCGACAAGGTTCGGGTAAAACGGCGACTTCTTCCAACTAATGATGTCTTCTTTCGGGATTGAACCGTAGCCCGGCTCGTCATTCTCCTCGATACGGCCACAGAGAATACGCTGAGTGGTTTTGGTTACCGTCTCGTTAGTCTCGCCACCAACCCAGAACACCACAGGCTCATAGAATCGTTTGCCTCCCCACTCACCACCGTAAGCACCATCATTCGGATAACCTTTGGTGCCAGGGTAACGGCCAGTCAGGTGAAATGCTACTTCGGCACCGCCGGAATATGACTTACCTAGCTGGTTACCAGCCATGAAGCATCGTTCAGTGAAGTCGTGTCCAGCATCGATAAATTCACGCTGTTTACCGTAGGGGTGGTAATCAAATAACTGGTGTGTCTTTCGGTAGTTCTCTTCTTCCTCCAGAAGCTCAAGCAGTTCTATCTGCTCGTCTTCTGAGAGGTCATCAAGCATCGTTTCGCTTACCACGGCTCAGTAACTCCTGTATTCGGGAGCGGCGCTTATCGCGATCTCCCTTATCAGGTGTCACGTCCTCGACTTGCGATTGCTCTTTTAAGCCCAGGTCCCGGGCGATGATGTTTGCGTTAAGAAGGTCAGCAGCGGCGCCAGAAAACTTCTGGTCGTAGATGATTTCCTCTGCTCGCGTGGTGACGTCAGAAAAACCTTCTGTTACACGGAAGGTTCCCCATGTCTGCCGAGTGATATCGAGGAATATGCACAAGCCGGTAATCGTCATCGCTCGCATCTTAGCGATAGGTTCTTGTGTCACTTCTCCCTGATATGCGAAAGCTTTCATTTCCCACAGCGGATTAGCTTCAACCCATTCGAAGTATTCACAACAGGCAGTCCACAGCGCTTCAGGGGATTCGAACTTAGGATTACGCCCATGACTACTGCGGGCCTCCCAAAATCGGTTACCCTTTGGTGCTGCCATACAGAACATTCCTCTACAAATAAAAATACCAGCCCCGGGAATCTGGTGACTGGCCTGGATGAAATCATATATAAAACTCTGTTAAGGCCACCAATTTGATGACCTTTGCAGAACTTTATAAACTATGCAGGAAGAGCGTACGATGCTGTCTGAGTCGTTCCGTCAGTCATCGTGAAAGTCAGCGTTACCGTGCCGCTTGCCTGTGCAGCAGCAATTGATTTAATGCCAAGCCCTGTATCACCTTTGGCACCGGTAGCTCCCGTATCTCCTTTGTCACCTTTGTCACCTTTAGCGCCTTGGCCCTCAGTGTCAGCGGTATACTTCGCTTCGAAGTCAGTTTTACTCAGGTACAGGATTTCACCGTACTGGCTGTTAAACAGATAACCACCGGCTTGCGGGTTGAATGTTGCGGCGAACGCTGCAGAGATGTACTGCTCGTTATATGCTCCGTCGAAAGATACCAGGCCGGAACCATCGTTAGCGTACTTGATGGATTTAATCGGCAGTGCGCGGATGTAAATTCCGTCAGTGTCTTTGTACAGCGGCCACTGTGGGATGTAGTTAGGATTGGTCATGATGTTGTCCTGTAGGATGATTGCATTAAACAGCACCCAGATGGATGCTCTGTGATGCAGACATAAAAAAGCCCACCGATTAAAGTGAGCTTGGGGAGTTCGGGTAATTATTTGACTACTTCGATAGTCGATCCGTGAGAATTCATGACGTAGACATTATCGCCAGGATAGATGAATTGATATTTAAGCCCCTTGAATGCCTCACTAGGACGGCATGGGCTTTCAAAATCTTCGACAAGGATGGCTATAGCATCAGTATCAAGGACTTCAAACCTTTCACTGAATATCAACTCTTCTTCCTGAATAGCGTCTTTGCATTCTGCGTCGGCGTAAACATCAGGGAGCCAGATAACAAAATCGGGGTTCGAGTGGCTGTTGGTTTGCTTCAGTATTTCCGCAAACCTTTCGGAATCTGGACGGGCAATTGTTACGCTGTCCTGTTCACAGATGTGAGTAACGCCGTTGATAATTGATTTAACTGTAAACATTACTTTTCCTTCTTCTTCTGATAATAAAAAACCTGCCTTTTTGGGGCAGGTTATGGCAGTGAAGTTACTTGCCGGGTAATCACAATCGAGGCCACCGCAATGGCCTCTGTTCTGATTACTACGGTGATTCAGCAATCCAGTCTTCAGCAAACAAATCACCTTGGGATGGCACCCAGCCTGGCTGCATCTGCCCCTGCGCATTTTTCAAATCGAGATGAGGCTGAATAGTAAATTCACCTGCAATACCGGCTTTCGCATAGTCAGAGCCTGGTCGGGGCTCATTCACGGTATAACCACCCGCCTTGATGACGAACTGACCCTTACCGTTCCAGCCTTGGCGATAAATCTTCGCACCAGCCTTTACCGCTTCTAATGCCTGTCCAAAGTTCATGATGCTCTCCTTCACTTACCGGGGTTTACGATTTTGATTGCCGTGTCGATGAGTTCATCGATTACCAGGTGTGCGCTGGTACCGGCAGCAGCGACCAGTTTCTTCAGTTGTTCCGCTACCAGTTCGACTTCGGAATAAATCTTCTCGCCTGCTGTTTCGATAGTTGCTGGCTGTGCGGCTTCTGCTACTGCGGGATGTGCTACTTCCGGTTGAGCTACGGCTGGCTGTTCTGCTACTGCGGAATCTGCTACTGGTTCGGTCATTTTCTCTTTCTCTCTGTTAAACAGGCTGATTAGCCATGTGATGAATTTCATTTAGTGATTTCCCTGATGTAAGCCTGCAGGCCGTTAATCTGGGCTGTGGCCTGGGCTAATTGGCTTCTGAGGGTGTAATAATTTTGTCGAGCGTCTGGATCGAGTTCGGCGCTGGTTGCATTAGTGCTGCTGGCGGTGGTGCCGGTTTTGGACACTCCTGCCGGACATACTGCCTTGACGCGCAGCCGGACAGAACCAGCATCAACGCTATTACGCAGGGAATTGATTTCATCGTCTTTGGCCTTGATGGTTGTCTGGTACTGGTTGTCGATATCAGAGACGACTTTCTGCTGTGCCTGCATATCGTTAATGGTTTTCATCCGGGAGTCGGCCAGAGCGGCTTGCTGGCTGGATTTCTCTTTCCACTCATCGGCAGCATGTCGGTAATTATTCATCAAGCTGTAAATGCTGATAACGATACCGGCCAGAACAGTAATCAGGACGTAACGCCAGTTGGTCAGTAGCCAGGTCATTTATCACCCCACAGACAGATTTCTTTTTCGATTTCCCGCCTGTTCATTAGCCCGGGTGATTTCACCTGGCCGATATACACCCACCGAGTGAGTGAATCGCAGGCTGCAGTGTAATGGCCGGCATTAATCTGTTTCAGTAGCGATGACCTCGCAAAATTTCCCGCACCTACGTTAAACACGAAACTGGTCAGGGCCGCTTCCTGCATTTCGTTCATAGGGACTTTTACATTTCGGGTGACGGCATTGTTTGCCGTTCTGAGGTCAGCTTTCAGAAATTCATCACACTGAGCATCGGTGTACCGATGACCGGGGATAACATCCGGCCCTGTGTGTCCTGTGCATACAGTCCAGACTCCTCCACCGTCACGATATGGCGTGTGCTCTGTTCCTTCCAGCGAAGGGATGAATACTGACGCTATGGCGATAGCACCTCCACCCACAGCAGCTATCAGCTTCTTTCTGAGAGAAGGTGACATTGCCATATTAGTCACCCTCAGGTGGAGCGCTGGGGATTCCCCGGGCAATAGAATCTTTGTAGGCTTTCAGCGTCTGGCTTTTGTACCAGGCATTCACCAGTAGTGTTGCCACGCCCACGATAATCCCGCTGATAACGGCTATCTTGTTCCAGTCGAGGTCACTGATCCATTGAGCCACGCTACCTCCACAGACAAGTGTGCCGGACACGCAATAGCTTGCCGCCGATGCAATTTTGTCGGGCATAATATTTATCTTCATAGTTTCCACCTTTGCTTAGAAAAAGCTCGGTGCTGTGTGTAAGGGTTCACCCACTGCCGTTAAACGCTACAGTCAGAGAAGGTTTTGTGTGGTCGTCGATTGGCAGAGGGTGAAATTTGCAGAAAAGAAAAAGGCACTTGCAGTCTCTAAAGCGTCCGGAAACACCCTGCAAATGCCTTTATATTTTGTGCATAAAAAAACCCCGCCGAGGCGAGGTTTCATGTTGGTGTGCTCTGTTCGCTTTTACGCTCCGAGCTTACAGTAAATATACCCAACTGCATGCCCGACTGCTTTAGCTATTCGTGCTCTATGCGGCAATTAATGGAATTTCCTTCCTCAATTCACGCTGCGAAGCATAAAACATTTCTCCTTCAAGTATGTTTTCAGCCCATTCCATTCTGTTTCTGGCCTCCTTGGGTGTTATGCCAGTGAAATAAGAAAGTGAGCGCTGAATATCTTGCGAGCTTTTGCACTTACAGTACCGTAATCTGGCTACAGACCTGATCGGGTTGTCCCGACCAAAAGTCTTTGTCATTACGCGTTCCACAAAGTCAGCATCATCGGATTCTTTGGCGAGAGAGATGATGTTGGCTGCGGATGATTGCGGTACTAATAAGTCACGGGCCTTGCGGAATAGTTCATCTCCGCGAAGCCCTTCGCAGTAAAGCTGAGATACTACCTTCTCAATCTGCTTACCCTTCTGCTCACTCCATTCAGATCGCATCATTAACCGGCCAATGATGTTAACCTGCCCTCTTTCATATTCTTCATTACCCAGGTGCTGGCCCCACAAAATGAGCATATGCCGCACCCAACAACGCTGCGACTCGTTAATTGTTTTCCAGCCATTGCCAAATATCCTACGCATGTCAGCAGCCGACCGAATGGGCGTAATTTTCACCACTGCCCTGTAGTCATGTTCAATTCGCATTCTTTTTCCTCCTGGGTTTTGCATCCCATGACTGAACGTGTGCGGGTTTTACTGTCGGAGTGATCGGGGTGAAGTGGTTGAGGATTCGGGTTAGCCAGGTCATGATTTAACCCTCTCGTTTTGCCACAGTGGTAGAGGCTCCTTGTGTCCGGCCTTACGTATTCTGGCTTTGGCATTGCGTTCTATCTGAATTAGTTTTTCGATATTTAGCCGCCGTTGTTCCTCTTCCCTGCGTAGATACTTAACGCTTTCTGAATATCTCGATTCCTTGTCGCACAGACTTAAAATAAAGTTGAATGGGTCGAGTATGGCTTCACACCTTCTACACCTAACTACTCGGTCTTCAGAGTTAACCCATACAGCATCGTGTGGGCATAGCCTCGATTTATCCCTATCACCTTCAAACTGCATAGATAGGCCGTTTTTTAAGTCATCCTTTTGCGTCGGGAAAATTACAACGTTTTCTAATTCGTCTTCTGTGCTCATGCTCCCTCCCGCTGTTTTATCAGCTCTCTGGTTTTCTTTCTGTAACGCGCTCTGAGCGATTCCAGTTCTTCTCTGGTGTATCGGTGTGGCTCGTTGCTGTTTTCAATCGCCTCGACGCGCTCGGGCCCGATTTTGGCTATCAGGTTGAGGCGGTAAGGACCAATATTTCCGGAGTGGTGAGTATTACAGGATGAACATTGGCTATGGCAGTTATCCTCGTTGAATCTGAGCTGACTGGCTGCCTTCGTTGTCCGGTAATGCCCGGCGTGATAACTGACCGCCGACCGGCTGCCGCAACTGATGCATACCTCCCCGTCCCGCGCCCGGATAAAGTCGTTAAACGCCCGCTGGGTGATGTTCATCCAGTGGCTTAATGGCTTCAGGTCTGCTTTACGCTCCCGGTGCGCTTTCCGATCGGCAATAGCCTGCCGCTCAGCCTGTTTCGCTGATTGGTGCTTGCTGTATTGGATTGCGCAGGATGGTGAGCAGACTATCTGGGTGGTGGTGCGGGGGAAGTATTTCGATTTACAGTGGCGGCAAGTTTTTGGTTTCGGCTTTTTCTGCCTGACCATCATCACCTCCCAGGTCGTAAAAGTTCGGGCTCTTTGCGCTGTACAGTTCTTCGCATGAGTCACAGAGTTTCCCGTCATTGGAGGGAAAGCCGCAGGCTGTACATTCGGTTTCTTTCGTCATATGCGCCTCATTCTCATGCAGTCATATTTCCGCTTACGGAGCCGATAGCCGGGGTCGTATGTAGTGACCTCGGATGCTGACGGGATTGGTTTGGGTTTGTTGCGGGAACGCTTGGTGGGAGTGAATATCAGGTGGTCTATAGCTCGTTGCATAGGGCTAGCCATGGCACCCCCTGATTAGCTGGTCGAACTGGTATACCCTGCTTGTTGCTTTGTACGATGTAACGATGTCGCTGAAGTGCCGGGACTTTGCCGCCAAAGCTTCCCTTTCATCGACCCTGAAGCAATCGCCCCAATCCGGAAATTTTTCAGCCAGCCGATACATGAAGCCGCTTTTTATTCGCCTGGTCCCGCGCCTTAAAATCCCTGCCCGGTAAGCAATCACAATATAATTACTCGCGCCTTCTTCTGTGATGCCGAGTGATTGATAGAGGAACCTCATCAGGTCCCGGCTATGTAATTCCTCATGTTTTTCCAGCTTCGAGGTAATGGTCTTCATCGCTCTTTCTTTGGGTGTCTTCTGTGTCATTATGCTGCCCTCGCTATCAGTCGTTTGCCAAAGTCCATGAGCTGATCCCGGTCCACCGTTTTGAACTGACACGAACCTGTCGGCCACGGATGCCAGATAATCAGCAGTGACCCTTTGTTATTACCGCCGACCGGCTTACCAGTCTGCGAGGAGATAAATGCCAGGCGACCGCCGGTGATCAACCGGACTTCGCTCGCAGTTTTTACTGCTTCTCTGAACCAGCCAACGGATATATCAGCCGGCAATAGCATCACACATCCAACATGGTTAAGCTCTTTCTCCTTGGCAGCCTTTTCGACAAACGGTAGCGGCGCACTGTACGGCGGGTTTAGCCAGGCATAACCGTTTTCGACATAATCACCCCATTCCGTCCGGAGCGTATCCTGTTCGGCGGTGATGAACTTACGCCAAAGCGCGTTATGCGGGCTGGCGGCAGCATCAAGCTGGAACTGAAATTCAGCATTGAGAGCGCGGAATATCTCCGGTGGCGTCTGCCAGGTATCCTTGTGCTCTGCCGGTGTGTTGGATTTATCTGTCATTCGTCCTGTTTCCTCTGTAATTCCCGGTACTCGCTGTTATTCGGCACGGTGAGCAGGCAGCCAATGCTGCGAGCCCAGCCCTCTACCCGCGTCAGGTAGTCATGCATTTCGCCGGTATCGAGTCGGGATGTGTGTCTGAGTGTCTGGATTACTGTTCGCTCTCCGGTTATCACGTCTACCCTTTCAGTCTCTTCGTACCCAAGATAGGTATGCTTCATCGCGTCTTTCACCCATTCAGCAGACGCAAAGGGTCGACCGTGAGCGATGAGGTATCGGCTCATTTCGGCGTACCAGGCGTGTTGCATGGAATTTTGAGAAAGGCTGCGGCGTTCGCGCCAGGGCTCTACCTTGATGCGGTAGCAGTTACCGGACTGGAGGAGTTCAGAGAGTTGCTGGCCTATGGCCTGAAAGTTAGTGGCGTGTAACCGGATGCCGTCTTTGGGATGTTCATGGTTCTCCCTTTAACCTGCTACACCAGGACTTCATAGCCTTCGTCCCGGGCAAGAGATGCGTAATAAATTGCGGTGTCTTCGTAAAGCTCGCCATTAAAGCGAACATCTGTGAAGTCATCATTTTTAAATAACTCAGCATAAATCGCGGCAAAGGTATTGGCGGGCATAGTACGCAGGTGATGATAATGCCTATCCCATGCTGCCTGCCGCTCCCTTTGTTCCTGCTCTCTAATCTGATGCTTAATCCACTCACCCAGCATCTTCCTCTCCAAATTCAGGTACAAAAAAACCGCTGAACGGCGGTGGGGTTATCGCTGGGCTTCGCCACCGAGCGCTGTAATCAAGCTGCCAATGAGAACAGACATTTCACCGGCCATCAGGCAGAAATCAGCGTCAAACCGCGCCGCTACGTCTTCCCGGTCAATGTCGTCGTTCTGCTCCAGCATGCCAGTGGCTGGCTTGATGCGCTTCAGTTGCAGGCTGTCAGTGAGCGTGAACTGAATACGTTCCTGCCAGTCAATGCCTACGCTGGTAACGCGCTTACCGGCTTCGATGTGGGTTGATACTTCATCGCTGACCAGGGCCTGTTTTTTGCAGCGGACAGTTCCACCCTCTTCCAGTACGGCTTTCAGTTCGGCTTCGTCCAGCAGTGACATTCCCGCCGGTGTATTGCCGTCCCGCACCCATTCGGTCATCGTCAGTTCAATAGGGGTTTCCATGGTCAGCGGCACGACCGGCAGTGAGCCGAGTGTTTTACGCAGCAACGCCAGGCAATCTTCTGCCCGTTTCGCGCTGGAGGCATCGACCACAATCAGCTGATCCTGTGTATTAATCCAGATGCGTTCCTGCGTGTAGCGGCTGAATGCCCGGGGCAGCAGAGAGTGAATCACTTCGTCTTTCAGGGTGTCTTTCTCGGTCTTTTTCAGTTTGCGCTGCTGCTCGGCTTCCAGTTTGGCGATTTTCGCTTCCAGGGCCTGCTTGACAACCGGTGCCGGGAGAATTTTTTCTTCACGCTGAACGGTCAGCAGAATGTGACCACCGGAGATATGGGCCAGTTGGTCGCTGAATGCTTCGCCCATCGGCGGTACCCAGCCAGTTCTTGCCATGTCCTGCGACCCACAAGGCGTGAACTGGCAGTGCTCCAGTAAGTTTTCCAGCTCGTCCGGGATAATGACGTCACGGGTCATACGGTAAATTGCCGCATTCTTAAAAAATTTCATCGGATATTCCTTCGGGTTAGTTGTGCCGGGATTGTTTCATCATCTGCCGGATGTTGGCGATGTGGGATTTTGCTGTTTCTGTGGTTGACGGTATGTGCAACTGCGGGATTTGCTTCCGGGGTTCGGGGATATCCTCTCCGGAAGTGATCCGGTCAGCCATGGATTTGAGCTGCTTACCGCACCGCTGACGCAGTTCTGATTCCGTCAGGTTCCCGGCCTGCATCTGGCTGTACAGGGCGGTGATCATCCAGTAGTCAGCGTTGTTATCCCAGGGGTAGTTTTCCGGGCAATCATAAAATCCCCGTTCCCCGCAGTATTTCATCACCCGACGGTACAGTTCGTCCGCGTCCGGTAATCCCGCGGCGTGGCAGGCACCGGCCTTGCACTGTTCGATGAACTGGCCCGGGGATGGCATGAACGGTGTATCTTTCGCCCTGGCCCACCGCATACCGGCCGCCAGTTGCTCACGGGTGGTGATCCCGTTTTCAGCGAAAGCAGCAATCCATTGTTTTTTCGCGGCTGATTCGTCTGCCTGAGTACGCAGGTTTGTCGCTGCCGCCGCCGGGAATACCTGCCGGAACTGCCGGAACAGCGCATCGACCAGGTGCTCAGCCTCGCTGTTGACCACGTTCTGTGTCGGCTTATCAGGATAGTTACCTGCAATCTGCGATAACGTACCGGCGTCACGGTTGGAGACTGCCTGGAGTAATCGACTCATATAAATTCCTCCCATGATTCAGGGCTGTTCCAGTGGTGTTCAGGCTGTTGATTGTGCTTAGCGTTGCCAACTCCCCGGGACAGTGCCTGCTTGTTCTGGTAGCTCAGCTTTTGGCTCACAGTGATAAACCAGTTTTTTGGCTTCTCATGGCTGAACTCGATATCCAGCTTTTGCAGCTCATAATCCAGATCGATATTCGGGTAGAGGTTTTTCCAGGATGCATAGTCTTTGTGATTCAGGCGAACCACATTTCCCTCGAAGGCATATTTTCCTGACACAGGAGCGGTAGCGACCGGTGTTTGTTTAGGTTCAATGACTGGTTCAAAAGAGTGACTGGTTATGGGGGCAGCTCCTGCCCCACCCCCTAGGGCAGCTCCTGACCCACCCTCGGTCATATCCTGCCCCACCCCCCCGGGCAGCTCCTGCCCTAGGTCATCTGCTGCCCCACTATTTTTCTCGGGGATTTCTCTGATGTTATCCAGTGTCAGATAGAACAAATTTGACTGATTTAAGTCACCATTTCTTCGGAATTCCCGGCGCAGCATTCCCATATCTTCAAGTGCTCGGATATGGTTTTTCACCGTCGACCTTCCGATCTCGCACTGGTCGGCAATATGCTGATATGAGGGCCAGCATTCCCCCTTGTCGTTTGCGTTATCAGCCAGCTTTATCAGAACGAGCTTTCTCAGGGGATTTCCAACTTTAATCCCCATGGCCTTAGCCATTAAGTTCATGCTCATAATTAGTCCAGATTAAAAAGGGATGGGTGTTTCTTTAGGGGGGATTACAGGGCCATAGATACCGAGGGATTCTTCATGTTCTATCTGCTGCATCCTTCGCTCATATTGCTCCTGCATCTCTGTCCACTCTGGGTTTTGAATGGCATATGCTTTTCCATCGTGAAAAGTGATAGTAATATTCTCATTGAGGACATAATTTCGAACCCTTTCCGCCCCTATCCGGATCAGGCGCTCAGCGATAGCCAGCCTGTCCCCGAATGTAACCAGGTCAATATCATCAAATAACTCATCAATATTCAGCCTATCAAGTGACTCGAAAGATATAACATCGTGCGTCACCGCGAGGTGCTCAGCGCCAATCCCGACTTCGGCGTCACAAAATTCGTCACAGGCATACTTAAGATCCTGTAAGTCCAGCTTAAAAAACTCCCTGGAATTGTTTATACGGTATTCACTCAGTGATTCATGTATCTCACTTTCAGAATAAGCCGGGTCAGCGCAGTGATAGGCCGCTTCAACTTTGAATGGGTAAGGTACGCCAGTAGAAGATGACAGCTCCCTGGCCCTGGCTTGAGGGCTGGTCGTGGTCATACCGACTTTATAGATACCAGGCATGTACTCATTGCTCAGAATGTAAACCCACCCTGCAAGCCTGAAACCCTCAGGGAATGGCATTTCTTTTAGAATTTCCCGGTGCTTTTCAAAGGGCCCTAAAGTCATGACTTATCTCCCTGCCGGATGCCGGCTCTGTATTCGTCAAGGATGAGGGTGATTTCTCTGGCGGTACCGGATGCCAGAAGCAGATGATCATCACCGCAGTTATCATTCAGCAATGATGCGTCTACCAGAAGCTCTACAAGCCGTCTGGCTTTGGATGCACTGAACAACGGTATAGCGTCAGCGCGGGTTATTTTCTTCTTCCCAGCGGCCTTAGCCTTATCCAGTTGTCCGACAGCAACAGATGTCGCATGTGGGCCGTGTTCACGGGATAACGCCACAGCCGTTGTTGCTGCTACCTCACCCGAACGAACCATGTCGAGCAGCTCAGTGCCACAACGGACCAGATCCAGATGCAGGTTAACGTCCGATACTGACCGTTTAACCTTTCTGGCAATCTCTGCCGGTTCCCAGCCTTGGTTAATCATCCGCAGATACGCAGAACCACGCTCAATCGGTGTCAGAGGCTTACCCTGGGATGATGTAACCATGAAGGCGATACGGTCAGCATCCGAGCCGACAAAGTCCTTACACTCAATGCGCAGGATCGGGTGCCCAGCCTCTGTGGCGGCCAGTGCGCCGTAATAGCGGTGGTGACCATCCAGAATCTTAATGCCCTTCTCTGTGACCTGTACGGCCAGCGGAGGAAGGTACTCACCGGCGATGAATGCATCCCGGAATTCATTAACGTGATCCTGGTCGATTTCGCGGACGTTAAAGCCAGGTTCAACGTATAACTCAGAAAGCGGTACCACATACGTTTTGTTAACTGATGTGCCGGTGCCGTTTTTCTCTTTGTGCTTGTAAAGCTGATAAAGTGTAGACATAATAAACCCTGTGAATTGATCCAGTAATTCGCTTTACGCCTCGAAACTGTTCGCGCAGTTCGGGGCGTTTTCATTTGTGAGCAATACCCGCAGACGCTGGGCCAGATCGTTAATCTGTTCGTCATCCACGCCCCACTCCAGCACCGCCAGTAACAGTGACATCTTCGGAATGAAATTAGCCTTCCAGCGCGACACCTGAGACTTATCGACGCCAACAGCTTTCGCTACGTTGGTCAGCCCGACTAATGCGATTTTGTTCAATAACTTGCTCTCAATTGCGCGAGCGTTGTTGCGTGTGGTTGTTACTTCCATTTGATTAAATCCTTGTGTGTTTTATTGAGTGATCAGCAGGTGCTGTCACTTGAATTGGTCCCTGGAAATCCGAGGGGGCAGACTGTTAAAGAGCGGATGGTGCTTATGCGGCGCGGGGGCCGGTACTGCCATAAATCAGCCAAGCTGCATCACATTTAAGTGCAGTGGCTAACTCAATCAGTTTTCGAGGTCTTTGGGTCTCACCTGCTTCGATCAGCTGAATTGATTGCTGGGACATTCCAGCAAGTTCACCTAACTTAGCCTGAGTGAATTTCATTTCTTCTCGGCGCTGTTTGAGTCGGTGTGATAATCCTTCCATATCATCCTCCGTTAACAAACTTTCTTGTATTGTCTAACAAGTTAGTTTGTTTGTCAATTACAGGTTTTCTTGTGAACATGGATGTTAGAGGTAACTAAAATGAATATTAGCGATAGGGTTAAATTAAAAAGGGATGAACTTGGCTTAACTCAGACGCAGCTGGCAGAAAAAGCTGGCACATCACAGCAAGCAATAGAGCAGCTTGAGCGTGGAAAAACCAAGAGGCCAAGGTATTTACCTGAGTTGTCAGTTGCACTTGGAGTAAGCGCTGAGTGGTTGCTGGATGGAAAAGACGAGGATTTAAAGGGTGATAATTTCAAATATGCTGGATCTTACGCTCCAGGTAAGAAATATCCCGTCCTCAGCTCCGTTCAGGCGGGTTGCTGGGCCGAAGCTATCGAGGCCTACACCTTAAGTGAGATAAGCGAGTGGCTTGAGTCTGACGCGCACATTCAGGGCGATGCTTTCTGGCTCAAAGTTGAAGGTGACTCAATGACAGCGCCGACTGGTCAGAGCGTTCCTGAAGGGATGTATGTGTTGTTCGATACTGGGAAAGAAGCCATCAACGGCAGCCTGGTGATTGCAAAGCTGGTCGATTCCAACGAAGCCACGTTTAAGAAGCTGATTATCGATGGCGGCCAGAAGTACCTGAAAGGCCTTAACCCGGCCTGGCCGATGGTTCCGATCAACGGGAACTGCAAAATCATTGGCGCAGCCGTTGAGGCCAAGATGCGGTTTAAGTGAATGAAAGGTGCGCGGATATAACTCACTGTGTTACAAGTATTATCCAATAACTCACTGATAGATATACAGTTAATATTGTGTACTTTATACAGCATGTAGCGTAGTATTTTGACGCATTACAACTAGATTCCGTCATGTCGACTGAATGATTACCTAAAGTAAGAGGAGGCACTAAATGGCGTATTCTGCAAATGCGGTTGCTAATGCCTTTATTGAACGGGCAAAGCAAGGGAAAATTCCTGACTTAACCCCGATGAAGATCCAAAAACTGTTATTTTATACACAGTCTTGGTTCTCAAAACTGTACGGTGGAAAGGCGTTAATTGATGACAGTTTCGCCCGCTGGCAGCATGGTCCTGTTATTACATCTCTTTATCATGAGCTTAAGGGATATGGCGCTATGCCTGTTCAGGAAATGCTAAGCAGAGCGATGTTTTCTAAAGATGGGACTGGAATTCGTTTCATTACTCCTGAGATTGATCCTGGCGACACGGATGCAATTGCACTGATTGACAGAATTTCTGATGTGTATGGCCCATATAGCGGAACACAGCTGTCAGCAATGACTCATGCACCAGGAACTGCTTGGAGTCTGAAAGGACCTGACGGGTCAATAATTACGGTTGATGAAATGGCGAACCACATCCACCAAGCTAAAAAATCCGAAGTGTAATAAAGACAATGTCTGATGACTTGGATTATAACCTCCTAGATCGCATAGCTCTACCTTCTGAGGTGGAGCTACCTCATCCAGATCTATCGGCCATTGAAGAGCCACCAAAAAATGACTCTGGAAATCTCCGGCGAGAAGAAAAAGCCATACCAAAGGAATTGCTTCTTTTAAATGAAGATGTTGAAGACAGAAAAGCTGACCGAGCGCTAAGAGAAAAATTTGGAGATAAAGCATATAAAGTGGTTAGGAAAACCCTTTATGGATGGGCTTGGTTATTGGGAATCTGCGGATTTTTTGGAATTTTTCACATCAAAGTTTTCCCTGATACAGTCATGGTAGCAATAACAACAGCTGTCACCTTGAATGTCTTTGCTGCTTTTCTTGGTGTTATCAGAGGTCTATTCCCATCAGGGAAAGAAAAAAGTGATAAAGCAGATAAATAACCCGGCCCCCGCGCTGGGTTTTTTGTGCCTGTAACCCACCCCACTCCCCTAATAGCTGTACCATCCGAAATCACACCCAGACCGAACCTCCGACACTATCCCGCACTGCTCTGTGCGGGAATTTTTCGTCTGAGTAAAATAAATACCTTTTAAAAACAAACAAATGAGTATTTCACAAGAACAAATACAAGATTTATTGTTTACAGATAACAAACTTTCTTGTAATTTTACCCCATCGAAACGAAACATCGATGCGGTAAACGGACTACCTACCGCGCCGGACATAAAGTCAGGCTGCTTCTTTAACAATATGGACCTGTGATTTCACAGGCCGAAGTGAGTTCTTCGGGGAGTGGTGAGTGCGCAGGCTGATGCGCGCCAAGATCGCAACGTAAGCCGCTATGCGCAGTGATAGGTGGTATGCGTGGCTTAGCCATACAAGGTCTGGATTAGTGCCACCCAGAAAGCCGGAGATCAGTACCGGCCACCACTCCACCAAAGAACTCACAGAGGAAATAGCAATGAATAGACAGCAAAGAAGAATGACTGAGTACAACCTCAGAAGAACGACTGAAGCAATGAATTTGTCCTCAGTTGATCGGGTTGAGCAGGCACTTAAGGCACCGAACTGGCGTAACCGTCCGGAGCAGGTATCGCAGTGTATGCCAGATGTCGCAATTTACTCAGCCGGACACCGCACCAAAGGTGACCGGATTACATGCACCGGCCGCCAGAAGTCGCGCGGTCGTTCGATTCCTTTAGTGTGAGGTGAAGTATGGCTTTAGCTTTTACGGTACTGGCAGGAAAGTACGACGATAACGAAGAGAACATTAAGTTCTGCAATAGCGCTGACAGCATGGAAGATGCACAGCGGATGATTCAGGAGTTAAAACTCTATAACTACCCCATCTGTCGGGTAGAGGTGACAGGATTCAATGAGGCCGCATAGTCGGCCTTTTTTATTACCTAATTGAGGTGAAGTATGAAATTAAATATTCAGGTTGAAATAGATTGGATTGGTGAGGGCGGCGACCTTGATTCAGAGGTTAAGCACGAAATCATTAGTGGCGTGAAAAATGCGATCTCCCGCGACTGTCTTGCCAAGGTTGAGAAAGAGGCTTCTACGCAAATCAACCAAGCGATTAATGAATCCATCGCAGCAGCTAAAAAAGCCATTGAGCAAAAGGCAATTACGTTCGCGGATGATTGGCTGGAGAAGGAAGTCACTATTACTGATAAGTGGGGCGATGCCCAGGACTGTCTGACGATCACTGACCTGATTAAACGGACCTTTGATCGTCTCATGGAAAAGAAAGTCACAGACTCAGGTAGTTTTGATGTTGGGTACGGCAACGGCACGAGGCTAATCACATGGCTAACGGATAAGCGGGTTCAGGATGTTGTTCAGGAGAAGCTTAAAGGCATCAACAAAGATATAGATCGCCAAATAACTGAAGCCGTTAATGCTGGGATTCGCAAGAACGTTGCCGATAAATTTGCTGAGATGGTCGTACAAACAGCAAAGCATAATCATACCGCAGCCATTGAAAGCAAATAGGTCACTACGGTGGCCTTTTTAATGGGTGAAATATGACATACAGCACAAAAGTGTGGCTGATTACTGATTTGATGATTATAGCGTTCTGGTCAGCAGTGGTAGCTGTTCTGTGGATTATGGGGAGGTGATTGTGAGTAAAGAAACAGGCGGCCCAGCATTTCCGCGTGAAGACTATCAAGCAAACGGACATGAGAGAGGATTCGAGAGACTTGGCCAAGAAGGAATGTCATTGCGCGATTATCTGGCAGCCAAAGCAATGAATGGCTTAGCGGCTAACTCCTCGATGATTGATGTCATGCATTCATCGTCAGCAGAATGGCTAGCAAGAAATGCTTATGAAATTGCTGACGCAATGCTGAGAGCCCGCAACCAGTAACCCCCTATAGCTCATTAAAGAGTGGGCTATGTGGGTAATACTGCCCTGAACAGGAGTGGAAGACCTGTTCTGATTAAATATTTAGTGATTGCCCTTCATTCGTGGAGGGCTTTTTTATGGGAGAGAGAAAGGTGAATAAGCCAAAGGTTGGAGATTTAGTTCGTGTGCCGCGCTATATGTTCGGCCGATTAATTGAGGTGCGTGATTTCAAACTCGAAGAGTTTCACTACTGCCTAGGATTCTTTCAGAGCGAGGCTCATAAGGCAGATGGATCATTCACTCCTCTTTGTGAACTGATTGAGCCTGCTCCAGATGCCGAGCTTAAATATTGGTCTCACTATGGTCAGTACACAGATAAGAAAATTCAGACATACGAAATCATAAGCAGCCACTGAGCTGCTTTTTTACGCCCTCATATCAGCGTCCATTCACTGAGTGGGCGGTTATATGACCCATAAACCAAACGAGGTAACGCTAATGACCCACGTCATCGGCGGCGTCATTGGCGCTGCTAAATCATTGTTTCAGACACAACTCGACAGAATCAAACGCTTTGTTAACGATGCCGCACGTCCGGGCTGGGAGGCTTTCGCATGAAATACATCATCCAAGGTTCAGAGCTGGTTATCGCGTTCAGCGGGTCGGTTCATTTCTATCCCAATACCGTTACCGGGTACATGAAAATGGTCAGGGATTTCTGGAGGTCGAAATGAGAAGCATGACACCCGAAGTTGAAATGGAAGTCAGCAAACTGGCAGAGATTTCACATGTAGCTAAGGCGCTGATGCATCGAAAGGCTGGAGACCGAGAGCTGATGAGGAATGAGCTTCTTCTCGCCCACTGTGAAAAGCTGAAACAAAAATATTTTATCGGTCCATGTCCGTTTTAAGGGGGAAATATGGGAACGGCAACGCTAATTCTCGGTGAGTCTGGCACCGGTAAATCAACCAGCATGAGAAACATTGATCCGGAAATAACCCTCCTGGTAAAGCCAGTCGGCAAGCCATTACCGTTTAAGTCAAAGGACTGGCTTAAGTGGAACAATGAAAAAAAGACAGGGACAGTATTGGCGACCGATAAGTCTGAGAACATCGTGAAAATCATCAATGCCGCCCCGCATTTTGGAAAGCGTATCGTCATTATCGACGACTTCCAGTATGTCATGAGCAATGAGTTTATGCGGCGCTCAGACGAAAAGTCATTCGATAAATTCACGGAGATTGGCCGCCATGCCTGGGACATCATTAAAGCAGCGCAGGACGCGCCTGATGACCTCCGGGTTTACTTCATGGCCCACACGGAAGAGACGCAAATGGGACGCGTCAAAATGAAAACCATCGGCAGGATGCTCGATGAAAAAATCACAGTAGAAGGGATGTTTACTGTAGTTCTTCGCACTCTCACCCGGGATGATCAGTTCTTATTTACCACCAAAAACAACGGGGCCGATACAGTTAAATCCCCAATGGGCATGTTCGATGCCAACGAAATTGATAACGACCTGGCTTTCGTAGACAGAACCATCTGCGACTACTGGGGAATAACTAACGTTCACGACATTAAGGAATCAGCAGCATGACAAACGTAATCTTCACATACAACCAGGAAGCAGCCCTAACCGCCGGTCAGGGCGGTTTTATTAACGAGAGTGGCGCCTATGTCATTACCATCACTGAAGCAGCTTTAAAGTCATCATCTGATGCCAGCAGCCAGGCGCGGTCAATTGAGTTTTCTGGTGAAACTGATGACGGCCGCAAGGTCCAGTATCTCAGCGTCTGGGTGACCAAAAAAGACGGAACCGATAACACATTTGGCGTGAACATGATTCATGCAATTATGGGCTGTGCCGGCGTGAAGCAATTAACCAACCAGATGAAAGCGGCCGGTCAGTTTGTTGCGCCAGAGTTTGCAGGGAAGCGTGTTGGCCTGGTGCTGCAAAAGTTACTCCGCAGCAAAAATGACGGCTCTGACACTTACGGGCTGGAGATTCGAATGCCATTCATCGCACAGACACATCAGACATTGCTGGAAAAATCGGAAGGTAAGACCGCTGAAGCTGTAGAAAAAATGGCTGCGGGCCTGAAGGACAAAGACGAGCGTAAAAAACCGTCCGGCAACAACAACCAGTCCAGCTATAGCAACTCAGGGTTCGACGACAATTTCGACCCGTTCGCATAAAAGCCACCTCCCCACCCTAAACAAATAAGGCCACATCATGAAACTGTCACCGGAAGAGTCGGCGGCTTTGTCACATCTGAACGGATGGGAGCGTAATTATGAAGCTAACCGAATCATCCGGATGACAGAGCGTGAGCGCGGAGAATGGCTACGTAACCAAAGGATTGTTATGGGGTGCATGGAAGCACTCAGCGCGGCTAAAAACGGAGAGTCACACCCACGACTGAATCAGATGATGCCACGGACGGAGCAACGAATCAGGCATATGGAAACGTCTGTTCGACCGCCGGAGCCGGAATGGATAACAGAAAGGAAGCAGCAGCAGAACGCAGAAGCATGGCAGCGATACTGGCAGGAGCAAGGACAGCAGCAGGCAACATTCCCGACAGCCAACACATCAGGACGCGGCGGCTTCGGCGACTAATTAACCCCCTATTCACCCTCTCCTATAACCAGGGAGGGTTATCTGTTGGAGAGGAACAAAGTGGAAACACTATCAACAGGCATTGCTGTCGAAAAAATAGATTTACTCGCATTCACTATTTCCGGCGCGGAGCGATTGGACCCTATCCGAGTGATGATTGAAAACTATGAGCCAGGGAAAGGCCGCATCACTATTACATGCTATGGGAAGGCGTGGACTGGGGCCTGGTTCGCAATGGGCGGTGATTCAGTACAGGAGTTCATCAAGCGAGTAAGCAATGAATACTTAATCGGATATTTCGACCCTGACCTGAGAAGAACAGTCGATGACGACAATGATGCCAATCTGATGTTTGTTAAGTCAGAAATAATTAAATTACGCAAAGGTAAAGATATTGAAGCCAGTGAAGCCCGAGAAATGTGGTTCGAGGCAGAAAATGCTGAGGACGTTAAGGTTAGCTGTTGTGACTGTCGAATAGGTGACAAGCTTCCTGACCTGCTGGGTGATGACCCATGGTACGCAAAGTGGCCCTCTGTACCGAATCATAAATATCAGTACCTTGACCGCATCGTGAATGCTGTTCGTGTTGGCCTATCTGAAATGGAGCGTGCTGCATGACTGAGCGCCCTATCATCTTAAACGCTGAACAGGTTCGGTCGGTCCTTGCTGGCCGGAAAACGCAACACCGCATACCGGTTAAATTTCCATTTACTGACCGTGACATAGGCTGCGAACTGTCAGGGAATGAACTGGCCGGAGAGATTGCGGCCGGTAACTACCTCAATAGCAAATTTGGTAAGCCTGGTGATCGCCTTTGGGTGCGAGAGACATTCTCATGCATTGGTAATGAAGACGGGAATCCTGTTGACGCGAAAGGAAACCTGTGCATCAGAGAAGATGCACAGCGCATTTACAGGGCCAGCGCAATACAGAAGCCAAATAACTACGGGCTTTGGACTTCTCCGGATGGTTTCGACTTTGAAGGGGATTGGACGCCATCAATTCACATGCCCAGATGGGCTTCACGTATCACGCTGGAAATAACCGGCGTTCGTGTCGAGCGGTTGAACAGTATCAGTCAAGAAGATGCTCAGGCCGAGGGGATGGAACTTACAGGCTGGCGTCCAACTTATTCAGATCCTGATAGCGGCGGCGATTGCCAAACCCCATACGATAACTTTGCTGAGCTGTGGGAATCCATCTACGGCGTTGATAGCTGGCAGGCTAACCCATGGGTCTGGGTGATTGAGTTTAAGCGTGTGGAGGATGAATGATGACTGATATCTCAGAACTGGTGCAGAGGATTAAAGCGGCGGCAGTAAGAGCCAAAACAGCAACAGAAGAATATGCATCTGGTCATATGTCTGTTTCTGTCTGCTATGCCGAATGCGAAGAGTTTAACAGACTAACCGATGGCCCGGATAACATCCTCGCGCTGACCGATTCGCTGGAAACCGCGCTTCACGATAAATCTGAACAGAGCCGCATAGCATGTGAACTGTTCGATGAGGTTACCCGGCAGAGGCTGCAACTATCCGAATCTGATGCAGCACTGGAGAAAGCTCAGGCACGGATTGCCGAACTGGAAGCCATCCGTGCCGCGGCCGAAAAATTGGTCCGCTGCAAGGGTCACTACCACAGTGAACAGAATTATCGCGCGCTGGCTGCTATGTTTGGCGTAACGACTCCTGATTTGCCGCCGCTGGGTGGTGAGAGCGATGACGTGACGGTGAAGTTGCCAGCGCTATACATGGGGGTTGTTCAAATGGGTCACGCAGTGATGGTCTCAGATGACGCAGGGCACTGGTTTAACAAGACGGCGATTTTGGAAATGCTAACCGCTGCCGGCATCAAGTGGGAGTCTGAGTGATGAAGAAATTAACAAGAGAACAGATTCTGGACCTCCGGAAATCCTTTGAAGTCTGGCAGCAGGATTACGACTCGGTACACGACAAAGAGCAACACGACATGTTTGCTCTGGGCGTGGTGGCGATGAATGAGATGCTGGCTGCTATGGATGGCGAAGCGGCAGAGAGTCAGCCGGTTGCATGGACAGATGAGGAAGAACTACGGGATTTGAAGTCGTATGGCTTCTGCGAAATGTTTTCCTCTGAACCAGTCAGCAAAGACGCCGATCCACGGCGTGTAATCCCGCTGTATCGTCACGACAGGTTGTCTCTTGCAGAGCGCCGGGAGTGGATGGCGCGGGGTGTTGACAAGTCGAATGAATTAATATCGGCTCACTCATGGGGTGAAAGTGAAGGTGATGGCATTGTCGCTGCAACTGATGCTATGGAAATTATCGCTGCTAAAATTCGCGCCGGGGAGGTTGAGTGATGCGCGATTTGGCTAAGGTTATGCGAGAAATTGACCGAGAAAACATTCGTAAGGCAGCTATGGTCAAAAAGATTCCCGGAGAATTACGAAACCAAAAATGCCCATGCGGTAGTGGCCGAAAAGCTAAGAATTGCCACTGCGACACATTCAAGGGGTGAAAGAGTGAAACCAATAACCGAAGAAAGGCGGCAGGCGCTGATTGAGTTTATCGGCGCTGCATTTGAATCAATGAAAGGCAATGAACCTGCATACCCTGATAAATTCGACCTTGAGGAGATGACGCATCAGGCATTAGAAATCGCCCTTGCGTCCCTGACGGCTGAGATATTCATGTACGGAATATCCGACCCAGATGGTAAAGCACACTTCTCAGAATGCTGTGTTGATGATGACGGATCTAGTGTTTCTGACGAAGTTTGTGCATTGAATGACGGCGAAACAGACTTGCCGGATGGGTATCGTGTTGTTCCACTTTACACCGCCCCACCAGTGCCGGTGATTAAGTTGCCATCTGTGCAGGATTTAATCGACGAATACAAGTACCAGGCATCGCCACACGATATCAGAATATGGAATTTCTCTCTGTCTGTAATCAACCGCCTCAACGGCCTGGGGGAATGATGAAAATACCGATTCCCGGACGTCACGGCGGTTGGTGGCTGTCGATTTCATGGCAGAAAAAATCAAAATGGCGTTACTTTTCGTTCTGGCATGATGGTCCAATGCGCTCTATTTGGCTCGGGCATCTTTGCATCGAATGGTGGTGGCGATGATACTCGCCGGATACGTCATCCTCATTATCTCCGGTAACCAGGCAACTCCCCTCACTGAACATATATACCCCACCGAAACACAATGCCAACTGACAATCGACCGACTGCATACGCGGCGGCCAACGGCTGAGTTATTGTGTGGCGAAGTCGAAAGAACGATGTAATATCCTCTCAGGAGGAATATCTATGTCATTCAACATTTCGTCCAGGCCAGAAGAAGAACGCGAGAAAATTAATGTCGATCTGGCAGCATCAGGCGTTGCTTACAAAGAGCGTATGAATATGCCGGTTGTGGCTGTGCAGGTGGAAGAACAGCAGCCGGAAGCACTGCGAGAGTATTTCAGGGAAAGGTTAGCAATGTACCGTCAGGAGGCTATGAAACTGCCGAAAGGCACCGACCCGGTTTATGCGAAGGAGGAAGGGAAATAATGGACGTGCTCAAGTTTGTTATTGGTCGACTCCTAGAGTGGCGTAATGCTAATCATAAATTAAAGATTGCAGCAATTGAGGCGCTCACCCCTGCTGTTTCACAAACAGTACTCTATACGCATGAATTAAGGAAAGGCGCGCCTAAAGATACCGAAAAGGAGAATCAACTCTACACCCTTTGGTTCGCCGCATCCTCAAAGGTTTCATCTTTAGATAAGGATTTGGCTCAAAACTGTCTTGAAAAGGCTAAATATTGGCTATTTCCGGAAGAGTATTCTCAGGAAAAGATTCTAGAGCTAGATATACAGATTATCCGTATGCAATCTGTACTAGAGCAACTTAAGCACAAGTAGAAACCGTTAAAAACCAAACCCGCCCAGGCGGGTTTTTTATTGCCTAAAGGAAACCACTATGAAGATTGAAATCGATGGGAAATACGTCATCACCGGCGACCAGAACCAGTTCGTTCTTAATGAAAAGAAGGTCGTAAAAGAAGGTAAGAATGCCGGGCAGTAAACGCTGACTGTCGTGGGATACTATCCGAAACTATCCTGGCTTATCAACTCTCTGATAGTGCGTGATATCAGGACGTAAGATATCGATAGCATGGTAGCCATTCAGGAACGGATTAATGAAATCGGCCAGCAGTGTGAAGCGGCGTTTGAAGGAGTTACAGTATGACCCACGCAGACCCACTCGACCAAGCATCAGAACTTGAGCATCAGCAGTTACTGGTAGCGATGGCTAACCGGCCATTGCCGAAGCCATTCACCGGCAAGTGTCTCAACTGTGACGCCACTATAGACAAAGGCCACTACTGTGACAGCTACTGCCGCGAAGATGCAGAAAAGCACGAACGCGCCGCGAAGTTTAAACGCCACTAACCTCACCTACTAAAACCACACCACCCTATTCCCGCACCGGTCACCGGCGTTTTGTCGTGCCTGCGGGTTGGGTAAAGGAGCACTCATTGAAGACTGACAGCGTTTTTTCATTGGCTAAGGCTGCACAAGAGCTAAACGTCAGCACCAGGACGCTTTCAGGGATGATTAAAAGAGGATGCATTCCAGCCAGACGAACGGCGGGGAATAAAGGAAAGTACATCATCCTCGAATCCGTAATTATTGACTATCTGAAGTGTTCAGAAGATGATCGCCCGGCGAGCATGGGTGTTGATAAAGGAGAGTTATCATGTCAATCACCCTCAGGGGCGGAGTATGGCACTGTCATTTCTTTACCCCGTCAGGCAAAAGAATTAGGAGATCGCTTGGCACTTCGGACAAGAAACAGGCATTAGAGCTTCACGATAAAATGAAAGCAGAGGCATGGCGGGTCGATGAGCTTGGGGATTTACCGACACGCTCATTTGAAGACGCCTGCATGCGGTGGCTGGATGAGAAAGAACATAAGCGCAGCCTTGATGATGACCGGATTAAAATGGAGTTTTTTGTAAGGCATTTTTCTGGCCGTGACATATCCACAATCACCGGCGAGGAAGTGCAAAAGGTTGTCAGTAAGATGGTGAACCGAAACCACCGAAGGAAATGGGAAATCCGGAGGGACTCAGCATTAAGGGAAGGGAAACCAGTTCCTGAGTTTACAGACAAGCCGGTCAGTATGGGCACAAAAAGCCACTACCTTTCATTTATGCGGTCCCTGCTTCGGGCCGCAGCTAATGAATGGGGCTGGATTAAAACCGCGCCGGTCATCAAAACAAAGAAGCCGGTCAGCAAAAGGATTCGCTGGCTAACAAAGGATGAGGCTAAAAGGCTGATTGACTGCGCGCCCGACAGTATTCGTCCGGTTATCGTGTTTGCGCTGTCCACAGGTCTGAGAAGGTCAAATATCGTTGACCTTGAATGGACACAGGTTGATATGCAAAGGAAGGTTGCCTGGATAAATCCAGAAAACGCCAAAGCAGGCAAGGCTATTGGCGTGGCACTGAACGATACAGCATGCAAAATACTGAAGGAGCAGATCGGGAAACACTCGCGGTGGGTGTTTGTTCATACCAAACCAGCTATCAGGCCAGACGGAACCAGAACTGCGGCCGTCAGAAAGATGCGGCGTGATGATAACACATCATGGCGTCTGGCACTAAAACGCTCAGGAATTGAAGATTTCCGCTTTCACGACCTCCGGCATACCTGGGCAAGCTGGCTGATACAGTCCGGCGTTCCGTTAACGGCTTTGCAGGAAATGGGAGGGTGGGAATCAATAGAAATGGTTCGCAGATATGCACACCTGGCACCTAACCATCTTACCGGTCACGCCCGACAAATTGACAGCATTTTGGAAGGTAACGACACAAATACGACACAAGGAGAAAATCAGGCTGGACTAAGAATTGCGTAACTCACTGAAATTAAATGGTGCGCCCTATAGGATTCGAACCTATGACCTACGGCTTAGAAGGCCGGTGCTCTATCCAACTGAGCTAAGGGCGCCCTGATTTCCGACGAATTATACGGTCACCGGTCACTGAGTCAATGTTTTTACGCGACTTTCCGTTCTGTTGCTGAAGGTTTAGGCAACTGGCAGTGATTCTTTGCCTGACAGCGTGCGCCGCTTCTGACAAAATAGGTGCCTTCACCTTATGATTCTAACTCCGTGGATTTTTTCTCTGATGTCAGCACAGATTATTGATGGTAAAACGATTGCGCAGCAGGTTCGTCTGGAAGTTGCGGAAAAAGTTAAACAGCGTCTTGCAGCGGGTAAACGCGCCCCTGGTCTGGCGGTAGTACTAGTCGGAGAAAACCCGGCATCACAAATTTATGTCGGCAGTAAACGTAAAGCCTGTGAAGAAGTGGGCTTTGTATCGCGTTCCTATGATTTACCGGCCACCACCAGCGAGCAGGAATTGCTGGCACTGATCGATAAGTTGAATAGCGATAATGATATCGACGGCATTCTGGTGCAGTTACCTCTGCCGGAAGGAATCGATAATATCAAAGTGTTGGAACGGATTGCGGCCGACAAAGATGTCGATGGCTTCCACCCGTATAATGTGGGACGTCTTTGCCAGCGTGCCCCGTTGCTACGCCCCTGCACCCCACGCGGCATTATGACCCTGCTGGAACGCTATAATATCGAAACCTTTGGCGCCAATGCTGTGGTTATCGGAGCGTCTAATATTGTGGGCCGTCCAATGAGCCTGGAATTGCTGCTGGCCGGCTGCACTACCACCGTAACCCATCGTTTCACCCGTAATCTGCGTCAGCATGTAGAAAACGCCGACCTGCTGGTGGTGGCGGTAGGTAAAGCCAACTTTATTCCTGGCGAGTGGATTAAACCGGGTGCGGTGGTGATTGATGTCGGGATTAACCGCCTGGCCGATGGCCGTGTGGTGGGTGATGTCGAATTTGAAGCTGCGGCACAACGCGCCTCATGGATTACCCCGGTGCCGGGCGGCGTAGGCCCGATGACCGTAGCGACTTTAATTCAGAATACTTTGCAGGCATGTGAAGAGTACCACGACGGAGAAAATGCATAATGGCGACTTTTTCACTGGGTAAATTCCCACACGTTGAACTGTGCGATCTGCTGAAACTGGAAGGCTGGGCCGAAAGCGGTGCTCAGGCAAAAGCCTTTATCGCTGACGGCCTGGTCACGGTTAACGGCCAGGTTGAAACCCGTAAACGCTGCAAGATTGTCAGCGGTCAGACCGTGAGTTTTGCCGGTCAGTCGATTTCGGTTATTGCGTAACTGATTAAAAAAGGGCGATCGGAAAACCCGCCGCCCTTCTCTTTTTATTGCCAGAAATTACTTACGGCGCCAGCTGGTTCCCTGCGGACCATCTTCCAGAATAATCCCCAGCTCATTCAGCTTATCGCGTGCGATATCTGCCTGCGCCCAGTTTTTACTCTCACGGGCGTCTTTACGCATTTTGATCAGCGCCTCAATCTCCGCCACTTCTTCGTCATTACTGACGGCAGAACTTTGCAGGAACAGTTCAGGGTCCTGTTGCAGAATACCCAGCACTTTAGCAAGCTGGCGTAGTTTGGCGGCCAACGCATCGGCAGCGGCAGCGTCTTCGGTTTTCAGCCGGTTGACTTCACGTCCCATATCAAACAGCACGGAATAAGCTTCCGGGGTATTAAAGTCATCATTCATGGCGTCCCGGAAACGTTGCTCAAACTCAGCCCCTTCGGCAGCCTCTGCCTGAGGATGAGTGTTCCGCAATGCAGTGTACAGACGCTCCAGTGCCGCACGGGCCTGCTTGAGATTATCTTCACTATAATTCAGCTGACTACGGTAATGACCGGACATCAGGAAGTAGCGAACGGTTTCGGCATCATAATGCTTAAGAACATCACGTACCGTAAAAAAGTTGCCCAGTGATTTGGACATTTTTTCACGGTCAATCATCACCATTCCGGAATGCATCCAGTAATTTACATACTCACCGCCATGCGCACAGGTCGACTGAGCAATTTCGTTTTCATGATGCGGGAACATCAGGTCAGATCCACCGCCGTGAATGTCAAAATGCGCTCCCAGCTGGCTGCAGTTCATCGCCGAACACTCAATATGCCAGCCAGGGCGTCCCGCCCCCCAGGGAGAAGGCCAGCTGGGTTCATCGGCTTTGGACATTTTCCACAGTACAAAATCCATTGGATTTTTCTTCACATCGGCGACTTCGACCCGTGCCCCGGCCTGTAACTGTTCCAGATCCTGACGGGAGAGTTCACCGTAGTGACTGTCACTCAACACATCAAACATGACGTCACCGTTGTCAGCCACATAGGCATGACCACGCTGCAGCAGTTTTTCTACCAGTTCGATAATCTCACCGATATGTCGGGTGGCACGCGGTTCCACGTCCGGCGGCAGAATACCCAGTGCATCAAAATCGCTATGCATCTCACCGATCATCCGGTTGGTCAGCACTTCGATAGTCTCACCATTTTCGTTGGCACGTTTAATGATTTTATCGTCAATATCGGTGATATTTCTGACATATTTCAGCTGGTAGCCCAGATAGCGTAAATAGCGTGAAACCACGTCAAAAGCTACAAAAGTCCTGCCGTGACCAATATGGCACAGGTCATAAACGGTAATACCGCACACGTACATACCGACCTGGCCGGCATGAATAGGTTTGAATTCCTCTTTTTGTCTGCTCTGAGTGTTATAAATTTTTAGCATTTAACTCTTCCGTTTAAACGTGTGCGATAACTGTGGTTATTGTGCCGTATTTTTCACGTGACTGCGACGTAAAGCAAGCCATCCGGCATCATCAGTTTTCGCCATACTGCCGTAACCCTGAATTTTATGATATAAGGAGCCTCTGCGATTGCCCTTCCCTGTAATCAGGAAGAGTTAAATACCGACAATAACCATGACAGGATGAAATTATGGTCACTTTCCAGACGAATTTTGGTGATATCGTTATTAAAACATTTGACGATAAAGCCCCGACTACCGTGCAAAACTTCCTGGAGTACTGCCGCGAAGGTTTTTACGACAACACTATTTTCCATCGCGTTATTAACGGTTTTATGATCCAGGGCGGTGGTTTTGAGCCTGGTATGAAACAAAAATCGACCAAAGCTGAAATCCGTAACGAAGCGAATAACGGTCTGAAAAACACCCGCGGTACCCTGGCAATGGCCCGTACCTCTGCGCCACACTCTGCCACTGCACAGTTTTTCATCAACGTTGCCGACAACGACTTCCTGAACTTCCGTGACGAAAGCCTGCAGGGCTGGGGTTACTGTGTATTTGCTGAAGTGGTTGAAGGTATGGACGTGGTTGAGAAAATCAAAGCCGTCTCTACCGGCCGCAGTGGTATGCATCAGGATGTGCCAAAAGATGACGTTGTTATCCAGAAAGTGACCGTCAGCGAGTAATGCCGCGAACGCTGTTTATAGCAGATTTGCATCTGTGTCAGGAAGAACCGGCAATAACGGCCGGTTTTCTGCGTTTTTTACAACGCGAAGCCACAGACTGTGAAGCGCTGTATATTCTTGGCGACCTGTTTGAGAGCTGGATTGGTGATGATGATCCGAACCCGCTGCATCAGCAGGTCGCTGAAGCCCTGAGGGCGTTAACCGTCCCTGTGTTCTTTATTCACGGTAACCGCGATTTCCTGCTGGGCCAGGCCTATGCCAGACGCTGTGGAATGCAGTTACTGCCGGAAGAGCAGCTACTGGAACTTTATGGCCGTCGGGTACTGATTATGCATGGCGATACCCTGTGTACCGACGATGAGGGATACCAGCGTTTTCGCCAAAAAGTCCACCAGCCCTGGCTGCAACGGCTATTCCTGATGTTACCCTTGTTTGTCCGCCAGAAAATTGCCGCCAGAATGCGTAATGACAGTAGCAAGGCGAACCAGTCAAAAAGCATGGAAATCATGGATGTCAATCCACAGGCAGTAGAACAGGCAATGCAACGCTATCACGCTTCGTTACTGATTCATGGCCATACCCATCGCCCGGAAATCCACAGCCTGACAGTCAGTCACCAGCCGGCACAACGTGCGGTACTCGGCGCATGGCACCGACAGGGCTCGATGATAGTCCTGGATGACAGTGGTGTCTCCCTTCACGCTTTTCCCTGGTAAGTTTCACGTGAAATGTCCGGTTGTGTGGGTACGCAACCGTTTTCCTTCGCGCTGTCTCATGCTATTCTCACGCCCTTCTCAATGTGTATAGCCTGTACCGCACAGGTTCTTTAATTGCTCACAGGAGTTGACCGCATGTCGTCGAATACTGCCCCGGCCCGTATCGCTATTATTATGGGTTCTAAAAGTGACTGGGCTACGATGCAGTATGCTGCAGAAATCCTTAACGAACTGAATCTTGCCCATCATGTGGAAGTGGTTTCAGCCCACCGCACCCCGGACAAACTGTTCAGTTTTGCTGAAAATGCCCAACAACAGGGCTTTCATGTGATTATCGCCGGTGCCGGCGGTGCTGCACATCTGCCAGGTATGCTGGCGGCGAAAACCTTAGTGCCGGTGCTGGGTGTTCCGGTGCAAAGCGCCGCACTGAGCGGAGTCGACAGCCTTTATTCGATTGTACAGATGCCACGCGGTATTCCGGTCGGAACGCTGGCCATTGGTAAAGCCGGAGCAGCGAATGCGGCACTGCTGGCCGCCCAGATTCTGGCCGTTAACGATCCTGCACTGGCGAGCCGTCTCAGCGCCTGGCGGACAGCACAGAGCGATGCAGTTCTGGAAAACCCAGACCCACGGGAGGAAGCATGAAGTCAGTTTGCGTACTCGGTAACGGACAACTGGGACGGATGTTGCGCCAGGCCGGCGAACCACTGGGGATCGCCGTTTATCCGGTCGGCACCGATGCTGAACCGGAAGCGCTGCCGATTCGTCAGAGCGTGATCACTGCAGAAATTGAACGCTGGCCGGAAACCGCGCTGACCCGCGAGCTGGCAAGCCACCCGGCGTTTGTGAACCGCGATATTTTTCCACGTCTGGCCGATCGTCTGACTCAGAAACAGCTGCTTGATCAACTGGGGCTAGCCACCGCCCCCTGGCAATTGCTGAGCGAGGCCAGCGAGTGGCCGGAGGTCTTTGCCCGACTGGGTGAACTGGCTATCGTCAAGCGTCGCACCGGCGGCTATGACGGACGCGGCCAGTGGCATCTGCGTCAGCCTGACTGCCTGACGCTACCGGAAGAGTGCTACGGTGAGTGCATTGTCGAGCAGGGAATTAATTTTTCCGGCGAGGTTTCGCTGGTGGGTGCCCGTGGTCGTGACGGCACAACCGTGTTCTACCCCCTGACCCATAATCTGCATCATAACGGTATTTTACTGACCAGCGTGGCGCTGCCGCAGCCGGATGCTGACCAGCAACGTCAGGCGGAATCGATGCTTACCGCGATAATGCAGGAACTCGATTATGTCGGTGTCATTGCTATGGAGTGTTTTGTCACTCCACAGGGACTGCTGATTAATGAGCTGGCACCCAGAGTGCATAACAGTGGTCACTGGACGCAAAATGGTGCCTCGGTCAGTCAGTTTGAACTACATCTGCGGGCTATCCTTGGTTTAGCCTTACCTCAGCCAGTGGTTTTCGCCCCATCGGTCATGGTGAATATCATCGGCTGCGCCCTGAATCTGCAATGGCTGGAACAATCTCTGGTGCACCTGCACTGGTACGAAAAAGAAGTGCGCCCTGGCCGTAAACTGGGTCACCTCAATCTGACCGACAGTGATACACTCCGGCTTAAAGAGAATCTGCGGGCCCTGGTTCCACAGCTGCCGGAAGAATATGCCGCGGCTATCGACTGGGCCAGCGAAAAACTCTAATCTCTCTCTGCACAGGAAACCCGGTTTTCCTGTGCAGTCTCTCTGTTTTTGGCGCTAATTCCCGGCCAGCCATTGGTGCTGCCACCGGTTTCTGTGTAATACTCGGGCATACCTTGTAATGCGTTTTACGCCTTCCTTCCGCCAGTAGCGTGTATATTTATGCAAAAAAATATCTTAATCACCGGATGTTCCAGTGGTATTGGTGCGGTCGCTGCCAGTGACCTGTTAATGCGCGGCTACCGGGTTTTTGCCGCCTGCCGCAAACCGGAGGATGTCAGCCGGATGGAACAACTCGGTTACACGGGTATTTTGCTCGACCTGGATGACCCTCAGAGCGTGGAAGCAGCCGCCCGACAGGTCACGGAGCTGAGCGGCGGCAAACTCTATGCACTGTTTAATAATGCCGGTTTCGGGGTTTATGGCCCCCTGTCTGCCCTCTCCCGCCAGCAGCTGGAACAACAGTTTTCCGCCAATTTTTTCGCCGTTCATCAGCTGACGATGTTGTTGCTTCCGTGTTTACAGGCCAGTGGAAACGCCAGAATAGTGAATACCAGTTCCGTGATGGGCCTGATTTCTACCCCGGGGCGCGGCGCCTATGCCGCCAGTAAATATGCGCTGGAAGCCTGGTCCGATGCTTTGCGTATGGAACTGCAACACAGCGGTATCCGGGTCAGTCTGATTGAGCCGGGCCCCATTTCGACGGAGTTTACCGGCAATGTCGTGCAGGGTGAATCAGAGAGTCCGGTGACCAATCCTGGTATCGCCGCCCGTTTTACCCTGCCACCACAGGCAATTTTACCGAAATTGCGTCATGCGCTGGAAAGCCGCTATCCACGTCAACGCTATCCGGTCACGGTGGTCGCACACGTGATGTCTGTAGCGCGCCGTCTGTTACCAGGCATATTACTGGATCGAATTTTAAGCAGTCATTCAGCACCGAAAAAATAGCCGCTTGAACTCAGGCGGCCAGTCCCCATATCTGACAGATAACGGTTAATTTTTCAGACCAAGGAACACAGCTTATGTCACCGCAAGCCCCGATTATTGATGTTAATGAATCCAATCTGCAGCAGGTCCTTGAGCAATCGATGCAGGTGCCGGTGCTGTTCTACTTCTGGTCAGCCCGCAGCCAGCACTGCCAGGAACTGACCCCGGTACTGGAGAAACTGGCTGCAGAGTATCGCGGACAATTCCTGCTGGCTAAACTGGACTGCGATGAACAGCAGATGGTGGCCTCACAGTTCGGCTTACGGGCTATCCCGACAGTCTATCTGTTTAAAGACGGTCAGCCGGTGGATGGCTTCCAGGGACCACAACCGGAAGAAGCCATCCGCACACTACTGGAAAAAGTTTTGCCGCGTGAAGACGAAATCAAAGTTCAGCAGGCTCAGGCCTTACTGGATGAAGAGAAACCTCTGGAAGCCTTGCCTTTGCTGAAAGATGCATGGCAACTCAGCCAGCATGCCAGCGAAACCGGGTTCCTGCTGGCTGAGACGTTGTTGCAGCTGAACCGCAGTGATGAAGCAGAAGAAGTGTTGAAACACGTGCCATTGCAGGATAGGGATACCCGCTATCAAAGCTTACTGGCGCAGATCGATCTGCTGCGTCAGGCGGCGGATACCCCGGAAATCCAGCAACTGCAGACGGAGCTGGACGCGGATCCTACCAATACCGAAATTGCCGCTAAACTGGCGGTTCAGTTCCATCAGGTGGGGCGTAACGAAGAAGCACTGGAACTGCTGTTCGGTTTTCTGAAAACCGATCTGGCTGCCGGGGGTGGCGAACTGCGCAAAACCTTCCAGGAAATTCTGGCCGCACTGGGAACCGGTGATGCGCTGGCCGGAAAATATCGCCGTCAGTTATATTCCCTGCTCTATTAATCTCCGCGTTGCCACCGCATTACTCTCTGCGGTGGCAGCTTCCTGACAGACTGTCAAAAATCACCAAATTCTGGAATCCGCACCAGTTCAGATATTCTATCCCCCCTCAGCGATAAAACATATTAAGATATTGAAAGTAATTCACGTCACTGAAAGATTCCTATTTACACGATTAGCGTCATATCATAGTTTCAAAACCCCGGGGTCGGGCATTTTTCAGAGGATACTGTTCCGGGAAAGGAGTGTTATTGATTTTATCAGGGAAGATAAAAATGCTAACAAAATCGTTCAGGTTTTCGACGTTAGGTTACCTGGCCCTTGAAGGGGTCGGTGCTTTACATGCCTCTTATACTCTGCTTCTGAATATCACTGAACACGATGTAAAAGAAGGGAAAGAATTATTTCTTTTCGCATCGATGTTATGTAATGCAGCCAGAGCTTATGGATCGGGCGTGATTAAACCCTGGTGTACTGTCGAAAATAATATTGATAGTAAAAAACATATTTTAGATCCCCGGGGAAGCTCTTTTGCGCTCACACCGGATGAAATTCTTATTGGGGGAGCCAGGTTTACTCTTCAAGTGAGAGAAAAAATTCAGCCAGCTTTGAAAATAGTCAGCGGGTACGTTTTAAATACAGAGTATGCGGGCTCACTGGTGCCATTCCCCGGGAAAGCAACGCATTATATCTCTCTGAATAAATTCAGGCAGGAGTAATATCAAAATGACATCACTACCCTGCAGAGCAATAGCCATTCTTTTTCTTCTTTTCAGCTATAAAAATGCCTGTTCCGGGTCTCTTTCAACAGAACGCAGTCCTGTCGCCGAAGTCGCCGTTCTGGTCGAAAAATTAGTGATGGCGAACTCTGCGCAAAGTAACGAGATCCTTTCAAAAATTAATTCAATTCGTAAACGATACCCTGAAAACACCGACATTCTGTTAATGTACACCAATAGCCTTATAGGCGAAAAACACTATAAAGAAGGCATTGAATTTCTTAACACTCTCTGTAAAAAAAACCAAACCGCACCTGTTTACTGACACGATGTATGTTGACACAAAGATTAGGAGATAAAGAGATTGGTTGCTACCAGGAGGTGGTACGCCTTTCCGAACAACAGCATTTGATGGATTCAGATTATGTCACTGCGCTGTTCTTTACCGACACCAAAAAATTTAGCACTGTTAAACAACAGCTCATCAACAAAAACCAGTTCAATGAGAGTGATTTTTTAGTCTTCAATTCGGATGAAGAAAAGATTCTGCATGAATTTTTTCCATAAATCATTGACCCGCCCTCTGCCGGGTAATCCCCCCGGACGACCGCTCTGTTCATCAGTAGAATTTTCTACTCACCCGAATTCAGGGGTCGGGAATGGCCGGATAATATTGACCCGGGATGAATTACATCCAAACCCGAACCTGTCACCTACAGCTCAGAAGGCCTTTGGCCCTTTTTCAGAAGTACTGCCCATAAAGGGAAGTTATCGGCTGAAAAAAGATGACTGCCTCCGCATCACTTGCGGTGGCAGCTTCCTGACAGGCTATCAATAATCGGGCATTCTGCCCCGTCATCCCCAGGGCAACTGTCGGCCAGTGTCATCAGGCGCTGACGCATTTCCTGAAGTTCCTGCATCTGCCGGTCGATATCACTGACTTTACGTAACGTGCGGGCTTTGATATCCGCACTGTGACGATGAGGATCATTAAACATACCTACCAGTTCCCGGCATTCTTCCAGGCTGAATCCGACCTGACGCGCCTGGCGTAACAGCGTCAGCTCTTCAATATGGTGCCCGGCGTAACTCCGATAGCCATTAGCACTGCGTTGTGGCGGGGTCATAATGCCCTTCTCTTCATAAAAACGAATCGCTTTGCTGGATAAACCGGTCCTGCGGGCTACATCGCTGATGTTCATTAAGCTTCTCCGTCACTGAATAGATCGTGCTGAGGGACAACCGGCAGAGTTCTCTGCGGGTTGCTGCTTTTAGGTTGACCTTTACCTTACAGGAAGGTTTACACTTTGGGTACAGTGAATAATCACTCTGCGACAGAAGGAGATAGTAATCATGTCTGACCCCCTGATTTTACAACTTGACGGCCTATCCTGTGGTCACTGTATTAAACGTGTCAAAGACGTTCTGGAACAGCGTGACGATGTCGCGTCCGCCGATGTCACCCTGGAACAGGCTGTCGTTACCGGTACCGCCTCGGCAGCGGATCTGATTCCGGTCATTGAGCAGGCCGGGTATCATGCCAGCCAGCCACAGGCAAACGTTCACCCAAAGCCTGAACCGCTGACAGCAACTTCACCCGTGCCGGACGGGCTGGCAGCGGACCCCATTATTCCGGCCAACCCGGCAGAGGATAATAGCCAGTCGGTACAGTTACTGATTGACGGTATGAGCTGTGCCAGTTGCGTTAGCCGGGTTGAAAAAGCATTAAACCAGGTCGATAAGGTCCGCCAGGCCAGGGTTAATCTGGCGGATCGTAGTGCCTTAATCAGCGGCAATGCAGATCCGCAGTCACTGATTGCTGCCGTCACCGCTGCCGGGTATGGCGCAATGCTGGTGGCTGACGAAACCGAACGCCGGGAACAGCAACAGAAATCTGCCCGGCAAAACTTTATTCGTTTCAGCTGGCAGGCGGCGGTCGCTCTGCTGGTCGGAATCCCGGTGATGATCTGGGGAATGACCAGCCATAATATGATGCTGACCTCCCACAACCAACTGATCTGGCAAATCATTGGCGTGACCACTTTGCTGGTGATGATCATCGCCGGTGGGCATTTTTATCGCAATGCCTGGAAAAGTTTACGCAACCGCACAGCAACCATGGATACACTGGTTGCCCTGGGGACCACCGTTGCCTGGGCTTACTCCGCCAGCGTGGTACTGTTCCCGGAAAGCTTCCCGTTACCGGCACGGCATCTCTATTTTGAAGCCAGCGCCATGATTATCGGGCTGATAAATCTGGGCCATGCTCTGGAACAACGAGCCAGACAACACTCTTCTCAGGCCCTGGAGAAACTGCTGGATCTGACGCCTCAGGAAGCGACGGTGATCCGTGACGAAGGGGATATCTCTCTGCCTGTCAGCCAGATTGAACCCGGAATGCGCCTGCGGCTGCGTGCCGGTCACAGAGTTCCGGTGGACGGTATTATTGATTCAGGAGAAGGAACCATTGATGAGTCCATGCTGACCGGTGAAGCCTGGCCACAGCAAAAAACGGCCACAGACCCTGTGCATGCGGGAACACTGGTGGTTGACGGTACCCTGAGTTTTCGGGCAACAGCCACCGGTAAAAATACTGCACTGGCACGAATCATCTCGCTGGTCAGAAATGCCCAGAGCAGCAAACCGCGCATCGGACAGCTCGCCGACCGGATTTCAGCTATCTTTGTCCCTGCGGTGATTATTATTGCACTGCTGAGCGGACTGATCTGGTATCTGGCAGGCCCTGCTCCTCAGTTTGCTTACAGCATGGTGGTGATCACCAGCGTGTTGATCATTGCCTGCCCTTGCGCTTTAGGTCTGGCAACCCCGATGTCGATCATTGCGGGGGTCGGACGCGCGGCTGAAGCAGGGATCCTGGTGAAAGATGCTGACGCACTGCAACAAGCCAGCAATGTGGATACCATAGTGTTTGATAAAACCGGCACCCTGACCACCGGACGACCTGCGGTGACCGGCGTGACACTGTTTAATCACTCTTCCGAACAGCAAATTCTGACTCTGGCGGCGGCAGTCGAACAACATTCATCACACCCGCTGGCGACGGCAATACTGGCACGGGTCGATGCAAGCGCTCTGCCTGAGGTCAGCCATCTGCAAACGGTGGCAGGTAAAGGACTTTCTGCCGAATGCGATGGCCACCGGTTGCTGCTCGGCAATCAGTTGCTACTGTCTGATGCCGGTGTTGACATAGTCGCGGCCGATGAAAGTCTGCAAACCACCAGCCGGCAAGGCGCCACACCGGTTTTACTGGCGATAGATGGCCAACTGGCTGCACTGCTGGCGGTCAGCGACCCGCTGCGTCCGGAAACCCCACAGGTTGTGGCACGGTTACAACAACAAGGTTATCAGGTAGTGATGCTGACCGGCGACAGAAAACAAACTGCCGAAGTGGTGGCGGCCAGTGCCGGAATACGCCAGGTGATTGCCGAAGTGCTGCCGGCAGATAAAGCCAGTGTAGTAAAACGGCTTCAGCAACAGGGGCACAGTGTGGCCATGGTTGGCGATGGGATCAATGATGCGCCCGCGCTGGCTCAGGCAGACACCGGGATTGCTATCAGCGGTGGCAGCGATATCGCCATCGAAACCGCCACCATGGCTCTGATGCGTCAGGATTTACGGGCCGTCACTGATGCGCTAATGATCTCAGTGGCAACGCTGCGTAATATGAAGCAGAATCTGTTTGGGGCGTTTGTCTATAACTGTCTGGGTATCCCTCTGGCGGCAGGAGTGCTCTATCCGCTGACTGGAACGTTACTCAATCCGGTGATCGCGGGGGCCGCGATGGCCTTATCCTCTATCACTGTGGTGTCTAATGCTAACCGCTTGTTAAGATTCCGTTTACCTGAGCAGAATAAGCTATCCCTGCCCGCCGGAAATGACTAGCATAGAGCTACAGGTATTGATACAGGACATCCGTAATGGCATCACTGTGGCAATCGCTACAAAAATTATGGCAGGTAATGATGCCGGTCAGCTACCACTGGCCGGCTGTCGATTTGCGGGTGAACAACAGCCGGATTCATCTGGTCGGCAGTATTCATATGGGTACCCGCAATATGTACCCGCTGCCAGACCCCTTGCTCAGGCAACTACGGGCCGCTGATGCACTGATCGTTGAAGCCGATATTCTTTCTGACCCTTCCCCGTTAAGCCATGATGATGAACGCCCACCGCTGGCTGAGCGTTTTGAGCCTGAGCTGACGACAGAACTGCTAAAACGCTGTTCAGAAAATGAGGTCCTTCAGGCCACTATCGAACATCTGCCTGCCTGGCAAATCGCGCTGATCCTTCAAAGCCGCCAGGCTCAGAGACTCGGTTTGCGCCCGGAGTATGGTATCGATTATCAGCTGTTACAGGCGGCAAAATCGATGGGTAAACCGGTTATCGAACTGGAAGGTGCCAGCACTCAACTGGCATTGCTGACACAGCTTCCCGATGACGGACTGGCACTGCTCAGCGACTCTTTACAACATTGGCATACCAATGCCAGGCTGTTGCAGACCATGATTAGCTGGTGGGTGGAAGGCCCGCCACGCGGCGATTTACCGGTCGGGATATTACCCTCAACGTTCAGTAGCTCACTGAATGATACGCTGATCCGGCAACGTAATCTGGAATGGAAACAACAACTCAGCCGCCTGTCAGCAGGCAGGTACCTGGCCGCGGTCGGGGCACTGCATCTGTATGGCGAGGATAATTTACCCGCCATGTTTGGCCAGAAATAATCTGCCGGTCGCTATCGCCTGCCGGGAGTATCGGATAACAGACAACAAGGATAATTTATGACACCTGCAATCCTGCTGCTGGAAAAACAGAAAATAAAATTTCAGGTTCATCAGTATGAACATGACAGCCATGAAACCAATTTTGGCGATGAAGTGGTCCGGAAACTGCAACTTAATCCATTACAGGTGTTTAAAACACTGCTGGTAGCACTGAACGGAGATGGGAAAAATCTGGCCGTTGCGGTGACTCCGGTGGCGACACAGCTGGATTTGAAGAAAGTGGCAAAGGCGTTGGGTGCCAAAAAAGCAGACATGGCAGATCCTCAGGTTGCACAACGCGTTACCGGTTACCTGGTGGGGGGAATCAGCCCGCTGGGGCAGAAAAAACGTTTACCTACGGTGATTGACCAGGGGGCGACTGAGTATCCGACGATGTACATTTCCGGGGGGAAACGCGGGCTGGATATTTCACTCGCTCCTGCGGATCTTGCTGCCCTGCTTGCTGCGCCATTTGCAGATATCGCACGGCACGATTAATCACTCTGCTGACATAACTGGTCAATCATCCAGTAACCGGCGGGCCCGGGAGGATGGCGGGTTGACCAGATAACATCCATCCGGCTTTGTTGCTGCCAGCCAGGCAGCGTCAGCTCCTGTAGTACTCCCCGGCCAAATTGCCGCACCATCCAGCAAGGCAGTTCACTCCATCCAAACCCCTGCTCTGCCATATCCATTAATAACAGATAAGACGACGCTGACCAGGACTGACCTGACGTTTTATTTTCCGGCGGACGGATCCAGGTGTTTAGCCGCAACTGGCGTATCTGTTTCAGCACAGACGTTGTCAACTGAGACTCAGAGGCCACTGGATGCTGGTGATGGATATAGACTCCCATCCTCACCAGCACCTGTAAGCGTCTGGCTTCAAGCTCCGGTGAGAGTGCCGGCTGTTCACGAACCACGCCTAAATGCGCTCGTCCGGTCTGTAATAACTCAAGTACATCATCATCTTCTGCCACCAGACATTCAAACTCAATATCCGGGTAACGTTCTGCGAACCTGTGCAATAATATTTCATGGTGATCTGCCGGCCAGATATCGGAAATCGCCAGCGTCAGACGAGGTTCAATGCCCCGCGACATGCGGATGGACAAATCATCCAGCCGCCGGCTGGCCGCCAGAATATCATTGACCCGCGCCAAAGCACGTATTCCCTCTTCCGTGAGCACCGGCTGTCTGCCGCTGCGCTCAAACAACAGAAAACCCATATCATCTTCCAGCCGCGCAACGGCTGTACTGATGGTGGACTGGCTTTTTCCTAATGCCCTGGCGGCGGCGGAGAAAGAACCGCTGGCCACAGTCTGTACAAAAGCTTCAAGTGATTCCGGTGAATAACGCATCTCTGACCTATCGGTTTTTACGATATGTCCTCATTTTACCCTGCGAATGACTGCGGTGAAAATAGCCATAACTTTTTTTGGAGCCAATATTATGCGTAGCCGTTCAGCCACAGGGCGTTTATTACACACCGTCAGTTATGAGTTTTTTGCGTTGCTGATCACCATCCCGGGCGCCGCATGGATCATGGACAAGCCGATCGGCGGGATGGGTATTACCGCTATCGTACTATCGATTTCAGCGATGGTATGGAACCTGGTGTTTAATATCTTCTTTGACCGCCGCTTTCCGCCGCATGCTCCACGAGGTCCGGTGGTCCGCACCTTGCAGGCTGTGGGTTTCGAGGGAGGGTTTGTCGTCATCGCCGTGCCCCTGACAGCAGTTATGCTGAGCATCAGTCCGGCCAGCGCACTGATGTTGGATATTGGTTTTCTGATGTTTTATCTGCCTTATACTTATCTGTTTAACTGGTGTTGGGACAAACTTCCGGCAGCAATAAACCGATTACGACGCTCCCGGCCCTGCATCCGCTAACCGCTATGTTCTGGTCGTCTGACGGCGACCAGAATACATTCAACGCAAGTGGACGGGAGTGTAATAGCAACAGGTCTGCAATCTTTTCCATATTCAGGATAAATTGCTTTACCGCAATTTCTCACCGGTCAGCCAGATTAATGAATGAATAAATTCATCGTCCGGGTCATAAAAACGAACAAACCGCCTCTATTTGTCAGCTTACGATCCTGTTGTTACGTCATCAGACCAGGTATTACTGTGCAAAGCGACACCATTTTAAGCTGTTATTTATTGTTAACCCTGAAAATTTACCCAGGTTTTATAAAGAAGCGTAATTTTTCACCTGCTTTCGTTCAATTTTTGCTATTTTGGATAAATAACTGTGTTTCGGATTAGCATCTGATGTGCCCCATCATTCACGGCCAGCAAGGATTGCCATGCCGTTAAGGAGAGATCATGCACCATACTACTCCCCTGATAACCACCATTGTCGGCGCGTTAGTGCTGGCTTTTCTGCTCGGTATGCTGGCGAATAAGCTGCGAATTTCTCCGCTAGTGGGCTATCTGCTGGCCGGGGTGCTGGCAGGCCCGTTTACCCCCGGATTTGTCGCTGATACCAATCTCGCGCCGGAACTGGCTGAACTGGGTGTCATACTGCTGATGTTCGGCGTGGGATTACATTTCTCACTGAAAGATTTAATGTCGGTGAAAGGAATTGCCATTCCCGGTGCGATCGCGCAGATTTTTGTCGCGACACTCCTTGGCCTGGGGCTCGCCTTGGCCCTCGGCTGGAATCTGATGACCGGTCTGGTATTTGGTCTCTGTCTGTCCACCGCCAGTACGGTGGTGTTACTCAGAGCTCTGGAAGAGCGGCAACTGGTAGACAGTCAACGCGGCCGGATTGCCATTGGCTGGCTGATTGTCGAAGACCTGGTGATGGTGCTAACCCTGGTCTTACTGCCGGCTGTCGCCGGAATGATGGAACAGGGAAATGCCAGTCTGAGCCTGTTGTTATGGGACCTGCTGATTACCATTGGCAAAGTGGTTGCTTTTATGGTGATTATGGTAGTTTTTGGCCGACGAGCAGTGCCGTGGATTCTGGCGAAAAGCGCCGCCACCGGCTCACGTGAGTTGTTTACCCTCGCCGTTCTGGCACTGGCGCTGGGCATTGCCTTCGGGGCTGTTGAGTTCTTTGATGTTTCTTTCGCACTCGGGGCTTTCTTCGCGGGGATGGTGCTGAACGAATCCGAACTGAGCCATCGCGCAGCACATGATACCCTGCCACTGCGTGATGCCTTTGCGGTACTGTTTTTTGTCTCGGTCGGTATGCTGTTTGACCCACATATTCTGATTGATCGACCACTGGCGGTACTCGGCGCTCTGGCCATCATACTGTTCGGTAAATCTATAGCAGCCTGGTTGCTGGTGACCTGGCTGGGTCATACCCGCCGCACCGCAATGACCATTTCGGTCAGTCTGGCGCAGATAGGTGAATTTGCTTTTATTCTGGCAGGTCTGGGGGTATCTCTGGGACTGCTGAATGAAGACGGACGCAATCTGGTACTGGCTGCCGCTATCCTGTCGATCATGATAAACCCGGTAATGTTCACTCTGGCAGAACGCTACCTGATGAAAACCGAACAGCAAAGCGATAACAGCCAGCCAGATCAACAGGAAGAGGAGATTCTGGTCCCACTGGAGATCTGCAACCATGCTGTCATCGTCGGTTATGGTCGGGTGGGCAGTCTGTTATGTCAGAAGCTGACTCACCTGCGGATACCGGTGGTAGTGATTGAAACCACCAGGGCCCGGGTGGAGGTGGTCCGTGAACAGGGTATTCATGCAGTATCCGGAAATGCAGCACGCCACGAAATTATGGACGTCGCCCGGCTGGACTGTGCCCGCTGGTTATTACTGACTATTCCTAACGGCTATGAATCCGGTGAGATCATTGCTGCGGCCAGAGAGAAACGCCCGGATATCGCGATTATTGCCCGGGCTCATTACGATGACGAAGTCACCTATATTATGGAACGTGGAGCTAACCGGGTGATTATGGGTGAGCGGGAAATTGCTAACAGCATGCTGGATATCCTGGAAACAGAGATAGAAGAGCAGCCGCTCAGCCAACAATGTCCGGTCTGACCGGACTTAAGGCTGCCCGTTTCCGGGCAGCCTGCATTCACCGATCCCAGTAGGCTTCTTCCAGACTGTCTTCCCGCTCCGGTAAGCCCCGGCTTAGCCGTGGCGAATGCTGATTCAGGACCTGATAACTGACCCGGTTGGCATATTTACATACCTGTGCCAGCGAGGAATACGTCAGATAATGGTGCGCATGTTTGGCGGAATTAGGCACTTTCTGCCGGTGGTAATTGTTGGCCGTGATATCGTGCAGCACCGCAGCCAATGCCCCGTCGCCGGCGCCGTTGGTATTCATAATCTTTTCCGGCCCGCCCATATAAGGCGCGATATGCGAATAGATCTTTACCGGCTGCCGGCAATCCTGGCGGCGCATTCCCCGACTGAATTCGTACTGGTTAAACTCGGGAATAGCCCCTGGCAGTAATGGCAGGTTGGTCTTTCGCTTGCTGGCGTCTTCGGTAAATCCGGCCATATACAGGCCCGCCGGCCCGGCGGTACAGAGTACCAGGTCAACCCATTGCAGTGCTTTATCTGTCGCCAGTAACGGATCTGATTCTCCTGTCAACTCACAGGCTTCATCTTCATTCATTGCCAAAATCGAAACATGTTCACTCAAAAAGTCCCGCCAGAATTGTGGATTTTCGGCTATCACATGTCTCGTCCCCAGAGTCAGCACCACCGGCACCTGATGTTTTTTGGCGTATTCTATCGCTTTCATGGTGGCCTGTGGCATGGGCTCGCCCGCTTTCGCCCGAACCAGATAAGAGGTGAGTACCAGTACAGCCGCTTCGGCAATTTGCTGTTCGGGAATACTTTCCGGGTGCAGCTGATTCATATCGCCGGGGCTTATCGCAAACGTCCGTTCCCCCTGCTCACTGATCAGGGTGTAACAGCGGCCAATCGAACCCTGGACTCCTTGCATACAGTTCAGGTCAACTTTGCTGGAGGTATTACACAGGTATCGGTAAGCATAATCACCGATTTTGATATTGCTGCACATCACCCCCAGTAATACCGAGCGGTCGTCTGCCAGTACTGAGTAATTATGCAGGGTGTTACCGATAGTGCCTCCGGCAAACTGGTGCGTAATCAGTTGCCCGGCCACCAGCTCGCGGTAAAGTGCCTCGGCGATATCATTGTCGATCACCAGCGAATGCCCGCGGCTCAGGCCGTAACGTTCAAGAAAGTTGTCATCCACTTTAGCTTCGATATCAACCATGATTTGATCGATACCGACCACCGGAGGCGTGGTCTCTGAATCGGCCGGAGCGGCCTGAAGTAACGGGTCACGGGCACTGACCGGAAAATAATGTTTAGATTTACGCTGACCGGGGAATTTCATCTTTTTTAATTAATCGCAGGAATAAACGCAAATTCTAGCATAATTCCTGCGATTAACGGCTATGTCATCGGTACTGGCTGACCAGCTGTAACATCATATCAATATGCAGTTCATCGTCATTGAGTGCCGGGATATATTCAAACTTTTCTCCGCCTGCATGCATGAAAAACTCGCGGTTCTGGCCATTAATCTCTTCCAGAGTCTCGAGACAGTCGGCAGAAAAACCCGGACTCATCACCTGAATATGACGAATACCTTTGCCTGGCAGTGATTTGACGGTTTCGTCGGTATAAGGTGTCAGCCAGGGTTCACGCCCAAAGCGTGACTGATAGGTCATGAGCAGTTGTTGTTCCGACATTCCCAACGCTTCACGCAGTAAGCGGGTGGTTTCAGCACAACGCTGCGGATAGTCATCCCCTTCATTAGCAAAGCGCTGAGGTATACCGTGGAACGACAGCAATAACACATCCGGTTTACCATGTTCGGCAAAGGCACGTTCTGCTGAGGCTTTCAGGGCAGCGATGTAACCCGGATGAGTCGCATAATCACGAATAAAATGGATATCCGGTAATGTCCGGACCGGCAGAAATATTTGATGCAGCGCATCCCAGACAGCCGATACGGTGGTGGAAGAGAACTGCGGGTAGAGTGGCAAGACTATCAGACGGGTCACGCCTTGTGCCAACAACTGGTTCACTGCACTGTCCAGCGATGGATTACCGTAGCTCATCCCGAGAGCAACTGGCATATCTGTCTTCGCTGCCAATGCATCCCGTTGACGTTTACTGAACACCAGCAGTGGTGACCCCTCCTCCATCCATACCGAAGCATAGAGTTTGGCGACCCGTGGAGAGCGTAATGGCAAAATCGCGCCGTTGAGTACCGGCCACCAAATCAAACGCGGGACATCCACCACCCGTTTGTCACTAAGAAATTGCTTCAGATAGCGTTTGACCGCAGAAGAGGTTGGCGCATCAGGCGTGCCTAAATTCACCAGCAGGACACCCGGCTTATCTTGCCTCATAGTAATTCCCTGATAATAAGCTTGTACAAAGAAAGGCTTATTGTAGCGTATCCAGGCGAAGGGAAAAGCAATTACTGTGATTGATGGCAGAGCGAACCGGCAAATACCGGTCCGCACAGGGATTAACCCAGGATAGTGGCCAGCTCTTTGCTGACATCCGCCACAGGGCGGGTACCGTCGATTTTCTGATAACGGGTACGGCCTTCAGCGGCTTCTTTGCTGTAGTAAGCAATTAGCGGAGCGGTCATCTGATGATATTCTACCAGACGTTTACGTACTGTTTCTTCCTGGTCATCTTTACGGATGGTCAGTTCTTCACCGGTCACATCATCCACACCTTCCTGCTTCGGCGGGTTATAGGTGACGTGGTAGACACGCCCGGAAGGCGCATGCACACGACGGCCAACGATACGGTCGACAATAATTTCATCAGGAACCGCAAATTCCAGGACATAATCCACGGAAATTCCGGCGTCTTTCATGGCATCAGCCTGAGGGATCGTCCGTGGGAAACCATCCAGCAGAAAACCGGCTTTGCAGTCATCCTGTGCAATGCGCTCTTTCACCAGGGCAATGACCAGCTCATCTGTCACCAGTTTACCCGCATCCATAATGGCTTTGGCCTGCATACCCAGCTCCGTGCCAGCTTTCACCGCTGCACGTAACATATCACCGGTAGAGATCTGCGGAATACCGTATTTCTCCATGATGAACTGAGCCTGAGTTCCTTTACCTGCACCCGGAGCACCGAGCAAAATAATACGCATTGCGTAATACCTCTTGCGAATCGCGTTTAATAAACTTTCTGAAGGGCAAAAACATAACATTATGTCCCGCTATCCACAAGGAAAGGAGCGGCCAGGAGTCAGGTAAATGGGGGAACTGTACAGAAAGACGGCTTGTTATCGGTAACATCAACATCTGGCAGCAAAATAACCCTAAAATCATCACCCATCGTGCGACTGATGCGAATTTTAGGTTCCGCAGCGTTAACCAAAAAATACCCCGGCAAGCCGGGGCATTTTATGCTGAAAATTAGCTGATTATCCCAGCAGCAACTGGTTCATGCGACGGATAAACTGGTTAGGATCTTCCAGAGTTCCGCGTTCAGCAAACAGTGCCTGGTCGAGCAATAACTCGGTCCAGTCGGCAAAACGACTGTCATCTGTTGTTGCTGCAGCCTGTTTCACCAATGGATGCTCAGGATTAATTTCAAAAATGTATTTAACTTCCGGCGCTTCCTGACCCGCCGCCGCAAACAGTTTCGCCATCTGAGTGCTCATTTCATCGGCATCGGTCACCACAATGGCCGGAGTATCAGTCAGACGATGCGTCAGGCGCACATCTTTCACCCGCTCACCGAGCAAGGTTTTTACCCGCTCAACAAACGGTTCAAGGGCTTTCTCGCTCTCTTTCTGCTCTTCTGTTTCTTCGTCGGCCAGTTTATCCAGGGCATCATCGGCTTTGCTGACTGACTGGAAGGCCTTGCCATCAAACTCAGTCAGATAGCTCATCATCCATTCATCGATACGTTCAGACAGCAGTAAGACTTCTATCCCTTTCTTACGGAACAGTTCCAGGTGCGGGCTGTTTTTCGCTGCGGCATAGCTGTCAGCAGTGATGTAATAGATTTTTTCCTGACCTTCAGACATACGGCTGATGTACTGTTCCAGTGTTACTGTCTGTTCTGAACTGTCTGTATGCGTTGAAGCAAATCGCAGCAGCTTTGCAATAGCCGGCAGATTGGTCGGGTCTTCGGCTGGCCCCTCTTTCAGTGCCAGACCAAAAGCCTTCCAGAATTGCAGATATTTGGTTTCATCATCTTTTGCCAGTTTCTCCAGCATTTGCAAAGTACGTTTAGTTAACGCACTGCGCAGGCTCTGGGTCACCCGGCTGTCCTGCAGAATTTCACGGGAGACATTCAACGGCAGGTCATTAGAATCTATCAGACCACGGACAAACCGTAGGTAGTTCGGCATAAACTGTTCGGCGTCATCCATAATAAATACGCGCTGTACATACAGTTTCAAACCATGCTTATGATCGCGGTTCCACATATCCCAGGGGGCCTGAGCCGGGATATACAGCAGGCTGGTATATTCCTGTTTACCTTCAACGCGGTTATGACTCCAGATCAGCGGATCGGTAAAGTCATGAGCGATGTGCTTATAAAAATCGTTGTATTCTTCGTCGGTGATGTCTGACTTACTTCGGGTCCACAGGGCCTGGGCTTTATTCACTTTTTCCCAGGTCGTGGTCTCGTTCTCTTCATCTTTAGTTTCGATCTCTACCGGCAGTGCAATATGGTCAGAATACTTACTGACGATATTACGTACCCGCCAACTGTCGAGGAACTCATCCTCACCTTCGCGCAGGTGCAGAGTAATTTCTGTTCCACGATCGGCTTTTTCGATATCGGCCAGTGTATATTCACCTTCCCCGGCCGATTCCCAGAATACTCCCTGATCGGCAGGCGCACCGGCAGCACGTGTGCGGACCGTGACTTTATCGGCCACGATAAAAGCTGAGTAAAAACCGACACCAAACTGACCAATCAGCTGGCTGTCTTTTACCTGGTCAGATCCCATTGACTCAAGGAAAGCTTTGGTTCCTGACTTTGCAATGGTGCCCAGGTTGTCAATAACTTCCTCACGGCTCATACCAATGCCGTTATCACTCAGAGTCAGGGTGCGCTGTTCCTTATCGACTGATAAGCGAACGCGTAACTCACCATCGCCTTCATACAGGTCAGCATTTGACAGGGCGCGGAAACGAAGTTTATCTGCTGCATCAGATGCGTTAGAGATAAGCTCGCGCAAAAAGATCTCTTTATTTGAGTAGAGCGAATGGATCATCAGTTGCAGAAGTTGTTTTACTTCTGACTGGAAACCACGAGTCTCTTGTCCTTTCATTGTCATTGATACCTCAAAAAATCAGGATTAACGAATGTCGGGATATGAGATGGGGATGAAACCGGGGATTTCAAGCTGATGTTCCTGAAGAACATCAGCAAGCGATTAATATTTAAACTTTTGACGACCCGCAAGCGAATGTGACAGCGTCGTACCGTCCACCATTTCCAACTCTCCGCCCACCGGAACACCATGCGCAATGCGGCTGGCCTCCACAGAGTACTGCCGGCAAAGATCTGCAATATAATTCGCGGTTGCTTCGCCTTCAATGGTCGGGTTAGTCGCCAGAATCACCTCTGAGATGGTTTCGTTCTGTAACCGCTGTTCAAGAATATCCAGACCGATATCCCCCGGGCCGATACCGTCTAAGGGGGACAGATGCCCCATCAGTACAAAGTAACGACCGGAAAACTGGCCGGTCTGCTCCACTGCGTGAATATCTGCGGGGCTTTCCACCACACAAATAATCCCATTCTGCTGACGCCTTGGATTCGCGCAGATAGTACAGATTTCCTGTTCTGTGAAAGTACGGCAATGAGAACAGTGGCCAATTTCCGACATCGCACGGGTCAGCGCCTGTGCCAGACGCATCCCGCCACTACGATCCCGTTGCAGCAAATGAAACGCCATCCGCTGCGCTGACTTAGGCCCGACGCCGGGCAGGCAACGCAGTGATTCCATCAGAGATTCCAGTAGCGGGCTTGTCTGCATCAGAATGGCATCTTAAAGCCAGGAGGCAGCTGCATTCCGGCAGAAACCGAGGCCATTTTTTCTTTCTGAGTCTCTTCAATGCGGCGTGCGGCATCATTAAATGCGGCAGCAACCAGATCTTCCAGCATCTCTTTGTCGTCTTCCAGCAGGCTTGGATCGATTTCCACGCGACGGCAGTTATGAGCACCATTAATGGTGACTTTAACCAGACCGGCACCGGATTCGCCAGTCACTTCCAGTGCGGCGATCTCTTCCTGAACCTGAGCCATTTTGTCCTGCATTTGCTGGGCTTGCTTCATTAAGTTACCCAGACCACCTTTACCAAACATAATACTCTCTCTCTGCTTAGGCCACAGTCATCCTGATGATGACCTGCAGCATGATTACACGGGTCGGATGCTTTCTTCATCCAGATCCGCATCAAATAATTTCTGCAATGTCCGGATATAAGGATCATTCACCATCGACTGACGCGCCTGGTTCAGTTTCTCTTCATAAATCGCCTGACGCCATTCGAGTGGTGTCAGTACAGCCGGATTATCATCTGCCTCGATGGTCAGTTCAACCGTTTCGCCTGCCTGAGCCGACAAAACTTCCTCCAGCACTTTACGAGCCGAAGGTGAATTCAGGTGTCCCTGCGCCGGGCGAAGGTGCAGACAAACGCTGTGCCCTTGTTGTTGCTTCCAGGCGTTAAGCGCCAGTTGCTGCACCAGTTTAGGCAAATTTAGCCGGGCAATTTCCGCAGCCCAGGGATCGCGTTGTCGGGCCTCTTCTGCCAGTCTGGCCGCAAGCTCCGGCGTTTTTTCATGCTCCAGAGCAGTACGTAGCGCCTTCGGTGTGGTCACCGGCTCGGCAATTTCCGCTTCAGGTTGTTGCGTTTTCCAGCGATAACGTTCCTTCTTTTCCGGCTGACTTTTCGCATCACTCTGTGCGGAGCGGGCTTTGCTCCCCCGCTCTGTCACCGCAGCCAGTCGCTGCAGGGCATTCTGTGCCGGCTGCGCGGTTTGCACCGCCGGCTCAGTCTTTTTTGTGCTATTGGCTCCCCGGCGTAACAGCTCAGTCCGCGCCTGTAGTAACTGGCTGGTGGTCCCGGAGATAGCCGGCGGTGGATCAGCCGGGGCTTCTGATGAAGCGGCACTGATCGCTGAAGGTGCTGACGCGGGAGCAACCGCCGCTGGCTGAACCATTGCGGTCGGGACGCCAGCAGGCACTGCTGCCGGAGCTGTTTCAGTCACGGCCAGGGGATGAAAAGCCAGGGCACGCAACAAGGTCATCTCAACGCCCATACGAGAGTCAGGTGCCAGTGGCAACTCTTTTCTGCCCATCAGCAGTGTCTGATAGTAGAGCTGCACTTCTTCCGGCGGGAGTTTTCTCGCCAGTTCCCTTAACTGCTGTTCACTGGTAATAAACTCTTCATTCAGTGAACCGGGTAATAATTGCAACATGGCGACACAGTGCAGCAGACGCAGCATCTCCACCAGCAGCGATTCCCATTCTACTCCCCGGGCGGCGGCTTGTTGTAACAGAGTCATCACTGACTCTCCCTGACCAGCAGCCAACGCTTCAATCAATGCCAGTGGCTGGCTGCTGTCCAGAGTGCCCAGCATTTCTGCCACCGTCTCTGTAGTTACTGCCCCCTGTCCCATAGCAATCGCCTGATCTGTCAGGCTTAAACCATCACGCAGGCTACCATTTGCCGCACGGGCCAACAACTGCAGGGCCCGCGGTTCGGCACTGATATTTTCGCTGTTAAGAATCCGTGTTAACTGCTGGCTGATCTGTTCTACATCCAGAGCTTTAAGATGAAACTGCAGGCAACGGGAAAGAATGGTCACTGGTAATTTTTGCGGGTCGGTAGTCGCCAGCAAAAATTTCACATGTTCAGGAGGCTCTTCCAGTGTTTTCAACAATGCGTTGAAACTATGGCGCGATAACATGTGAACTTCATCGATCAGATACACTTTAAAACGACCGCGGGCCGGTGCATATTGAACGTTATCCAGCAGGTCCCGGGTATCTTCGACTTTAGTACGGGAAGCCGCATCGATTTCAATCAGATCGACAAACCGGCCCTGCTCGATTTCCCGGCAGTTCTCACACTGTCCGCAGGGAGTCGCAGTGATCCCTTGCTCACAGTTCAGCCCTTTTGCCAGCAGCCGGGCAATAGTGGTTTTACCCACTCCCCGGGTGCCGGAGAAGAGATAAGCGTGATGAAGTCTGCCCAATGACAAACCATTGGCCAGCGCGGTCAAAACATGCTGTTGGCCGACTACATCAGCAAAAACCTGAGGTCGCCACTTTCGCGCAAGAACCTGATAACTCATGGAATTTTAGTCACTGGATAGGGTTAACACATCATGCAGCGCCCCGTGAGGTGACACTGCATCTCGAATCGATAGCGGCAGCAGACGGAGCCTGACCCGGCTTGTCTCTGCGCACTCTAGTGTATCAGCCACCTGGCTCATTGCCTATAAATTTAGGTCAGGGCAAGGTCGTCAACCATTGTGCTGATTAGTGGCCCGGAAAATTAACCACGCTAAAGCAGTCGATTCCTAACGCCCGCAGACGGGACTCACCTTCCAGATCAAACAGGTTGATCACAAAGGCAGCATCATGAACTTCGGCGCCAGCACGACGAATCAGCTTAACTGTCGCTTCAATGGTCCCGCCGGTAGCCAGCAGATCATCCACCACCAGCACTACGTCGCCAGGTTTTACAGCATCGGTATGCATCTCCAGCACATCGATACCATATTCCAGAGAAAACTCTTCACGGTAAGTTTCACGCGGCAGCTTACCTGGTTTACGCACGGGGACAAAACCGACACCCAACCCGAGCGCCACCGGCGCACCAAATAAAAAACCACGTGCTTCGGTCCCAACCACTTTGGTAATGCCCTTGCCACGATAACGTTCAACCAGCACTTCAATGGTCGCTGAATACGCTTTTACATCTTCCAGCAGTCCGGTAACATCACGGAAAAGGATCCCGGGTTTTGGATAGTCCGGAACACTTTTAATGCTATTTTTAATAGATTCAAGCTGTTGCTCAGTTACGCTCATAATGGTACGCCTGGTGAAGTCTCAGTAACACGCAGCCCCGACCGTTCACGGTGACATCACCATGGCCGGCTAAGTCATTATCAGAGGGACCGCGCACGAAAACGGACAAATCTAAGCAAACTGCAAAACAATTGCAACCTCAGAGCCATGACTTGTGCTTATTTATACTGGTGCACAATCCGGGATCAATGTTCTTACCATAAATCAGTCTTCTCTCTGTAGGCAATCAGTCTGTTTACAAAGTAGACGCCAGGCAGAGCAGGTAAACTTTTTTCTGACAGGTAAAGAATTCTTAGTGACGGGCGAGTATATATGAATAAAGAAAAAGTGATTCGTCAGTTTACGGCATTATTCGCCCATTTATGCCGACAGGCTGAGCAGGCAGGTAACCCGGTATGCAGAGAAAAACGCTTTGATCCGCAGTTATTTGCGATTAATGGCAACCGGCTACAGGATTATCTTGAGCAAATTAATAGCAGCCTGACAACGTTGTCAGGGATGAGCTCAGGCCAATCCCCAAAATTTCTGTGGCTGTCACAACGGCTGCTGGATCAATGCCAGGCCATGCAGCGAGAACTGGATACTCTGGAGAGCAGAAACGCAGTTTCACCCACAATCGCTGACTACTGGCTGAATAAGTATCGGGAACAACGGGGTTATGAGTCCAGATTGTGTGAGATGATCTCTTCACAGGAACAACGACTGAACCACGTAAAGACGTTACAGGAACAGCAACTCATCGCCGGTAAGCTGGACTTACTGGAACAGCGACTGGCTCGCTGCCGGGCCGCATTACAGGAGAGTTACTGGCAGTCCTCGGTTCGTTCACCGGCACCAGAGTAATTCTGGCTCTGCCATGTATTCCTGCGGCATAACACGTCAGACGCTGAAAGATAACGGGAGGATAAGGCCTGCCCTCCCGACAATAATTTGCCACTGATGCGGTATGGGAAGCCCCGGCAGTTACCGCACATACAGGTAAATCACTTTTTTACAGAACAGGTTAACTTTATGTCGCTGGAATCTGCACCTGAAGAGGTTAAACTTGCTGTTGATTTAATTATGCTTTTAGAAGAGAACCAGCTACCAGCCCGGCTGGTACTTAAAGCGCTGGAAATTGTCCGACAGGATTACCTCGCCAAGCGAGATAGCGAAGAACAAGGAATGACACCAGGAACCTGACATTACTGGTGTCTGCAGGCTATTTTTGCAGTGCCGGACTCAGACGAAGCATATCAATAAAAGCTTCAACTAAATCAGGTGCTTCTTTTTCTAAGTTGAAACTTGCAGGAGTAAATAACCAGTTTTCCATCAAACCGCTGATATAACTGCGCATTATTATGGCAGCCTGGCGGGTGTTGAGATTAGGGGGAAGCTGCCCTTGGCATATACAGTTATGTAAAGAAGCTTCAATTTTGGGATAACATTCAAGTAAAAGGCTTTGCTGGATTTTTTGAAATGTTTCCATTTCTCCGACAAACTCACATTTATGGAATATAATTTCCATCAATGCCCGACGTGAGCGGTCTGTCACAGTCGATTGCAACAATGTAACAAGCAGTGCTTTCATCTGAGCCAGCGGGTCGTCCGGATACTGAATCTGATATTTATGTTCCAGTTCATCCAGATGTGCATCGCATTGCAGCCAGATCTCATTAAGAATGTCGATTTTATTTTTGAAGTGCCAGTAAATCGCTCCACGTGTAACGCCAGCCCGGGTTGCAATATCTGACAACGAGGTGGAAGACACCCCGTCGGTGGAAAAGCAGTGGATCGCGGCATCCATAATCTGATTTCGCGTTTCCAGTGCCTGCTCTTTAGTTTTTCGTGCCATATAAAGTCTGTTTTTATGGGGTTAGAGTGTATATGCCCTGCCATCCGGCATATACCGATTTACATACATTCATGTATATATGTACGATAGCATGGATTGTATTTTTGCACAGCTACAGGTCACGACCTTTGGGACAGTAGCGAGTTAAATTCCGGATATTAGAGGTTTATTTATGAAAAAAAACAGAGGATTATCACCTCTGGCGGCCATCCTGATGTTATCCGGGAGCGTGGCTCTTACCGGGTGTGACAATAATAAGACACAGGCATCCGGACAGCAGCAGGCTCCGCAGGTTGGTGTGGTGACTCTGCACACCGCCCCGCTAAAAATCATCACCGAATTACCCGGACGTACATCAGCCTACCGGGTGGCAGAAGTCCGGCCACAGGTTTCCGGAATCATTCTCAAGCGGAACTTTGTTGAAGGGAGTGACATCAAAGCAGGTGAGTCCTTATATCAGATTGATCCTGCTACCTATCAGGCTGCTTATGATAGTGCGCTGGGCGATTTAGCCAGGGCACAAGCTAATGCACGCATCGCGGAATTAACAGTGCGTCGTTATAAACCACTGATGGGTACTAAATATATCAGTCAGCAGGATTATGATACCGCCGTAGCGACCGCCGCGCAGGATAACGCAGCCGTTCAGTCGGCCAAAGCCAGTGTAGAAACCGCCAGAATTAATCTGGCCTATACCAAGGTGAGTTCACCTATCTCCGGGCGTATTGGCAAATCATCCGTCACTGAAGGTGCACTGGTACAAAGTGCACAGACTACTGCTTTAGCCACTGTTCAGCAGTTAGATCCGCTGTATGTCGATGTGACTCAATCCAGCGATGATTTCCTGCGACTGAAGTCTGAAATGGCGTCTGGAAAACTACAGCAGGTCAATGGTAAAGCACAGGTTGCTGTAGTGCTGGATAACGGTTCTACCTTCAGCCATACCGGAACCCTGGAGTTCTCAGACGTGACGGTTGATGAGACCACCGGCTCCATCACTCTGCGGGCGATTGTCCCGAATCCTGACCATACGCTGCTCCCCGGAATGTTCGTGCGTGCACGGCTGGATGAGGGAACTAACCCTAATGCCTTACTGGTGCCACAACAAGCCATTACCCGCACCCCGACCGGGCAGGCCACCGCTATGGTTGTCGGTGCAGACAATAAAGTTGAAGTTCGGACGGTAACCGCTGAACAGGCCATTGGGGATAAATGGCTGGTGACTAAAGGGCTGAGTGATGGCGATAAAGTCATTACTGTCGGGCTGCAACGCGCGAAACCGGGCGCTCAGGTAACCCCTGAAGAAGTGAAACCTGATGCAGAGAGTCAGGCAGACAGTAATGCACAGTAATTATCAGAAAAACCTTCGTAATAACAGGAGCCACTGATCCATGGCTAAGTTCTTTATCGATCGCCCGATTTTTGCATGGGTACTCGCCATCATCGTGATGCTGGCGGGAGCGTTGTCGATTCTGAACCTTCCGATTGAGCAATACCCTGCGGTTGCTCCTCCGGCGGTACAGATTCAGGCAACCTATCCGGGCGCTGATGCAAAAACGCTTCAGGATTCCGTCACCCAGGTCATAGAACAAAATATGAACGGGATTGATGGTTTACTGTATATGTCTTCCAGTAGTGACTCTTCCGGGACACTGCAGTTAACACTGACCTTTGCGGCCGGTACTAACGCCGATATCGCTCAGGTTCAGGTGCAAAACAAACTGCAACTGGCAACACCATTGTTACCCCAGGAAGTTCAGCAACAAGGGATCAGTGTTAAAAAATCCTCCAGCAGCTTCCTGATGGTGGCGGGTTTCGTCAGTGATGACGGCAGCATGGACCAGAATGATATCGCTGACTATGTCGCCTCGAATATTAAAGATCCCATCAGCCGTACCCTGGGCGTAGGTGATACCCAGTTGTTCGGTGCCCAGTACGCGATGCGTATCTGGATGGATCCTGCCAAACTGAATAATTACCAGCTCACCCCGGTGGATGTGATTGCTGCAATTAAAGCACAGAACGCCCAGGTGGCTGCCGGTCAGTTAGGGGGTTCACCTCCGGCACCGGGCCAGCAGTTAAACGCATCCATCATTGCTCAGACCCGTCTGACCTCGCCGGATGAATTTAAGAAAATCCTGCTGAAAGTGAATCCGGATGGCTCTCAGGTCACTCTGGGTGATGTCGCTACTGTGGCTCTGGGCGGTGAAAACTATGAAGTGATTGCCCGTTATAACGGAAAACCTGCCGCAGGTCTGGGGATCAAACTCGCCACAGGGGCGAATGCCCTGGATACTGCCGCTGCAGTGAAGGCGGAGCTGACTAAACTACAACCTTTCTTCCCACATGGGCTGAAAGTCGTTTATCCGTATGACACCACTCCGTTTGTCAAAATCTCTATTTTCGAAGTAGTTAAAACACTGTTCGAAGCGATTGTGCTGGTGTTCCTGGTGATGTATCTGTTCCTGCAGAATTTCCGTGCCACACTGATTCCGACCATTGCGGTGCCGGTGGTGTTGCTGGGAACTTTTGCCATACTGGATGCTTTCGGTTATTCGATAAACACCCTGACGATGTTCGGGCTGATACTGGCTATCGGTCTGTTGGTGGATGATGCCATCGTGGTGGTAGAAAACGTCGAACGTGTCATGGTGGAGGAAAATCTACCGCCAAAAGAAGCCACTAAACGTTCTATGGAACAGATTCAGGGCGCACTGGTCGGGATAGCCCTGGTATTGTCCGCAGTATTTATCCCCATGGCCTTCTTTGGTGGGTCTACCGGGGTTATTTATCGTCAGTTCTCTATAACTATCGTTTCGGCGATGGGGCTGTCGGTTCTGGTGGCATTAATTCTGACACCGGCACTGTGTTCAACCATTCTGAAACCGATTAAGCCGGGCGATCATGCCAAAGATAAGGGTTTCTTTGGCTGGTTTAACCGGATTTTCGATAAGAGTACTAACCACTACGTCAACAGTGTCAGTCACATTATCCGTCGTACCGGACGCTATCTGGTGATTTACCTGGTTATCGTAGTGGGGATGGTGTGGCTGTTTGCCAAACTGCCTACCTCATTCTTACCGGATGAAGATCAGGGTCTGTTACTGGCACAGGCACAGCTGCCTGCCGGCGCTACCCAACAGCGTACCCAGAAGGTAATGGACCAGATTACGGATTACTTCCTGACCAAAGAAAAAGACAACGTTCAGTCTGTGTTTACGGTAAACGGCTTTGGTTTCTCGGGGCGTGGACAGAACACCGGTATTGCATTCGTCAGTCTGAAACCTTGGGATGAACGTTCTGGCAGTAATAACAAAGTACCGGCAATTGCCGGAAGGGCTATGGCCGCATTAGGTCAGATTAAAGATGCCTTTGTTATTCCGTTTAACCTGCCGGCAATTATTGAGTTAGGTAATGCCACTGGTTTTGACTTCGAGCTGATTGATCAGGGTAACCTTGGCCATGAGAAATTGCTTGCAGCCCGTAACCAGTTACTGGGAATGGCTGCGCAGCATCCTGATGTGCTGGTTGGCGTTCGCCCTAATGGCATGGAAGATACACCTCAGTACAAACTGATCATCGATCAGGAAAAAGCTAACGCGCTGGGCGTGTCTATTTCAGACATCAATACCACCATCGGCGCCAGCTGGGGCGGTAGTTACGTTAACGACTTCATCGACCGCGGTCGTGTGAAGAAAGTTTATGTGATGGGCAAAGCTGTGGATCGTATGTTGCCAAGCGATATTAACAAATGGTATGTCCGCAACAGCAGCGGAACGATGGTGCCTTTCTCGGCATTCTCTTCGGCAAAATGGCAATACGGTTCACCACGTCTTGAACGTTATAACGGTTTACCGTCAATGGAGATTCTTGGGCAACCTGCACCAGGCAGAAGCTCCGGGGAAGCGATGGCGCTGATGGAACAACTGGCGTCTAAACTTCCGGCGGGTATCGGCTATGAATGGACAGGCATGTCTTACCAGGAACGAATGTCAGGAAACCAGGCACCTGCGTTATATGCCATTTCGCTGATTGTGGTATTCCTGTGTCTGGCGGCTCTGTATGAAAGCTGGTCAATTCCGTTCTCGGTTATGCTGGTGGTTCCACTGGGTATTATCGGTGCGTTACTGTTTACCACCCTGCGAGGCCTGAGTAATGACGTTTACTTCGTCGTTGGTCTGTTAACCACCATCGGACTCTCTGCGAAAAACGCCATACTGATTGTCGAGTTTGCCAAAGACCTGATGGACAAAGAAGGCAAAGGTTTAGTGGAATCTACGCTGGAAGCTGTCCGTATGCGTCTGCGACCGATTCTGATGACCTCACTGGCCTTTATTCTTGGGGTACTGCCTCTGGCTATCAGTACCGGTGCAGGTTCCGGCTCGCAAAATGCTGTGGGTACCGGGGTTATCGGTGGCATGGTAACGGCAACCTGTCTGGCTATATTCCTGGTGCCGGTATTCTTTGTGGTAGTACGTCGCCGGTTTGGAAAGACTAAAACCACCGATGAAAATACTGCTCATGTTGAGCACAAATAGTCTGTAACAATATAATCAATGCAGAGGCTGCCCTGGCAGCCTCTTTTTTTATCTTAATTTCAATCAGTTCATTCCTCACCCTACAAACAACCTCTTTATCCCCTTGCCTAAAACGTTTACTAACGCCATAATATGGATATGTTATAACATAACGATTCAGAGGCATTATGAAACCGGATATCCATCCTTACTACCGTCCTGTGGTATTTCACGATACGACAGCAAATGAATATTTCAAAGTAGGATCAACGATCAAAACTGACAGGACTATTGATTACCAGGGAGAAACCTTCCCGTATGTCACGTTAGACGTTTCTTCTGTGTCTCACAGTTTTTATACCGGTAAACAGAAAACCATCGCTAAGGACAGCAGTGCGGCCAGGTTCCAGCAACGTTATGGCCGTTTTCTGGGTAATAAAACAGGAGAATAGTCATGCAGGTACTTAGCTCCCTTAAATCTGCAAAACAACGTCACCCTGACTGTAAGCTGGTTCGCCGCCACGGAAGGGTATACGTTATCTGTAAATCTAATCCTCGTTTTAAAGCAGTTCAGGGCAGTAAAAAGAAACGATAAACCCAATAAAGCGGCCCTGCTTTCAGGACCGCTTTTATCACGATTAAAACATCACCTTCCCTCGTGATAGCAAGCCCCCACAATGACAACATTCAAAAACACTTAAACTACCGGCCTCTCAGGTAAAGACAACTCCATGCAGCAATAAATTTATCCGGGCCGCCTGCAACGTCACCAGGATATCCTTCCTTAACACTATCCACCTGCCAATACCACAGGAAATGTGCGTTATCCATCGCCAACATCATTAATACGACAAAATGCCCCGGCAACTGAATGCCGGTAAAATGGGGTATCACAATCGGAGTTAAAAGAGGCGTGATTAACGGGGAGATAGCCCTCCCCTGTACATGCAACATTGCGGGTCATAAACACTTACCCGGGGGACGTAAATCGTTGTCAGAGGCAACAAGCCCGCCTCTTCTGCCAGAATCAAAGGCCGAACAGGAAAACAGAGTCACGGACTGATTATCAGAGATTCACGAAATATTATAACATCACGTACCAAAGCACTCAGGGAGTAAACGAAAGCAACTAAGTGTTTCCGGATATCTGGCCTTTGGCTATTACAGGTACAGATTAATCTCTGAATGCAGTTATTTTGTGCTATCCGGCAGTAAAAGCAGCCGCGATAAATCCCACTTTAATCAATCCTTTATGATTATTAAAAGGTGCTTTTTAAGAAAATTCTTTATTGATAGATTCAATCTATAGATGATAGTTTGCCTGTAGGTTCAAATCAGGTCCATACTGTAACCAGTTCTTTTAATCATACCCGCACGGTTATTGATGATTGTTTAGCCCGGTGTTATACCTGTTAATCACGGGTATTTAAATATGCCCCTGAGACAAACTATCGGGAATAAAAATTCGGCTGGCCAGTTAAACTATTTTGTTCATCCGGGGTCAGAATTTACATACCTGATCATTTGTGTTGTGGAATGGTTAATTTTCAAAATTCCCTGCGATGAAATGCCAGCCCCGACAGTTAACCAACATTAGTTATTGAGAATCTTCCGTAGCTTTCTATTTTCGCTGAATTTATCTTCAGCCGGGTTTATGAGAGGTGGAAAAGATGGATGAATACTCACCTAAAAGGTATGATGTAGCGCAGTTGAAGTTTCTGTGTGAAAATCTGTTTGATGAAAGTATTGCTATCCTCAACGTGCAGCAAGCCTGCTGGATAAATGATCCTGCTTCATCAGAAAACCTGCAACTACATGAGTTGATTGAACACATTGCAGCTTTCAGTATTCTCTATAAATTAAAACATAGTGAAGACGAACAACTGATTAAACAGGTTGATAAATATCTTGACGACACATTTACATTATTTAGCGGTTATACTGTAAATAAACAAGATTTCAGTTTTTGGAAAACTTCGTCAAACCAGCTATTTAGATTATTTTTTGAAGCCAGTCCCTGCGAGACAAATGGACACAGCTTCATACATTAGCCAGGAGTGGTTTTAATATGAGCAACCCTACATTAACTAAAACAGATTATCTGATGCGCCTCAGACGCTGCCGGTCAATTGATACCCTCGAACGGGTAATTGAGAAGAATAAATATGAATTATCTGACGAGGATTTGGTGGTTTTTTATTCAGCCGCCGATCACCGTCTGGCTGAACTGACAATGAATAAATTGTATGACAAAGTTCCTGCAACCGTGTGGAAGTATGTTAGGTAACAATACTGCATTTATATTTTTGTAATTAAACAGATTATTTGCCTGAAACTTTCAGCGCTCCGGACAATTGAAATCTGAATCAATGATACCTGCGGGGGTTTACTATTTCCCGCAGAGAGATATTGCCTGTCTCAGGCCCTGTTAATCCCCTTCGGCATGGTTATTAATTCTGCCTGTACGAGTCTGCTGCTTTGCGGAAGGAAAGCTGTTTCCCTAAAAATACTGTTGAAAACAGGGAATATATACCTGCCGGGGCTATGGTTTTCCCATGCCGGAACTCAGGTGTAGTATTAGGGTGCAGGATGAAGCGCTAAGAAAAACAGATACCCGGGAAGTGGCTCTAAGGAATCAATTGGGTGGGGCCTCTGCCAGCGACATCCCGGCACATGCGTTACCTGCTGCGGCTGCTTCCTTCCGGATCTGACCGGGTTCACAAGTTAGCATTGCGGGAGAACCAGCAGAGTCCCCATTGAAAAGCTCTGATCTCTCAAAGCGCAGGCATTATCAGTGATGGTGAGGTTAATTGCAAGCCTGTGACGGTTGACCGTTGTTTTCTTGAACACTCCTCACCTCTATAATTATCTGAAAGTCCGGTAAGCAACGTCAGGGTTGAAGATGAAAGTAGAATTAAATTTTCGGGAACGAGTATGGATGATTGTCGCAGCAATCCCTTACGGTCAGGTAACTACCTACGGTGATGTCGCGCGACTGGCAGGCAATTCCAAAGCCGCCAGACAGGTCGGTGGTATACTGAGTAAATTACCCGAGGGATCGTCCCTGCCCTGGTATCGGGTGGTCAACAGAATGGGGAGAATTTCATTGCAGGGAGAAAGTCTTTTACGTCAGCGCAATGCTCTGTTGGCAGAGAATATAGAAATTGGCCCTCAGCACACAATCTCTCTGGCTAAATATCGCTGGTCAGGCGCTGAATGATTGCCTGACCAGTTTTCCATGGATTAAGGTGCAACGGGTGCACTTGCTGGCGCCGCGACCGGAACCGCCACCTGTGGAACAGCCACCAGCATCAGATCTTTACGCTGTGTGATACCTGCAGTCACTGGCTGCAATGATTCTGAGGCGAAAACAACCCGCCCATCCAATGTAATGGCCGCACTTAACAGGACCTGACCCTGAGGATTCACATCCCTGCCGTTAAATGGAAGTTTGTAGTGAAGAGGCGCCTGTTGACCGGAAATCTTCTGAACTTTCTGCGCGATAACCCGGGTAGGCCCCGTACCGTTTGAAGCGTCTGACAAAGTAACCGTCAGTACCGCATTTTCAGGTAATGCGATACGCTGGCGAACAAACACCGCTCCGGATATTACGGGTTGCGCTACATTAGCACTGATACCAGGTGCTTTAAGAGCCCCTGCGGGTACGTCAGTTTTATCGGCACATGCACTAACCGATAATGCTATAACTAACCCACTGATAATATGCATAGATTTCATTGATGTCGTCTCCTTATGAACAGAATGAATAACGGTGTTCTATAGTTACTCAATAGTGTTTTTTTCCACCGCCATGTGATAATTCTGGCAGAATGCCGGGTTTCTTCCTGTTTATTAATGCCAAACCGGCTGAACTGACAAAATATAAGAAAATTCCTGGTTAATCATCCATTGATCACTCTGAGGTAACTATGAGTCAGGCATTAGAGAAATTACTCGATTTATTGCAACCAGAACAACTGGATAGCCGGCTTTTTCGCGCTGATTGTGAAGAACTGGGATTACCCCAGGTATTCGGGGGACAGGTTGTTGGTCAGGCGATGTGTGCAGCACAGCAAACCACGGACAGTGATCGTCACATTCACTCATTTCATAGCTATTTTCTAAGACCGGGTGACAGTCGTCAGTCGATTATTTATGACGTTGAAATACTGCGCGACGGCAGGAGCCTCAGTGCACGCCGTGTTAAAGCCATACAAAACGGAGTTCCGATCTTCTTTATGACAGCTTCATTTCAGGCTGCCGCAGAAGGTTTTGAACATCAGACCTCAATGCCAGAAATTCGAGGACCGGAAGGATTGCCGAATGAACAACAGTTGGCCGCTCAGTTGTTTGATAAAATCCCGGAAAAATTACGTCCGTTAATGAGCGCTGAACGCCCTCTTGAATTCCGCCCGGTACAACTTCATAACCCGTTGCAAGGTCATATCAGTGAACCTCTCCGCCAGGTCTGGATCAGGGCAAACGGCAAACTCCCCGATAATCAAACTCTGCATCAATATCTGCTGGGTTATGCTTCTGATTTCAATTTCCTGCCGGTTGCCTTGCAACCTCATGGCAAAGGTTTTCTTGAACCAGAGATGCAGGTCGCCACTATCGATCATTCAATGTGGTTTCATCGTCCAGTTAATCTTAATGAATGGCTGCTCTACAGTGTGAATAGCCCTTCCGCCTCCGGAAGCCGCGGTTTTGTACGGGGAGAATTTTACAGTCAGGGAGGACAGTTGCTGGCTTCTGCTGTACAGGAAGGTGTCATCCGGTTACGAAATAAGTAAACCAGTCCTCCCGAAAGGGTGTCTGAACCCGAAGGCCTGGCTATATGGCCGGGCTTTATATCACCTCCGCTGATCAGTCCACAAAAGCTTCCGGCAACCGGAATGCCGCGGAATAATAAGCTCATTGAGGCGCTTTATCTCACAACAATAAGTTGTGATGCATGCCGCAACATCTGAAGATGTAACACCGGGCCCGTGGATAAAATCAAGCCGAATCGGAGACGAAAAAAAAGGGCGATGATCGCCCTTTTTATATACCGGCCTCAGGCCGTTAATCGGTTTAACTTACTGGTTGTAAGCATTCTCACCATGGCTGTTAACATCCAGACCTTCACGTTCCTGATCTTCAGGAGCACGCAGTCCGACGGCCATATCAGCCACTTTAAAGCTAATGAAAGCCACTACACCAGACCAGACGATAGTTACGATGCAGCTCAGAATCTGCACCCACACCTGATGGCCCATGGTGACACCTTCTGCATAGCCTACACCACCCAGAGAAGAGGATGCGAATACACCCGTCAGGATACAACCCACGATCCCACACACGCCGTGCACACCGAATACATCACAAGGGTCATCAACCCGCAGGAAGCGTTTCAGTGAAGTGACCCCCCACATGCCGGCCAGACCCGCAACCAGACCAATGATCAGTGCACCGCCGACTCCCACGTAGCCACAAGCCGGAGTAATTGCTACCAGACCAGCAATGAAGCCTGAACAGGCACCCAGCAGAGAAGGTTTACCACGTAATACCCACTCACCAAATACCCAGGACAATACCGCTCCCGCAGTCGCCACCACAGTATTCAGGAAGGCCAGAGCAGCAATTTCATTTGCAGATGCAGCAGAACCGGCATTAAAACCAAACCAACCGATATACAGAATAGCAGTACCAATAAATACCATCGGCAGATTGTGTGGTTTAAAGGCTTCTTTACCAAAACCAGCACGTTTGCCCAGCATGTAGGCACCGACCAGCGCGGCAACCGCAGCATTAATATGCACCACAGTACCACCGGCGAAATCCAGAGCACCATCTTTAGCCAACAGGCCATTGCCCCATACCATGTGTGCAATTGGGAAGTAAGAGAGCGTTACCCAGATAATAGTGAAAATCAGTACCGCAGAAAAACGTACACGCTCAGCCAGGCCACCCAGTACCAGTCCGACAGTGATACAGGCAAACGAAGCCTGGAATGCCACGTGGATGTACTGATAGATGGTGCCCATGACTGCTTTCAGTTCGATACCTTTCAGCATCACCCAACCAAAGCCACCAAAATAATTGTTACCGTCACTGAAAGTCAGAGAGTAACCATAAATTACCCATATCACCGCAACCAGTGAGAAGGTCACCGCAACCTGAGTTAGCATTGACAGGACGTTCTTACCACGGATAAGACCGCCGTAAAACAGAGCGATGCCCGGTACAGACATAAACAGTACCAGAGCAGTACAAATCATCATAAATCCATTATCGGCCTGATCTGCTACCGCAGGAGCAGCAAATGCGAGTGATGGCGAAAGTGCCGCACCCGCCAGAGCCAGTTTCGTCAGAAGTTTATTCATTTTTTCCCTTCCCTCAACAATCAAAGGCTAAATTAAAGCGCAGCTTCGTCAGTTTCACCGGTACGGATACGAATGACCCGTTGCAGTTCTGAAACGAAAATTTTCCCATCACCAATTTTGCCGGTATACGCGGCTTTACTAATAATATCAACAACTTCATCAAGCTGATCATCTGCTATCGCAATATCAATTTTTACTTTTGGTAAAAAGTTAACACTGTATTCAGCTCCGCGATAAAGTTCTGCGTGACCTTTCTGACGACCAAAACCTTTGACTTCAGTAACGGTCAATCCCTGAATACCTACTGAAGATAATGCTTCACGCACGTCTTCTAACTTAAATGGCTTGATAACCACGGTCACCAGTTTCATATCACTCCCTCCGGGTATTGAAATTATAAGTTGCACTGAACCTGCACTATCAGAAGCAAACACCATGCCATTTATTTTCTTAATCTAAAGTTAAGCGAAAGCGCGAAATTCGCGGCTGGTTCGCCAGTCACGACAGGAGAGTCGGGAGAGAAATAAAAAACAGTCGCAGAAATGCACCATATTGGTGCCACTGGCATCAACGTAGTGCATTCATCGGAGTCGTCTGATTAAAATGTACTAATTAAGTGCATCATCGGCCTGAAGGGAGGGTACTGTGCTGTGTGATAGTTCATGGCCAGCACGCTGCAACTGATACATTTGCCGGTAACGCCCGTCTATTGAGAGCAACTGCTCATGAGTACCACTTTCTGTAATCTCTCCCCGGTCAAGAACCAATATATTATCAGCGCTGGTAATGGTTGATAACCGGTGAGCAATAACCACCAGCGTCGTTTTGTGACGTAACTCTGCCAGTACCTGTTGCAATGCCAGTTCGGTACCGGAATCTATACTTGCCGTAGCTTCATCAAGAATCAGCAACACAGGCACATCGACCAGGATACGAGCCAAAGCCAGTAATTGTTTTTGCCCGGCCGATAAACTGCTGCCTTGTTCGCCCAAAAAGGTGTGAATACCCTGTGGTAAACTTTCTACCCAGCCTGACAGTCTTACCTGATGTAGCGCAGCCAGTACGCTTTCTTCACTAATATCTCTGCCCAGCCGGATGTTCTGTAGCAGTGTGTCGGCCAGTACGGTCGGGTCTTGCTGAACCATACCGATGCCTTTACGTAACACCTGATGGCTCATTTCTCCCACCGGCCGCCCGTCAATGGTTATCTGCCCTCGCTCTGTCGGGTAATACCCCATCAGCAAGCTGGCAAGGGTACTTTTACCACTCCCCGTATGGCCCACTAACGCCAGAAAGCCCCCTTCTTCGGCCTGGCAGTGAATATTTTTCAAAACATCACGGCCAGGCTGATAGGCAAACGACAGATGACTGACCATCAGCCTGCCGGAGCGGAGCGGTTGATTATCATGACCGTAATGCTGCGCCGGAGCATCCATTAGTTCAAAAATACGTTCCGCGGAAACCACCGCTTGTTGCAGCAACGACTGGCGGGTAGTCAGCTCGATCAGGGGTTCTTCGATTCTTCCCAGATAAGCGATAAAGGCATACAGCACCCCAACTTCAAAATGTCCCGGCGCTGCCAGGCAAAACACTAAAACCAGCATCGCCAGGATCACCGCAGTAAACAGATTTAACAGAGGTCGCAGCAAAAATGCATCCAGCCGAAGAATTTTCATTCTGGCCTGATAATGTTTTTCATTATGTTGTTTAAGCTGCTGAGCAAAATGTTTCTGACGACGGAATTGCTGCACCACCGTCATTCCATTGATCACTTCATTCAGACTGTTATTAATATCTGCCAGATAAGTTCTGACCTGCCTGGCAATCCCGGTGCTGCGCTTTTGGTAGACAATCATCACTCCCAGAACCAGCGGAAAAATACAGAGGGCAATCAGCGCCATCTGCCAGTTCAGTGCAAACATCGCCACCAGCATGGCGATAATCAGTGTTGCACTACGCATCACGCTGGCGACAACCGTGATGTACAGGTCCCTCACCACTTCGCTGTCATTGGTGACCCTGGAGACCAGTTGTCCTACCGGCTGAGTATCAAACGCTTTCAGTGGCTGACGTAATGCTGCATCCATAACATCACAACGCAGTTTCTGTACCACCCCAATAGCGGCCTCGTTGAATAACAACGACTGGCGGTAATTAAATAAGGCAGCCAAAATCTGGAGTAACAAAAACCCGGCTCCTACAGCTAATACGGGGCCCCACTGCCATTGTTCAGCACTGATAAAATGGTCGATAAAATAACTGATTAACGCAGGTCCCGCTACCTGTGCCGCCGCCGCCAGTACCAACAGCAACACTGCAGTAATCAACTGTTTCTTCCACGGCATGCCGTAAACCAGCAACCGTTTCAGCGTTTTATTAAAAGAAACCGGTTGAGACACTCAAACCTCCTGAAGTGGTTCGCAGGCCGGAGCCGCGGGGGTGGTGAGAGATGCTTCAATTTTCTGATACTGAGACATCTCCCGATACCAACCCGGATCTTTTTCTAACTGCAGATGTGAACCACGCTGGACAATTTTTCCATCCTGCAAAACGACAATCTCATCCGCCATCGCCAACGCAGAAAGCCGGTGGGCGGTAATGATCACTGTACGCTGCCCGAGCCATTGACGAAGATTAGACAATATCTGGTGTTCAGTCCCACCATCTACCGCCGATAATGCATCGTCCAGGATCAGTATTTCCGCATCCATTAACAGTGCTCTGGCCAATGAAATGCGCTGTTTTTGCCCACCAGACAACATCACTCCACGTTCCCCAACCTGGGTATGGTATCCGTCGCGCAACCGCCGGATATCCTGATCCACACAGGCTATCTTAGCCGCCTGTTCAATCTGCTGCGGGTCGGCATGAGGATTTCCCAAAGCGATATTATTCGCAATGGTATCAGAGAACAGAAACGGTTCCTGGCTGACGACCGCCAGTCTTTGGCGCCAGTCATCCAGTTTCCAGTAGGGAAGAGGCTTCGACTGATAGATCACTTCACCGTCAGTAATATCAAAATGACGTTGAATCAGCGCCAGCAGGGTCGATTTCCCACTGCCGGTCGGACCACAAATTCCGAGAATATCTCCACGAGCCAACTGAATACTGACCTGTTGCAGGGCCGGAATATCACTCTGCGGGTAACAGAAGCGTCGAATATCTATCTGTATATCACTTCGCCCTTCTGGTAACTGATGTTGCCCGTCAACAATAGTCGGGGCCAGAGAGAGTAGTGCCTCAATCCTTATCCAGGCAGCACTGCCCCGTTCAACAATATTAAACATCCAGGCCAGAGCCAGCATTGGCCAAATCATTAATCCCAGATACATGACAAAGCTGGTCAGTTGGCCCAGGGTGAGTTGTTGGTGCCAGACCATCCAGCCTCCGCCAGCAATTGCCAAAAAATTAGAACAGGCAACCGCCAGGTAAATGACCGGTTCAAATAATGAATCCACTCTTGCGACACGCAAGTTATCGATGCTGGTCTGTTCAGAGGTGTTAAGAAACTGAGCTGAGCGAAAGTCTTCCAGACCAAAAGATTTAATCATTCTGATACTGGTTAAACTTTCCTGCGCCTGATCATTAAGTGACGAAAAGGCAGCCTGGGCATCACGGAATCGCTGATGAAGTTGCTTTCCACAGCGGTTAATAATCCACGCCATCAGAGGCATGGGAAGTAAGGCCGTCAGGGTGAGCTGCCAGCTAATTTGTGTACTCATGACCACCAGTACCGCCAGTCCCATCACCAGCGAATCAATCAATGTCAGAACACCTTCACCGGCAGCAAATACCACGCGGTCAACATCATTGGTGGCTCTGACCAGCAGGTCGCCGGTCCGGTGCTTCAGGTAAAACTCCGGGCTCTGTTGACTCAACTGGCGGTAGTATTTTTCGCGTAAAACAACGGCCAGCCGGTAGGCCGCACCGAACAGTAATACCCGCCAGGCATAACGAAGCAAATAGGTGACCAGAGCAATTGCCAGTATAGCTGTAATCCATCCCACCAACTGACGGTGAGACAAGTCATGGTGAGTAACCCCGTCAACAATAATCCCAACCAGTTTCGGTGGGAGTAATTGAAGTAAAGCAACAACGATCAGCAGGCTGACAGCGCCACTATACCTTCGCCATTCTGTAGCAAAATATTCGCGCAACTGACTAAATAACAGCACAGAGAAATCTCATTATTAGGGGTTATACGTTCAGTGGAATGGCAGTGGTATTTTTTATTTCTTCCATCGCAAAACTGGAAGTGATTTCCGTTAATCCGGAAATACCTTCTACCAGCTTTTTATAAAGCGCATCATAGGCCTTCATATCAGCCACCTGAATGCGCAGCAGGTAATCATATTCTCCTGACATCCTGAAGCATCCCATGACCTGGGGCAGGTCATCAATCAGTGCCGCAAAACTCTGGTACCACTGTTTGCTGTGCTGATGTGTTTTAATAAACATAAACGCTGTCAGGGTTAACCCCAGTTTTTCTGCATCCAGTAACGTCACCCGCCCACGGATAATCCCGTTATCTTCAAGCTTTTTCAGCCGTTTCCAGCAAGGGGTCGATGTCAGATTGACTGAATCCGCCAGTGCCTGCAGTGACAAAGTACTGTCCTTCTGCAATAGCGACAGAAGTTTACGGTCTGTTTTATCTATCATTCCACCCTCTCAGGAGAATATTTTTCTCTTAGGATGCCATAATAACGGATATTTAATCAGTTTATTTTCCGCAGGGTGCTTTATGCTGTTTTTTTGCTACTGACAGGAGATATTTGTAATGGCCGACCAATGGGTTCGCGATGCAATCAATGAAATTAATGCAGACTTTCGCCGTTCAGCGGATACCCATTTGATTCGTTTTACCCTGCGCGAATTTCCCGGCATCCGTTTTTATCTTAAAGACGAAAGTACTCATCCGAGCGGTAGTCTGAAGCATCGTCTGGCACGCTCACTTTTCCTCTATGGACTGAGCAACGGTTGGATAACCCGCCACACTACGGTGATAGAATCTTCTTCCGGTAGTACCGCAGTCTCGGAAGCTTATTTTGCCCGTTTGCTCGGTCTGCCTTTCATTGCGGTAATGCCGGTGGCAACCACCCGAAGAAAAATAGAACAGATCAACTTCTATGGTGGTCAATGCCATTTTACTGCAACGTCTGCAATGATTTACCAGCAGTCAGCCCTGCTGGCAAAAGAATCAGGCGGACATTATATGGATCAGTTTACCTATGCCGAGAGAGCGACTGACTGGCGGGGTAATAACAATATTGCTGACAGCATCTTCCGGCAAATGCAGGATGAGCCCTGCCCCGTTCCCGCCAGCATAATCATGAGTGCCGGTACCGGCGGGACCACCGCAACCCTGGGTCGCTATATCCGCTATCGCGGATATGAGACGGAGTTAATGGTCACCGACCCTGACAATTCCGTCTTTTATGATTACTGGCAGCAGGGCGATAAAACCCTTACCTGTCCGACGGGTAGCCGGATAGAAGGCATTGGCCGCCCGCGTGTGGAACCCTCTTTTTTACCCGATGTGGTCGATAGAATGTTAAAAGTCCCTGATGGAGCTTCACTGGCGGCAATGTACTCGCTGGAAAAAATACTTGGCCGGCGGGTCGGAGCTTCCACAGGAACCAATTTTTATGGAATGATTCATGCAGCCAGAGAGATGAAAGCACGCGGACAACAAGGTGCGCTGGTTTCACTGATCTGTGACAGTGGTGAACGCTATCCTGACACTTACTATAACTCGCAATGGGTATCCGAAAATATTGGCGATATTGCCCCGTGGCAGGCAGAGCTGGATTTCTGAAAATTTCATCAATACCCCCGGAATCCTGTGCCACGTAATTTTGTCCTTTTAGCTGCCAGGCGTTAACATACCGCTGAATGTTGACAGGAATAAAGATAATGAAAAGTGCAGTAGTTGTTTTTAGTGGTGGCCAGGACTCAACCACCTGCCTGATACAGGCCCTTAACCAGTATGATGAAGTGCACTGCGTCACTTTTGATTATGGCCAGCGCCATCGTCAGGAAATCGAGGTTGCCCGTAAATTAAGCCAGCAATTAGGCGCACGTGCACACAAAGTACTGGATGTCACACTGCTGAATGAACTGGCAATCAGTAGCCTGACCCGTGATAACATCCCGGTACCGGCCTATGATCCTGACGGTAATGGTTTGCCAAGCACCTTTGTCCCGGGCAGAAATATTCTGTTCCTGACGCTGGCTTCAATTTATGCTTATCAGGTAAATGCTGAAGCGGTGATCACCGGGGTGTGTGAAACAGATTTCTCCGGTTATCCGGATTGCCGGGACGATTTCGTTAAAGCACTTAATACCGCCGTTCAGCTGGGTATGGCGCGGGACGTCCGTTTTGAAACTCCATTAATGTGGCTGAACAAAGCCGAAACCTGGGCATTGGCCGATTACTGGCAACAACTGCCTTTGATTCGAAACTCAACTCTGACCTGCTATAACGGCGTACAGGGCGACGGATGCGGCGAATGTGCAGCCTGCCATCTGCGGGCCAAAGGATTGGCAGAATATCAGCAATCCCCAAAGGCAATCATGAATGCTATGAAAAGTAAAACCGGCCTGAGTTAACAGTGGTCCAGAGCAACATAATAGCGTTGCTCTGGATGTTCTTTCCTTAGGCTTGTTGATTGATCCTCTCCAGAAAAGTTTTTATTTCTCCGCTCACCGGTACGCTTTTCTGCTGTTTTAAATCCAGACAGACAAAGGTAATACGAGCATCAGCCACCAGAGTACCCTCGCCGCTATGAGTCACCTTTTGTTCCATCACTGCACTCCTTTCTGAAATTTCCGCCATCTGGCAGGTCACTTCCAGACAATCCCCTAGTTTTGCGGCCCGCCGGTAATTAATATTGATATTCACCGCGATAAATCCCAGATGTTGTTGGATTAACCAGTCTGCAACACCACTTCTGTCCAGCCATTCCCAGCGCGCTTCTTCCAGAAACTCCAGGTAACGGGCATTATTCACATGCTGATAAACATCCAGATGATAACCGCGAACTTTAATCAATGTGGTCATGAGCGACACTCTCCGGTAGCAGTAACTGGTATGACCACTACATTCTGGCAAATTCCGCTCACTACCACCTGAACAAGACACAAATATGAGATTCAATTCACAATTTCAGCCGTGAAAGATTTCTTTCAACCAACGCTCTGCCAAAACCCGGGACTTCAGCCAGCTGTTCCAACGAGGTGAACGGGCCATATTGTTCCCGGTATTCAACAATTGAACGAGCTTTCTTCAGACCTACACCGTTCATGGCCCCGGCCAGCATTTCTGCGGTGCCCTGATTGATACTCACTTTCTCTGACACCCGGGGTACAGCAGTGGGCTGACTGAGCTCTGTCGGGAGAGCCTCATTTGCTGAGGCTTCAAATGGTAGCAGACCGCTGGTGACCAGTAATAAAAGTGTCAGACGTAAAGTGTATGAGATTCCCGATTGCATAGTTAATTCTCCCTGATTGAATTCAGGAGCAGCATGACAGAGATTTGTCGGGGAAGATTCAGGAAGTGATTAAAAAGCAGAAAGGCTGCACAAGGCAGCCTTTCTGATTACAACATTACAGTTTTATCTGAGGAACGTTACTGAACCTGTTGCGCAGCAGCGCCATATTTAATTTTGGCGTTCTGCCGCAGGTTCTGCAGTAAGGCTGCAAATGCCAGCTGAGCATTGTTCTGTGCCACGCCGGTTTTCATCGAATTCACCTGAGCTGGTGGTAAGGTTCCTTCGCTGACTTTATCCAGTGACAGAATAACAATATTGCCCTGACCATCTTCACCGATACCGTAGGAAGGCTTGCCTGCCTGCGGTTTAGGTAACTCATAAACAGTTTCTGTGACAGCATTCGGGCTGTTACGTTGCAGAGTTTCCGTCGTACCAAATTTCAGGCCTGCTGCATCAAAATCAGTGGTTTTACCCTGTTTCAGCTGCGCCACCAGTGTGTTTGCCTGATTACGAGCCTGTTGCAACGCTTTATCATGCTTAATGGCAGCGGTAATCTGATCTTTAACCTCCGCCAGCGGCTTGGTGGACTCCGGTTTATGATCGCTGATACGCAGTACAAATGCCCTGTCACCATCAACGGTGATAATGTCGGAGTTATTGCCTGGTGTACCATTGCTTCCCAACAAGGTCCCGCCCAGTATCACCTGTTTGACCTGGTCAAAATTCAGATCTGCTGGTAATGAATCGCGGGTAAACCAAGGCGTTTCAACCGCTTTGACTCCGGCTGCGCTTTCCGCACCCGCCAGGGAAGCGTTATTGTTGCTGGCAGCATCACTGACCTTCTGTTGCAGTTTATAGAAATCGCTGACCGCAGCATCCTGTTCAGCGCTTTGTGCAACGGTCGCGTAAACATCAGACAGTGGTTTAACCTGTTGAGGCTGAATATCATCCAGACGTGCAATCAGAAAACCTACAGAGCTCTTGATCACACCAGACAGTTGGCCTTTCGTGGTCAGTCCGGCATTTTTCAGTTCGTCAGGAAGTGTTTCAGGTTCCAGCCAGCCCATATCCCCCCCCTTACGGGCTGAAATAGGGTCGATAGATTTTGTTTTTGCCAGGGTAGCAAAATCAGCCCCTTGTTTCAGCTGTGCCAGTATCGCATTGGCATCCGCCTCAGTTTTCACCTGAATCACGCTGTAACGGGTACGTTGCGGGGTGGTATAGTCGCTTTTATGGCTGTCATACCAGGCCTGCACCTGTTGCTGCGTTGGGGTTTTTTGCAGGCTGGCAGCGTCCAGCTTAATATAGCTGACACGGAATTGCTCTGGCGCCAGGAAGCTGTCTTTATGCTGCTGGTAATAGCTGTTGATTTCATCATCAGACACGGTCTGTTTCGCAGCCAGAGCATCAGTATTAATCACAGCTTCACGAATATCGCGGTTCTGGGCTAACAGGCTGACCAGTTGTTGAGTTTCATAAGGCAGCATGAAATCAGTATTGCTGACGCCATTGACCAGTTGACCAGTACTCAGGCTTTTACGCAACGCTGCAGCGTATTGATCCGGGGTGAATCCCATATTACTCAGCAGGCTGGTAAAACGGGCATTATCAAAATGACCATTAGTCTGGAAAGGCTGCTGAGAGAAAATATCTTCTTTAATCTGATCGTTAGTGACATCCAGCCCCAACGATTTTACATACTGTCGCAGTAGCTCCTGATCGATCAGATCAGACATCGCCTGCTGACGCATTTGCTGAATAAAGCTGTCAGTCCCTGCCAGTTGTGAATACTGCGCACCTAACTGTTGTTGCTGACGGGCACGTTCATTACTGAATGCATTTTGCAGATCTGCACTGCTGATAGTGACACCGTTGACTTTGGCAGCATAATCATTATTACCACCAATCAAATAGTTACCCACGCCGGTCAGCACGAATGAAACAATGATCAGTCCCAGTATAATCTTCAGCACGATGTGGCTAGAGGCCGTGCGTAAATTGTCCATCATGGTATGGCAACACTCCGCTGTAGTATAAATATGACGCTTTACCGTCGCCGTTCAACTCAAAAACCAGTCAGACTACAATGCTGATGATTTCCGTTCGTGTCTGGTGATGTAACGTCTTAAATTTGCCGCCGGACGGCATAAAAAAAGGCACATCACCATGATGTGCCTGTATGTTACATGAGAACGAGTGTACAGTCCTCAATCCATCAAAGAAAATCCTTTCAGATGGTTAAATACTATTAATTAACAGAGTCTTTCAGTGCTTTACCGGCACGAAAACCAGGGACTTTACCTGCCGGGATAGTGATTTCTTTTCCGGTCTGTGGGTTGCGGCCGGTACGCTCAGCACGTTCACGCACTGAGAAAGTACCAAAACCAACTAAAGCAACCTCATCACCCTCTTTCAGTGAATCCGTCACTGCACCCATAAATGCATCTAAAACACGTCCGGCTGCTGCTTTCGAAATATCCGCGCTCGCAGCAATTTTGTCGATCAACTGTGATTTATTCACTCTATCATCCCCTTTTATTTTTTCACTTTATCGACAGAACGCTCTGCAGACAAAGAACAGCCTGTTATAGCAAGCATCCCGGGTATACACAACGGTATTACTCTGAATTTCTGCCAATGCTATATCAGAAGAAACAAAGGAGTCATTGCGCGGTTTCCCGACAGCAATGACCTTCCCTGTACGATACGCTTATTTTGCTGCTACCACTTCAAAGCCTTCCGGAGCGTTTTCCAACGCCAGTTTCAGGACTTCTTCAATACGTTTTACCGGATAAATTTTCAGATCAGCAATCACGTTATCGGGAATCTCTTCCAGGTCACGTTTATTTTCATCCGGGATCAGTACTGTTTTGATACCGCCACGATGGGCTGCCAGTAATTTCTCTTTCAGGCCACCAATCGGCAGTACCTGACCGCGCAGAGTAATTTCTCCGGTCATCGCCACATCTGCCCTGACAGGATTACCGGTTAAGGCTGATACCAGTGCGGTACACATCGCTATGCCTGCACTCGGCCCATCTTTTGGCGTTGCACCTTCTGGCACATGCACGTGAATATCGCGTTTTTCGTAGAAGTCGCTGTTAATGCCCAGCTTATCTGCTCTGGCGCGTACCACAGTCATCGCCGCCTGAATAGATTCCTGCATCACTTCACCCAGTGAACCGGTATAGGTCAGTTTGCCTTTCCCGGGAACGCTGGCTGTCTCGATGGTCAGCAGATCACCCCCGACTTCGGTCCAGGCCAGGCCGGTAACTTCACCAATCCGGTTCTGGTCATCAGCACGGCCATAATCAAACCGTTGTACCCCGAGGTAATCTTTCAGATTGTCACCGGTGATAGCAATGTGCTTTTTCTTTTTATCCAACAACAGTGCTTTGACTGCTTTACGACACAGCTTCGACAGTTCACGTTCCAGGCTACGTACCCCGGCTTCCCGGGTATAGTAACGAATAATTCCCATCAGCGCAGTGTCATCAACCGTAATCTCTTTTGGCTTCAGTGCATTGCGTTCGATTTGTTTCGGAAGCAGATGACGCTTAGCAATATTCAGTTTTTCATCTTCGGTATAACCCGACAAACGAATCACTTCCATACGATCCAGTAACGGTGCAGGAATATTCATCGAGTTAGAGGTGGCGACAAACATCACATCGGAGAGATCATAATCGACTTCCAGATAGTGATCGTTAAACGCGATATTCTGCTCAGGATCCAGCACTTCCAGCAATGCTGATGCCGGGTCACCACGCATATCCGAAGACATCTTGTCAATTTCGTCCAGCAGGAACAACGGGTTCTTCACGCCAACTTTAGCCATCTTCTGGATAAGCTTACCAGGCATAGAACCGATATAAGTCCGGCGGTGACCTCTGATTTCAGCCTCATCACGCACGCCACCTAACGCCATACGAACGTACTGACGTCCGGTCGCTTTGGCGATTGACTGCCCCAGAGAAGTTTTACCCACACCAGGAGGTCCTACCAGGCACAGGATTGGCCCTTTAATCTTGTTAACACGACTCTGAACCGCTAAATATTCCAGAATACGGTCTTTAACTCTGTCCAGCCCGTAATGGTCGGTATCCAGCGTTTCCTGGGCTTTAGTCAGGTCTTTTTTCACCTTACTACGACTGTTCCATGGCACCTGCACCATCCAGTCGATATAACCACGGACTACGGTGGCTTCCGCCGACATTGGCGACATCATTTTCAGCTTTTGCAGTTCGGCTTCGGTTTTTTCTTTCGCCTCTTTTGGCATTTTAGCCGCTTCAATTTTCTGCTTCAGCGCTTCAAATTCGTCAGGAGCATCATCCATTTCGCCGAGTTCTTTCTGAATGGCCTTCATCTGCTCATTCAGATAATACTCACGCTGACTCTTCTCCATCTGCTTTTTGACACGATTACGAATCCGCTTTTCAACCTGCAATAAGTCGATTTCAGATTCCATCATGGCCATCAGATATTCAAGACGCTCATTGATGTCTGTCATTTCCAGCACAGACTGCTTATCAGCCAGCTTCAGTGGCATATGCGCAGCAATGGTGTCGGCCAGACGTGCGGCATCATCAATATTATTCAGTGATGTCAGCACCTCTGGAGGAATTTTTTTATTTAGCTTGATGTAGCCTTCAAACTGGTTAACCGCTGTACGCACCAGCACTTCCTGCTCACGCTCTTCAATTTCAGCAGAGGAGAGATACTCAGCGCGGGCGACAAAATGTTCACCGTTATCCGCAAGGGTGTCTATGCGCGCACGCTGCAAGCCTTCCACCAGTACTTTGACAGTACCGTCAGGAAGTTTCAGCATCTGCAACACGGAAGCAACTGTACCGACAGAAAAAAGATCATTCACACCAGGCTCATCGGTTGATGCTTCTTTTTGAGCAACCAGCAGGATCTTCTTATCGTTGTCCATTGCTGCTTCCAGACAGCGAATCGACTTTTCGCGTCCGACAAACAACGGAATAACCATGTGCGGATAAACCACCACATCGCGTAACGGCAATACGGGGATTTCAATGCGTTCGGAACGCTCAGAATTCATAGAGCTCTCTCTTAGTTTAATTTCCGCCAGGTGATGGGCTCAGCCACCCTTTTTCACAGCCAGGGTACTTCAGGCCCAAAGGTTATTGAGTATATGGGGATGATGACACGACATTCAATGTCATAAATGCGAGAAAAAATAAAAGGGGAAACAATTTCCCCTTTATTTGCTAATAACCTGCAGATTTTGTCGATTTATTCGCCAGAAGCCTGAGCTTCCTGTTTGCCATAAATCAACAGGGGTTCAGACTGACCATCAATGACGGAATCATCAATAACAACTTTCTCAATCCCTTCCATTGAAGGCAGGTCGTACATGGTATCCAGCAACGCGGCTTCCACAATTGAACGCAATCCACGGGCACCGGTTTTACGGGCCATCGCTTTTTTAGCGATTGCAGTTAAGGCTTCCTCACGGAACTCCAGTTCAGCCCCTTCCAGGTGGAACAATGCCTGATATTGTTTAGTCAGTGCATTTTTAGGTTCGCGCAGTATCTGAATTAACGCTTCTTCACTTAATTCATTCAGCGTTGCTACTACCGGCAGACGACCGATAAATTCAGGAATTAACCCAAATTTGATCAGGTCTTCAGGCTCAACCTGAGACAATAACTGCCCTTCGGTTGCTTTCTGAGATTTATCTTTCACGGTGGCGCCGAAGCCAATACCAGAGCCGGTTTCAACACGCTGAGCAATCACTTTATCCAGACCGGCAAATGCGCCCCCGCAGATAAACAGAATTTTCGAGGTATCAACCTGTAAAAATTCCTGTTGCGGATGTTTACGCCCGCCCTGAGGAGGGACAGCAGCTACAGTACCTTCGATAAGCTTCAGCAGTGCCTGCTGTACACCTTCACCAGAGACATCGCGGGTAATCGACGGGTTGTCAGACTTGCGCGAAATCTTATCAATTTCGTCAATATAGACAATTCCGCGCTGGGCTTTCTGGACATCATAGTCACATTTCTGCAACAGTTTCTGGATAATATTTTCAACATCCTCGCCCACATAACCGGCTTCAGTCAGTGTGGTCGCGTCTGCCATAGTAAAAGGAACATCCAGCAACCGGGCCAGAGTTTCGGCCAGTAATGTTTTCCCGCTACCGGTCGGACCAATCAGCAGGATATTACTTTTACCCAGTTCAACACCGTTGCTGGTATCACCATTTCGTAAGCGTTTGTAGTGGTTATACACCGCTACCGACAGTACTTTTTTGGCTTTTTCCTGGCCAATCACGTAATCGTCGAGATGAACGCGGATTTCATGTGGTGTCGGCAGTGCACTACGTTCACGATGAGGCGCGACTTCTTTAATCTCTTCGCGGATGATGTCATTGCATAAATCTACACATTCATCACAGATATACACTGACGGACCGGCAATCAGTTTACGCACTTCATGCTGGCTCTTGCCGCAAAAAGAGCAGTACAGCAACTTACCTGAACCGTCTTTGCGCTTCTCTGTCATCAGTAACCTCTTTAATAGTTTCGGCAACCTGCAGCGCCAGTCATTGTACTACAGGTTGACATCGTCAATGTACTATTCACTTCGTCTGACTGCACATCCTTTCATTTGTGCAGTGTAGCAAATAGTCTTATTTACGCTGCGTCAGAATAGAGTCAACTAAACCATACTCTACCGCTTCTGCTGCCGAGAGGAAACGATCACGTTCAGTGTCCTGCTCAATCTGTTCCAGCGGTTTGCCGGTATGTTTAGCCATTAATTCGTTCATCCGCTGCTTCACTTTCAGAATTTCGCGGGCATGAATCTCAATATCGGTCGCCTGTCCCTGGAAGCCGCCTAACGGCTGATGAATCATCACCCGGGAGTTTGGCAGGCAGAAACGTTTGCCCTCAGTACCGGCAGTTAACAGGAAAGACCCCATTGAACACGCCTGCCCCATACAAATGGTGCTGACATCGGGTTTAATAAACTGCATGGTGTCATAAATTGACATCCCCGCAGTAATGACCCCACCAGGCGAGTTGATGTACAGGTAAATATCTTTCTCAGGATTTTCAGCTTCTAAAAACAGCATTTGTGCGACAATCAGGTTGGCCATCTGGTCTTCAACCTGGCCGGTCAGAAAAATCACACGCTCTTTAAGTAAGCGGGAAAAGATGTCGTAAGAACGCTCTCCACGAGAAGTCTGCTCCACCACCATAGGCACTAATGCCATCTGTGATGCCATTTGTGAGGCCAGCATTTCACGTTCGCTACTGTATGACATAACCGTCTCCTGAATTAATTACATTGGTAACACTCTGTACCGATTTTTACGTTAGGAAAGCTACGAATCCACGAAGCCTGCCTCCTTCCGACAACGTCAGGACGGTTAATCAGTCAGTCTCTTATCACATTCCCCTATATGAGGGATAACTACCGGTATTTCAAGCATAACAATCTTTTGATATTTCGCGAATATTACACCAGAGATTACCCGATAACCGGCCGGTTAATCCATGATAATCCGATAAAAAGCACAGAGCGCTACCGTTTTTTTGCATCTAAAGAAAAAAAGCCCGTGATCATTTTGATCACGGGCTTTACATCAGAACGGATCAAAAATGACTTAAGCCATCTGACCCTGGTTCATCAGATCCTGGAAGTTAGCCGCTTTTTCGGTCACTTTGGCCTTTTCCAGCAGCAAGTCAACGGCCTGCTCTTCCAGTGCAACATTACGCATGTTGTTCATCAGCTCGTTATTTTTGCTGTAGAACTCGATCACTTCCTGAGGATCTTCATACGCAGAAGCCATTTCTTCGATCAGACCTTTCACGCGGTCTTCGTCAGCTTTCAGCTCACTGGTACGGATAACTTCGCCCAGCAACAGACCCACCACGACACGACGTTTCGCTTGTTCTTCAAACAGTTCACGTGGCAATTCCAGTGCCTGTTTTTCGTTACCACCAAAACGCTGTGCCGCCTGACGACGAAGAACATCGATTTCGCTGTCGATCAGTGCAGCAGGAACATCGATATCGTTAGCATTGATCAGACCATCGATAGTCTGAGTTTTAATGCTGTTACGTACCGCACCTTTCAGTTCACGTTCCATGTTCTTACGTACTTCAGTACGCAGACCTGCAACAGAACCATCAGCCACCCCAAAACGCTTCACGAACTCTTCAGTAAATTCTGGCAGTTCACGCTGTTCTACTTTTTTCAGAACAATGTCGAACTTAGCATCTTTACCTTTCAGAGTTTCGGCGTGGTACTCTTCAGGGAATTTGACATCGATGGTGAATTCTTCACCGGCTTTGTGGCCTACCAGACCTTCTTCAAAGCCAGGGATCATACGGCCCTGGCCCATTGCCAGTACGAAGTCCGAAGATTTACCGCCTTCAAACTCTTCGCCGTCCACAGAGCCAGAGAAATCGATAGTGACACGATCTTCTGCAGTCGCTGCGGCATCGGTTTCTTTCCAGTCAGCCTGCTGCTTGCGCAGCGTATCCAGCATGGCATCAACGTCTTCGTCTTTTACTTCGGCGACAGGTTTTTCAACCTCGATAGTTTCCAGACCTTTCAGTTCAATTTCCGGATACACTTCAAACTCAACAGAGTAAGTGAAGTCTTCACCCAGCTTGTACTCACCAGGAATGTATTTTGGTGCGCCTGCCGGATTAATTTTTTCTTTGATGATCGCATCAATGAAGTTGCGGGACATCAGTTCACCCAGTACATCCTGACGTACAGATGCACCATAGCGCTGTTCAATGATGTTCTTAGGCACTTTGCCTTTACGGAAACCATCGATACGGACTTTCTTAGCTACCTCTACCAGCTCTTTCTTCACCGCAGTCTCAATGCTGTCAGCAGCGACAGTGATGGTAATGCGACGGCCAAGGCCCTGTGTGGTTTCAACTGAAACTTGCATCTTGTTACCTCAAAAAATCACGTGCTCGGTCAACTTCAGACATCACGCATTAAACAATACGCGCCATCTAACAACCGGGACGGCTTCCGTGAAGAAAACTCCGATCCCTGTTACCAGAAGCGTCCCGAAGACATTCCGGAAAAATAGACGCAGCATTATAGCGGCATCGGTTGAATGAGTCGAGAAGCCACATGCAGACGAAACCTACGATATTACGGCTTTTTGACCTGTTGCTGGTTTTTTTTCTAAAAAAAACGGCCTGCCGGCCGTCATTAATCATCTTTATATTGAGAATTTCAGGTTTATACCTGCAATCCTGCCCCGCGGCAATCAGGTGACGCAGGCACAGTATCCTGCAATCCCTGCCATTCACTGGCGGTATAGGTGTGCAGAGCCAGGGCATGCACCGGCCCGGCCAGTTCTTCGGTCAGAACACTATAAATCGCACGGTGGCGGGCCAGAAAACGTTGCCCATGAAACCGGTCAGTCACAATCACCACTTTGAAGTGACTCTCAGAACCGGCAGGTACGTTGTGACGGTAGCTTTCATCCTGCACCTCCAGATGCAGCGGATGAAATTCGTCACGCAACTTATCTTCTATCTGTTCACGAATCATTTTTGACACTCCTGACTGGCGAGCGCGCTGCCCTTTTAATCAATACTAGTTTGTTTTTCATTATTACAGTGTGAAAGCACAAAAAAAAACGTGCTATTTTATAACCAATTGCGCATGATAGCTTAGCGCGATGTCCGGACTATGGATGAGTTAGCTGCTGAAATCCAGAGACTTTTTTAGATTTAGCCGCTGAACAACCCAGACCGCCGCAAAAAAGTCCCTGATTGCGGCCATTGCGGCCCCCACTGTTTTTATCATGTGATGAGAAAATGTGTATGTTAAAAAGAGCAATCTTTCCTCTGCTGGCTGCGTTTGCCCTGGCCGGTTGTGCAACCAGCAGTAATACCCTCGATGTGACGCCAAAGATAACATTACCTCAGCAGGATCCGAGTCTGATGGGTGTGACTGTCAGCATTAACGGTGCCGATCAGCGAAGCAGCCAGGCATTAGCACAGGTCACCCGTGATAACCAGTTGGTCACCCTGACGCCATCCCGTGATCTGCGTTTTCTGTTGCAGGAAGTACTCGAGAAGCAGATGACGGCCCGGGGTTATATGATTGGCCCTAACGGCGCAGTTGACCTGCAGATTGTGGTCAATAAACTGTATGCCGATGTGACCCAGGGTAACCTGCGTTACAGTATCACCACGAATGCCGATGTCTCTATCACTGCTACCGCAAAAAATGGTAACAAACAGATGAAGACCTACCGTCAGACCTACAGCGTTGAAGGCCCATTCACAGCCAACAACGATAAAATTACCAAAGCGGTTAACTCTACCCTGGGTGATGTTATTTCTGATATGGCTGCGGATACCAGCATCAACGACTTCATTAAACAAAACTCCCACTGAATGCTATGATGGCTGCATGAATTTTCTTCGTGCAGCCAGGATGCCATGCGTTCAGACTATTTAAAGATTTTCACCCAGCGTAATTTTGCCGTTCTGTTGTTGCTGGGGTTCTCTTCAGGCCTGCCACTGGCTCTGACCTCCGGGACACTTCAGGCCTGGATGACCGTCGAAAATATCGATTTAAAAACTATCGGGATTTTCTCTCTGGTCGGACAGGCCTATGTTTTCAAGTTCCTCTGGTCGCCGTTTATGGACCGTTATTCCCCACCTCTGTTGGGCCGCCGTCGTGGATGGCTGCTGTTAACACAATGTGCATTAATCCTCGCGATTGTCGGAATGAGTCTTGTCCAGCCTGCCGGGCATCTGACTTTGCTGGCACTGTTGGCGGTACTGGTTGCCTTTTGCTCAGCCTCACAAGATATTGTTTTTGATGCATGGAAAACCGATGTATTACCTGCGGAACAACGAGGCAGCGGTGCGGCTATCACCGTGTTGGGTTACCGACTGGCAATGATGGTCTCGGGCGGCTTAGCCTTATGGCTGGCAGACCGCTATCTGGGATGGAATGCCACCTACGCCCTGATGGCAATCCTGATGCTGCCTGGCATTGTTGGGACATTGCTGGCAGAGAACCCTGCCGGACCAGTAACTCCTCCTCTCAGCCTGCGCCAGGCGGTAGTCTCTCCTCTGTTAGACTTTTTTGGGCGCAACAATGCCTGGCTGATGATTACCCTGATTATCCTTTATAAGCTGGGTGATGCATTCGCCGGTGCCCTGACTACCACCTTTCTAATTCGCGGACTAGGTTTTAACCCGGGCGATGTCGGGCTGGTGAATAAATCGCTCGGTCTGCTGGCCACCATTATTGGCGCACTGTACGGCGGTGTTCTGATGCAGAGGCTGAGTTTATTCCGCGCACTGCTGTGGTTCGGTATTTTACAAACTCTTTCGAATCTCGCGTACTGGCTGCTGACTGTCACCAGTGTACATTTGTGGAGTATGGCCAGTGCGGTGTTTATCGAAAACCTGTGTGGTGGTATGGGCACTGCAGCCTTTGTCGCACTGCTGATGGCGCTGTGTAACTCTTCATTTTCAGCAACGCAGTTTGCTCTGCTGTCTGCACTCTCTGCCGTAGGCCGGGTCTATGTGGGGCCTGCTGCCGGATGGCTGGTTGAGCTATGGGGATGGCCGGGCTTTTATGCCTTCAGCGTTTTTGCCGGAATTCCTGGTCTGTTGCTGCTGTTTATCAGTCGCCACAGTCTGGTGCCTGCCGTGACAGGACAGTTCATACAACGTCAGCATTTTTCTCATGCCTATCGCTGGGCATTTCGTATTTTCCTCGCCGGTTGCCTGGTACTTTTCGCCTGGCTGGCTACACTTACCCTGGGTGCAATGCATTGGCTAACAGAAGGTTTTCGGGATGTACCGCTGTTCGAAGCTGGAATGGTGCTTCTGAGTAGTGCAGTACTTTTTGGGGTCTTTCTCGACTGCCTGAGCCTGAAACAGGAAAGATAATGCTCAACATTTTTTTAACTAATGAGGATTTTTTTTCATTTAGCATTTAATGATTGTTCTTAACAATTACGCTGAATAACTGCCGCCGGAATATTGCACCCAGGTTAACATGATGAGCAAAAGATAACTGAATGTTAATTTTTTGATAATGATATGGGGTAGTTATAGCAATAAGGAACATTACTCTCAGGGTTATTTCCGTTTAGTTATATAAGGCCAAATGGTTGATGTGAATGATAATTTCGGAACGGCAACAATTTTTGTTAAATCCCATGAAAAATGTGGACACAGTCCACTGACAGAACTTCAAGCTGGTTTACAGTACATAAATCTTCCCGTAAAATGCCGCCACACTTAAACGACAATAGAGCCTTTTGTCATTGAGGTCGTTAAATGAGACTCAGGAAATACAATAAAAGTTTGGGGATTTTGTCACTCATCACTGGCGCTGTTCTGTTAAGTGGCTGTGATAGTGCATTGTTAAATCCTAAAGGTCAGATTGCACTGGAGCAACGTTCACTGATTTTGACAGCCTTCGGCTTGATGTTAGTGGTAGTTATCCCGGCAGTCTTAATGGCTATCGTATTCGCCTGGAAGTATCGGGCATCCAATACGAACGCTAAATACTCACCTAACTGGTCGCACTCTAATAAGATTGAAGCTGTGGTTTGGACGATTCCAATTCTCATCATCATCTTCCTTGGTGTGCTGACATGGAAATCTACTCACGCTCTCGAGCCAAGTAAGCCAATTGCTTCAAACGTTAAACCTGTAGAGATTGATGTTATTGCCCTGGACTGGAAATGGCTGTTTATCTATCCTGAGCAAGGAATTGCAACCGTGAACCAGATTGCATTCCCGGCAAATACACCGGTCAGCTTTAAAATCACCTCAAATTCAGTCATGAACTCCTTCTTTATTCCTACCCTTGGCAGCCAGATCTATGCCATGGCAGGTATGCAGACTAAACTGCATCTCATTGCGAATGAACCAGGAACCTTTGACGGTATTTCTTCAAACTTCAGCGGCCCTGGTTTCTCTGGCATGAAATTTAAAGCCATCGCCACTAAAGACGATGCGGACTTCCAGCAGTGGGTAGCGAAGGTGAAAGCTTCACCAAATACGCTGACGACTATGGATGACTTCAACAAGCTGGCAGCACCAAGCCAGGACAACCCGGTAGAGTACTTCTCTACTGCGAATCCTGATCTGTTTAACCAGGTTGTTGATAAGTTTATGTCACACGACGGGAAAATGGACATGTCTGCACATGACAGCATGAACATGGACCACGCCGCTTCCGCCGGAGCAGGGGAATAATACCATGTTAGGAAAATTGAGCTTAGCAGCGGTACCACTAGACGTACCAATCGTCATGGTGACCTGCGCTGCGATCATACTCGGTGGTGTTGCCATTCTCGCCGCCATTACTTATTTCGGTAAGTGGAAGTATCTGTGGTCTGAGTGGATTACCTCTGTAGACCATAAAAAACTCGGTATCATGTATATCATTCTGGCTTTCGTCATGCTGTTGCGTGGTTTTGCCGATGCCATCATGATGCGTAGCCAGCAGGTACTTGCGTCTGCCGGTGAAGCCGGCTTCCTGCCGCCTCATCACTACGACCAAATCTTTACCGCGCATGGCGTGATTATGATTTTCTTCGTAGCGATGCCGTTCGTGGTCGGTCTGATGAACATTGCCGTTCCGTTACAGATTGGTGCACGTGACGTCGCCTTCCCGTTCCTGAACAACCTGAGTTTCTGGTTCACCGCTATTGGTGTGGTGCTGGTTAACCTGTCATTGGGTGTAGGTGAATTTGCCCAGACCGGCTGGCTGGCCTACCCGCCACTCTCAGGCGCGGAATATAGTCCGGGGGTTGGGGTAGACTATTGGATATGGAGTCTGCAGCTTTCAGGGATTGGTACTACGCTGACCGGGATCAACTTCTTCGTCACGATTCTGAAGATGCGTGCCCCGGGTATGACAATGTTCAAAATGCCTATTTTCACCTGGGCATCGTTATGTACTAACGTACTGATTATCGCTGCGTTCCCGGTATTAACCGTGACCCTGGCACTGCTGACTCTCGACCGTTATCTGGGCTTCCATTTCTTTACTAACGAAATGGGCGGCAACATGATGATGTACGTCAACCTGATATGGGTCTGGGGACATCCGGAAGTTTACATCCTGGTTCTGCCGGTATTTGGTGTGTTCTCTGAAGTTACCGCGACCTTCGCCAAAAAGCGTATGTTTGGTTACACCTCTATGGTGTGGGCAACAGTCGCAATTACCGTATTGTCGTTTATTGTTTGGTTACACCACTTCTTCACGATGGGTGCCGGTGCCAACGTTAACGCCTTCTTCGGTATTATGACGATGATCATCGCGATACCGACCGGGGTTAAAATCTTTAACTGGCTGTTCACCATGTATCAGGGTCGTATTCAGATGACCTCGCCTATGTTGTGGACCGTCGGCTTTATCGTCACCTTCTCTGTCGGTGGTATGACCGGGGTACTGTTAGCCGTTCCTGGTGCTGACTTTGTACTGCATAACAGCCTGTTCCTGATTGCTCACTTCCATAACGTTATTATCGGTGGTGTAGTGTTTGGTTGTATGGCGGGTGTTAGTTACTGGTTCCCGAAAGCCTTTGGTTTCACTCTGAACGAAAAATGGGGCAAACGCGCCTTCTGGTTCTGGATTATCGGTTTCTTCGTTGCCTTTATGCCACTGTATGCGTTGGGCTTCATGGGCATGACCCGTCGTCTGAGCCAGAATATTGATCCTCAGTTCCATCCACTGCTGGTCGTTGCTGCCTGTGGTGCCGCCCTGATTGCTATCGGGATTATCTGTCAGTTAACCATGTTCTGGGTATCAGTCCGCGACCGTGATCAGAACCGTGACCTGACAGGCGATGTTTGGGGCGGACGTACACTGGACTGGGCATGTTCTTCTCCTCCTCCGTTCTATAACTTTGCCGTTATCCCTGACGTTCACGAACGTGATTCCTTCTGGGAAATGAAAGAACGTGGTGAGGCATACCAGAGACCTACGCATTATGAAGAAATTCATATGCCGAAAAACAGTGGTATTCCGGTGATTATTGCATTGTTTGCGACGATATTCGGTTTCGCTATGATCTGGTGGATCTGGTGGCTGGCTGGCCTGTCCTTCCTGGGTATGATTGTGTTGTGGATTGCCAAAAGCTTTGACGAAGACGTGGACTACTATGTCTCTGTTGAAGAAATTGAGCGAATCGAAAACAAGCACTTTGAAGAACTTAGCAAAGCAGGTGTGAAATAATGTCTTCTGAAACTCTGACTAAACAGCACGGCGCCCATGCAGAGCATGGGCATCACGATGCAGGAGCCAATAAGGTATTTGGCTTCTGGATCTACCTGATGAGTGACTGCATTATCTTTGCAACGCTGTTTGCGACCTATGCAGTCATGGTTCACAGCACTGCGGGTGGCCCTTCAGGTAAAGACTTTTTTGAACTGCCTTATGTATTGGGTGAAACAGCATTACTGCTGTTGAGCTCCATTACTTATGGTTTCTCCGTGATCTGCATGAACAGAAACAACAAAGGCGCTGTTATTGGCTGGCTGCTGTTAACCTTCCTGTTTGGTCTCGGCTTCATCGGCATGGAAATCAACGAGTTCCATCACCTGATCAGTGAAGGCTGGGGGCCGCAGCGTAGTGGCTTCCTGTCAGCATTCTTTACCTTAGTCGGTACCCACGGTCTGCACGTGACCTGCGGGCTGATTTGGATGCTGGTCCTGATGTTCCAGGTAGGAACCCGTGGTCTGACCGCGACAAACCGTACCCGTATCATGTGTCTGAGCCTGTTCTGGCACTTCCTTGATGTCGTATGGATTTGTGTATTTACCATTGTTTATCTGATGGGGGCCATGTAATGAGTCATTCTGCAACCGAACATGGTGCATCTCACGGTAGTGTGAAGTCGTATGTTATCGGCTTTATCCTTTCCATTATCCTGACAGGTATTCCTTTCTGGATGGTGATGGATGGAAGCGCTGCAAAAAGCACAATCCTGGCGGTGGTCGTTATCTGTGCAGTGGTTCAGGTGATTGTTCACCTGGTCTACTTCCTGCACCTGGACCGTAAGTCAGAGGGGGGCTGGAACCTGGTGGCCATCGTATTCTCAGCAGTCATCATTCTGATTGTTGTCGTTGGCTCACTGTGGATCATGTGGAACCTTAACTACAACATGATGCCCCACTAACAGAGTTATACGTAATGATTAAGCGATACCTGCAAGTCACAAAACCAGGAATTATTTTCGGGAATTTAATTTCTGTGATAGGTGGTTTTCTGCTGGCCTCGAAAGGCAGCATTAATTTCACCCTATTTCTCGCCTCACTGGTCGGTGTATCACTGGTGGTTGCATCAGGTTGTGTGTTTAACAACGTGATCGACCGCGATATTGACCGGAAAATGGAGAGAACGAAGAACCGGGTCCTTGTAAAAGGGCTTATTTCCGCGAAAACTAGCCTGGTTTATGCAACATTATTGGGTATTGCTGGCTTTGCGTTGCTGTACTTTGGAGCCAACCCACTGGCAATGTGGTTGTCAGTGATTGGCTTCATTGTATACGTCGGCATCTACAGCCTCTATATGAAGCGTAATTCAGTGTACGGTACCTTAATCGGCAGCCTGTCGGGCGCTGCACCGCCGGTGATCGGTTACTGTGCTGTAAGCAACGAATTCGATGCCGGAGCACTGATTCTGTTAGCCATCTTTAGTTTATGGCAGATGCCGCACTCGTATGCGATTGCTATCTACCGTTTCAAGGATTATCAGGCAGCTAATATCCCGGTACTGCCGGTAGTGAAAGGCATTTCGGTGGCTAAAAATCATATCACCGTGTACATCGTGGCGTTTATGGTAGCCACCCTGATGCTTTCACTTGGTGGTTACGCAGGCTATAAATATCTGGTGGTTGCTGCTGCTGTCAGTGTCTGGTGGCTGGGCATGGCGCTTTCCGGTTATAAAAGCTCGAATGACGACCGTGTCTGGGCGCGTAAGCTGTTTGTCTTTTCAATCGTCGCCATCACGGCACTCAGTGTCATGATGTCGGTCGATTTTATGACTCCGGCGTCCAAAGACCTCCTGACCTACGTTTGGTAACTCTGCTGTTTAGCTAGAAAAGGCGCGATTTCGCGCCTTTTCTTTTTTTGTTACCACTGGTTAAAAACAATTATTTTACCCGCCCTGCTCTGCCCCGTACTATAGCGTCAGAAAATGAAAAGAGGTCTTAATGAACGATAATAAAATGACGCCCCTGGAGTTGAGAGCAACCTGGGGCCTTGGGACGGTGTTTTCCCTGCGCATGTTGGGCATGTTTATGGTTCTTCCGGTACTAACAACCTACGGAATGGCGCTTCAGGGAGCCTCAGAAACTTTAATAGGTCTGGCCATAGGTATTTACGGTTTAGCCCAGGCAATTTTTCAAATTCCTTTCGGTTTACTCTCTGATCGCATTGGGCGGAAGCCACTGATTGTTGGCGGGCTGCTGCTATTTGTCTTAGGCAGTGTCATTGCCGCCACCACCAGTTCAATCTGGGGAATTATTCTTGGCCGTGCCTTACAGGGTTCAGGGGCGATTGCCGCAGCGGTGATGGCCCTGCTTTCTGATTTAACCCGTGAACAGAACCGCACTAAGGCTATGGCCTTTATCGGTATCAGCTTCGGAGTGACCTTTGCGATTGCCATGGTACTGGGTCCTATCGTTACTCATATCCTGGGGCTGCATGCCTTGTTCTGGATGATTGCTATCCTCGCCGGAGTGGGAATAGTCATTACCCTGCTGATTGTTCCTTCAGCCACTGACCATGTACTGAACCGCGAGTCCGGAATGGTCAAGGGCAGTTTCCGTAAGGTGCTCGGGAACTCACGACTACTGAAACTGAACTTTGGCATTTTCTGCCTGCACATCCTGCTGATGTCCAGTTTTGTCGCCTTGCCGGGACAGTTTGAAAATGCCGGTTTTCCGGCATCACAACACTGGAAAGTTTATCTGGCGACTATGTTAATCGCCTTTGCCGCAGTGATGCCGTTTATCATCATTGCCGAAGTAAAGCGCAAGATGAAGCTGGTATTCGTCAGTTGTGTGGCATTGCTGGTGATTGCGGAAATTATCCTGTGGGGTGCCGGTACTCATTTCTGGACGCTGGTGGTGGGTGTTCAGATATTCTTCTTCGCCTTTAACCTGATGGAAGCTATCCTGCCATCACTCATCAGTAAAGAATCCCCTGCCGGTTATAAAGGCACCGCCATGGGAGTTTATTCTACCAGCCAGTTTATCGGCGTCGCGATTGGTGGCAGTCTGGGTGGCTGGATATTTGGCCATATTGATGCTCAGACCGTATTTCTGGCAGGAACCCTGTTAGCCGTCGTGTGGCTGCTGGTGAGTCTGACGATGAAAGAACCCCCTTATGTCAGCAGCCTGCGGTTAGTCTCGGGTGATTTGCAACACGCCGACGGGCTGGAACAACGGCTGGCAGCTCTGGCGGGGGTATCTTCAGTTATGATGGTCCCGGCAGAAAAAAGCATTTACGTTAAAATTGACAGCAAAGTGACCAACCGGGAAGCTCTGGAAGCTATCGTGGAAGAATATCAACCTTCACATAGCTAATCCCCTGCCCTGCCGGTTAAACAAAAAAAGCGCGGCCCCTGCACAGGACCGCGCTTTTTGTTTCGCTACGATTAATCGCGGAAGTTTTTAAACTGGAATGGCTGCCCCAGATTGCCATTTCGCACCAGGTTCATCGCTCCCTGCAAATCATCCCGTGATTTACCGGTGACACGCAGTGACTCGCCCTGAATCTGAGTCTGTACTTTCAGTTTACTGTCTTTGATCAGTTTGACGATTTTCTTCGCCACATCAGACTCAATGCCTTTCTTTAATTTTGCATCGACCGCCCAGCTCTTACCACTGTGCTCAATCTCTTCAGGGACTTCGAGCGCAGCACCTTCGATACCTCGTTTCAGTAACTTTTCACGCAAAATATCCACCAACTGCTTTACCTGAAAATCGGACTCAGAACTGACGCGAATAGTTTCATTCTTTTCGTTTAATTCAACGCTGGCAGTCACGTTACGAAAATCGAAACGGGTCGACAATTCACGGCTGGCATTTTCCACCGCATTACGCACTTCCTGAAGCTCGACTTCAGAAACAATATCGAAAGATGGCATCTTTTCTTCTCCTGGTTCTGGTTTGCCATGCATAATACGCAGATTGACGCGGTAAACAAATGTCTCCGTTCAGAAAAGACCTTTCAGGGGTAAAAATACCGTTTTACCGTTGCAGACATGCTGGAGTAATTATGAACATAACCGTACTGGGTTGCGGTGCATTAGGACAAATTTGGCTTGCAGCACTGAGCCGCCAGGGACATCAGGTACAGGGCTGGTTACGGGTGTCTCATCCCAATACCACGGTACATGTCACCAGCCCGGAGGGCGAAATCTTTCGTCATTTTTTTCCTGCCAACAACCCGGCATTTCTGGCCGAAAGTGACCTGTTGCTGGTCACGCTAAAGGCGGCACAAATATCCAGTGCCTTGCAGCAGATTCAGCCTCTGGTTCCTGCCCATTGTATCATTGTGTTGATGCATAATGGTATGGGAGTGATGGATGAGCTGCCTTCTTTGCATCAGCCGGTATTACGGGCAATCACCACTCATTCCTCTTACCGGACCCAGGGCCGGGTCATCCATGTCGCCCATGGTATAACACACCTGGGACCGGTGGCGCGCAATCAGGACCAGCTCAGTCCTCTGGCCGATATGATGCACGAAGCCTTACCTGATGTGGCCTGGCATAATGATATCCTGCCCGCCAGTTGGAATAAGCTGGCAATCAACTGCGTCATTAATCCGCTGAGCATCAAATACAATTGTCGTAACGGTGAGATTTTGCAGCATCCGGATGAAATTCAGCAGATTTGTGAGGAACTGGCTGCTGTCATGGCCAGGGCAAATCTGCATGCCGATGCTCGTCAGTTACAGGCTAATGCGACACACGTGCTGCAAAACAGCGCCGGCAATTTTTCGTCAATGCTCCAGGATATTCAGGCGGGCAGGAGCACCGAAATTGATTACATCACCGGTTACCTGCTCCGCAAGGCCACAGAATTCGGTATCGCAATTCCGGCGAACCGTGCCCTGTTTCAACTCGTTAAATCCAAGGAGTCTGCCAATGGACACCCCGAAATCAGTGCTGGTTTGCCTGGCACATGGTAGTGAAGAAATTGAAGCGGTTACCGTCATTGACCTGCTGGTCAGAGCAGGCATCCGGGTCACTACTGCCAGTGTTGAAAGCAATGGCGAAACCCTGATTGTCTGCTCACGCGGTGTTAAACTTCAAAGTGATACCACGCTGGTGGCGGTCGCTGATCAGCCATTTGATGCCGTGGTACTGCCCGGAGGGGTTAAAGGCGCTGACACTTTCAGCGACAGCCTGCTAATGCTGGAAACCGTTCGTCACTTTTCGGCCACCGGCAGAATTGTGGCCGCTATTTGTGCCGCTCCCGCAACAGTACTGGCTGCACATCATCTGTTTCCTGTGGGTAATATGACCGGTTTTCCGGGACTTCAGTCAGAAATACCTGAGCAGCAATGGATGGAACGACGGGTCGTCTGGGATCCCCGCGTTAACCTGCTGACCAGCCAGGGTCCCGGCACCTCATTTGATTTCGCTCTTAAACTCATTGACTTGCTGGCCGGACAGGACACCGCCAGGGAGGTTGCTGCGCCGCTGGTGCTTGCACCCGGGATTTATAATTATCAGGAAACAAACGGATAAAAAAATCCGCATACCCGGGTATGCGGGTTTAACAAAGAGCTTTCCGATGATGATGCTCAGGGGCGATAGACTTTAACGTTGGTGTAGCCCTGCTCACGCAGATACAGTGCCTGTAAGCGACTCATCACCCCTCGATCACAGTACAGTAACCAGGTCCGTGACTGATCAAGCGAGGCAAACTGGCTACCCAGTTTGTAGAAAGGCAGCGACTGAATTTTCACATTATCTGCTTTCAGTGGACGGTCATCCTGTTCATCGATCGAACGTATGTCCAGAATAGTGTCATTCTCACCAAAGGCAGCCACCGTTTCGACTTCCACGACATCACGGGTCGCCTGCTCAGCAATTTCGCGGATATCGAGATTGCTGGCTTCCTGAACTACCCTTTCAAGCACTGAAAAATCGAAATTCTCTTCTTCGGCGTGAATACGGCTTTTTACGGCTTTTACTGTCGGACTTTTTGAAATAACACCGCAATATTCCGGCATCGTTCGGGCCAGATCTTCGGTGCCGATTTCACGGGCCAGATTAATGATATGTTCTTTATCATGTGAAATCAGCGGACGCAGAATCAGAGTATCACTGGCATTATCGATCAACCGAAGATTAGTCAGTGTCTGGCTGGAAACCTGACCGAGTGCTTCGCCTGTTACCAGCGCCTGAACGCCATAGCGTTCAGCAACCATTGATGCGGCACGAACCATCATGCGCTTGAGGACCACCCCCATCTGACCGTCATCAATATTTTCGAGAATTTCCCCGACTACCGGTTCAAAATCGATCGCGATAAAACGCACGCGATGGGAACGACCAAAACGATTCCACAGATAGTGAGCGACCTGACGTACACCAATTTCGTGCGCAGCCCCGCCCAGGTTGAAGAAACAATAATGGACACGGCACCCGCGGCGCATCAGCATGTAGCTGGAGACGCCTGAATCAAAGCCACCGGAGATCAGTGACAGTACATCTTCCTGCGTGCCAATAGGAAAACCACCAATTCCTTCGCGACGTTCGGTGACCATCAGCAGGCGATCATCTTCAATTTCCAGATTTACCGTCACCTGAGGATGGGTCAGTTTGACGCTGGCGGTAGCAATATGCTGGTTAAGACCGCCCCCCACATAACGTTCTACGTCCTGTGAGCTGAAGTCATGCTTACCGCGCCGTTTTGCCCTGACGCAGAAGGTTTTTCCTTCCAGCCGGTCACGGTACAACTCAAGCGTCTGCTCAAAGATATTATGGACATCGGTATAGCTATGCTCTTCAACCGCCAGAATATGGTGGATACCGGGAATGCGGGTCAACTCTTCGGCAATAACCGGCTTAAGTTCCTCCCGTTTAGAGCGTACGACAATATGATCCCAGTGACGAACGACTTTAATCTCTTCATCAATGGTTTTAAGGATATTGCGAATGTTTCCATTCAGGATCTTAATAAAACGCAGTCGGACTGACTGGCTTTTGATCGTGATTTCCGGAAACAGTTTTATGATAAACTTCATGGCGGCAAAGGCTTATTCAGGGAAATAAGTGTTAATAACGACACACTTAACTGTTAAAATCAGAATATTGCGGACAGCAAAATATTGCTCCGCATCCAGGATGCGCAAGTATATCACCTTTGTTGAAACTCTGCTTCTGCAACCTCCGTCACATTGATCATTTTGCTTATCGTTCGTCGTCGGCTACCATAAGCAATGACAAATGAATAAATAACTCATAGAGCCGGTACTGACTATGCCAAAAAAAACCGAACCTTCTGTCAGCTTTGAGAGTGCTTTACAGGAGCTGGAATCTATCGTCCGGCGTCTTGAAACGGGAGAATTACCGTTAGAAGAAGCCCTGAATGAATTTGAAAGAGGCGTTAAACTGGCAAAAACCGGTCAGCAAACCTTACAGAAAGCCGAGCAGCGGGTTCAGATTTTACTTAAACCAGACAGTGATGCTGAATTAGATGCTTTCACCCCGGAAAATAACTGATGGATTTTTCGACACTGATTGCGGCCTATCGTGAGCGGGTAGACCATGTATTAACCGGATTACTGCAGGACGCCCCTTTTCAGAGTTCTCCGCTGAACGAAGCAATGCAATATGGCGTACTGTTAGGTGGCAAACGGATGCGACCTTTTCTGGTGTATGCCACGGGTGAAATGCTGGGCACTCCTCAGGCAGCACTGGATATTCCGGCGGCTGCCATTGAATGTATTCATGCTTACTCACTGATCCATGACGATTTACCGGCGATGGATGACGACACGTTACGCCGCGGGAAACCGACTTGTCATGTTGCATTTGGTGAAGACACTGCGATTCTTGCCGGAGATGCCTTACAGACCCTTGCATTCACTGTGCTGGCCGATCATCCCATGCCAGAAGTATCTGATACTTCCCGGCTGGCCATGATTTCCGAACTGGCTGCAGCCAGTGGTGCTGGCGGTATGTGTGGTGGCCAGGCGCTGGATTTAGCCGCAGAGGGAAAATCTGTCAGTTTACAGGACCTCGAAACCATACATCGCCATAAGACCGGAGCTCTGATTCGCGCGGCTGTCAGGCTGGGAGCCTTATCGGCAGGGGAACGCGGTAAAGCGTTACTGCCTGATTTAGACCGTTACGCCAATGCTATCGGCCTGGCTTTTCAGGTTCAGGACGATATTCTGGATATTGTCGGAGATACTGAAGTTATTGGTAAACGCCAGGGTGCTGACCTGGCTCTGGGAAAAAGTACCTACCCGGCATTGCTGGGTCTGGACGGCGCCAGGGAAAAAGCCCTGCAGTTGTACCAGGAAGCCATGGATGCTTTAGACCGACTCGCTGCCCACTCTTTAGATACTGCCTTATTAAAGGCACTGGCGGGTTACATAATTGAACGTGATAAATAACATCCATAATGAGTCACTGATGAGTTTTGATACCACCCAATACCCTACACTGGCGCTGGCAGGCACAGTTCAGGAATTACGTTTATTGCCAAAAGATAAGCTCCCTGCCCTGTGCAATGAGTTACGCCAGTACCTGCTCGACAGCGTCAGTCAGTCAAGCGGACATTTTGCTTCCGGTCTGGGGGTTGTGGAACTGACCGTTGCTTTGCATTACGTCTATAACACGCCATTTGATCATCTGGTGTGGGATGTTGGCCATCAGGCTTACCCACATAAAATTCTTACCGGCCGCCGTGATCGCATCGGTACGATCCGTAAAAAAAACGGGCTACATCCGTTCCCGTGGCGTGAAGAGAGTGAACATGATGTGTTGAGTGTAGGCCACTCTTCCACATCTATCAGCGCCGGGCTGGGAATGGCGGTAGCGGCAGAAAAAGAAGCCGCGGGTCGCCGCACAGTGTGTGTTATCGGCGACGGTGCACTGACTGCCGGAATGGCTTTCGAAGCCATGAACCACGCCGGTGATATCAAGCCTGATATGTTAGTGATCCTCAACGACAATGATATGTCGATCTCTGAAAATGTCGGGGCTCTCAACAATCGTGTCGCTCAGATACTTTCCGGTAAGACTTACTCCTGGCTGCGTGAAAGTGGCAAACGGGTACTGACCGGAATCCCTCCGATTAAAGAACTGGTGAAACGCACAGAAGAGCATCTGAAAGGGATGGTATCGCCGGGGACCCTGTTTGAAGAGCTGGGATTCAACTATATCGGGCCGGTTGACGGACATGATGTGCTGACACTGGTAAGCGCATTAACTAATATGCGTAACCTGAAAGGTCCTCAGTTCCTGCATATCATTACCAAAAAAGGCAAAGGCTACGCCCCTGCCGAGCAGGATCCGATTGCCTGGCATGCGGTTCCTACTTTTGATCCAGCCAGGGGTGAACTGCCAAAAAGCAAAGGCGGGATTCCAACCTATTCGCAGATCTTCGGCGACTGGTTATGTGAAATGGCGGCTCAGGACGATAAGCTGATGGCCGTCACTCCCGCGATGCGCGAAGGCTCCGGCATGGTTCGCTTCTCCCGCGAGTTTCCCCAACAGTATTTTGATGTCGCCATTGCTGAGCAGCATGCAGTAACTTTTGCGGCGGGGCTGGCTATTGGCGGTTACAAGCCGGTGGTTGCCATTTACTCAACCTTCCTGCAGCGTGCCTATGACCAATTGATCCACGATGTAGTTATCCAAAAATTACCGGTGCTGTTTGCTATTGATCGCGGCGGGATTGTAGGGGCTGACGGACAGACCCATCAGGGGGCTTTCGATATCTCATTCCTGCGCTGCATTCCGGAAATGGTCATTATGACTCCCAGTGATGAAAATGAGTGTCGTGACATGCTGTTTACCGGATATCACTATCAGCAGGGACCGAGTGCTGTACGTTATCCTCGTGGCAGTGGCCGGGGCCTGGAGCGAGTGGCACCGCAACAATTGCCGTTAGGTAAAGGCGTGGTCAAACGTCAGGGCGAATCACTGGCGATTTTGAACTTCGGCACACTGTTGCCTGAGGCCGAAAAAGTTGCTGAATCGATGAATGCCACGCTGGTGGATATGCGCTTCGTCAAACCTCTGGATAGCGAACTGATTCTGAAAATGGCAGAACAACATTCAGAGCTGGTCACGCTGGAAGAAGGTGCTGTCTGTGGTGGCGCCGGCAGTGGCGTCAGTGAAGTGTTGATGGCTGCCCGTCAGATGACCACGGTACTGAATCTGGGCCTGCCGGATAAATTTATTCCGCAGGGAACACAGGAAGAAATCCGTCATGACCTGGGGCTGGATGCCGAAGGAATTGAGTCCGCGATTAACCAGTGGCGAACCCGATAAATATCGCTCAGGAAGCCGCCGCTGGCGGCCTCCTGAATCGTGAGGTATCCTTTCAGAGCGGCAGTAATCCGGGAGAATAATAACCTACAGCATATAAGATTACCGCAGACAGTATCCCCGCCACGATATCATCAATCATAATTCCCATACCGCCGCTGACATTCCGGTCAAACCAACGGATTGGCCAGGGTTTCCACATATCGAGGATTCGGAATACGATAAACCCGGCGGCCACCCACTGCCAGTGATGGTTAGGGATCGCCATCAGAGTGATCCACATCCCGATGAACTCATCCCAGACAATGCTGCCATGGTCATGAACCCCCATATCCTTAGCAGTACGATGGCAGAGATAGACCCCCAGGCAAATCCCGGCCAGTACCACCAGATAATAGAGATCCTCCGGCAACAGTATCAGCAGATACCAGAATGGCAATGCGGCCAGAGACCCGACAGTCCCCGGTACGACGGGGCTAAGCCCGCTTCCGAAACCTGTCGCCAGCAAATGCCACGGATTACTGAGGTGAATACGTGAAAGTATCTGTTGTCTATTTTCGGCCAAAATGGTCATATCCTTTCAGGTCTAAACGGACGGGCTTACCGTGCTCCAGCAGTACCAGTCCGTCTGCTTCCGGGGCAATCTGTCCAATGCAGTGATAGCCGACACCCAGATGATCGAGTGCAACTGCCAGCGCTCCGCGGTTAACTTCCGGAACAGTAAAGCACAGTTCGTAATCTTCTCCGCCATTCAGTGCCCAACGTAACGCCTGAGAGGGTTCAAAACCTTCCAGTAGTGCAGATGAGAGCGGAATGGCCTCGGTATTGATTCTGGCTCCTACCCTGCTGGCCTTTAGCACGTGCCCGAGGTCTGACAGTAAACCGTCTGAGATATCGATAGCTGCGGTAGCTAAATCACGTAACGCCTGCCCCTGCAAAATACGGGGTACCGGCCGCAGGTGGCGTTTAATTAATGCTTCATGGATAGCTGGGTCATCAATCCGGTAGTGATGCTGTAATAATGCCAGACCTGCTGCACTGTCTCCCAGGGTACCGGTCACAAAAATCCAGTCTCCTGGTTTTGCCCCGGACCGCTTCAGCGCACGTCCGGAAGGGACCAGTCCATGAATTCCAAGGGTCATGGAAAGCGGACCGCGGGTCGTATCCCCGCCAATCAGCTGCATATCATAATAATCAAGCAGTTCAAACAGGCTGTCACTGAAAGCCTGCAACCAGACTTCATCGGCTTCAGGTAGGGTTAGTGCCAGGGTTAACCATGCAGGATCTGCCCCCATGGCCGCTAAATCACTCAGATTGACAGCCAGTGCTTTGTAGCCCAGATCGGACGGGTGAATATCCCGCAAAAAATGCACGCCTTCCACCAAAGTATCTGTGCTGATAGCGAGTACCTGTTTCTCCGGTACTGCCAGCAGGGCGCAGTCATCACCAATACCTTTAATTACATCGCGGCGGGAACTGGTGACACGGTTAAAATAGCGAGCTATCAGCTCAAATTCGCTACAGGCCATAAACGGGTTACTCAGCGGGTAATTTTAACAGGCATAAAAAAAGGCCGGATAACCGGCCTCAGAGTCATTACTTACGGTTAGGACGAATTTGTGGCGCTGCTTTATCCAGTACACCGTTAACAAATTTGTGGCTGTCCTCGGCACCAAACACTTTCGCCAGCTCAATCCCTTCATTGATCGCCACTTTATAAGGCACATCCGAACGCTTACTCAGCTCAAACAGAGCAATACGCAGAGCGGCCTTTTCAACTTCTCCCAGTTCATCCAGACGGCGGGAAAGGTATGGCTTCATCAGATCATCAAGATAGGCGCTGTTGGTCGCGACACCTGCCAGTAATTCACGGAAGTAGTTAACATCAACATCTTTGACGTCCTGTTCCGCCAGAAACTGGTATTCCACATCGGCAATGTCATTATTGGATATCTGCCAGGAATACAATGCCTGTAAGGCACACTCTCTGGCACGGCGTCGGGCAGCAGGTTTCACAAAATTCCCCTTAAAATCAGGCGTTAATAGCTTTCAAAACATTAATCATTTCTAGTGCGGTCAGGGCCGCTTCGGCACCTTTGTTACCCGCTTTGGTACCGGCACGCTCAATAGCCTGCTCGATATTTTCAGTGGTCAGCACGCCGAAGGCGACCGGGATATCACTATTCATTGCCACACTGGCAATCCCTGAACTGGCTTCGCCGGCGACGAATTCAAAGTGTGCAGTACCGCCACGAATCACGGTACCCAGAGCCACTACCGCATCATATTTGCCGGTTTTGCTCAGCGCCCGGGCTGCCAGGGGTAATTCATAGGCACCAGGCACCCAGACTACCGTAATATTGTCATCTTTGACCTGACCGATACGCTTCAGTGCATCTACCGCACCATCCAGCAGGCTGTCATTGATAAAGTTATTAAAACGAGCAATCACAATGGCAATTTTTGCATCAGGTGTTGCTACCGGAGCTTCAATAATTTTCATACTTTTCCTTTCAGGTATTAGTCGGGTCGCCCGGCAAGGGGGGCGAATTTTAGCATACTCTTTTGCGCTCTGCTCTCGCTTTTGCGCAAACTGTTATTCCGGACGTAAAATGACCCGCAGATCGTTTCCGACACGGCGGACATCGGTAAAACTAAAGCCAGGTGCATCAGTCAGATGACTGAGTCCCGGCAGTGTACATAAACCGCGGGCCTCATTACCCAGTAATTTCGGCGCCATATAAACAATCAGCTCATCCACCAGACCCGCGCGCAGTAATGCTCCCGCCAGCGTAGGTCCAGCTTCGGTCCAGACACTGTTGATCTGCTGCTGGCCCAGCAGCAGCATCATGGCCACCAGATCGGTTGCCCCTTGATGCTGCGGAACCACAAATTGTTTTACGTTTTCCGGCCATTCACCGGATAATTCAGAACGCATCAGCCACGTCTCTCCTGGCTGGCTAAATAGTTGTTGGTGAGACGAAAGTGATTGTTGACGGTCTATAATCACCCTGACTGGCTGACGCAGATTTTCCTCGCCCCCCATCTCCGACAAGCTGTCGCGGTCGAGGGTGTGACTGCGTACAGTCAACGCCGGATCATCCGCAATCACGGTCGCACTGGTGCTCAGTATGGCATGACTGGCGGCCCGAAAGCGTTGGACATCGCGTCGTGATTCAGGGGAGGTAATCCACTGGCTTTCACCGTTCGCCATGGCAGTCCGTCCATCCAGCGATGCTCCCAGTTTCAGTTGCAACCAGGGAAAGCCCGTCCGCATTCGTTTCAGAAATCCGCGATTGAGTATTTCAGCATCCTGCTGCATTAAACCGTGGCTGACCTCAATTCCAGCCTGTTGCAGACGATTAAGCCCCCTGCCCGCCACTTGCGGATTAGGGTCCTGCATCGCGGCAACCACCCGACTCACACCGGCGGCGATTAGCGCATCGCAACAGGGCGGCGTTCGGCCAAAATGGCTACACGGCTCCAGAGTAACATAAGCGGTTGCCCCTTTCGCCCGTTCTCCGGCCGCCCGTAAGGCATGAACCTCCGCATGCGGACCACCAGCGCGCTGATGCCAGCCTTCTCCGACTATTTCATCCTCTCTGACGATCACGCACCCGACATTCGGGTTAGGCGCTGTAGTAAAACGCCCCCGGCGCGCCAGTTCCAGCGCCCTGGCCATATACTGTTGATCAGACATAGTGTCAGTCCTGTAACCTGGCGATTTCTTCACCAAACTCGCGGATATCTTCGAAACTACGATACACAGAGGCAAAACGGATATAAGCCACTTTATCCAGCATCTTTAGTTCATCCATCACCAGATTCCCCAGCATTTTGCTCGGAACTTCACGTTCTCCGGTCGCCCGCAGATGTGCTTTAATCCGGTGTACAGCACTGTCCAGATCATCAGCACTGACCGGCCGTTTTTCCAGAGCTTTCATCATGCCGCGAACCAGCTTGTCTTCATCGAAAGGCTCACGCACATCATCACTTTTCACCACTCTTGGCATCACCAGTTCTGCGACTTCAAAGGTGGTGAAACGCTCATGGCAAACCAGACACTGACGCCGACGCCGGACAGATGACCCTTCACTGACCAGACGTGAGTCTATTACTTTGGTATCCACTGCGGCACAAAACGGACAATGCATGGAATATTCCCGGTACAGAGATTCAATGGCCCTAGTGTAACGCGAAGTCAGTGTTAACTAAACGTATTCACGTGCTGTGAGGTTCATTTTGGCGAATCTGATTTTGTTTATTATTATCATGTCTGACTATTTCAACTATTCTTAACCCGACACAGGTTGTGTGCGCCCTTAGGAAAAATTTAGGAGAAAATATGGGACTTTTTAGTTTTGTCAAAGAAGCAGGCGAGAAACTTTGGGATGCCGTATCTGCTGATGCCGGCACTAAAATTCAGGATCACCTGAATAAACTGGGAATTCCTGACAGTGACAAAGTGAATGTCAGTGTCAATGACGGCACCGCCACCGTTTCCGGTGATGGTCTTAGCCAGGAACTGAAAGAAAAAATCCTTATTGCCGTCGGCAACGTCGCGGGCATAACACACGTGGACGATAAAATTACCGCCAACGGCCCTGAAGCCAGTCCGACATTCTATACCGTCAAGTCCGGCGATACCCTGAGTGCTATAGCTAAACAGTTTTATGGCGACGCCGCTCAATACAACAAAATTTTTGAGGCCAATAAGCCGATGCTGTCTAGCCCGGATAAAATTTATCCGGGACAGGCACTGCGTATTCCACAGGCTTAAGATCTGGCGATGAAAAAAAGGCATTTATGGGTACTCGTGTCCTCACTGGTACTGGCCGGATGCAGCCATTCGGTACCACCATCCACAACGCTGGGTACCACTGTTGGACAACTGAACCGCTCACTGAGCCATTTGTCTGAACAATCGTCGGCTCTGGCTTATCAGCACCGGATGAATGCAGCCTCGACTCATGGTGCCTGGTTAGTGCCTCTGGCCAACAGCCCCGTGGAGTTAATTGATCCTCAGGCAAGGTTGCTGTTACAACTGGTGCCGCAGGCTTCAGGCAGCGGTACCGTACTGCAGGTAAAAAATGCCGGGGCTGCGGTACTGCCACCGTTTGAACTGACGGCGGCGCTGTCAACTCTCACCACTGACCAGCAGGCGACTACTGCGCCGCCACAACCTCTGACACAACAGGTTATCCGGCAGATAACGCCGCTCTCCCCCGGAGAGCAGGTCCGGTTTGTATTGAACACCCCGGTGATGACCCAGGATCAGTCACTGGTGGTTAATGTTCATCAGTTCCGGGCATTTAAATAGCCAGTCCTGTTAAACATAAAAAGGCAGCCCGTGGGCTGCCTTTTTTACTGCTGAAGAGAAGGTGATTACGGAAGTAATGACTTCTGGTCAGCCCCTTCTTTTTCGACTTTTTGTACCAGCATGTGTTCACGCTTCATGCCCAGCTTCAGCGCCAGCGCAGAAGCCACATAAATCGAAGAAACAGTACCGATAGTGATACCAATCAGCATCGTCAGTGAGAAACCTCTCAGCAGCTCACCACCAAACAGGAACAACATCAGAACAACGACCAACGTAGTGGCAGAAGTCATGATAGTACGGCTCAGTGTCTGGGTCAGAGAGACGTTGACAATATCATAAGGTGTTCCGCGACGAATTTTACGGAAATTCTCACGAATACGGTCCGATACCACAATACTGTCATTCAGCGAGTAGCCGATCACCGACATCAGTGAGGCCACAATCGTCAGGTCTATTTCGATATGGAACAACGACAGGACCCCCATCGTAATGACCACATCGTGGGCCAGTGCCAGAACGGCACCCAACGCCAGTCGCCACTCAAAGCGAAATCCGACATAAATCAGAATACAGATTAACGCCACCAGCAGAGCCATGCTCCCGGCTTGCGCCAGGTCACTGCCCACACTCGGTCCGACAAACTCAATCCGCTTCACGATAGCCGTCTGACTGGTCGCCTGATTAATGACAGAAACGACTTTGTTACCTAATTCCTGTCCGGTGTTGCCCGCGTGAGGTGACAGGCGGACGACAACATCGCGGCTGCTACCAAAGTTCTGGACCTGGGGTTCCATGAAACCGGCGTTTTGTAACGCCTGACGCATGGTATCCAGTTCACCAGGCTTTTCGAGAGTAATCTCGATAACGGTCCCGCCAGTGAAGTCCAGTCCCCAGTTAAAGCCACGGACTCCCATCACAATTACAGAAGCCACCAGCAGTAATCCGGAGATAGCAAAGGCCAGGTAGTCCCAGCGCATGAAGTCATGCACTTTACGACCATAGTTTAATTGTTCAACACTATATTGCTGTGCCATTACGCGCTCCTCAGATTGACAGCTTATTGATACGTTTGCCGCCATACAGCAGGTTTACGATGGCACGTGTACCAACGATTGCTGTGAACATGGAGGTCGCAACACCAATGGCTGTCGTAATTGCAAATCCTTTGATAGACCCGGTACCAACTGCATACAGGATAATCGCAGTAATCAGCGTCGTAATGTTGGCATCAACGATACTGGAAAACGCACCACGGTATCCCTCATGAATCGCCTGCTGAACACTGCGGCCGTTCCTGAGTTCTTCTTTGATACGTTCATTGATTAATACGTTCGCATCGACGGCGACGGCAAGCGTCAGAACAATCCCCGCGATCCCCGGCATGGTCAGTGTCGCGCCCGGTAATAAGGACATGATTCCGACAATCAGTACCAGGTTAGAGATCAGTGCTGTCGTTGCGATTACACCAAACTTCTTATACCAGACAACCATAAACAGAATCGAGGCAATCAGCCCCCACAGGCAGGCATGCAAACCCTGATTGATATTCTGTTGTCCCATGGTCGGACCAATGGTTCTTTCTTCAACAATCTGAATAGGTGCAATCAGAGCACCGGCACGCAGTAATAATGAAAGCTGACGTGCTTCATTCGGGTTGTTAATCCCGGTGATTCGGAAGCTGTTACCGAGGCGCGACTGAATATTCGCCACGTTAATCACTTCTTCTTCTTTCTGCAGGATGGCACGGCCGTTGGCATCTTTCTTCCCACTGTCTTTATACTGAACAAACAGGGTTGCCATCGGTTTACCGATATTGTCCTTGGTATAATTAGACATCATATTTCCGCCGGCACTGTCGAGGGAAATATTAACCTGTGGCTGATTATACTCATCCATGCTGGAGGTCGAATCTGTAATGTGGTCACCGGTCAGGATCACACGCTTGTACAGCACGACCGGCTGTCCATCCTGAGTCAGTTTCACTTCAGAGTCACCCGGTACACGCCCCTGTGCTGCTGCCGTCGCATCAACACTGGTGTTTACCGGACGGAATTCCAGAGTCGCTGTCGCGCCAAGAATTTCTTTCGCACGGGCAGTATCCTGAATCCCTGGTAACTCCACCACAATCCGGTCAGAACCCTGACGTTGAACCAGAGGTTCGGCGACACCCAACTGATTTACACGGTTACGCAAAATGTTGATGTTCTGCTGTACCGCATATTCACGGGCTTCACTCAGACGGGCGTCAGTCATCACTGCAGTCAGACCGGTGCTGCCATTGCTCTTAATCACTAAATCAGAGTGCCGTGGGCTCAGGTAACTGATGGCCCGGTCACGGTCACCACTGTTAGCAAAACTGATGTTCACACCATAGTTAGGCGCTTTGCCGACGGTGGTGTAAGGAATTTTCTGATCACGCAGTTCACTGCGCAGATTGTCTGAGTTCTGCTCCTGCAGCTTACTCAACGCAGTATCCATATCCACTTCCATCAGGAAGTGAACACCACCACGTAAATCAAGCCCCAGCTTCATCGGGTCAGCAGAAATCAGCGCCAGCCATTTCGGAGTTGCAGGGGCCAGGTTCAGTGCCACAACATAGTTGTCACCTAAACCACTGACCAGAGCTTCGCGGGCACGCAGCTGAATATCAGTATTGGTAAAACGGGCAAGAATAGCCCCATTTTCCAGCGCAATGGATTTGCTCGGAATCTTGTCTTTGCTGAGAATACTCTGGATCTGATCCAACGTTTGCTCACTGGCGGCGGCACCCCGCGCGCCAGTGATTTGCACGGCCGGATCCTCTCCATACAGGTTGGGAAGTGCATACAGCAGACCGACGATAAGCACTACGATCAGCATGATGTACTTCCACAAAGGATAACGGTTTAACACGGCAATTCCCTTAGGGGAGAAAAAATTACAGCGCCTTCATTGTGCCTTTCGGCAGTACGGCAGCCACGAAATCACGTTTGATCACGACTTCAGTCGTATCGTTCAGTGCAATCACTACATAACCGGTATCAGAAACTTTAGTCACGCGGCCAACCAGACCACCGTTAGTTAAAACTTCATCACCCTTAGAGATTGCATCCATCAGTTTTTTATGATCCTTTGAACGCTTCTGCTGTGGACGCAAAATCATAAAATAGAAAATCAGACCGAAAACGACCAGCATGATCACCAGAGAATATGGACTTCCCTGAGACGGAGTACCCGCAGCGGCAACAGCGTCAGAAATGAAAAAACTCATTAAATTTCCCTCATTAGATTTATAGTCAAACGTTCAGAGCCGGGACGTCTTTCCCCGTCCTTTGATAAAAATCAGCCACAAAGTGCTCTAATTTATCGTCTTCAATAGCTTTACGTAAACCCGCCATCAGACGCTGATAGTAACGCAAATTGTGAATAGTATTCAGTCTTGCACCCAAAATTTCATTACAACGGTCCAGATGATGCAAATATGCACGACTGTAATGACGACAGGTGTAACAGTCACACTCTGCATCCAGTGGCGAGGTGTCATCTTTATGCTTCGCATTACGAATCTTCACCACACCATCGGTCACAAATAAATGACCATTACGGGCATTACGGGTTGGCATAACACAGTCGAACATATCAACGCCGCGACGCACCCCTTCGACGAGATCCTGTGGTTTACCCACTCCCATCAGATAACGAGGTTTGTCTTCAGGAATCTGCGGACAAACATGTTCAAGGATTCGGTGCATATCTTCTTTCGGTTCACCGACCGCCAGACCGCCCACAGCGTACCCATCAAATCCTATCTCTACCAGCCCTTTAACTGAGACATCTCGTAAATCTTCGTAAACACTTCCCTGAATAATACCGAACAGCGCATTTTTATTACCCAGCGAGTCAAAACGGTCACGGCTACGTTTTGCCCAGCGTAAGGACATTTCCATGGAGCGTTTTGCATAATCCCGGTCCGCCGGATATGGCGTACATTCGTCAAAAATCATCACGATATCAGAACCGAGGTCGTACTGAATTTCCATCGATTTTTCCGGGTCAAGGAAGATCGGATCGCCATTGATCGGGTTACGGAAATGAACACCAGCTTCGGTAATTTTACGAATGTCGCCCAGGCTGAAGACCTGGAAGCCCCCGGAGTCGGTCAGAATCGGCCCCTGCCATTGCATAAAATCATGCAGGTCACCATGCAGTTTCATAATTTCCTGACCCGGACGTAACCACAGGTGGAACGTATTGCCGAGGATAATCTGGGCTCCGGTGTCTTTAACTTCTTCCGGAGTCATTCCTTTTACTGTGCCGTAGGTTCCCACCGGCATAAACGCCGGAGTTTCTACCACGCCACGGTCAAACACTAACCGGCCACGACGCGCACGTCCGTCGGTTTTCATTAATTCAAACTTCACAAAACCTCCACCAGAGACACAGTCTGATGTTAACAGTTAAACATCCTGATCATGGCCGGTATTTAACCGGCCGGTTTTCCTACTCCCTGATCGTCTGCTCAGCAGCCGCAGGGTTTTTACGAATAAACATGGCATCACCGTAGCTGAAAAAACGGTATTGCTCTTTCACCGCCTGGCGATAGGCTTCCATCGTCTGGCGATAACCGGCAAAGGCCGACACCAGCATAATCAGAGTGGATTCCGGCAGATGAAAGTTGGTGATCAGAGCATCAATCACCTGATATTGATAGCCCGGATAAATGAAAATCTGAGTATCATCAAAAAATGGTGCAATAAGGTGTTCTTTGGCAGCCTGTGCCGCACTTTCCAGGGAACGGACAGACGTGGTCCCGACAGCCACCACTCTATTACCACGGGCTTTGCAGGCCAGAACGGCATCGACCACATCCTGCGGGACTTCCGCATATTCAGAGTGCATCTTATGGTCTTCAATACTGTCGACCCGCACCGGCTGAAACGTCCCTGCCCCGACATGCAGGGTAACAAAAGCCATTTCAACCCCTTTATCGCGCAGAGCCTGCAATAACGGCTCATCGAAATGCAGACCGGCGGTGGGCGCAGCTACTGCTCCGGGGCGGGCACTGTACACGGTTTGATACAATTCACGGTCCGACTCTTCATCCGGACGGTCAATATAGGGCGGCAGGGGCATATGCCCCACCTGGTTGAGAATATCCAGCACCGCCCGCTGATCCGCAAATTCAATTTCGAACAGGGTGTCGTGCCGGGCAACCATCGTTGCTTTGACACTTTCATCATCTCCCAGCAGTAGTTCACTACCAGGTTTGGGTGACTTGGAAGCACGGACATGGGCCAGAACACGATGCTCATCAAGCATGCGCTCAACCAGCACTTCAATCTTTCCGCCGCTGGCTTTACGACCAAATACCCGCGCGGGGATCACCCGGGTATTGTTAAATACCAGCAGATCGCCGGGATTAAGCTTATCCAGTACATCAGTGAATACCCCATGGGAGATCTCACCCGTCGGGCCATCCAGCGACAGCAGGCGACAACTGCTGCGGTCTGGCTGTGGATAATGAGCTATTAAGGACTCTGGCAGGTCAAAGTTAAAATCAGCAACGCGCATGGCGGATTATTCCGGGCAAAAAATCAGGCGACATAGTGTAGCGGAAAAGCTGCCATTACTGAACCACTGGCTGTTCAGCTCAATATTTGTCTATAATGCAGCATGAATTTTCTAGCCCACCTCCATCTTGCCAGCCTTTCACAGAGTTCCCTGCTGGGAAATCTGATGGCCGATTTTGTCCGTGGTGACCCGGCCTTACAGTGGGATACCGCGATTGCTGACGGCATTCGGCTGCACCGCCGGCTGGACAGTCTGACCGATCAGCTACCTGAAGTCCGTGAAGCCCGCCAGCTATTCCGTGAAGAAACGCGTCGGGTATCCCCGATTACCCTGGATGTTATCTGGGATCATTTTCTGGCCCGTGACTGGGACAAATATCATCCGCAAGGTTCACTGGCTAATTTTTGTCGTCTGGCAGAACAGCAGATCCGTCCGTATCTGCAGCACACTCCGCCAGATTTTCGTGAGCTGAATGAACTGATGTGGCCTGAGCAGTGGCTGGAGAAATATGCCCGGCCTGAACGGCTGGAAGTGGTTTTACAAGGCATGGCAAGAAGACGGCCAAAGCTCGTGAAATTACAGCAGTCCTATCAGGATTTTGTAGATAACTACGCCGTACTGGAACGGCTTTTTTCTCAGTTTTATCCACGGCTGATGCATTCAGCTACAGAAAAAAGGCTGTAAAACTGCGTTGCTGCTGTCATACTCTTGTCTGCGAATAACAAGATAATTGTTGTGATCGCTGACAGCAGCATCGTCAGTGTTTTTAACCCCTAAGCGATTGGAGTGATTATGGTACTGGTTACCCGTCAGGCCCCTGACTTTACGGCTGCTGCCGTACTCGGCAACGGTGAAATCGTTGAAGATTTCAACTTTAAAAAACACACCGCAGGTAAACCTGTTGTGCTGTTCTTCTGGCCAATGGACTTCACCTTTGTCTGTCCTTCCGAACTGATCGCCTTCGACAAGCGTTATGCTGAATTCCAGAAACGCGGTGTTGAAGTTGTTGGTGTTTCTTTCGATTCTGAGTTCGTGCATAACGCATGGCGTAACACCGCTATCAACGACGGCGGTATCGGTCCGGTGAAATATGCCATGGTGGCGGATATCAAACGTGAAATTCAGCAGGCATACGGTATCGAACATCCGGACGCAGGCGTTGCACTGCGCGGTTCGTTCCTGATTGATAAAGAAGGTGTGGTACGTCATCAGGTGGTTAACGATCTGCCATTAGGCCGTAATATCGATGAAATGCTGCGTATGGTTGATGCGCTGCAATTCCACGAAGAGCATGGCGAAGTCTGTCCTGCACAGTGGGAAAAAGGCCAGGAAGGTATGGGCGCTTCACCTGAAGGCGTCGCTAAATACCTGACAGCTAACGCTGGCAAGCTGTAATACTGCGTTTAAATAACCCGCCACGGCGGGTTATTTTTTACCTCTTCTCCCCCCGCTGTTGCGGATTCAGTGTGCTTCCCCCCTCCCCTGATCTGTGAATAAATCTGTTCATTGAATACATAATTTTGATCACCAGGTCTGAGATCCTCGCGGCCTGCAACAGTAAAGATATGTATTTGCGGGACGTATTTTCCCCGGTAATTCGCACTTCCTCTGCAAAAACTTTAAGCTTAGCGGTACGAGATAACACATATACAGGGAGACATATGCAACAACAAATTACGGAATGGCTTCAGGCTTTAGGACTGACTCATTACACCAATATTCTGGCAGTGGTGGCAGTGTTAATAGCCATTGTTTTTATTTCTCTGATTATTCATCTGATCCTGCATAAATGCCTGCTGCCAATGTTTAAACGGCGTGCAGAAAAAAGTCCACACCAGTGGCCTAAAGCACTGCTACGCAATAAATTATTCCACCGGGTGGCCTGGTTGTTACAGGGGATTTTATTCCAGTTTTTAACCCAAATCTTACTGGACAGTAATACTCCGGTCTTCAATACAATGATGACCGCAGGCGAACTCTGGACCATTCTTTACACCATGTTGATTGGTTTTTCTCTACTGGACGTGGTGCAGTATGTCTCCGCCAGAAGTATGCTGGCCAGTCAACTACCACTGCGGGGTATTCTGCAGAGTGTCAAACTGGTCACCGCCATCCTGATAAGCATTCTGATGATTTCGGTACTGCTGGGTAAATCCCCGGGAGTGTTGTTAACCGGCTTAGGCGCCATGACCGCGGTGCTGATGCTGGTATTTAAAGACCCGATCCTTGGGCTGGTCGCCGGCATTCAGTTGGCCGCGAACGATATGCTAAAAATTAACGACTGGCTGGATATGCCAAGATATGGTGCCGATGGCGCGGTGATTGATATCAACCTCACTACGGTCAAGGTCCGCAACTGGGACAATACCATTGTCACTATTCCGGCCTATGCCCTGATTTCCGATTCGTTTAAGAACTGGCGCGGCATGTCAGAGTCCGGTGGTCGCAGAATTAAGCGCAGCCTGAATATTGATACCACCAGTATTCATTTTCTTTCCGAACAGGAAGCCGAAAAACTGAGCCAGGCTCATCTGCTGGTGCCTTATCTGGAGAAAAAACGTCAGGAAGTGACACAGTGGAATGCAGACAATGCAGAAGGTAGTCGGTCACCCCTGAATTACCGTGCGCTAACTAATGTCGGTACTTTCAGAATCTGGCTGGAAAACTGGCTACGTATCCATCCGCGAATTCATCAGGAGATGACACTGATGGTCCGTCAGTTGGCCCCAACCGAAAATGGGTTGCCGATAGAAATTTATGCCTTTACCAATACGACGGTCTGGACGGAGTACGAGCAAATTCAGAGTGATATTTTTGATTATATCTACGCCGCATTACCGTCATTTGGCCTGCGGGTGCATCAGAGCCCGACCGGTAGCGACATGCGTGCTTTTGGCGTTGAGCTGGCTGCTGCGGTTAATCGGCCAGTTGAGGAAGATAACCGGCCAACCTGATGGAAAATCTGCCAGACCGGAATTCCGGTCTGGCATTCTCGGTTAAGGCTTAGTCGTTACCACATCCCGTTTTTTTACCCACCGGTAACCCACCAGCAGTAACACAACCCAGACCGCTCCGGCATACAATGATAAGCGGGTATCCGGGAAATAGCCGATCATGGCGATAATAAATACCAGGAACAAAATTCCCACGACGGACATTGCCGAACCACCAGGCAACGGAAACTGTAATTTACCAGCAGCTTCGGCACCAATTTTTTTACGAAAGCCAATCTGCGCCAACAGGATCATAATCCAGACCCAGACCGTCGCAAAGGTCGCCAGTGACGCTATCACCAGGAACACTTTTTCTGGCATCAGATAATTGAGCAATACCGCAATCAGTAATGCCACCATCATGACAACTACTGTCAGCCACGGCGTACCGCGTTTTGATACCGACATAAAGGCTTTCGGCGCATCGCCCTGGCCTGCCATACCGTGCAGCATCCGGCCTACGCCAAAAATATCGCTGTTGATCGCCGACAGAGAGGCGGTGATAACGACAAAATTAAGCAATGAAGCTGCCGCAGCAATCCCCAGGTGCTGGAAAGTGAGTACAAACGGACTACCGTTGGTTCCCACTTGATTCCACGGATAAATAGACATAATGACAAACAGCGTCCCGACATAAAAAACCAGGATACGCCAGGGGACAGAATTGATCGCCTGCGGGATAGATTTTTCCGGTTTATCGGCCTCACCGGCGGTAATACCAATAATCTCGATACCACCATAGGCAAACATCACCATCTGCAACGACAGCAGCATACCGGTCACTCCATGGGCAAAAAATCCGCCGTGGCTCCACAGATTACTGACACCTGTCGGATGCCCACCGTTGCCAATCCCCCAGATAATCATGCCGAGTCCGGCCAGAATCATGATAACAATGGTGGCGACCTTGAAGAATGAGAACCAGAACTCGACTTCGCCGAAGATCTTTACACTCATGATATTAATCGCCCCGATAATCAGCACCACACTGAGTACCCAAATCCACTGCGGGACGTCAGGGAACCAGATTCCCATGTAGACACCAAAGGCGGTCACATCAGCAATACCGACAATCAGAATTTCAAAACAGTAAGTCCACCCGGTGATATACCCGGCCATCGGGCCCAGATAATCTCTGGCATAACGGGAAAATGAGCCGGCATTAGGATTATTCACCGACATTTCGCCCAGCGCGCGCATGATGATGTAGGCCACAGCCCCGCCAATCACATAGGCCAGTAACACACTCGGGCCAGCCATTTTAATAGCATCGGCTGATCCGTAAAACAATCCGGTCCCAATGGCAGAACCTAGTGCCATAAAGCGAATATGTCGTGTGGTTAGCCCGCGGCTAAGCTGATTTTTATTTTGCATAACACTCTGTACCTGTAAAAAGAAAAACCACGGGCGGGCCCGTGGTTTACCTGTCAATCGCAGTGATTATTGACGTACTTCTACCTGCTGGCTTCCTTTCACCCGGTCAACAATGACACACACCAGAACAATCACCAGTGTCGGAGGCAGCCATGATAATCCCTGATCGGCCAGCGGCAGATTCTGACAGAATCCTGGCAGCAAGTCTTTAAATTCACTACCTTTCACTGCATCGACTATTCCAAACAACAGGCTTATCAGCATGGCCGGCGCAACAATACGGGCGCTTTTATTCCACCAACGCACGGTAAAGCTCAGCAATACCAGCACAATACAAGGTGGATAAATCGCGGTCAGTACCGGGATAGAGAGCTGAATCAGATGACTCAGTCCCAGGTTAGACACTACCATGGAGAACAATCCAAGAATAAATACCAGCGTCCGATAAGATAATGGTAGCAGTTGCGCAAAAAATTCAGCACAGGCACAGGTCAGGCCTACGGCAGTCACCATGCAGGCAACAAAAATCAGTGCCCCCAGGAACAGGCTGCCACCACTGCCAAATGTCTGCTGGACGTAAGCATGCAGGATTGCTGCACCATTTGAGCTCTGAGCCACCAGGTGACCACTACCGGAACCCAGTTTGAACAGGCACAGGTAAACCAGTGTCAAACCGATACCCGCAATAATCCCAGCCAGCATGGTGTAGCGGGTCAGTAATCCCTGGTCTTCAATACCCCGGGAACGGGCCGCATTAACAATAACGATCCCGAACACCAGAGCTCCCAGGGTATCCATGGTCAGATAACCATTAACGAAACCGTTCGAGAAGGCGGCATTTTGATAAGCCTCCACCGCCGGAATTTCACCGCCTGCCGGCCACATAATGGCGGCAATACCCAGAATAGCCAGGGCGACGATTTTCAGTGGCGCCAGGAAATGGCCGACGGTATCCAGCAGTTTGCCCGGGTAAAGTGAAATCAGGATCACCAACGCGAAATAGATAAGGCTGTAGATTAGCAGAGGGACGGCACCGTCTCCCGCCAGCGGCGCAATACCAATTTCGAAAGAAACGGTGGCGGTACGCGGAGTGGCAAATAACGGGCCAACGGCCAGATAGCAGACAGTTGCCAGCACCAGACCGGCCGCCTTACCAATAGGTGAACTGAGGGAATCAATCCCCCCGCCCACTCTGGCAAGTGCTATTACTGTAAGTACCGGGAGGCCTACTGCCGTAATCAGAAAACCAATTGCCGCAGTCCAGACATGTTCCCCGGCCTGAATCCCCACCATCGGCGGGAAAATAATATTACCTGCGCCAACAAACAGGGCAAATGTCATAAAGCCCAGCGCAAGGATATCTTTTGAAGTTAAACTTTTAGTCATAAATTACTCTGCACGCCATGTGCTGAAAGTACCTGGAAGTTGGGTTTGGTAATCATTCACCTCTGAGCCATGACTCACCTGAATTGCGGATCAGAACAGGTCCGATCAGCAAAGCCGGGTGAAATTAGGATTATTTTTTTTCACCGATACTGAATGATAACGGCCATAAGTAAAACTTTTATAGCGATGAAAGGCAATATCAGATCGGAAAACCAGTATGAAATGCCGAATACAGAGTAAAAAGCAGTGGAAATATGCGGATTATGGTTTATACAAGGAGGATGATTTGTTTATTATTTGTCCGACAGAGGGTCTATCCATGCATTTATCCTATGAAACGTACACATAAAGCGCAAATATTGCGCCTTATGTAGTACAACTTCGCGTTAAATCACCAGACTTCGCTGGCAATACTCACCACACTGCGGACTTTTTGCCATTGCTGCTGTTCAGTCAGGCTATTGCCCTCTTCGGTGGAAGCAAATCCACATTGCGGACTCAGACAAATCTGGTCGAGGCTAAGGTACTGGCTCGCTTCGGCAATACGAGCCTTCACGCGGGCAGGATCTTCCGGTATACCGTCTTTGGTGGTAATTAATCCCAGCACTGCCTGCTGATGTCCGGGTTTAATAAAGCGTAACGGCTCAAACCCGCCGGATCGTTCATTATCATATTCCAGAAAAAACGCATCGACATTAACCTGACCGAAAAGGATTTCTGCGACCGGTTCGTATCCTCCCTCAGAGATCCAGGTGGAACGGAAATTCCCACGGCAGACATGCAGACCGATCGTCAGATCATGAGGTTTACCAATCAATGCTTTGTTCAGTACCTGTGCGTAAGTCTCTGCCAGCACCTGCGGATCATCCCCTCGCTCCCTGACCTGTGCACGCTGATCTTCTGAACAGAGATAGGCCCAGACAGTATCGTCGAGTTGCAGATAACGACACCCTGCATCATAAAAGGCACGAATCGCATCACGCCAGGTCGTGGCCAAATCATTAAAATATTCAGCCAAATCCGGGTAGACGGTTTCATCGATATATTGACGACCACCACGGAAATGCAGCACGCTCGGGCTGGGAATAGTCATTTTCGCCACACTTTTACCGGCAATACTCTGCAGGAAACGAAAATCCTCCAGCATAGGATGATCACCAAAACCCAGTTTTCCGGTGACCCGCACACCACGAGCCTTAGTCTGCACCCCGTTAAACTGAATCCCCTGCTCAGCTTCGAAAGGTTCGACCCCTTCCAGTCCGTCGAAAAAATCAAAATGCCACCAGGCACGGCGAAACTCACCGTCGGTCACAACCTGTAAACCAGCAGCCTGTTGCTGCTCAACGACTTCACGAATTGCGTCGTTTTCAGCTTTACGCAGTCCTTCGGCATCCAGACGCCCCGCTGAAAAGTCTATCCGTGCCTGTTTTACCGTTTCGGGACGCAGAAAACTCCCGACAATATCAGCGCGAAACGGTGCCTCTGTTCTTTGCATAATTATTCTCCTGATGCCGGAGCAGGCCGGCGACTCTGATTAAGCCATCCAGACGGCTATTTCTGTGATTTTTTCAGGGTGGCATGAGAAAATCAGCCTGACAATTGAATATAACTCATTCTTCATGAATTTATTTCATCTGGAGGGTGAAATCGACAGGTAATCTTCTGTAGAAGATAGGTGTCATCGGCCACACTATCACCGCACAGCGGACTCTGCGGTGATAACCGGTTATTCAGCGGAGACAGCAATAGCTGCATTCGCCGGAACATTCATCCGTGCAGCCAGAGAAAAACTGAAGCAGGTACAGTATCCGGGTTCACTGGTGATGGATAACCGGGCTCCGTGGTGACCCAGCGCATGTTTCACAATCGCCAGACCCAGACCACTACCGCCGGTATTGCGTGATCTGGCTTTATCCACCCGATAGAAACGTTCGGTCAGGCGAGGGATATGTTCAGCGGCAATCCCGGGACCATCATCGGACACTGAAAAGTAAGCCCCGTCTGAAGTGCGTTTCCAGACAATCTCAATGTGGGTGTTTTCAGGGGTATGATTGATGGAGTTATAGATAAGGTTAGAAATGGCACTGCGTAGCTGTTCATCGTTACCGTACACCCGCAGCTTTTCGTCAATAGAAAAACTGATTTTTTGCCGTCCCTGACTGAGGGTTTCGGCTTCCTGCTGGAGCATATGCAGCATTGCCGGAACATCAACAATCTCTTTCATATTCAGTGCGGGGGCCGCCTCGATTCGGGTTAAAGTCATTAGCTGTTTAACCAAGCCCTCCATGCGCCGGGACTGTTCCTGCATCGTCCCCACCGCCCTGAAGTAAACACTATCCTTCAGCTGACTATCTTCCATCATCTCCAGATATCCCTGGATCACCGTGAGTGGTGTGCGCAGTTCATGGCTGACATTGGCAAAAAAGTGACGCCGCATATTTTCCAGTTGCCGCATCTGAGTCATATCTCTGGCACTGATCAACCACTGCCCTTCACTGTAGGGCATGATCCGGAACTCCATATGGTGCCCGTTATTCAGCAGCTGAGTCAGTGGGATTTCGAATCTTTTAGCTTGCAGGTAACGGGAAAATTCAGGATAACGGAGCAGATTAAGGATATTTTGTCCGTTATCTTCCGGCCAGCGTAATCCGAGATATTGTTGCGCCAGCCCGTTGCACCAGAAGATGTTCCCCTCTTCGGTGGTCAGGATCAGTCCGTCCGGCAGCGATTCGGCACCACTGCGGAAGCGTTTAATCAGATCACGTAACTCCCCACGTCGGCGGCGATTACGCACCTGCATCAGGTATAAGCCATGAAACAATGGTTCCCAGCTACCTTTGCCGGTGGGTGGGGTAATAGTTCTGTCGACCCACAACCAGTGTGACAGACGCATCAACTGGAAAAAATGCCAGAAGAGTAATACCACCACCGCCAGCAGCAGACACCAGCCTAACTGCCGGGTCATTAGCCCGGCGATGCCACCCACCAGGCAGACCAGCAGAAATTCAGATAACAGGGTGCGCCACGAAAGTTTGTCCAGCACGAGTGACACTCCATTCAGAAACGGGCAGAGAACCGATATCCTGTACCACGGACTGTTTGTACCATACGCTCATGGCCGGTAAATTCCAGGGCTTTACGCAGACGACGGATATGGACATCTACCGTCCGGTCCTCCACATAAACATTAGTCCCCCACACATGATTCAGCAATTGTTCCCTGCTGTAGACCCGTTCAGGGTGAGTCATAAAGAAATGCAGTAATTTGTATTCAGTGGGTCCCATTTCTACCGGAGTTTCCCCCGACATGACCCGATGAGAAGTGGGGTCCAGTGTCAGTCCCTGAATATCAATCAGTTCATCATCCGCGGTCGGTGAAATACGACGGATCACCGCTTTGATCCTGGCAATCAGTTCTTTCGGTGAAAATGGTTTGGTCATATAGTCATCAGCACCGGCATCCAGCCCCCGAACCCGATCCTCCTCTTCCCCTTTGGCTGTCAGCATGACCACCGGAATATCCCGGGTCATCGCTTCTTTCTTCAGGTAGCGGATAAACTGAATACCACTGCCGCCGGGTAACATCCAGTCCAGCAGAATCAGATCAGGCCAGGGTTCGATCAGTTTTTTTACGGCACTGTCATAATCCTCAGCTTCGATGGGATGATAGTCATTCTGCTCCAGGACGAAACATAACATTTCGCGAATCGGAGCCTCATCTTCTACGACCAGAATGCGTTTAGCCATTGTTTCTCCAGCGAATATCTTCGGGCATTTCCGAAGTTGCGGCGCCATTATGAGTCAGTTTTATGACAGTTTTATGAATAAAAGCCAGCTAATTTTCTGCAAACATGTCATAAAAACTGATTGATGATGGCTAACCACAGAGCGCCACAGACCCTCCGCGTGCCTTCATCATCGCACTACCACTCTTTTTTTATCCGAGGGCCGGCAACAGGTATACTGCGTTCAGCAGGGTGAAACCGGGAGCATTATGAAAATTATCCATACCTCTGACTGGCATCTGGGTCAGTTTTTTTATACCCGTAGCAGGGCTTATGAACATCAGTCTTTTCTCGACTGGTTATTGCAGCAAATCACCGACCTCCGGGTTGATGTTCTGATCGTTGCCGGAGATATATTTGATACCGGTTCGCCCCCCAGTTATGCCCGGGAAATTTACAATCACTTTGTCGTTGCGTTACAGCAGACCGGTTGTCAGTTGATCATTCTGGCCGGGAATCATGATTCGGTTGCAATGCTCAACGAATCAAGGGAACTGCTGGCGTGCCTGAATACCCGGGTGATCGCCAGTGCCGGCACAGACATCAGCAATCAACTGGTGATTCTTCGCGATAAGCAACAGAATCCCGCAGCTGTGCTCTGTGCCATCCCCTATCTGCGCCCAAGGGATATTCAGTTAAGCCAGGCCGGGCTGGATAGCCAGCAGAAACAACAAAACCTGTTGCAGGCCATCACTGATCACTACCGGCAGTGTTATGACGCCGCACTCAGGCTGCGGGTTGAGCTGGGGCAACCTGAATTACCCGTGATAGCCACCGGACATCTGACAGCACTGGGTACCCGCAGCAGCGAATCCGTTCGGGATATCTATATCGGTAGTCTGGATGCCTTCCCTGCCTCTGCCTTTCCTCCCGCCGATTATATTGCTCTGGGGCATATCCATCGGCCACAACAGGTCGGCGGGCAAACGCATATTCGTTATAGCGGTTCACCGATTGCGCTGAGTTTCGACGAACCTGGCTCAGAGAAGAGTGTCTGTCTGGTCGAATGTGGTCCTGGTCAGCCACTGACGGTGACCACTCTGCCGATCCCCTGTTTTCAGCCCATGCAGACCCTGAAAGGTTCGCTGGAAGAGATTGAAACACAGCTCAATGCAGTGACCCGTGATGACAGCGGGCGGCCGGTGTGGCTGGATATCGAGGTCACGCAGCAGGACTATCTGAGTGACTTACAACAACGCATTGAAGCTTTAGTCTCCGGTAAGCCAGCTGAAGTATTACTGTTACGACGCAGTCGTGAACGTTCGACGGCGGGTATTCAACGGATGGAGAATGAAACGTTAAATGAATTAACGGCAGAAGAGGTGTTTATGCGCCGTCTGGAGCTGGAACAACAGCTACCGGAAGCGGATCGCCAGCGGCTGCTTACCCTTTACCTGCAGACTCTGGAACAGGTACAACATGCCGTACAGGAGCAGGACTGCAAATGAAAATACTGAGCCTGCGATTCAAAAACCTTAATGCTTTACGTGGCGAATGGACTATCGATTTTCGTCAGTCACCGTTCGCCGGTAACGGTCTGTTTGCCATCACTGGCGATACCGGCGCAGGTAAGACTACCCTGCTGGATGCTATTTGCCTCGCGCTCTACCACCAAACGCCACGGCTCGGCCCGGTCACCCCAACCCAGAATGAACTGATGTCCCGCGGCACCAGTGAGTGCCTGGCAGAAGTCGAATTCGAAATTAAAGGCCAGGCCTGGCGGGCCTTCTGGAGCCAGAACAGGGCCCGGGGCCAGCACAACGGTAAACTTCAGCCCCCACGGGTTGAGCTGGCGCGCTGCGAAGATAATGTTATCGTCGCTGACAAAATCCAGGATAAGTTGCGGATCACTGAGCAACTTTCGGGGCTGAATTTCCAGCGTTTCACCCGCTCCATGATGTTATCTCAGGGTCAGTTTGCCGCTTTTTTGAATGCACCTTCTGCAGAGCGGGCAGAATTGCTGGAAGAACTGACCGGCACCGAAATTTACGGACAAATATCACAGGCAGTGTTCGAAAAGCACAAGCAGCTACGTCAGCAACTGGACAATCTGCAGGCCGGTGCTTCCGGCATTCTGTTACTGGATGAAGAAACCCGCGTTAAGCTTAGCCGGCAACAGACGGACCTGCAGCAACAGGAGCAGCAACTACAACAGGAGAGCCTGTTGATTAGTCAGGCACAGCAATGGCTGCAGCAACACCAGGTACTGACGGGCAAACGCCTGCAACGTGAGCAGGAACATCAGGCAATCACCCTGCGATGGCAGCAGGCCGCCCCAGAGAGACAGCGTCTGGCCACCAGTGAACCGGCAGAAAAAGTGCGTGGCATCTGGCAGCAATTGCTACGCCAGCAGCAGGAACAGCAGCAACTCACGGCTCAGCAACTCGCCTCACAGCAGCAACTAAACCATGCAGAAGCATTACAACAACAGTCGGTGAGTCAGTATCAACAGGCTGAATCCGCACTTCAGCAATTGCGGGAACAGCAACAACAACAGGAAACATTGCTGACCGGGCAGGTGATCCCATTGGATCAGCAAATTGCCACCGGGCAGCAGCAGTACGACCACAGTCGCCAGCAACTGAACTCACTTCAGCAACAACTGGCACCGTTAATTCAGCAGCACAACACCGTTGTTCAGCAATCAGCAGCGCTCGGCCAGCAGAGAGAGCAATGGCAACAATGGCGGGAAACTCACCAGGGGGTTGCCAGCTATGGCGCGCATTTACAGCTCTGGCAACACCGTCTGACCGGGTGGCAACAGCAACAACAGGATGTACTGGAAACTGACCGGCAATTAAAGGAACATCAGCAACAGACAGCCGTACTGCAAAAGTCACTGACAGAACTGAATCAACAGATTCAGCCGCGTCAAAAAGATGAAACCATAGCGACAGAGGCTTTCCAACTGCGTGAAAAGCAGCAGCAGGCACTGGAAGCAGAGGCCGCCACGGACGGATTACGTCACTCGCTTGAACATTCTCAGACACAGCGTCATCTCCTCCAGCAACTGTTACTTCTGGACTCAAAAGCAGTCCCACTGCAACAGCAACAGGATCGTCTGCGACAGGAACACTCACGGTTAAACCAGCAAATCACCAGCGATGAGCAATCGCTCGAACAATTTCGTCGTCATTATCAGACGGAGAAAAAGCAATTGCAGGCCGTCACCACGCTGTGTGAACTTGAGGCTAAAATTGCCAATCTTTCGGTATTACGTGACCAACTGACTGCCGGACAGCCCTGTCCACTTTGTGGGTCCTGTGAACATCCTTCGGTGGAACACTATCGCCAGTTACAACCGGATGAAAATCAGCAGGAAAGAAAACGCCTGGAGCAGTGTGTTGCCACACTTCAGGAACAGGGTATCCAACAGAAAACAGCGCTGATGCAGGCACAACTACGCACTCAGCAACTGCAAACTGAGATCAATACGCTGAGTACTGAGCTGGAAACCCTGGGTCGGGAATGGCAGCAACTGACCCTCAGCAGCCACATCAATATCGAATTCAGTGACCACAGCGCACTTAAGCAACAGATTCAAACCCTCGACCAGCAGGAAGCCGTTACCCGCCAACAGTTACAGCAACGGGAAGCGGCTGTGCAGGCCTGTCAACAGGCACGGGAAGCGATGTATCTCTGCCGGGAGAAATTACAGCAACATCAACAACAATTAAGTTTGCTGAATCAGCAACTGGACAATAGTCAGAAAAAGAGCCTCGAGTTAAGTGAACGTCACCGTCAGGCCGTAGCACAGGCCGCTGAACGCTCAGAACAATTGCGCACTGATATTTGCCAGTACTCTCTGGATCTGCCGGAACAGAGCCATGATGCTGAACGATGGTTTTCAGAGCAACATCAACTTTGGGGTGACTGGCAGCAGAATGAAAAACAACTCCGTGACAGTGAATCTGAACATATCCGGCTGACGTCTCTGCTGGAAAGTCTGCAACTGGAGCTCACCCGGCAGAAAAACGCCGTACAGCAGGCAGAAGAGACCGCCGCACAGCAGTTCACTGCACTGGAGGAGCTGCGCCGGCAGCGGCAGCAACTGTTCGGCGATCAGCAGGTCATTACCGCCCGCCAGACGATGCACGACCAGCTACAGCAGCAGGAACAACAGGTACGCAAGCTGCAACATCAATGGCAACAAACCCGGGATCAGCTCAGCCTGCACAATGGTCAGCACAACCAGTTGGAACAACAAATCGTTCGCCTGAATGCACAAACCTCAGATACTGAGCGAGAGTTCGATGCTGCTCTGCAACACCAGGGATTCAGCAATCGTCAGGCATTCAGCGATGCCCTGCTGGACGAACATGAAGCCACTGTACTTCGTCAGCAACTTGAGCAACTGGACCAGTCACTGCGCCAGGCCGATATTCTGCAACTCCAGGCGATTGAAGCCGAACAGCAGCATCTGCTGCAACGTCCGGAACTAAGCCAACAGGAAATTACGCTCCTGGAGCAACAACAGCAGACATTACATCAGCAACTGAAAGAAAATCTGCATCAGCAGGGAGAAATCGGCGAGAGACTGCACGCGGATAACCGCTACCGGCAGCATCAGCAACAGTTACTGGCGCAAATCAGCCAACAGCAGCGGTTACTCGCCGACTGGGATCATCTTAACCGCCTGATTGGCTCAGCCACCGGATCGGTATTCCGCCGCTTTGCTCAGGGACTGACACTGGATCATCTGGTGTGGCTGGCTAATCAGCAACTGGCGCGCCTGCATGGCCGCTATTTATTGCAACGTCAGGCAACGGATGCTCTGGAGCTGTCGGTGATTGATACCTGGCAGGCAGATAATCAGCGTGATACCCGCACACTGTCAGGCGGCGAAAGCTTTCTGGTCAGTCTGGCGCTGGCGCTGGCATTGTCAGATCTGGTCAGCGATAAAAATCGCATTGAGTCGCTGTTTCTGGATGAGGGTTTTGGCACTCTGGACGGGCAGACACTGGATGTCGCTCTGGATGCTCTGGACAGCCTGAACGCCAGCGGTAAAACCATCGGGGTCATCAGCCATGTAGAGGCCATGAAAGAGCGAATCCCGTTGCAAATCCGCGTCATCAAGGTCAACGGGCTAGGCTACAGTAAACTGGAGCTGCCAACAGGTCCTGGCTAAGCCGTTTCCGCCGGCCGGATCTCCTGCCGGCGCCATTGCCGTGGGCTGATACCAAACCAACGGCGGCAGGCCCGCGAAAATGCGCTGACTTCCGAGTAACCGAGTAGCATCGCCATTGATGAAACCGACAACGATTTTTGCTGAAGATAATGGGTGGCCAGTTCACTACGCACATTGTCCACTAACCCGGAGAAACTGACGTTTTGCTCACGCAGCCGGCGTTGCAGCGTCCACGCGGATAACCCCATACTTTCGGCCACCTCCTCCAGCACAGGTTCCCCATTGCTTAGCAACAGGTGTATCGCCGCGCGAACTTTCCCGGTCAGTCCCTGGCTGTCACGGGTAATATTCAGTCGTTGCAAAGCATCCCGCATCACCATCAATAACATCGGATCGTTATCCGGCATACTGCGTTGCAGATCCCTTTTGGCAATAATCAGTGAATTGTATGGCTGATCAAAATAGACCGGTGCATCGAAGATTTTACAGTGCTCATGCCAGTTTTCAGGACGGGAATGTTCAAAATGCACTTCGCGGGGTGCCCAGTGCTGCCCCGCCCCATGGCGGATCAGATTCATAAACATACCCAGTGTCAGCTCTGCGTCCTGCCGGCGACTCAGGATAGCGCCGTGACGCACCTGATAGTCCAGCCGCCAGTAATCTCCTTTATCGGTACGGCGGACCAGCGTATCGTGCTGGTGAAAGGGAAATGCCTGTACCACGTTGTTCAGCGCTGTTTCCAGCGTCGGAGAGCACAGCCCAATGTAACCAATCAACCCCAGTGACTGGGGTTTAAACTGACGGCCATAATGTAGCCCGAAATTATCGGTTCCGGAATGACGTGCAGCCTCTTCCAGCACACGGCAGTAGTTCACCAGTCCGAGGCTGAGCGTCGGGCTACTCAGCAGTTCAGGATCGACACCACTTAACCCGAAGATTCTGTCGGCATCACCGCCCTGGGCGGTGATAAAATCACTCAGCCCGGTGGCCGCGGCCGCCAGTACGCCACGATTACCGGCCATCAGACCGGTCATCGCCTGCGAAGTGCTGTGCAACAGTGCTATCGGTTGTTCCATTGTGCCTCTCCGGATTGCCGAAACTGCACGGATCTATGCAATTTTCGTACCAGAGCACAATGGAGTCATACCGCGGCTTAGCCGCAGCCTGCCCGGTAACTGATCTGCGTATTGCACAACCATTGTGCATTACTGCCCTACCGGCCAGCGGTCAGTCTCCAGATAGCGACGGCATAAACGCACAGTCTCCGCCGACCACTCCTGTTCCAGTCCACGCGCCATTTCTGTCCTGGCATGCGATCCCATCCAGGCGCTGAGCTGTAACCGGCGCTGCATCAGTAAATCCGGCAGTATAGCCAGATCTTCATCGCTGATATGGGCAGACTTTTCATATCCTGCCAGCCAGTTATCGATCCAGTCTGCTGCCCGGGGGTGATGTTCAAAGAAGCTAATGGCTGCCGCCAGGTCATGCATGTACCAGCCAAAGCCACAGTCATCAAAGTCGATAATTTTGGTCTGCCCCCGATGATGTAACAGGTTAGTCAGCCTGAGATCGGCATGGATTAGACCATAGCGTTCTTGCGGCTGCCCATAGGCAGTCAGACGCTGGTTAATTTTCTGCAACGCCTGACCAATCAAGGGATAATGCTGGCTCTCCAGTCGGGGGGCATCCTGCCAGCGCCCCCAGTGTCCCTGCTCTCCCACCATGGTCTGGTGATCCCAGATAATGCGCTGAAAAGTGTCCGGTCTTTGCCACTGACGGCTGTGCCGGTGCAGTCTGGCGGTGACTTCGCCAAGTGCCCGGAAAGCCACAGGATCGACACTGGTGGTTGGCATTTCGCCATCCATCCAGTGAAAAATGACCACATGCCGGACATCTCCGTCTTCTGTCTGTAACGTCTGAACCTGCTCGCCCTGCGGGTCTCTGACTGCCTGGGGAACTTCAATGCCACTTTCTCTGAGCGCATCCAGCCACAGTAATTCACTGGCGATATCCTGCTTGCTGTGATAATTCGCCCGATGAAGCCGCAGGGCATAACGCTGTCCCGCGGATACCAGCGAAAAGGTCGCATTTTCAGAACGACAAATCAGCGACAGCTGTCCGTCACTCAACTGCGGATAGTGCTGCAGCGCCGCCGTGGCTATCTGCATCAATTGCTGGTCAGTTAAAGAATCATTCTGCTGTACATCCATTATCCGCACCCCGATTGGTCATTAAGTCTGTCATGGTTAACTTCAGCATGCCTGCGGTAAGTGACGTATTTCCTGACTCTGCAGCAGCAAAACCTGGCTTTACACGACAAATACGCAGAATCGGAGAGCGAAGTTGACTTCAGATGACAAATTTATGACGGCCAGGGTCAGGTATTCTGACTTCATCGCGCGGCATTATCCCTGTGACAGCTTATTCCGCAGGTCTGAGATCCGGCGGGAAGTGCAAATACGACGGGGATACAATCATGACAACAAAACTTAAGCCCACGCTTGGTACCTTTTCACTGTGGGGAATTGCCGTAGGCCTGGTCATTTCCGGCGAGTATTTTGGCTGGAGTTATGGCTGGGGCGTCGCAGGAACTCTCGGCTTTCTTATCACCACACTCCTGATAGCCTTGATGTACGGTTGTTTTATTTTTAGTTTTACCGAGCTGACCACCGCCATTCCGCATGCCGGAGGCCCTTTTGCCTATAGCCGACGGGCATTCGGTGAAACCGGCGGGCTCATCGCCGGGCTGGCAACCCTGATTGAGTTTGTATTTGCCCCACCGGCGATTGCCCTGGCTATCGGTGCTTATCTGAACGTACAGTTCCCTTCGCTGGACCCGAAGATTGCGGCAGTCGTGGCCTATCTGGTATTTATGGGACTGAATATCCTTGGCGTCAAACTGGCGGCGATGTTTGAACTGATTGTTACGCTGCTGGCGGTGGTTGAACTGCTGGTGTTTATGGGCGTGGTCTCTCCGGGATTCAGCCTGGCAAATTTCACCGCCCACGGCTGGGCCGGCGCTGAAGGTTTTGGGCTACAGGCAATCAGTGGGGTTTTCGCCGCCATTCCGTTTGCGATCTGGTTTTTTCTGGCAATCGAAGGTGCCGCCATGGCAGCCGAAGAGGCGAAAGATCCGCGTAAAAATATCCCACGAGCTTATATCGCAGGAATTCTGACGCTGGTCGTGCTGGCCATTGGCGTGATGCTGTTGGCCGGGGGGGCGGGTGACTGGCGTAAACTCTCAGATATTAACGATCCTCTGCCTCAGGCGATGAAGATGATTGTCGGTGAACACTCGCGCTGGATGCATATGCTGGTGTGGATTGGCCTGTTTGGCCTGATTGCCAGTTTCCACGGAATTATCCTGGGCTTCTCACGGCAGTTTTTCGCGCTGGCACGCGCCGGATATCTGCCCCCCTCACTGGCAAAACTGTCGCGTTTTCAGACCCCTTACCGCGCAACCCTCGCCGGAGGTGTTATCGGCATCATTGCAATCTTTAGTGATAACTGGATTCATCTGCAGGGTATGACACTGACCGCCGCGATGATCACTCTGGCCGTGTTTGGTGCCATTGTGATGTATATCATGAGTATGTTGAGTCTGTTTAAATTACGCCGTAGCCAGCCGGAGATGCCGCGAAGTTTTAAGGCCCCGGGCTACCCGTGGGTGCCGGGTATTGCCCTGATTCTGGCCATTGTTTGCCTGGTATCGATGGTCTGGTTTAATCCGGTAATCGCCCTGTTGTTTGTGGCGATTATGCTGGCCGGTTACTGCTATTTCCGTCTGACCTCTGCCCAACGCCGGCAAGCCCCTCGCGATGAGTTACTGGTGAGTCAGGAGTCATAAGCGTACAACGTGGCAGGAATACTTTCTGCCACGCTTTCCCCTTCCCGTGTAAGTTTCTCTGATTTATTACTACGAATGCTGAAACCCGCCCAACGATTGGGTATCATCACCCGGCAATCCGGACAATGCTGGCTTAAGGAATTCAGATGCTGTGGTTTAAAAATATGATGGTTTATCGTCTTAGCCGGGAAATCCCGTTATCTGCTGACGATATGGAGAAACAACTGAGCGCATGCAGTTTTACCCCCTGTGGTAGCCAGGATCAGATGAAAACCGGCTGGGTCCCCCCACTGAATAACCAGACCGACTCACTGGTGCATTTCAGTAATGGTCAGATGCTGCTTTGTGCCCGTAAAGAAGAAAAAATCCTGCCTTCACCGGTGATTAAGCAGGCACTTGAGGCCAAAATCAGTCGTCTGGAAGCCGAACAGCAACGGAAACTGAAAAAAACCGAAAAAGATTCACTGAAGGATGAAGTCATTCACAGTCTGTTGCCACGTGCCTTCAGCCGCTACAGCCAGACATGGTTGTGGATTGACACACAACATCAGCTGATTATGACTGACAGTGCCAGTGCCAAAAAATCTGAAGATTTACTGGCACTGTTACGTAAAAGTCTCGGTTCATTGCCGGTGGTGCCACTCGCGTTGGAAACGCCGGTTGAACTCACCCTGACCGAATGGGTCCGTTCCGGCAGTCTGCCGGCCGGGTTTGCCCTGCTGGACGAAGCTGAGCTGAAATCTACGCTGGAAGAAGGCGGAGTGATTCGTTGTAAGAAACAGGCACTGGTCAGCGATGAAATTGCTCATCATATCGAAGCCGGAAAAAGGGTGACTAAACTGGCTCTGGACTGGCAGGAACGTCTGCAGTTTGTGGTCTGTGATGACGGGACTCTCAAACGTCTCAAGTTCAGCGAGACTCTGCGTGAACAGAATGACGATATTGATCGTGAAGATCAGGCATTACGTTTTGATGCAGATTTTGTATTGATGACCGGGGAACTGGCCGCGTTTACTGAAGCCCTGGTTGCCGCTTTAGGTGGCGAAGCACAGCAATAACAGGCTTCCATGCTCTGCAAATGCAGAGCATGGAAAATCCGTTACAGATAACGGCACAGGTAGGCGCTGTCTTCCGCGACCTGTAAATAGAACTCGCTATTGCCTGGCACATTAAATACCTGCCCTGCTTCATACCAGCGCCATTCGGTTTCACCTGGCAGTAACACTTTCAGAGAACCACTAACCACCGTCATCTCTTCCGGTTTTCCGGTACCAAAAGTGTACTCACCTGCAGACATTACCCCAACCGATGAAACTCCGGACAGCGAATTTTCAAAACCAATCGACTTTACTTTACCTTCAAAGTACTCATTAGACTTCAGCATGCAGATTCCTTAATAGTCAGCAGGGTGTTTAAGACAGTGTAAAAGCAGTGTATTCAACTTGTCACGTAAATAATCAGCCCGATCATCAGCTTAATAAATTGCGCTGCGGGGGTTTAACCACAGAGCCAGTTTCGGGCTGATTCGCTGCGCACATTCTCTTTAATACATTTTTCTTATAGATAAGCATTTTTATGAATTTTGAGATAGCCATAAATTATGGGAGCGTAGTGACCAGACAACAAATGATAATAATCTCCCGGGGGATGATGACTGTGATGCTAACTCAAGGAAAAAAAGCGATTTTTGCAATCAGCCTGCTGGCGCTGAATAGCCTGGTAATTTCTGCTGCTCATGCAGATCAATTAGCGGATATTAAAAAGGCCGGGGTGGTGAAAGTGGCCACCTTTGATGCTAATCCGCCCTTTGGATCGATAGATCCTAAATCGCATGAACTGGTGGGGTATGACATCGATTTTGCTAAAGCGTTGGCTAAAGCCTGGGGCGTCAAATTACAACTGGTGGCGACTAACCCTGCCAACCGAATTCCATTGTTGCAGTCGGGCAAAGCCGATCTGATTGTTGCTGATATCACCATTACGCCTGAGCGGGCACAGGTGGTCGACTTTTCCACCCCTTACTTTGTGACCGGCCAGCAATTTTTGGTCCCGGCCACGGCCAGTAACTCTCTGGACAGTTACAGCAAAGACCGGATTGGTGCAGTCAAAGGCACCACCGGTGAACAGGCACTGCATCAGCGTTTTCCGCAGGCCCGGGTACTGGCTTATGATGATATTCCTCTGGCATTAACCGCACTACGCAACGGTAATGTTCAGGCCATTACCCAGGACAGTACGATCCTGGCAGGGCTGCTGGCAGAAGCGCCGGATAAACAGAAATTTAAGATCCTGCCAGACCTGCTGAGTAAAGAAGAAATTGGTATTGGTGTCTCTAAAAACCAACCGGCATTGCTGAATGCGGTCAATACTGAACTGGTCAGTCTGGAGAAAAGTGGCGAGGCAACTACCATCTATAACCGCTGGTTCGGCCCGGGCACTCCAGCCCCACAACCCCGTAATTTCACTATTAAAGCTAACTAAGATGTCTGTGCTTTCACCTCTGTCCGCCGCTACGGCGGACAACTCATCACCACAGGCACAGATCCTGTTCCGTCAGGTCAGTAAGCGCTATGGCAGCCATCAGGTACTTGAGGGTATCGATTTGTCAGTAAATGCGGGTGAAGTTGTGGCGATTCTTGGACCTTCGGGTTCCGGAAAATCAACCCTTATCCGGCTGGTCAATCAACTGGAGTCCATTACCAGTGGCGAGATTTTTATCGATAACCGACCGGTTAGTACTCTGAAAGGACGCTCATTGCAGGACCTGCGCCAGCAGATCGGATTTGTTTTTCAGCAATTTAATCTCTATCCCCATCTGACGGCACAGCAAAATATCACTCTGGCTCTGGAAAAAATTCATCATCAGTCTTCTGAACAGGCCAGACAACGGGCGCTAACCTTACTGAAGCAGGTCGGTCTGGCAGATAAAGCCAACCATTTTCCTGCACAGTTATCCGGGGGGCAGCAGCAAAGGGTCGCCATTGCACGTGCTTTATCATCGGAACCGAAAATACTGCTGTTCGATGAACCGACGTCAGCGCTCGACCCCGAAATGATTGGTGAAGTATTGCTGGTAATGAAGCAACTGGCCCACAGTGGCATCACATTACTGGTCGTGACTCACGAAATGCAGTTTGCCAGAGAGATTGCCGACCGGATTGTGTTTATCGACCAGGGGCAGATTCTGGAAAACAGCCATCCCGGGGATTTTTTTCGCGCTCCGGAACATCCACGCGCACAACGCTTTCTGCAAAAAGTTCTCAATCCTTTGCATCAGGAACCTGAGCCTTAATGATTCATTTAGACTGGCATGGTGTGCTTTCCGGACAACCACTGCAATGGATTATTTCCGGTTTTCTTACTACGGTGTGGGTTACTCTCGCTGGCTGTATTCTTGCCACCCTGCTGGCAATACTGTTACTGGGGTTACAACTCAGCCAGTTTCGCCCGGCTCAGGCTATTGTTGCTGTCTGGGTCTCGGTATTTCGTAATACCCCGATTCTGGTGCAACTGCTGTTCTGGTATTTCGCCGCCTGGAATCTGCTACCGTCGGACTGGAAAACGGTGGTAAATAATGTTTACCCCTGGTCGGTACTACCAGGGAATGTCTGGTGGCTGACACCCGAGTTTATCTGCTCTGCCTGGGGCCTGGCGGTTTTTGGTTCAGCATTTCTGGTCGGCGAGACAGAGTCAGGTATTCGTGCCATCTCACGTGGCCAGCAGGAAGCCGCTCTGGCCCAGGGGTTCCGTGGCTGGACACTATTACGCTGGATAATCCTGCCCCAGGCACTACGCAATGCCTGGCAACCGATTATCGGGCAGTACCTGAATCTGATGAAACTATCATCTCTGGCCAGCGCCATTGGCTTTGCTGAACTGACTTATCAGGTCAGACAGATTGAAAGTTATAACGCTCACGCACTGGAAGCATTTGCAGTAGGGTCTGCCATTTATCTGTTTACCGGACTGCTACTGGGCAGTGCTTTGGGGGCTTTGGGCCGCAAAGTCTTCAGTAGTCCTGCGACTTACCGACCTGCGACGATTAATGTGTTGCCTGAGAGTGAACCTGATGAACGCTGAAATTTCGGTCATTACCGATAATCTTGGATATTTACTGTGGGGGCAAACGGCCCGGGGGACACCCGGCGGCGTCGTTCTCACTCTGTTGATGACGGCGGGTGGCGCCCTTCTGGCATTACCGCTGGGTATTCTGTTGGCTGCCAGCGCAAACTATGGTTCTGCAACCTGGCGCAGATTGCTGTTTATTTGGGCTGATCTGATTCGCGGTATTCCTCTGATATTTGTGATTTTTTGGTTATGGTATTTGCTACCGATGCTCAGTGGTATCGAAATCCCGGGACCACTCACCGTGACCCTGGCGCTGGCCTGGTTCACTTCAGCCTCAGTGATGCATACGGTACTTTCCGGATTGGCTGCATTGCCGGCGGGTCAGTCTGAAGCGGCCCGGGCACAGGGTTTCGGTACTGCAGCCACTTTCTGGTACATTTTGCTACCGCAGGTACTGCGAAATATTCTGCCCTCGCTGACGGGTATCTTTATCAGCCTGTTAAAAGATACTTCGCTGGCTTTTATCGTTAATGTTCCGGAACTGACCACACTGGCCGGACAGGTCAATAACCGGGTACAGATTTACCCCGTGGCTGTATTTATATTTACCGGCGCGGTCTATTATCTGTTGTGTTTTGGTCTGGAATTGCTGACTAAACGCTGGCAGAAAAATCGCCGACAGTGGATATGAAGGGTGCCGGGAACATTACCCGGCACGCTGCTGTGATAACACCTGCAAAATATTACTGACCACTTCCTGTGGCGCACGGCAAGCATCAATGATGTGGTGAGCTGTAGCGGAATAGAGCGGGCTTCGGACTTTTAGAATATCACTCATTTCTTCGGTAATTGGCCGGCCAGTCAGTGTTGGACGCTGTTCTGCCTCAGGATCAGCACTCAGCCGCTTAGCAAGCTCCCCTGGTTCAACGCTCAGCCAGAAAACCCAGCCGTGGTCACGCATAAACTGGCGATTTTCCTGACGCAGGATAATCCCGCCACCGGTTGCTATCACTGACGACTCCGCAGTCACCGCCACCAACGACTCAGATTCTTTATGACGAAAACTTTCCCACCCTTGTTCGTCAACTATTTGTGCAATGGTGCACTGTAATGACGATTGCAAATGATGGTCCGTATCATGAAATGCATAGCCCAATGTCTGTGATAACAGATGTCCTATGGTTGTTTTTCCACAACCCCGGGCACCTATCAGATAGATGGGTAATGACATAAAGGCCGATCCTCCGCCGGGATAATTTTAAAGAGACTGAATATAAAGCCTGTGCATAATAACCGGAAATAGCGTCCACAACCACCTGAAGACAGCGGTTACACGTGTTAAATACACCCTCCCCCGCCACTTCAGACTGACCGCAATATTTTTTTACCGCGATCACGTTTACTTTAGCTAACGCCACCCTCATATATAGTGGGCTGAACCGGGATTTTGCCAGATTTAGCCAACAGTATCATAATTTCAGGGCTCCGGTGATTACTGTGACAACTGCCGGCGCCGGTTTGTAACAAAATGTCACAATCATTATCCCTGAACTCCGGGCGATGATGACATTTAAGATGATGAGAGGTTTCACCATGCAGAGCGAAGAACAAAAACTGATTGATGGTCTGTTTAGCCGGTTACAACAGGCTGAAAGCCAAACCGGCCCGCGCGATCCTGCGGCAGAACAGTTAATTAAAACCCATCTGCAAAATCAGCCCGCGGCGGCTTACTATATGTCGCAGGCATTGCTCATTCAGGAAGCCGCACTGAAAAAACTGAATGACCGCATTTCTGAGCTGGAAACACGACTCCAGCAACAACAACAGCAGCAGCCACAGCAGAGTAGTGGCGGCTTCCTGGCCGGTTTATTTGGCGGCGGCAATTCCCAACCTCGCCAGCAGGCCCCCCGGGAAACATCCGCCTGGGGGAATCCACAACAGCCCCAGCAGGCCCCTGCACAACAACCCACCTATAGTGCTCCGCCGGCAGCGGCACGGGGTACCGGCTTTCTCGGCGGGGCGTTACAAACTGCAGCCGGGGTCGCCGGTGGGGTTGTGTTAGCGGATATGCTGACCAGTATGTTCCATCATTCACAGCCTGAAGAAATCGTGAATATTATTAACGAACCGGAGCCACAGCTCCCGGACGTTGACCAGAACCTCGATACGTTTAATTACGGAGATAACGGCCTGCCGGCTGATGATAACCGCTGGGATGATAACAATAGTGGTGGGTTTGACAGTTTCTTTGGCGATAATAATTTCAACGATGACGATGACAGCTTCCTGTAATCGTCCCGTCTGGTAAGGTCAGGCAGCCTTAGCGCTGCCTGAACCATTTATCCAGTTCATTCGCAAATAACTGCCTGTCTTTCTGATTCAGGGCCGCCGGGCCACCTGACGCGATTCCACTGGCCCGCAGCGTATCCATAAAATCACGCATGGTCAAACGCTCACGAATAGTCGCCGGAGAATACCGTTCTCCTCGTGGGTTGAGTGCAGCAGCCCCTTTTTCCAGAACTTCAGCCGCCAGTGGAATATCTGCGGTAATCACCAAATCGCCTTTCGCAACCTGCCGGACGATTTCGTTATCCGCCACATCAAACCCTGCAGCAACCCGTAAGCTGTGCAGCCAGGGGGATGGCGGCAATCGCAGTGACTGATTAGCGACAAAAGTAATATGTGTTTGCGTTCTTTCGGCTGCACGATAAAGTATTTCTTTGATTACTGTCGGACAAGCGTCTGCGTCAACCCAGATAGCCATAATCATTCCTGCCAGGGACTAAACCCGAATTGTGAACTATTATGCCGACGGAGAACAACTATTTATCGCCATGTTGTCAGGCGAATAACCTGAGTCCAGCTCATTCTCTGACACTCATAAAGGACAGGTAATGCTCAACAAAAAAATTGGTTTTATCGGCTGCGGTAATATGACCAAAGCGATTATTAACGGTATTGTGAAGAGCCAGATAATAGCCCCGGAAAATATCTGGGTATTTGACCGTAAAAGCGCAACCAACCAGGAAATGGCGGAAAAATATGGTCTGAAGGCCGCTGAAAGCCCGGAGTCGCTGGCCGGTGCTGTGGATATTCTGGTGGCAGCAGTCAAGCCAAATGTGATTAGCAAAGTATTAAGTGATATTGCCGGACAGTTAAAAAAAGACATTCTGGTCGTTTCCATTGCGGCAGGTGTCACTCTGGAAACCCTTGCGGCTGTGCTCGGGGACTCGCGCAAAATCATTCGTGTGATGCCTAATACCCCGGCATTAGTGGGTGAAGGTATGAGCTCTGTCACTCCCAATGGTCTGGTCACCGCAGATGAAACTGACATCGTGTTACAGATTTTCCGGAGTTTCGGTAAAGCAGAACAGGTCAGCGAATATTTAATCCATTCTGTTGTCGGAGTCAGTGGGTCTTCCCCGGCTTATATATTTATGCTGATTGAAGCGATGGCGGATGCCGCCGTACTGGGTGGAATGCCCAGAAAACAGGCTTACGAATTTGCTGCTCAGGCGGTAAAAGGCGCGGCACAAATGGTACTGGAAACCGGACTGCATCCTGCGCAGTTAAAAGACAGTGTTTGCTCACCCGGCGGTACCACGATTGAAGCGGTACAGACTCTCGAAAGCCAGGGATTCCGTGCCGCGGTTATGCTGGCAATGCAAAAATGCATGGAAAAATCTGAAGCGTTAAGTAAAAAGTAAATTTGTGCGCGGTTTCCAGCCGCTACGCTGGAAACCAGTTCATCCGCCCTACCAGTGCCTGAATACCGACACCAACAGCCACAGGAAAATAAGCACAATCACGGCATTTTTGAGAATGTAGTAAAGCTTACGGTTGCGTTTTTTCAGGCGTTGACCTGCATCACGTGCAGCACTGATATACTTAAATATGCGGTTAATCGCGCCCGTCCGGTCAGTTTCATCATTGGGTGAAGCGGCTGCAGACATCAGATTTTTACCCACCCAGTGATTGACTGCCCCTGCCCAACGCCATTTCATTGGCCTTTCAATATCACAGAATAAAATGATCCGTGTTTGCTGAGTGTTATTCTGTGCCCAATGGACAAAGGTTTCATCAAAGATAATCGCCTCACCATCCCGCCAGCTGCGTCTTTCTCCATCTACTTCAATAAAGCACTGGTCATTATTTGGAGTCACCAACCCCAAATGATAACGTACGGAACCCGCATAAGGGTCGCGGTGTTGCCCCAAATGGCTACCTGCAGGTAATTCAGCAAACATCGCCGCTTTAATACAGGGAATAGAACTCACCAACCGGGTGGTTACCGGACAGAGTTGTTCTGCCGAGGGATGAGCATCACCATACCATTTCAGATAAAAGCGTTTCCAACCACGTTTAAAAAATGTATTAAAACCGGCATCATTATTTCCGCTGGCCGCTTTAATATGATCCTGCAGACTAATCGCTTCCTCACGTATCGTTTGCCAGTGTTTTTTTAAAGGTTCAAGCTCCGGAAAGGTCTGTTCCGATAACCATGCCTGTTGCGACGGAAGTGTTGAAAATCCGGTCATAAACATATTTATCGGAGCCATAAATGTCGAATGGTCAAATAATTGCCGGGACATTTTTTGTTTTACTTTCCCTCGGGAATGGGCATAACTTACGCTAATAATAAATACACAAATAATAATCAGAGCAATCACCGATCTTATCCTTAATTTAACGATGCTATATGAAACGTGGCCAGACAGGTAAAAATGTAACATTTAATTAAAACCTGACTGCAAGGAAATATAGAGTAGTGGGGAAGGTTTGTTGTCACAACAAATGCGGTTACCGGCAGGGAAAGCACTTTGCGTGCAGCCATAGTTTGAAAAACAGCCTCAACATGAGGCTGTCTGGAAAATACTATTCAGCGATACTCCCGGGAAATCAGCTTTTTTTTCAGGCAGCTGCTCATAAACGATTTACGGGCATCACCCTTTAATGCTTTTTGCTTTGCATCAGCATTACAGGTTTTCATCTTCTGTTGTTGTGCTGTCAGCCCCTCAACTTTATGATCTTTTTTCAGACAAGTGCTCATAAAATTTTTACGGGCATCACCTTTCAGGCTCTGGGAACTGGCCTCGTGGTTGCAGTCAGTCATTTTCTGTTGTTGTGCAGTTTTTTCAGCAGCGGAAGCTGAACCTGCAACACAAAGTCCGCACAGAGCCAGTGCGATCATCATCTTTTTCATTGCTTACTCCTGTCAAATAGATACCGGCCATTAAGCCAGAGATAAAACCGCCTGAGTGACAGCGGAAATAATATTATCTGCAACTTATTGAGGATTATCCATCTGACTATGAATGTTTTGCTGCAGAAATTTCAGCAATAAACCGTGAGTAAGCATCATCATGAAAAACGCCGCCAACAGAATCGCTATTTTGAGCCATCCGCTGTTGTAATTTTGTTTCAAACTGGTGCAGTGATTCTGCAGGCAGGCTATCCAGTACCACCGATAAAATAACTTCCATTGCTGCAAGTCGCTCCGTCTGAAGCTTATATTCTTCATCTCTTTCAGCAAGTTTTATTAACAGCTCAGCGATCAGGTTTTTCATACTTAAGCCTCGGCATTCTCTGAGGCCTGAAGTTAACATCAAATTCATAAAAAAACAGATTTTTTTGTAAAACCGGGTGCAAATAAAGCAGAAGTGCCCACAGCGTCTCAGAGTTGTTCACTGGAAAAAAAACAAAAGGCAATTTAGAGGGGAAATATGTGAATCACAGAGCCAACAGCCACGATAAAAGTCAGTTCGTTATGGGAGGCTAAAGTTTCAGGGCGGGTGTACACCCGCCCTGGCTCAACTGTTGGCAGATTAATGCCCGTTATACCCGTAATGAGGGCCACCGCCGCCGTGACCGCCGCCCCAACCGCCACCACCGCCGCCACCCGGAGGTGGGAAAATGCAGCCGTTCAGCATAACCACGACTCCCAGCACTGCAGCAATTTTAAACAGTCGTACCATAATAACCTCGATATTGTGGTTGTTATCTGAAAACATCCGCAGTATATCGCTAAGGTGGGTAAGAAAAATCCGCATCAGTTGGCTATTGATTTTGTGAAACCAATCATGACGATTCCATTACAATAACCAGACGATAAGATGGCAGCAAAACGACATAATTACCTGAAATTGTTATTTTCTTCACGCGACATCAGGATCGTTTCAGCAGAGAAACTCATGCAGATGAAGATAATTGAATGGCTTCCCTCTCATCCGAAGACGGTTTGTTGTCCCCAAAAAAAATCCCGCCGTAGCGGGAAAAGGATTCGGTAACGAGTGCGTGTGATATTAGCTACCGATGATGACTTTCTGATGACACGCAATGACATTAACCGCAATAGACTTTGGTGATATTTCCCTGCGCATCGGCAAAAAAATTCAGCCGACGAAGATTAAAATCCATGGTAACGACTGAGTCATGTGCGATCGCCCTGACCGGGTTATCAAAACGTAGATCATTCACCGATGACAGGGGTTTGCCGATATATTGTTGATAATCAGATGCTCCACACATGTCATCATCCGGCACATAAGTGGTTTGTGTGTTATCGTGCTGACTGGCTGACTGGCAGCCTGCCAACAGTAAAATCCCGGAGACCAGTAAGGCTTTTCCATTTAATGTCATATCAATTCCTCTGTTCAACAGTCCATACTTCGCGGACCGACCGTATGAAGGCTTTGCAACGAGCAGATCGTTCTGTGGGTTATTTAATAACGAAATGACACCTTTGGCACGGAAAATCCCTTCGGAAAAAGATTAGAATTTCCTGAAGTTTACCACTGTCAGCGCGTCAGGAGCGTTTACTTTTCCACCAGCCCGGCCATTGGCAATACAATTTAAATCATTTAAACTCAAGCAATTAAATAAAACATCACCATCTGAGAAGCCAGTCAATATCCGGCATGGTATCGAAAGTCATGGGTGATTGTCTGCCATGACTCGACAGTGATTTGTACCGTTGATATTATTCGGAAGATTCTTAACGCTGAGCGAACGATGAACACTCAATCAGACAAAATAACATTGACCGCGTTCTATCTTGGCAGTTTTGTTATCTACTACCTGATAACACTGTTGATAACGCTGTTCCCTAATTTTGCTGCACTGCGTACCAGTGGTTTACTGGTGCCGGTAATCTGTTTGTTTGAATTTGCGGTTATCTATCCATTGTATCGTTTTTACTGTCAACGCCGGACAGATATTCCCTTTAATCAGCTTCAGCCGTTACAAACATTGCTGTTCACGCTGGCGTTGCTGGTATTGATGGTCGCGGAAATTCAGTACCTGCTGCCAGAGGTCTGGCTGTCGGAACAGGCCAGCCAGGCACGCAGTTCTCAGTTGATTTTACTGATCACCGCGGTGTGTCTGGCCCCGGTATTTGAAGAGGTGCTGTTTCGTGGCTTTTTGCTACAAACATTTCTGTTATGGGCACCCAAAAGTCGGTTTGCCTGTATGCTGCTGACCTCTCTGTTATTTGCAGCGCTGCATACCCAGTATGTACACTGGCAATCTATTGCTGCCCTGACACTATTTTCTCTGTTACTGTGTTGGGCCAGGCTGAAAAGTAACGGTCTGGCATTGCCGGTGTTTCTGCACACGCTTAACAACCTGATTGCACTGGTCCCGGCATTGTATCTTTCAGCATTCTGAAGGTTATGCTCCGGGAGACCACCTGGCCCCCGGCAGCATAAGCCTGGATTATTTCGGTTGAGAGTTCTCCTGCTCAAAATGATTTTTAAATTGTTCATAAATAGAAATCATATTGGCGGCATCACCCTGGAGCGGACTGAGTTTGCCAGCACGAACCAGCTCGATGACCAGCTGTAATGCAGCCTGCTTTGGGTGTTCTGCGGGTTGGGAAATTGCTTCGTTCATAAAGAGTACCTGTAGGTATTGAATTAAATAACGCAAACCTAAAGTGTAACGCAGTTAACTACTCTCTGGCAGGATAACCGCTCTATTTTTCGGTCTTTCATGGCGAACAGATTCAATAAAGATGCCGGACTCAGGTATTACCGATTACCGGCTGGCAGGATGATGCCAGCACCAATGCTATACTAATCTTCCGGCTGCCGGGACACGAGGATACTGAGCTAAGGAGTCAGTCATGTTAATCGGATTTGTATTATTAGTCAGTGCCTGTGGCAATGATGCCTGTGATGCGTTGCCTGTTTCAGAGCATATTTTTCCCAACCAGGCCAGTTGTGAAATGATGGCTGACCGGATTCATAAAGTGCGCCCGCACGCAGTACTGATTTGCGGGGAAGTTCATCGCGATCCACAACCGCAATAATGCACTTTGCATACCGGTGAATCTGCGCCTCATCACCCGCCATTTCTGATGATTAACATTATACGCTGAACTTCGGGCATCTTATGAGAGCAAAAAAACAATCCCGACCAAGAAAACCCTCCGGGCGGTGGGTTTATTACCTGTTATATCAGGATATTATCTGGCCCTGCCCTGTCCGTTGGGAGTGGGAATCGGGTTTTGGGGGGTGGTTGCCCTTTTACTACGCACCGACGTTTGAATTTATCGCCGCCGACCCTTCCCGCGTCACTCGTGTCCACTCTTCTGTCAGACCTGCCAGTAACAGCAAAATTCGTCAGGGAATTCAGCATGCCGGAATGATGGTGGAAGAACAGGAGAATGATGAGTAATTTCGGCGGAAAATGTATAGCCCGCAGTCACTGCGGGCCTGACACCCTTTAGTTGATTAATGTGTAATCAAGGGTGATTTCGGTATTCAGCAACTGAGAGACCGGGCAACCGGCTTTGGCTTTCAGGATAATGTCTTCAAAGGTTTTCGCATCAATACCAGGCAACTCAATCTCACTGACCAGAGCAACCTTAGTGATAGCAAAACCCTCTCCTTTTTTATCCAGTGAAACATCGGCAGTAGTATCAATACTTTTGGGCGGATGACCCGCCTGTCCGAGCATCAAAGATAGTGCCATAGAAAAACAGGCAGCATGTGCTGCACCTATCAGCTCTTCAGGATTGGTTCCGGGCTTATCTTCAAACCGGGTATTAAAGCCATAGGGCTGCTGACTCAGGGCGCCACTTTGGGTACTGACAGTACCTTTACCTTTAATATCACCTTCCCAGTGTGCCGAGCCTTTTTTATGTATTGTCATACTATCCTCCGCTTCAGGGTATAAAGCATTAAGTATAGTCCCCCGGCACCACATCACCGGGTTTTATGAATTATCTTATGTCTGCCACATTGACCAGCAGTTCACGGCTGATTTCATTGATCGATTTTGCCCCGGTCAGTGTCATAGCGACACGCATCTCGTTGGCTACCAGTTTCAATAGATTGTCTACCCCTTGCTGCCCATGGGTCGCCAATGCATAGATAAACGCCCTGCCGAGCAGTACTGTATCCGCCCCCAATGCCAGCATCCTCACTACATCCAGACCGTTACGAACACCGCTATCAGCCAGTATTGTTATATCTCCTTTAACTGCATCCGCGATTGAGGGTAAGGCACGGGCCGTGGACAGCACCCCATCCAGTTGCCGCCCGCCATGATTTGATACCACAATACCGTCTGCACCAAAACGTACCGCATCCCGCGCATCCTGTGGATCAAGGATGCCTTTAATAACCATTGGCCCATCCCAGAAATCACGAATCCATTCCAAATCCTTCCACGAAATGGAAGGATCGAAGTTTTTAGCCAGCCAGCCTATATAGTCTTCCAGTCCGGTGGGTTTGCCGAGATAAGCCGAGACATTACCAAGGTCATGCGGTCTCCCCAGTAATCCTACATCCCATGCCCAACCTGGATGTTGTACAGCCTGCAGGTAACGGCGGGAAGCGGCAAAAGGTCCACTCATCCCCGAATGTGCATCACGATAACGAGCTCCCGGGGTGGGCATATCCACAGTGAACACCAGAACAGAGCAGCCTGCAGCCTTCGCTCTTTCCAGGGCATTTCGCATAAATGCGCGGTCCCGCAGAACATACAACTGGAACCACATAGGACGGGACATTACCGGCGCAACTTCCTCAATCGGACATACCGAGACGGTAGAGAGGGTAAACGGAATTCCTGCTGCTGATGCAGCCCTGGCAGCCTGAACCTCTCCACGCCGCGCATACATGCCGGTCAGTCCTACCGGGCCAAGCGCAACCGGCATCGATAGCGTTTCATTAAACAATTGAGTTTCAAGACTCAGTGATGACATGTCATTCAGAACCCGCTGGCGTAAAGCGATTTCAGAAAGATCATCAGTATTGCGTTTCAGCGTGTACTCGGCATAAGCACCGCCATCGATATAGTGAAACAGAAAAGGTGGCAGACGTTTTTCCGCAGCCGCACGGTAATCAGAAGAAGCCGATATAATCATGATCCATTGCCTGTGAATTTCTGAAGCTCGTCAGGCAGACGTATAACTCTTTGCTGTCTGGCATAGTCTTCATCGAGCTGTTGGGTGGTTTTATGCACGAAACTGAGGTGACTGCCTGCCGCCTGCCTGGCGGTGGCGGCGTCTCCGGCAAGGATAGCCTGTAGCAGATGCCAGTGCTGTTCTGTCAGTTGGCTGACAACCTGCTGGCTGGCGAACATTTGCTGATGGCTTTGTAATACCGAACTGTGCAGTAAACCAAACAGCCCGCGCATAGTTTGTAACAACACTGCATTATGTGACGCTTCTGCAATCATCAGATGAAACCGCGCATCGGCCTGAGCTATCAGGCTGGTATCACTCCCCGGAGGTAATTCGCTCATGGCTTCAAAACAGTATTGCAGACGCTGTTTATCATCGCTGCTGGCACGAAGTGCAGCATGCCATGCGGTACCTGCTTCCAGTGTATGTCTGGCTTCCAGGATATCCAGTCGGTATTCAGGATCGTCAGCTAATAACTTTGTTAGCGGTTCCACAATGACACTCTCAGTCCAGGGGGTTGACCGTTCCCGGACAAAACTCCCACCGCCAGGCAGGGTATAAATCACCCCGGAACTGTTAAGTTTCTGTAGTGCCTCACGAACGGAGGCCCGTGACACCTGCAGTTTACTGGCCAGATCACGTTCAGAAGGCAGGCGCATTCCGCCGTGTAATGATTGTTGCTTTATCAATTGCTCCAGTCTGGTCATCAGCAGATTGCTGAGTTTTTCTGATGATTTGGGCATATATTTCTCCGCAACTCCGGGGCAGGAGCTGGCAGTATCAACCGTTACGTAAATGTTAACTCAGTGTTGTCAGCTACATCCTAACCCTGTACCTGGCTGTCGTTAACCAGATCTGGTTCAGATCACACACCAAATGAAGGTTCTGTGGACGATGTTACTTTTCCGTTCGGGTTGGTCTGACCAATTGCTTGCTTTATAAACAACAGCAACAATGGGGTTGGCCCTCCGGTCATTTTCACTCTCTGTCACAGACAAAAAAATATCTTCCGCAGGTCGCAGGTTTTCCGGACACAAAAAAGCCCTGACCTGAAAGGTCAGAGCCTGTATGACATCAGAGACTATACTCTTATTCTGTTAATGCGTATGGGTACAGAAGTCGATAACCATCCGGCCTTTAATCTTGCCCTGTTCCATTTCATGGAAAATATCGTTGATATCCTCTACCGGACGTTTTTCAACTTTAGGCACGACTTTACCTTCAGCAGCGAAGCGGAATGCTTCAGCAAGATCTTTACGGGTTCCTACCAGCGAGCCTACAACCTCGATACCATCCAGTACCAGCCGCGGGATATCCAGGCTCATTGATTCCGGCGGAAGCCCCACCGCAACCACCCGGCCACCGGCACGAACACAATAGACCGCCGAGTTGAAAGCAGATTTCGCCACCGCAGTCACTACAGCAGCATGCGCACCACCGCATTTTTCCTGCATTATTTTTGCGGCATCTTCTTTTACCGGGTTAATAGTTAAATCAGCCCCCATCTCACGGGCAAATTCCAGCTGAGCCTCATTCACATCAACCGCCACCACTTTGGCGTTAAATACATTTTTGGCGTATTGCAGAGCCAGATTACCCAGACCACCCAGCCCGTAAATCGCAATCCACTGTCCGGGACGAATATTCGATACCTTAACGGCTTTATAAGTTGTCACTCCGGCGCAGGTAATACTGCTGGCCTCCGCTGCATCAAGTCCGTCAGGTACTTTCACTGCATAATCGGCTACCACTATGCACTCTTCCGCCATACCGCCATCCACAGTGTAACCTGCATTTTTCACACTACGGCACAGTGTTTCATTTCCACTGTTACAATATTCACAGTATCCGCAGCCCTGAAAAAACCAGGCCACACTGGCACGATCCCCGGGTTTCAGTGACGTAACACCAGGTCCAATTTGTTTAACAATTCCGATACCTTCATGCCCAAGGATGACCCCGGTTTTATCTCCAAAATCACCATTTTTAACGTGGAGATCCGTGTGACATACACCACAGTATTCCATCTGTAGCAGTGCTTCACCATGCTCAAGAGGACGCAACTTTTTATCAACAATTTCAACGTTATGATCTTTAGTAACGACAGCAGCTTTCATACCAGGACTCCTGTAAAAAGGTGAACAAGACCATGTAATCTTGACTGAGACCACTGTTACTCAGTCTCAGGCTGTAAGTTTTGATAATTATCACAAAAGGTTAAAAAAACTGACAAGTTTACAACAAAATCACTATACCGGTGACCAGGGAGTGATGACCAGAACTACATAAACACAAATGATAATAAGAATTTTTTGTATATAACCTGCTGTTCTATATAAGCCCGCTGTCATAGCTTCCGGGGAGTATGACGACAGATTCAACCTATAGCCATGCAGGGCAAATCCTGCGTCACTTGCGGTGTCCGTTGCCTTATTCATAACATTTGATTTCTATCATCAGAAATATTGCTGAAGATAGGCAGGTAGATTCTGAGTCAATCGGTTATGCTGTTTTCTGACAGGCAAACCTCACCCTTCCGGGCCATTGGCCGGAGTGGTTATCCCAAAGTTAAGGAGACACTATGTCACAAGGTTTTAATGAACTGTCGGCTAAACGCAGAACGATTTATGCGCTGGGCCCTGATTTGCCGCTGACAGATGACGAGGTCATCTCACTGATTCAGACAGCGATTAAAAACGCCCCTTCCGCGTTTAACTCACAGAGCTCCCGGGCTTTGATTTTGCTCGGTGATCAGCATAAAACTTTCTGGTCCCTGACCAAAGAGCAGTTAAGAAAACATGTCCCGGCGGAAGCTTTTGAAGCCACAGATAAAAAAATTAACGGCTTCGCAGCCGCTGCCGGCTCGGTGCTGTTTTTTGAAGACAAGGATGTGGTTACCGGACTGCAGCAGAAATTTGCAGCCTATGCCGATAACTTCCCGGTCTGGTCAGAACACAGTACGGGTATTGCACAATACGCCGTATGGCTGGCATTGGCTGAGCAAGGTATTGGGGCGAACCTGCAGCACTATAATCCGCTGGTCGATGAAGATGTACGTAACACCTGGAATGTTCCTGCTTCCTGGAAACTGCGTGCTCAGTTGAACTTCGGTTCTGTCGAAGCACCTGCCGGCGAAAAAACCTATATCGCAGACAATGAACGTTTTATCATCGCCCGCTAAATCACACTGATTTACAGGCCGGTATCATCACCGGCCTGTAATTTTAGTCGTCTAAAACGTCCAGAGCCTGCTGTAAATCGGCAATCAGATCGACCGGATGTTCAATCCCTATCGATACCCTCACCGTAGTTTCGAGTATCGCAAAGGCTTCCCGGGTTTCGCGGGCAACACCTGAATGAGTGGTGGTTGCCGGATGACTGGCCAGTGATTCGGTGCCACCCAGACTGACCGCCTGACGGAATATTTTCAGTTGGTTCAGAAAACGAAAGGCATCTGCCTGCGACTGGCCGACATCAAAAGAAAAAGTCGAACCTGCGCCAGTACATTGCTCCCGGTACAACCTGCCAGCAGGTGTTGCAGGATCATTAAACGGCAAATAATGTACCGCAGTAATTTTAGGGTGTTGCTGTAAAAACTCCGCCACCTGCTGTGCATTATTATTCGCCTTCTCCATCCGCAACTGCAGAGTCTCCAGAGAACGGCCCAGCATCCAGCAGGAATGTGGGTCAAGCTGAGTACCGATGGCACTACGCATCTGCCTTACCCGGGACATCAGCTCCCGATTGCCCATCGCGGCCCCGGCGACCAGATCTGAATGCCCGCCAACATATTTTGTCAGGGAATAAACGCTGACATCAGCCCCCAGCGCCAGCGGGCGCTGAAACACCGGCCCCAGCAGGGTATTGTCGCAAATAACCGGGGGTCGAAAACCTTGTATCTGTTGCAGATCATCGGCGAGTCGGGCCAGTAACCGGATATCCGCCAGAGAGTTGGTCGGATTCGCCGGTGTTTCGGCAAAAATAGCGGTAATTCTGCCGGTACTGGCCGCCTGCTTAGCGGTCGCCAGCATTGACGAATAGTCCAGCGCATCACTCAGTGGCTGACTGCTGATACCCAGCCGGACCAGCGTTTTGTTAAACAACGTTTCGGTCCCCCCGTATAACGGCTGGGTTTTCAGTACGACATCCCCGGGCTTACAAAGTGTCAGCAAAACCGAGCTGATCGCCGACATCCCTGAAGAAAACAGCGCGCAGCGCTCAGCGCCTTCATACAATGCCAGACGATCTTCGACGATTTCACTGTTTGGATGGTTAAATCTCGAGTAAACCAGCCCTTCCCGGGTCCCTTCAGGCGCTGACTGCCGCCCGCTGGCAACATTAAAGAATGCCTGCCCCTCTTCCGCCGTTCTGAAGATAAACGTTGAGGTCAGAAATACCGGAGGTTTAACAGCCCCTTCGGATAGTAGTGGGTCATAGCCGTAACTGGTCATTAATGTTTCAGGGTGCAACAGATGTTCTCCCTGACGGGTTTTCAGACTTTTACCATCACTCATTCACCGTTCCTTTTGTTCACAGCCCCGCAAGATGACGGGGATTCGGATATCTTTCCCGGGCAGATCTCTGACCTGTTCCCGGGAGCATTCACAGATCGCCTTGTCGTTCAGTCCGGGCACATTCTCCGCACTGAAGTCAGCACTCTAAAAATCATAGTACCCGGAACAACTGTTGATGATCCCGTCGGACCCCATAGATAAACAGACCAATCACCAGCCATACCGCAGCAATACCCAGAGCAAAAGCGTGCATACTGAACAATACCGGTAACAGCATTAACAGACCGGCCACTGGTAATAACCCGTACAGCAGGATATTGCGTAGCCCACGCTTTTTTTGTTTTACCAGCATCCAGCCGGTGACCGACAGATGAAGAAAAACAAACCCGCAAATCGCCCCGACATCGACAAAGGAAACCAGGTGCGATAACCCCTCCGGAACCAGAGCCGCAACAACCGCCAGCAGACTATTCACTCCCGCGGCCAGCAAAATACTGACCACCGGAAGCCCGTTAGACTGGCTCACCCGGCTTAACGCTGACGGCAAAATCCGGTCCCGGGAGAGACTAAACAGCAACCTTCCTGCTGCTGCCTGGCCAATCATGGCCGAGAAGGCGGCACCGAACGCCTTGACGATGGCCAGTAAATCACCCAGCCAGCCAGCAACCGACTGGCTTACTATGCTGTAGTAAGCTTTGCCCTGCATTTCCGGATGCTCAGTCAACCAGTGGCTGCTCCACGGGCTGAGCAATGAGGCCAGCCATGTCTGAGCGACAAACAGAGCGCCGGCAAGGAACAGGCAAATCAACGTCGCACGACCGGTTTGTCTGCGATCGCCATTATTCTCTTCACCAAACGAAGAGATGGCATCAAACCCCAGGAATGACAGTAATGCCACAGATACCGATGACAACAGCAGATCGATATCAACTCCCTGAGATCCGGTGATTGGCTGCATCAGTGGAACAGAACTCCCTTTATGCCACACCACCCACGCCCCACCCGCAAGAATCATCAACAGTACGGCGACTTCAGCACTGACTACCAGCAGGGAAACTTTTCGCGCGCGTTGCAGGCCTATCACATTGAGTCCGGTAGTGACTGCTACCGCCAGCAAAGTCCAGAACCAGACAGGCAATACAGGAAACAGTGCATTCAGTGAAATACCGCTGAACAAATAGGCGACTGCCGGTATAAACAGATAGTCGAGCAAAATGACCCAGCCTGCGATAAATCCGGCGGCCGGTGATAAGCCCCGGGATGCATAGGCGTAGACTGCACCGGCATTGGGAATTTCTGAAGACATGACCGAATAGGACCATGCGGTAAATGCCATCACCAGAGTGGCAATCAGATATACCAGCGGCGTTAACCCCTGGCTGCTGGCTTCCAGTGTTCCATATAGCCCTACCGGTGCCGCCGGACCGATAAACAGTAGCCCCATCACCACCATATCCCGCAGGCGGAGGGTGCGTTTTAGCTGATGCATTCTTTCTCTCTGTGTAGTTGTGCAGCCATCAGCGGCTGGAATAATTATTTCGTTGGCTGACAGATAATGACACAGTAATCACTAAAAATTTACCGGCTTTAACCGGTGACAACGGAAATAATGTGATAACTAAAGTTGAGAATAAGAAAAAACAGAACGGGGGGAGCTGTGCCAGCACCCGGGTGACCAGCATATGCCTGGGGCTGTTTTGGTCATTTTAAGCTGACAGGCAGAGCCAACACCAGGGCGATAACCACGTCTACAGGACATTTTTTTGTTCGCACAAAAAAAAGGGGCTGGCCACTGGCCAACCCCCTGTTCTCTATTAACTTTCAGATGTCGCGTTAGCGATACCTTAGTTAAGACGCTCTCTGATACGAGCAGCCTTACCAGTACGCTCACGCAGGTAGTACAGTTTGGCCTGACGTACAGCACCACGACGTTTAACAGCAATGCTGTCAACTACAGGTGAGTGAGTCTGGAATACACGCTCAACACCTTCGCCGTTAGAAATTTTACGAACAGTGAATGCAGAGTGCAGACCGCGGTTACGGATTGCAATAACCACGCCCTCAAATGCCTGCAGACGTTTTTTAGAACCTTCAACGACCCATACTTTCACTTCCACGGTATCACCCGGACGGAATGAAGGTACATCCTGTTTCATCTGTTCTTGTTCAAGTTGCTTGATAATGTTGCTCATAATTAAATCTCTTATCCTGGGTAAACTGATATATAGGGAAGACTATTCTTCCGCATCATCATGTTGCTGCTGCTGATTTTCATAGCGAAACTCACGCAGCAATTTAGCTTGCTCTTCAGTCAGAGCCAGGTTTTCCAGAAGTTCAGGTCTTCTAAGCCAGGTGCGGCCCAACGACTGCTTCAGACGCCAACGGCGAATTTCGGCATGGTTACCCGACAGTAAAACCGGCGGTACTTCCACACCCTCTAACACTTCAGGCCGGGTATAATGCGGACAATCCAGCAATCCATCAGAAAACGAATCTTCATCAGCCGATGCTTGTTTCCCGAGCACTCCCGGGATAAACCGGGCCACCGAGTCAATCATCGTCATTGCTGGCAGTTCCCCGCCACTGAGCACATAATCACCGATTGACCATTCTTCATCAATTTCGGCGTCGATTACCCGCTCATCAATACCTTCGTAGCGTCCGCATACCAGAATTAACTTCCGGTCTGCTGCTAATTCGCAAACACCCTGTTGGTCCAGTTTGCGTCCCTGAGGTGACAGGTAAATTACCTTAGCGCCCTCACCTGCCGCTGCCTTGGCTGCGTGGATTGCATCCCGTAAAGGTTGCACCATCATCAGCATTCCCGGTCCACCCCCGTAGGGACGATCGTCGACAGTACGATGCCTGTCGTGTGTGAAGTCTCTTGGACTCCAGCACTGAATGCTGAGCAGACCATTTTTCACAGCCCGGCCAGTTACCCCGTAATCGGTAATCGCACGAAACATCTCTGGAAACAGGCTAATCACACCAATCCACATCGCGTTCGCCGTTGGGTTACCGTTAAATCCGGAGATCAAAAACCAGGATCCCAGTCTACTTCAATTGTGCCAGTAGCGAGATCGACTTTTCTGATAACCTGTTCATAAAGAAACGGTATTAGCCGCTCTTTCGCGCCAAACGCATCTTTCAGGTTAGCCTTAACCACCAGAACATCGTTCGAGCCGGTTTCCATCATATCAATGACTTTTCCCATCCCGTAACCATCGACGTTAACTACCTGACAACCTATCAGGTCTTTCCAGTAGTAATCGCCTTCTTCCAGTGTCGGCAGTTGCGTGGAATCAACCAGTATTTCGCAATTGGTTAACTGCGCCGCTGCATCACGATCATCAATGCCTTTGACTTTGATAATCATGTCCTGATTATGATTTTTCCAGCTCTCCAGTTCAATCTGCTGCCATTGACCGGCACGCTGAATAAACCAGGGTTGGTAATCAAAGATACGCTCAGCATCTTCAGTGGATGAAAACACCTTGAGCCAACCGCGAATACCGTAGGCCGCTCCCATTTTTCCTAATACCAGCGAATTCATCGGAGGTTGTGCGGTAGTTTTTCTGGTTATGCTCATGTTCGCCACCGTGACAGATTAAGCTGCTTTTTTTGCTTCTTTAACCAGCGCGTGAACGCGGTCAGAAACGGTGGCACCTAAATCAACCCAATGTTCGATGCGGTCCAGATCCAGACGCAGTGCTTCAGCCTGACCAGAAGCCACCGGGTTGAAGAAGCCAACGCGCTCAATGAAACGACCATTACGCGCATTACGGCTGTCAGTAACGACAACCTGATAGAACGGACGCTTTTTAGCGCCGTGACGTGCCAAACGAATTGTTACCATAACATCCTCTTTAGTTAATAAAACACCCGGACCCCATCGAGGGCGGGGGCCGGGTGCAATATAAAAAGCCCGAAAATTTTACTCGTTTGGGCGCAAAAAGCAACCTGTTAAGTAAATTAGCTTCCGGGCTTTTAGTTTTCCGGCTTAACGGCCGGGAAATCCTGGCGGCATCATGCCTTTCATGCCACGCATCATCTTGGCCATGCCGCCCTTCTTCATTTTCTTCATCATCCGCTGCATATCATCAAACTGCTTCAGCAGACGGTTGACATCCTGAACCTGCAAACCACAGCCCATCGCAATACGGCGCTTACGTGACCCCTTGATAATTTCCGGTTTTTCACGCTCTTTACGGGTCATGGAATTGATAATAGCTTCCATCCGGACCAGCACTTTATCGTCCATCTGTGATTTCACGTTGTCGGGTAACTGACCCATTCCCGGCAATTTACCCATCAGGCTGGCCATTCCGCCCATATTGCGCATTTGCTTAAGTTGTGCCAGAAAATCGTTCAGATCAAAGCCATCACCTGTTTTCAGCTTTTTCGCCAGCTTTTCAGCCTGGTCACGGTCAACTTTGCTTTCGATATCTTCAATCAGCGATAACATATCCCCCATGCCGAGGATACGCGAAGCTATACGGTCCGGATAAAAGGCTTCCAGGGCATCAGTTTTTTCACCCATCCCCATAAACTTGATAGGTTTACCGGTGATATGACGAATTGACAGTGCCGCCCCCCCCCGGGCATCACCATCCACTTTCGTCAGGATAACCCCGGTCAGTGGCAGGGCTTCGTTAAATGCTTTCGCCGTATTGGCCGCATCCTGACCGGTCATGGCATCCACCACGAATAACGTTTCTACCGGGTTTATCGCCGCATGGACCAGCTTAATCTCGTCCATCATCGCCTCGTCCACATGCAAACGACCTGCGGTATCGACCAGCAGCACATCATAGAATTTCAGGCGTGCTTCGCTTAGCGCATGTTTAACGATATCAACGGGTTTCTGGGTGATGTCCGACGGGCAGAAATCAATTCCTACCTGGTCTGCCAGGGTCTCCAGCTGTTTGATCGCCGCCGGGCGATACACGTCAGCGGAGACAACCAACACCTTTTTCTTCTGCTTTTCTTTAAGAAACTTGCCTAACTTTCCGACACTGGTGGTTTTACCGGCCCCTTGCAGACCGGCCATCAGTACCACTGCCGGGGGTTGGGCGGCAAGATTCAGAGTATTGTTCTCAGCACCCATTGCCGCGATCAACTGGTCGCGAACAATTTTGATAAATTCCTGGCCCGGAGTCAGACTTTTATTGACGTCCTGCCCCACCGCACTCTCTTTAACCCGTGCGATAAAATCACGGACCACGGGTAGCGCGACGTCAGCTTCCAGTAACGCCATGCGTACTTCACGCAGAGTGTCTTTAATATTGTCTTCTGTCAGCCTTCCGCGGCCGCTGATATTGCGCAGTGTTTGCGACAAACGATCGGTTAAATTATCAAACATTACCTTTCACTCTGAAAATTTTGCGAAGCCGCCCGGGCGACATTTTTCGGGGAGTATAACATGAAGCGCAGCCGATCTCTGCAATTGACCGTGAGATCGTTTGGCGCGAGTCGTTGCTGACGCTATACTGCCTGTCTGAACTCTCAATGATGACTAACACGATACCCTTATATGTCAGTTTTTGCGATTGTGGCGCTATTTGCCTATTCACTGAGTCTTGCCCTGATCATCCCCAGTCTGTTAACCCGGGGAAATGGCTGGCGGCGCATGGCTATGCTTTCAGCGATTGTTGCGTTGATTACCCACGGTGTCGCGATTGAGCAACGGATTTTTATTCTGAACTCAGAACAGAATTTTAGTTTGCTAAATACTGGCTCGTTGGTCAGCCTGATGATTTGTGCGGTAATGACGATTGTTGCTTCCCGTAACCGGGGGTGGCTGCTGCTGCCTTTTGTATACGGATTTGCACTGATTAACCTGGCATTTGCCACCTTCGTGCCCAATGCTTTCCTGACTCACCTGGAAACCACCCCCGGGATCATGATTCATATTGGCCTCGCATTATTCGCCTACGCTACCCTGATCATCGCTGCATTGTATGCATTACAACTGGCCTGGATTGATTATCAGCTCAAAAATAAAAGACTGGCGTTCAGCCATGATATGCCGCCACTGATGGTGATAGAACGCAAGATGTTCCATATCACTCAGGTTGGCGTCGTACTGCTGACACTGGTGTTATGCAGCGGGCTGTTTTATATGCGTGACCTGTTCTCTGAGGAGAATGTCGATAAAGCGGTACTTTCCCTGCTCGCCTGGTTTGTGTATATCGTGCTGCTGTGGGGACATTATCATGAAGGCTGGCGTGGACGCCGTGTTGTCTGGTTCAACTGCAGTGGAGCTGTTCTGCTGACCATGGCCTATTTTGGCAGCCGTATTTTACAACACCTGCTAACCCATTAATCTTTATAAATAAAGGAAGTTCGCGTTGGAACATGTTTCAACCACATCGCTCATCATTACCCTGGTCGTTATGGTACTGATCTCTGCCTGGTTTGCGGGTTCAGAAACCGGGATAATGACACTAAACCGTTATAAACTTCGCCATAACGCTAAAAACGGTAACCGCGCCGCTAAACGGGTGGAGAAACTGCTCTCCAGACCTGACCGGCTGTTAAGTCTGGTGCTGATTGGCAATAACCTGGTCAATATTTTAGCCTCTTCCGTCGCGACTATCGTCGGTATTCGTTTATACGGTAACGCAGGTGTCGCCATCGCTACCGGAATCCTGACATTTGTGGTGCTGGTGTTTGCAGAAGTTCTGCCTAAAACCATCGCAGCGCTCTACCCGGAAAAAGTGGCCTATCCGAGCAGTTTTTTACTGGCTCCGCTGCAGGTCATTATGATGCCGGTGGTCTGGCTGTTAAATTCCATTACCCGACTGCTGATGCGGATGGTGGGGATTAAGGCCAACGGTTCTGCCAACTCCGCACTCAGTAAGGAAGAATTACGGACTATCGTCTATGAGTCACGGACTCTGATGTCCCGCCGTAATCAGGACATGTTGCTGTCGATACTGGATCTGGAAAAAGTCACTGTCGATCACATTATGGTGCCACGCAATGAAATCGTCGGAATTAATGTCAATGATGACTGGAAATCGGTGATCCGCCAACTTACACACTCACCGCATGGCCGTATCGTACTGTTTCGCGATACCCTGGATGATGCGGTAGGTATGCTCAGGGTTCGTGAAGCCTGGCGGATGATGACTGAGAAGAAAGAGTTCACTAAGGAAAACCTGCTACGCGCAGCAGACGAAATTTATTTCATACCACAAGGAACGGCACTGAACACCCAACTGGTGAAATTTCAGCGTAATAAAAAGAAAGCAGGTCTGGTGGTTGATGAGTATGGTGACATTAAGGGGCTGGTGACCATCGAAGATATCCTGGAAGAAATCGTCGGGGATTTCACTACCTCCATGTCGCCTACCCTTGCAGAAGAAGTCTTACCGCAGAATGACGGTTCCGTATTGGTCGATGGCAGCGCTAATGTCAGAGAAATTAATAAAGTCTTTAACTGGGACCTGCCGGAAGATGGTGGCAGAACCATTAACGGTATGATTCTCGAGGTTCTCGAAGAGATCCCTGAAGTTAACCGTAAGGTACAGATTGGTCACTATGCCATCGAGATCCTTGACGTGCAGGACAATATGGTTAAGCAGACCCGGATTACCCCGCACACCACGCTACAGCATTCGCTGGGGTAAGCTGCCAGTATGAGACCACTCCCCCGGGGAGGATTTTACGCTGAAAATAAGAAAGGCGTCATGCACCGCATGACGCCTTTCTTTTGCCTGAGCCGGTATTCCGGCGGGGCGGACTGCAAAACTAGATATGCAGTTCTTTCAGGGTTTCTGGCGGCAACGCCAGCTCTTCGTTGTGGTTCACACGGACATCATTCTCGATGATGTGACGAGCGATATCCTGTGCTTCTTCCAGCGAGTGCATCTGGTAAGTACCACACTGAAACTCGTTCAGTTCAGGAATTTTGCTCTGGTCAGTCACTTTCAGCACGTCCTGCATCGCCGCTTTCCAGGAGTCAGCCACTTTCTGCTCTGCGGGGGTACCAATCAGGCTCATATAGAAACCGGTACGGCAGCCCATCGGTGAAATATCAATAATTTCGACGCCCTGACCATTCAGGTGATTACGCATAAATCCGGCGAACAAATGTTCCAGGGTATGGATACCGCGCTCAGGCATAACTTCTTTGTTCGGAATACAGAAACGTAAATCGAACACGGTGATGGTATCGCCATGCGGCGTATTCATAGTCTTGGCTACACGGACAGCCGGCGCGGCCATGCGTGTATGATCAACGGTAAAGCTATCCAACAATGGCATATGGTCACCTCTTTTAAAAAATTTTTTTCGATCAATGAAACTTTTTCGTCAGCCCCGCGTCTGAATATATGAAAGACGCGCATTTGTTATCATCATCCCTGACAACAGAGATGTTACTTTGGCCACAGTGATGTGGCCTTTTCTTTTTTCAGCCTTCCCTGCCTGCCAGATAATCTTCAAAACTCAGTGTATCTGCGGCTTCGATTTTGGCCTGCGCAGCAAAAGATTCCTGCGTCTGGCGACGAAATTCGTCTTCGGTCAAGACTTCCAGTGGTTCCTGCAGTAACATCTGGCGATATTTGTCTGCCAGTTGGGTTCCCGCGGCTGCCAGCCCCTGCTCCTGCATTTCCTGCAAAATCTTAGCCGAATAAGTTTTCTCAGGATCATCTAATGACTCTGACAACCTGCGGCATACCTGCTGATAGGCATCACCCCCGTCAGGCGCATCAAGAACCTGAGCAATACGTTGCAAACCTGCAAACATCTGCTGGCCAGCGTCTTTTAGTGAATAAATCTGCTCGCCACAACCGGCGCTCAGTTTCAACCCCGGTTTGCGTCCTTCCATGACGACCCGGTTCCAGTTACCCCGGGTACATTGCAATTCTTCAGCACTCATTTCTGGTGCTTCTGCCAGTGCACACCAGATCAGGAACATATCCAGAAAACGGATCTGTTCTTCGTTTATCCCCACCGGGGTAAACGGATTGACATCCAGTGAGCGAACTTCGATATATTCAATCCCACCACGGCTCAGTGCCGCCAAAGGGGCTTCACCGGCACGAATCACCCTCTTCGGCCGAATTGGCGCATACAGTTCATTTTCAATCTGCAGCACATTGGTGTTCAGCTGAATACGTTTGCCTTCGCTGTCTGTCACACCAAGTTTAGCATACTCTTCCGAAGGGGTTTTGATGGCTTTTTTCAGGGCAGCAACATAGCCTTCGAGAGAGTTAAAGGTGATCCCTAAAGCACTCTGTGACTTATTGGTATAGCCGAGATCGCTGAGACGTAAGGAGGTTGCATACGGCAACCACCATGTCCCTTTACCGTTACTTTCTAATGGCAGACTGCCTTTGCCCTGAGGCAGGAAACTTTCACAAATAGCCGGTGAAGCGCCAAACAGATAAGGAATAATCCATCCAAAACGATAATAGTTACGAATCAGCTGCAGGTAGCCGGCAGAAATTTCATCTTTTGCCTCAGCAACAGAATCAATGCCCAACCTGGCCTGCCAGAACGCACCGGGTAATGAGAAATTGTAGTGTAACCCCGAAATAACCTGCATCAGCGAACCATAACGATGCTTCAGCCCTTCACGGTAAACCGTTTTCATCCGGCCAATGTTCGAGCTGCCATACTGGGCCAGAGTGATATCCTGCGGGTCATTAATGATGCATGGCATACTAAAAGGCCATAATCGCTCATCACCCAGTGACCGGGTAACATAACGGTGAATATCACGCAGAAACGCCAGCAAATGCTTAATATCACGATCTACCGGAGTAACAAACTCCAGTAAAGACTCCGCAAAATCGGTAATAATCCATTTATGGGTCAGTGCAGAGCCCAACGTTTCAGGATGCCCCTGTAACGACAGTTGTCCGTCTGGCTGAACACGTAATGTTTCCCGTTCGATACCACGACCAATGCCTTGTACTGCTTCAGGGTGCTTTTCCAGCCAGCTTAATGCTTCAGATACGTCAGGTATCACTGTCACCTCCCACGGTGATAATTATGTCTTATAGTTCTGTACAATTGCAGTGTAACAATGAACCAAAAAGGATGATAAACCAAATAATTGCCATCCCCGCTATGCCGGCGATAAAGGCTGCCACAGGTTCGGTGATTATAAGTGTCGGACATCCACAACATCCATTCCTGCAGCTTTTGCAGCACGAACCCCGAAGTCTGCATCTTCAAACACTACGCAGCGGTTAGCCTCTACTCCCATAAGCCTGGCACATTCCAGAAAAGTCTGGGGGTCGGGTTTATGCTGCCTGACATCATCCGCAGCCACCAGGACGCTAAACAGATGACGAACGCCAAGGTGAGTCAACAAACGTTCAGCCATGCTATGACTGCTGCCGGTACCGACGGCCATGGGCAGCTTGCCGTGATACCGTTTAGCCACCTCAATCAATGGTAATAGCGTCGACGTTACCAGCAAAAATTTGTCCAGTTGCTGCTCTTTTTCAGCGGCCAGCTGCTGAGGGTCCAGAGTGGCACCATTAGCTATAACAATCTGTTCGGCGATTTTCCAGCCCGGAGAGCCATTAAGGGCAACCATTTGTTCGAAAGAGAATGTCAGGCCGTGCTTTTCCAGCACTTGCTTCCATGCCTGGCGGTGTGCCGGCTCGCTGTTGACCAGCGTGCCATCCATATCAAAAATAAGCCCGTCATAATGATCGTACATAGTAACTCCAGACTAAACCGATAAGTCGTTACTTTATATTAATGCAGGTGAATTGTCGCCGTCCGAAGTAAACCGTAAATGCTAACAACAATAAACAGCTAACGGACTGATGTTCAATGCAAAAAATCAGCTAAGACGCGAGGTCAGAATTCGGGTACACAGGGGACAGATGGTCAGATAAAATAAAAAATTTACGGGATGCTTCGTAAGTTGAGATTAACTGCGGTACAGAAAAGCGTAAAGAGGTTAGGCTATGAGACAGGTGATGGTGCATCCGGGAGGATTCGAACCTCCGACCGCCCGGTTCGTAGCCGGGTACTCTATCCAGCTGAGCTACGGATGCAGTACAAATGGCGGTGAGGGAGGGATTCGAACCCTCGATGCAGCTTTTGACCGCATACTCCCTTAGCAGGGGAGCGCCTTCAGCCTCTCGGCCACCTCACCACAGATACTTCGCTACCTGTTTTCGCATCAACCCAAACCGGCAGTTAGATTGAAAAACAAGGAGTTACATCAAAAATGGTGCATCCGGGAGGATTCGAACCTCCGACCGCCCGGTTCGTAGCCGGGTACTCTATCCAGCTGAGCTACGGATGCAGTACAAATATCAGTGCAGTAATACCAACCACCGGATAATACAACTTCCAGTCGCTGACAATTCAAACTTTCCCGAGCCTGGTTACCGTGACTATTAACGATATAGCTTTCAGGAAATGGTGCATCCGGGAGGATTCGAACCTCCGACCGCCCGGTTCGTAGCCGGGTACTCTATCCAGCTGAGCTACGGATGCATCGAAAAACAATTGATGGATTTGTACAACCTGGGAAACTACACGAGAATGGTGCATCCGGGAGGATTCGAACCTCCGACCGCTCGGTTCGTAGCCGAGTACTCTATCCAGCTGAGCTACGGATGCATTTCTGAATTCTTGTATAATGCAGAGTGCTGACATCACATCTTAGCAACGGATTAACAAGACTGATTTACCGTTTACGTATGGTGCATCCGGGAGGATTCGAACCTCCGACCGCCCGGTTCGTAGCCGGGTACTCTATCCAGCTGAGCTACGGATGCAACGTAAATGGCGGTGAGGGAGGGATTCGAACCCTCGATGCAGCTTTTGACCGCATACTCCCTTAGCAGGGGAGCGCCTTCAGCCTCTCGGCCACCTCACCACTTGTTACTACGCTACCCGCCCCGACGCCGTGCTTAAAACTGCGCTTCGTCGCTGCGTTGGCGCACATATTACTTCCCCCGACTTATAAGTCAAACAATTTTTCCGCAAGATTGTTTGTTTGCGCGTTTAGTCATCAATCAGGGCATTTAAAAGCCAAAAAGAGTGTATTTTCAACGGCACAGCGACTGAGACAGAGTCAGGAATCAGTTAAAAAAGGGGCAAAAAGATGGCGCGCCTCGTCAGATACGAGGCGCTGAATATGTTAATAGTCCGGCTGCTGGGTTTTTTCTGCCTGAATACGCTGGTAGATCTCTTCGCGGTGTACAGACACCTCTTTGGGAGCATTCACGCCTATACGTACCTGGTTCCCTTTAACACCCAATACCGTGACCGTCACCTCATCGCCAATCATGAGAGTTTCACCAACTCGACGAGTTAGAATAAGCATTCTTTGCTCCTTGAAAGATTAAAAGAGTCGGGCCAGTTCTGGCTCCCGGCAAATCCATCGTATAACGCATTGCTATCTATTGACTACGACTGATACAGAAAATTCAATCAGCCCGCCAATACATTTCGCTAATAGTTAGTTTAGCCGAAATACACCATCACTACCTGACTTTATCATTTTAGGTTGCTTATCGTGTAAATAACGCCCTGAGAATGATCCCCGGGCGCATTCACCGGTAGCTTGTTTATCTTTTACAATTTCCCGCTGACCAGGGCTTCAACCCCTGCCAGAGCCGCTGGTAATGCAGAAGGATCGGTCCCGCCGGCCTGAGCCATATCCGGACGCCCTCCTCCTTTTCCACCGACCTGACTGGCAATAATACCGATCAGTTCCCCTGCTTTAATTCTGTCAGTTAAATCTTTCGTTACACCAGCAATAAGCGATACTTTACCTTCACTGGCAGTTCCCAGCACAATGACGGCAGATCCTAACTGGTTTTTTAAATCATCAACCATAGTACGTAACAGTTTAGGTTCAGTGTTACGTAATTCGCTAACCAGCAGTTTCACACCTTTAATCTCTACCGCTTTGGTCGCCAGAGAGCTGCTTTCCTGCGCGGCCTGCTGATCCTGCAACTGCTGCAGTTCTTTTTCCAGTGTACGTACCTGTTCAACCAGTGAACGTACTTTTTCATTCAGATTGCTGCTGTTCGCTTTCACCTGATGAGCAATATCCTGTAACTGTTGATCCTGAGCGAATACTGTCTCCAGTGCACTTTCCCCGGTCACCGCCTCAATACGGCGGACACCTGCTGCAGTGCCGGACTCAGAGATAATACGGAACAGTCCGATATCACCGGTACGGCTGGCATGAGTACCACCGCACAGTTCCACCGAAAAATCCCCCATCGTCAGTACACGGACTTTCTGATCATACTTCTCGCCAAACAACGCCATAGCGCCATTCGCTTTAGCGGCTTCCAGATCCATGATATCAGTTTCTACGGCCAGGTTACGACGCACCTGCGCATTAACGATGTCATTGACCCGACGTAACTGCTCAGGCTTCACTGCTTCAGTGTGAGAGAAATCGAAACGCAAATATTTGTCATTGACCAGTGAGCCTTTCTGCGCCACATGATCACCTAATACTTCACGTAATGCTGCATGCAGCAGGTGAGTTGCCGAATGATTCAGACGAATCCGTGCCCGGCGGGCTTCATCCACCTGCGCTGACACGCTGTCACCCACCCGCAGGGTACCCCGGGTCAAACGTCCAACATGACCATTGGATTTACCGTATTTTTGAGTATCTGTCACGGAGAACGTGGCTCCACTGGCGTTCAGTACACCGGTATCACCGACCTGACCGCCCGACTCACCATAAAATGGTGTCTGATCGAGAATAATGACAGCCTCTTCAGTTCCAGTCAGTTGATCAACCGCTTGTCCGTTCACGAAAATGGCGGTGACTTTTGACTGTTCCTGCAAATGCTCATAACCGGTAAATACAGATTCGCTGTCAACTCTGATCAGGCTGTTATAGTCGGCACTGAAGCCACTGGCATCACGGGCTCGCTGACGCTGTGCTTCCATTGCAGCGTCAAAACCAGCTTCATCAATTTTCAGATTACGTTCGCGACACACATCAGCGGTGAGATCTGCCGGGAAACCAAAGGTGTCATACAGACGAAAGACTGTTTCACCGTCCAGAGTATCCCCTTTCAGTGCTGCCAGTTCTTCGTCCAGCAGAGCCAAGCCACGCTCCAGGGTTTTTGCGAACTGTTCTTCCTCTGTTTTCAGTACTGATTCAACATGAGCCTGTTGCTTTTTCAGGTCTTCGCCGGCACTGCCCATGACATCAATCAGCGGTTGTACCAGTTTATAGAAGAAGCTCTCACCGGCTCCTAGCATATTTCCATGCCGGACAGCACGACGAATAATACGACGCAATACATAACCACGGTTTTCATTCGACGGTATAACACCATCAGCAATCAGGAAGGCACAGGAACGAATATGGTCTGCAATGACCCGCAAGGATTTATTGCTCAGGTCGGTAGCGCCAGTCACTTCAGCCACCGATGCAATCAGATTACGGAACAGATCTATCTCGTAGTTAGAGTTTACATGCTGCAGTACGGCACTGATGCGTTCGAGTCCCATTCCGGTATCGACCGAAGGTTTCGGCAATGGCAGCATGGTTCCGTCAGGCTGACGGTTAAACTGCATAAACACGATATTCCAGATTTCGATATAGCGATCGCCATCTTCTTCCGGACTTCCCGGAGGACCACCCCAGATATGATCGCCATGATCGTAGAAAATCTCGCTGCACGGCCCGCAAGGCCCGGTATCGCCCATCTGCCAGAAGTTATCTGACGCGTAAGCACTGCCTTTATTATCACCGATACGAATAATCCGCTCTGCCGGAACCCCGATATCATTTGCCCAGATATCGTAGGCTTCATCATCGGTCTCGTAAACGGTGACCCAAAGACGCTCTTTAGGCAGGCTGAACCACTCAGCTCCGGTCAGCAGTTCCCACGCGAAAGCAATGGCTTCTGATTTAAAATAATCACCGAAGCTGAAGTTACCCAGCATTTCAAAAAAAGTATGATGGCGAGCGGTATAACCCACATTTTCAAGATCGTTATGTTTACCACCGGCACGAACACAGCGCTGCGATGTTGTGGCGCGCGTGTAATCGCGTTTGTCCTGACCCAGGAAAACGTCTTTAAACTGATTCATACCGGCGTTGGTAAACAGCAACGTCGGATCATTATTCGGTACGAGGGAGCTGCTGGCTACAACCTGATGTCCCTTGCTCTTAAAGAAATCGAGAAACGCTTGACGGATCTCAGCAGTACTCTTGCTCATATATATCCTGGTATCACGCTAACGGAAGTTCCTTTGGGTCCGGGCAACCTGTAGATCGAGGTCTGCCGGTGACAGTGGAACAAAAAAGTGGGAATAAGATAAGTTTTCTTCACAGGGAAGTAAAACCTCATTATGACTCAGCCGGAAAAATTTACCAAAACAGAACGAATATCCTCCATCAGAAACCCTCTGGAGTGTAAAAATCGCTGTAACCGGGCTTTTTCGCGCGCTTCTGTTGGCCATTTATGACCATATTTTTTTCTGGCAACATTTTCTGCCTGTTGTTGCCAGTCGATATCGGTTTCAGCAAGTTCCTGATTGATCAACTCCCGCTCAACCCCCTTATGCTGCAAATCCTGACGAACTCTCTGTGGCCCGTAACCATTACGGCCACGGCTTTGGATAAACAACCGGGTAAATCTCTGGTCATCCAGCCAGCCATTTTCTTCACACCAGGCGATGACTGATGCTAATGCCGTTTCATCAATTGCAGTTTGTTCCACAGCATCCCGTTGCTGGCTACGCCATACAGAGAGGCGAATTTTTTCTTTCAGTTCCTCTACCGAATGATCTCGTTGAGCCAGCAGTCGCGTGGCTCTGTCCAGCAAAGAAGAAAACATAGGGTGACGTTCGGTTTCCGTAAATAGCATAACGGCTCCTTTTCCTGTCGGATATCACAGTGACCGCGTTATTTTACCTGCACCGACAATAAAAAAACAAAAACGGGAGATGGCCTGACAGCCATCTCCCGTTTGTCTGATAATCTGCAGATTATCTGTCTCAGAATTCCTGATGATCCTCGCTCATTTCATCCTGACTGGCAGACTCTTTGCCAGTATCAGACGATTCCTGAGTCGGATTATTTAGCAACATATCACGCAGTTTCTGTTCAATCTCTGTCGCAGCCTGAGGGTTATCGCGCAGATAGTTGCTGGCATTCGCCTTACCCTGGCCAATTTTATCGCCGTTATAACTGTACCATGCACCAGCTTTTTCAATCAGCTTGTGCTTAACACCCAGGTCAACCAGTTCACCGTAGAAGTTGATGCCTTCTCCGTACATGATCTGGAACTCAGCCTGCTTAAATGGCGCTGCGATTTTGTTCTTCACAACTTTAACCCGGGTTTCGCTACCAACGACATTATCACCTTCTTTGATAGCACCGATGCGGCGGATATCCAGTCGTACTGAGGCGTAAAACTTCAGTGCATTACCCCCGGTCGTCGTTTCCGGGTTACCAAACATGACACCAATTTTCATACGAATCTGGTTAATAAAGATCAACAGAGTATTAGACTGTTTCAGGTTACCCGCCAGTTTACGCATCGCCTGGCTCATCATACGTGCTGCCAGCCCCATGTGAGAATCACCAATCTCACCTTCAATTTCGGCTTTTGGCGTCAGAGCAGCCACGGAGTCAACAATAATGACATCCACAGCGCCTGAACGAGCCAGCGCATCACAAATTTCCAGAGCCTGCTCACCGGTATCTGGCTGCGAGCAGAGCAGGTTATCAATATCTACACCCAGTTTTTTTGCATAGACCGGATCTAACGCATGCTCGGCATCGATAAATGCACAGGTTTTACCTTTACGCTGGGCTGCAGCAATAACCTGCAAGGTCAGTGTCGTTTTCCCGGAAGATTCAGGTCCGTAGATTTCGACAATACGACCCATAGGTAATCCACCGGCACCCAGGGCAATATCCAGTGACAGTGAACCGGTTGAAATGGTCTCAACATCCATAGTGCGGTCTTCACCCAGACGCATAATGGAGCCTTTGCCGAATTGTTTTTCAATCTGCCCCAGCGCTGCGGCTAAAGCCTTCTGTTTGTTTTCGTCGATCGCCATTTCAACTCCTGATTATGCCGGATTAGCCAGGCAAATTTGTGGATATTCTTTGTCTCTGTTGGAAAACAATTATACTGTATAGTCATACAGTATCAAGTTTATTTTTCCAGAAACTCACCGCACAGTGTCCGCAGCGCAAATGCCACGGCCTGAGAGCGAACACTGTCTCTGTCACCGTGAAAATGCCGACACTCTGCCAGCACCCGGCCGTCAACCGACGCAAAGCCAAACCAGACGGTGCCGACAGGTTTCTCATCACTGCCGCCGTCCGGCCCGGCGATCCCACTCACCGACACGGCATAATCGGCCCCTGCCGCTTGCAATGCACCGATCGCCATCTCGCGCACCGTTGCTTCACTCACTGCCCCGTGAGCCTCCAGCGTGGCGGCGCTTACCCCCAGTTGACTTATTTTGGCCTGATTACTGTAAGTGACAAATCCCTGTTCAAACCAGGCTGAACTGCCGCTGATATCGGTAATGACTTTAGCTATCCAGCCACCGGTGCAGGACTCTGCGCTGGTGAGAGTGGCCCCCCGTGACAGTAAATACTGTCCGGTAGTGATGCTTAACTGACGTAAATCCTTATCCATCCTGTGTCCTCCGTGTTGCAACAATAATGATCCAGCTTCATTGACAGAAGATACCAGGGATTAATTACCGCTATCAAGCCTAACCGTTCTCATAAGCTCTGCATCGGGAGAGACTACCTAGGCTATTTTCAAAATAACAAGCGCTGTACAGTTTACTGTGCAATACCACACAACAAGGCACAGTACAGATGCCAATAACGGGGGGACCGGCAACGGCCTGGTGAGAAGAAATTAACTCTTCTTCACAAATTCGGATTTCAGTTTCATCGGACCGAAACCATCAATACGGCAATCGATGTTGTGGTCGCCCCCGACCAGACGAATTCCTTTCACCCGGGTACCAATTTTGAGCACTGAGGAGCTGCCTTTGACTTTAAGGTCTTTGATAATCGTGACCGAATCCCCCTCAGTCAGTAAATTGCCGTTGGCATCACGGACATTCATTATCTCGTCAGTCGGGCTCGACTGGAGGGCAGACCACAGATGACCGCATTCGGGACAGTTAAGGTTTTCACCCTCCTGCCAGCTATAGGTGGATTGACATTGTGGGCAGGGAGGAAGTGTTTGCATCAGGAGTCCTTATCGTGACATCAGGCAGAGGCGCCGGCAAAGGGCGCCATCCTATATCCATACAAAGACTAAGGGAAGCCATGCCGCTAAAAAACTCCGTTACTCCTGGCATTACGCACGGCTTCGCCCAACTGCCATACGGCCATGGCATAGTGTGTACTGTGGTTATAACGGGTGATGGTGTAGAAATTAGGGAGCCCAAACCAGTACTGGTAACTCTGCCCCATATCCAGACGTAACAGACTAACCTTCTGAGAAGCGGCGAGTGGTGACTGAGGCCTCAGACCGGCGGCAGCCAGCTGACTGACGGTATAACCGGCGTTATAACCATTATCAAGGTAAGGAGCCTGCCCGCTGGCAGGGATAGCAATCGCCTGCCCGGCTTGCCAGCCGTGCTGCTGGAAATAATGGGCTACGCTGCCGATAGCATCTACCGGATCCCAAAGGTTAATGTGACCGTCACCATCAAAATCGACCGCATATTGTTTATAAGCAGATGGCATGAACTGGCCGTAGCCCATTGCACCGGCGAAGGATCCTCTCAGTTCCAGTGGATTATCCTGCTCGCTGCGGGCCATCAATAAGAACGTTTCGAGTTCACTGCTAAAGTAGGCAGAACGACGCGGATAATCAAAGGACAAGGTCGCCAGCGCATCCAGGATCCGGGTTTTGCCCATCACGCGCCCCCACCGGGTTTCTACCCCGATAATACCGACAATAATTTCCGGAGGAACACCGTATTGCTGCTGAGCCCGCAGTAAATCTCCCTGATACTGATTCCAGAAGGCTACGCCATTTTTCACATTACCCGGGGTGATGAATTTATTACGGTAACGTATCCAGGCGCCGTTAGGACCGACCGGAGCGGCGGTGGTGGGAGCCTGCCGGTCCATCAAACGCAGTACATAATCTAAGCGCCGGGCCTGCCCCAGCCATGACTCCAGTTGCTGGCGGTCAAAACCATGCTTTGCCACCATCATATTAATAAATTTTTCGGTTTCCGGACGCCCGATAAAATCACCGGAAAGCATTCCCTGAGCGGCAGGAGGTGCCTTTAAGAAACCTCCCTGTGGCACGGTAGCAGAGCGTGGTACATTTTCGGTTTTACTACTGCAGGCAACCAGCAGCACAAATAACGGTAACAAAGAAATTTTGTAACGCATCAGAAACCCATTAACCAGAAGCAGACATTTGTTCATGTTAATGCTTTGTTTCACCGACAAACAGTAGAGTCAGGCAAAAAAACACGAAAAAAACCAAAATTATCGAATAAAATAGTAAAAATCCTGGATGGGGCGGGGGAAAAACATCATTCCGGCAGATAAGAATAGCTGAAGCAATGGTCCCGGTGCTCTGTTCCGGGAACAGTAGCTCAGCATTTTACAGAAACAGTGTATTCACCGGTTCATCTTCCAGGCCGGCAATGTAGCAGGCAAATCGATAAAATTCAGCCCGGTTAGCCGCCCCCATTTTACGGCTGATACTGCGATAATGCGCGCTCACTGTTTTCCCTGAACGGTTGAGCATTCTGGCGATATCATGACAATGGTATCCTTTACCTGTCAGCACCAGAATCCGATATTCAGCCTCTGACAACTGGGTATAACTTTTCAACTTTGAAAGGGGACCACGAAATGGTGCGCCAACTGCAGTGACAAAATTAAGTAATTTTTTTATCTTCAGCGCAATATCATCTATCGGACAATTACGACTAAGGAATGGAATATACCAGGTCATTATCGGTGAAGGCAGTCCCTTCATCTCTCGATGGCCGGAAGTAACCGGCAGACTCATAGTGATGACATCTTCTCCAAATATTATCCCTGCACTGTTTTCCAGACGGAAAGATGTCGATGAGACAAAATGTATATCGGCTTTGTCACCCGGATAATACTGGTACAGCAATGATTTAATCCCCATCACCTGATAGATATTTGATTCCGTAAAACAGATTTCTAACGTCATCCATTACACCTGTATTTCATCCACGCTTAATGATTAAGATAAAACCCCGCTCCGGGGAGTATCCATAGAATAAATAACAACAACCGGTAATACCGGGATTGCTGGATTATTACACCGTCAATTACACAAACTATTAACTCAGTCTGTTGCCGGTTCATCAGGCCATATCAGATTAAAAATGAAAATTGTCACTTTTTCCTGACATCAGGGTGATAATCCCGGGCATACTCCTGGTAAATATCACCCAGCCCCGGTTGATGTCCTATTCTTATAAAATCAGCTGAGACTAAAGGTATCATTCCCCTTGTCATAGTGCCCATGAATAAACAACTCAACCGGCTGAGGCAACCAGTCAATCAATGCAGAGATAGCGAACGAGATGACACCATACTTACCCTGAGGCTCTCCGCCAGTTAATACACGAACCGTTAATGTCTCAGGAATAATCCGTGGTTCGAAACGTAAAACAGCAGTATGAATATCTTCTCGTATCGATGGCCATTGTTGTTCACTATCATAGGCTAATCTTCGGGGAATACCATAATTTATCGCTGAGTCAGCTAACTGATGATAGCCTTTTTCCTCAAGAACAGACTCAATATTGGTATGATTAAATAACTCCAGCAGTTCATTAATTACCAGCTGTCGCATTTTTTCAGAGGTTAGTGGTAAAGCGGATTCACCAGAACCACCTGTATTAATTCCTGTAAGTCTTTCCGTTAATGCGGGCGGATACCATAAAGGCTTCATTATATTTAAATCCACAGGGGTCGCTATACGTCACTGTTCATCACCGGGGAATAAAAAGAGTTTATCCGTGAGAGTCCGTAGACAGGGCCGGGTATTATTAATCGTCAGGTCTAATGGTGAGAGACGAAATAATAGCGGTTGTTGTGACGGTTCAAACAACAGATCATCCGCCTCCTGTACCAGTTCCGGCAATGCAAACAGCTTATCGATCATCCGCCCATGCCCAAGAAGATGTTCTGTTATCGTTTGTCCGACATCCAGTGGCTGCAGTTCACTCTGTCGGTGTATTACCGCCACCGGTTGACTCTCCCGTGTCGGTATCCCGGCTATTTCTCCCTCAGAAAGATAGCGGATGTATTCCTGTTCCAGCATTTTGAGAACATCTCCATCAACCGGCAAGGCTTCACCGGCCAGGGGTTGGCGGGTCAGATTTTCGCCCACATAACTGCCGGAAGGCAAAATATCATCGATCAGTAACACACCTTTCATATCAGGTTTCCTTGTTTTTGAAGTCATGGATTTCTGACGAAGTGCCTCAGACTACTCACGCCTGACAGACACCCTGTCTGGCATACGCGATGACAAACTTAGCCAATAAAAACATTCCCGGAACCACTGACAATAACAGCCCCACAACCGGTAATATCACCCGACCTGGCCGCCGGAAATCCCTGGATAAAAACCTGACCGGAACCGCTGCATACAGAAGCAGCCACATGAGTTGCAGCACAGGTGGCTATACTTCCACCGCTGATTGCTGCTGGCTGACCATTAATAAATACCGTTGAGGCACCACAGATGATTGTCCCGCCGTGGCTGGTTAACTCACTGACTCTGGCCGCACTTAACATATTCACTCCTTCTCAATAATATCTTTTTAGTCTTACCTGCCTTTATTTAATCACTTTTTCGCCACCAACTCCGGATCCGGACTAAAGGGCGGTGTGGGTGTCGGCGTTGGCGTTGGCGTCGGCGTCGGCGTTGGTGTCGGCGTCGGTGTCGGTGTCGGTGTCGGTGTCGGTGTCGGCCGGGGTTCCGGACGGATGTATAAGCCTATCAGTCCCGCGACTGAAGGCAGACCGGGCATACCCACTATCGCACCACAACAACAAACATCAGGCCCATAGGCAGGTCCGTCTCCAGGGTTAATATCCACCTGCCCACCCTGCAGGATGAGCTGACTACTACCAATTATTCGCACTCTGGGTGCGCTAATCACCAGTTCCCCTCCAGAAGTAAGCGTCATTATTCCACCAGCGCAGAAGGTCGCTGCCCCACCCGCTGCCAGTTGATGGGCGCCCCCTACCGCAATAGCATGATATCCGCCGACCGCTGTCATAAACGCTCCGCCGACATTGATCCCTTTAGCCCCTGCTACATTATCGTTCTGAGCCCCTCCGACCGTGATGCCCACTATCCCGCCGACGGCCAGCTGACTATTACCACTGATGGCTACGGTTTCATCCGCACCAATAAATACATTTCTCGACTGCCCTACTATTTGCTGTTCATTTCTTTTCGTCAGGCGATGCATATCCAGTTCAGCCTGTTCCTGGTAGGTTTCCGCCCCGGGTTTGTCGTCGAAACGAATACCATTGAAATTATTACGCCCTCCGCCAAGTGATCGACTGATCAGCCCGCTTTGCGTGGCATTCTGCGGCAATTCCCAGGGAGGCATAGTAAAGTTGTTGTACAGACTGCCAAGAATGAGCGGCCGGTCAGGATCACCATTAATAAAATCAACGATAACCTCATGACCAATTCTGGGAATGCAGATACCACCAAACTGGGTTCCGGCCCAGGGCTGGCTCACCCTGAGCCAGCAGGAATCTGATTCGCGGTTAGTGCCGTAACGGTCCCACAAAAACCGAACTTTGACCCGACCGTATTCGTCAGTCCAAATCTCTTCTCCTGGCGGTCCAACCACCAGTGCAGTTTGCGGCCCACAGGTTCTTTTTTTGGGGATAGTTCGGGGATGCCGGTAAATTTCAGAGGAAGGCTGCACACTAAAATCACAATGCACGTTAAAACTGTGACCACTGCTGCGTTGTTGGATCTCACTGATCTCCAGCCTGCTCCGCAGTACCAGATATTCACAGTTTGCCTGTTCCAGCGGATAGCGTTGTAAAGTAAAACGGCAACCCGTGACCAGTGTCGAAACCGGACCAGATCCGCTGCTACGGAGCCCTGTTGCCCGCCGCTCTTCCATGCGTACCCTGGCAAGTAGTTCACCCGTTGCGGTATTATCAAAGTTACCAGGCCAGTCGAAGATCTCTTGTTGACCAAAACTGATTTGCTGAGGCTGGCTGTCAAGCGACATAATATCGGCCCGGGAACGGGTAAAATCATAATCATCTGTCACCCAGCGTCCGGGCGTGATCGTCTGCTGATAGTGAAACTCTGAGATATAGTCCGCATCTTTGTGCGGAGCATGTGCCGCGTAGGACAGTGGCTGACCGGGAGAGGTTATGTGGCTGCGAACATTATCTACCAGCACTAATTTGTGCTCTCCTTCAGCGTGTTCAAAGAACCAGTAAATCCCCCATTCTTCCATCAGACGCTGCATAAAATTAAAATCTGTTTCACCGTACTGCACCTGAAAATCGAGTGGCGGATAAACCGTCACCAGTCGTTTTTCATAAGGGAAATCATATTCTTCAAGTATCTGGTCAATAATCCCGGTCACACTCTTATCACGAAAAATCCGGAAATCTTCGGTCAGTTCGGCAAGATATAACCATGGTCTCAGCACTATCTGATAAACAGCCTGATCCCCCTGTCGGCCAACATAACGCATTTGCTGAACGATCCCCGAAATTTCCCGTTGTGGCAGGAAAGTCACTTCTGGCCGGGAGTCTCCGCCCTGTTGCATGCTGACTGTCATCTGCTTACCTATCAGCGAGCGGATATCAATATTCGATGCAATCTGCCAGTTAATCGAAGGGGAGTCCGGAGTCATTGCGGTTAGGGTGTAGCTATATAATCCTGACAAAGATTCCTCGCCCTGTAGCTTCGAAATCACCAGTCCTGGTTCACCCGCTAAGTACGGCATCGCTGCACTTTTTAAACAGATTGTTCGTTGCATATGTCACCTGTATGAAGGGTTGCTGGCCGACAGTAGTTCCACTCCCTCCGGCCTTCCCTGGCGTTACCCGCCGCCCGTTCGGTTAACGGCAGCTAAACCGCCTGAGTAATTTCATGACCGGTTGCTGTTCAGAGACCAGACCGTTCGACGAAAACACCACTTTTTTTCCTGCCGGATTAAATTCGGCTGTTAGCTCTCCCGATGGCTGAAGCCGCAAAGCGCTGGCACTCTCAAGCCAACGAAACAGGGCCCAGGGTCCAGTCCACTGACTGACAGCGATATCTCCGGGCTGACTGGCGGTCAGACTCAGAGTTACCGGTCGGGAAGCAATCCCCTCCGGCCATTGCAGATTAAGAGGGCGAACCGGACCGTGGGAATAACTCAGTTTCTCTGAGCCCATGACCAGCTCAAGCCGGTTAATTGCAGGAGAAAGATACTGAACAGACAAACTCAACGATAGCGAGGGCTGATAACTGTCACCCCGTGGAAAAAACAGGCTGCGTATTTCCCGGGCCCTGCGAAACAGTTGCAGAGACTGATGCTGCGGATCTCCCACAGGGATATTGATAAATTTCCATGGGTTTACCGTGGTATCGACTTTATCGGCCAGATGCTGACTGAAGTAATTGTCGGCAATCCCCCCCGGTGCAAAAAAACGGCTAAAATCTGCCAGACTGACATCCCGTTTGCTGTCTGCGAACGGATAGCGCCCGGCGAGATTTTTGCGGCAAAATGCCCCGGGGCCTTCACTGATTCCGCTGGAACTGCGCCCGACAGAGGTACTCCTGATCCGCAGTGAGATCTGATCAAGTAACGGCAGAATGATATTCCTGAGTGGGTCCGGCCAGTTTTGTGAACCGGCCTGCAACCCGGCGGCCAGTACCGGCCAGGTGGCAGGAGCCTTGGAGGTTAGCGGGTCTTCATTCAGTCGGAATAATAACTGCAGCTCGTTAAGCTGACCCAGTAACTGATTCAGACCGTTACCGGGTTCAGACGACTGACTTTTGTTAAAGCCTTTTTCACGTCCGGTGACGAACTGACGCAAGGCGGTAAAGTGACTGTCCGTGTGCAGCCATACCAGTTGATCCAGCGTCTCAGACCCACGCTGACCGGCATTCGTCAACCGTTGTGATGTCGTGCTGTTAGCGACAGCTCCGGCGACTGCAGGTATCCATGATTCCGCCGATAGCAATGTGGTTTCAGCCACCAGCCGTTCCAGCAGCCTGACCAAAGGAGACCCGGCAGTCGCTAACCGTGAAAGCCGGTAAAGATCCCTCTGCTGTCCTGCTTCTGTAGACTGCGGGCCAGTCATCTGCGGCTGTGAAATCCGGATGCTGACCAACATTTGCTGCCAGTAACGGGTGTATTCGTCCAGATAATGGATAAGGATATCACGACTAAGTGCGGCTGTTTCTGTGATATCCGCAGCCCCGGAGCCGTGCTCACTGCTGTTCATTACCTGCCAGTCTTCCCTGTCCAGACCAGACAACAACAGCAGTAGCTGTTTCCTGAACTGCAAATATCCCCGGGCAGTAAACCATCCGTCGATATTTTGTTGCGGGACATCCGTACGTTGCACAAACCATTTCCCTTCCGCTCCCTCACTGAGAGCTGCCAGCGAAAATGCCGGCGGCGAAAGAGGGGATAAGCGCTGTAATAGCTGCTGATAAATCCTTGCCGGACGGGGCTGCCGGGCCAGTAGTTCACGGGCCCGCAGGATTAACTGCGGGTCGGCCTCCTCCCCGCGTTCACGTTCCAGGGGATAACTAAACAAAGCTAACAGGTCCGGACCGAAATCAATTTCGCTACGATAATCAGGACTCTCCTCTGACGGGAGCAATGCCGGAGCAAGCATACTGGCAAGATAAACCGCGTCAGCCGGGACTAATCCGTAGACCATCAGGTAAATTTTCAGCTGCCTGAACAATATTGCCATATCGCCCCGGGCTACCGCCTGCTCCAGTGCCACTCTGGCATAATCCTCCGCCGGCGGAAGCAGTAACTGACGTAACGCTGACTGATAGACTCCTTCGGAAACCTTAGCCACCTCACCGTCCACAAAGACAATTCGCCCCGAATCCTTGTCAGGTTGCTGCGATAATCCCCTTAACCCTTCCAGCAGTCGGGCAATAGTCGCCAGACTATATTCACGTTGCAGGTAATCCTGTTGCTGATGCAGCAGGTTTAGCTGATATCTGACCCCCTTCAGGTAGCGGGAATGGCTGGCAAAGCTGCTGGCCATACCGTAAAGCAGCCCGGAAATGATCAACAGCAGGAGTATATATACCGGCCAACGCAGCCTGCAGAAGCGAAGAAACGTCAGGCGAGTATCCTGAGCGAGCCGCTGATCATTGATAATCAGTTCGCAAAATAGCTGCTGAAGAAAATACGGACGTCCTTTGATATCTTCTGTCTGAGCACCCGGCACCGCTGTTTCAGCAGTCTGAGAGGGAGCTTCCTGAACAGCAGTGAACTGCGAATGCCAGCGGCTGATAATCCCCGGGGCATAATTGCAGGCTTTCCGGTCTGTCTGCCCACTGCTGGTCAGGTAAACTCCCCGCAGCGCAGTTCGCGACGGCAAATCCTCATAGAGGGAAACAAAAAACAGTGAGCAAATAAATTGTTCTGTCTGCTGACAAAGCAGTTGTAATTCCTCAGGAAACGCATACATTGCCCGACGATTTTCTACATCATACTCACTCTGCAAACGACGGTTCAGACCTGCATCTATCCTCTGCTGGAGCTGGCCTAAATGCTGGTGAACATATTCAGCCACTGAGGTATTCCTGGTCTCCAGGGGCAAAGTGATCCCCCAGATCTGACGTCGTTCTGCATCGCTCAGATAATGAAAATACTCCTCAAAACCTTTAAGTCGATCCAGATGAGTCACCACAACATAGACCGGGAAACTGATACCCGGAATCTGTTGTAACGCCGCTAACCGTGTTCTGAATACACCGGCCAGTTCACTGACCGGGGATTTATCGCCGGTCAGAAGATCAATCGCTGAAACAGTGACTATGGTTCCCTGAACAGATTTTGATGGGCGATATTTTTTTAACAGACGAACAAATCCCTGCCATTTATCCGCCGACGTTTCCGGTTCGCTGATAACTTCTCCACGGGTTTCAACATATACCGCATCATTTGCCAGCCAACAGTGACAGTCAGCCTCATCAGTTTCGTGGACTTTTTCGGCTACCGATTCCCCCCCCGGTGAAAAATAATGGCCCGAACGACAAACGGCCGCTGTTTTCCCTGAGCGGCGGGCACCTAACAGTAAGTACCAGGGAACATGGACCGGCTCTCTGAAAATAAACCGCCAACCACGCGAAACAGAGGGACGTCGTGTCGTCCTGCGGATAACACGGCGTAGCATCCGTCCCGTATGACTGAACGTATCTGTAGATTGCCGGGTAACGCGTAGCTGGCGACGCCGGACTGAGCGGCGATAAAGTAAAATCCATCCGGACAACAACACTGTGACCAGTATCGCGATGAGCAGGACGCTGAGAATACGTACCGCTATGCCAGTGAAATGGCGGTCCTCCTCTCCTCCCGGATACACAGCAATAAACCAGACCAGTGACAACAGGATAGCAATGACGACGACACCCAACAGAACTCTGAACAAAGGGTATGAAAAAATTCGGCTGACAAAAGACATTGAGAACCTCACCTAATAAGTGACAAAAAGCTCAACCCGGCGATTTTTAGCCCGGCCTGCCACGGTGGAGTTACTACTGACTGGCTGCTGGTCGGCCAGCCCCCGGACCGTTATGTTGTTCTCCTCAAGCCCATTCTGTGTAAACAGTCTGGCAACCGCCGCTGCACGCTGTAGTGATAACTGTTGATTATCAGGAAAGGCGGAATAACGGACCGGCAGCGCATCGGTGTGCCCCACAATCACTACCCGTCCGTTAACCCGAATGATCTGCCGAGCGATTTTTTTTTAGCAGATTGCTGGTCGCAGGAGACAATAATGCGGAGCCGGATCGAAAAGAGGTGTCCCCCTGCAACGTCACATGACTCTGTTGCGGAGTCTCATTCACCGTGAGTAAGTTGTTACGAATCTCTTCCTGTAACAGGTCTGTCAGGCGCAACCGGCTCACAGTGACCGGCGATGGATAGCGAAAATTCTGTAGCGCATAAATCCCGGCAATCAGTGGCTGCTTTTCAGCAAACAGCACCATTTTTTCTGCCAGCCAGACAGCACCGAGTATCACAACCGCGAACACCAGACCATTAGGCCAGGAAACAGCAAATCGCCTGGCAGGAAGTGGGGGATCTCCGGGCAAATCCCCCATAATCACCGGTAGCTGGGCGGTTTTCTGGTAGTTCTCCGCCAGCACCAGCAGACGCTGACGGATCCCGTAAAGTTGCCGGTCCCCTTCGGGTAAAATGCTGTAACGTCCCTCGAATCCCAGCCCCAGAATGCGTAACAGGATATTCAGTACATCGGAATAGTCAGCAGGATGCATTGAAATCCGGCCAATCAGCAGGAAAAATTTATTACCACCATCGTTATCATTCTCGAAATAATTCAGAAGGTTACTCTGTGACCAGCCGGTCGCAACCCCCCACGTTTTACTGTGCGCTGCCTCATCCAGAGCTGTACACAGGCAGTAACGCACAATGGCCATTTTCTTCCAGGGAATATTAATTTCGTCGCATAGCTGGGTGAACCGGGTTATTTCACTTTTGAGGATCTCTTTCAGCCATAGAACATGTTGGAGATCTTCAATCGAATCCGGAAGGTCAGCCAGTACCCTTAGCAACGGCGCGCAGGCTTGCTGCAGTGGGCAAGCGGCAGAAAGAATAGATTCGGGGGTCTGCCTGTCGGCCTCCACAGACAGGAGCAGTGCGCTGAGTTCTGGCGACAGACTGGCTGTTGTCCAGGGTTCAGAGCCAGGCGCGGTATGATTTGCAGAATCTCCTGACTCCCAGATATCCTGGCGGTCCAGTAAAAAATCGCCCCAGGATTGTGCGGAGTGGTCACTGTCAGTACCTGCAGCACGGGTGGTTTGAGAATCTTCAGAGTATTGGTCACTGGTCATGATGCTCTGATCCCCCAAAGTTCCATGCTCAGGCCCGGAAAATGCCCGGCAACATGCAGAGCCAGTGCACCGCTGGCAGCGATGCTGCGCCAGATATCACTGTCACGCAGTAATTCGAAATAGACATAACCCGCCTGGCACGGAATCTGCCTGGGAGGCTGGCGTAATGGCAGCAACAACAGCCCCGACAGATGAGAACGCACCAGTTCCGGAAGTTGTTGGGGGGAGCTGATTTTACTTTGCGATACAAACTGCTGTTGCAGGATATCGGGAGCCATTCCGGCCTGAACGGCCAGAACGACTGCCGAAAATGCAGCAAATTCTGCCGGTAGCAGCTTCGCCGTCCACAGGCCATTGCCCTGCGGCTGTAACTCAATCATCTCCCCGGCTCTGACTAATACCTGGTTCAACAGATCATGAACTTCGTCAACCAATGGACGCAGAGAGAGATATAACTGTGAATGCTGATAACCCGGTAAAGGCGAGGGTCTCCTGCTGTCGACCCGAATATAAGTCGATAATTCGGCAGCCAGGGACGCCAGAGTCTGGTAGAACCTTAGCGGTGAAGATTCAGGAATCTGTTTCAGGCAATCCAGTTGCACCTGGTAATTATTAAAAATCTGCAATAACAGATAATCTGTCAGGTCTCCGCCGGCAACAGTAGCTCCCTGACCTGACGACAAATAGCTGGCCAGCATTTCTGCCCGAATCTTCAAAAGCCCGCTCAAATGATTCAACCAGTCGGTCAGTAAAGCGCTGGTCCCGAGCTGAGTGACAGGCGGCAGGTAATCATCATCATGCAGTTCCACACTGCCATCAGGGCGGATTGTCCTGACACGGGCTACGGGCAGGCCAATCCATGATTCATTCATTTCCGTTTCAGAACGGAGTGCCAGCCGTAATCTGCCCAGCTGAACAGGTTTTACCCCCTGGCGGATCGCGTTACTGTCGCAGATATCTTCCTCCATGGCGCAAAATCTGGCCAAAGAGCCCGGTTCATCGGGATTAAAAATGGTCTCATCACAGTTATCTAACCGCAGCGGCACGGCCAGCCAGAACACCTTACCGGCATCTGAGGGCTGTAAGGTTACTGGCACAGGTAATGCCGCATGGCCGGGCAAATCAAACGGCGTACCATCGGGGAAAACACCCACGGCACTGCGCATGACGAGTTTTCCGTATTTCAGCGCCTCATGGTCTGTTTCACAGCGGCTAAAACCCCAGAAAAAAATGCCTGATGAACCGGAGCGACGGTGAATAAAATATTCGAGATAACGCTCCTGTTGCTGAAAAATTTGTGGGCGTAGGAAAAGCCCCTCACTCCAGACGACTTTATTCGTTTTCATGGTTCATTCCGTTTCACCAATAGTCAGTTCGGATTTTTGAAAATGCGCATAAAAGACGTTGTGTTGCGGGAGAATTAGCCTGCGCCACACTGTTGGCTTCCAGCCGGGCGAAAGTTTTACACTGGATTTCCAGCGCGCATGTTCAATTTCACGATAGCCACCGATCACACCAATTGCCGCAACCTGTTCTGTAATATGCAGCGACAACGTCCTTGTTTCTCCGGGTGTTAATACCCCGTCATACAACTTTGTAATTCCATTTTGTAAAGAGCCTTGCCTCCTGCCAGTAAAATCAAAGTAATTGCTCTGCGTGAAAAATTCAGTGTCTGTCAGACTGAACAGCATAATACGCAAAGGGGCCGGTTCCCCTGAAATATTCGGATTAATATCGCCATCAGCTGTTAATGTGACATTAATAATCCCTCCGGATGTTTCAGGGCGAAAAAAACTACAGGAAGCAGAAACAGTGATCATTATCACCAATAACATCGGTCTTATCATTATCCTTTATATCCTGCTCCTAAGCCCTGATAATTCCCGCCAGTCACAGTAATTCTCTCACTGCAGATAATTCACAGGCAGTCACTATTATCTTAAGATGAGCTTTTCGTTCTCACGAATACTGCCGGATGCCACGCCGCCATCCGGCATAACGATTAGTTTTTCTGATTAGCTTTAATGTCATAACTGGCCGAAATAATCCCAGACTTGTTACCTTCGGCATTTTGTATGACGTAATCCTCAGTGAACTTAGTGAAAGAGAAGGTCACTTCCTCTACAGGGCGGTCATCATTACTGGCATTACCTGAGAGGTTCACCCGGGTAATGATGGCATCACTGAATTTTATCGTCAGATATTCCAGGGGGTCACCTCCCGCTTTTCGTATCACAAAATCAATATTTTTAATATGCTTACCTGACAAACAGAAATTTAATAAGTTAGGGCTGGACTTATCGACATAATGAGAAAAATTAAAATCCTCTACTGTCGCTTTTCCGGCCCCCCCACCAGAACCGCTGTGCATATTTGAATGCTGAAGACTCTCCCAACTCCAGGTAAGCACTTCAATTTCATTTTTGTGGGTGGCATCCAGTGATTCACCTTCAATGCCTTCTATTTTTAAAAACATATCCTGAGCCATAATAATCCTTTTATGAACAGTTCGTGAAACAAGTGATAATGGAATTGAATATCAGAACACAGAAAAAACATTCCCCTGTAATCCTGAGTAATATATCTGCAGGTTCTTTTCTGGTCAGATATTCAATCGTTTATTGCCGTTTTCAGGCAACATCTTTTAGTGAAGGAAGTCGGGCAACCATCCTCAGTGATACCGTCAGACCTTCCAACTGAAAATGAGGGCGCAGAAAGAATTTCGCCTGATAATATCCCGGATTATCTTCTGCATCCTCGACAATAACCTCAGCCGCGGCCAGGGGTCTCCTGGCTTTAGTTTCCTGAGAAGAATTTGTCGGATCTCCGTCTACATAATTCATGATCCAGTTGTTCAGCCATTTTTGCATCTCTTCACGTTCTTTAAAGCTGCCTATTTTGTCCCTGACAATACATTTCAGATAGTGAGCAAATCGGGTACAGGCGAATAAATAAGGCAGACGCGCTGAGAGGCTGGCATTAGCCGTGGCATCCGCATCATAATATCCCGCCGGTTTCTGTAACGACTGAGCACCAATAAATGCGGCGTAGCCGGTATTTTTACGGTGAATCAACGGAATAAACCCATTTTTTGCCAGCTCCGCTTCACGGCGATCGGATATCGCAATTTCTGTCGGACATTTAATATCAATCCCGCCGTCATCGGTCGGGAAGGTGTGGCAGGGCAGATTCTCCACCAGCCCGCCACTTTCCACCCCGCGGATCATAGTGCACCAGCCATACTGCCTGAATGAACGATTCACATTCACTGCCATGGAATAGGCGGCATTCGCCCACACATACTTGCTGTGATCCGCACCGTCAGTCGCCTCTTCAAAGCTGAACGCGGCCACCGGCTGGGTAGCAACCCCATAGGGCAGACGGGCCAGAAAACGTGGCATTGCCAGGCCGATATAACGGGCATCTTCAGACTGCCGTAATGTATTCCAGGCCGCATATTCCAGGTTTTGGGTAAATATTTTGGTGAGATCCCGCGGGTTAGCCAACTCCTGCCAGCTTTCCATCTGCATTACCGCCGGGGCGGCACCCGAGATAAACGGAACATGTGCAGAGGCTGCAATCTGAGCAATAGAGGCCAGCAAATCAACATCAGGTGGCGAGTGATCAAAATAATAATCGGCGACCAGGCATCCGTAAGGTTCCCCACCCAACTGCCCGTATTCTTCTTCGTAGATTTGTTTAAACAGCGGGCTCTGGTCCCAGGCTATGCCTTTATAGCGCTTTATGTTACGTCTCAGCGTTTGCTTGGAAATATCCATAAAACGCAGTTTTAATTTTTCATCCGTTTCTGAGTTCGAAACCAGATAATGCAGTCCACGCCATGCACTTTCCAGCGTCTGAAACTGGGAGTGATGCAGTATCAGATTAATTTGCTGCGTCAGCTTACGATCTATTTCAGCAATCAGTGCCGCAATGTTCAGATAAGCGTCATCCTGGGGTATCAGGGAACTGGCCAGCGCCTGTTCTGCCAGGGTTTTCACCGCATTTTCGACCGCGGACTGGGTCTGCCGGCTGCGGGGCTTAAACTCTTTCGCCAACAACGCACTGAAATCTCCTGCTTCTGTGGTTGTCATCATGGGTTGTAGTGCTTTTTCTTCCTGAATAGCCATCTCCGATTCCTCCGGATTATCTGTTTTCCTGTTCCTCAGAAGAACAGTCTTGTACATCAGGCCTGTTCGCCAGACTGGCAAGCAGTGTTTTATCCTGCAAAATATTCATGACCAGACTCTCTGCCCCAGCTTTACCATCCATATAAGTCTGAAGGTTTGCCAGTTGTGTGCGGGCCAGCAGAAGTTCTGCCAACGCAGGGACCTTGCGCGCAATCGCATCTGGCAGGAAATCATCAATGCTTTCAAACGTCATATCGACAGGGATCACCCCGCCGTCGCTCAGGGTATTAGGCACTGTGAAAGCTACCCGTGGTTGGATCGCTTTCATCCGCTCATCAAAATTATCAATATCAATGTTGAGGAATTTTCTCTCTTCTGCTGCAGGCTGGGGGATTTTGCTCAGTCCGGATAAATCGGCCAGCACGCCCATGACAAATGGCAGTTCAATCTTTTTTTCGCTGCCATACACTTCAACATCATATTCAATCTGCACCCGTGGAGAACGATTCCTGGCGATAAACTTCTGTGAATTTTCCTTAGACATAATGGCTGTTACTCTCTGGTTGAAGAAAATTACAACACTGTTACAGGCAACTGTTACGTGTCATTAGAACAGGACAGCGTAAGCGCCCTACCGCTCAGTGCCTGTACTACTGATAATCGACGGTGATACTGGCTACCGAATGCACATCACCAGAAGTCGCGGCGAGCGGTCGTGCAGAGAAATAGCTCACACTAAACTGATGACTCACCGCCCCTCCCGCGACCGGAATGACATAATCCTGTGCCGTTGCGGAATCATTAATCACCATCTGAGCACCGCTTTCATTACGTACGCGAACCTGAACATTGCGACTGTAGCCTGTCCCGGTCTGATTCAGCAGATTTCCGGTTGTATTATCCATCGCTGCCGGATCACTGTTGAATACCAGTTTCATCGTTTTACCCGACGGACATCCCTCCAGTCGGATACTAAAAGGTGTACTGCCGGCCTCTCCTCCGTTATTTCTCAGGGTAATATTGGAAACCCTTGGCATGATAACTGTCTCGGTGCTGCTGTTGCCATTTATCACCACATCACAGGTTTCATCGACAAATACTCCCTGAAAATCCACATTCAGCGGTGTACCAAAAGTCACTGCCTGAGCCGAAAAACAACCAACCGACAGCAACAGATACCGGCAACAGTAAAGGGCTGAATAGCGTAAACTTAGCGACATATCACCTCCGCACGGCTGAGCTTGCCGTCTGTGCCTGAGGCCATTATTTTGGCGACCGCCTGGCTGGTGCCGATGGTACAAAGCCGGGTATTGGTGGCCGAATTGACATACAGATGGGCCGTCGCTGCATTCCACCCACGTATAAAAGCCATTCCCCCCTGACCCACAATGCCCATTGAAGCCCCTTCGCCATCGACCAGTTGGCTGCCAATAGGCAGGAAATTTCCTGACACATCACGAATAACCAAAATCAGAGGTTTTCCGACAATCGTTTTTACTTTGACGGGTATCGCCGCTCCCATACGCGGAACAACCACCTGTTCATTTTCCAGCACATCCACCGTATCCGGCAGACCACGGGTATTCACCGATACCTGATTTTCACGATAAGGCGTTAATGACGGAGCGATGGCATAACCCCGGCTGTCGATTTCCGCCCCATAACCATTCATCAGACGGGCTCCGGTTGCCCCTGGCGCATTGACAATAGCGAACGGGTAATCACCCAGCGTAGGCCCGGCAGTGATTCCGCCGCTGTGCCCGACCAGACTGCCGTTGGCGCTGAGTGATAACTGTCGTGACTGATCGCCCACCGACAGGGTCGAACTAAACTGCCCCGCGGCCGTGTTGTAGCTACCGTTGCCATTAAATGCATAGTGGGTCGTATCATCCCGGCTTTTCGTCGTTGTCGTCCCGATACCGTAACTCAGCGCATTTTGTTCACCCCGGCTTCCCGAGGCATTCATCTGCAGGAAGTTATTACCACTACTGTCGTGGCTGAATGTTGAATAAAAACTGTTAAACAACGGTTTATCACTGATGTTATACCGGGGGCTCAGAGGAATACTGGCCGACAGCAGAATACTGTTATTGTTATTCCCCTCACCGTCAAAGCTACGCCCTACCCCGATCGACCACGAAAACCATGGATGTGATTTACTGAAAGTGATGGCATATTGATTCACCGGACGACGATCATTCCAGTACTGGTAAAAACTTCCGGACAGTGTAATACGACTGTTCCACGGTAGCGGCTGAGAGATATTTAAAGAAAAGCGCTGCTTTGTCCGATAGTCAGTCAGGTAGTAATCACGGTACATTCCGTAGCGTTCGGCAGCCGCATCCCGCAGTGAATAGAAGCCCCGCGATGAGTAACGGTAAGCCGCCAGATTGATATTAGTGCCGGTAATATCCATATATTTGCTGAATCCAAGATTAAAACTATTCCCGGTAGAGGTTTTATTATTCTTTAAGCGGCTTTTGGCGCGGGTAATATTCATCGATACCCCGCCCAACGGCGTATTAAATGAGTGTCCGGCAGCAACCGACAGATAATTTTCCGAAAACTGCCCGCCACCATATAAGGTATAAAGGTTGCCTAACCCGTACTGATAGAACGCCTGTAAAAACCAGGGCTTTTTCTGCATTCCGCTTTCTGCCAGTTCTCCGGCCGCAACAGAATAGCGGGAAACACCGGCATGCAGCAGCATTGGCGGGGCAGAGAATGGGACAAGACTGCTACGACGCTGGCCGTCTGCTTCGATAATGGTCACCTGCAAATCACCACCATATCCCATGGCTCCGACACTGTTCAGCTCGAAAGGGCCGGGAGGAACCGTGGTTTCATAAATAAGCTGTCCACGCTGTGTGACCTGGACCCTGGCATTGGTTTCGGCGGTTCCCCGAATGACCGGGGAATAACTACGTAACCCTTCCGGCAGCATACGGTCGTCCGAAGCCAGCTGAACGCCCCGTAACCCAACGCTGTCAAACAGCTCTCCCTCGGTCGTGGTTTCTCCCAGTGTCAGTTGCCCTTTCAGCTGTGGGATATCCCGTTGAACCCAGGTATAGAGGTTGTCGGTTTTCGCAGATGAAGTGTCAGAGAGAATACTGGTTGAACGGGTTCTGAATCGCCAGCCGTAAACATTAATCCCGGTCAATAACCCCAGGTTAGCACTGACACTATGCCCTCTGCCGCCACTGTAGGCTTTTGATAACTGTTGGCTATAAAAATTGGTGCTGTAGTCTAAAAAAATAACGTTGGAACCACTGTCCCATCTGGACGGGTCGATATACCCTTGCGGATATTTAATTAAATAGACCTGAGGGACCGCCAGTTGCAGATTAAAGTCAGACTGATCGTACTGAGTGCTCCCCCCTTCCACCCATTGTTCCAGCCGGCTGCACTGTGCAGCCTTATCGTTAGTCGACTGAGGGCGATGCCCCATCAGCGGCGGATTGATCCCAAACTGCTGCAACTCATCAAACGAGAAGCAAGGCTGCGCACTATCACTGCCGGTCACCGGGACAAAGTAGACGTAAAAGCGCCCACGGGTCTGCCCGTTAACAATAATATTGACAGATGTCTTGCCTGGCGGCACCGGGTTTCCGGAGGAAAAGCTGCCAACATCAATGGTCAGCCCGTGAACAAAAGCACTGTTAAATCTGACCACCGAAGTTTCCCCCGTCCCGTCCGCATATTCCGTGATGATCTGTACAGGGGGCGGAGAGGAAGCCAGGGCAACCGGCGCTATCATCAGTGTGCTACTGAGCACCGGAACCCACAGTTTTTTACAACTGCGGACAGCGCTGCACTGTTCAACTACCGAGGCTAACATTTTCAACTCTCTGACTCCTTTCAGTTCATTGAAGCGGATATCGTGTTTCTGCCGGCTATATCCTGTCGGCGTTCCGGTCACCGGTTACGAATTATCGGCGGACGGAAAATTCACTGACCAACCCTCAGGCGCGCGCCAGGAGGCTTTCCCCGTAATCGCAGTGCCATGGTCATTCAGTAAATCAAAATCTATTGAGCTAATATTTTGCGGCAGACCTTTCTTGCCGGTGGGAGAAAAAACCGCTTCAGAATAAGGCGCGACCATCCCGGGGCTCAGCGGATACACCGAATTGCCAGCGCTGACCTGCATCCGACCAAAATTAAAATAATAAGGAGTGGGGTTATTCACTAACACCCCAGCTGATTTACCCGAGCGCGTTACCGTCCAACGCAGTTTTTCGGCATTTAAAGTACTGTCTGCCGTCAGGCTGGCCGGGCGGTAAAATATTTTTATCCTGGTGCGAAAAGCCAGTTCCAGCCGGTCTTTTTGCTGGTATTGCTCATTCACCGCAGGAATTTCCAGCAAATTAAACCAGTACACCGATTCACGGTCGTCGGGGAGTTTCATTCCGTTATAGATAAGCCGCACACTCTGACCTTTCCCTTGGTCTATCCGGTAGACCGGGGGAGTCACCGTGAATGGCACGGTCATCGTATTAATGTCAGCGTTCTTACTGCCATCATCGACCCAGACCTGAACCAGTACCGGAGATCCTCCCCGGTTGATTGTCCTCACAGTCGCCTCACGTTCAGCCCCCGGAAAAATGATCCGGGTACCGGTGATAGTGACACCTGAACTGGCCGGTGATGAGAATCCCGCCAGTAGCATAAATAACGCTGTCAGTGGTGAGAGTACTGCCTTGTAACATCTCATATTCATAACCGTGGATTAAAAAATGAAACCGGGCCTTCCGGGAACAGGAAACCTGAACTCCTGCCCCCGGGCTTAACGTATATCGGTGATGCGGGTTACGGATAAGCCAGCGTATAAACGATATGTGCACTAACCATACCAGCCCCGACAGCGCCGGTAGAGTAATAACCCCCGGCATAAGTCATGGTGGCGGCACCGTTCACAACATCCACTTCTGCGCCGGTATCGCCCGGACGGATTTGTGTATGGTCTGAGTTAAATAACCTCACCTCAACATTGGTGGCCGCATTGGTGGTCCCGCTGGTAGCGGTATAATCGTTGACCAGGTTCCAGGTCTTATAGTTAATCTCTCCGGTGCCGATACTGCCGAGCGGTTCAAAATGTGCCTGGACTTTCTTAAAGGAGCCGGGGCAGTCTTTGACCTTGATATTGAAGTTTTTGATGCCCGCTTCAATACCCGCGGTTTGCATAGACTGGCTGGAAACAGTAGGCAGTAACACGACCAGGTTATCATTCTCAATAGTGCAGGTATCCGTCACCACCTCACCATTAAAGGTCACCAGCCCCTGACCAACCTGTAACGCAGAAACAGGTAATGATATTGCCGGGATTAAAACCAGCAGAGTTGCAGATAACTTTGTTATTTTCATAAAAATTCCCTATTTAATGATATTCAACAGAGCAAAACACGACAATGTATTACGGCATCCTGGCGGATTATTCAGTTATTCCCTCTTGCGAGGTCCCGTGAGGATTCACTGTCACTCCATCAGCATCAGAATAGCTGACCATCACACCCTCAACCGCTATTACATCCGGACTGGACGGTGACAAAATATAAGCGGCTATTACCGGTAATACTTTCCGTTCAATCACATGGATAATGCCTCGCGCACCAGAACCTGTTGTCCGGCTAAGGTTAATAATATAATTCAGTAACGACTCAGAGTATTTCAGACTCATATTGTGCTGCTGAAAGAAACGCGCAGAGACTTTATCCATCTGACTCCGGACAATATCTTTAAGTACCCCTGAAGACAGTGGGAAATATGGTATCACGCAGACTCTTCCCAAAAACGCAGCGGGGAAATAGTTGAGTAGTTCCGGGTACAATTGTTCTGTCAGTAAAGTACTCTCTGCCTCCTCTGTCGTATTCGCCAGTAATTCACTGCCGATGTTGCTGGTCATTAAAATGAGTGTATTCCGGAAATCTATCTGTCGCCCTTCGCCATCCTCCATTCGCCCTTTATCAAACACCTGAAAAAACAGCTCATGAATATCAGAGTGGGCTTTTTCAATCTCATCGAGTAGTACCACGCTGTAAGGTCTGCGCCGTACGGCTTCAGTCAGAACCCCGCCCTCGCCATAGCCCACATAACCCGGGGGTGAACCTTTCAGCCCAGAAATACTATGGGCTTCCTGATATTCACTCATATTGATGGTGATTAAATGCTGCTCGCCACCGTATAACTCCGCCGCCAGCGCCAATGCCGTTTCAGTTTTGCCAACGCCTGACGGGCCGGTCAGCAGAAACACCCCACAGGGTTTTTGCGGGTCTGCCAGTCCTGCTTTGGCAATGCTGATATTTTTGCTCAGTTGCTGCGTGGCATGAACCTGACCACGTACTCTGCGGTTTAGCTTATCAGGCAGTTCCTGCAACGCCTGCAGATCGTCTTTAAGGACCCGCCCCACAGGAATACCGGTCCACTGGGCAACAATATCGGCCACTGCAGCGGCATTAACTTCAGTCCGCACCAGAACCGGGGTAGCCTGTTGATCACTGAGATCCGGCTGCAGTTGCTGTAACTGCTGTTCCAGATTTTGCTGTTGTTCCCCTTCGGCAGATTGCCATTGTGAACGCAACTCACGGATTACAGACAACTGCTGACATTGCTGGCGCCAGCGTTGTTCAATGATGTCAGCCTCAGTGTTATAGCGGGCAATCTGTTCCTGTAACTGCAGCGGATCTGCTGTCATTCCGGCCAGACGACGAGGGGAGTCGGTCAGTGCCAGCTCTCTGTGCGCTGACTCCGCCAGAAACCGCAGCCGTTGCAGTGCTGCCGGTGGTGTATATTCCGCCACAGCTGTTCTGGCGCAGGCCGTATCCAGCAGACTAATGGCTTTATCCGGTAGCTGCCGTTCCGGAAGATAACGGTAAGAGAGCCTGACGGCAGCCCGGACGGCCTGGTCTGTGATCAGAACATGGTGGTGCTGTTCAAGCACCGGTAAGACCCCCCTGAGCATCTGTATGGCCAGATCTTCTGACGGTTCTTCGATCCTGATGACCTGAAAGCGGCGGGAAAATGCGGGATCTTTTTCGATATAACGTTTGAATTCCCCGCGGGTGGTCGCGCCTATCGTCCGTAAATCGCCTCTGGCCAGCATAGGTTTCATCAGATTTGCGGCGTCACCTGTACCGGCAGCCCCACCGGCTCCCATCAGAGTATGGATTTCATCAATAAACAAAATCACCGGCCACACCGACTGTGTCGCAGCCTCCAACACTGCCTTCAGACGAGCTTCAAACTCTCCCCGGGTTCCGGCACCGGCGGTTAAAGCCACCAGATCGACGGCCAGTATCCGGGCATCACTGAGCTGTGGCGGAACTTCACCGGCAGCAATCGCCAGCGCCAGGCCTTCTGCCACCGCAGTTTTTCCAACACCGGCCTCCCCCACCAGCAATGGATTGTTTTGCCTGCGGCGCAACAGCACATCAATCAGGCTGGTGATTTCATTGTCCCGCCCGCAGACCGGGTCAATTTTCCCCTGACCCGCAAGTAACGTAAGATCTGAGGTGTAAATGGCCAGTGCGTTATTAAGCGATGAACTCTGATGGCTGATTTCATGATGACCCGGCAGGGTCTCCGGATTCGCCGTAAACTGACGTTCCGGCGAGTGTGCGGTGATAGTGGTAAACTGTCGGCGGATTTCATCGGCTGATAACACAGCAAAAACCCGCGAAATAGCCAGTAACGCCCGACACAATTCAGGCTGAGTGAGCAATGTGACTAACAGATGCCCACTGTGAATCAGCGGGGCGGGTGCGTCTTCCAGACTGGCAATCATCCAGGCACTTTCTATCGTCTGATCGATGAGCGGCGAAAAATCGCTTACCGAAGCAGACCCGGCAGGTAACCGGCCCAGGGTCAGCAAAATATCCGTTTCCAGCTGCGCATGATCCACAGCAAAAAAGCGCAGGACACATTGCAGGTCACTGTCTGGTTGCATTAATAAAATATTCAGCCAGTGTACTAACTCTACTTCAGGATTCCCCTTCAGACGACAGAGATCCGTTCCACGCTCCAGAGTCTCTGAGAGTAGCGGATTCAGTTTTCCGAATAACGTTCTTCTGGAGATTTCCATAATAACTCATCCTGTCTGACGTAAGCGCAGTACCTATTTTCAACAATAAGACTGCAGTGATATCCATTTCACTTCGCGGCAGAGAATAACTAAACCACTGACCAAATAAAAACATCCTGTTCACATCAGGATTAATTTAAGAAAACAGCCCGATGCAAATTCCTAAAAAAATAAAAAAAGACTTTCGGCTTATCTTCCCGCATGACAGAAAGCGATAATAGAATCATTATCACCAGCGATAAGAGACTGACGAAGAGTTATGGCTGCTTATCACCGGGTTTAATTCAATCATTGATTAACAGATCAATAACTCCAGCGGGTAAGTATTACGGGTACGGCAACAATAACGGAATGACTGTTGCTGTTTTCCCGCAGACCCGTGGTTTTAGTCAGAGACAAAAAGTATCTGAATATATGACAGGCGACCGTTACCCTGACCGGAATGAGGGACTGTCATTCATTAACAGCCAGGCAGGGAACGCCGTGGAACAACAATTTCTTGAATATTACAACCGCGAACTCACCTTCATGCGCGAAATGGCACTGGAGTTCGCCGCTAAACATCCGCACATTGCCGGTCGTCTGGGAATAGAGGGGGCGGGGATCGCCGATCCTTATGTCGAACGGATGATCGAGGCTTTCTGCTTTTTGTCTGCCCGTACACAGATAAAACTGGATACCGGATTCCCGGAGTTTACTCAGCGACTGCTGGATATCCTCTGCCCTGAGTTTACCGCGCCGACGCCATCGATGGGCATAGTCCAACTGACACCGGACCTGCAAGCCGGCGATTTATCCCGGGGCTATACCGTCCCACGCCACACAGCCATACGGAGTAAACTGTTACCGGGCCACAATATCCGCTGCGAATTCCGCAACAGCCAGCCGGTGACGCTCTGGCCACTGACCCTCAGTGCGGCCAGCCTGAGCACCCTCCCCGCCACCCTGGAAACGCTCTCTGCCGGACCTGTAGATATTTCTGACTGCAAAGGGGCACTGCGACTCCGGTTAGAGCTGGCGGGGGAGCAGACTTTTTCTGCCATTGAAGGGCCGGACAATCTGCCGTTTTACATTCAGGGAGACGAGCATATTGTTTCGCAGTTGTTTGAACTGATACATCGTCAGTGTGTAGCAGTGTGCATTATCGGGGAGGACAACCAACAGCCCACTATGATGGCTGGCCGGGAAGCGCTCTGTTTCGAAGGGTTGTCTGCAGAACAAAGCCTGTTGCCGGTTCGCTGGAATATGTTTCACGGCCATCATCTGCTGCAGGAATATTTCTGTTTCCGTCAGCGTTTTTATTTTTTACCCTGCGGCAACTGGCGCACGGTTTAAAAAACATCCACAGCAATCAGGCCGACATCATTATCCTGCTGAAAGAACTGCCGCAACATCTGATAGCTCATGTCAATGCGAGCCGCTTCTTACTGTATTGTACCCCGGTGATTAATCTGTTCCCGAAGCAACTCGATCAGACGGTGATTGATCGCGCCAAAAATAGTTTTCATCTCGTCCCCGATCGCTGCAACCCGATGGAGTATGAAGTGTTCTCGGTGGAGAGCGTCAGCGGTATGGACGGCAATCACCGTACGGAAATGATGTTTAAACCTTTGTATCAGACCCGGCATAACTCACCGGGCCCTGGCGGACGCTATTTTTCACTGCAAAGGAAACCGACGCTTCAGCCAACGGGCGGACATTCGCCAGTGAGTCAATATCAGGGTACCGAACTGTTTATCTCTCTGGTCGACCAGCATGATGCTCCCTACTGTGACGATCTTCGGTATCTGAGGGTCGAAGCGATGGTCACCAACCGGGATTGGCCGCGGCAGTTAACCAGTGATGCGACTTGCGGATTAACCATGCCGGAAGGCGTACCGGTGTCAGCCGCACGGTTTGTCATTCCGGTAACTGCTCCCCGCCCCCCGTTGGCTACCGGAGAATCAGCCTGGCAGCTTATCCGCCAGCTAAGCCTGAATTACCTGCCCTTTACCGGGGTCACAGCGCCTGCCGGCGCAGAGGCACTACGGGAGTTACTGCATTTATATACCCGCGGGGATGACCCACAAGCCGCGACACAGATAAACAGCCTGACAGGATGTCGTACAGAAGCGGTAACCCGCAGACTGAAGGGAGATGGACTACTCAACTATGGTCGCGGGGTCCGTTGTACCCTGACGATTGATGAACAAGGCTTTTCCGGTTGCAGTCCCTGGTTATTTGGTCTGGTGATGGAAAATTATCTTTCCAGGCATGCGGCAATCAACGTGTTCACCGAAACCTGGCTCTGGTCTGTACAACGCGGTTGTATTGGTCGGTGGCCCGCAAGGCCCGGTAAGCGAGGCATATTATGACTCAGCTAAACAGCCCCCGGACCGGCGACCTTAGCCACTGGTATAACAGCGCCGCCCCGTGGAACAGCGGGTTTATCAGTCTGATGCGGGTCATTGCAGCGCGTTCACCTGCGGCCCCTGCGCCAGGGACGGCCGGTCTGCCGGCTGAAGATCCCTTCCGTCTCAAACAGACCGCCAGTTTACTGTTTCCGCCCGGTGAAATTGCCGGGCTGAGTGACAATACCGCCTGCCCGGAAATTTCGCTGTACTCACTGGGAGTCTGGGGCCCGCACAGTATTCTGCCATTACACCTGACTGAAATGGCCTATTTAAGGACCAGTCGTCAGGACCCGGTGCTGAATGATTTTACCGATATCTTCCATCACCGCGCATTATCATTGTTTTACCGGGCCTGGTTTGTGTGCCAGGACTGCGCAACTCTGGATAACTCTCAGGATGAGTTGTTTTCTGCCCGTCTCAGTTGTCTGGCGGGCCTGACATTCCCGCAACAAGACGCGGCCCGGCTACCGGCACATGCCCAGCTTTCAGCTGTCTCTCATTTATTACGTGAAGCCCGAAATCCGGAAGCTCTGGCGAATACTCTGCAACACTATTTTGGTTTCCCGGCAAGGGTTGAAGAATATGTATCGCAGTGGATTTCTCTGGACCCGGCCGACCACACCTCTCTCGGTCATCCGCATACTGCGTGTACGCTCGGCGATGGGGCGATACTGGGTGACAAGCTGATGGACAGACAGCATAAATTCCGGTTAATCATTGGCCCTCTGTCACTGAATGATTATCTCTCTTTCACTCCGTGGGGAAGAGACCTGCCGGTGCTCAGGGAATGGGTACGCTTTTTCACTGGGCTGGAATATTGCTGGGACGTCCGGCTGCTACTTTCCGCCAGCGAAGTACCACTGGCCAGTCTGAATGGCAGCCATCAGCTTGGGCATGCGGTATGGCTTGAACGTCTTCCCTCCTATCTGCCACTGGCCGGAATGTGCTTTGAGCCGGAAATCTGCGGCGATTCAAATTCACAGGAATTATCATGACACAGGCGAAATTCCCGGATTTACCACCACCCGATACAGACTACCGGGCTTTATATCTCCCGGTCAGCCCGCTTTCCCCTTGTGGTGACAATCCTGATGATGACCCGCAATTTCTACTGCTACAGGCCAGCCTGCGGCCAAAATCTGACACAGAATACGGAGACTATTACGAAGCGGCAGAACCAGTGAACTGGACGGATTGTGCCAGCTTAGCCAGCAGGCTACTGACTAACAGTAAAGACATCCGGTTGATTATTATCCTGATGCGTTGCCGGATAAAAGCCACAGGCCTGTCCGCTCTGGCCGGGGGGATTCAGGCATTACTTGAGCTGCTAAAACGTTGGCCGGAACAGCTTCACCCTCAGTTATACGACGACGAAGAGTTTATTCCACAGATTCGGGCCAATGCTTTTGCGGAACTTGAAGATCCGCAAGGGCTGCTCGCCGATATTCGTCACTACCCTCTGCCTAAAACGGCAGGGATACAAATGACCATCGGGGAATATGAAAAAGCCCGAACCCTGCCAGCCAGCCGCGGTACGGTATCGGCCGACACTGCCGCCCGCTTATCTGAACACTGGCAGACAACAGACTGTCCGGAAATCATTGCACTACGGCAGGCCGGGGAGATGCTGGAATTATTACAGCAACAGTTACAGATAAATCTCGCCCCTCTGGCTCCGGATATCAACCGGCTTGCCGGATTGCTGTCACTTTTTAACTCTGGTCAACATGCCGCTCATCCTGCTATTTCGTCAACGGAGCAATTTTCCTGCATACCGGAACCGGAGGAAACCAATGCGGTTACCCGACAACCAGTCATACCGGCCCCGGAGACTGCCAGTCGTCTGGTGATTCGCCACAGAGATGAGGCATTAGAATATTTACAGCAGTTAAGACACTGGTTTAGTGAGGCCGAACCCGGAAGTCCTGCGGTTCAACTGCTGGCACTGACCGAGGCGGGGATTGGCAAAAGTTTTCCCGAGCTACTGGACATATATCCCCCGGAAATTATCTCACTTCTGAAACATCACTAAGGACCATATTATGATAAGGATATCTCTGCTGCTGAGTATTGGATTACTGTTCGCCAATAGTGCCAACGCAGTCTGTAGGTTTAACTCGGGCGCACGCAGTATTTTTACTATCCCTCCGGCCACTATTCAGATCAGTGCCGATACTGCGGTGGACGGCAGCATACCTATTGCCGAATTTGAGAGCTCACAACTGGGACACGATATTATCTATTCCCATTGTGATATTGGATCTGAATACGGAAAGCGGGTGATCGATCTTCTGGATTACGACACCTCAGAACGTACCTTTAAAACCAATGTTCCCGGAATTGTGATTAAACCGTTATGGCAGAACGGCGACGGAAGATGGGGGCGCTTTCCATCCACCAGTTATATTCCACCGCATGGCGATTCTCCCACCGTTATCTATTACCATCCTTCAATTTCTAAGTTCAAAATTCAGTTTTTTAAAATTTCCGATAATGTACAACTTTCTGATCCTGATGGTGATGTGCTGATTACTCCGGGGGATATTGCCTATACCTATCTGATGAACAGTGATCCGTCTGCATTCCTGACCAAATTAGCAGTCAGTGAAATCCGGCTGGTCAGTACCCCGGTCTGTACGGCTGACAGTGCAAAAACAGTGAATTTTGAGCAGGTTACTCCGGTAATGTTACGTAACGGTGTGGCAAAGAAACTCGATTTCGCCATCAATTGTAAGAGTGATTACGGTAGCTTTATCGCCTCGGCATCACTCACCACCAAAACCCCCTCTGCCGATGCCAGCACAATTCTGGTCACCGATGCAGGCGGCAATACCGATCGGCTGAAGATAAAAATTGAAGACAGTAGTGGTAAAACCATTATGGTCAACGGCAGCAACAGTGAGCAACTGAGCAGCACTGTCAGCCAGAGTGATGCCGAATTCCACTGGACCGCAACCCTGTTACCGGTAGGCAGCACCTCCCCTGTCGCGGGTAACTTCTCGGCCAAAGCCGAGATTGTGTTTGATATTCAGTAAACAGCGATGCAGAGAGCTCTGATGCACACACCTTCCAGGATTTTTGTCAGCATTGCCAGTTACCGCGATACAGAACTGATTCCGACACTCATGGATCTTATTTGTCAGGCGGCGGACCCGCAGGCACTCCGCATTGCGGTTTGCTGGCAGGATGACGCCAGTCCCGGGATCTTTTCACTGGCTGGTTTTCGTCCCTGTCCGGCAGGTATCACTACGGGTGAAAATAGGCTGAGTTTCACCTTTGGCGGGGCCAGTATCCGGCTTTTGCCCTGCCACTATTTTTCTGCCAGGGGGGTCGGCTGGGCACGCCATCGCTGTGAGTCCTTGTATGCAGGTGAAGAATACTTTTTACAGATTGATGCCCATTCTCGCTTTATCTGTGGCTGGGACCAGCAAATGATTCGCCTGCTGGAACAGCTTAGCCAACTGAGCCGCTTACCCGTTCTGAGCGCCTATCCCCCGGCTTACCGGCCTGAGAATGATGACGTCTCTGCCAGAGGAACCACCGTGAGTCGGCTTATTTTCAGGGAGTTTTCTGCGTCAGGGCTGCCGGAAACGAGTTCATTCCCTTTTAGTGCAGAGCACCCTGTCGCCGGGAGTTATCTGGCCGGAGGATTTATTTTCAGTTACGGAAGTTTTGTGCGGGATGTTCCCAATGACCCGGACATTTTTTTCAGCGGCGAAGAGATTGCGATGGCAGTGCGCGCTTTTACCCGGGGTTATGATATCTACCATCCGCATAAAATCCTGCTCTGGCACTATTACCAGCGTCAGGACTCCCCTAAAGTCTGGCAGGACCACACCGATGAGGCCTGCCAGCGAGGAGATATTTCTGTCAGTTGGTGGCAGCGGGACCAGTTATCGAAACAACGGGTTTTAGCGTTGCTCGGACTGAGCTCTGATACCGATATAACACCTGATTATGGCCCCGGAACACTCAGGACCCTGCGGGAATTTGAATACCGCTGCGGCGTCGATTTTCGAAACCGCCTGACACTTCCCGAAGTGACGGCGGAAAATCCCCGGGCCTTCTTCGCCACTCCTCCGGAAAGTGATGCTGCATGGGCAGAGCAGTTCCGTTACGAATACCAGCAACAACTGACGGTGAAAACCACTGACCTTCACTCTGCCGAACAGGAGTACCAGTATTTCCTGCTGGCCGTTTTTGATGCAAAGAATCAGCTGTTATTTAAAACCGAATTGTCACCTTCTCTGCTGCCATTACTCCCCGATAATCCACCGGCACAACTCAACATTGCCTTCCGCGGAAAGTCAGGACATCCCCCCGACACTATCCGTTTATGTGGCTGGCAGCCGTTAGCTGGCTGGGGGCCAGTGACAGAATTTCGTTGGTGAAAGACAACAATCAGACAAACCACGCCGGTAGCCAGTGAGCATACCGCCGTTAATTCACACATGCTTTCAGGAAAAATACCATGAACACACAACCCATCTCTTACCCCTTGCATGAAGGCTGTTTCCTGACACTGTCTCCGGCGACGGATCAAACGATTAATATTTTGAGCTTTATCGATCCGGAACATCATGCCTATGACATTATCGTCAACCGGGCAGAACTCAAACCAGACGAAACGGTAGATGACTTCCTGAATGCCCAGGCCGAAAGAATGCAACGCTTTACCCCGGGATATACTCCGGAACCAGAGCAAATCCGTCATCAGATAGGTCCGGCGCAATTACCAGTGGTTCAGACCGCCAACAAATATCTGCATCAGGGGAAATGGATGAATCAGATATCTTCTGTCATTACCCTGCCCGCCGACCCACAGCGTAATCCACAGCAACGAAAACTGATTATTTTTACCCTGGCCAGCCACGGAGAATTTACCGATGCCCAGCGTCAGCACTACCGCCGGATGATCAATAGCTTTACGCCAGAGCAGTCATTACCCACAGACTCATAATCAGTGGCAGGCGGATGACCATGGTAATGGTACAGATAATGATATCGATTGATTGAAAATCGATATCATCATGGAAAGCTCTCTTAATTATCGGTTCTGGCAACTTATGGTTCTGATTCGTTTGTTCTGCAACATGCTGACACCTGGCACAAAAACTATTCTTCACTAATTTTGAAGCAGTAATAACATTCACCGGGGAATGCAATGGTTAATCACATATAAAACAGGGATTATCTTAATTACATTGCAATAGTTATCTTAGGGAGCACCGATGGTAAAGAGTTTATCCACATAGATAGCAGAGCATTTACTGTAAACGGTGCGACAAATAGCATTTCGGGATAACAAACTGATAAGCATATAAATTATTAGCTAATTACTCATAAGCATCCCCCCCTTCGGACTCAGACTTTATAATTTCAGTGGAAAATATATTCATCAGCGGAAGAAAAATCCGCTGATGTCTGAAGATAACATTCCACGGACATCGTTAATTTATATCCTTCACCTGTAACCCGCCATTATCTCTCCACACAGAAAAAGTAACGCTATAACTATTTCCGTTTTTCATCATGCGCCCTTCTTCTGTCCTTAGGGTATTCACAGAGAACACATATGACTTACCGGGTTCAAAGGTAAAACCGAAAACAGAGAGGCATTTATCCGGATATAACTCAATTTTATTTTCCAAAGCGAACGCCTTGCTTATCCTGTTTTCACTATTACCAGTCTCACTGATAGTTAATAAAGAGATGCTTTCGTCTTTTGTATCTGGCAGCGTAATACAAACTCTGTCGTCAACCACACTCACCATAGCCCGATGAATTTCGGGGCGCGGATCATTTATATGACAGGAAGTCATCAATAAAACCGGAATTAATACAAATATCTTATTCATCGTATTACCCGCTATAACAGGGATGCCGGCAATAAAGCCCTGTATTGCGAAATGGTATTAACTTCTGATTCCCCCTGAAATCCTGCCTGGTGGCCAACTTCCCTTTCCATAACATATCCTTTATCAGAGATACAATCACGATAATAACGAATAAAGAATAAACCTTTTTTTAAAGAAACTAAACAGAAGCGAAGTTTTTCAGAATTTAGCGCGAAATTTTAAAATACAAATGACTGAAAGCTATTTTCATCGAACGATGCGTTGCAGGTGACCCGCTAGCCTTCGGTTCTGAAGGGTACTGGCTTTTTTTTGTCCGGCTTCCCGTCATTGCACGTGCTTTACACGACAAAGGTTTGCCTGTCGGTTTATCCGTCATATAAGATCCATTTCAGGGACTCCCCCTGGCGCAACCTTTACTGACCAGCAGGGTTTAAGCGACTTTTTATGAGACAACATGATACTCAATGATAATAACTAAAATCACAATTTACCTAAAATTCAATGGAATACATAAATTATGTCTATGACTGACAACAAAAACTGGCTTTGTTAAATAAATCGAAATTTTGCTGAATTGAAGGATCAGAGCACGCATGATCCTGATAATGCAGGAAGTTCCATGGCAAAGCAGAAGTTCAAAATCACTAACTGGTGCCACTAAAATAAGGCCCTGGTTAATCGAAGTTCCCTTATGATGAGGCGATTCAGGCCAGGTATGAGTCAGCAATACCCGCCTCATGCGGACGGCCTCAGCACTATTCAGACCTTACCATCACCACCGTTCTGGTGAATAAATGCGTATTCCGGCTGACCCTGCGAGCGCGCAGGCTTTATTGATTCAATTTTTTCCCTGATGGGTGTCCCACTGCGCTGCCCGTACTACAGCAGCATCAGCTAACTGGCAAAGTCGGTGAATGTCAGTTCTAAAGCGCCGACACGGGTTGAAATAGTCCATATGATGATTGATTCCACAGGGCTGAAAGTCTTTGGCGAAGGTGAGTGGAAAGTCAAAAAGCACGGCAAAGAACGCCGTCGTATCTAGCGTAAACTGCATTTGGCTGTTGATACGAGTACACATGAAGTCATCTGCGCGGACCTGTCACTGAACAACATCACGGACGCTGAAGCTTTCCCGGCGCTTCTCTGGCAGACCCATCGAAAAATCAGGTCAGCGGCGACGAACGGCGCTCACGATACGAGACGATGTCATGACGAACTGCAGCGCAAGAAAATCAGCGCGCTTATCCCTCCCCTAAAGGGAGCGGGTTACTAGCCTGGTGATTATGCAGCCCGTAATCATGCTGTTGCCAATCAACGACCGGGCGGGAGCAATGCCCGGTTGAAATGGACAACGGATTACAACCGTCGGTCAATAGCGGAAACGACGATGTACTGGGTAAAGCAATTGTTCGGTGGTTCGCTGACACTGCGTGACTAGAATGCGTAGGTTGCAGAAGCTATGTCCATGTTGCGTACGCTGAACAAAATGACTAAGGGAGGCATGCCAGAAAGCGTACGTGTTATCTGACGACTGCAACCGACTACGAAGATGCCTGCCCCAAATCTGATTTGTTCAATAAAGCCATTTAACATATAAAAGTTAGTATAAAACCAACCTCTAGATATAGTTGCAATTACATATATAACAAATGTTATTATAACTATAATGTTAATAGATCTAACCAATTGAAACAAATGACTTATTTCAAAAAAATCAATATTTTCGCCTTAGTTGTTTTAAATCAAAATACTATGTAAACTTGAGCAACACTCTAGTTATCGTCCCTAAGGATAAACATGACAGATTCCATACTCACAAAATCTCAAATTCAACTAATGCTGAATTTGCAGGATTCAATAAATTCTGTAATTGATCAGACTTGGCGGGAAAAGGAACATCCATGGTATAGGGCAGTATGGACAGAATGTGCCGAAATGTTAGAACATGTTGGTTGGAAATGGTGGAAATATACTGAACAAGATATTGGGCAAATACATTTAGAAATAGTGGACATATGGCACTTCGGTTTAAGTGAAATGTTGATGAAAGAGGATGTCGAATCAATTAGTAATTCTATTTTATTAAATTTTAAAAACTTCACTATCAAGACTGAAGAAAATGACATAGAGAGTTTAAGAGCAAGCATAGAGAATTTTGCGCTTTTCACCTTGAAAAACAAAAAATTTTCAAAAGAATTATTTGTGAATATTATGATTAAAAGCAATCTTAATCCATTAGAATTATTTAAAATGTATGTTGGAAAGAATACACTTAACAAGTTCCGCCAAGATCATGGTTATAAAACTGGGGAGTATATTAAAGTCTGGGAAGATCAAGAAGATAATGTGTGGTTATCAAAAATCACAGCGCATATCCCTCCATCAGATGATGATTATGCTAATAAGATTTATAACTCACTAGAGAAAAAATACACAAGTATTAAGAATAACATCGGCAAATAAAATGAATACACAAAAAGAAAAATCCAGCTATTTGAGGACAGTCCAACTTTGGCCTAAAAGTGGGGTTTTCTCACCCGAAGAATGGTTGAGCAATTTTTGTGAAAAAGATCTTTGCTTTGCAGTTAGATTACTTGAGGGATTTACATTCTATTCCACAGAGCTAGTTGAATCGATGTTTAAAAGCTCCTTTCTAAATCTTTCACAGCAAACAATAAAAAACAAAGATAATTTAAAAATAGCCATTCGTTCATGGGGATACTTCATCGACAATATTATTGTAGTCAGGGTTACTGGTGAAAGACCAAATGATACTGATAGTGGTTATGCCTTTTCAAGGATGGCTAGAAATATATTAAATATCCCTCAAGAGAGAATTCTCTCACCAGAATCAGCTTTAGATTACATCGCCAGAGGCAATACCTGCGATGTTGTCTTTGTAGATGATTTCGTTGGATCAGGTCAGCAATTCGTTACTCTCTGGGATAGGGTTTACAAAATATTAGGAAATGAAACCTCATTTTTTAATATTAGTTGTTTAAGGACAGATATCAATTTTTATTATTGTCCTGTAATTTGCACAGAATATGGAATGAATACAATTTATAGCAAGTGTAGAAATATAAAAATATCGACAGCTCATATATTTGGTGAACAACAGTCATTGCTAAGTGCAAATTCTTCTATCTGGAGAGATGATATGAGAACCAGCGGTCCAGAATTTCTGGAACGAGTTAGCATCGCAGCAGGAATACCTGATAAAGATGGAGATTTTGGTTGCTGGAGAGGGTTTCACAAACTAGGCTTAGCATTAGCTTTTGAACATGGATACCCAGATGCTACTGTGCCCCTCTTCTACCACTCATCAAAAGCATGGAAGCCACTCATTAAAGGAGGTGCTTTATAATGAGTTATTCAAGTAGCGAAGCCATAACTAAAATAAATAAATCCTTAGGCCTATACAAAGCTGAATGGCTTAATGAAGCAATATTTGATCTTTTTAATGAACCCGTTTACTTTGATGAATTAAAAACACACAGGCCTTGCCTTCTTATAGGTGGGCGAGGAACGGGAAAAACAACTGTGCTTAGAGGTTTATCATATGAAGGACAATATGCATCTCTTTCTACAGATAAAAATAAAATAGCTGACTGGCCATTTTATGGCATGTATTACAGGGTTAATACCAATAGAGTTACAGCTTTTCGTGGACCAGAAATTGACGAGTCGAGTTGGACTCGCTATTTTTCACATTATGTTAACTTAACATTTTGCAAACAAATTTTAGATTTTATAAAATGGTACAAGGCAGTCACGAAATGTAATGTCGAATTAAATAAAACGTCTATTAAAATGGTATGTTTGAGTTTAGGAATTAATGAAGTTCTTACACTTGAAGAGCTTTCTGAGGAATTAGAATACAGTATTATTGAATTTGAAATCTCCGTTAACTCAATTATAGACACCCCACCCAAAAACCTATCGATTCTTTCAGCCCCAATAGATTTATTGACAAAATCATTGTGTTCCCTATCAATATTTAGAGGTAAACAATTCTATTTTTTAATAGACGAATTCGAAAACTTCGAAGATTATCAACAAATAATCCTCAATACCATTATAAAGCATTCTAATAACTACTATACATTTAAAATAGGAGTAAGGGAATTAGGGTGGCGACAGCGAGGAACATTAAATGCCAACGAATCTTTGATTTCTCCAGCAGATTATGCACGAATAAGCATTTCAGAAAGGCTTCAAAAAAATAACTTTGAGTTTTTTGCAAAAAAGGTAATTACAGATAGATTAAAGAAAGAATTTATTGAAGTTGATGAAAAATTCATTGATCCTACACTATTGTTAACATCTATCTCAGAAAGAGAAGAGGCTGAAATCTTAGTTGGGCCTGATGATTATAATAAAACATTAGATAACCTTTCCACTATAGTGAGTAAAAAAGACTTAAGTAAAATAAGTACTATAGAACGAGGTATGCTAGGCTTCCTTAAATACTTATCACCAGATGATGATACTTATGCACTTAAAGAATATGCTTTTAAATATCTTAGAGATCCTTCTTTACTTAGAAATGAAATAAATAATCACTTTTATGCGTATCTCTTTACTCTTAAAAGGGGAAAGACTGGTGTAAGAAAGTTTTACTGTGGATGGGATGTCTATTTACTTCTTGCAAATGGAAATATTCGATATTTAATTGAATTAGTTCATGCGGCTTTTATAAATCATATTGAAAGTGATGGTATCCTTTTCGAACCAATAAGCCCAAAGATCCAAACTGATGCGGCAACACAAATTGGCAAGAAAAACTTATCTGAACTTGAAGGATTGAGTGTCGATGGTGCAAAGTTAACAAAACTTGTTCTCAGTTTAGGACGAATTTTTCAAGTAATGGCATCTGGTGGTAAAGGACACTCGCCGGAGGTTAATCAATTTCATATAAAATCTGATAGTACAAGTTCTGAATACAATGAAGCAGTAAAAAACATATTAAAACAAGCTGTTATGCATTTAGCATTAGAAAGAACACCAGGAAATAAATTAATTCAATCGCAAGAAATACAAGAATATGATTACAGATTACATCCAATATTCTCTCCATTTTTTAACTTTAGTCACCGTAAAAAGAGAAAATTCCCTTTGGATGAAAATCAGTTCATAAATCTCATTGACAATCCTGCCCCTACTATAAAAGCAGTATTGAAAAAAAGAAATATTTCCGATGATGAAAGTCTCCCTGATCAACTTAATCTTTTTGGATCTTTTTATGCTGGATAACAAAGCACATCCTATTTTAACTAGCACATTTGAATCAAGTCAGGATTTTGTTCCTGAACAAAACTCCATATATATATTTGGAAGGTCCGGTGAGGAAAGATCAAAACATATAGATTTCGGCTACAAAAACACTTACAATATAGCATTTAAAGAAATATTTTCGGAAAACCTTTATACTTTCACTTCAGAAGATGATAATGAATTTTATTTAAGATCAGAAAGAAGTATATTGGAGTTCATTGGCTTGGTAGAAATAAATCAATGTATTTACATTGACATTACGGGGCTAACTCATTCTGTTTGGGCTAGATTGATTCAGGTATCACTTTATCAGAAATACAAAGTAAGAGTAGTTTATGTTGAGCCAGATCAATATTCTAGAAGCTCGGCTCCGGTCGAAGGTCAAATATACGATTTAAGTGAAAAAATTCAAGGAATCGCTCCGTTAACAGGATTCGCAACTATTACTGATGATTCCGAAAAAGACTTTCAATTCATTCCTCTATTAGGGTTTGAAGGAACAAGACTATCTTTTATTTCTGAACAAGTGCAACCCAATAATGAAAAAATCATCCCAATTATTGGAACCCCTGGTTTTAAACCTTGGTATGTTTTTGAAAGCTACTTAGGAAATAAGAAATTTCTTCTTGAAACTGAGGCCTGGCAGCATGTTCGTTATGCACCTGCAAATTGCCCATTTAGTTGCTTCTATCTTTTGGAGGAAATTGCTAAGAGTCATAATACCAGCCGAATAAAAATTGGGCTACTAGGGACAAAACCACATGCCCTTGGTGCAGTACTTTTCTCATTGACATCAGAGACTAGTATTGAGCTAATCCATGACCATCCTATTAGAAAAGCCTCACGAACCGATGGTATTGCAAGACTGATGGTTTATCACATTTCATCACTTTTCGATGGTTTACATCCCGTGTATACTGTGAATAATGACCTTAATAAATTTAATGTTTCTCGCTTAAAAAAATAATGAATGATGCTCACTTTACACCGGATAGTTTAGCTGCTGAAATGTTGAGCTATCTGCCTGTTGAATTTGAACCTGAAATTATAGCTGACTTTGCCGCAGGTCATGGTAGTTTGCTGAAAGCTGCCAATCAAAAATGGTCAAAATCAACAATTATTGCCAATGATATATGTAATGATAATTTCTCTGTCTTAAAAAAAACAAAGGATGGTTAGTTTCAAAATCAAACTTTTTACTTCCTATGTCAAGGCAAAGCGCTTTTTATTCTAAATTTATTGGAAAAGTTGACTTGATAATATTAAACCCGCCATTCAGTGTCAGGAGAAGAGAGTGGTTGAGCTGGAAAGATAAAAACTCTTCTTTAACTATAAAAGCGAGTTACTCTGCGATATTTACACTGTTATCATTGAGTTACCTGACCGAAAATGGCAAATTACTGGCTATTTTACCTAGTGGTGCACTTGAAAGCCACCGTGATTCACCTGCATGGGATATTATAAGGAAAAAATGTACCGTTGAAGTGATTAAAAGGAATCATAGTAATACATTCAAAAATGTTACAGCGAATACTGTCATTGTTTTAGTTAGTAAGTTAGAGTTAAAAGAACTGCCTTATACAAAAACAAACGAGCCTCATCAATGTCAGGCTCCTAAAAAATTCGAAATCATTCGAGGTTCACTGCCTGTTTTCAAAGCTAAAATCGTTAGCAAAGGTATCCCTTATGTACATACTACGAATCTATTAGAAAATAAAGTAAAAACAAATCAATATGTCACAAAAAATAGAAGCGTTATCACAGGCCCTTCACTATTAATTCCAAGAGTTGGAAGGTGTAATGAGAATAAGTTGTGCATTCTGAAAAAGAGTGAAACCGTTTCAATTTCTGATTGTATCATCGGAATAAGCCACAGTGATGAAGAAATGGTAAAATCTCTTTTCTTGAAAATCAAAGAAAATATTAATCACTTATTGGAATTGTATGTTGGAACTGGCGCTCAGTATATAAGGGTAAAGGATTTATCAAATTATATAGATACCATAAATTTGTAAAACCATTTTAAGCAAGGGCTAACAGAGCGATACTCAGTTGCCTTGCTTTTTCCGCCCTTCGGTTGAAAAAGAAAGAACAAAGCCTCCCCACAATCAAATGCCAATCCTTTGAACCTATTGATATTCATAGTATTTATTACATATATCATAAGGATTAGCTATAGAACCTAAATATCAAAAGGAGTTGATATGGAAATGTAAGTAGACCTGTTTTAGTTCCTGACACTTTTTGAGTGTTTCCTGTTTTTTGATCTCCCTCAGTGTCAGGATAGTTGTCACCCCCTCTGAAAAATCAATCTGAGGGCATGGAGTGACAAATGAAGCGTATTTCCCCTGAACGGAAAACCAGCATACTGGCCAAATTGCTACCGCCCTACAATATGACCGTAGCCGGGTAATCCCCCCATTTTTAACGGAGGTAATAAGTAGAATCAGGCCATACGCTGAATATGCTGCATCGGTGTAAACCCGTTCAGTGCCATATTCGGTCGTTGGTGATTATAAAAATATTGCCATTTTGTCGCATATTCCTGCAATTCATTTAATGACGAAAAAAGGTGCTGACCAGGCCAGTCATAACGTACTGTCCGGTTATAACGCTCAATATAAGCATTCTGCTGCGGTTTTCCCGGCTGAATAAAGTTGAGTCGGATATCTTGCTGTTTAGCCCATGTCATCAGTGTATTTCCTGAATACTCAGGACCATTGTCACAGCGAATTGATACGGGTTTTCCTTTCCATTCAATGATCTGCTCCAGTGTTTTTATGACGCGGATAGCCGGGAGTGAAAAATCAACCTCAATCGCCAGTGCTTCGCGGTTGAAATCATCAATCACATTCAGCAGACGCCCAGAACGCCCATCTGATAGCTGATCATGCATAAAATCCATAGACCAGCTTACGTTACCGCTTTCAGGTACAGACAATGGCTCAGGCTTTTCACGTTTTAACCGCTTTTTAGGCTTTATACGCATATTAAGCGACAGTTCGCGATAGATACGATAGATCCTTTTGTGTTTCCATCGAAATCCTTTCACATTACGTAAATACAGGTAACACAGCCCGAACCCCCAGTTTTTCAGACTATCGGTAATCCGAATCAGCCAGTCAGAAATTTGCAGATTATCCCTGCGGAGTACGGGCTTATAGCGATAACAACATTCACTGATAGCAAAGATCCGGCAGGCCTGACGGACACTGACTCCCTTAAAAGTGACTGCATACTGCGCCATCGATTTCCGGTCGGACGGCCTCACCACTTTTTTGCCATGGCTTCCTGAATGATTTCAGATTTAAGCCGTTCTTCGGCATACATCTTTTTGAGACGACGGTTTTCCTCTTCCGGGTCTTTCAGACGGGACATAAGGGCAGCATCCATCCCGCCAAGCTTCGAACGCCATTTATAAAAACTGGCACTGCTGATGCCATGTTCCCGGCACAGTTCAGGAACCGGGGTACCCGCTTCCGCCTGCTTAAGAATGGCGATTATCGGGCTGTCAGTAAAACGTGACCGGTGAGCTTCGCTGCCCTTCGGGTCATAAAGATCCCCCTGAATTCAGGTTAGTAGAGAATTCTAATTATGAACACACCAATTTTTCGGGGGAGATTACCCACTGAATGAAGTACGGGAGATCACAGATCGCTTGCTGGCGGAATACAACAGCGAACGACCTCGTTAATCCCTGAATAACCTGACGGAGTGAGAATACCGGCTGATGGCTGAATTAATTTACTACAACGTTTTACCGCCATTAATAACAAGGTTTGCGGCAAACGTCCGGGTTTTGCCTGTGACAGCTGACGGGTTACCAGGATAGTATAAGGGACAGGAAAAGCGTCTGACAGACGAAGCGTTGCAGGTGACCCGCAAGCCTTCGGTACTGAAGCGTACTGGCTTTTTTTTGTCCGGGGCTCCCGTCATTGCACCTGCTTTACACGACAAAGGTTTGCCTGCCGGTTTATCCGTCATATAAGATCCATTTCAGGAATCGCCCCCTGACTTAAACAGGCAAAATCCCGGGGTTCTGGCCTGATGTCGGTGGTGGGTTTACCGGGCGTTATACCCCCCTGGCGCAACCTTTGCTGACCAGCAGGGCTTAAGCGACTTTTTTATCAGACAACGTGATACTCAATGATAATAACTAAAATCACAATTTATTTAAAATTCAATGGAATACATAAATTATGTCTATGACTGACAACAAAACCTTAGATTCGCACACCCCGATGATGCAGCAGTATCTGCGCCTTAAAGCAGAGCATCCGGAAATTCTGCTGTTTTACCGGATGGGGGACTTTTATGAATTATTTTACGACGATGCCCGTAAGGCATCGCAGTTACTGGACATTTCGCTGACCAAACGTGGGGCTTCTGCGGGTCAGCCGATTCCGATGGCCGGGGTACCCTACCATGCGGTGGAAGGCTATCTGGCAAAACTGGTTCAGTTAGGAGAGTCTGTCGCCATCTGTGAGCAGGTGGGCGACCCGGCATTAAGTAAAGGTCCGGTAGAACGTAAGGTAGTACGTATTGTCACCCCGGGAACCATCAGCGATGAAGCGCTGCTGAATGAACGCCAGGACAACCTGCTGGCCGCGGTTTATGCCAGTCCGAAAGGCACCGGTTACGGTTATGCCACGCTGGATATCAGTTCGGGGCGTTTTTTACTCAGCGAACCGGAAAATGAGGAAGCGCTGGCCGCTGAGCTGCAACGCACCAACCCTTCGGAATTACTCTACCCTGAAGATTTTACGGCCATGGCCCTGATAGACGGGCGACGTGGACTTCGCCGCCGTCCGTTATGGGAATTCGAAACAGATACCGCCCGGCAGCAACTCAATCTGCAGTTTGGCACCCGCGATTTACGTGGATTTGGGGTGGAAGAATCACTGGCTGGCCTGCCGGCGGCTGGTTGTCTGTTGCAGTATGTGCGTGATACCCAGCGGACCTCTCTGCCCCATATTCGTTCGCTAAGCATGGTTCGACAGCAGGACACCATTATTATGGATGCTGCGACCCGCCGCAATCTGGAGATTACCCAGAATCTGGCCGGTGGTACTGATAACACTCTGGCCGCAGTGTTGGATAAAACGGTCACGCCAATGGGCAGCCGGATGCTGAAACGCTGGCTGCATATGCCACTGCGCGATCCGCAGGTGATCCTGGGTCGCCAGGCCTGTATTGCCGAATTACAGGATCTCAGCGAGCAGTTGCAGCCACTGCTGCATCAGATTGGCGATCTGGAGCGGATACTGGCTCGCCTGGCATTACGCACCGCCAGGCCCCGTGACCTGGCCAGGATGCGCCATGCTTTTCGTCAGCTTCCGGAAATTCAGCAACTGCTGGCGGGGGTCACCAGCCCACGTTTAACCACCCTGGCGCAGCAGAGTGGTGAGTTCGCTCTGCTGCGTGAACTGCTGGAACAGGCCATTATTGAATCCCCGCCGGTGCTGGTCCGTGATGGCGGAGTTATCGCCCCCGGCTATAATGCTGAGCTGGATGAATGGCGGGCACTGGCTGACGGTGCGACCGATTACCTGGATAAGCTGGAAATTCGGGAGCGCGAAAAACTCGGTCTGGATACCCTGAAAGTCGGCTTCAATGCCATTCACGGCTACTATATTCAGGTGAGCCGTGGGCAGAGCCATCAGGTTCCGATGCATTACGTGCGTCGTCAGACACTGAAAAATGCCGAGCGCTACATTATTCCTGAGCTGAAAGAATACGAAGATAAAGTTCTCACTTCCAAAGGCAAGGCGCTGTCTCTGGAAAAAGCGTTATATGACGAACTTTTTGACCAACTGCTGCCGCATCTTGAAGCGCTGCAACTCAGTGCCAGTGCTCTGGCCGAACTGGATGTGCTCAGTAACCTGGCTGAGCGGGCACAAACGCTGAATTATTGTTGCCCGCAACTGCAGGAATCTCCGGGAATAACTATCCGTGAAGGACGCCATCCGGTGGTTGAGCAGGTGCTGAAAGAGCCGTTTATTGCCAACCCGCTGTCACTCTCTCCGCAGCGCCGGATGCTGATTGTTACCGGACCTAATATGGGCGGTAAAAGTACCTATATGCGTCAGACAGCGCTGATTGCGCTGCTGGCCTGGACCGGAAGCTATGTGCCGGCAGATACCGTGACTTTGGGCCCTATTGACCGGATTTTCACCCGCGTGGGCGCTGCCGATGACCTGGCTTCCGGCCGTTCCACCTTTATGGTGGAGATGACCGAAACGGCTAATATTCTGCACAATGCTACGGCACACAGCCTGGTGTTGATGGATGAGATTGGCCGGGGGACTTCAACTTACGATGGCTTGTCACTGGCCTGGGCCTGTGCCGAGAATCTGGCTAACCGCATTAAAGCGATGACTTTGTTTGCCACCCATTACTTTGAGCTGACCACATTGCCGGACAGCCTTGAGGGAGTGGAGAATGTCCATCTGGATGCGATGGAACATGGTGACAGCATTGCTTTTATGCACAGTGTGCAGAATGGTCCGGCGAGCAAAAGTTACGGGCTGGCGGTAGCGGCTTTGGCCGGAGTACCAAAAGATGTGATAAAACGGGCCAGACAAAAACTGCGTGAACTCGAGCAAATTTCGGCTCAGAACCCTCCTTCACATGCCGATGGTTCTCAGCTAAACCTGCTGACCAGTGAGATCTCACCTGCCGTAGAGGCACTTGAAGCCTTAGACCCGGACAGTTTGTCGCCCCGCCAGGCACTGGAGTGGTTATACCGGTTAAAAAATCTGGTCTGAATCTGTAGTGGCTGCGCTTAACACTTAACCGCAGCCAAAAAGAAAGCAGCCTGTTGAAACAGGCTGCTCTCAGTTTTCATCATCAATGATAAAGGATTGTTTCGCGAATACACATTCCCTGTTAACTGTCCATGTTACTCGCGAAATAACGCTTCAATGCTCAAACCCTGTCCCTGTAGTATCTCCCGCAACCGGCGTAAACCTTCCACCTGAATCTGACGGACACGTTCACGGGTTAAGGAAATTTCCTGGCCGACATCTTCCAGAGTCGCTGCCTCATAGCCCAGCAAGCCGAAACGTCTTGCCAGAACCTCACGTTGTTTTGGATTCAGCTCGTACAACCACTTCACAATGCTCTGTTTCATATCATTGTTCTGGGTACGATCTTCCGGTCCGGTATCGTTATCATCCGACAGGATATCCAGCAACGCCTTATCAGAGTCTCCACCTAACGGGGTATCTACTGAGGTAATTCTTTCGTTTAAGCGCAGCATCCGGCTGACATCTTCAACGGGTTTATCCAGTTGCTCGGCAATCTCTTCGGCACTTGGCTCGTGGTCAAGTACGTGAGCTAATTCCCGCGCAGTACGCAGATAAACGTTCAGCTCTTTCACGATATGAATCGGCAACCGGATGGTCCGGGTCTGATTCATAATCGCCCGCTCAATAGTCTGGCGGATCCACCAGGTCGCGTAAGTGGAAAAACGGAATCCGCGCTCCGGATCAAATTTTTCTACCGCGCGAATCAGGCCAAGGTTTCCTTCCTCGATCAGATCCAGCAACGCCAGCCCACGATTACTGTAACGACGTGAGATTTTTACAACTAACCGCAGATTACTTTCGATCATCCGGCGGCGTGCAGCCACATCCCCGCGCAGTGCTCTGCGTGCGAACAGCACTTCCTCTTCAGCTGTCAACAGGGGTGAATATCCAATCTCCCCCAGGTAGAGCTGGGTTGCATCCATAACCCGTTGATTACTTGTCTGAGATAGCAGGTCATCATCCGTAACTTCATCATCTTTAGAGTCATTTGCTACCAGTGCAGTCTCATCGAAGGTCTCATTACCATTCTCATCAAACGCATCTTCATGTAACTCATCAACTTTAAGTGTATTCTGGCTCATCAATGGCTCCTCCCCTTATCCCGGGCAGAGCCATTTCAGCTCTGCCTGTTAACGTTGCGGTAAATAGCGCAACGGATTGACGGATTTCCCCTTATAACGAATTTCAAAGTGCAATCTTACTGAGCTGGTACCGGTACTGCCCATGGTTGCAATTTTTTGTCCTGCGCTCACTTCCTGTTGTTCGCGGACCAGCATCGTATCGTTGTGTGCATAAGCACTCAGGTAATCATCATTATGTTTAATGATGATCAGGTTGCCGTAGCCCCTGAGCGCATTACCCGCATAAACAACACGACCTGCAGCTGTAGCGACAACTGGCTGTCCCCGGGAACCGGCAATATCAATACCTTTATTGCCGCCTTCGGAGGCAGAGAAATTGTCAATAATTTTACCTTCAGTCGGCCAACGCCATCCGGTGATTGGCGCTGAACTGGCTGAAGTACTGCTGGCCGTCGGTGGATTCGCTGGCGCGGTAATCGGTGCAGAAGCACTTCCTGTGACCAGTGGTTTTGACGGCAGCAATTTACTGCCACTGCTTACGGTACTGCTTGTTTCGTCATCAGAATCTTCAGAGTACGTAATTACTGGCTGCTGCGCAACCGTGCGAGGAGTAGGTGTCACCGATTGATTTTTGGAAGGTTGAGAGGAATCAGCTATCGAAATAGCATTGCCACCGGTAATCGGCTGACCGGAACTGTTACCTACCTGTAATACCTGGCCCACACTCAGGCTGTAGGGAGCCGCGACATTATTGCGTTGTGCAAGATCGCGGAAATCATTGCCAGTGATCCAGGCAATGTAAAACAGGGTATCGCCCCGTTTTACTGTGTAGGTAGGTCCATTATAGCTGCCTTTCGGAATATTCCCATAACTGCGATTGTAAACAATATGGCCATTTTCGGTCCGGACCGGAGCTTGCGCCGGTACAGCAGAGGAAGATTCGACGCGCGGTGACGCCGCCGTCATCCCGTTACCGGGGCCAGAGGGAACAGTGCTGTTCATCTGAGGCGCGGCAGCACGCCCGGAATTGTTAAGCGGAGCGCTGCCGCTATGTCCACCTGCAGTACCGCCAATGGCGGAAATTGGGGCCTGATTATTTTCGGAACTGCATCCTGCCAGTACGGCCGCGGCGATAGCCATTACCGCAAAACGGCGAAATTGAAATAGTGTGCTTCCCGTGATCATTTTTCCCCCATGATAACAAGCGGAAGAGTGATGACCAGCCACGGGTACAGAAGGCCTTCCTTCTGCCCGGTCGTGACGGCCACTTAAAGGGCGGGTGGTACTGACAATCCTGACAGTGCCACGCTACGCGATAAAGTAAAGTTCAGTAAATCATTAATATCAGGCCAGATCACCCTGAATCAGGGGTACAAAACGTACAGGTTCGATGACATCGTCGATGAAATTATCCCCTGAACGTTGAATGCGTCGTAATACCTGATGCTCATCCCCCACCGGCAGAACCATCACGCCCTGTTCACTCAGTTGCCCGCACAAGGCTGCCGGAATCTCCGGGGGTGCTGCGGTTACAATAATAGCATCAAATGGACCACGGGAAGGCCAGCCCAACCAGCCATCGCCATGGCGGGTAGAGATATTATGCAAATCCAGCTGCTTTAGCCGCCGTTTTGCCTGCCACTGCAGTCCTTTAATCCGTTCTACAGAATAAACATGATCCACCAGATGAGCCAGGATGGCTGTCTGATATCCTGACCCGGTACCAATTTCCAGTACCCGGGACCGGGAAGTCAGCCCAAGCAGCTCGGTCATTCTTGCCACCATATAAGGCTGAGAAATCGTCTGGCCATAACCAATCGGTAATGCATTGTTGTCCCAGGCCTTATGTTCAAACGCTTCATCGATGAAATGTTCCCGCGGGACGTCGGCGATGGCACGTAAAATATGCTCATCAGTGATTCCCTGCTTACGCAGCAATGTCAGTAACGTTTCAATGCGTTTGTTCAGCATGGCAATGCAACCTCAGCCAGTTCCAGCCAGTCTGCCAGTTTTTCCTGAGCACGATGTGCAGTCAGGTCGGCATCCAGTGCGGTAATTGAAATGTAACCTTGTTCAATAGCCGAAAAATCCGTATCCGGTCCGGCGTCCAGAACCCCGGCCAGTGGACCAATCCAGTAGATAGTTTCACCGCGCGGATCTTTCTGGGTAATGACCTGGTCAGAAGGATGCCGCCGGCCACATCGGGTGACCCGATAGCCCTTAATCTCCTGCATCGGCAGATCAGGGACGTTAATATTCAGAATGCGTCCGGTGCGTAACGGTACACGTTGTAAAGCCTGTAAAATCGCGCAGGCGGCCGCAGCAGCCGTGGCATAGTGAGTCTGTCCGTTGAGCGAAATCGCCAGCGCCGGTAACCCCAGGTGGCGTCCTTCCATCGCCGCGGCCACAGTGCCCGAATAAATAACATCATCACCCAGATTCGGCCCGGCATTGATGCCAGAGACGACAATATCCGGTTTTGGCTGCATCAGTGCATTCACCCCCAGAAAGACACAGTCGGTTGGGGTGCCCATTAATACCGCAACATCGCCATTGCTGTGAGTAAATGTTCGTAACGGTGACTCCAGCGTCAGGGCGTTTGAAGCACCGCTGCGGTTGCGGTCCGGAGCGACAATCTGTACCTCGGCCATTTTCCGTAACTCACCCGCCAGGACCTGGATGCCCGGGGCAAATACCCCGTCGTCATTACTCAGCAATATCCTCAAACCCACCTCCTTGTTGTAAAAGTTCACGGACAATACTGGTGGCAAAGCTCCCCGCAGGCAGCCAGAAATCCAGTTGTAGCGTAGTCGTGTCCAGCCAGTGCCAACGCAACTCTTTCGGAACGACCAGCATGGCTCGTCGTGCAGCGTCCACTTTTTCTTTGACCAGCAATGCACAAAGCTCAGAGTGTCTGTCCAGAATCTGTTGTTCGAAACTTAAGGCTTCAGCCTGTGGACCTGCGGAACCTTTGCCTGCCAGCGGTGCGGTCAGGCGAAGTTCTCCCTGCTGCAACCGCTGGCGCACATCATCGAGCTCTTCGGCTGTCACAACAAACCAGCTTCCCCGCCCGGACAGCTGTACGCAATCTCCTTCAACCAGGGTGGTCAAATTTCCCTGAGCAGCCAGCCGTGCACTGGTTACCTGATTAAACATAGCACTTCGCGCCGCAGAGAGAAGCAAACTACGCTTACTGCGATCACGAACCGTGATTTCTCCCCTCGCCCACTGGCTGGCCATGGTCAGATTATGGCCGTTACGACCAAATCGTTGCTCACCGAAATAGTTCACCACCCCGTCACGGGCAATCAAAGACAGCCGCTGTTCTGCAGCCGCCTGATCACTGACCTGGCGAAGTATCAGGCTGAATGCATTTCCTGCCAGCGCACCCGTGCGGATTTTACGTTTGTGACGGCTGACCTGCAGGATTTCACAGCCCTCCAGCACAAAACCACTCATATCCGGCATATCTTTACCCGGTAAGCGCAGGCAAAACGTCTGTTCAGTGACCGCATGACGATCTTTCATCCCGGCAAAACTGACCTCTCTGGCCGGAATTTTCAGATATTTTGCCAGCGCATCGGCCACAAAGCGGGTGTTACACCCGGTTTTACGTAACCGGACCAGTAACTGCTCGCCTTCGCCATCAGGTGAATAGCCCAGGTCTTCGGTGACCCGGAAGTCTTCAGCTACCGTTTTTATCAAACCTGATATCTGCGGCTGACCATGCAGATACAGGAGGTCATTCATGTTCATTTTCCGGTCACCGTCAGTAATGCTACAGCTTCACAGGCAATGCCTTCACCACGCCCGGTAAAACCCAGTTTTTCGGTGGTGGTGGCTTTCACATTCACCTGGTCCATATGGCAACCTAAATCTTCAGCGATGTTGACCCGCATCTGGGCAACATGTGGCAACATTTTTGGCGCCTGGGCGATAAGCGTGATATCCACATTGCCTATCTGATATCCTTTGCTACTGATCCGTGACCAGGCTTCGCGCAGCAGCCCACGGCTGTCGGCGCCTTTAAATGCCGGGTCAGTATCCGGAAACAGTTTGCCGATATCTCCCATCGCCACCGCGCCCAGCAATGCATCGGTTAAGGCATGTAGCGCCACATCACCATCCGAGTGTGCAATAAATCCACGGTCAAACGGAATTCTGACTCCGCCTATCACCAGCGGGCCTTCTCCGCCAAATGCGTGAACATCAAAACCATGGCCGATACGCATCATGCGTTCTCCTCTGAGTGTATGCGGGTTAAAAAGAATTCTGCCAACGCTAAATCTTCCGGCCGGGTCACTTTAATATTATCACTGCGCCCGTAGACCAGTTGCGGATGGTAACCACAATGTTCGAGTGCAGAAGCTTCATCGGTGATCACCGCCCCTTCATCTATCGCCCGCTGCAGGCAATCTGCCAGAAGTCGGTACGGAAACAACTGCGGGGTAAGCGCATGCCAGAGGTCTTCGCGGTCAACGGTATGGGCAATCAGCGGGTTACGCGGTTCAGCCCGTTTCATGGTATCGCGCACCGGAGAAGCCAGTATGCCTCCTGACTTGCTACTGAGAGTCAGCTCCAGCAGGCGTTGCAGGTCGTCAGGATGCAGACAGGGTCGCGCCGCATCGTGAACCAGTACCCATCGGGCATCATGAATGGCTTCAAGACCCGCACGCACAGAATCAGCACGCGAATCACCGCCGGTGACGGTACGAATTCGTGGGTCAGCAGATAACGGCAACCTGAAGAATTGCCGATCATCGGGATGCAGGGCAACCACCACCTGTTTTATCGCCGGATGGCTTAGCAAAGACACAATGCTGTATTCGAGCAAAGTACGTTGGCCAATGGTCAGGTATTGTTTTGGACGATCGGATTGCATCCGGCTACCGATGCCGGCGGCCGGGACTACAGCAATCACATCCGGAAGGGATACGGTGCTATTCATTATTGTCTTTTTTATCGTTGTTGGTTTGGCATTGCGGATTGCGCGTTGCGTTTATTTTGCTCTGGCACCAGACGATAGAAAGTTTCGCCGGGTCGTATCATTCCCAGCTCATTACGTGCCCGCTCTTCGATAGCTTCAGAACCACCGTTCAGATCATCGATTTCAGCGAACAACTGATCATTTCGCGCTTTCAGTTTGGCATTGCCAGCCTGCTGAACCGCCACTTCCTGATTTACTGTGGTGTAATCATGAATACCGTTTTTACCGAGCCACAGCGAGTACTGTAGCCAGCCAAGTAAAACCAGTAACAATATTGTCAGTTTTCCCATCCCCGCCCCCTGAAAAACGGCTCAATCATCCCATAACTTTTGGCAGGACTCCACTGTGGAGAGAAAAATGTCGTGTTTTTCATGATAATTCAGACGGTGGGACCGTGAAACCCGGGCGACAAAGGCAGTTTTTTTGTCCCGCGGGAACCGCGGCTGATGGCTATTTCCAGCCAGCAAGGAAGGAAAATAACACCCAGAAAAATGAAATCACAATCAGAAGTGTGAATATCAACGTCCGGACCAGGCGGTTATTAAACCAGATACTGAGGGCAATCCCCGTAATGACAGAGACCGGAAGCAGTGCCAGAAAGAAAGGCCAGGTATACATAAAGAAGAACAACACGCTGGCACCGAAATAGAAAAACGGTGTCGCCAGCGCCAGAAGATACGCAAAAAAGCCGATGATCCCCCCGGAAAGAGAAGCCGCCGGCCGCTCTACGGGGGTATCATGTTGTTTGGCTGGTAAGGTCGTCACGTTCTGCATATCAATCCTGTCAGTAACCGTCGGGGTCTGAGAAACGCCCCGCCGTCTTAAAGATCGATAATATCCTGCCTGCGCAGTAGATCGATGATTTCCTCGCTCAGTTTTGTAACTAATTGTTCGCCATTCAGGTGCAATTCCGGTTGTTCCGGCACCTCATAAACAGCATCTATCCCTGTGAAATTGGTCAGTTCACCGGCACGTGCTTTACGGTAAAGTCCTTTCGGATCCCGTGCTTCGCAGATATGTAGCGGGGTATCCACAAATACCTCGATAAACTGCCCCGCTTCCAGTAATTCTCTGACCATCTGCCGTTCGCTACGGTGTGGCGAGATAAAGGCGGTGAGTACCAGCAGCCCGGCATCTGCCATCAGTCTGGCGACTTCACCGACACGGCGGATATTCTCTTTCCGGTCGGCATCACTAAAACCAAGATCACGGCATAAGCCATGCCGCACATTGTCACCGTCCAGCAGGAAGGTGTTTACCCCGGCCTGAAACAACTGCTGTTCAACCGCATCTGCCAGCGTGGATTTACCGGACCCTGACAGCCCGGTGAACCACACCACTGCACCACGATGACCCTGTCGCTGTTCACGATCCGCACGGGTAACGGTGTGCGGATGCCAGACTACATTTTCATCATGTTCCGCCATTAACGGCCCCCTGAAATATCGCGGGCACCCCAATGCGGATAATGTTTACGAATCAACGCATTTAATTCACGCTCAAAGGCACCGTATTGCTGTGCATCCTGTGTCTCAGGCGTATTACGCAGCGCAAATACCATCCCTGCCCCGACGGTCACATTAGTTAACCGGTCGATAAAGATCAGCCCGCCGGTCACCGCATTTTGGGCATACGCATCAATCACCACTGGCTCATCAAAAGTCACAACCACACGGCCAATTCCGTTAAGTGGCAGTTCGTCCACTTCAAAGGTTTCCAGAGTGTTAATGTTCACCTGATGCAAAATACTATCAATGGTGGCACGGGCCTGTTTGCCCGCCACTTTCACCTGATAACTGCTACCCACTTTAAGGGGTTGTTCCGCCATCCAGACCACATCAATCTCTGCGCTTTGAACCGCCTGCAAAGTATCTTCGGCATCCAGCAGCAGATCGCCACGGCTAATATCAATTTCATCAGCCAGCACCAGCGTAATCGCTTCCCCGGCGTAAGCTTCGGTCAGATCTTCATCAAAGGTAACAATCCGCGCGACCGTCGATTTTACGCCCGAAGGCAACACTTTGACCTGCTGGCCCACCCGAACTTGTCCTGACGCCAGCGTACCGGCATAACCACGAAAATCGAGATTTGGACGGTTAACATACTGAACAGGGAAGCGCATGGCCTGCTGTTCTGTGTCGCGGCGTATTTGTACGGTTTCCAGAATTTCCAGCAGCCCCGGACCGTTGTACCACGGCATATTTTCGCTGGTACTGACCACGTTATCGCCGGTCAGCGCGGAAAGCGGGACAAAACGAATATCCAGGTCATCCGGTAGCTGACTGGCAAAATCCAGATAGTCGGTCTGAATGTTGTTGAAAACTTCCTGGCTATAGTCCACCAAATCCATTTTATTCACTGCCACAATCAGATGCTTAATCCCCAACAGCGTGGAGATATAACTGTGACGACGGGTCTGATCCAGTACCCCTTTACGGGCGTCAATCAGTAAAATAGAGAGATCACAGGTAGAGGCACCGGTGGCCATATTGCGGGTATACTGTTCGTGTCCCGGAGTATCCGCAATAATGAACTTACGCTTTTCGGTCGAAAAATAGCGGTAAGCGACATCGATGGTAATCCCCTGCTCACGTTCGGCCTGTAGACCATCGACCAGTAATGCCAGGTCGAGTTTCTCACCCTGAGTACCATGACGTTTACTGTCATTTTGCAGTGAAGAGAGCTGATCCTCATAGATCTGCCGGGTATCGTGTAACAGGCGACCAATCAGGGTACTTTTTCCGTCATCGACACTGCCGCAGGTCAGAAAACGCAGCAGGCTTTTATGTTGTTGTGCAGTCAGCCAGGCTTCTACGCCACCCTGATCGGCAATCTGTTGTGCTAATAATTCATTCATGGCAGTCTCCTCAGAAGTATCCCTGGCGTTTTTTGAGTTCCATCGAACCGGACTGATCGCGGTCAATCACCCGGCCCTGACGCTCACTGGTGGTTGAGACCAGCATCTCCTCAATAATCTCTGGAAGTGACTGTGCTTCAGATTCCACAGCACCGGTCAGCGGCCAGCAGCCTAAGGTACGGAAACGAACCATCCGTTGCTTAATCTCTTCACCCGGTTGCAGATTGATCCGGTCATCATCCACCATCATCAGCATACCGTCACGTTCCAGCACCGGACGCGGAGCCGCCAGGTACAACGGAACAATTTCGATATTTTCCAGGAAAATATATTGCCAGATATCCAGCTCGGTCCAGTTTGACAGCGGGAATACACGGATGCTCTCGCCTTTATTAATCTGGCCGTTATAGTTGTGCCATAACTCCGGACGCTGGTTTTTCGGATCCCAGCGGTGAAAACGATCGCGGAACGAATAAATTCGCTCCTTGGCACGGGATTTTTCTTCATCCCGTCGGGCGCCACCGAATGCCGCATCAAAACCGTATTTATTCAGCGCCTGTTTCAGCCCTTCGGTTTTCATGATGTCGGTGTGTTTGGCACTGCCATGGACAAACGGGTTAATCCCCATCGCGACCCCTTCAGGGTTACGATGCACCAGCAGCTCTGCACCAATATTTTTTACGGTGCGGTCGCGGAACTCATACATTTCACGAAATTTCCAGCCGGTATCCACATGCAGCAGCGGGAAGGGTAATTTTCCCGGATGAAATGCCTTGCGGGCCAGATGCAGCATCACTGAGGAATCTTTACCAATGGAATACATCATGACCGGGTTGCTGAACTCGGCAGCCACCTCGCGGATGATATGAATACTCTCTGCTTCCAGCTGGCGCAGATGAGTTAATCGTTTTTGATCCATACAACGTTCCTCAAACAGAAGGGTTCAGCAGCGGGTCTTCGTGAAGCTGCGATGATGAAGTTTGAAACCAGGCGAGTTGATCCCCTAACAGGACCACCTCGCCGATAACCAGTAACGCCGGAGAAGGCGCCTGTTGTGCAAGTGATTCGAGGCCGGCTAATGTGCCTTTTATAATTTGTTGATCCGCTCTGGTCCCGCGACTGATAATCGCCACCGGCGTTGTCCCTGACCGCCCATGGGCAATCAACTGGCTGCTGATGGTGGCAGCATTTACAGCCCCCATATAAATCGCCAGGGTCTGTCTGGCCCGGGCCAGTGAAGGCCAGTCCAGTTCACTGCCCGCACGGCAATGTCCGGTAATAAACAACACACTCTGGGAGTGATCACGATGGGTCAGCGGAATCCCCGCATAGGCCGTCGCACCGGAAGCGGCGGTAATTCCCGGTACCACCTGAAACGGAATCCCGGCTTCAGCTGCGACCTGCAATTCTTCGCCGCCCCGCCCGAAAATAAACGGATCGCCGCCTTTCAGCCGGACGACCCGTTTACCCTGTAATGCGTGACTGACCAACAACCGGTTAGTCTCTTCCTGAATGACCAGATGCGCACCGGCACGTTTACCGACACAAATTCTGTCGGCATCACGACGGCACAGATCCAGGACTTCGTCGCTCACCAGGTGGTCATACAACACCACATCCGCCAGTTGCAGCACCTGCAATCCACGCAGAGTCAGCAGTCCCGGGTCACCCGGGCCCGCACCCACCAGATAAATTTCACCTTTCGGATTATCCTGGTGATGTAACTCTCTTTCCGCCAGTTGATCCGCCTCTTTAAAGCGTCCGGCGGCGACCAGGGCACCAAAACGTCCCCCCAGTAACCGTTCCCAGTAGTAACGGCGCTGTTTCATCGAAGGAAACTGCTGTTTCACCTTATCCCGCCACTGGCCGGCAATCCGGGCCATATCTCCGAGGCTTACCGGCAATAATGCCTCCAGTTTTTCGCGCCAGATCCGCGCCAGAACCGGTGCAGTCCCGCCGGAAGAGATAGCGACGACCAGCGGAGACCGGTCAACAATCGAAGGAAAAATAAAGGTGCAACGGGACTGATCATCCACCACATTCACCAGTTTTTGCCGTAACTCAGCCGCCTCAAACACCCGCTGATTCAGCGCCGAATCATCGGTCGCAGCAATCACCAGGAAGACGGTATCCAGCTGCTGTTCGGCAAACTCCGTGGCCTGCCATTGGATCTCCTGTTGCTGGTGGAGTTCCTGCAGTTCTGGACATAACTCACGAGCAACCAGTTGAATGACGGCACCTGAGCGACGCAACAGGTGAATTTTTCGCGCAGCAACATCCCCACCGCCCACCACTAAAACTGGCCGGCCTGTGAGGTCTGCAAAGACTGGAAGATAATCCACAGTATCCCTGGTATTTTTATTCTGAATAACAGGCACTATACGACTGACCAGCCGGTATTGAAATGTCGTTTTGGAATGAGCAGTAACAGAATGGAATATATATACAAATCAAGGCCTTTAAAAACAGCACAAAACAGCCAGGCTTTCGGATAAACAGGTATGGCGGATTACCTGACAGAGTTTCATACTAACCGCTATTCCGGCTTTGCCCTTTATCCCAGAGGAATCTGTACTATGCCAGCCCCTTTCCGCCACAGAGCCTGCCTGCTGGCACTCTGTTGCGGCCTGAGTTTCAGTGCCATCGCGGCGTCCACGACATCCATCGGGCAGTATGCTAACCAACAAACCCGACAAATTGCCAGTCTGTTTCCGGGAAGGATGGCCGGCAGCCCCGCCGAGCTAATGGCTGCAGAATATATTAATCAGCACCTTAAAAGACTGGGATACCAGAGTGACACACGTCAGCAGAATACCGCCTACCGCTGGCAGCCTCAGTCTGGTGAGCCGGTCCTGCAGAAGGTGACGGCGACTTCGGTTATCGCAGCCAAAAATGGCCTGTTACCCGGTGAGATAGTCATTATGGCTCACCTTGATACCCGCATCCCAGAAAATACCCGCCAGCAGCAACAGGATATTGGCGGATTACGTTTGCAGGGAGTGGATAACAATGCTGCTGCACTGGGTGTCATGCTGGAACTGGCGAAGCAGCTGTCGAATGACCGTCTGCGTTATGGCATCCGGTTTGTGGCGCTAAGTGCCACCGAAAATAGCATGCAGGGCATGGAAAATTACCTTTCCCGGATGAGTGATAACGAGCGACAAAACACGCGGTTAGTCATCAATCTGGATGAGCTCATCGCCGGTAAACGCCTGGATTTTGTCAGTGGCGTCAAAACCTCCGCCACAGAGCAGGCAGATAGCGCCGGTAAAGCACTGGCGATTGCACACCGGTTGGGGATACCGGCCCATGCGACCCGGCTCAGTGGCGCGGATAATCGCGAGGCTACGCCGTTCGATAAAGCAGGGCTGCCTTACCTGCTGGTCACCGCAGACAGTGATGGACATCGCCGCCAGGCAACCTTACTGGGTGATCTGACCGACAAAGATAATCTGGAATACATAGACCAGCGGATGCCGGGCCGGCTGGCAAAACGCAGCCGTGAGGTTATCAGTATATTGCTGCCGTTTATCAGGCAAATGAACACTACCGCCGGCTAAACACCGGCGGCAGTTGGGTTAGCCTTCGTGCAGGCCACACTCCCGCTTCAGACCAAAAAAGCGGGTTTCTTCTTCTGCCATACCGGGTTCCCATTTACGGGTGGTATGGGTGTCCCCTACCGATAAATACCCCTGATCCCACAACGGGTGATATTGCAGCCCATGTTGTTTCAGGTACTGGTAAACCTGACGGTTATCCCAGTCAATAATCGGCAAAAGCTTAAATACCCCGCGCTGTACCGATAACACAGGTAATCCGGCACGACTTTGGGATTGTTCACGACGCAGACCGGCAAACCATGAGGCGGCCTGCAGCGTTTCCAGGGCCCGGTTCATCGGTTCGACTTTATTGAGGGTATTGTATTTTTCGATACCCTCAACGCCCTGTTCCCACAGTTTCCCGTAACGGGCTTCTTGCCACGCGGCTGATTCTGTCGCACGGAACACCTGCAGATTCAGTTGTAACTGAGAAGTCAGCTGGTCGATAAACTGATAGGTTTCCGGAAACAGATAGCCGGTATCGGTCAAAATGACCGGAATATCCGGCTGCTGGCGGGTCACCAGATGCAGGCAAACCGCAGCCTGAATGCCGAAACTGGAACTGAGTACAAAATTACCCGGCAGATTCGCCAGCCCCCATTCCACCCGTTGTTCAGCACTCAGGGTTTCCAGATGCTGATTGACTTCTGCCAGCGCCTGTTGTTGCTGTGACTTATCCAGCGTATTCAGTTCAGATAACTGCAACTCTGCCATCGTTTCCTCCGTTATTCCCAGAAGTCCCGGGCCGGATCCAGAACCGGTTTAACTACCCCGACACGGATCACGAAGTCACCGAAACCTTCATCAGGCTGACGTTCTTTCGCCCAGCGACCAATCAGTTCATCCAGTACTGCCAGGATTTCCTGTTGGGTGATATTTTCACGATACATCCGTGGAATACGGGTACCAATCCGGTTACCGCCCAGATGCAGATTATAACGACCCGGCGCTTTACCCACTAAGCCCGCTTCTGCCAGCAGCGCCCTGCCACATCCGTTAGGACAGCCAGTGACACGTAATACAATGTGCTCTTCTGCCACCCCATGACGGGCCATAAGGGTTTCGACTTCATCGACAAACGCCGGCAGGAAGCGCTCAGCTTCTGCCATGGCCAGCGGACAGGTCGGGAAAGCGACACAGGCCATGGAGTTTTCGCGCTGAGCTGTCACCGACTCCATTAAACCATGTGCACGGGCCAGATCTTCAATCGCCTGTTTTTGCTGTTCCGGAACACCGGCGACAATCAGGTTCTGGTTAGCAGTAAGCCGGAAATCGCCCTGATGAATCTTAGCAATTTCCGCAACACCGGTCTTTAACGTCCGTTGCGGTGAGTCCAGAAGACGGCCATTTTCGATAAACAGCGTCAGATGCCATTTGCCGTCAATGCCTTTAATCCAGCCGAATCTGTCGCCACGGGTGGTAAATTCGTAAGGGCGAATCGCTTCAAAAGTGATGCCGGCACGGCGCTCCACTTCCGCCTTAAACACATCCACACCCACACGTTCCAGGGTGTATTTGGTTTTGGCATTTTTACGATCGGTACGGTTACCCCAGTCACGCTGAGTGGTGACCACCGCCGCCGCAACTTCCAGAGTTTTATCCAGCGGCAGGAAACCAATTTCGCTGGCGGTGCGGGCATAGGTGGCTTTATTGCCGTGATCGATAGACAGACCGCCGCCTAACAGCAGGTTAAAACCGATCAGCTTGCCATTTTCGGCCACTGCCACAAAGTTCATATCATTGGCATGCAGGTCCACATCGTTATTCGGTGGGATCACCACCGTGGTTTTGAACTTACGAGGCAGATAGGTGGACCCCAGAATCGGTTCTTCATCAGTGGTGGCGACCTTTTCCTGATCCCACCAGATTTCTGCATAGGCACGGGTCTGGGGTAACAGATGCTCAGACAGGCGTTTCGCCCATTCATAAGCTTCCTGATGCAGTTCCGATTCCACCGGATTCGAGGTACAAAGTACGTTACGGTTAACGTCATTGGCCGTGGCTAATGCATCCAGCCCGACTTCATGCAGCATCTGATGGGCCGGTTTGACATTTTTCTTCAGAATCCCGTGAAACTGGAAGGTCTGGCGGTTAGTCAGCCGGATACTGCCGTAGATGGTTTTGTCGCTGGCAAAACGGTCGATCGCCAGCCATTGCTGAGGCGTAATAATTCCGCCCGGCAACCGGCAACGCAGCATCATGGCATGGCGTGGTTCCAGTTTCTGTTCGGCACGGCTGGCACGAATATCACGGTCATCCTGCTGATACATTCCGTGGAAACGGATCAGCAGAAAGTTATCACCACGAAAGCCACCGGTCAGACCATCGGTCAGATCGTCAGTAATCGTACCACGCAGATAATTGCTCTCTTTTTTAAGACGCTCTGCATCGGCGAGCTTGCCTTCCACCACGAGTGGACCCGGATTTTTATTACTCATTAGTACACATCTCTCTGGTAACGGCGCGCTATGCGCAGCTCACTCAAATATTCGTCGGCTGATTCGCTGTCCATCTGTCCATATTCGGCAATGATATCCACCAGCGCCTGTTCCACATCTTTTGCCATCCGGCTGGCATCACCGCAGACATACAGGTGTGCACCTTCGGCAATCCAGCGCCAGACCTCGGCCCCTTTCTCCCGCAGTTTGTCCTGAACGTAGACTTTCTGTTGCTGGTCACGCGACCAGGCCAGATCAATATGGGTTAACAGCCCCTCTTTGACATACCGTTGCCATTCCACCTGATACAGGAAGTCTTCCGTAAAGTGCGGGTTGCCAAAGAACAACCAGTTTTTACCGCCGGCAGCATCATTGTCACGCTGTTGGATAAAGGCACGGAAGGGGGCAATCCCGGTGCCAGGGCCTATCATAATCACCGGCGCTTCAGGGTCTTCCGGCAAACGGAAGTTATCGTTATGTTCGATAAATACCCGAACCTCACCCTCTTCCGGCAAACGGTCGGCAAGGAAACCGGAAGCTCCGCCACTGCGGGCACGGCCTTCAATATCGTAGCGTACGACGCCCACCGTAATATGCACTTCATCTTCTGTTTCGGCCTGTGAAGAGGCGATGGAGTACAGACGCGGTGTCAGTGGACGCAACAGTTCGGTCAGTTGTTCCGCATGCAGTTCGGTAGGCGCGTGCCGCACCATATCCACAATCGGCCACTGCTGTGCGTAAGCCTGTAACGCCGCTTTATCACTGACCAGCGCCAGTAATTCGCTGTTGCCAGACAGGTGGGCATACTTTTCGACAATTTGCGGGGTATTCACCGTCAGTTCAAAATGCTGTTGCAGAGCAGTGGAGAGCGAAAGAGTTTCCCCTTTCAGGCTGACTTGCTGTGATCCATCCAGCCATAACAGTCCCAGCAGCTCTTCGACCAGCTGAGGATCATTTTCATACCAGATGCCCAACGCATCACCCGGACGGTAACGCAACCCGGAACTGCCTAAATCAATCTCCAGATGGCGGATATCTTTTTCCGAATCATTGCCGGTAATTTTCTGATTGACCGACAGCGAGGCGACCAGGGGTTGTTCTTTGGTGTATGGCGTACTGTCAATCTCATCGGTCGCCCCGCTGGCTGCCCGTGAAACCTCAACCGCAGAGGAGGCCGGCAGACGCTGTTTCAGCAGGGCGACAATCTCCTGACGCCACTGATCCGCGGTGGACTGGAAATCGACATCCGCATCGGCCCGGGCCAGCAGACGTTCAGCCCCCAGTTCTTCCAGCCGCTGGTCAAAATCTTTCCCTGCCTTACAGAAAAACTCATAAGAAGTATCACCCAGACCGAATACCGCGAAAGCAGTACCGGTGAATTTTGGTGCTTTCTTCGACAGCAGGAATTTATGCAACGCCACGGCTTCTTCCGGGGGCTCACCTTCCCCCTGAGTCGAGGTCACGATCAGCAGCAATTTTTCCTGCCCGATCTGCTTAAACTTGTAATCTCCGGCATTGACCAGAGTGACGGTCACCCCGGCGGCCAGTAAATCATCCCGTAACTGTTCTGCCAGCCGGCGTGCATTCCCGGTCTGTGAAGCAGAAATGACCGTCACTGCGGGAGCCTGACTCACAGTGCTGGCAGCCGCCGGTGCCGTAGCGCCTGGCTGGGCCGTGGTTTCACCACTGACTCTTCCCCAGAAATAGCCGGAAAGCCAGGCCAGCTGGGTAACGGAAAAATCCTGAGTGGTCTTTTGTAGTTGTGTCAGCTGTTCCGCCGAGAGCGGAAGCTGTGGAGCCTGATTGGTCATTGCGTTTATGATTCCAGTATCATCGGCGGAAAAGGAATAAAGACTGTAAGGTTAACGGCAAAAGTATGCACGTTAAAGACGGCTTATGCATATCACATAACCAAATTAGCTAAATGGTTTTATCGGTAGTATTAACCAGAAAAAGTGGTAAGCAGAGTAATGACCGGTGACGCCAGCTTGATCATGCTGACCCCGGGGAAAATTACCGGGAAAAATGTGAGATAACACGGGTTTTGCGGTAGAATCTGCGCCTTTAACGCCTGGAACCTATTATGTCAGTCACCACATTATTCAAAGAATTTCAGTTTGAAGCCGCTCACTACCTGCCACATGTGCCGGATGGACACAAATGTGGCCGCCTGCATGGCCACTCATTCCTGGTTCGTCTGGAGATTACCGGCGAAGTGGATCCTCATACCGGCTGGGTCATGGACTTTGCTGAGCTAAAAGCACGCTTTAAACCGCTGTATGAACAACTCGATCACCATTATCTGAACGAAATCGAAGGGCTGGAAAATCCTACCAGTGAAGTGCTGGCCATCTGGATTTGGCAGAAAATGAAACCTCTGTTGCCATTGCTGAGTGCCGTTATGATCAAAGAGACCTGCACCGCAGGCTGCACCTATCGCGGATAATCACAGCGGATCAGGAGTGATCCGCTATGTATTCCCGCCTGCCTGACGGTCAGGCAATATTCAGATATTTATGAGTCTGCATAGAGAGTCGCCAGTTTCTGGCGATACAGGTACTGATGCATAACTCTGTCGCATCCTGCTTACAACTGATGGGCTGCAACGCAATAACCCGTGATTTCTCATCCTGAATATTGACCAGCAATTCATCCAGCGCATCGATATCCCGCTGCCGTGCCACAGGGTGTTTAATTTCATCGGCACGAAGCAAGGCCGGGGTCAGAACGTCATAACCACCACGCATATTAACCTTCGGAGAAACCGTGACAAAAGTGTCCTCCGAACACTGCACCGGATGGGTTCCGCTGGTCTCTATCTGGCAACGATAACCAAAGGCTTCCAGCGCTTCCGTCAGTGGCCGTAGATCATAAATCGCCGGTTCTCCACCGGTAATTACCACATGGCGGGCAGTCCAGCCCTGCTGGCCAATCATTTTCAGGATAGTCAGAGCGTCAGCATTGCCCCATTGATCACTTTCGACCGTCTTGGTCAGAATATCCCCTACCGGGACCGCATTCTCCGGTAATTTTTCCCAGGTATGTTTGGTATCACACCAGGCACAGCCCACGGGGCAACCCTGTAAACGGATAAATATCGCCGGTACACCGGTGAAAAAGCCTTCGCCCTGAAGGGTTTGAAACATTTCGTTAATCGGGTACTGCATTACTGGCTCAATAGTCGTGTTTAAGTAATCGGCTATTATTACAGATCCGGCGCCGCAGATCATGTCTGATCCTGCGGCGCCGGCGAACCTCAGACTCCCCGTGTGAATTAATCTACCGCCAGATGGCCGGTTTCATCGGTAATAATCCCCTTAATCAGCTTCACTAAATCGTCGCGTTCAGTCGCGGTTTTGGAACGAGCCACGCCGGTACAGTTTTCTGCCCAGTAATTTACCCACTTTGTAGCATTGGTGGTGGAGATATAATAGAGCTCAACGCTGCCGGTATTAGTTTTCGGTCGGGACAGAAACCCCTCCTCAATCTTCTGACAGAGTTTATAGGTTTTCAGCCATTTATCGGTGGTAATCTGCGGGTGGTCGCTCTCCTGACCATCCGACATCATAATAAATACCTTACGGCGGTTGGTGCCCTCCATCATGACCGGAACCGAGCGAATAAGCCCGGACGAGAGATGGGTATAGCCATAAGCATCCATCGTCTGGAACTGATCGAGTAATGACTGTGAATCCGTCAGCGGTATCAGCCACGACCTGGCACTCTGTTTGGTCAGGTCATTGCCTGTGGTATACTTCCACCAGCCCACCTGCTGACACATTTGGTAGTAAGGGCGATAAGATGATGTATTCGCTGTCCAGAGTACCGGAAAGGTAATAATGGCATCATTATCAAACATTTTTTCCAGTGTGGCCGGATAATTGATCGCCGCATCGTGTTCAATAGTCCATGTTGTTATCTGCTTTGAATAGACCCTGGCCGCCTTCGCATATTCACTGTTAATCAGCTTCAGAGACTCATCACTGAAAATATCTTCCAGCTGATTACGGGGGTCCGACGGGTCCGGGTATTTATCCCGGGGATCAAAACAGGAATATTCGACCCGCCCCTCTTTGACACCCTTAGTAGGGTTCTGACGGCACCAGCGCTTGCGCATATCTGCTTCTTTAATGGTCGGGGAAGAGGCAGCAACAAAATTTTTATAAAATTTATACCGGTAATAGTCCATATAGTAAGTTTGGGTATTGAGCGGACTGTTCGCATAAGCGGTGGAAACGTTCTTATCTCCCCAGAACGCATAATTAATATCCCACCCGGGGTTGGGCACAAACAGCACCGAACATCCGACGTTTTGCCCGCCACGCTGATTGGTTCCCGGCATAATCACCGACACCCCGGTACTAAAGGGAACGATGGCAATTTTCGAGCCCGGGCTGTTTTTCAGTACGAAGTCGGTAATTTCAGCAAACACACTCTTCAGAATATTGAGGCGGGGACCCCGTTGAGATCCGGAAAAATCGACCACAAACACATAATCGGCCGGTTTCGAGACATATTTGTTCACATGCCCCCTGCCTGCCCTCAGCGTATAGTCTGTCTTATCTACAGTCACTGTCTGGTAGAGGAACAGTTGCGGTAAGGTGACGGCAACATCAACATTATAATAGGTGTAGCGGGTCTCGGAGCTGGCGAGTTGCTGTCCTTCTATCACGGTGAATTCCACTTCCGGTGCGCTTTTCATCGACGGAAAATAGTATTTCATCCACGATGCCACGGTGCCGCGCATTTTCTCTATCTCCTGCCGGCCGCTGACCGTCTGGTTATCATTGGCCATGGTAGCGGTCGATACTGCCAGGGTTGCCTCTGACACCGCATCGGCCATACGCGCCCTGTTTGCCAGCATAGAGACACTGTTAATGCCTAAGGCCATCAATCCGAATAATATAGGGAATAGAATCGCCAGAGGAATAATCATGACGCCACGTTCACTCCTGAACCGGCGTAGCACAGAGTTCAGCCTTTTTATAAACATTTCCGTATGTCTTCCGCTGTAGTTAGATTATAAAATTGTTGGCGGGTGCCTTGCAGACAAAACAGAGCCGGTATCCCTGGCGGCCGGTATTTCTCTACCCAGATTCCCGCCGGGTCTTTCAGATATCTTGCTGCCCCTGTCAAACTGAATCCTGCCGGATTAATGTCTATCAGCGTGACTGCCAGTCGTCGTGCCAGAGTCGGACTCAGATACAACTGATGATTTATCTCCCGGCTAATACGAATATCAGTGGGAGTATTACTGTCGATAAAAATAATAGCCTGGGCTCTGCCTGCCACAGGAGCCGCAGGTGACGTCCGTTTACCTGTCGCTGCCACGGCCACCGATAAACAACAGCTACCGATCAACAGCGCGTGGAAGCCTCTTTTCATCTCCGGCCTCTGTTTAGCGTACCAGCACGATATTAGACACCGTAATAGTCTCAGGCAGTGCTTCCAGGTGATTCAGCAGAGCGGAGATACTGCCCCTGGGGGCGGGGACGCTCAGTGTCACCTGATAGAGCGGCACCCATCGGCCACGAATACTCATCGGCGAGAGTTCACTGTAACTGGTCAGTGGCGTCACCCCGGGGGAGCATTTTGCGGCCCCGCCCGTTAGTTTTTGGTACTGATCGGCCTGAGGAGTGGTGGTGACGCTTTTAAAACTCAGGCTTTCCACCTGTACACATAATTTATCGACACTACTATCATTCGCCATATATTTGGCCAGACTCACCAACTGGTTCACATCGGTGGTGGTTAAGGTCTCACGGCCTTCATAAAGGGTGGTTCGCTCGCGGATCACTGCGGCCAGAGACGCCGTTATCCGCTCAGCTTTACTGCGGGTCAGCAGCCAGAACCCATAATCCATCGCTCCACAACCCAGTATGACCAGCAAAGGAAAAATAAAAGCAGCTTCAACGATGACAGAACCCTGCTCCGATCTTCCCTGCCGTAAAAGCATTCTCTTCCATGTCATGTCACTGATCTCCCCGTTCATATTCCTGTACATAGACCAGCCGCCGGCTAATTGGCTTATTCAGGCTGGTGAGAAGCTGGCTGATACTGCTGTCATCATCATCATAGCTAAACAGTAACGGCTGGTAGCGGTAGCTTGCGCTGTAAATCGCCAGCGGATATTTGCTGCCACTACCGCTGCTACAATTTCCTGTCATGGCAGCACTGACAGAGCTGCAATAGGTAATTTTTAAGGTGAAATCATCAGGATCGATAAACATCGATAACAGATCACTTTGTTCATCCACCGTTCGGGCGAATAAATCAGGGTAGTCCACGATTTCTTCTGAGCGCGATGTGATCCTTGCGGCTTCAGCTAAGGTTAAATCTACCGAGGCAGAGATATACATATACCGGCAGACTTCAAAAATAAGAAACACAAAAAAGACGAAAATAATAAATATAAAGGCAAATTCCAGGGTGATCGATCCGTGTTCACGGTTCCCTAAACGCTTTATCATTCTGATCATGGTACGCATAACCTGCTCCGGTAATAACATCAGAAACTTTCTACCCTGAAAAGATCCGCCACCAGCATATCCGGGTTTTTGGCATAGTTGCCGCGCTTAATAATCTCTTTGGCGTAGCGTAAATCACCGGTTTTCACCAGTGCGAAGGCCAGGTTATGTTCCAGCTGAGGATTACGGTAGCCCCTGAGATAGACCGGCAACAGCATCTGTACCGCTTCGTGATAACGTTTTTGCACGATATAAATCATGGCGATGTTGTTAACCACAGATTCTTCCTGGAAATAAGCATTGCGTGCCAGTTCAAAACTGGCTAATGCCCCCTTAAGATCGCCCATTTCAGCCTGAATAACCCCTTTCAGGTTCAGCGCCTCACCATTATTTTTATTTTTGTTCAAAGCCATTGCCACAAAACTGAGGGCTTCTTTATATTTCTTTAACGAACTAAGGTTTTTACTCTCCAGTAAATACACCTTCAGGCTGCCCCCTGCTGCCAGTAATTTTTGCAGGTGGAATAATGAAGAGTTGAAATCACCTGACAGATAATAATATTCCGCCAACTGATAGCGGGTCTCCGGTGAATTATTTTTCTTCAGTTCCTGCTGCTTCATTTTGATAAGCCCGGAGTAGTTCCCGGTCCTGAGCAATAGTTGCTCGTCTGCTTTTCCCTCATTCAGAGCAAAACGTTTACCGGCTACCGTGGTGGAAGGCTGACTGCAACCGGCCAGAAGACATATCATTGCTGATGTTGCTATCCGTTTTAGCATTTTCACGTCATTAATTTCCCATTTGTCCCATCAGTCTCATGACACCCGGTGCAGCAACAATAATGATTACCGGAAACATAAAGAACAGAATTAACGGCACACTCATTTTTGCGCCAAGCTGACCAATCTTTTCTTCGGTGGCCAGTAACTGGACTTCCCTTATTTCACGGGCCAGTTCGGTCAGTTGTTCGTACATCGACGATCCGTACTGCAGGCTTTGCTGCAACATCGCACAAAACATGCGGGTCTCTGCCGAGGGTAATTCGCGGTAGAAATGGTCCAGCGCCGAACTCAGGCCACTGACCTCGGTTCTTCGCACCAGCCGGTTGATAAAAGGCACAAAATCCGGATTGATGCCGGACATCTTGTCAGATAAAAACCGGAAGGATTGCTCAATAGTCATCCCGCACTGCACGCTGATGGCCAGCAGTTCAATCATCCATGGCAGCTCAGAACTCAGAACTTTAACCCGCCGTTTCACAAACAAAGAACGCAGCGTGCCGGGCAGGATAATGGTCGTGACCAGACTTATCATGGCGGCCATCAACAACGACTCACGGCTAAGAGATTGTCCGGTCAGCTTGCCCGCCAGCATAATCAGTAAAAACATTCCCAGTGACATCAACATCTTATAAGCCATATTGGCATCCAGCCTGCGGTAGAGATTCAGCAAGGGATTGTTCTGTTCCAGGACAATTTCGGTGTGATGGTGTTCTTTCAGTTGCTGTATTTTCAGTTTGTGTACGGTGGCGTCCTCTACCACCAGCGCCTGCCTGAGTTTGCTGGCTCTGACTTTGTTAAGCACCAGGTTACCGGCCACCACTATCACCACCGTTATCAGCATAATCAGCATCGGACTCATGATTACAATTTCCTCATCAGAAATTTGATGACCAGCAGCCCCAAAGTCTCACTGCCAATCAGGTAATACAGCAATACCCGGCCATCCTCATCTTCCAGTACATAATGGAAATTTTCCGGACTGATAAATTTCAGCAGTATCAGAAACACAAACGGGATGGCGCCGGTTATCTTTGAAGACATTCGCATTTCAGAGGTCATCGACAGCATCTTTTTTTCCATGGCGATACTGTTGGAAATAGAGCGCTGCAACTTGTTCAGAACCTCCCGCAACCTGCCCCCACTGTTGATATTCAGCAGAATGGCGACAATGAAAAAGTAATATTCCCGGTAGGGATAATTTCGCCAGGACTCCATAAACACCACTTCGGCCTGTTCCCCAAAATTCAGGCGACGGGAAATTGCCGTAAATTCACGGGACAGAGAGTTGTTGGAGTTTTGGCTGTAATCAGACATGGCCTGTAAAAATGTCCGGCCGGAAGAAATCGCGCCGCCAATGGTGGTCAGCGCTTCACTAAAATCAACAGAGAACTGCTGGTAACGACGTTTTTTCAAAATTTTGTAGGTGACCAGGTAACTGGCAAACAGCCCGACGGCTAGCACCCAACTCAGTGGAAAACCGATATACAGTACATTGAGTGCCAGTAGCGCCATCGTCACCACCACCGGAATCAGCAGATTTTTTATCAGTGCGGCGCTGCTGCCGGCGTGAAACACCCGGAAAATCGCCGACAACCGCTCTTCTGTTCCGGATTTCAGCCGGTCAATCAGCGATGCTTCATCAGACACCGTAGCCGTTTTCTGACTGATAATCGACATTAGTACCTGTTTGCGCTGTCCGGAATAAGAGAGCGACTGGCGGGTAAACTTGTTTCTCTGCAGAACAATCAGCAGACAAAGTCCCGCCATGACCAGCAGTAAAATGAATAACAGGTTCATCGGATTACCCGAAGACCGATTTCAACAGGTCTTCACAGCCATGCTCTCTGGCACGCTGGTAGACGCTGGAACGACCAGACAGGCCGGGGGTGACAAAACGCCCAACCACTTTCCCCTGCACACTGTCATCCACGGCGAAATTGAAGATATCCTGTAATACGATAGTATCGCCTTCCAGCCCCATCACTTCGGTCACATGGGTAATTTTTCTCGACCCGTCGTGTAGACGACTCGCCTGAATAATCAGGTTAACCGCCGAGGTAATATTGCGGCGAATAGCCTCAATCGGCAGGCTGAGATTGGCCATCATGACCATATTTTCCAGACGGGCCACCGCATCTCGCGGTGAGTTAGCATGCAGAGTGGTCATTGAACCATCATGTCCGGTGTTCATGGCCTGCAACATTTCAAACGTTTCACCGCCACGGCACTCCCCGACAATGATCCTGTCGGGACGCATACGCAGAGTATTAATCATCAGATCCCGCATGGTGATCTGGCCGGTGTTCTCTGCACCGGCCATCCGGGTTTCCAGCCTCACTACATGTTGCTGTTGCAGTTTTAATTCTGCGGCATCTTCCAGAGTAATAATGCGTTCATCGCTATTGATATGCTGTGACAGAGCATTGAGCAGTGTCGTTTTACCTGAACCTGTCCCTCCGGAAATCACAATATTGCCCTGACAGCGAACCGCAATGGACAGAAAATTGGCCATCTGTTCACTCATCGCCCCCCAGTTGACTAAATCACGCAGGGTACGGGAGACATTGCTGAATTTACGTATAGAGATGGAGGTGCCATCCAGCGCCACCGGATTAATCACCACATTCAGCCTGCTACCATCAGCCATACGGGCATCCACCAGAGGCTGGGATTCATCCACCCGTCGACCCACCCGGCTGACCAGACGTTTAGCAATATCCGTCAGTTGCTGGTTATCAACAAAACGCTTACCGGTGAAAACCAGCTTGCCACTGCGTTCTACGAAAATATTCTCAGGACCGTTAACCAGAATATCGCTGACAGACTCATCTTCCATCAGTTCACGTAGCGGGCCGACGCCAAGAATTTCATCCGCCATGGCCGATGCCAGTTCACGGGTCTCTTCGGCAGGCAGGTACTGACTGTGCTCGACGCTGGTCCGGTGGATAACCTGAGATATTTCGCGGATCAGGGCATTACGGTCATCGAGCATTTTGTCTATCTGATCGAGATCAAGCCTGGGTAAGGCCAGACTGCGTAATTGCCGGGCAAGCTCTGCATACTTTTGATTCATAATTATTCAGACGTCCTTGTGAGCCGTTTTTTCAGGTCCGAAAATAACGAGGTTGATTTTTCTGCAGTGGTCCTTTTTTTGCCTAACAGCAGATAACTGATGTTTTGCAGGGTAGCTCTGTGCTTACCGCTGAAATCCAGCGACATTGAAGGGTCTCCGGATTTCAGCAGATAAGGGACAACAATATCCGCAGGCTGTCCTACCAGGTCTCCGGCTTCACGGGCATTGACTTCGCCACTGACTTTCGGATGATGCTGGTTAAAGCAGAGATAGAGTCGTTTTATCCCGTTATTGCTGCTTTGCAGATGGGTATTGGCTTCAATGATTTTCTTCGCCACACGGACAGAAGACAGATTTCGGTCGCAGACCAACAACACACAATCAGAATGGGTCAGTACATTTTCGATATCTTCGTCAGAGGCGTTATAGGCACTGAAGTCAAATATCACGCACTGATGACGGTCATAGACCGGATTGTTGAAATACCACGCATGGCTTTTCTCTTCATACATTGCATAGAAATTGTTCTGCAACAACGTGACTTCATTGCTGATCGAAACACGGGAAATCAGATCCAGATTGCGGCTGCCTCCACTCCCCTGCACCAGTAAAGTGGCTGACTGGCGAAGTCTGGCAATATCTTCAGCGATGTAGTAACTGAGAGAGGAAGTCCCAATCCCCCCTTTGCAGCCCAGGATAGACATTTTAACTGCGCTGTTCACATCTCTGCCTGGCTGGCTTTTCGCCGCAATAAGCGAACCGATGCGATTAAGCTGTGACGGGTAATGGCAGTAAAAAATGCGCTGTTGCAGATAACTGTCGGCCAGCATCAGTGAATCCCGGTGACCAATAGCTATCTGGATTGCGGTACGTGAAATATGCAACTCCATCAGCTGTGCGACCGATTCGGGGGTATCGGCTTCACTGACTTCAAAAACCACCACGTTGACATCCGCAGATTCGGTATAATTTTCCAGTTGCGTTACCGAACCGGCAAAACGACGAATTTCTCCGGTATCCCGTATCGTCAGTTGCTCGCAAATTTTATCCATCACCTGCGTATCCGCAGCGATCACCAGGACACTTTCGCTATCGGTCTGTTGGCTTTTTTCATTGGAGGAAAATAACAGCATTCGGCCTCCCTGCCGCTCTGTGAGTCAGTCAATTACCGGCGCAATGACGTATTGAGGTTATTGTCTATCGCACAGCCAAGTTCGGGGTAACTGTCGAAATGGTAAGTGCTTTTTCTCGACTGACATAACGCATCATTTTTTTTGGTGGTCAGAGTAATGCTCACCAGCGCTACTTGTGAGGTGGTGTTCTGTACCGGCTTTTTCTGTAACCGGACCCGGTTAGGCGAAATTCCGGCATTAATCAGCCGCTGCCTGATGCGCTCCGCCAGGGCATCGGCATCATTGAGATACCATTGCACAGCAAGTGAGCCGCCGAGAAACTGGTGAAAGGAAACGACCTCAGAGACCAGAATCTCCTGATCTATATCGCTGCGACCTTTCAACTGAAACTGATACCCCTGAGCGGCCGTGGCGGCACAACTCCATAATCCTATAAACAGCAGAATCCATTGCCGCATACACTGCCTCGCTAATAAATAAAACCGCCCTGCTCTATAAAATTAACTACACCTTTCTCTGCGCTGCTGCCTTTCACGTTACTGATATTAAAATAGCGCTCCAGCAAACTACTGCGCTGCCAGGCCGGTAAGGTGACCTGACTGGAGGAGATAGGCCGTACCAGATTAATCGTGGCCACCACCACCAGTTCTGTTTTCTCCCGGTGAGCCGCCGTTGAACGGAAAAATGCGCCGAGCACCGGAATATCGCCAATAAAGGGAACTTTCTTCAGCACTTCCTGTTCCGATTCGCTCAGTAAACCCGCCAGTACAAAGCTCTCGCCGTCTGCCAGCTCGACAGTGGTCCTGGCTTTACGCGACTTCAGCGTAGGAAGAATATAACTGGTGCCGGTGGATGTGTTTTGAGAATCGACATTACTGACTTCCTGATAGATCATCAGCTTGACCTTCTGGCTGTTCTCGACCTTGGCACCAATGGTCATCCGGACCCCGATTTCTTTGTACTCGACGGAAGTCCCGTTCGATGAACTGGTCACCACAGGAATTTCCCCCCCGACGAGGAAATCTGCGGTTTCACCGGACAAAACGGACAAATTCGGTTCGGCGAGTACTCTGGCCACCGATTCATTCCCCAACGCATGAATCATTGACGTCAGTTCGTTGGCATTAAACTTCAGTTTATTGAGGACAAAGTTGCCCACATCCAGTGCCTGCCCCCACTCGATTCCCAGGCTGTCACTGTAGGTTTTGTTCAGTTCGACTATCGAAATTTTGACATTGACCTGATTCGCCTGCGGAAGACGCATACGGTTTTGCAGTTTCTTGTACTGGAATTGCCTGAGCGCGGTAATCTTTAACTCACCGGTATTCTCAGTTTTAATAGTGGTATCCTTAATTTCGGCTTCCATCCCCAACGCTTCACCGACTATCTGGTAAATCGCGTCGCGACTCTCTTCATCTACCGCAACCCCCGCGAGAATATAGCTGTCACCGACCTTCCTCAGTTCAATGGTGGAACCGGGAAACTGATCCTGTATCTGAGAGGCCAGTTTTCCCACCAGCGGATCCACCACCACTTTAATTTTTCGCGTCACATCGTTCTGTACCAGCAGAATCTCGCCAATCCCGTTCTGGATGCCATAGATCACCACTTCACGGTCACTGATCAGGTTGTAATCGACGATTTCCGGATCGGTGGTAAATACGGTATCAATCACGGTATTCATTTTTAGGGTCCGGGCCCCCCCTTTCGACAGGTACAGGGTTTCGGCAAAAGAGGATAACGGCAACAGCAAGCCAGCCAGCAACAAAGCGACAGACCACAACCGTAATCCATAACAACGGGGTAAATGTCGGGTCAGGCAATTCATTTAGCTGTTCCTTTAGCTGTCGCTGGCTTTACGCTGGTAGCCTTCCGCTGAACCTTATCCTGGGTGACAGGAAAAAGAATCACTTCGTATTTCTGGGTGACCAGATACAGCCTTTTCAGATCGCCCGGGCTAAGCTCTAAATCGAGAGACAGACTCCCTGTGGCTTTGTCATCCCGGCTCTCTGACAATGACTGGCGCTCCAGCAGCGATGATGAGGCTCTTTCCGGCCGGCTGATCACCCTTCTGGCTTCGAAGATCCGAAATAAATTCAGCGAGGATTCTCCCTGCAAAATGCCTTCGCTGTTCTTACGCCGGGGCCGGGTGTTTTCGGCCATAAATCGCAAATAAACATCCACATAATCCCCCGGCCGTAGTTGCTGTATCGCACCGGTAAACCGCTCATTAATCACCGTGTTGTAGCGAATCATATTGGCGGCGGCCAGCTTGTTCTTTGGATCGTCGGGACTAATATCTCCGGCCAAAATGCGCTCACCGGGCTGTTTTGGGGTGACCAGAAACATCCCTCGCAGTGATTCAACCGTCATTTCCGACCCTGTCACATTGTCCGCGGGCAAAGATTCGGTTTTCATGGCTAAATCCTCATCTCTTAACAAACTGCCTGCGGGGAGTGCTTTTTCACTGACAAAATAATTCACCAGCCGGTAGGAGACCGGGGTATCGGTGGGTTCCGGGGTACCGTTACTCATCAGCAAGCCAAATGCGCCGACAATAAGTAATAAAACAGCCAAAATTACCAATAGTCTCTGGTTCACTGAATGTCCTGTTTATCCCAATAGATGAAGTAAATAACCACAACTGATTGCAACACCATAGGGGAGCGTCATTTTTTTGCTCCCCGGATGCCACAGTCGTAAGGCAACCACAATAAGAATCAGTGGTATTCCGGATAATGTAATCCAGAAGATAAAATCAGCCATCTGCTTCGCAGGAAGAGACAGGCTGAGCGCTGAAATAAGCTTAATATCACCAGCCCCGATAACATTCACGGTCACCAAAAACATTCCCAACACCAGCGTGATAAATGGCCAGAATATATTAATGCTGTTGCCCTGAACGACAGATATTGTCAACGACAACACCGCAATAAAGACAACCGCATTATTCTTTATTCTCCTGGAAGAAATATCGGTATAGCACACTGATAACAACACAAAGGCCAGCAGACCATAAAGAAATATAAGCATATGACTTTACAAAACAAGGAGGCCAGTCACGCCTCCTTAATAAAATTATCGGTTAAGATTTTGGAACGGCATTAGCGCTGGTGATATTATTACCCAGCAGGGTAAATTTATCTTTGATCGCCTTCAGGAAGGTCGCGTCATCTGAACCAAATAAGGCCAGCAACATACCACTGATAGCAACCGCAATTACCGCATATTCGATGGCGGTGACACCATCTTCTTTAGACAGCGCCCTGAATGCACGGTACCCGCGCTCTTTCACAGCGATCTGTGCTTTCAGTGACAATGAGGTCAGTTGGTTAATCATGGGTAGTCATCCTTAAATATGATAGTATCTATTAAATATAGTTAACAATAATCCTTCATACTGCGTTACCGGGCGCCCTGGTTAACGACCTCATGATACGTTCAGCCCGGGGATAAACAAGTAACAAAATTGAAATTTAAAAATGTCACTGGCCTTATTTTAAAATCAATCTGACCAGGGCAGTGTATATCACCGAAATTACTGACCAAAACCGTTAGTCAATAGCGTTACATCTACCGCTACGATATATTTCCCCATAGGAATATTCCATCACCTTGTTTATTATTACCTGACTACTTTCTGATATTTATTCTTAAAGATCAACCTCACAGTCTCATGATAACACCCGAAAAATAATTAAACACAAACTGGTAACAATATTTTATTTATCTTGCGAAATCCTTTGGTTACATGTTATCTATACAAGAATAATTCAGTAATATTCATAGGGAACATGTTTAAATGCTGAACAAACAAACCATTAAACAACAGATCATAGATGATGTGTGTCAAATGATTTTTATTGGCACCCTGAAACGGGGCGATTTTCTGCCATCAATACGTACGATGAGTGATCGATATAAAGTTTCACGCGGTACCGTTATGCTGGTTTATAAAAGTCTGGAAAGTCTGGGGTACATTCAGGGTCATGAACGCAGTGGTTATCTGGTCACCGGTACCCCGGCACTGGCAGACCCCTCGCCCGACCCACTGGTCGACAATACAGTCAGTGGAGGGATACCAGAATCTGCAGATAACAGAAGCCCGGCCACCTGTGTTTATCAGTGGCTCGAACATCACCACCGGATGCAGTTACCAAAACATTTTATTCGCCGCTGGTGTCTGAATAATAGCTCAGCCAGACAACCTGCAGGATGGAATCAGAGTGAAGTCAGCGACAGACAACTCAGGAAAAGTCTGTGCCGGTTTATCCGAATTTCCAGGGGAATTTCATTACAGCCCGAAAACCTGCTGATGCTGTCCGGAATGCAGGAGGCATTGCTGCTGATAGGTAAAACGCTCGCCAGCACCCGAAAAAACGTGACCGTTCTGGTGGAAGACCCCTGCCCGCTGAATGTACAGGAATTGTTCCGTTGTCTTAACTTTCAGGTTATTCCGGTCACTGTCGATGACCAGGGCATTCGGGTCGAAGAGTTTCCACTGAAAGGTGCAGATTTAATTTTTACCTCTCCGGCACTACAGTTCCCCACCGGGAGTTGCCTGAGTATGACGAGACGGCAGAAGCTTTGTCAGTGGGCAGCCCGACACAATGCATTCATTATCGAAAATGATAGTGCTGCGATGCTGGGATTTGGTCAGTCAGTCATTCCTGCACTCAGCCGGCATTATCCCGATCCGCAGATTATCTACCTGACCCATTTGTCTGAACTGACCGGTAACGGTATGAATATTTGCTGTATCGCGGCGCCTGTCAGGCTGAAGCAGCTGATGCAGCGTTACCTGCCGTTACTGAACAGTGAAACGAATCCTCTGACCAGAGCACTGCTCAGTGCATTTTTCGATTCATCGCATTTTATGAAATATCTGACCGATAGCCTGCAAACGCGAAAACATAAAGCGCTACTGGCGCTGAAGGGTATACAACAACTTTGGCCGGAAACCCGGGCTTGCGGACTGAATAATGCCGGCTTTCTTACTTTCCGTGCCGAAGTAAAGTTAATCCCCGAAGAGTTACTCAACCATACTCTTTTCCCGTTAGATATTTTTCGCCATACCCCACGGGAACAGGGACAAAGCCAACAAAGTGTGATTTACCCGTTTGGCTTACTGAGCGTTAATGAAATAGAGAAAATTAACCATCAGCTTCTGATGTCAGCCCCTGTCTGTTGATAAAAAAAACCCTCTGACACAGGTCAGAGGGTTTCAGGTATCAGGTCACTGGCAGTGATTATGCCTGACCTTTAATCTCTTTGCGTCCGTTGAACTGAGCTTTCTGACCCAGTGCTTCTTCGATACGGATCAACTGGTTGTATTTAGCAACACGGTCAGAACGGCTCATTGAACCGGTTTTGATTTGGCCCGCAGCAGTACCTACCGCCAGGTCGGCGATGGTCGCATCTTCGGTTTCACCTGAACGGTGAGAAATGACCGCAGTGTAACCGGCATCTTTCGCCATTTTGATCGCAGCCAGAGTTTCGGTCAGAGAACCGATCTGGTTAAATTTGATCAGGATAGAGTTAGCAATACCTTTTTCAATCCCTTCTTTCAGGATTTTAGTATTGGTTACGAACAGGTCATCACCGACCAGTTGCAGCTTATCGCCCAGCACTTTAGTCTGGTAAGCAAAACCTTCCCAGTCAGATTCATTCAGGCCATCTTCGATAGAGACGATTGGATATTGCTGAGTCAACTGCTCCAGGTAATGCGTGAACTCCTGAGAAGTAAAGGTTTTACCTTCACCTTTCAGTTCATAGTTACCGGTTTCTTTGTTATAGAACTCAGACGCCGCACAGTCCATGGCCAGAGTCACATCTTTACCCAGCTCATAGCCGGCTGCTTTTACCGCTTCTGCGATAACCGCTAATGCTTCTGCGTTAGAGGCCAGGTTAGGTGCATAACCACCCTCATCACCCACTGCGGTGTTCAGGCCTTTGGCCTTCAGAACTTTAGCCAGATGATGGAAAACTTCAGAACCAATACGGATAGCTTCTTTAATGCTGGAAGCGCCCACCGGCTGGATCATAAATTCCTGAATATCAACGTTATTGTCAGCATGTTCACCACCATTGATGATGTTCATCATAGGCAATGGCATAGAGAACTTACCTGCGGTTCCGTTCAGTTCAGCAATGTGTGCGTACAGAGGCAAGCCTTTAGAAGCGGCCGCGGCTTTAGCGGCTGCCAGTGAAACCGCGAGGATAGCGTTAGCACCAAACTTAGACTTGTTTTCGGTACCATCCAGTTCGATCATGATTTTATCGATGTTCGCCTGGTCTTTGGCATCTTTACCGGTCACCGCATCAGCAATTGGCCCGTTAACGGCAGCGACGGCTTTGGTCACGCCTTTACCCAGGAAACGAGATTTATCGCCATCACGCAGTTCCAGCGCTTCACGGGACCCCGTAGAAGCTCCTGACGGTGCAGCTGCCAGTCCAACGAAACCACCTTCCAGATGTACTTCTGCTTCAACAGTCGGGTTACCACGTGAATCGATGATTTCACGACCGATGACTTTTACGATTTTGGACATTCGTTTTTCCTCAGTACAAGTTAAGCTAAAACTTCTTAATCCTAAGACAAGCAACGCGCGAAAAGTTCGCGCGTTGCAGTGATAAGCTTACTTCGCCAGACTTTTCTGATAATCAACCGATGCCTTAACAAATCCGGCAAACAGCGGGTGACCATCACGCGGTGTAGAGGTAAATTCCGGATGGAACTGGCAGGCCACAAACCACGGATGATTTGGGTTTTCGATAATTTCTACCAGTTGGTCATCTCCGGAACGACCCGCAATCCGTAAACCTGCGGCTTCAATAGGCTTCAGTAACAGATTATTCACTTCATAACGGTGACGATGACGTTCCACAATCGTCTGAGCACCGTACATCTTACTCACCAGGCTGTCTTCAGATAACTGGCAAGCCTGGCTACCCAGGCGCATGGTACCGCCTAAATCACTCTGCTCATCGCGTACTTCAACATTACCTTCTTCATCACGCCATTCAGTAATCAGCGCAACCACCGGATATTTACAGTCAGGTTCGAACTCCGTTGAACTGGCTCCGGTCATTCCTGCCACGTTACGGGCAAACTCAATCAGTGCCACCTGCATACCCAGGCAAATACCGAGATACGGAATCTTATTCTCACGGGCATACTGAGCCGTAATAATTTTACCTTCGATACCGCGTGAACCAAATCCACCAGGGATCAGGATAGCATCCAGGCCAGCCAGTAATTCAACCCCACGGGTTTCAACATCCTGTGAGTCAATCAGTTTGATGTTCACTGTCACACGGTTTTTCAGACCCGCGTGCTTCAGCGCTTCAATCACTGACTTATACGCATCAGGCAGTTCAACGTATTTACCCACCATCCCGATAGTCACTTCACCACCAGGATTGGCTTCTTCGTAAATTACCTGTTCCCATTCAGACAAATCAGCCTGTGGAGCATTCAGGTTAAACCGCTTACAGATAAAGTCATCCAGCCCCTGAGATTTCAGCATGCCCGGAATTTTATAGATGGAATCCACATCTTTCAGTGAGATAACCGCTTTCTCTGACACGTTACAGAACAACGCGATTTTAGCGCGCTCATTCGCTGGCACCGCACGGTCCGAACGACAGATTAGCACATCTGGCTGGATTCCGATCGATAACAATTCTTTAACAGAGTGTTGCGTCGGTTTGGTTTTTACCTCCCCGGCTGCCGCCAGGTAAGGAACCAGTGTCAGGTGCATATACAGAGTATGTTCACGACCGACATCCACCGCCATCTGACGGATAGCTTCCAGGAACGGCAGTGACTCGATATCACCTACCGTACCGCCAATTTCCACCAGTACCACATCGTGGCCTTCGCCGCCTTCGATAATGCGTTCTTTAATCGCATTAGTAATGTGCGGGATCACCTGAATCGTCGCACCCAGGTAGTCGCCACGTCGCTCTTTACGTAACACTTCAGAGTAGATACGTCCGGTAGTAAAGTTATTACGGCGGGACATCCGCGTGCGGATAAAACGTTCGTAATGACCCAGGTCCAGATCCGTCTCTGCACCATCATCAGTGACAAATACTTCACCATGCTGGGTTGGGCTCATGGTGCCTGGATCGACGTTAATATAAGGGTCAAGCTTCATAATGGTCACTTTCAGACCACGAGCTTCAAGAATAGCTGCCAGAGAGGCTGCAGCAATGCCTTTACCCAGAGAGGAAACGACCCCGCCGGTCACAAAAATATAGTTCGTTGTCATGCTGAACCTGAGAGTTAAGGTTTAAAGATGGTGGAATCACCAGGACGGGAACACAGTCTACCTGAAAGGCGCATCCGCCACAAATGATGATTCAAAGCCTCTTCACTCTGCGTAACCGACACACTACGCGATAAAAGAGGCTCAGGGGTTGATTTTAATCACAATTCTTTCAGTTTTAATCAAAAAGCTGAAACGTGTTAGCCACGGCAAAAACTGACTGTGAGCACGCCCGGGCGCTAATTTCTGACTTAAACGGTAAAAAATAACAAGATTCTTGTTTGCAATCATCGCCGTACAATAACACCCACCCTGAAAAAACCTCTGCATGTTACAAAATGTGAAAGCAAATGTTCTTTTTTTGTCAATAGAAAGATCCTGAAACCCTTGACTACGCTTATTTTGCCTGAACGGCTTAAAGTGAACAAATAACAACCAGAGGTTAATATGAAAAAATACTTTACCCTGCCTGTCTTCGCGTTGAGCTTATTGTCTGTATCTGCATCAACTCTGGCCGCGGATCCACCGACAGCATCAGGTAAGGCTGATATTCTGGCCCAGAGCCAATCATCCTGGAATGGTAAACCCTATGACCATTATCCGACAGAACGTCCTGAACTGACGGTCATCAAACTGACGATTCCGGCGAATTCGGCGCTCCCATGGCATAAGCATGGTTTTCCAAATGCCGGCTATGTCCTTAAAGGCCAGTTGACGCTGCAGGACAAAGCGTCCGGAAAATCAGAAACCTTTAAACAGGGTCAGGCATTTACTGAGTCTGTAAATGACTACCACCGCGGGGTCAGCGGTAATGAAGAAACAATACTTATTCTGACCTATTCCGGGGTGAAGGGACAGCCAACCTTTATTCCTGCACCAGGTGAAAAAGGCGAGTACTAAAACCTGAGGTAAAACTTTCGGTTATACCTGCTTCTGCGGCGTATTCTCACGCCGCAGAAGCGGTTTCGCGGAATTCAGAATCCCGATTTTTCCTGCTTTTTGACCTGTTGCCAGGCCTCTTCCATTTGCGGAAGAGTGGCTTGCTGCATCGTCAATCCTTGTTCAGCAATAATCTGCTCTACCTGACGAAAACGTTTTTCGAATTTATCGTTGGCTTTCTGCAACGCGGTCTCAGCCTTACTGCCAAGATGCCGGGACAGGTTAACGGTAGCAAACAGCAGATCACCGATTTCCTCCTCCAGCCGCTGCGGGTCAATGATTGGCCGGTTGGCTTCTTCCATCACTTCGGCAATCTCTTCGTGCACTTTATCCAGTACCGGACCGGTTTCCGTCCAGTCAAAACCGACGTTGCGACAGCGTTTTTGTATCTTATAGGCCCGCATCAGAGCTGGCATGGCTCGCGGTATATCATCCAGCGCTGAAGTGAGCGCTTTTGCCTGGCGTTCCTGTTGTTTCAGCTGTTCCCAGTGACGGTTGATCTCTGTGATATCGCTGCGCTCATTACCGGCAAAAATATGAGGGTGTCGACGCTCAAGTTTGGCACTGATACTGTTACATATATCGGTAAAATCAAACAGCTGTTGTTCCCCGGCCATTTGGGCGTAAAACACGACCTGGAACAGCAAATCCCCCAGCTCTTCCCGCAGATCGACAAAATCTTTACGGGAAATAGCGTCCAAAACTTCATAAGTCTCTTCGAGGGTATAGGGCGCAATGCTGTCAAAAGTTTGCTGTTTATCCCAGGGACAGCCCTGCTGCGGGTCCCGCAACTGTTGCATAATGGTTAGCAGACGTTGAAGTGCAGTGTGTGATTCATTCATTGCTCAATCCGGAAATCAGGAAGATGGGCAGAAGATCGCGGTGACCCCGTATCTCGCGGGTCACCGCGCTGTATGATGCTAATGGCGGCGTTTGGCGTCGATAATATCCGGAACCTGGTTCAGACGACCCAGAATCCGGCCCAGTACCTGTTGGTTATAAATTTCAATATCCATATCGATCGTTGCCAGTTGCTTTTTGGTATCGCTGTGGCTGGAAACTCCTAACACATTCACCTTTTCATTCGCCAGGATGGTGGTGATATCCCGTAACAATCCACTACGATCATTTGCGACCACCCGGACCACTAGCGAATATCCACTGGAGTAGCTTTCCCCCCAGACCGCATCGACAATTCGTTCTGGCGCATGATTCATCAGCTCTGCCAGTTGATCACAGTCGGCACGGTGAATGGAAATCCCCCGCCCCTGAGTGATGAATCCGACAATATCATCGCCGGGAATCGGCTGGCAGCAACGGGCAATATGGTGCATCAGGTTACCCACACCTTCCACCACCACCCTTCCGCTCTCTTTATGGGAATGCTGAGGGTTATGGCTCTTCTGGGTTAACTGACGTAACGCAATACGGTCTTCTTCTTCGGCCGTCGGTTTATTCAGTTTCCCTTGCAGGAAGTTAACCATCTGGTTAAGACGAATATCTCCGCCACCAATCGCGGCGAGTACCTCATCCATCGAGGTCATGTTATAACGCGGCAACAACAGCTTCTCAGCCTCTTTAAGGCTGATATCCATGCGGCTCAGTTCGCTGTCAAGGATCTGCCGCCCGGCAAGGATATTTTTATCTCTGTCTTGTTTACGGAACCAGGCATGGACCTTGGCCCGGCCACGGCTGGTCGTTATATATCCCAGATTGGGGTTCAGCCAGTCCCGGCTTGGGTTGGGTTGTTTCTGGGTAATCACTTCGACCTGATCACCCATTTGCAACTGATAGGTGAACGGCACGATCCGCCCGCTAATTTTGGCACCAATACAACGATGACCAATATCACTGTGAATGTGATAAGCAAAATCCAGAGGGGTTGAACCTGCCGGCAGATCTATAACATCGCCTTTCGGGGTAAACACATACACCCGGTCATCAAACACCTGACTGCGGACTTCTTCCAGCATTTCACCGCTGTCAGCCATCTCTTCCTGCCAGGCTATCAGACGGCGTAACCAGGCGATGCGCTCTTCATGGCCGGCCGCTCCACGCGCACTGGTAATCCCCGGACCTTCCTTATATTTCCAGTGTGCCGCCACCCCCAGTTCAGCATCTTCATGCATTTGCCGGGTGCGGATCTGAATCTCTACCGTTTTTCCTTTGGGCCCTAATACCACCGTATGAATCGACTGATAGCCGTTAGGTTTCGGGTTCGCGACATAATCATCAAACTCACTGGGCAGATGACGGTAAAGGGTATGGACAATCCCCAACGCACCGTAACAATCCTGCAGCCGGTCTGCCACAATACGTACCGCACGAACATCGAACAGTTCATCGAAAGAGAGCGATTTTTTCTGCATCTTACGCCAGATGCTATAGATATGCTTTGGTCGCCCGTAAACTTCGGCACGCACACCTTCGCGGGCAATTTCCTGACGCAGGCTGTCGACAAAATTCTCAATATACTGCTCACGGTCAATCCGCCGCTCATGCAGCAGTTTGGCAATACGTTTATATTCGTCAGGATGAAGATAACGGAAGCAGTAATCTTCCAGTTCCCATTTCAGCTGACCAATTCCCAGCCGGTTGGCCAGTGGCGCATAAATGTTAGTACTCTCTTTGGCGGCAAGAACCCGTTCATCTTCCGGGGCATCTTTCATTTCCCGCAGATGTGCCACCCGCTCTGCCAGTTTAATAACCACACAACGGAAATCTTCCACCATAGCCAGCAACATCCGGCGGACGTTATCCACCTGTTCTGAAGCCATGGAGTCATTATGTGTGGCTTTTAGCTGGCGAATGGCATCCATATCACGCACACCATGAACCAGCGAAACGATCCCTTTGCCAAAACGTTCTTCCAGTTGCTCTTCAGTGACAACATTTTCGTTGGCCAGCGGGAAGAGAAGTGCTGCCCGCAGGGTATCGTTGTCCATACTGAGCTCAGTCAGAATTTCGACCATCTCAATACCGCGCCACAGCAGCATGGGTTGCCGCGGATGGTCGCTGGTTTCCGTTTCGCAATAACGCCAGCAGTCCGCCAGACGCTGACAGGACTGCTCATTAGCAATCCCGAGACTGGCAATCCACTGTTCAAGGGCAAATTCCCCCGCCGTATTCATATGCGCACTTCGTACCGCAACCATAACTTCTCCTGCATGACGACCCGTCAGGTCGTTTCGGTTCTGCTAAACAGCACCATTGATTCCAGATGGCTGGTGTGGGGAAACATATCCAGCATTGCGACCCGTTGCAGGACATACCCTGCCGCCAGAAGCGGTTCGCTATCGCGGGCCAGCGTCGCTGGATTACAGGATACGTACAGGATTCGCTCAGGTGCCAGCGCGATAATATGTGACATTATCCCTGCCGCACCTGCTCTGGCCGGATCGAGTAATACCTTGTTGAATCCTTGTGTTGCCCAGGGCTGACCTGTCACATCCTGCTCTAAGTCGTGCCGGAAAAATGAGACATTCGGCAAATCATTATCCTGCGCATTATACGCTGCCTGACGGACTAATGCTGCAACCCCTTCCACACCCACCACATTTTCTACAAATTTTCCTAATGGCAGGGTGAAATTGCCCATACCACAAAACAGATCCAGCACCCTGTCTCCGGGTTGCAATGCCAGCCAGTCTATCGCTGTCGCCACCATCTGCTGGTTTACCTTATCATTGACCTGAATAAAATCCTGAGGACTAAAGGATAACTTAAGGTTATGCGACTGATAATAGGGCATTTCTCCGCAAATATGTTGCAGAGTGTCATTGTCCGCCGCAAAAAACAACGTCAGTTGGTGACTCTGCGAAAATCGTTCCAGTTTTGCTAAGTCTTCGGCAGAAAATGGTTTCAGATGCCGCAATACCAGTACCGTCGTGTTGTCTGCCTGAACCAGTTCAAGATGTCCTAACTGACGAACACCCTGTAATTCGGTTAAACACTGGCGCAGTTCAGGCAACAACCGGGTGAGTGGTTGCACCAACACAGGGCACTGACTGATATTGACGATGTCATTACTGCCATTTTTGCGAAACCCCATATCCAGCTGTTGCTGTGGTTTATTCCACCGTAAACTGAGCCGGGCACGGCGACGATAATGCCACTCATCAGCACTGATAATCTGTTCAACGGCAATACTCCGGCCGGCAGACTGACTCAGCATGCGTTGCAACCCCCCTGTCTTACTTTGGTGCTGCAACTCCCGGGTGGCATGTTGTTGCTGACATCCGCCGCAAACACCAAAGTGCTGACAGCGCGGAGCGACACGTTGCGGGCTTTTGCTCAACAAACGGGTCGTCTTCCCGCGGGAAAACTGGCGTTTATCCTCCAGTATTGTCACGCGGACCTTTTCCCCCGGTAGTGCTCCGCTGACAAACAGTGTTTTGCCCTGATGGCGGGCGACCCCCTGACCAAAAGGGTCAAGTTCATCAATGGTAACCTCCAGCTCTTTTTGTGGGCGGCTACGCTTTGCAGACGAGTAAAATTGCACCATCAGTTATTTATTCTCTTAAAATGACTCATTGCCCAACAGCTGCCGGAGCAAATTCCGGCAAATTTCAGGGAGCGGATGGAAAACATCAACTGTAAAAATTATGACTAAACTCAGCCTGCGCGCACGGATGATTCTGTTGACTCTGGCACCGACCTTAGCCCTGGGTCTGTTAATGAGTTCCTGGTTTGTTATTCATCGCTATAGTGAATTGCAACGCCAGCTGCTATTCGCGGGTACTAATATCATAGAACCTCTGGCGGTCTCCTGCGAATACGGCATGACCTATTATGACAAAGATGCGATTCGAAATCTGGTCAGTCTGTTGCACCGACGCCATTCTTCTATTGTCCGTGCCATTAGTGTGTTCGACAACCAAAAACAACTGTATGTCAGTTCGAACAACAATCAGAACACCGGGTTGATGATGAGCGGCCACACCACGCCTTTTACTGACGATGTGGCCATGATACGTCAGGGAAACCTGACCATCCTGCGTACCCCGATCATTTCTCGTGGAAAAGATGCGCAAAGAACATCGCCGGGTAGCCGTAGTCACAGGAAAAATATCCTCGGCTATGTGGCTATTGAACTGGATTTACGGGCTATCCGTCTGGAACTCTACCAGGAAATTTTTATTTCTGCGTTATTGCTCATCACCAGCCTGGGAGCCGCATTACTGATTGCCTGGCGTTTAAGCCATGATATCACCCTGCCTATTCGTAAAATGGCCCTGACGGTGGACCGGATTGGTCGCGGACATTCCGGCAGCCGGGTCACGGGTGTGATACCGGGGGAGCTCAGCCTGCTACAGAAAGGGATCAACGGGATGGCCGCTTCACTGGAGGAATACCATCAAGAGATGCAGGAAAGCATTAATCAGGCGACCTCAGATTTACGTGAAACCCTGGAGCAACTGGAGATTCGTAATATTGAACTGGACCTGGCCAACAAAAGAGCGCAGCAGGTTGTGCGCCTTAAGTCCGGATTCCTTTCCACCATGTCACATGAATTACGCACCCCGCTGAACGGTGTCATCGGTTTCAGTCGCCAGTTACTCAAAACGCCCCTGGATGAGACTCAGCGCGATTATTTGAAAACCATTGAGCGCTCCGCCGGTCATCTGCTGACAATCATCAACGATGTGCTGGATTTCTCTAAACTTGAGGCGGGACAACTGACGCTGGAGTCTATTCCGTTTCCGTTACGGGCGACCCTGGATGAAACACTAGAACTTCTGGCGCCCGCCGCCCATGATAAAGGGCTGGAACTGACCGTCAGTATTGATCCGAAGCTCCCCGATAACCTGAAAGGTGATCCGTTGCGCTTCCGGCAAATACTGATGAATTTGATCGACAATGCCATAAAATTCACCCCCCAGGGTACCGTCAGAGTCGCTATCGAAACCCTTGATCAACAACCTGATGAAGTCACTTTGCAATTACAGGTGAGTGACACCGGCATCGGGATTAGCCAACAGCAACAAAGCCGGATTTTTGATGCCTTCATTCAGGCGGATGCCAGTATCTCCCGCCGTCATGGCGGCACAGGTCTCGGGCTGGAAATTACCCGTCAGCTGGTGCATAAAATGGCCGGCACCATCGACGTCAGCCACCACGACCCGCAAGGCACAATATTCACCGTATTACTGACATTCCCCCTCAGCCCGCAAATACCGGCAGTGGCCGCTGGGTATCCGGCAGTCAACGGCCAACAGCTATTTTATATTGAATCGCACCCACAGGCTGCCTGCGATGGCAAGGCCTCCCTGAGCGGTTTACCCTGGCAGGTACAACATTTCCAGACCCCACAGCATCTCCCGCCTCAGCAGGCCGACTGGCTGATCTATGCCGTGCCGCCGGACCTGACAGTACAACAACTTCTGTCGGCCCGCCTTCCTGAAACACTGCATCAGCATGGCCGAAAAATCATTATGCTGCTGCCAGCCCCCCTGATGAACGATGCAGAAACACTAAGACAACAGGGTCTGCGGGTTATCGTGAAACCTCTGACGCTTCCGAAAATTATTCAGGCCTTGCGCTATCAGCCACTTTCAACCAAACAGCAAGTACCGCTGGCCGCGATGCCTCGCCTGCCACTGACCGTTCTGGCCGTGGATGACAATGCGGCTAACCTGAAACTGATTGGCGCTCTGCTGAAAGATCAGGTGACTGACTGCATATTATGTCAAAGCGCTAAACAGGCTATCGACATCGCCAGTCAGAGGCCACTCGATGCCATCCTGATGGATGTGCAGATGCCGGAAATCGATGGTTTGCAGGCCAGCACTCAAATCCGTGAACTGCCTTTGCATCAACATACCCCGATTATTGCAGTCACTGCTTTCCCTCTGGAGAAACAGCAACAGCAATTTTTAGCGGCCGGAATGAATGAATCGTTAGCTAAACCGGTCAATGAAAAAATACTTTACCGGCTGTTATCCCGCTATGCCCCACAGCAAACGAAAGATACCCCACACTCGCAGGACAGTGTCATCGACTGGCCACTCGCCCTGCAACGGGCGGCCGGGAAAACCTGTCTGGCAAAAGAGATGCTGGAAATGTTACTGAATTCGCTCCCTGAAGTACAACAGGTATTAACCGGGCCACTGCTTCCCGGGTTGCATCAGGATATTTTGCACCAGGTCCATAAACTGCAGGGGAGCTGTGCTTATTGTGGCGTGCCGCAGTTACAACAATGTTGTCAACGGCTGGAAGAAGCGCTGCGTAAGCAGCCTGATCCCCGTGAGCTGGAGCCGGAGATCTTTGAGCTGCTCGATGAAACGGACAGGGTTCTTATTGCAGGTAAAGAGTGGCTGGCTAAGGCATAACCCTCGCTCAGCCTGACGGATGACTACAGCAAGCCGGCCCACTGTTCAATCCGGGGTAAGGCAACCTCTTCAGGCTCCGGATGTTCGCCGGCATCAATCAGCAAAACATCAGCTATTCGTTGGGCCTGGTGTTCCTGAAGAAGTTCATCAAATAACAATCCTGCGGCGCAATAGTTTTCGTAGCTGCTGTCGCCCAGAGCAATCACACCATAGCGGACGGAAGGCTGATAACCTGTCTGCTCTTTCATGGCATAATACAGCCCGGCAATCGAGTCAGGAAGTTCGCCCTGGCCTGTGGTCGAGGTGATAATCAACCGGACGTTGATACTTTCATCCAGCCACTGGCTGAGATCAGGCTCTTCAAATATCTGCACCTGATGTCCGGCCGCGACCAACAGCGGCTCTGCCTGCTCTGCGACCAGCAACGCATTGCCATACACTGTCCCGACATAAATTCCGATATTAGCCATTAACTTTCCTCTGTACTCGCCGGGGCACTGCTGCTCCCTTGCTCAGCCTGAGTCACGGCGGGTAATTTTGCCAGCAACGCCTGCCAGCCAAAGTGTTCAAACGCCTGCACCCAGACACTATCGGGTCCGGCCTGCAACTGCAATAGTTCTCCGGTGACCGGATGAGTCAGCTCCAGCCGGCTGGCGTGCAGCATGAGTCTCCGGCAACCAAAATGTTCAGCAGCGCCGCGGTTCTGCCGTAAATCACCGTGTCGGCTGTCGCCGATGATCGGATGCCGGAGGTGAGACATATGACGGCGCAACTGATGTTTCCTTCCGGTACGCGGGCTGAGTTCCATCAGCGTGTAACGGCAACTGTTATAACGTCCCACCGGCACCGGGAGCTCCGCATGCCCCAGAGGCTGATAATCGGTCACCGCCGGTTGAGCTTCCCGGGGAACCTGTGAATGTTTGTCAGCGATTTTATCCAGCTCTTCCATCAACGGATAATCGAGGATCCCTTCTTCATTCAGCCAGCCACGCACAATGGCGTGGTAAGTTTTCTGCATCTGGTGTTGTTCAAACTGTTGAGATAACAGTCTGGCAACTTCGGCTGATAACGCAAACAACAACACACCCGACGTGGGGCGATCCAGCCGGTGAACGGTGAATACATGCTGATCCAGTTGATCACGCAGGGTCTGCATGACAAAACGAGTTTCATGGCGATCCAGCCAGCTACGGTGAACCAGCATACCTGCCGGTTTATTGACCGCGACCAGCCATTGATCCTGATAGATAATTTCAAGCATTAAACAGATTCTTGTGCAAACAGACCGTCAAGCTGACTTAAGGTCACCAGTAACACGGGGCGGACGCTGAGCTGCGGCTCCAGCGCCATTTCAAAATAAGGGGTCACGGCCATATTGGCGGGCAATTCTCCGCCGGTCTCCACAAGGGCAGCCAGGCGAGGGATTAATACCCATTGCAGCCATTCGAGCGGATGCAACGTATCCAGACAAAAAGGCTGGTCGCTGCTCAGAGCCTGAGGTTCGGGAGCACTCTGCTGCCATAACTGATGGTCACGCAGAATCTGTTCCAGCTGAGCCAGCCGCTGCAGAATAATCGAATGCGAAGTCACGGGTATCTCCTGAATACGGATAAAAACCGCGCCAGCATAACATTGCAACCCGTAAAAGCGAGGGGATAAAAAAGGGAGTACTGTAAAAAACAGTACTCCCAGTCTGTTCGCAGCAATCCGGCTACATTCTTGCTCCCTGCAATTCAGTGGACTTATTCAGTATCAGCAAGGTCATCCTGACTGCGATCCGGTCCAATGAGGCGCTATACATCCGCTACAGCAATTTTCCCTCCTGCGGAGGTGTTATTCACTCTTTGTCAGAGCAGGCTGGTTCTTCCTTTACCCGCCTTGCGGTGTCTTACATCCTGTAGAACACCACCCTCCCTGGGTTGGTTTCGTCCTGAAAACCTAAGTATCCATGGCATCCTGCCCGTGGAAGCTATTCTGTCAGAGTTGCTATTTTTCGCAACACAATTTTCACTGAAAAAATCCTATTTATCTATATATTTCAATGACTTTAAAATAAACCACTGAAAGAATAGGGTTTTATCCAGGGGATGCCTGACTGAAATAAAATCTGATTTTTGATCTCTTACACCTGAAGTAAGAGATCTCTTACGTATTAATCGTTAAAAACAGGTTATTTTGTTACAACAACAACTAATTTATTAAGAAAATCATCGACAGTTTCTGACAGAACTTCACGTTTTTTGGTACCCAGTGACTCCCGGATGACTTCACCACTGAGATTGCATATCGAAATAATTTCCGTATCCTGGTCGGTCGCCGCAATAAATAAGGTGGGAGTCTGTTTCAGCCGCCGCTTCATCACCAGATGACCAATCAGATTTTCCTGAACACGACTGAAATCAGCTTCATTCCATACCTGCAGCAAAGTCACTGGCAGTCCGAACCATTCAGCCTGCATATCCCCGGCAAACTGCGCGGTATACCAGGCGGTGACTGCCGGTTGCAGGGTTATCTCCAGGCCACGTTCTACCGCATCCAGAGATGAAGGCAGAGTAAAGGATTGCGGCTGCCAGTAAACTCCCTGCGTATCCCGGCTGACTTCACACGGTGAATCAATACCATACAGTTCACGACTGTAGGGAAGATGGCCGGTTTGCTGCTGCCACTCATCACAATAACGGCGGCTAAACTGCCTCATGGCATCTAAGGTTTGCTGCATCATTCATTTTCTCACTTCTGATCGGGTACACTGAGCACAACTCTATTTTACCAGTGGTACTGTTATGAATCATTATGACCATCACCAGGCGCTTGAAGGGCTGCCCCTTGGGAAACAAACCTCTTACACAGAACATTATGCACCACAGTTGTTACAGCCGGTGCCGCGAAGTCTTAACCGCGATGCTCTGAAACTGCACGATGATAACTTGCCCTTCCACGGAGAGGACCTGTGGACCTTATATGAACTCTCGTGGCTGAATTCTCTGGGAGTTCCCCAGGTCGCCATCGGTCATATGGCCCTGAGTGCCGCCAGTCTTAACCTGATTGAATCTAAAAGTTTTAAACTCTATCTCAACAGCTTTAATCAGACAAAATTTGCCGACCGGGAATCGGTCAGACAGACACTTGAACAGGACCTCTCGGCCTGTGCTCAGGGAGAGGTCAGAATTACCCTGCACAGCCTGGACGAATTTGAAGGTCAGCCAGTGGGCTCCTTCCGCGGAGAGTGTATCGATTCACTGCCAGTGAGCGTGGATAATTATAGTTTTGATAACACCCTGCTGGCGGGTGCCTCCGAAACTCAGGTCGTCGAAGAGACTCTGGTTAGCCATTTACTGAAGTCGAATTGTCTAATCACTTCCCAGCCAGACTGGGGATCAGTGATGATCCGCTATCGCGGACCACGTATCCGTCGTGAGCCACTACTGCGTTATCTGCTCTCTTTCCGGCAGCATAACGAATTTCATGAGCAATGTGTGGAGCGTATCTTCTGTGATCTGCTTAAGTTCTGTCAGCCTGAAGAACTGACCGTTTATGCCCGTTATACTCGCCGTGGAGGCCTGGATATTAACCCATGGCGCAGCAACGTCAGTTTTGACGCCCCAACGGTACGTCTGGCCCGCCAGTAACCCTTTGCTAATCTCTGCCTTGCGGGAATACCCTGTTCCGGCTGGCGGAGTATCGGTTAACGTATTCTGACCGGCAACTCCGTGACACCCGGGGTCACTGTTTCCGGTCCTCTTAGCGCAGAATCCGCACGGATAAACCTTGTTAAAATTCAGACTATAGCGATACTTAGAGGACCCGGTTGTCAGACGGATGACCGGACAGGGAGCCTCAGTCACGGCAATTCCTGGTTCAGCCGATGTATGATGCAGCAGTTCCCCATGGGGAGTAAGGAGTTCTCTTGATTACACATATCAGCCCGCTCGGGGCAATGGATCTGCTTTCCCAGATGGAAGTGGATATGCTGAAACAAACTGCCAGCAGTGATTTATACCAACTGTTCCGTAACTGCTCGCTGGCGGTACTGAACTCCGGGAGTCTGACCGATAACAGCCAGCAGCTGCTATCCCGCTTCGGGGATTTTGATATTAATGTGTTACGCCGTGAACGCGGTGTGAAACTGGAATTAATCAACCCACCGGAAGATGCTTTTGTTGACGGACAAATTATCCGCTCGTTGCAGGCCAATTTATTCGCAGTACTGCGTGATATCCTGTTCGTGACCGGACAACTGAATAATTCTCAGGCTTTTCGGGATCCTCATACTGAAGATTCAGCCTTTATTACCAACCTGGTATTTTCCATCCTGCGTAATGCCCGTGCACTGCATATCGGCGAATTACCGAATAATGTCGTGTGCTGGGGAGGTCACTCAGTGAATGCGGTTGAATATCAATACTGCCGTGATGTGGGTACCCAGCTTGGTCTGCGGGAATTGAATATTTGTACCGGCTGCGGACCCGGTGTTATGGAGGCCCCTATGAAGGGGGCGGCGGTCGGTCACGCACAGCAACGTTATCGTGAAGGCAGATTCATCGGCCTGACCGAACCGTCAATCATTGCGGCAGAACCCCCTAACCCGCTGGTCAACGAGCTGATTATCATGCCGGATATCGAAAAGCGTCTGGAAGCTTTTGTGCGGATTGCTCATGGCATCATCATTTTTCCCGGGGGTGTCGGTACCGCGGAAGAACTGCTGTATTTGTTAGGAATTCTGATGCACCCGGCCAATCAGCACCAGGTGTTACCGTTAATCCTGACCGGCCCCCGGGAAAGCGCCGACTATTTTCGCGTACTGGATGATTTTATTGTTAACACCCTGGGAGAAGAAGCCACCCGTCATTATCAAATCATTATTGATGATGCACCGGCAGTGGCCAAAGCGATAAAACAGGCCATGCCGGCAGTGAAAGAGTATCGTCGCCAGACTGGTGACGCCTACAGTTTTAACTGGTCATTACGTATTGAACCCGAACTGCAACTGCCGTTCCAGCCAACCCATGCCAATATGACGGCGCTGAACCTGCATAAGGATCAGCCAAAAGATAAACTGGCCGCGGATCTGCGTCGCATGTTTTCCGGTATTGTCGCAGGAAATGTGAAAGATAGCGGGATACGGGAAATTCGTGCCCACGGACCCTTTAAAATTCATGGGGATGCCGATATTATGCAACGGATGGATGCTCTGTTGCAGGGCTTCATAGCTCAGCACCGGATGAAATTACCGGGCAGTGCTTATGAACCCTGCTACGAAATTATCCTCTGATCCTATGGTCTGCCGGCGGCCCCGGGTTGCCGGCAATCTTTCCACCCCCTGATTATCTCCTGATCACTTATTTCCGGCGGTTATGACTTATCATTTGTTAATTATCGATGCCCTAAACCTCATACGACGGATTCACGCCGTGCAGGGGGAGCAGTGTGCTAACGGTGTGCGTGCCGCGACTCACCAGTTACTGCAGCACAGTCAGCCTACGCATGTGGTGGCGGTGTTTGATAATCCCCTGCAACGTCACGGCTGGCGACATGAGTTGCTGCCGGGTTATAAAGCCGGACGTCCGGAAATGCCGGAACAGTTACGCCAGATGATGCCGGCGCTTCAGCAGATATTTGAACAATCCGGAGTTCACTGCTGGCAAGCCGGCGAAGATGAAGCTGATGATCTGGCCGCCACGCTGGCCTGTAAAATGTCGCAGGCCGGGCATCAGGCCACCATAGTGTCGACCGATAAAGGCTATTGCCAGTTGCTGGCCCCGGATATCCGTTTGCGCGATTATTTTCAGAAACGCTGGCTCGATGTGCCTTTTATTCGTGAAGAATATGGGGTAACGCCACAACAACTGCCTGATTATTGGGGATTATGCGGTATCAGCAGCAGTAAAATCCCGGGAGTGGCCGGTATCGGCCCCAGGAGTGCCAGCGAACTGATAGGTCGTTTCCATAACCTGGAACAGTTATATCAACAGCTGGATCAGGTGCCGGAAAAGTGGCAGAAGAAATTACGAGGGGAGATGGAAACTGCCCTGCTGTCACGTCAGGTGTCCCGGCTCTCTGCCGGGCTCTGTTTGCAGGGCAATCTGAAAAGTTTGCGTTATCTGCCGGGCAGCAGATAAATCCGGGGGTTACCCCCGTTCGTCCAGCCGGCCAGGATGAGCACTCCAGATACGCCGGATATGAACTGTCACTTCTTCTCTGTCGTGATATAACTGCCGGGCCTGAATCTGAGCATTAACACCAGCGGCAGACAATGCCTGTTCAATCATTTGCAGATTTTGTGAAACTTCCTCATAGCGTTTTTTCATCGGCAGTTTCAGGTTAAAAATCGCCTCACGGCACCAGCCATTGACCAGCCACTCTGTCATCAGGGAAGCGACGCGCACCGGTTTTTCTACCATATCGCACACCAGCCAACTGATGTTGGTTTTTGGTGGACGGAATTTAAAGCCATCTTCGCGATGATGCATCACCTGCCCGGTCTCCATCAGTGAGGGTGCCATAGGGCCATTATCCACGGCATACACCATCATACTGCGTTTCACCAGCTGATAAGTCCATCCCCCGGGGCAGGCCCCCAGATCCACGGCATACATCCCGCTGGCCAGACGTTCATCCCATTCATCCGCCGGTACAAACACGTGAAATGCTTCTTCGAGTTTCAGCGTAGAACGGCTGGGTGCATCGGACGGGAACTTCAGCCGGGGAATGCCCATAAACAGTGACGAGTTATTCTCCGGCAAGGAATATCCGACATAGCAGGTCCCGGAAGCGATAAAGAAAACATGAACCACCGGACGCTTACTACTTTCATAATTCAGCAGAATACCCTCTTTACGTAATGCCGCACGCAATGGCACCGTAAACTTACGGCAGAATTTCAGTAATTCTTTCGCTTCATTAGTATCCGGAACTTCAACCCGTAGATCGCCGCCCTTCTCTACTACCCCGGTCAGCATGCCGACTATCGGAGAAATCCGGTCTTCCTGTGGCAGGTCCCGCAGAAGTTCCCCCACCACAATCATCTGCCGGGCAAAGATCAGTGACTGGAAAGCAATCTCCCGAATCAGCTTATCGGCATCTTCATACTGATAGCATTCGAAAATTACATAGCCGGAATTGTCCTTCACCCGGGCAAAACCAAAAACCTGTAATTCAGTCGCACGCGCCGTAATTTCCGCCGCGCACTCTTTTTCAAAACCCGACCGGCAATATAACAAGACTTTGTTCATGGCTGCTCGCCCTTCTTTTTCAGACGCAGAGCGCCAATCAACATCAAAAACCAACCGGCGAGGAAACAGAGTCCACCGACAGGCGTAATAAACACTAAAAACTTCAGGTGGGACAGCGCCAGACAATACAGGCTGCCGCTGAATAATACGGTGCCCAGCGCCAGCATCGCAGCGCTCCAGTAAAACCAGATATTCGCTCTGCGTAACATAGCTGCGGCCAGCCCGAGAATCGCCAGGGTGTGGTATGCCTGGTATTCCAGCCCGGTATGAATCCAGGCCATTTCATTATTTCCCAGAGTTTTACTCAATACATGGGCACCAAATGCACCAAAAGCCACCAGCAGAAAACCGCTGACAGCCACAAAAATAAACATAGTACGGCTGGACATCACCTGCTCCTCATCCTGCCCTCGTGCCACTGCGGCGAGAATTAATCATACCTGAATCGAAATTTTTCCTGCTCACTGGCAGCACGTGCCAGAATCCATTGCCGGAAAGCGGCTATTTTACCCAGATCTGCCTGACTGTCATGGCAAACCAGATAAAAAGCGTTCTGACTGGCTAAAACATCATTAAACGGACAAACTAATCGTCCGCTCTCAATTTCGCTCTGCACCATAACATTATTCGCCAGCGCGATCCCCTGCCCGTGAATTGCCGCCTGTAAAACCATCGAAGAATGGCTGAATATCGGGCCTTGCTGAACATTTACCCCGCTTAACCCCAACTGACGGGTGTAGGTTTGCCAGTCACGCCGTGATGCATCATGCAGCAGGGTGAAGTAGCTGAGATCCGCCGGACTCTTGAGAGAATGCTCTCCGGTCAGCAGGGCCGGAGAGCAGACCGGTAACAGATACTCAGCATAGAGTTTTTCGACCCGTAACCCGGGCCAGTTACCGCGACCGTAAAAAATCGCGACGTCCACATCATCGGAGAGTTTATCCTCTTCCCGGTCGACGGCCTGGATTCGCACATCAATCCCCGGACAATCCTGGTTAAAGCTGGAGAGTCGCGGGACCAGCCACTGAATCGCGAAACTGGGGAGCAGGCTGACGGTTAATGCCCCTTTGGCACTGCGCGCCTGGAGCTTGCGAGTGGCATCATTTAACGAGGCGAAAATCTCTTTGATATCCAGCGAATAGCTTTGACCTTCTTCGGTCAGCAATAATGAACGATTACGGCGACGGAAAAGTTTCAGCCCCAGAAAATCCTCAAGTGACTTAATCTGGTGGCTGACCGCCGCCTGGGTAACAAACAACTCTTCGGCAGCACGGGTAAAACTCAAATGCCGCGCCGCTGCATCAAAAACTTTCAGCGCATTGAGTGGTGGCAGACGTTTGGACATAACACTCTTCAGATTCACAGACTCAGGGATACCAAAACCTTCAAGATTCAGGCATTAGTTTTATTAATCCGAAGCATTATAAATTGTCCATTGAGGAAGCTCCAGCAAATACCTATAGTTGCGCCACTTCCTGAGCCGGAACGGAAAGTGTCTTGTACCTCAGGGTACCAGAGGCTTTTGGCTTTGGGTGGTGATGTTGTGTTTGCATTGGGTCTGTTTTTCAGACCTGCTTAATTTCCTGTGATATACCCTGTCTGTCCATAGTTTATATTTTTTACAGCACCGCTTTTAGCGGTGTTTTTTTTTGCCTGAAAACCACCAGTCAGCATATATCACTACCAAATCAACCTTACGCAATACTTATGCATGCTTTGTGATACCACAGCAGAAGCCAATCGTTTGCGCGTGATTATTTACTCAGTTTGGATAGATTTAGTTTATGCAAAAAAAGCATAACAGAGGGAGTTGGACCTGGTGAAAAGCAGAGGATGGGCGACCTGACAGGGAAGAGAAAAGCAAAATAGCGCAGTCATCGAAACTCATTATAAGGAACAATAACCCCGTGACACCAGAGGTGTCCGGGGCAATCAGTCAGCCGCTGTCAGCACAGCGGCTGTCACCACTTATTGTCCGACTTCAGTCATATCTTTAACGTCAGAGCGGTTAATCTGTTGCTTGTTACCATTACTGTCTTTGTAAACCATCATGCCGGTATCATCATCGACGGTGGGTTTCCCCTGAGTCACCACAGTACGGCCATCGTTAGTGTGCAGAACATAATTAGAAGAACAACCCGCCAGGGTAAACACCAGTGCTGAAACAACGAATGCTGCTGCAATAGGCTTTTTCATTTATTATCTCCTTAATCAGGGTATCTTATACTGTCAGTCATCATTGAATGACGCGGCCTGTCAGTGATCGCTGTGACAACTGTCTTATGCGATTCTCTGCTGACAGTCAGCTTATAAAAGCATAAGACAAAGTGGATAATCCGCCAGTAAACAGAGGCATTTTCAGGCTTATCTTAAATTTATCAGACACGAGTATGTTATGAATGGTTTTGACCCTGCGGAATTTCGCCGCCAGTTCCCTGCTCTGGACAGCCGGGAGATCTATCTGGACAGTGCGGCTACCGCCCTGAAGCCGCGGGCAATGACAGAAGCCACCCGGGAATTTTACCGTACTTCAGGCACGGTTCACCGCAGCCAACATGTTCAGGCCCGTCGGTTGACCGAAATATATGAAAATACCCGTCAACAGGTCGCTGATCTACTCAATGCAGGTGCTGCACGACAGATCATCTGGACCCGGGGTGCCACCGAATCGGTAAATCTGGTCGCCAACAGCTGGCTGAGTCAGCAATTAACACCGGGAGATCAGATTCTGGTCAGCGAAATGGAACATCATTCCAACCTGCTGCCGTGGCTGATGATTGCGAAGCAGCGTGGTGCAAAGGTGGTAAAATGGCCGGTCACCGCGCAGGGATTGCCACGTTATGATCTGTTACCCGGGCTGCTGACGCCGAGAACCCGCTTGCTGGCTGTCAGTCAGATGTCAAACGTCACCGGCGCCCTTCCTGATTTAGAAAAAATCGTCGCGCTGGCACATGCCGCCGGAGTGAAGGTTTTGGTCGACGGAGCGCAGGGGGTGGTTCATCAGCCGCCGGATTTACAGCAACTGGCGGTCGATTTTTATCTGTTTTCCTGCCATAAAATGTACGGCCCTACCGGACTTGGCGTGCTGTTTGCCCGTGAGGAACGACTCAGTGAAATGACCCCGTGGGTAGGCGGTGGCAAAATGATTGACGATGTCAGCTTTGAAGGCTTTACCCCGCGCCCCGCGCCCTGGGGCTTTGAAGCAGGTACCCCGAATATTGCCGGCGTTTATGGCTTTAATGCCACTCTGAAATTTTTATCTGAGGTCAATCTTCCGCAGGCAGAGAGGTGGAGTCAGTCGCTGGCCAGTGACGCAGAAATTCGGCTGGCTGCGCTGCCCGGCTTCCGCAGTTTTCGCCAGCACTCAGCCCCCTTGTTGTCATTTACCATTGAGGGTATCCACCCTGCGGATCTGGTGACCTTACTGGCTGAGCAGAATATTGCTCTGCGAGCCGGACAACACTGTGCTCAACCCCTGATGGCCGCGCTAAACACCCCTGGCACGTTACGGGCCTCTTTTGCCCCTTACAATAATCAGCAGGATGTGGACGCCCTGGTCCATGCGGTCAGCACAGCCGTTCTGTTGTTAAGCGAGTAAAATCATGAATGAAATAATTGCGCCCCATCCGTTTGGGAGTGAAATCACAGAAGCTAAGCTGCTACAGCAATTTTCTGCTTTTCAACACTGGGAAGAGCGCTACCGGCAACTGATCATGTTGAGCCGACAACTGCCGCCACTGCCGGAAACACTGAAACAGCCGGCGATTGAGATCTCTGGCTGCGAAAACCGGGTCTGGCTGGGGAGTCAGAAACTGCCGGATGGCCGTCTGCATTTTTATGGTGACAGTGAAGGGCGCATCGTTAAGGGGTTACTGGCTGTTCTGCTGACCCTCAATGAAGGAAAAACAGCCAGTGAGATCCTCAGTCAGGACCCACTGGCTATATTTGACACACTCGGACTGAAACAACAATTAAGTGCCAGCCGCAGTAGTGGCCTGGATGCACTGGCTGCCGCCATCAGACAGGCGGCAGAAACCTGAACAGCATGATTCGTCAGAGGGCAGACGCAGCACTCTGACGCTGCCTGCGCGCGAGATATTTCTTCAGCGCGTGTGCAACCGCGATAAAACCAAAACTGGCAGTGACCATAGTGGCAGCACCAAATCCTGCTTCACAGTCCATACGCTTTGGCCCTTCGGCGGTACTGCGCGAGGCACACACCGACCCATCCGGTTGTGGGTAGACCAGCGCTTCGGTGGAAAAGACACAATCGATCCCCAGCTTACCCTTACTGTTTTTTACCACTGAATAGTCTGACTTCAGCCGTTCACGTAACTTAGCCGCCAAGGGATCCTGAATAGTTTTGGCCAGATCGGCCACCATGATTTGGGTAGGGTCGATCTGCCCGCCGGCCCCGCCGGTGGTAATCAGCGGAATTTTGTAACGGCGGCAGTATGCCAGTAGCGCGGCTTTTGGCCTGACACTGTCGATAGCATCAATCACATAATCAAAACCAGACCCGATAAGCGCAGCAACATTATCGGGAGTGACAAAATCATCCACGCACACCACGTCACATTCCGGGTTTATCTGGCGAATACGATCAGCCATGACTTCTGTTTTGGATTGCCCGACATTGCCGCGCAGTGCATGAATCTGCCGGTTAGTATTGGTGACACAAACGTCATCCATATCGATTAATGTCAGACTGCCGATACCGGTACGGGCCAGCGCTTCTGCGGCCCATGAACCCACGCCACCAATGCCCACCACACAAAAACGGGCCTGCGCAAAATCATTCAACGCCTGCTGACCATACAGACGCCCTGTACCGCCAAACCGCTGGCGCCAGCTATCGGTAACTTCCGGCATAGTTCCTCTTTTATTCACTTCATGACCGGAACACTGTGGGGTTCCGGTCGCCATACTCTTTATGGCCTCCCGCAGGAGGCCCGGACAATTAACGGGTCAGTAGTCCTGTCCCGGGCGCTGATTTTAACACCCAAACTCGTCCATAGTGATTATAAAAGCCAGCAAGTTGTGCGGCGCCGGGACCAATCCCCTGATAAATATCGAAATGTTGACCTTTAATCGCTCCGCCAACATCCAGAGCCACCATCAGCCGCATCTGATAAGTACCGTTGAATTTGCCCTGATCATTCAGCTGCGGAATTTCAGCTAACAGCACCGTGCCTGGCGGGATCAGTGAACGATCGGAGGCTACCGAGGCTTTGGCTACCAGAGGCACCGCGCTGGCTCCCCGGACAGGAGTGTACTCTTCCGGTTTGAAAAACACGAAAGAAGCATTGGTCTCCAGTAAAGCCCGGACTTCCTGATAAGAATGATTCTGCGCCCATTCACGAATCGCCTGCATTGACATGTCTTCGCGCTTCACCTCACCGCGATCGATCAGTTCTTTGCCAATACTGTGATAAGCCCAGCCATTCTTGCCACCATAGCCGAAGAAGGTCAGTGGACGACCATCGCCGAAATCAACATATCCGCTGCCCTGAACATCCATCATAAAGTTATCGATTAAAGAATTACTCCAGGCAATCACGTAACGTGAATCGAGCGCACCATTATAGATTTCGGCACGGCTGGGGAGTTTGTGGCCTCGTTTACGGGGCGGCATCCGGTAGATAGGATACTGAAATTCACCCTGTCGGGTATAACGGGCTTCGATAACCGGAGTGTAATAACCGGTAAACTGTACATTACCGTAATTATCAGTGCCTTCCATCTGCCAGGCATCTACACCAAACTGCCGCAACTGGCGGGTATTGCCACCTGATGCCAGCCAGCTTTCGATGGCCTGATAGGTACTGCGGTTGCGGTTAAACAATCCGCCTGAAGCGAGTTGAATCTGCCTGACCTGACTGGCAAAATCCCGGGCATTGACCGGTGCACCATGTGCATTAGGCTGGTTAACTAATGCAAACGGCTGACTGAGCTTGCCATCTTTATACTGTTGACCGCGATCGGTAGGTTTTGAAGAACATCCGGCAAGTAAGGCCAGAATAACCCCCGTCACTGCATATTTTATCCGGTTTCCTTTCATTAATGCTGCCTTTACTGATTTGTCTGTGGCGAAGATAGCAGAGGGAACCGGATAATTAAATCATCCGCCGCCCCCACCCCGGGGATTTACATAAAAAGACAAAAACCGCCGGAAAATTCAGCAGACCACGGTTTTTTTTACGGTTTTTCTAAAAAATGGGTTGCATCAGATCCCATGAGGAGTATAGTGCGCTTCCACGGACGCGGGGTGGAGCAGCCTGGTAGCTCGTCGGGCTCATAACCCGAAGGTCGTCGGTTCAAATCCGGCCCCCGCAACCAATACAATGTAAAAGCAGTAATGACAGTCACGCGGACGCGGGGTGGAGCAGCCTGGTAGCTCGTCGGGCTCATAACCCGAAGGTCGTCGGTTCAAATCCGGCCCCCGCAACCAACATAAGAAAGCTTATCAAATCTGTTTTGATAAGCTTTTTTTTCGTCTGCAGAAACCGATGAGCAGGCCCGGGGCCTGCTCAGATTTACATTCTTTCCGGCACCCTGAGTCCCAGCGTATCCATCCCCTGCCTTAATACACGCCCTGTCAGTGCGGCCAGCGCCAGACGGCTCTGTCGTTCCTGCGGTTGATCATGATTCAGAATAGGTGATGCCGCATAAAACCCTGAGAACAGAGAAGCCAGCTCGTAGAGATAACTACACATGATGTTAGGCATCCCTTCCCGTGCCACTGCCAGTAATGCTTCTTCAAACTGAAGAATCTTCACCGCCAGGCTCCGCTCAGTGTCTGAAGTAAACTTCAGCGAGGTCACCACAGGGTCGCCCTGCGGCTGAATCAGCTCTGCTTTACGCAGTATCGAACTGATGCGCGCACAGGCATACTGAATATAAGGCGCGGTATTGCCTTCAAAACTCAGCATTAAGTCCCAGTCGAACACATAATCCGTTATCCGGTTTTTCGACAGATCTGCATATTTCACCGCACCAATACCGATGATTTCTGAAAGTTCACGCAGTTCGGCGGCCGGCAAATGAGGGGATTTTTCACTGACCAGTTTATGTGCGCGAACGACGGCTTCCTCCAGCAGTTCTGACAGCCGGATAGTTCCTCCTTCCCGGGTTTTAAACGGCTTGCCCTCTCTGTCCAGCATCATGCCAAATTTATGATGCTCCAGGCTGACCGACGGCGGGACATATCCGGCACGGCGGACAATTTCCCAGGCCATCATTAAATGCTGATGTTGCCGCGCATCAATATAATAAAGAATGCGATCGGCATGCAGTGTCTGATATCGGTATTTCGCACAGGCGATATCGGTGGTGGTGTACAGATAGCCGCCATCCTGTTTACGGATGATCACTCCCATCGGATCACCCTGCTTATTGCGATAACTTTCCAGATACACCATCACCGTATCGGCTTCTTCGGTCGCAATACCGCGTTCCAGCAGATCATTGACGATCTCTGGCAGCATCGCATTGTAAGAACTCTCGCCACGAATATCAGCGGACGACAACGAGACACCTAACCGGTCGTAATTTTTCTGGTTCTGCGTCATCGAAATGTCCACCAGCTTATGCCACATCCGGCGACAATACTCGTCCCCCTGTTGTAGTTTAACCACGTAGCGGCGGGCTTTGAGCGCAAATTCCGGATCTTCGTCGTACAGCTTTTTGGCCGCACGGTAAAAACCTTCCAGGTCAGACAGGGAAATATCGCCGTCATTTTCGGCTTTTTCCAGACAGGCAATCAACATACCGAACTGAGTTCCCCAGTCCCCAATGTGATTCACCCGTGTGACCTTATGCCCCAGAAACTCTAACGTCCGGACACTGGCATCACCGATAATGGTTGAACGCAAATGACCGACATGCATCTCTTTGGCGACATTAGGTGAGGAGTAATCCACCACCACATGCTGCGCTGGCTGTTTTTCAACCAACAACCGGGCATCATTCAATGCCAGACCAGTCTGATACTGAAGCCACCCATCATTAAGAAACAGATTAATAAACCCGGGTTTGACGGCTTCCGCCCGTGCAATAATTTCTTTGCACTGTTTATTATTCATCAGCTGTGCGGCAATCCGCTCTGCTAACTGCAACGGATTCTGTCCCTGAGATTTGCCGATAGCCATCATACTATCTATCTGATAATCGCCGAACTCCGGACGAGCTGACGGACGTGCAGTAACAGATTTATCTGTTGTTATATTACTCTCTGCCATCGCCTGTCTGACCAGTCCGGCCAGAACAGATTTAATATCCATAAATCACCTTTTCAAGTTGACCACAGAAAATATAATCAGTTAACCCGAATAGTAATATTCTTCAGCCATCTGAATTTAGAATACCTATTACTGATTTCTGTAACTGTTGAGAATTAATACCAATCACCGGAACGACAAAGATAGTATCATCGCCAGCTACGGTTCCCAGGATCCCATCTGATTTTCCGCAGGAATCAAGTAAGCGGGCAATCAAAGGTGCCGCACCGGGAACCGTATGTGCAACGACCATCCAGTCATTGGTTTCAACACTCAGCACAGAACTTTTCAGGGTCGTTTTCGCGGTAGGAATCCCCCGCTCCGCCGGCAGGCAATAGACCATCTCCATTCTGGCGTTACGGGTTCTGACCGCACCATAACTGGTCAGCATTCGCGATACTTTGGACTGATTGATATGAGCAAAACCATGCGCCGTCAGATATTCAACAAATTCGGCCTGGGAGCCAAATCGTTCCTCTCTTAACAGTTGCTGAAAGGCCTTATCGAGATCTAAATGTTTAATGTTTTTTATGGTATTAGTCATGATGTTCTCTGAATTAATGGAATACACAGGGAATATTATTTTTGTCGGGGTAAGAAATACCATTTCCTGAGAAAATACTCCCGATAAATATTCACAGAATAATCATTCATTGACTTTAATCATGTAATTCACCCACGACTTCAGGCTCTGTAAGCAACCCCCCACAGATAAATACATCGCTTAACATTTCATTACATTAATGACCCGTAAAAAATTGCTTCACATTAATTAATCTGACCATTATAAATTGAATATTTATTTCCCAGAAATAAATAACAGAAAGTCAGCAGCAGGTTATTCCTGCTGCTGACTGATGATTATTACCTTAATATTAACGTTCGGAACTATATCAGGTGAACAGAACGGAAGAGTTATCAGGCTTTGACACACATCACGTGATAAACCCCTTGCTCTTTCTCTGCCCCTTCGGTCTCATGTTCGAACCCCGGGAAAGCATCATCCCAAGCCTGAAGTGCCTGCAGGTATGCAATTTGCGGACTGTTTTTATCGCCGAAATTCTCACCGGACATCAGCATAGGGATTCCTGGTGGATAAGGGATCACGGAGTTAGCTGCAGTGCGCCCTGCCAGCTCGAAAATAGAGACCAGCTCGGTATTATCCCTGACCAGCTGTGTATATGCATCGCGTGGCAACATATCCATCTGTGGCAGCGAAGAATAGGCTTTATTCAGTTGCTCACTCGGGTTATGTGTTTTCAGGAACGAAATCATGCGCTGACCCAGCTGCTGCATCGTCATATTGCCGTACAATGCCGGGTCGGTTTCCACCAGGCCAGGTAACACTTCAGCCAGCAGAGCATCGGCATCATAATGCTTTTTAAATGACATCAGGCTGTTCATCAGGGTGGCCCATTTACCTTTGGTCACGCCCATTGAGAACAGGAACATCACCTGGAAATCGGTAGTGCGGGTCGGCACAATCCCCAGACTGGAGAGATAAGCGGTCACCAGTGCTGCAGGGATGCCGTTGTCCTGCAGGCTGCCATCGCTGTTCAGTCCCGGGGTTAACAGACTGACTTTTACCGGGTCCAGCATCACCCAGTTTTCGTCCAGATCACTGAAACCATGCCAGCTGTCCTGCGGGTCAAGCGTCCAGCATGACTGCTCTTTGACCAGTAACTCTATCGGCGCATCTGCAAAATCATACCGGTTTCCGCTACGCGGACAGGTGACCGTCTGAGCATTCCAGGGTTTAAAGAACCAGTCATTATTTTGTTCAGCCTCACGGAATGAACGGGCAACCGCCTGGCGGAACTCCACGGCTTCCTCGATCACCTCGGTCGTCAGGTTGATACCCTGATTACCTTCCATCATCGCCGCTGCAACATCGTTAGACGCGGCAATAGAGTATAAAGGCGAGGTGGTGGCATGCATCATGTATGCCTGACTGAACTGTGCCGGTTTGACATTCCCACGACCTTCACGAATGTGGATATAGGAGGCCTGGGACAATGCATTCAGTAATTTGTGGGTAGAGTGGGTCGCAAAAATGGTCGGCTGATCGGCCGTATGCTGAGCTTTATCACCCCGCATCGCGTGGAAGCCTTTATAAATCGGGTTAAAACGTGAATAACCAAACCAGGCCTCATCGAAATGAATACGATCGCAACTCTGTCCCAGTAACTGCTGGATAGTGTCGCCATTATAAATCAGACCGTCATAGGTACAGTTGGTCACCACGCTATAGACCGGCCGCTGATTCGCCGCTTCACTGGCGAAATGGTTTTGTTTAATCTTCTGGCGCAGAGCCTCAGGTTGCATCTGAGCTTTTGGAATCGGGCCAATAATACCGTAAGCATTACGGGTGGGAGTCATATAAACCGGATGAACGCCGGTCAGCATCAGCCCCTGCTCGATGGACTTGTGACTGTTACGGTCACAGATCGCGATATCCTGGTCAGTACAGCAGGCCTGCATAATGGTACGGTTTGCTCCGGACGTTCCCACCACCAGAGAGTAAGAACGATCAGCGCCAAACACTCCGGCGATATATTTTTCGCTCTCACCGAAGGCTCCGGTGTGATCCAGCATCGATCCCAGACAAGCCCTCTCGATACCCATATCGGTACGGAAGATATTTTCTCCGTAAAAATCGAAGAATTTACGACCTACCGGTGTTTTACAGAAACCAATCCCCCCCTGGTGTCCAGGGGCCGACCATGAATATTCTTTCTCTTTCGCATACTTCATCATCGCCGCCATCAGTGGCGGCATAATGACTTTTTCATAACGCGCCACGGCTGACTGCAAACGGCCCACGATAAAATCAGTGGTGTCATCCAACACCAGGAAGGTTTCACTCACATCCCCCATGATCTCCGCAGGCACAGAAGCATTATCCTGGTGAGAATTAATCAGTAAAAAAGTAGGGGCTTTTTCATGACGGATACGCAGTTGTTTTAAAAACGCCGTAATTTCTGCGCTTTTTTCCGGCGCCCACTCCAGCATCACGCAATCGACCGGCGCTGTTGAACTGACATAGTTGGTCGCTTCAGCATAGTTGGCGGAAAAACGTACCTGCTCACCTTTACTGAACAGTGAAGTGGTAATTTTTTCGACGGTTTGCTCAATCGGAGTGAGTGGTGTTGTAGTACTTAGGGCTTTATTAACCACCACTAAATAATTTTTATCACACATAAGATCCTCATTATTATACTTTGTATAAACGGTCAGGCATGCACCACTTATTTAAAAGAAGAATAAACAAGCGATGTATTCCCTGGTGAGAAAGTCAAAAAGACAATTGGCCTGACCTGATGCAGATGAAATTAAACGATAGAAATTAAATTTTCCAGCTTAATTTTTCCCGAAAAAAAATATTTAAATACTCATTCATAAGATATGATTTTCCATATGAGCACCCAATAAAAATACAACACAAAAACAATTAAAAACAACCGCATATATTATTATTTTGTTAAAAAATGGCATCTGAATATTTATATGAAAATAAATTTAAGCCACTGGTTTTTGATATCGATCAATTTCAATTTAAGATAATTCCATTTACTGTGGTGCCAGAAAAACTTAATTTCAAGAAAACCAAATATATTTAAATTCAAAAAAACAGAATTTAAATACAAATATAAATATCAGATAATTTTAACCAGGAGAATATTATGGCTTCTAATTCCAGGAAAATGGGAGTCGTCGATCTGACGGTCCTCGTCGCCGTGAATATGATGGGCTCAGGTATCATCATGCTGCCTGCCAGCCTTGCTGAAACCGGAGCAATTTCAATTTTATCATGGGCGGTGACCGTAGTCGGTGCGATGTGTATCGCCTATACTTTCGCGAAGTGTGGTGCCTTGTGCCGTCGTGCCGGCGGAATGTCAGCGTACGCCGAAGAGGCTCATGGCAAATCAGCCTTTTTCATTGCCTCTTACACTTACTATATCTGTCTGGTGATCAGTTGTGTTGCTATTGCCGTCTCTGCTGCAGGCTATATGGCACCGTTCGCGCCATGGATCAAAAGTTCACCGGTTCATACCTTCCTGACTGTGGTAGCAATATTGGTGGTGACCATGATTGCTAACTTCAAAGGCCCCAAAATTACCGGAAAAATCTCAAGCTTCACCATATGGGGGATCATTATTCCGGTAGCCGGTCTGTCGGTGATCGGCTGGTTCTGGTTCGATCCGGCCATTTTTAGTGCCTCCTGGAACCCACATTCAATGTCTACCGGCGGTGCCATTTCTTCCGGTATTTCACTGACATTATGGGCATTCCTGGGTGTAGAGTCAGCAGGTGCTAACTCTGATGCGGTCGAGAATCCTGAGCGTAACGTCCCGCTGGCCTGCCTGTTTGGTACCGGATTTGCAGCTATCGTCTACATTGCGTCAACCACTGTGATTCAGGGGATTGTACCCAATGATCAACTGGTCACCTCCGACGCACCGTTCGGTCTGGTGTTCTCAATGATGTTTACGCCACTGGTCGGACAAATTATCACCGCGCTGGCGGTTATCGCTTGTATCGGTTCGCTGCTGGGCTGGCAGTTTACTAATGCTCAGGTGTCGAAAGCCGCGGCCGACGACAAATTATTCCCGAAAGTCTTCGGTAAAATCAGTAAAAATGATGCACCTATTGCCGGTATGCTGATTATGCTGGTACTGGAACTGTTACTGGCATCGATGACGATTTCTCCGAACCTGCTGAAACAGTTCAATATGCTGTTGAACCTGGCGGTATTTATCAACATGGTACCTTATGTACTGTCGATGACCGGCCTGCAGGTGATGATGCAGAAAAACCATGTCAGTAAATCGCAGTATCGTATTGCCTCTCTGGTCAGTACCTTTGCGGTACTGTACAGCATCTACGGGGTCTATTCCTGTGGCGTGGAAGCCGTATTTGGCGGCACCATTATTACCCTGGTAGGTTACATTTTCTACGGATTCCTGGCAGGTCGGGATACCGGTTCTAATCTTCCTTCTTCTGTCGCCTGATCTTCTCTTACCCCTTGCTCTGGCGGGGGGTAATTCCGACTTTACCCGTTGCTTCTGACACCTACGCGTTCACATCTGTCTCTGCCGCTTTCGTTCCACTCTTCTTCCTGAGACCGCTTTACTGATTAATCAAAAACTCTGCGGACTCCCCCCGGTAATATCTTCTCACCAGCAGATCCTTCGGATGTGTCAGTATTCATTCGGGTCAGGGTTATCCGGTGTGAGGACTAACGCGTTATCTACAGAGCGAGATCGTCGCGGGGAAAAGGCTATGGGTTGATTAACAGAGATAAGGTTCCGGATATTAAGGTATTGCTAACATTTCGCAGGCATATTACCAAAAATTTCTCCACGAGGCTGATGCTATGGCTAATCGTATCCGTGATCTACTCCCACACCAGGACAGCCGGTTCTTTCGTTATCTACATATGCTGATTGCATTACTGATTCTGGCTCAGATCATAAATTCCAACCTGACACACCGGAAAGCCCTGGGACAATTCTCCCTGGATGGCATAGTGACATGGCTGCATATTATTTCAGGATTTGCCACTCTGGTGTTAGGTGTCATTATGCTTTGCTGGATGCTTTCCCAACGGGGCTTCCGCTATTATTTTTGCTGGCTTTGCCTGGATTTTCGCGGCATTCGGCAAGACCTCAGAACACTCTTCAGTTTACGCTTACCCGATGCTCATCCGGGCGGTATTGCAGCTACCGTACAGGGCCTGGGGGTTGTGTCGCTGCATGCGGTTGCGGTCTGTGGCGGATTGTGGTTTGTGCTGATAACTTTCGACGGCGCTAATGCCTCCCTGGCGCACCAGGTTTTACACCTGCATAAGTCACTGACTCTCTATATCGAAACCTATTTCTGGGCACATGCCACGATGGGGATCCTGCATATGTTTCTTACCTTCCGTTCACAGCAGCAGCCATAACCTCATTTTCGCGCCTGTAAGCATGGCATAGCCAACCTAATCATCAGACAGCATCAGTTTGTCATTTCACTGAATCATACTTTAGTTTAGCGGCCTGATGTTCCCTTGTTCAGTCAAAGTGACGCAGCCTATCTCCCGGCAGGGGCAGATACAGCGCGGCGCCATTTCTCTGCCCCGGGCAACGGGTTAAAATGGCAACAAACAGTGATTCCGGTAAGAAAACATTTCACCGCCAATGATGATGAATACTGACTTAATCCCATGATAATTAAGTTATATTAACGAAAAATCGTGAACTAAGCGGTGAACCGGTGGCCGGGACAGGACTTGCAAACCCACGCATAAAAGAATAAAAACACAATAAAACCGAATAACCATTCATCCGGAGAGTGCCGTGAAGGAACGTAGTACCGAATTAGTTCAGGGGTTTCGTCATACCGTCCCGTACATCAACGCCCATCGCGACAAGACTTTTGTCATTATGCTTGGTGGTGAAGCCATTGAACATGAGAACTTCTCCGGCATTGTGAATGATATTGGATTATTGCATAGCCTGGGGATTCGCCTGGTACTGGTCTACGGTGCCCGTCCACAGATTGATGCGAATCTGGCCGACCATCAGTTGGAGCCGTTGTATCACAAACATACCCGTGTCACTGACGCAACTTCGCTGGAACTGGTGAAACAGGCTGCCGGCCGTCTGCAACTGGAAATTACCGCCCGCCTATCGATGAGTCTTAGCAATACTCCGCTTCAGGGCGCCCATATCAATGTCGTCAGCGGTAATTTTATTATCGCTCAGCCCCTGGGAGTCGATGATGGGGTGGATTACTGCCACTCAGGACGTATCCGCCGTATCGACCATCAGGCGATTCATCGTCAGTTGGATAATGACGCTATTGTGCTGATTGGCCCGGTGGCCGTTTCTGTCACCGGTGAGAGCTTCAACCTGACCTCGGAAGAAGTGGCCACTCAGGTAGCCATCAAACTGAAAGCAGAAAAAATGATTGGTTTCTGCTCGGAACAAGGCGTGACCGACGCTGAAGGCAATATCGTGTCGGAAATGTTCCCGAACCAGGCACAGCTTCGGGTAGACACTTTTGAGCAACAGGGAGAATATCTGTCCGGCACCGTGCGTTTTTTACGTGGCGCTGTTCAGGCGTGCCGCAGCGGTGTTCCCCGCAGTCATCTGATCAGTTATCAGGAAGACGGCGCGCTGTTACAGGAACTGTTTTCGCGGGAAGGTATTGGTACTCAGGTGGTGATGGAGTCTGCCGAGCAGATCCGTAAAGCCACTATCGACGATATCGGCGGAATACTGGAGTTAATCCGGCCGTTAGAACAACAGGGTATTCTGGTTCGCCGTTCCCGCGAACAGCTGGAAATGGAAATCAATAAATTTACCGTGGTTGTCCGCGATAACCTGACCATAGCCTGTGCCGCACTCTATCCGTTCCCTGAAGAGATGATTGGCGAGATGGCGTGCGTGGCGGTGCATCCGGAATACCGCAGTTCGTCCAGAGGTGAGTTATTGTTGCAGCATGTTTGCCTGCAGGCACGAATGATGGGGCTGCGGAAAATTTTTGTTCTGACGACCCGCAGTATCCACTGGTTCCAGGAACGTGGCTTTATTCCGGTGGATATCGAATCCCTGCCGGAAACCAAAAAGAAAATGTACAACTATCAGCGTCGTTCCAAAGTGCTGATGCTGAACCTGACCTGAGTTAGCGCCCGTCTCTGTCAGACAGAGGCGGGCGTTGCAGAAATACGTCAGGCTTCGGTCTGTGCCAGTTGCCACGACAGTCCACTGCGTCTTACCGTTCGCGACTGAACCGCCCGGTTAAACAGCTGTTCGTCACTGTAAATGGTCAGTTGTTTACGGGCACGGGTAATGGCGGTATACACCAGTTCACGACTCAGCACCGGGCTGAACTGAGGCGGTAATATCAGTGCGGTGTGGTCAAATTCCGACCCCTGAGATTTATGCACGGTCATCGCCCAGGCAGTATCATGCGGGGGTAAACGACTCGGCTGCACCGCTTTAACATCCCCTTCCGGAAGCATAAAGTGGACCTTCAGTTGCCCGTGACTATCCGCCATGGTGATGCCGGTATCGCCGTTAAACAGCCCTAATGCACTGTCATTACGGGTTATCATCACCGGTCTTCCTGAATACCACTGGCCGCTGGCCGGGGCGAGGCGCTTTTGCTGGCGTAAGCGTTGCTCTATCCTTTGATTCAGACCACTAACGCCAAAGGGTCCTTCACGCAATGCACAAAGCAACTGGTAGCGGCCGAAGGCCTGCAGAACGGCTTCAGGGGCAGACTGCTGACGGATCATTTCCAGCATTCCGGCATAACCGTCACTGATTTCTCCCAGCATCTCCAGCCAGTCATCGGCTGAGCCCAGAGAGCGCAGAGCAATATCCTGATAGTCGCCCTGACGGATAGTGTCGAGCCGGGACAAATCGCCCTGGTTAACCGCAGCCGCCAGTTGCCCGATACCGGAACCGGCAGAAAAACGGTAACTTTGGCGCAGCAGGCACAGGCTGTCACGCACCGCAGGTGCCTGCTCAACCACTGTTCCACTCAGGCTGGCGCCGGTGAGCTCAGCAAGCTCGCTGGCCCGCTGCGGGCTGTAACCATACTCCGCGCAACGGCAGATATCCCCCAGCACCGCCCCGGCTTCCACCGAGGCCAGCTGATCACGATCTCCGAGAAAGATGACCCGTGCCGCAGGCGGCAAGGCACTGATCAGAGAAGCCATCATTGATAAATCCACCATGGATGCTTCATCGACCACCAGAACATCCAGATGTAACGGATTCCCGGCATGATAACGCAGGCTACGGGTGCCCGGCCTGGCGCCCAGTAACCGGTGCAGGGTGGTCGCTTCCTGCGGAAAACGGGATTTCAGGGCATCACTGACCGGCAAAGCCTGTAACGCTTTACCCAGCGACTCCGTCAGCCTGGCGGCCGCTTTACCGGTGGGAGCCGCCAGACAGATACGTAACCGTTGTGGTTCCAGCAGTAGTAAGGCCGCCAGCAGCCGGGCTACCGTGGTGGTCTTGCCGGTCCCCGGGCCGCCGGAGATCACGGAGTGTTGCCGGGTCAGGGCCACTGCCGCGGCTATTTTCTGCCAGTTATTACCTTCCTCACCAAATAACTGATCAAGGATAGCTCTCACTTCTGAAGTTTCGGGAAGTTTCGCCGGTAATTCACTGGAAAAGAAATCAGCCACCTGGCGTTCCTGGTGCCACATCCGGTGCAAATAAAGCCTGTGGTTGTCCAGCACCAGTGGAGCGGCCAGTGAGCCATCACTCACCGCATTCCAGTGACTGAGCCGTTCCTGCCATAACTCTGCTTCCTGTGGTGCCCGGGCGGCCTGCCAGAGCTCTGTGGCCAGCGCTAACTGACGACCGGAAAATAGCTTATCCGGCCGAAGCAGGGATAACGGTAAACAAACATGCCCTTCTCCACTGCCGGCACTCAGACAGGCGGCAGCCAGTAACTCCGGGGACGTCCCACCGGGCTCCACCAGCCTGGCAAAACGCAGGTCCAGTGGTCGAAACATCTGAGCGTCCTGAGCCTGTCTCAGCAACTGTTCAAATTCAGACATCAGTCATTCCCTCATTCCCGGCAAACAGGTTATCCAGACTCCGGATAAAGTCTTCTTCCGGGCAGGTATAAAACACCCCGTTATCCGGCTGTTCTCCTCCCATTCCCCGCAGGAACAGGTAGAACACCCCACCAAAATGTTGTTGGTACTGGTAACCGTTAATCCGCTGCTGCAGGTAACGGTGCAACGCCAGGCTATACAACTGATATTGCATATCGTAACGATGATCAATCATTGCCTGCTGCATCGCCTGCGGGGTATAGGCACTACTGTCAGCACCCAGCCAGTTTGACTTATAGTCCAGCAGGTAATATTTACCCTGCCAGCGGAAGACCAAATCGATAAAGCCTTTCAGCATGCCTTTCACCTGGAAGAAATCCACCGCCGGAGCCCGCGCAGACAAATCATCGAAACGTCGCATTAGGTTATCCAGTGCCTGCGGTTGTAACAACTGACCAATCGGCAGATAAAACTCCATTTCCACCAGCCGGTCCTGTGGCGACAACGCCGATAATGATAACCCGTCAGTCGCCAGCGGGGTGTTAAGCAAAGTATTCAGCCACTGCAGCAATACCGGAACCCAGTGAGGCGGATAACCGTGTGCGGCCAGCTGGTCGGCCAGCCACTGTTCAGACACCGGCTGACTAAACTCCAGTTGTTCAAACAGGCTGTGCAGAAATGTCCCCGGACCTGCGCCACGCGGAAAGTGATGCGCGGTCAGTGACAAGGGTTGTTCATTTTGCTGCTCACCGGCTGCATCAATATCAAAACCCGGCATGATATCCAGCAGACGTGAGCCGCCGTGTCGTTGCAGGCCCGAGTAGCTGGTGACCCGCCAGAAATCATTGAGTGATCTGGTCAGTTGACGGCTGGACAGCGCCTTATCTGAGATTACTGTGTCATGCCAGTCGCCGGCCTCGGCATTATCAGCACTCACCACCCCGATATTCCCGTCTTCCAGGCTGAGTAAGTACTGACGTAGCTGTTCTGCCGTGGCTGGCTGCCCCTGCTGTAACAGATAACCAATAGCACTGTGATGGATATCGGTCTCTCCCTGAGCTTTACGGTTTCCACGGAACAGCGGAGCCAGACCGATACTGCAATGCCAGACCGAACGGGTCAACGCGACATAGAGCAGCCTTAAATCCTCGGCACGTCGCTCCTCCTCGGCAAGTTCGAGGCTCTGTTCCTGCTTTTGTAAATCCAGCACCGCCGAATAGCTTTCCCGGTCATGATATAAAGCGGCTTCCGCCTGTCGCCAACTGGCGGCGAAGGGTAACCATACCAGGGGATATTCAAGCCCTTTCGATTTATGAATAGTGACTATCTGCACCAGATGACGATCACTTTCCAGTCGCAACTGCTGGCTGCTGGCGTTGATATCCGGATGCAGAATCTGCCGGCTGAGATAGCGGACCAGCGCGTGGGGACTGTCCAGTTGTACAGAGGCTTCCTGTAAAAGCTCACCCAGGTGCATGATGTCAGTCAGACGCCGTTCTCCGCCCTCACTGGCCAGTAAATTTTCTGCCAGCCGTTGCTGAATCATCAGGTCGCGTAACATCGGCAGGATTCCGGACTGGCGCCACAACAACTGCCAGCCGGCAAACTGGTCCGTAACCTCGTCCCAGCGCTGACTGTCCTGGCTTATCTGTTCCAGGGTCGCGGCATCGGTACCAATAATGGAAGTGGCCAGCGCAGTGCGTAACGTCCGCTCCTGCTCAGGAGCCAGTATTGCCTGTAAAATCCACAACAGTTCCCGGGCTTCGGTCGTCAGCCAGACATTGTCGCGGCTGGAGAGATATACCGAGGCAATCCCTTTGGCCTGTAAGGCTTCACGGATGATTCCGGCTTCACGGCTGCTACGCACCAGCACCGTAATATCTGCAGCCGTCACCGGTCTTGACTGCTGCTTACTGTCGATAAAACAGGCCTTACCCTGATGTCCGGCCGTCAGCCAGCGGGCAATATCATTCGCCGCCTGTTTCGCCATGATTTGCTGGTACTCACTTACCCCCATGCCTTCGCCGGGGGCCAGCCAGAAGCGCAGTGCCGGCTGGATCTCTCCGTCCAGTTGCAGGCTGAGCGCCTGGTTACGCTCACTGGAAGCGACCGGCTGAAAAGGAATGTCGCTGAAGATAAAAGGGTTTTCTGTGCCGGAGAACAAACGGTTTACGCCGGCGACCATCGCCGGTGACGAACGCCAGTTGGTGCCCAGCGTATAGTGAGCACTGACTTGTTTTCTAGCGGTAATATAGGTGAAAATATCCGCGCCACGAAAGGCATAGATAGCCTGTTTTGGATCACCAATCAGCAACATGGCATTTTGCGCCTGGCCACCATACAGTGTATTGAAGATCCGGTACTGTAACGGGTCGGTATCCTGAAATTCATCAATCATTGCCACAGGGTAACGCTGGCGGATAGATTCGGCCAACGCCGGCCCCGCCTCGTGTTGCAAGGCATAATCCAGCCGGCTGAGCAGATCATCAAAACTTAACAAGGCCTGTTGGCGCTTTTGCTGTACCACAGAAAGACGAATTTCGCGCAATGCATGACTGACCAGACAATCATAAAGGGTGACTGGCTGCTGTAAAAACAGTTCAATTTGCGTAAATACCGGATGCTGTGGAGCCTGGCCCTTTTTGGTTTTTTCGTTCAGTGCACTTTGAGTAAATCTTTCAAGTTCTTTTGGCAGCTGATAACCGCTGTGTGCATCTGCGGCCCAAAGATCCAGTTTTTCCAGCCAGACCGGTAAATTCTTTTTGCTGTAGCTGCGCTTATCTACATCAGACTGCTCAACCAACTCCCGGATGTCCCGCGACGCCGCAGACCAGGCCTGTTTCAGCGCATCAATACGCTGCATATTCTGCTGATGGCATTGTTGCAGACTCTGATCTTCAGCGACCGGGGCTTTAATCTCCGGCATCTCCCCCTGCAACCACGGCAACAGAGAAGCCAGTAAATGCTCAGGACCGCTAAAGTTATCCAGAACTGCGCGGGCAGTATCCATCTCCAGCGGATAACAGTAACGGCGCCAAAAATCGGCGGCGGCCTGGCTCAGTAACTGTTGCTGGTTTTCCACCAGTTGTTGTTCAAACAGCATCCCGGACTCAAAGGCATTCATATTCAGCATACGTTGGCAAAAGCCATGGATGGTGAATATTGAGGCTTCATCCATTTGACGCTCTGCCGCCAGCAATAACCCGGCGGCGGCCGGTAAATCGGTAATCTGTTGCAGCAAAGGTTGCCAGGCGCTGTCCTGTTCGACCAGAGGCTGGTCTGACGGGGCGGTGGATTCGGCTTCACGGCGCTTACCGTCAACCGCACGAATACAGGCAATCCGTAAACCATGGATATTGTCACGGATACGTCCGCGTAATTCTGCGGTGGCGGCTTCAGTAAAAGTCACCACCAATATCTCTTCGACCGATAACGGACGGCTGTAGGCGTGTTCGCCGCCCAGTCCCAGCAACAAACGCAGATACAGAATACCAATGGTATAGGTTTTACCGGTGCCGGCCGAGGCTTCAATCAGTCTCTGGCCCTGCAAAGGCAAAAGTAACGGTTCCAGTGTTTCAGCCTGTTGCAAACTCATCATCAGTTACTCATGGTTAATATTATCAGTCCCGACGCCGCCAGCTTATTCGGCGACATGGGCTAAAATCACCGGCAGATACCACCGCTCAGCCGCGGAGCATATCTCCTGAATCATCAGCGGGTCTGCCTCACGGGATAGCCGTTTCAGGCAAGGGTCACTCCCTTCACCAGGCACCAGAAAATTACCATTCCAGGCATCGGTCAGTTTCTGCAGGGCTTTGCGTTGGGTCTCTTCATCCTTCAACAGCTGATTATCTTTCCCCAGACTGGCCGTCAGCCAGCTTCCGCCGCAACCTTTTAGCAGTAGCAACGGCTGATTCATTCCCTGCCTGTAACCGGCTATCAGACGTTCGAGTTGCTCAGTGGCCTCTGCCTGAGGCAGCGGTAAAAAACGCCAGCAACTGTTCTTACGCCCATACATCCGGCTGATACCCTGACCGCCCAGTGCGCAATACACCATATGCTCTGTCCATAACAGCAGGCCATCACTCAGGTTCAGCTCCCCGGGACGCCAGCGTAAAATGCCATCCGGCTGAACACCGGTCAGCCAGCCAGTCAGCCGTACCGACAGTTCCAGATCGACCTCGATGCTGCGGGTTTCTGCGATTTGTCCCTGCACCAGACCGGCAATTTCCTGCATCTCAGCCAGCTGTTTCTCACGCAAAATTGAGCCAAATGCGCCATAGGGCAGATGCCCTGCCAGACGCTGACGGCGGAAAAACAGTTCACTATCCTGTCCGAAAATCAGCGTGTTCAGTAACTGTTGATTTAGCTGATAACGTTGCAGATTATCCAGTTCAAAAGGTTCGGTATCGGGGAGATCCTCCTGCTGATCGACAAACCGTACTCCCAGACGCTCGGTAAACCATGCCCGTACCGGATGTCGCCAGAAGCTTATCAGCTGATTCAGGGTGATTTCCTGACACTGAAAATCGGGCAGTGGCTGAGCAAAGTCAGGCATCGCCTCTCCCTGTCCGAGGGCTGAAGGCAGCCATTCACTGGCAAAACTCTGCCCGCCACGGTGCGGAATAAAGTTTTGTTCCGCAAACGGGGTGCGGCTGTGATGATGTACCAGATGTTCAGCGACCCGCCGTGCACTGTCGTCCACATTGAGTATTTCATCTCCTGGCAGGCAAAAACTCTGCGAAATATATTCGCACAGTTCACTGACCAGAACCGAGGGCAGCCGCTCCCGGTTGTCCTGAATACTTCGGCCGATATAGCTGATATACAACCGGTCACGGGCAGACACCAGGGCTTCAAGAAACAGGTAACGGTCATCATCCCGACGGCTGCGATCTCCCCGACGGGGGGATTGTTGCATCAGGTCAAACCCTGAAGGCGTCAGGGTTCGCGGGTAAACGCCATCATTCATTCCTAACAGGCAAACCACTTTAAAGGGGATAGAACGCATTGGCATCAGGGTACAGAAGTTCACCTGGCCTGCCAGGAAACGCTGGCTGATCCGCTGTTGATCGAGTTTCGAACGCAGTTCATCACGCAGTATCGTGACCGGAATTTCGGCCGGATAACGGGCCTCAATCCCCTGCTCAGTCAACTGTCGCCACTGCTCATCAATAATAGCCAGGGCGGCTTCACTGTCTGCATCCCCCGCGAAAAAAGTCGTCATCATCTCGCGACAGCAGGGCTGCCAGTCAGTCAGGGTCAGATTCTGTCGTAAACGTTGGCGCCACTCCGCCAGGCAACTGAGTAATTCCGCCAACTGCCCGGCAAGTTCCGCCATCAGCCCGGCAGCTTCATCGTAGGGTAAAATCCCCTGCCAGTCGCCCTGGTCACTGTCCAGTGCATACCCCAGCAACATTCGCTGCAGACCAAACTGCCAGGTATGTTGTCCGGTCACCGGCAGCGCAAGCTCACTGACACTGTGGTCATCCAGCCCCCAGCGAACACCGGATTCATCTACCCAGTGCCGTAAGGTGGTTAACCCCTGTTCATTAATCGCGAATCGGGCTGCCAGCGCGGGAACCTCCAGCAACGCCAGCACATCTTCCGGCGTAAAACGGCTGTCAGGCAGTGACAACAGCTGCAGAAACGCCTGAATGACCGGATGAGCATGGCTGGCTCGTCGGTCTGAAATGGCAAACGGGATATGACGTTGCCGGTCAGCTCCGCCAAACACCGACTGAATAAACGGCGAGTAACTGTCGATATCGGCAACCATCACAATGATATCCCGCGGCTTCAGCTCAGGATCGGCTTCCATCAGAGCCAGCAGGTAATCCTGCAACACCTCGGTTTCACGTTGTGGGCTATGGCAGGCATGTAGCGAAAACGACTCATCATCTGTGGCCAGACGTCGCTTACGGCCACTATCATTGAATTGTTCTAACGTCAGCCCGGTCACCGCATGATCTTCCAGGTTAAGAATATCTTGTTGCAGGCTGTGTAGCAGAGTATCACGACCGGGTTCGGCGAAGGCATCTATTTCATTGTCCAGCGCATCCATCTGTGCCAGCAAATAGAGATTATCCCGCCCGAGTTTACCCCAGGAGGCGAGTAACGGCTGGGTCAGTTGCTGTTCCCCGTCGGCAGTAAACAGCGATGCAGCCTGATCCGGCTGGCGGAACATTGTCCGTTGCTGCGAGGAGTTATGGAGCCGGCGCTGGCGGTTTTGTAGCCTGGCAAGAAACGCAGCATCACGGATATCCCCCCAGTAATCACGACAGGGGTTGGTAAACAACAAGTGAATATCAATATGCCGGCCCAGTGCCTGTAAGGCCTGCAGGTATACCGGGGGTAATGCCGAAATACCGCAGATAAATACCCGTGGCGGCAGTCCGGGTGGCGGTGTAGTACTCTGCTCCAGCGCCTGAATAAACCGTGAATAGAGGTTAGCACGGTGCCATTCTGGCTGGCCCAGTTCGGCGGTATATTCCACCAGCGCGCGCCATAACGGGGCCTGCCAGAGTTGAGCCTCGCCAGGTCCCTCAGCCATCTGCTGCTGCTCCCACAAATTGAGCCAGTCAGGGCGATAGACCAGATACTGGTCAAACAGGTCGGCAATACGGCTACTGAGCTGAAAGAGCTTACGTTTATCCTCATCGTCAGTCAGGTAATGGCGCAGAGGCAGAAAATCGTCGCGTTCCAGCATCTCTGGTAACAGCGTCATCAGCTTCCAGCTCATTGCACTTTTATTAAACGCGCTCTGCTGAGGAATATCGGGTAATACCCGGACAAACATCTGCCAGATAAAGGTGGCTGGCAGCGGAAATTCTATATTCGCCGCAATCCCAAAGGTTTCTGCCAGTGACATCTGCAACCACTGCGCCATCCCCGGGCTTTGCACCAACACCACTTCACTGGCAAAAGGATCCTCCAGCGGCTGCACTTTTATGATATGGGCAGTCAGATCCTTCAAAATATCCAGATGATTGGAATGGTAAACGCTGAACATATTCTCTCCTGAAACTGCTGCCGGCTATGCCCGTCACTCTACCTGCTCACCCACCGGTTGCAAGCCTTAGCACACTTATTGCGGCAGGTGTTGATTAAACGGCGGACAAAACAACTGTTCCAGCTCAGCATGCCGGTTAAACGGCCCCTGCACTTTCGCGGTAATCCGCAGACAGCCATCCTCCGTCATTTTCCGCTGCAACTCACTGTCCCATCCTGCCGGGGGTTTACCGGCCAGCACCTGGGTCGCTGCCCAACCGGCATCACGCTGTGCCTGCCGTACCCGGAAACCATATACCAGTTGCTGATGATATCCGGAAAGCAGCAAAACGCTCAGTGATAAAATAAGTAACGCAATCAGACATTCTGCCAGACTAAACCCCTGGCGACGACACGGCGCACAATGCCTCGTCCGGTAGCGGACAGAGGTCGGTCCATCCGACAGGCACCGCCACCACCTTCCGGCCAGCCGTGTTAGCGGCAGCCACCTGCCGCCAAAGATTTTTTTCACCGTTGGCTGACTGTCCCAGTAACAGTGCGGTATCGGCGGTTTGCCATAACAGACAACTCCGCCACTCCAGGGAATCGGGAGACTGGCATTGCCAGCCGGCCGCCTTCGGCCACTGGCGTGATAACCCCCATTGCAATGCCGACTGCGCCTGGTAGAAGTCCCGCAAATAAACTGTTTCATCCGCTATGCCTGCCATGCTGTTTTCCAGTAACCGGGCGCTGCCATGCAGTAATATAATCCCTGACAATAACAGTCCCATCACCATTAATAGCGGACTGCTGCCCCGGCGGTTCACAAATTTTCCGCCAGTAACCAGTGCTGACGTTGCAGGCGGATATCCGGCCCGGCTGACACCCGTAAGCTGATGCCAATGCGGGGTGCCTGCAGACTAAAAGCCAGTTCATCCACCCGCAGAGTCGCTGGGTCTGTCAGCCGTTCCCAGCCACTGCCCTGACACCCGGTCACACCGCGCCGGGTTTCTATCTGCCCTGCACGCCAGCGGTAACCATAACTTTCATTGTGTAATGCCCCAGCCAGTCCGGCTGACACCCGGCGTCGCTCCTGACCCCGCACAATCAGGCAGTGTCCATCCTGACTTATCGTGATGGCGGGCAGGATACAGGGCGCCTGTTGGCAATAACCTGCGCGGCGCAGGCTTTTTTCGAGAATCAGCATCAACTGCTGAATCTCCTGAGCCAGCAACTGCTGTTGCTGTAACCGGCGGGTTTGCTGAAACAACTGCGGAAAAAACTGCCCGGCGGCAAGAAATATGATGCCGGTGAGTAACAGTGCCAGCAGCATTTCGCCTAAAGTAAAGCCGGCCGTAATCCTTTGCGATGAAGGTAACCGCGGGAATTTTTTCACACACACCCCTCCTGTTCCGGCGGGCAGACCCGGATTCGGGCATACGCCGAAATGATCACCCGCCAGCGCAGCTCTGCCGGCCCAAACTCAATACTTCCGGCCCGCGCCACACTCCGACGACCATAGAACCCGGGTTCTCCGTTAACCTCAGGAGCGGCCTGCTGAGGATAGGGTGATCGCCAGACAAAACGCCCCGGCTGGCTACAGTCTCTGGCTTCCGGCCGCGGATGAGCATCAACACACCAGTAACCGTCGCGCTGTGTTACCGTCAAGGGTAAATCGCGGTTGGTGCGGTGTGCATATTCACGAATCCCGGTAAGGAAAAAATGCAACTGGCGGGCGGTTTCTGACAGTTGCTGCCGGTGACGCCAGTTTTGCCAGAAATGCCCGGCGCCACCGGCCAGCAGGGCAATAATCAGCAAAACGACCATCAGTTCCGGTATCGTGAATCCACCGGTGGATATCATTAATCGGTTTCTGTTCATTGCCCCAGTGTGGCGAACAATTTATCCAGACGACAGGCGAAAACTGAGGGTTTAGGTGGCTGGCCGTAGGCCCGGAATACAGATTGCAGACACCCGCAGGGCAAACCAGAAAGCCCCCGCAATTCTGAGACATCAACCCAAAAAAAACGGCAGAGCTGTCAGGCTCTGCCGCGTTATTTCAGGACCGGAGAAGTGAAATCAGACAGCGACCGGGGCTTTGATAGCCGGATGCGGGTCATAACCTTCAATCTCGAAATCTTCAAAGCGATAATCGAAAATAGATTCCGGCTTACGCTTAATTTTTAGCACCGGTAACGGACGTGGTTCGCGGGTTAACTGCAAACGGGTCTGTTCCAGGTGATTGTTGTACAGATGGGTATCCCCGCCTGTCCAGACAAAATCCCCCACCTGCAGATCACATTGCTGTGCCACCATATGGACCAGCAGAGCATAACTGGCGATATTAAATGGCAGTCCGAGGAAAATATCACAGGAACGTTGATATAACTGGCAACTGAGGCGTCCGTCAGCCACATAAAACTGGAAAAAGGCATGACACGGCGCCAGCGCCATTTTATCCAGCTCACCGACATTCCACGCAGAAACAATAATACGCCGTGAATTCGGGTCTTGTTTTAGCTGGCGGATCACTTCGCTGATCTGGTCGATATGACGACCATCGGCGGCGGGCCAGCTACGCCACTGTTTGCCATAAACCGGGCCTAAATCGCCATTTTCATCCGCCCATTCATCCCAGATACTGACTTTATTGTCTTTCAGGTAACCAATATTGGTGTCACCCTGCAGGAACCATAATAGTTCATGAATAATGGAACGCAGATGACATTTTTTGGTGGTAACCAGCGGGAAGCCCTGCTGCAGATCGAAACGCATCTGATGACCAAAAATCGACAACGTCCCGGTGCCGGTACGGTCGTCTTTGGCTGTGCCTTCGTTTAACACCTTCTGCATCAGTTCCAGATACTGTTTCATTTTACTTCACCCGGTTGTTTCAGGGGGCTGGTACGGTAAGCCCAAATCATCATAATAACACCGGCCAGAATCATTGGTATGGAGAGGATCTGCCCCATACTGATTACGCCATCGAACAGTCCCAACTGGGCATCCGGCTGACGGAAAAATTCCACAATAATCCGGAAAGCGCCGTAACCAATCAGGAACAGACCAGAAACACTTCCCCGTGGGCGCGGTTTTCGAATAAACACATTCAGGATGATAAACAAAATCACCCCTTCCAGTAACAGCTCATAAATCTGCGACGGATGACGTGGCAATACCCCATAGGTATCCAGCAACGATTGCCATTGTGGATGCGTCGCTACCAGTGCCACATCTTCTTCACGGGACCCCGGGAACAGCATCGCCCACGGACAGTTTGGGTCAACACGGCCCCACAACTCACCGTTAATAAAATTCCCCAGACGACCAGCCCCCAGACCAAACGGGATTAACGGGGCAATAAAATCAGACACCTGAAAGAAAGTACGGTGAGTACGGCGGGCAAAAATCAGCATCACAATAATGACACCAATCAGTCCCCCGTGGAATGACATGCCACCATCCCACACCTTGAATAAATAGAGGGGATTCGCCAGGAACAGCGGCAGATTATAGAACAGGACATAACCGATACGTCCGCCCAGGAAGACCCCCAGGAAACCGGCATAGAGTAAATTTTCGACCTCATTTTTGGTCCAGCCACTGCCTGGCTTATTCGCCCGACGACCCGCCAGCCACATGGCAAAAATGAAACCGACAAGATACATCAGACCGTACCAGTGAAGCGAAACCGGACCGACAGAAAAAATCACCGGGTCAAATTTTGGAAAAGCAAGATAGCCGTTAGTCATCTTTCACCATTATTCTTTCTATCTGAAAGCCTGCCGTCACGGGGATTCCCGGGAGCCAGACAGTAAAGAGGAGCGCATGATAGCACAGCCTCTCAGTCGGTGTGAGAGGCAAATGTAAACATGAATGAGCACTTAGCGCCCGCCACGGATCAAGCCTCCTAATCCACGCCGCTCCATAAAAACCGCGACCTGATAACGAATTTCACTGGCGGTACTGGCCTGTAACACCTGCTCAGCCAGCTGTTCCGTTTCACTGCAATCCAGGTGGCGTAACAGATACTTAACCCTGGGCACATTTTTGCCGTTCATGCTCAGATGACGGAACCCCATACCTATCAGCAAGGCCACACACATCGGATCGCCGGCCATTTCCCCGCACAAGCTCATCGGCAGATTATGCCTGCGGGCTTCCGCACTAATGTGGTACAGCGCCTGCAAAACCGACGGATGTAAGGGATCGTACAGATTGGCCACCCGGGTGTTGTTCCGGTCCACCGCCAGCAGGTACTGGGTCAGGTCATTACTGCCCACGGAGATAAAATCCACACTGCGGGCAACCTGAGGGATCAAAAATACCATCGACGGCACTTCAATCATGATGCCAACCTTCGGCCGGGGGATCACGTAGCCCAGCATCTCTTCGACCTCATGACCTGCCCGCTCAATCAGTTTACGGGCATCATCAATCTCATCAATGCTGGTGACCATCGGCAGCAGAATATTCAGATTACCGGATGCCGCGTTCGCCCTCAGCATCGCCCTGACCTGCACCAGAAAAATATCCGGTTGATCCAGTGTCAGGCGAATTCCGCGCCATCCCAGACTCGGGTTCTCTTCGCTAATCGGCATATAAGGCAGCTGTTTATCCGCACCAATATCCAGAGTTCGTAGCGTGACCGACTTGTTATTAAACAGTTGCAACATTCCCTGATACTGCGCAACCTGCTCTTCTTCAGAAGGGAAACCGCTTTGTAACATAAACGGCACTTCGGTCCGGTAGAGTCCAACCCCGTCAACCCAGTTGTTCAGTGCCTGTTCCAGTTCAGCACTGAGCCCCGCATTCAACAGAATCTCAATGTTCTCGCCGCTTTTCAGCTCACCCGGTTGTTCTGCCACTGTTTCGGCCGTTTTACTCAGGGCATTCTCTTCGCGGATCAGCCGTTGATACTCTTTAATCAGGATCGGTTCCGGATCGACCAGTAACTCGCCACGGTAACCATCAACAATTAACAGATGTTTATTCAGCTGTTCCGGGCGAATATCCGCCCCCATCACTGCCGGTATCCCCATGGCACGGGTCAGGATCGCGGCATGAGAGTTGGCGGCACCATCACGTACCACGACCCCCGCCAGCCGTTCCGGCGGTACTTCGGCCAGCGCGGTGGCTGTCAGTTCATCGGCCACCAGCACAAAGCGTTCCGGCCAGGCATTGGTGCCCTGCAGACTGTCATCAAGGTGGAACAGCAAACGCTGGCCCAGTTCGCGGATATCCCCGCTGCGTTCACGCAGATAGGCATCTTTCAGGTCGGCAAACTGTCCGGCGTATTGTTCAATCACCGTTTTCACCGCCCATTCCGCTACGGAACCCCGATCAATCTCCGCCAGCAGATCCTTCTTCAGACGCGGATCGCTGAGCAGGTGGGAATAGAGATCGAAAATCGCCGCACTTTCTTTCTGCACACTGGAGGTGAAGCGTTTACTGTAACGCCGAAACTCGTCGCCGGATTCACTGATAGCCTGCAGTAAACGTTCTTTTTCCTGCCCTGTATTCAGGGTGGAAGCCTGAGTGACCTGGTCCAGCGTCGGCTGAATATGGTCTACCCAGCCGGGGGCGACAGCGACCCCGGGAGAAGCCGCAATCGCCCGGATGCGGCTCTGGCGAAACACGCCAAACAGCTGTCCGACCTGTGACTGAGAGAGTAAGGTTCCGACCTGGGTGGCCAGGGTCATCAGGAACGACTCTTCGGTCTCATCAAAGGAACGCAGTTCACGCTGCTGAACGACCAAAACCCCCAGCACCTGACGGCGGTTGATAATGGGCGCCCCGAGGAATGAACGATAGTTCTCCTCTTTTACCGACGGGATAAATTTGAAACTGGGGTGACTTTGAACATCAGCAAGGTTAATCGGCTCGGCAAGCCGGCCGACCAGCCCGACAATCCCTTCATCCAGAGCGAGAGTAATGGTGCGACCCCGCGGCTTTTTCAAACCGCGGGTCGCCATCAGGTAATAGCACTGACGCTCCTGGTCGGCCAGATACACCGAGCAGACTTCGGTTTCCATCACACGGCAAATTTCGTGGACCAGGATCTCCAGTGCCTCATTCAACCGGGAAGCACTGGCCACCTTTTCGACAATATCGCGCAACTGAGTGAGCATCAGCGGCATGCTCTATCCTCTTTTTCTTCTGCCAGAGGGTTGACTGCGTTGCAGTGAATTTTCCGCGACAGACATCACGACAGTAGCAAACTCTTTCATCACCCGGCGATACACATCCCGTTTGAAAGAAACAACCTGCCGCACCGGATACCAGAAACTTACCCAGCGCCAGCCATCAAATTCAGGCGTACTGCTTCCCTGGACATTGATAGCGCCATCATGAGATTGCAGCTGTAACAGAAACCATTTTTGTTTCTGGCCGATACATACCGGCCGGGTATCCCAACGCACCAAACGTTTAGGCAACTTGTAACGTAGCCAGTTACGGGTAGAGGCGATAATACGTACATCTTTACGATGCAACCCGACTTCTTCGAACAACTCGCGATACATCGCCTGTTCCGGGGTTTCACCAGGGTTAATTCCTCCCTGAGGAAATTGCCAGGAATGTTGTCCAAACCGCCTGGCCCACAGAACCTGTCCTTGCCTGTTACAGATTACAATCCCAACATTCGGGCGGTAGCCATCATCATCGATCACCAGACTACCTCAAAGCTATCTTTAGATAGCCTGATTGTTTCATACTCCTTACAGGCGGTAAACCATTGGCTGATGGGCTTTCACTATAATAATTCCGGGATAACTCACAATTTTTAGTCAAGTTATAAACAGAAACGGTCAATGAAAGGTAATTTTATGCACCTTTTCTGTGGATAGCTTTGTGCAGAACGCGGGAATTCCCTGAATAATGCAGTAGATAAATACGATTCACCTCGCGAAACAAAAATAAAATAACCCATATATATTATAAAGTTAATCATATTTTCCACTCTAAAGATTCACAAAAAATTCATCCATCACAAACCGCACTTAGCTCAATGCACAAATTTTAACCACCGCCATTTTTATCCACAGTTTATGGCGAGATGTTGCCCACAACAGCCAAAAATTTGGCACTTTCAGGTAAAGTCAAGGCTGTAAATCGAACCAGTAGTCGGGTTAATTCACAGTTATCCCAATTTTCTGTGGATAACAGGGCGTATAATCCTGTTTATTATTGATGACAACAAGGTATAAACCCGGGGTCCTGAGCGGTTTGCAGCGAACAACAGGATAAAAAATCACGATTAATCATGCTATTATCTGGTTTATCCCCTGTAATTTATCCTGTGTATGGTTCACAGATCACAGCAGGGCAATTTTTAATCAACCCCGGGAGCCCTATGAATTATCCTTCCCCACCCGTTCCTGTCCCGGAAAATGAGCAGGTACTGATGCAACGAGCCTATGCTCTGGCGGGCCAGTCTCTGGAGGAACTGGCTGCGGCACTGGCACTTTCTGTGCCGGCAGATCTGCGACGGGATAAAGGCTGGGTCGGTACCCTGATTGAACTTCATCTGGGCGCCAGTGCCGGTAGCAAAGCAGAGCAGGACTTCGCTCACCTGGGAATTGAACTGAAAACCATCCCGGTGGATAGCCTTGGGCGTCCGCTGGAAACTACCTTTGTCTGTGTTGCACCTTTAACCGGCAACACAGGCGTAGAGTGGCAACACAGCCATCTTCGGCACAAGCTGTCCCGGGTGTTATGGATTCCGGTTGAAGGCTCCAGGACCATCCCTCTGAAACAGCGCCGGATAGGCAGCCCGCTGTTATGGAGCCCTTCGGAACAGGAGGATCAAATGCTGCGGGCAGACTGGGAAGAACTGATGGATATGATTGTGCTGGGTGAGGTGGATAAGATTACCGCCAGGCATGGTCAGTATCTGCAAATCCGTCCCAAAGCGGCCAATAGTAAAGCCCTGACCGAAGGCATCGGTCCGCAGGGAGAACCCGTCATGACATTGCCACGGGGTTTTTATCTGAAGAAAACCTTTACCGGCCCCCTGCTGGCCCGTCATTTTTTACTTTAGTCGCAGAATATAGCCCGGTTATACTCCCTGTTTAGCTTTCGTTTAGGATTGATGTGAGTATGTTCGAGTGGATTGCGGACCCTAATGCCTGGCTGGCGCTCGGGACACTGATTGTTCTGGAAGTTGTGCTGGGTATCGACAATATCATTTTTCTTTCGCTGGTCGTGTCTAAACTGCCGGCACATCAGCAAAACAGTGCGCGGCGTTTAGGCCTGATGGCGGCTATGCTGATGAGACTGGCATTGCTGGCTTCCATCGCCTGGGTGGTGCGTCTGACGACGCCATTATTTACCCTGATGAGTCATGATTTTTCTGCCAGAGACCTGATATTGCTGGCCGGGGGATTATTTCTTATCTGGAAATCCGGTAAAGAGATCCACGAAACTATCGAGGGAGATGAAGAAGCGCCGCAGAGCCGCGTTCATTCCTTTATCGGTGCGATAGTGCAAATCATGCTGCTGGATATCATCTTCAGCCTCGACTCAGTAATTACTGCCGTCGGTTTGTCAGACCATCTGTTTATTATGATGGCTGCGGTCGTGATTGCCGTACTGATGATGATGTTTGCCGCAAAGGCGATTGGTGAGTTTGTTGAGCGCCATCCGACGATAAAAATGCTGGCGCTGGCATTTTTGATCCTGGTGGGTTTTACCCTGATACTGGAAAGTTTTGCTGTACACGTGCCAAAAGGCTACATCTATTTCGCGATGTTCTTTTCGATGGGGGTCGAATTACTCAATCTGCTGCGCGGTAAGAAAAACACCCACTAAGTTTCCGCCATACTTTCTGGCCGGTAGTCAGCAGTGCAAAACGCCACTGTGGGCTGCCGGTCACTCCCCGTTAATATTTAGTTACTGCTTTTTGGCTGTTTATTTTTTAATTCAGACCTGTCCGGTTGGTTTACCTTGTGTAAATCATTTATACCAGGAATAATGAATCTAAAACCTGTCGGGGAACAGAATGAAAAATCTAAAAAAAACCGCCCTGTGTGGCATTTTGTTGGGCAGTGCACTGTTAGCGGGCTGCAGCAGCCACTACGTGATGGCGACCAAAGATGGCCGGATGATCATGACTGACGGGAAACCCAAAATAGATAAAGATACCGGTCTGGTGGAATACACCGATGAAGCTGGCAATCTCATCCAGATTAATGGTGACGAAATCTCCGGTATTATTGAACGCTAGGTCGTTCAGAATAATTCTTTCAGGTGCTGCCCGACATTACCACTTTCTGATAAGACAGTGACAGAGATCGCGGCAGCAGGTTATCGTTTTTTCGGTGATGCTCCCCTCCCGACAATATTTTCTACACTCTCCTGACCGGAGCTGATGGGTCCGGACGTCGAACGCCAAACAGCAGATAAGCTGAGTTTACGCCTGTCCGGGAATCCCTGCCGCCCTGTTCCGGCGAAACAGACCGCGACGTCCGGCGGGTCTGGACTTGCGCCGGGTGCCAGTGTAGATTTCCCTTTACCCATCATGACAACCATGACAAAAAGGAAACCAGCAATGCTCTATCATCGCATTCCCCATAGTTCGCTGGAAGTGAGTCAGCTGGGCCTGGGTACCATGACCTTCGGCGAGCAAAACAGTGAAGCCGATGCACATGCGCAATTAGATTTCGCCCTGAGCCAGGGAATCAACCTGGTGGATACCGCCGAGATGTATCCGGTCCCTCCCCGCCCGGAAACTCAGGGGCTGACCGAGCAATATATTGGCAGCTGGCTGAAAAAAACCGGCAACCGTGACAAGATTATCCTGGCCAGTAAGGTGGCCGGCCCTGCCAGAGGCAGTGATGCGCAGATCCGTCCCGGTCAGGCGGTTGACCGCAAAAATATCCGGGCGGCACTGGATGCCAGCCTGCAACGGTTGAATACCGATTACCTCGATTTGTATCAGATCCACTGGCCGCAACGTCCCGCCAACTTTTTTGGCAAGCTGGGCTATCAGTACACCGAAGAAAATGTGCCGGTGACACTGCTGGAAACCCTGGAAGCGTTGTCTGAACAGGTGCGGGCGGGAAAAATCCGCTATATCGGAGTCTCGAATGAAACCCCCTGGGGAGTGATGCGCTACCTGCAACTGGCAGAAAAACATGAACTGCCGCGCATTGTGACCATCCAGAACCCCTACAGCCTGCTGAACCGGAGTTTTGAAGTCGGACTGGCGGAAATCAGCCAGTACGAAGGGGTAGAGTTACTTGCCTATTCATCCCTCGGATTCGGGACCTTAAGCGGTAAGTACCTGAACGGTCAGCAACCCGCGAATGCCAGAAATACCCTGTTTAGCCGCTTTACCCGCTACTCCGGAGAACAGTCTGCTGAAGCGGTGGCGGCCTATGTTGCCCTGGCACAACAACATGGTCTGGACCCGTCTCAGATGGCGCTGGCGTTTGTTCGTCAGCAACCTTTTGTCGCCAGTACCCTGCTGGGCGCGACCACGCTACAACAGCTGAAGGTGAATATTGACAGTTTTAATCTGACACTGGATGAAGAACTGATGCAGCAACTGGAAGCCATTCATCGTCGCTATACTTATCCGGCGCCTTAACAGCTTAGCTGTAGCCTGCCGCGGCAGGCTACAGCGGCTGCTGACGTGAGTGCTGACGCTGCCGGTTCCATTGCCAGATCCATAAACCGACAATCGCCAGCGAGAACAGACTACCGAAGGCAATCCCCGTCAATACCGCAGAAGCTCCCAGACGCACAGCCAACGTATAGATGGCTAACATAACCAGCATGGCCATGTTTTCACCCAGATTTTGTACCGCGATCGCCGGCCCCGCCCCGACAGAAGCCTGACCACGCACCTGCAGCAGGGCATTTAACGGCACCACAAACAGCCCGCCACAAATACCGAGCATAATCAGCCAGAATCCTCCACTGTACAGATGGTGCGTCAGGGTGAAGGCGACCACCACCAGGCCGACCAGAATTCCGGCGGGCATGCATCGCCTGGTATGCTTCAGAGAGATGAGTTTTTCCGCCAGTAACGCGCCGCCCACAATCCCGATAGCCACCATCGCATTCAGCAATGTCGGCGTTTTATTATCCACAATTCCCAAGGCGGCAGGCACCCACAGTACCAGCAGAAAACGTAACGTGACTCCGGCGCCCCAGAACATACTGGTACCAATTAACGAAAAACGGGTGTCGGTGTCCTGCCACAGGGCCTGCCCATCCTGACGGAAACGGCTGACCATGTGCCGCCAGCGCCAGTTTTTACCGGGCTTAGCCGCCGGTAGAGGTGGGATCAGCATATTCGCCAGCACGGCCAGCGCATAAATCACCGCACACACCAGCAACGCGGTAGAGATATGCCAGTCAGCCAGCACACCGCCGGTTACCGATCCGAGTAGAATGGCCGCAATGGTGGAGCTTTCCATCAGGCCATTGCCACGAATCAGCTGCTCTTTGCTCATCAGCTCGCCAAGAATACCGTATTTGGCCGGTGAGTAAGCCGCCGCGCCAATACCCACCAGCGCATAACCAACAAACGGATTAAAATTAATGCCAATCAACGCGGCACCGATAAATTTCAGCCCGTTGGCTAACATCATGACCCGACCTTTGGGGAAACTGTCGGCAAACTGTCCGACAAAGGGGGCCAGCACGACATAAGCCACCACAAATACCATTTGCAGCACGGGTTGTGTCCATTCGGCATAATCGGCGCGTTTCAGCACCGCCAGGGTGGCGAATAATAAAGCGTTATCACCGAAGGCGGAAAAAAACTGAGCCAGTAGTACCGGTCGTAAACCGGAGCTCCGTTCGGGCGCAGGACCTGAACTCAAATCATTCATTATCACTCCCGACAGGTTGCGGTTCCGCGTCTGCGGCCATCACTTTCAGTTGCTGATAATCGGGCTTTCCACTACCCAGCACAGGTAACTGCGACAAATAACGGATATCCCGCGGGACGGTTAATTCACTATAGCCCAGCTCACGGCTGGCCTGGAGTAACCGCTCCCGGTTCAGATGCGGATCTGTGGTAAATAATACCAGGGCTTCACCGCGCAGAGGATCAGATTTAACTGATGATGCATGCTGATAATCAGCCGAAACATGCAAAGCCACCAGTTCCGGGATTTCCAGAGAAACCATCTCCCCTGCCAGTTTGGCAAAGCGTTTCACCCGCCCCTGGATCTGGCAGAACCCTTCGCTGTCGAAGCTGACAATATCGCCGGTATCATACCAGCCAGCTTCACTCACCCCTTCACCGTTATCTGCCGCCGGAGGCTCAATCACCCCCGGGGCTTCCAGGCGTAAGTAACCTTTCATCAGGTTTGGACCACAGACCTGCAAGCGCCCGCCATCTTCAATACCCGGGACGGAAATCAGGCGGTAATCCATTGCCGGCAGGATACGGCCAACGGTGTTGAAGCGGGCAGCCATCGGCACATTAATGGATAATACCGGCGCACATTCGGTCGCTCCGTAGCCTTCAAGAATACGCAGCCCGAATTTCTCCATATAGAGGTCGCGGGTGGAGTCACGCAGCTTCTCGGCACCCGCCACCACATACCGCAGTCGGGCGAAATCATAAGGATGCGCATACTGTGCATAGCGGGCCAGGAAGGCCGGGGTACCAAACAGCACGGTACAGTTCCGGTCATAGACCAGTTCGGGGATAATCCGGTAGTGCAGCGGGCTGGGATACAGAAAGGTTTCTGCGCCGGTAAACAGCGGTGTTAACAACCCGACGGTCAAGCCAAAGGCATGAAACAGTGGCAACGAGGACATAAAACGATCACCGGGCCGGAAATCCGCGACGGTACGAATCTGTTCCACATTGGCCAGCAAGCTCTTATGGCTGTGCACCACGCCTTTCGGGTTCCCCTCAGACCCGGAAGTAAACAGAATCATGGCCGCATCTTCCGGCTGTTGCGCCACCTGAGCTTTATGCGGTACCACCAGATGCCAGAGTATCCACAGTTTGTCGCCGAACTTCAGTGCCGGTTTCAAATCCTCCAGATAGACCCAGTTGACCCCGCTGATCCCTTCGGTCAGGTACCAGAGTTTTCCCTTATCCAGGAACTGGCGGGAGGTAAAAATCGTGGTGATCTTCGCCGCAGTGACCGCCACCTGTAATCCTTTCACCCCGGCGGAATAATTGAGCATCGCCGGAACACGGCCCCGCAGTATCGCCCCTAAAATAACCGCAGGGGTGATGGAGGTGTTCGGCAGTAACAGCCCGGGAGTGGCAGTGGGTGGACAATATTTATCCAGCAACCGGGCCACACCCAGAATTTTCTTCAATAAGCCACGGTAACTGTCCGGCGAAAACTGTACATCTTCAAGACAGGGACGGTGCCAGCCATAGCGTTTGGCCGCGCTGAGATAGGCATCGAATAAGGTTTGCCGGGGACGCACCGCCATCCGGGCTTCCATCATTATATGTTGCAGGTGTTCACCGGCCCGGGCACGCCGCTGGCGGGCAGAGGGAGCCTCCGGCATCGGAATCACGGTGGCAGGCAGAATATGCAGGGAGATTTGAGGAAAAGCACGACGCCGGATTTCACCACTTTTACGGGCAAACCAGCTGTATTCGGCACCTTCAATCCGCACCGGCACCACACTGGCACCGCTTTTCGCCGCCACAAATCCCGCGCCACTGTAGACTTTCATCAGCGAGCCGGTCACCGAAATCCGGCCTTCCGGGAAAATCACCACCGGCCGCCCCTGTTCCACAATGCGGATCAGCTGTTTGACTGACATCGGTTTTAACGGGTCGAGTGTCACCACTTCTACCAGTGACTTAACCGCCTTCATATACCACTTATCAGACAACCCGGACCAGACGGCAAACACCGGTTTTACCGGCAAAAACAGTGCCAGCAGTACACCATCAAGGAAAGAGACGTGGTTAGGCGTAAGCAGTACTTTGCTGTTATTCAGTACCGATAAGTCTCCCTGAACACGGATGCGCCACAGTACCCGACAAAGTCCTCGCAACAAGCTAAACATCCACTCTCCTTAGCTTTCAGATAGTAATATCAGGAATTAAACACGTTTGTGTCGCCTGACACAATTCCCCGGCAGAAAATGTCGCTATTTTTGTGCAATTAGTGCTCAGCCACAGGTCGCTGAAAACTCAGAAACCTGTGGCTGTAAGGGGCAGGATTACTGGCGGCTGGCGGCTGGCGCGTCAGGCAGCTGTGAACTGTCCCAGCCACCGCCCAGTGCCGCTATCAACGCAACACTGGTCACCCACTGGGTACTCTGCAGTGAAAGCAGGCTCTGGCGGGAGCTGAGACTGGTATTTTCGGTGGTCGCGACATCCAGATAATCGATCATTCCGGCGTCGTACTGATTACGGGTGACCCGGGCAGATTCAATCGCCGCGGTAGTGGCTTCCTGCTGAGCCGCTATCTCTTGTTGCAGGGTATTCAGTTCCACCAGGTCATCCTCAACGCCCTGGATAGCCGTCAGCACGGTCTGGCGATAGGTGGCGACACTGGCATCATACGAAGCCCTTGCCTGGTTCACTTCGGCAGAGGTGGCACCGAAGTCCAGTACCGTGCCGCTGAGCTCTGGCCCCAGTGACCAGACCCTTTGCGGGAGTGAGAATAAATTGTGCAATACGGATGAACTGAATCCGCCGCTGGCACTGATGCTCAGATCAGGGAAGTAACCGGCAATCGCCACCCCCACCGCCGCATTGGCCGCGGCCACATTACGTTCGGCATAGGCGATATCCGGACGGCGTTGCAGCAGAGTGCCGGGAACGGCTGCCGGAATGGATGGCAGGGTTCCCTGCAAAGGCGCTACCGGCAACGAGAATTCGGAAGGTGTTTTGCCCAGTAATAAGGCTATCGCATGTTCAAGCTGGGCACGCTGCCACTGATAGTCCAGTGCCGTGGCGCGGGTACTTGCCAGTTGATTTTGCGCCTGCGCCAGCGTCGCTCTGTCCTCACTGCCGGCCTGGTATTTGTTATTAATCACTCTTAAATAGCCGCTATAGGCATCGATACTCTGCTGGTAGAGCGCGATGCGCTGATCCATAAAGCGTAGCTGGAAATAATCCTGCGCCAGTTCAGACTGTGCACTGAGGGTGGCATTCGCCAACTCCGCCGCACTGGCCGAGGCGGTGGCGCGGTTTTCTTCCAGGGTCCGCCGCAGCTTACCCCACAGATCCAGTTCCCAGCTGGCAGACAACTCTGCCGTATGGCTGTTGGAAATACTCTGCACCGGGTTGCTGCCACTGCTGTGGCTGGCACTTCGGGTTGAACCGGCACTGCCGGAAACGGTCGGGAACAGCGCGGCTTTCGACTGAGCGGCCAGCGCCTGAGCCTCCCGGTATTGCGCCAGATACATGGCGATGTTCTGGTTAGAAATCGCCACCTGTGGCATCAACTGGTTCAGCACCGGATCATTGTAGACCCGCCACCATTCCCCTTTGGGAAGTGAATCCCCGGGCCGGGCCTGTTGCCAGCCCTTCGCTTCTTTGTACTGAAGCGGAATATCCGCTGACGGGCGATGATAGTCCGGCCCCACCATACAACCACTGAGCAGTAATGCCAGACAGACCGGTGTCAGTTTTTTCGTGAATTTCATCAATCAGGATCCTGGGGCCCGGACACGGTGCCATTGTCGTTTAGTGGCCCGGCTTAACCGGTCCAGCCACAAATACACCACCGGGGTGGTAAAGAGAGTCAGTAACTGGCTAAGGGCCAGGCCACCGGCAATCGCCAGCCCTAACGGGCTACGGAGATCGGCATCACCGCCATGGCCCAGCGCCAGTGGCAGTGCGCCAAAGAATGCCGCCAGAGTCGTCATCATGATCGGTCTGAAACGATGAATACAGGCCTGAGTAATCGCCTGTTGTGGCGTCAGCCCCTGCCGGCGTTCAGCATCCAGCGCAAAGTCGATCATCATAATCGCGTTCTTTTTCACAATCCCAATCAGCAGCACAATCCCAATCAGCGCGATAACGGTCAACTGTGTATTGGTCAGCAGCAGTAACAATAAGGCCCCGACGCCGGCGGAAGGCAGCGTAGAGAGTATCGTCAGTGGATGGACATAACTTTCATACAGCATCCCCAGCACGATATACACCGCCAGCAGTGCTGCGGCAATCAGCCACGGCATCGTCGCCGTCAGTTGGCTAAAGGCTTTCGCCGTGCCCTGGAAGCCGGCGGAGATAGTATCCGGCAGCGCAATCTTCGCCATCGCCTGGTTTATCAGTTGCTGCGCCTGTTCCAGCGAAACACCATCCGCCAGGTTAAAGGCAATGGTACTGGTGGCTGACTGCCCCTGATGCGCCACAGACAACGGTGCATTGCCTCCTCTGAAGCTGGCAAAGGCGGAAAGCGGGATCCTGTCTCCGCTGTTATTAATGACATACAGATGCTGAAGCTCCGTCGGATCCTGAGTATCACTGCTTTGCAGCATCATCACCACATGGTACTGATTCAGCGTTTTATAAATGGTGGCAATTTGGCGCTGGCTAAACGAGTTGTTCAGCAGGGTATCCAGCATATTCACGTTCACCCCTAAGCGGGTGGCCCGGTCACGGTCGATATCGATCATCACTTCCTGGCCGCCGGTTTGTGAATCTGAATCGACACTGGTCAACTGCGGAATCGCCCTGAGTGCGGCCGCCACCTTCGGGGTCCAGACCCTTAACAGATCGAGGTCATCGGCCTGCAAACTGAACTGGTAGGTCGCGTTAGCACTGCGTCCGCCGACATGAATATCCTGGGCTGCCATCAGGAACATCTGCGCGCCCGCCACATGGCTGCCTTTCATCGTCAGCCGGTTAGCGACTTCGGTGGCGGTTGCAGAGCGCTGACTGAAGTCTTTCAGACGAATAAAGAACGTTGCTGAGTTACGGGAACCGAACATACCGCCCCCCATTGACGACATCACCGAGTCTACCGCCGGATCGGAACGAATAATTTGGGTAAACTGCTTCACTTTGGGCAGCATCGCCTGGAATGAAATATTCTGATCCGCACGTACGGCCCCGATCAGCAATCCGGTATCCTGATTCGGGAAGAAGCCCTTCTGTACCACGGAATAGAGGAACAGATTCAGCAGGATGGTCAGCAGCAGGCTGAACATCGTCAGTTTCTGGTGTGCCATCACCCAGCTCAGCCCATGGGTATAGGCAGTTAACAGGCGATTTAGCTGAGTTTCTATCCAGCGAAACAGTGGATGGGGACGTTTGGTGACCGGTGAATGGCGTTTCAACAGCCGCGCACACAACATCGGGGTCAGACTCAACGACACCACCATCGAGATGACCAGCGAAATGGTCAGAGTGACCGCAAATTCCCGGAACAAACGACCAACGATACTGCCCATCAGCAGGATCGGGATAAATACCGCTATCAGAGAGACCGTCATCGACAGTACGGTAAAGCTCACCTCTCTGGCACCCCGCACTGACGCCCGCACCGGCCCCAGCCCGGATTCAATATGGCGCATGATATTTTCCAGCACCACGATGGCATCATCGACCACAAACCCGGTGGCAATAATCAGTGCCATCAGCGACAGGTTATCCAGGCTGTAACCCAACAGGTACATCACCATACAGGTGCCAATCAGCGACACCGGCAGTGCGACCGCCGGGATCAGTACCGCCTGCCAGTTATGCAGGAACACAAATACCACGGCAATCACCAGTAACACGGCCACCAGCAGGGTCTCTTCGGTATCATAGAGTGATGCGCGTACCAGCGGCGAACGGTCCACCACCAGTTTCAGGGCGGTGTCGGCCGGAATACTGGCTCTTAATGCCGGCAACTGGGCTTTAATCGCATCAATGGTCTGCAGCATGTTCGCCCCGGCCTGCCGGGTCACCCCCAGCATCACCGCCGGACTTCCGTTCAGGAAACCGGCATTGAATTTATCCTGCACATTGTCATACACCGTCGCCACGTCGCTGAGTCGCACGGCATTACCATTCTGATAAACCACAATCAGGTGACGGTAGTAAGCGGCACTCTCCAACTGGCTGTTACTGTCGATAGACCAGGAGAGTTTATCCCCCTGCAAAAAACCTTTTGGCAGGTTAGAGGTACTGTTAGCCACCGCCTGACGTACCGTATCCAGAGAGATACCATACTGGGTCAGTTTCGCCGGCTGCAGGTCGATACGCACTGCCGGTAACGCACTGCCAAACAGGCTGACGGCCCCGACCCCGTTGACCTGCGCCAGTACCTGCTCGACTTTACTTTCGGCAATATCATACAACTCACCCGCCGTCCGGTTTGGCGATGTCAGCGCCAGCATGACTATCGGCGCGTCTGACGGGTTGGCCTTACGGTAAGTGGGTAACGACGGCATACTGCTCGGTAACAGGCTGCGGGCAGCATTGATAGCCGCCTGCACATCGCGGGCAGCACCGTTGATATCGCGGCTCAGATCAAACTGCAAAATAATGGTGGTGGAGCTTTGCGAACTGCTGGAGGTCATTTCGCTGACCCCGGCAATTTCCCCCAGCGAACGCTCCAGCGGGGTAGCGACGGTCGCTGCCATGGTTTCCGGACTGGCGCCAGGCAGGCTGGCACTGACCATAATCGTCGGGAAATCCACCTGTGGTAACGGGGCCACCGGCAGTAGCCGGTAACCCAGCGCGCCCAACAGCAGTATGGCCATGGTCAGCAACAGGGTGGCAACCGGCCGGAAAATAAACAGCCGGGTGATATTCATGAGGCCCCCCGCGGGTTGCGTTTACGTTTTATGTAACGCTTACCACGCTGAGAAATCCCGTCGAACCACAGATAGATCACCGGGGTAGAGAACAGGGTCAGTACCTGGCTGACAATCAGTCCGCCGACAATCACCAGCCCCAGCGGTGCACGTAATTCAGATCCAGACCCGGTCGCCAGCATCAACGGTAATGCCCCCAGCAACGCCGCCATGGTGGTCATCAGAATCGGCCGGAAACGTAACAGGCACGCCTGATGGATAGCCTCCCGCGGTGACATATGTTGTTTGTTTTCGGCTTCCAGGGCGAAGTCGATCATCATGATCGCATTCTTTTTCACGATACCGATGAGCAGGATCACCCCGATCAGTGCTATCAGGCTGAACTCATTGCCGGTCAGCAACAGGGCCAGCAGCGCACCAATCGCCGCCGAGGGCAGAGTCGACAGAATCGTCACCGGGTGGATAAAGCTTTCATAGAGGATCCCGAGCACCAGATACATGGTCAGCAGTGCGGCCAGGATCAGCCACAGCGTATTGCCGGTCGCCGCCTGGAACGCCGAAGCTTCCCCCTGGTACGCCATGGTAATTGATGCAGGCATCGAGAGTTGTTTGCTGACTTCACTGATCGCTTGCTGTGCCTGCTCAAGCGAATAGCCCTGATTAAGATTAAACGACACCATCACCGCCGGATATTGATTAAGCCGCATATTCATCAGTGAACCCAGTCGCTGATGGATAGTGGCTATCGAGGTCAGTTTCACCATGCCGGTGGTGGTCGTAGTATCCGAAGAGGTACTGGTGCTACTGGTACTGTCAGTGGTGGAGGTGGATGCACTGCTGTCGGCGGCAGAGCTGGTCTTCACCGAGGACTGCAGGTAAATATCGTTCAGCGACTGCGGGCTTTGCTGATATTGCGGCGCCACTTCCAGAACCACCCGATACTGGTTAGCCTGGGTAAAGATGGTCGATACCAGCCGCTGACCGAAGGCGTTATACAGGGCGGTATCGACATCGGAGGCGGTAATCCCCAGACGGGCTGCTTTATCGCGGTCCAGATCGACATAAGCTATCCGCCCCTGATCCTGCAGATTACTGACCACACTGTTAAATTCCGGATATTTTGCCAGGGCTGCGATCAGTTTCGGGGTGTAGTTCACCAGATCTTCACTGTCGAGCGAGGCCAGCGTGAACTGATACTGGCTCGGGGTGACCTGATCATCAACCGTCAGATCCTGCGCCTGTTGCATATACAGCTTAATCCCCGGCACCTGCAGCGCAGCCTGCTGTAGCTGTTTAACGATTTCCGCCCCGCTGTCACTGCGTTCAGAGAAGGGTTTCAGGTTAATCTGCAACCGGCCACTGTTGAGGCTGGTATTGGAACCATCAATCCCGATAGTCGACGTCAGCGACTCCACCGACGGGTTTTGCAACACCACATCCGCCAGTTGCTGCTGGCGCCGGGACATCTCCTGGAATGAGATATCCTGAGACGCAATAGTGGCGCCCTGAATCAGCCCGGTATCCTGTGGCGGGAAGAAACCTTTCGGAACCGCCAGATACAGCAGTGCCGTCAGTGCAAAGGTCGCCAGTGCCACCAGCAGGGTTATTTTCTGATGGTTTAGCACAACCGTCAGCAGGCGATCATAACCACGGATAATCTTATCAAACACCTCCTCCCCTTTGCGGGAAAAGCGTGACTGTTTCTCTTTGGGAATATGGCGCAACAGATAAGCACTGAGCATGGGGGTCAGCGTCAGCGAGACCACCAGCGACACCAGTATCGAAACCGCCAAGGTAATCGCGAATTCGCGGAACAGTCTGCCGACCACATCTCCCATAAATAATAACGGGATCAGTACCGCAATCAGTGAGAATGTCAGGGATATCAGGGTGAAACCGATTTGCTGCGACCCCTTCAGGGCCGCCTGCATCGGCGACTCCCCGTCTTCCAGCCGGCGCGAGATATTTTCCACCACCACGATGGCATCATCGATAACAAAGCCGGTGGCAATGGTCAGCGCCATCAGTGACAGGTTATTCAGGCTGAAATCCAGCAGATACATCACCCCAAAGGTACCCACCAGTGACAGCGGCACCGCAACACTCGGAATCAGGGTGGCGGCAATATTACGCAGGAACAGGAAAGTCACCATCACCACCAGCGCCACCGACAGTAACAGTTCGAACTGCACATCCTCGATCGAGGCCCGGATAGTCTGGGTACGGTCAGAAACTACCGTCAGTTTGACCCCGTCCGGTAAGGTTGCCTGCAATTTCGGCAACTGCGCTTTAATACCGTCCACCACCTGGATAACGTTGGCCCCGGGCTGGCGCTGCACGCTGATAATGATGGCCGGTTTCTTATTGGCCCACGCGGACTGGAAACGGTTCTCAGCCCCCTGAGTGATAGTGGCAATATCTTTCAGGCGTAAAGCTGAACCGTTCTGCCAGGTGAGGATCAGATTACCGTACTCTTCCGGGGTTCTTAGCTGATCATTGGCATCAATGGTGACCGAATGGTATTTACCGTCAAATCCGCCTTTTGAACCGTTAACGTTACTGTTGGAGATGAGGGTATTCACGTCTTGCAGGGTCAGGTTATGGGCAGCCAGCGCCTGCGGATTCAGTTGTACGCGGATAGCCGGCTGATTCCCGCCGGCCAGAGTCACCATCCCTACCCCGCTGATTTGTGACAGTTTCAGGGCGACCCGGGTATTCACCAAATCCTGAATACGGGTCAGTGGCAGGTTATCGGAGGTCGCCGCCAGGGTAATCACTGCCGTATCTGCCGGGTTGACCTTTTTGTAGGTTGGCGGATTCGGCAGATCATCCGGTAACAGGCTGGTTGCCGTATTAATCGCTGCCTGAACTTCCTGTTCGGCGACATCCAGCGAGAGATTCAGATCAAAACGCAGGGTAATAATCGAGGATCCACCGGAGCTGTCAGAGGTCATCTGACTCAAGCCCGCCATTTCTCCCAGATTACGTTCCAGCGGTGAGGTCACCGAGGTTGACATAACATCGGGACTGGCCCCGGGATAGAGCGTGGTGACCTGAATGGTCGGGTAATCGACCTCCGGCAGTGCTGACACCGACAGAAAGCGGTAAGCGAAGATACCTGATAACAAAATACCCACCATCAGCAGGATGGTGGCGACAGGGCGCTGAATAAATAGCCGGGACGGATTCATTACTGACTTGCCTGCGTACTGTCTTTATTTTCAGCTGCCGCTGCAGAGGCGGCACTGTCGGTGGTGGTACTGTTGACTGTAGTGTCTGTGGCGACTGACACTTTCGCGCCAGTGGTCAGACGATCGATGCCATCGGTCACCAGCCGGTCACCCGGATTCACCCCGCTCAGCACCACCTGCTTATCGGTACCGTAGACCGGACCGGGGGTGATTTGTTTGCGGGTCACCGTGTTGTCGGCGTTAATCACAAACACAAAGCTGCCGTCGCTGCTCAACTGCACGGCCTGTACCGGCACCACCGTGGCATTTTTCAGCACACTGGTCTGCAGGCGCAGATTCACAAACTGGTTGGCATACAGGGCTTCATCCTGGTTAGCAAAGGTGGCTTTCATTTCGATACTGCCGGTGCTGGTATCTATGCTGTTACTGATAAAGCGGACTTCACCCTGCGCCAGTACCGTCGTGTTGTTTTGATCAAAAGCGGTCGCCGGTAACGCTTCGCCATGATGCAGCGCTTTGATCAGGGTCGGGATATTGCTCTGCGGCACACTGAAGGTGACTGCCGCAGGCTGCATCTGGGTGATAGTCACAATCCCGGTGGTGGATGAGCTCTGTACCATATTGCCGGGATCGATCAGCCGTAACCCCACCCGGCCACTGATCGGCGCGGTAATTCGTGCATAGCCGATGTTGACTTTGGCACTGTCAATCTGAGCCTGATCTTCTTTTACGGCACCCGCGTACTGGCCGGTGGTGGCTTCCTGAGTCTCCAGGTCCTGGCGGGAAAGTGAGTCTTCGGCAAACAGTTTACGGTAACGGGCGAGGGTTAACCGTGCGCTGGTGAGTAATGCCTGATTCTGAGCCAGCGCCCCCTGATACTGGGCCAGCGTCGCCTGATAGGTACGGTCATCGATTTGTGCCAGCAACTGGCCGGCTTTTACCTTCTGACCTTCGGTGAAATAGACTTTCTCTAACTGTCCGTCGACCCGACTGGTCACGGTGACACTGGCATTGGGGATCACGGTGCCAGGGGCACTCAGGTAGACCGGGACATCGGCCTGGCTGGCAACGCCGGCATGCACGATGGATGCCGCCCCGCCACCTGCCATCCCGCCCCAACGACCGCCGCCGCCTCCCTGATGCTTTTGCGTTTCTCCGCCACGGCCATGGCCGCCGGGACCACCAGGGCCGGCAAAGCCCCCCGCCGCACCGCCGGAAAACCACACCCGCCAGACGACTCCGCCAATAATCGCACACAGGATCACTAACAACAGCCATCTCAGCCAGTGAGTTCGAACAGGTTTCTTTTGGTTATTAGTCATCAGATTTCGTGATTATCAGAGAATGTGAATACACCAGACAGAAGTCATCTTTGTACGGTGATATGAAATTAAATCCTGACTATTATTGACAACAGAGCCGCTATATTTCCACCGCCAAAACGTAAGAATTTCGTTAAACCCTGTCAGTCCTGACAGGTAAAGCGCTTCAAAATATAATGTAAGGGGGCTGAAACGGCCAATGACAATGACCGATTATTATCACTGGCGAGTAGAGTGGGCGGCCAGCCGAAGGATACAACAGCGCAGGCAGCGCCGGGAACATCTCGTCCCACGACGCCGTCTGCGGTACACCGTTGATTAATCGGCGGGAGTTGAGGTATCCGTGCCCGGCGGCAGGCTGGCATTGGTACTGTAAAGTGCATCCGGCGGAACATTCAGATACTTCAGCACCGGGCCGATAATATTACCGAAAATCGGCGCGGCCACCGTCCCCCCGAAGTGAGTACCTGCTGTCGGGTGGTTCACCATGATGACTAACGCCACCACCGGATGACTGGCGGGAGCGACCCCGGCAGTATAGTTAATATATCCGCCATCATACTTACCATTACTGCCCATTTTTTCGGCGGTACCGGTTTTAATCGCCAGACGATAGCCAGGTACTGCGGCACGGACCCCTGAACCACCAGGCAATGCATCACTTTCCATCATATGCACCACGCTACGGACCACATCTTCATCGGCCACCCGGGTCCCTTCCACCGGCGGGGTAACCTTGGTTATCGATAACGGGCGATAAATACCGAATGAACCCAGAGTGGCGTATTCACGGGCAATCTGCAGCGGAGTCAGACGTAAACCATAACCAAACGCAAACGTCGCCCGCTCGATATCCGCCCAGCGCTGGCGGTGCAGCGGGAAGTAACCGGTGCTTTCACCGGTCAGCCCCAGATCGGTTGGCCTGCCTAAACCAAAGGAACGGTAAGTATTCACCAACACTTCTGCCGGCATCGCCAGCGCAATGTGGGATACCCCGATATCACTCGACTTCTGCAATATGCCGGTCATGGTCAGCCGCGGCCAGTGTCCGACGTCACGAATCAGATGGCCATTCACCGTATAAGGGGTAGTATCAATCACCGAATCCGGACGAACCAGATGGCGCTGCAATCCTTCCATCACCACCAGCGGTTTAACGGTAGACCCTGGCTCAAAGCTGTCGTTAATCGCGACATTACGCATCTGGGCCGGAGTGGCATCTTCATAATTATTCGGGTTGTACGAAGGATAAGAGGCCATGCCGAGGATTTCCCCGGTGTCTACCCGCACCATCACCGCGGCACCTGAGTCTGCTTTGTTGAGTAACACGCCGTCACGCAGCTTACTGTACATGGTGTACTGGATAAACTTATCGATACTCAGCTGTACCGTCGGCGGCTGGGTGGGTGGCTGGTAACTTATCATCGAAATGATATTGCCGTGGCGATCCTGGCGGTACTTCTCTTTCCCCGGTTCACCCTGCAAAATTTTGTCAAAACTCTTCTCGATACCGTTCAGACCACTGTTATCGGCACCGACAATGCCAATCAGCGGGGCTGCCGCATCACTCATCGGATAAAAACGGCTGTCATCATAAACCGAAGAGATCCCGGTCAGATGCAGTTGACTGATGTCTTTGGCGATACCCAGTTCGATTTTCCGGCCCAGATAGAGGAAACGTTTTTTCGGACTGGCAGTGATTTGTGCCGCCAGCTGCTCAGGACGCATATCCAGTGCCGCCGCCAGATAGGCCCATTTCGGGTCGTAAAAATTGGGGTTTGCTTCCAGCACCTTGAGTGGATCGGCAATAATATCCCGCGACGGCACGCTCAGTGCCAGGGTATCACCGTTTCTGTCCAGCAGGGTGCCACGGTTGGTCGGCAACACGACCTCACGTAGCGAACGCTGGTCAGCTTCTTTTTCCAGCATCGGATGATCCAGTAACTGCAAATCACCTACCCGCAGTACCAGAAATACCAGGCAACCTACGACACCAAGACATACCAGGCGAAAACGAAAAGGGTTAAACGTTGATTTGATCTGGTCTTTTCCCAGTATCTTCTTTATCCGGGGCATAACATTCCGCTGAATTATGAATAATAAGGCGTATTAACACAGTCTTATAATGAATTTACCCGCAGGATCACAGCGAAAGTGTGTATCAGTTGGTAATCTTTAATGAGAGTGAACATTGATAGCATATCAGGGCAACGGAAGAAATGAGAAACCGGAGGCAAAAAAAAACCTGCGCTTCAGCGCAGGTTGGTGTAATCAAAACTTTTGATGTTCACCCATCAATACCTCTGGGACCTTTAATTTACCAGGTTTCCACTGTTTCTCTCTACAACATAAACGCAACAGTTGTCCGCAAAATGTAAGCAGCTATTTAGAGATTAACGCTTCAAATACATTGCACTCTCTACGCACTCCCCTGCAGATTGCCAGGCCCACCCGGTGCTGTGCGCCACTGCCTCACCGGACCGCTGTCATTATTCTGAAAAACCTGACTATTTAAATCAAATTTGCGGGTTAGCCGACATTTTCTCAGCTTGCAGTCCGACGGCTTTTCCGTAACACTGGTCCAATGTGTAAACGTTTTCCCGGAATCCCATCATGGCAACGATAAAGGATGTCGCCAGACTCGCCGGCGTCTCAGTCGCCACTGTTTCACGCGTGCTCAACCATTCGCCGAAAGCCAGTGAAGCTTCACGCCAGGCAGTACAGGAAGCGATGCAGGAACTGCATTATCAGCCCAACGCCAATGCCCGTGCACTGGCCCAACAAACCACGGCGACCATTGGTCTTATCGTGGCGGATGTGGCGGATCCCTTCTTCGGGGCGATGGTAAAAGCGGTGGATGAAGTTGCCAGCCAGACCAATAACTTCCTGCTGATTGGTAACGGCTACCACGATGAACATCAGGAGCGGCTGGCCATTCAGCAACTGATCCGCCATCAGTGCGAAGCCCTGGTGCTGCATGTTAAAAAAATACCGGATGATGAACTGTCGGAATTAATGCGTTATATCCCGGGGATTGTGCTGATTAACCGCACCCTGCCAGGCTTCGAAGAGCGCTGCATTGCGCTGGATGACAATTACGGAGGCTGGCTGGCCACCCGCCATCTGATTCAGCAGGGCCATGAAAATATTGCGTTTATCTGCTCTGACCACGCAATTTCAGATGCCAGTGACCGGCTGGCGGGTTATTACCGCGCTCTGAGCGATCATCAGCTTCCGGCCAACCGACAACTGGTCGCCTTCGGCGAGCCGGACGAAACCGGGGGCGAGCAGGCCATGATCAGTTTGCTGGCCCAGGGTAAAGAGTTTAGCGCCGTCGCCTGTTATAACGATTCCATGGCGGCAGGGGCGCTGGCGGCACTCAATGACAACAGCATTCAGGTACCACAGCAGATGTCACTGATGGGTTTTTGATGATGTGCTGGTTTCCCGTTACCTGCGGCCTCGTCTTACCACTATCCGGTATCCGGTTGTCACCATGGCCCAACAGGCGGCCGCACTGGCGCTGGCATTATCGAAGAACGAACCCGCTCCGCCGGTCACCCATCTGTTTCACCCTACCCTGGTGATCCGCCATTCGGTCGCCAGATATAACGATCAGCCGGGCTAAACCGCCCGGCGCCTGCCATTACTGGCGGGTCTCTGACTCCAGTGCTAACAACTCACCGATGGTCTGGGCGCGACGAATTTCACGCGGCTGCCCCTCGCTAAACAATACTTCGGGGATCAGCGGCCGGCTGTTGTAGTTTGACGACATAGATGCGCCATACGCCCCGGTATCATGAAATACCAGGTAATCGCCAACGCTGACCTGAGGCAGTGTACGAGGCTCCACCATGCCCCCTTCCAGCTGGGTAAACACATCCCCGGACTCACACAACGGGCCGGCCACCACTGAATCAAAGGTCACGCTGCTGTCAGCCTGACGTCCGTCGGCGGGCATCACCGAAATTTCATGATAACTGCCGTACATCGACGGGCGCATCAGGTCACTGAACCCGGCATCCACCAGCACAAAATGGCGACTTCCCATCTGTTTCACCGCACGGACCTGGCTGACCAACACCCCGGACTGCGCCACCAGAAAACGCCCCGGCTCAATTTCCAGGGTGACCGGGTGCCCCAGATGATCGGCAATCCGCTGACGCGCACCGTTCCACAGGGTGTAATAGTGCGCCGGGTCGATTTCTGCTTCCGCATAGCGGTAAGGGATGGATAATCCTCCCCCCGCAGAAATGGCCGGAACATCGGCTCCACTGCTAATCACCTGGTCAACCATCGCGTCACATACCTGTTGCAGATGCTGATAATCGACTCCGGACCCGATATGCATATGCAGACCCGCCAGCGTCAGCCCTTTGTCACGGACCACCTGTAAGGCTTCATTCAGTGCCAGATACCAGATACCGTGCTTACTGTTTTCACCGCCGGTATTGGTTTTCTGACTGTGGCCATGACCAAATCCCGGGTTAATCCGTAGCCATACCGGATGACCGGCAGACACTTCCGCCAGTTGATGCAACATATCTATCGAACCGGCATTCACCGGAATTTTCAACTCAGCCACCCGGTGTAATACCGCATTATCCAGCACATCAGCAGTGAACACGATATCGTCCCCTCCGGCCGGATAACCGGCGACTAACGCCCGTTCAATTTCTCCCAGCGAAACCGAATCCACTTTAACGCCTGCGGCGCGCATCAGCCGTAAAATATGAATATTTGAGCAGGCTTTCTGGGCAAAACGGATCACGTCAAAGTCACGGAGCTTTTCGATCTGCCGGTGGATCACTTCGCCATCATAGGCCCAGAATGGCCCCTGATAACGCTGTGCCAGAGGCAGCAGGTTTTGCTGGTTGAGAGCGGTGTCGGTGGTGGTTAACGGGCGTGGCATAATTTTTATTCTCCTGTGCTGATAGCCACAGTAAGCCACAGCCTGACCATATTGAAAAATATCATTTCATCTGATATCTATTTACTTCTGATATGGGTTGCCTGAGTGCTTTGTCTTCTGGCCGCCCCTGACCTGTTCTTATCTAAGGAATCCTCCGTTGCGAACACAGAAAAGATGTATGGGCTATGTGGCGATTGTGGTCGACGATTACGACCGCGCGATTGACTACTATACTCACAGCCTGGGTTTTACTCTGGTGGAAGATACTCCGCAACCCGGCAAACGCTGGGTGGTGGTGACCCCTAACCCGGACAGCGACTGCAATCTGCTGCTTGCCCGCGCGTCTGAGCCGCGACAAACCGAATTTATCGGGAACCAGTGTGGTGGCAGAGTGTTCCTGTTTCTGCAGACCGATGATTTCTGGCGTGACTACCATAAGATGTTAAAAGCCGGTGTTCAGTTTTGCGAAGACCCGCGCGAAGAAGAGTACGGCACCGTGGTGGTATTTGAAGATTTGTACGGTAACCGCTGGGATCTCTACCAGAATCGTCAGAGCTGAACCGGACACCGGCAGAGGCTCTTCTGTGAAATAAACGGAGATTAATTTATGAAGCATGCAGTTATCCTGGCAGTCAGTCTGTTCTGTTCGGCCGGCGCCCTGGCCGCCGCCAGTCAGCCCTTTCCACCGCCATCAGACAACAGCCCGGCACGGAACCTGCAACAGGAAAACCAGAATCTGAAGCTGGTTTACCAGTTCTATCAGGAATTTTTTAACCAGCACAATTTACAGGCGGCCGACCGTGACTTATCGCCGGGATATAAACAACATAATCCGCATGTTCCTGACGGGCGTGCCCCGTTTGTCAGTTATTTCGCCGGATATTTCAAGGCGAACCCGCAGGCCCATTCTGAAATCACCCAGTACGGCACCTACGGTGACCGGGTGTTCCTGCGGGTTCATTCGGTAAAAAATGCTGACGACCGTGGCCGTGCCATCGTCGATATCTTCCGGGTAGAACACGGCAAAATTGTCGAGCACTGGGACTCGGTCCAGGATGTGCCGGCGACCTCGGCCAACACTAACACCATGTTCTGAGCCACCTCTGCTCCTGCCCTGCCCCGTGTCAACGGGGCATTTTTGGTATTCTGAGTTATGCAAAAAATACACTGGCGTCAGATTGAGATCTTCCACGCCATCATGACCCGTGGCAACCTCACCCAGGCGGCCGAGTTCCTTCATACTTCTCAGCCGACCCTCAGCCGCGAACTGGCCCGTTTTGAACATCAACTGTCCGTCAGCCTGTTTAGCCGGGTACGTGGACGGCTGCAACCGACAGTACAAGGGTTACGACTGTTCGAAGAGGTCGAACGCAGTTGGTATGGTATGGAACGGATACGTGAAGTGGCCGAAGGATTAAGGGATTTTCACCAGGCAGAACTCTCGGTGGCCTGCCTGCCAGCCTTCTCCCAGTCTCTGCTACCGGCACTTTGCCAGCCGTTTCTGGAACTCTATCCGACGGTCAGTATGAATATTATTCCCCGGGAATCGCCGTTACTTGAGGAGTGGCTCTCTGCCCAGCGCTATGATCTGGGAATGACCGAAACCCACAGCGTACCCGCAGGTACCGAGCGGCTACCGCTACTGACCGTTGATGAAGTTTGTGTATTACCGGAGCAGCATCCGCTGGCCGCCAGACAACAACTGACGCCAGCCGATTTTGCCGGATTGCCGTTTATCAGCCTGTCTAAAGACGACAGTTACCGGCAGTTACTGGATAATCTGTTCCGCGAACAGCACGTCAGCCGGATGCTGCGCATGGAGACGCACAGTGCGGCATCGGTGTGTGCCATGGTGAAAGCGGGGGTTGGGGTATCGATTATTAATCCGCTGACGGCGCTGGATTACGCCGGGCGTGGGGTGGTCATGCGACGTTTTAGTATTAGTGTGCCGTTTACTGTCAGCCTGATCCGGCCATTACACCGGCCAGCATCCGCGCTGACCGGGGCATTTATTCGCCACCTGCAACAACAGGCCGGACAATTTGTCCGGCAGATTGAACATCAGCTACTGCCGGCTGGCGGTCGCTGACGCAAGTGGTTACTGCTGGCGCAGCTCCTGCGCCGGTGCATGCGACCCGCCACGGAAGATAAGCAGCGCAACCAGTAAGCCGACAACGGCCAGTGCTGCTGCGGTGACAGGCACAAAGGTCAGCCCCAGGCCACGGCCAATCACCAGTCCGCCCAGCCATGCCCCAATGGCATTCCCCAGGTTAAAGGCGGAAATGTTCAGGGTAGAGACCAGATGCGGGGCATCTTTACCATGGCGTACCACATTGATTTGCAACGCCGGTACGGTCGAGAACGTCGCCATCGACCAGATAAACAGCGTAATTTCAGCCAGCCAGATCTCGCTGCTGGTCCAGCGGAACACCAGCGAAAATACCGCAATCAGGGTGAAGCTTAACAACAGGCTGAAAGAGACTTTCCAGTCCGCCAGCCGTCCGCCCAGGATATTACCCAGCGTCAGGCCTGCCCCCATCAGGAACAGTGTCCAACTGACCCCTTTGTCACTGATTCCGGTCACCTGCAACAGTAGCGGCGCGATATAGCTGAACAAGGCAAACATCGCTGCGGCAAAGCACACGGTCATCAGAAGCGATAACCAGAGTTTGCCGTTGGCCAGCGCACTGATTTCGCTCATCAGGTCGACCGGTTTTTCTTCATGGTTAACCGGCAGGCTCAGCGCCAGCCCGATAAAGGCCAGCACCCCAATGCCGCCTACCGCCCAGAAGGTGGCACGCCAGCCATACAGCTGGCCGAACCAGGTTCCGAGAGGAACGCCCAGAACGTTAGCCAGCGTCAGCCCTGTAAACATCAGCGCTACGGCTGAGGCCTGACGATTAGGGGCCACCAGGCTGGCCGCGACCACAGAACCGATACCAAAAAAGGCGCCATGACAGAGCGCGGTCACGATTCTGGCCAGCATCAGCAGATGATAGTTGGGCGCCATTGCGCACATCAGATTACCGAGAATAAAAATCAGCATCAGCAGCAATAAGGTACGTTTACGGGGCAGACGCGCCGTGACCAACGCCATAATCGGCGCCCCTATCGCCACCCCCAGCGCATAGCCACTGATAAGCCAGCCGGCTGACGGGATGGAGACTTGCAGATTCCCTGCCACCTCGGGAAGTAATCCCATAATCACAAACTCAGTGGTTCCGATAGCAAACGCACTCAGTGCCAGTGCCAGTAGAGCTACGGGCATAAAGACTCCTGTAATAATTTTTAGAAACTACGATACCCGGCGACAGGTGCAGGTCCCCACCGGGTCAGACTGGATGATTGAATGTAACAGCACAGCTCACCTGTTAGTAAAGCACAGCTCAGCCGCGGGTCAAACTACTATGATTGCAATTCATAATTGCGCTAACCGCAAAAGTGAAAACTGAGCCTGCGGATACAGAGTGTTTCACGAATAAACAACAACACTGAAATATTTCACTGTTTATTCCGACAGCCGGAATTTCTTTAGTCAAAAATAAAAATAAATTAATGGTTCGGGTAAAAGTTATCACTCACCAGTCGGCCATAATAAAAATAAAAACAGTGGTTATATTTTCCACATGTGATTTTCCGCACACTATAAATTAATCAGAACCTGTATAAACCCGATAGCGCATTATTTTCATTCAGGATGAATTTCACGTACTCAGGGAATGAACATGAAAAATATACTGCTTTGTTGTGCCGCAGGAATGTCCACCAGCATGCTGGTGAGCCGGATGCAGAAATATGCCGCAGACCAGGCGATTGACGTAGAAATCAATGCCATAAGTATCAACGAATTAGACTCCCACCTTGCCAATATCGACTGTTGTCTGCTGGGACCCCAGGTTAAATATAAACTGGCCGAAGTGCAGCAAAAACTGGCGCCACTGAATATTCCGGTTGCCGTTATCGATATCCGGGATTATGGCATGATGCGCGGCGATAAAGTGCTGGAATCGGCGTTGGCAATGTAATCCCGGAGGAAATATGGATATTAACCGCATGTTTTCTTCGCTGGAGCAGGTAATGTTACCGGTTGCCGCCAAAATATCATCTCAGCGGCATATTATGGCCATCCGTGACGGGTTTATCGCGGTGATGCCATTTATGATTATCGGTTCCTTTATACTGATATTTGCTTACCCGCCCTTTTCTGAAGACAACCAGTTTTTTATTGCCCGCGGCTGGCTATATATAGCGGCCGAATACAAACAGCAGCTCCTCACCCCCTATAATATGACCATGGGGATTATGTCGGTGTATATCTGCCCGGCCATTAGTTACTGCCTGGCGCGGCACTACCGACTGGAGGGGCTGAATACCGCCTTGCTGGCACTGGTCGCCTTTTTACTGATCTGCTGCCCGCTGAACAATGGCACCATGGAGAGCAGCTATCTGGGCGGCTCCGGAATTTTCACCGCCATTATTGTCGCGGTGCTGGTCTGTGAACTGTCACGCGTCTTACACCAGAAAAACATCGGTATCCGCCTGCCTGAGCAGGTGCCGGATAATATCCGTAAATCATTTAATCAGTTAATTCCTTTATCACTGGTGCTGTTAATCCTGTTTCCGGTCAGCCTGGCCGTACAGTCACTTAGCGGCATGCTGATTCCGCAGGCCATTATGGCGCTGTTCAGCCCGTTATTATCCGCCTCAGACTCATTACCGGCGGTAATCATCGCGGTCATTATCTGCCACGTGCTGTGGTTTGCGGGGATTCATGGCGCGACCATTGTCAGCGGCTTCCTACAGGCATTCTGGCTGACGAATCTTGGGATTAACCAGAGCAAACTGGCCAGTGGCCTGCCGGCAGAACATATTTTTGTCGAACCCTTCTGGGCTTTCTTTATTACCCTCGGCGGTTCCGGGGCCACCCTCGGGCTGGTACTGCTGTACCTGCGCAGTAAATCTGCCCATCTGCGTTCTATCGGGAAAATCTCGCTGGTTCCCTCGCTGTTTAACATCAATGAGCCGGTGATCTTTGGTTCCCCGATAGTGATGAACACCTTGTTCTTTATCCCGTTTATCCTGACCCCGGTGGTGAATGCGGTACTGGCGTGGTTTGCGATTAAATATGGTCTGGTGGCGCATATTGTCTCACTGGCCCCCTGGACCTCGCCAGGCCCGATAGGTGCTGCCTGGGCGACCGGCTGGGATATTAATGCCGCACTGCTGGTATTGGTGCTGGTGTGCAGCTCGGCACTGATCTACTACCCGTTCTGCAAGCTTTATGAACGGAGTTTACTGGCCGAAGAACAAAACAGCGGAGTCTGATATGGATATCACCGAAGAAATGATGATCAACTTAATTCTGTGCGCCGGAGAGTCTAAATCCTTCGCCATGGAAGCGATTCAGGCGGCCCGTAGCGGCCAGTGGGAACAGGCCGCCGGTTGTCTGCAACAGTCTACCCTGGCGGCCCGGCAGTGTCATAACAGCCAGACCCAACTGATAGGCCTGGATGAAGGCTGCGGCAAAATACCGGTCAGCCTGATTATGGTACACGCTCAGGATCATATCATGAATGCCATGCTGTGCAGAGAAATGGCGGAAGAGATTGTCGCGCTGTATCAGAAATTCAATTCACTCACCTCACAGAGAAAGGAAGCCGAATGAAAATAGTCACTATCGGGGGCGGTTCAAGCTATACCCCGGAGCTGATAGAAGGATTTATTCTCCGCAAAGATAAATTACCGATCAAAGAGATCTGGCTGGTTGATATTGAGGAAGGCAAAGAGAAGTTACAAATTGTCGGCGACATGGCCCGACGGATGATTGAATCTGCCGGACTCCCCTGGCAGGTACGTTTGACGTTAGACCGCAAAGCCGCACTGAAAGATGCCGATTTTGTCACCACACAGTTCCGCGTTGGATTACTGGAAGCCCGGCTGAAAGATGAGTGTATTCCTTTAGCCCATGGTTACCTGGGTCAGGAAACCAATGGCGCAGGCGGAATTATGAAAGCACTGCGTACCATTCCGGTCATCCTCGATATTATTAAAGATATGCGCCAGCAATGTCCAAATGCCTGGCTGGTTAACTTCACTAACCCGGCAGGAATGGTCACCGAAGCGGCTATCCGTTACGGTCAGTGGGAGAAAACTATCGGCCTGTGTAATGTGCCGTTCAGCCATATTGAGCAGGCAAAGACGCTGCTGGACCAACCGGAACAGTCATTGTTCTTTAAATTTGCCGGGCTGAATCACTTCCACTGGCATCGCGTGTGGGATAAACAGGGAACGGAGCGAACCGCCGGCCTGCTGGAAGCGATTTATGCACAACAACAGCAAAACGAAGGCCTGACCAATATTCATCAGATTCCGTTTAATGTTGAGCAGGTTCGCCATCTCGGTCTGCTGCCCTGCGGTTACCATCGCTATTATTATCTGGAACAACAGATGCTGGGGCATGCGGTTGAAGATTTCGAAAACTACGCCACCCGCGCCGAAGTGGTCAAAGCCACCGAAAGTCGTCTGTTTGAAATGTATAAAAATCCGGACCTGAAAGAAAAACCGCCGGAACTGGCGCAGCGTGGTGGTGCTCATTACAGTGATGCGGCCTGTGACCTGATTGAATCAATTTACAACGACAGCCGGAAACTGATGGTGGTCAGCACCCGTAATAACGGTGCGCTGGCTGACCTGCCTTATGACTGTATCGCAGAAGTCTCTGCCTATATTACCTCGCATGGTGCCGAGCCTCTGACATGGGGAACCCTGCCCCCTGCCGCACGCGGCATGGTACAACTGATGAAAGCTATGGAGCAGACGGTGATTGAAGCCGCGGTGACGGGTGACTACGGCGCGGCTCTGCATGCTTTCACCATCAATCCACTCATTCGTGCCGGAGATACCGCCCGCCAGGTACTGGACCAGTTGTTATACGCTCATAAAAAATATCTGCCGCAATTCAGCGATGCAATCGCCCGCATAGAAGCGACTCAGTCGGCAGATACCCGGTTTGTTGATGAATTACTGGCCGACCGTAAGAACCATCAGCAATAAGCAGCCCGTCTGCGCAAGACTTCATGGTGTCCTGTTAAGTCAGGAAAGCAGTGGCAGTAAGAAGTAGAAGAAGAAGTAGAAGAAGTAGTAGAAGAAGAAGTAACAAGTAAGTAGTAAGTAGTAAGAAGTAAGAAGTAAGAAATAAGAAGTAAGTAGTAGGTAATCACTTATCAGCGATCCCGCTGTTAAGCAAAACATGTCTTATGACTTCATATCTAAGCAGTGACTCCCTGAAGGGGTGTCAGTACTGGCAAGGATGCCAGAGGGCACCCCGGATGCTGCAGTATAACAGGGAGTAAAGTAAGGCCCCGCAGCACGTAACGTAGCAATACGCCTGCGACGGGGCCTTCTTTCACGACAACTTAATCGCTGCCGAACAGATCGCGGGTATAGACTTTATCGCTAACATCTTTCAGTTCTTCGACCAGACGGTTAATAATCCAGTCAACCGATGGTTTCCAGTCCGATAAATCTAAATACTGGCTTATCTTTTGACAGTCCAGACTGGTGTTTTTTGGCCTGGCCGCAACGCTGTTATACTCAGCCGTTTTAATGGCATTCAGTTCTGGTTTCACGGCCAGATATCCCTGAACAAAAGCCTGATCAATAATACATTCAGCAAACTGATACCAGCTAACGGGTGGATAATTGCAAAAATTAAATGTCCCCCCCGATATTACTGATTGTGATAAAACTATTATCGCTTTAGCCAAATCACCTGCATACGTTGGACAACCAAACTGATCCGACACGACATTTACAGAGTTTCTTTCACCGGAGACACGCAAAATAGTGCGCAGGAAATTCCCTTCAAACTCGCTAAACACCCAACTGGTGCGAATTATCAAAGCCCCGGGCAATATTTGTTTAAGAATTTCTTCTCCGGCCAGCTTAGTTGCCCCATATGTATTGACAGGGTTTGGTAAAACACATTCGCTGTAGCCTGACTCAGCCAGGCCATCAAAAATATAGTCAGTCGAAATATGGATTAATTTTGCTCCGGCCGCTTTCGCTGCCAGGGCCAGATTCCTGACGCCCTGATGGTTAACAGCGTCAGCCAGATGAGGCTCACACTCTGCCCTATCCACAGCCGTATAAGCTGCCGCATTAATAATATAATCCGGGCAAAGTTCACTGATAAAAATATCAACTGCAGAAAGATCGCTAATGTCTAACTCATCTCTCCCGGTGACTGTGACTTGCCATTCCTGTGGACTTTCTCTTTGCAGATATTTTCCAAGTTGACCATTTCCGCCGCAAAGAAGAACTTTCATTTATATATTCTTCAGCAATACTCCTTGCTGGTCCTTTTCAGAAAGAAAAGGGGAATCTGTTTGCCATATAATTCCCACATCAGGATCATTCCATAATAAGCTCATTTGATAGTTGGCTTCATATTCCGCAGTGCATTTATACTCTACATCGGCACTTTCTGACAGAACCAAAAACCCATGAGCCAGTCCCGGAGGAACCCATAACTGGAATTTATTAGTCTCAGATAAGTTCGCACTTACCCACTTCCCATAAGTTAAAGAATCTTTTCGTATATCAACAACCACATCATAAATTTCACCCTGTACAGCTCTGACTAATTTACCCTGAGGATTTTTCTTCTGAAAATGCATCCCCCTCAGAACTCCCCTGGCAGAACGGGAGTGATTATCCTGTACAAAATCAAAATTAATATTCAGGGCCTGCTGATAACGTTTTTTTTGAAAAGTCTCTAAGAAAAAACCCCGATTATCGTCATAAACAGACGGCTGGATGATTTTAACATCCGGGATTAACGTATCCTGTATCTTCATATCAAAAACCAGCAATAAGCTGTCCGAGATATTGCCCGTAGCCCGTTTTATCCAGTCTTTTGGCTTGTTCCGCAACCTGTTCTTTGCTTAACCAGCCATTTCTGAAGGCAATCTCCTCAAGGCATGCCACTTTAAAACCCTGCCGTTCTTCTATCGTGTGAATAAACTGAGATGCATCAAGAAGACTCTCGTGAGTCCCCGTATCCAGCCATGCAAAACCACGTCCCAGACGTTCGACATTTAGCTGACCGGCCTCAAGATACATTTGATTAATCGAGGTTATCTCAAGTTCGCCACGCGCAGATGGCTTAACACGTTTCGCCATTTCAACGACCTGCTCATCATAAAAATAGAGACCGGTCACCGCCCAGTTAGATTTTGGTAATAACGGCTTTTCTTCCAGGGAAAGGGCTTTGGTATTTTCGTCTATTTCAACCACGCCATAGCGTTGCGGATCTTTTACCTGGTAGCCAAACACTGTCGCCCCTGAAGTGCGCTGAGCGACATCTGATAACTTACTGCCAAATCCCTGACCAAAAAAAACATTATCGCCTAACACTAATGCGGAAGGCTGGCCCTGTACAAATTCCTCACCAATTAAATACGCATCTGCCAGACCCGCCGGAACTGACTGGATCTGATAACTGAAATTAACCCCAAAAGCCGTCCCGTCACCCAACAAACGTTTGAAAGAGGAATTATCCTCCGGCGTAGTGATGATTAAAATATCACGGATACCTGAAAGCATAAGGACCGATATTGGATAGTAGATCATCGGTTTGTCATAGACCGGCAGCAACTGTTTAGAGACCCCCTGGGTTATGGGATACAGACGAGATCCGGTTCCACCTGCTAACACTATTCCTTTCATTAGTTCTCCTGTGTTCATCATTATCCGCCCCGGGACTTCAGGCTTCAGACATTTGGTCTCTTACCGCCTGCCACCAGTCCGTATGTTCAAGATACCATTGTACGGTTTTACGTAATCCGCTACTAAAAGTCTCCTGAGCCTCCCAGCCCAGCTCAGATTTAATTTTAGTCGCATCTATCGCATAACGTTTGTCATGACCGGGTCTGTCAGTAACATAAGTAATCAACTCCCGATAATGTGACACCCCTTGCGGTTTAACCGGATGTAACTCTTCAAGCAGATCACAAATACGGGTCACAACGTCGATGTTGGTATGTTCGTTGTTACCACCGATGTTGTAGGTTTCTCCTGGCTTCCCGTGGGTTATGACCTGATACAGAGCGCGGGCATGGTCATCGACATACAACCAGTCACGGATCTGTTTACCATCGCCGTAAACAGGAATAGTTTTTCCTTCCAGGGCATTCAGGATAGTCAAAGGAATCAGTTTTTCCGGATAATGATAGGGACCGTAGTTGTTTGAGCAATTGGTCACAATCGCCGGAAGGCCATAGGTTCTGTGCCATGCCCGCACCAGATGGTCACTGGCAGCCTTTGAGGCCGAATAGGGGCTACTGGGTGCATATGGAGTGTCTTCCCGAAAGAAATCCGTTGGATTATCCAGATCTCCGTATACCTCATCGGTAGAGATATGATGAAACAGAAAATTGCTTCGACTCCCCTGCCCCCGTTGATTCAACAGGCACCTGGCAGCTTCCAGCAAATTATAGGTACCGACAATATTGGTATTAATGAATGTTGCAGGACCATCAATAGACCGGTCTACATGACTTTCTGCGGCCAGATGCATTATCACATCAGGCTGCACCTTTAGTATCAGCGCCTCTATGCCTTTTCTGTCACAGATATCAAGACGTTCAAACCGAAATCTTTCGTTGCCAGCGATTTCAGATAATGAGGACAGATGGCCTGCATAAGTCAGATTATCAATGACAATTATCTCATCAGAAGTGTGCCTGATAAGGTATCTTACCACTGCGGAACCGATGAATCCGGCACCACCAGTTACCACAATTTTCATAGTTAGCCATCCGTCCACAACAGCATAGGGCTGATCAATTTTCTCACCACCGGTCACTTTCAATAGTGACAGTTGATCGCAGGCATGCGATCAACTGTTATTGTCCCACACTTTTAATCAGTCGTATCATTTCTGATCGACGCACCTGAATACGACTACGCTGATTTTCGGAAACAGAGATAGTGTAGACATAGTCTGACGTGAGCAATCATCAGAAAAGACAGTATTTTCTGGCCAGATCACTAAATAGTTGAATTTATGTTCTTCGCGGAGAGATTTACTCAGAATATCGGGAAACCCCACAACAGATCACTGCGGCGGGGCTTTCTTTCACAAAAACTTAATCGCTGCCGAACAGATCGCGGGTATAGACTTTATCACTGACATCTTTTAGTTCGTCGACCAGACGGTTGGCAATAATCACATCGCACTGCTGTTTCAGCTCATTCACATCATGAGTCACCGGCGAATTAAAGAACAGCGGTTCATTCAGCACCGGTTCATAGACCATCACCTCTACGCCTTTAGATTTCAGGCGCTTCATAATGCCCTGCACCGCCGAGGCACGGAAATTATCTGAACCGGCCTTCATCACCAACCGATAGATACCCACTTTTTTCGGTTTACGCTTTAAAATACTGTCGGCGATAAAATCTTTACGGGTACGGTTTGCATCAACAATCGCACTGATAATGTTGTTTGGCACATTGTGATAGTTAGCCAGCAACTGTTTGGTATCTTTCGGCAGGCAGTAACCGCCATAGCCAAAAGACGGATTGTTGTAATGGCTGCCGATACGCGGATCCAGACCGATACCTTCGATGATTTGACGGCTGTTCAGGCCGTGGTGCTCGGCATAGCTGTCCAGCTCATTAAAGTAGGAAATGCGCAGCGCCAGATAAGTATTGGCAAACAGTTTAATCGCTTCGGCTTCCGTATCATCGGTAAACAGTACCGCAATATCTTCTTTCTCTGCACCTTCCACCAGCAGCTCGGCAAAGCGTTTTCCGGCAGGGGTCTGGCTGCCAACCACGATACGGGACGGGTACAGGTTGTCGTACAACGCACGACCTTCGCGCAGAAACTCAGGCGAGAATATAATATTGCCTACCCCAAGACGCTGTTTCAGATCGCGGGTAAAACCCACCGGGATAGTCGACTTAATCACGATGGTTGCCTGCGGGTTAATCGCCAGCACATCGTTAATCACCGACTCAACGCTTTTGGTATTAAAGTAGTTATTGACCGGATCATAATCGGTTGGCGTGGCGACAATCACATAATCGGCGCCGGCATACGCCTGCTGCTTATCTGTGGTGGCGGTAAAGTTCAGCTGTCTGGTCGCCAGATAATGTTCGATTTCGGTATCAACAATCGGAGAGATACCGTTATTCAGTTTATCTACTTTGGCCTGGTCGATGTCTAATGCGACCACTTCATTATGTTGTGCCAGCAGAATACCATTAGAAAGCCCGACATAGCCGGTACCGGCAATAGCAATTTTCATAGTACATACGTCCATTGAGTAAGCGTAAAACTGCCAGACTCTGCGATGCTCAGGCAGAGCGGAATAATGAAGGCTATTGTGCCGTTGCCGGCGATAACAACCAAACAAATTATGAGATTTTTTGCGCTTTTAGGAATCAGGAGGAATGGGGTCTGGGTAATAAAGGACAGTAAAACACGGCTTTCAGCCGTGTGTTGCCACCATAGTGCGGTAAATTTGTTCAAGATCATCAATGTTTCGTACGCGGATCAGCAGATTACGTGATTCGAGACCAATGACTAACACCCCGTCCTCTGACAGATTCATTTTCTGAATCCGCGAGTAAGGAATAAACAACGAAGAGTACCAGAATCCCCCGGGTTTAAATAACAACATCGGCCGGCGTAGCCAGACAAGGTAGACACCCGCCAGCAGCAGAACCGACAACAACCAGTTGGTCAGGGCTGACCCCTGGTTATGGATATTGTTGTAGAGCAATATCGCGACCAGCCCGATAAAAATGGCCCCGTCAATCCGCTTGCCGCGTAATAACCCCACCTTCAGCGTTGTCGGCCCTTTCAGCCAGCCGGTCACCACTTCATCAAACAGTAACCAGCCCATCAGGCAGACCACAAACAGCAACAGAACCACCTCGGTCAGCGACATAAGCACTCCAAAACATAGCGGGGGCTGACCGCCCCCGCTTAAACACTAAGATTACAGACCCAGCAAACCTATCGCATAACCTACAATACCGATGACAAAGAAACCAATAATGATCCACAGCGCATTCACTTTCTTACGCAGCAGCCACATACAGGCGAAGGTTAGCAATAACGGCACCAGACCTGGCATCAACTGGTCGAGAATCGTCTGCACGGTGGTGACATGTTCAGCACCGTTCTGATCCCGGATAGTTGACACCACCAACGGAATATTGACGTGGGTCCATTTGTTAACCAAAGCCCCCATGACAAATAAGCCGAGAATCGACGCCCCTTCCGTCATTTTTTGCAGGAAGCCACCGCCCATATCTTTGACGATATCAATCCCTTTACGGTATCCGTAAGCCACGCCGTAATAGCGGGTGAGCAGGCGCACAATATTAAACAGCACAAAGAACAGTAAAGGTCCGAGCAGGCTGCCACTCATCGCAATCCCTGCCCCGAGAGCGGCAAATACCGGACGAACCGTTCCCCAGTAAATCGGGTCACCGACCCCGGCCAGTGGGCCCATCAGACCGACTTTGATACCGTTTATCGCCGCATCATCGATTTCCGCGCCGTTGGCACGTTTTTCTTCCATCGCCAGTGTTACGCCCAGTACCGGCGCCGCCACATAAGGATGGGTGTTAAAGAATTCCAGATGACGCTTGATAGCCTGACGACGGGCATCGTTATTTTCCGGGTACAACCGGCGGATAGCCGGAACCATCGAAAAACAGAACCCCAGCGCCTGCATACGTTCAAAGTTCCATGACCCCTGAAACAGGTTTGAACGGATAAAGACACCACGAATATCGCCGGGGGTGAGTTTTTTCTCTGTAGGACGAGCTGTATCAACCATTTCTCTCACCTCTTAATCTAATTCGTTATCAAGGTCGTTGTTTGTTGCCGCCGACACCGGTGCCGCAGAACGGTTATATTTAGGGCTGAGCTGGATATACAGCACCGCCATGACCGCCCCGATAACACCCAGCGCCACCAGGTTGAAATTGGTGAAGGCTGCGGTCACAAAACCCAGGTAAAAGAAAGGCATCAGATAGCCGGCACGCATCATATTAATGACCATGGCGTAACCGACCACAACTATCATGCCGCCCGCAATGTTCAGGCCGTTAGTGACGACTTCCGGAATGGAGCTGAGCATAGACTGCACTTCGCTGGTACCGACCGAAATAGCCACAATGACCGCAGGAATAGCAATACGCATCGCCTGCAGCAGTAATGCCGAAACGTGTATCCACGAGAGTGCCGTCAGGTTACCGTTATTCGCCGCCTTATCGGCCGCATGCTGGAAGCCGACGGTGATGGTACGAACAATAATGGTTAATACCTGGCCGGCCGCCGCCAGAGGAATGGCCAGCGCGATACCGGCACCGATACCCTGATGCCCGGCAATAACCAGGATGGTGGATATAATTGACGCCAGGGCAGCATCCGGGGCCACCGCGGCACCGATATTCATCCAGCCCAAAGCAATCATTTCTAAGGTACCGCCGATAATAATCCCGGTTTTCATATCACCAAGCACTATACCGACTAAGGTACAGGCCACCAGAGGACGGTGAAACTGAAACTCATCAAGTATCGACTCCATGCCGGAAATACAGGCAACGATGAATATCAGTACAATCTGAAGGGTCGTTATCTCCATTGTACTTCTCCTGTGAGGTTAAACTGATAATGCGACACCGCGGCCAGGGCTACTGGCTCACTTTGCCGATAAGATCCATCATTTTGAGTTTCTGATCGCTTGAGACTTTCCGGACTTCCAGCTCAATGCCCCGGGCATTAAGTTTTTTGAACGCCTCGATATCTTTCTGGTCAACAGAAACGGCATTATTCACCTGGGTTTTACCCTGACGGAACGCCATACCCCCAATATTCACGCTGGTGATTTTCACTCCCCCTTCGACCACCCGTTCCACATCCGTTGGATTGGTAAACAGCAGCATAACCCGCTGGCCGGCATATTTAGGGTTGTTATACACCCGCAGCATCTTGGCGATATCCACGACATGAGCCGTCACTCCGGGAGGAGCCACCTGAGTCAGCAATGTTTTACGCACCTGATCAGCCGCCACTTCATCGCTGACCACAATAATACGTGTCACATTGGTTTCCTTGGTCCAGCGGGTCGCCACCTGACCATGAATCAGACGGTCATCGATACGCGCCAGGCCGATGACCATATAATCACTGGCGGACATAGGTTTAGCCGGGGCGGCCACGGCAGGTTTGGCGGGTTGAGGTGCCGCCACAGGGGCTGCGGCTTCTTCCGGCTGATGCTTCAGGGCCCGGACACCTTCGCGACCGGTTTCCAGTGCCAGTGCGACCAGTTCGGCAAAGGTCGGGTTATCGTCTCTTGCCATAAAGGTTTCGACCAGCATAGGGACGTTAACCCCGGCAATGACTTCATAATTTTCTTTATCCACCACAATGCGGCTGGCGGCATTAAACGGGCTGCCCCCCCAGGTATCCACCAGGAACAGCACACCTTCACTGGTATCGAGTTCAGTTAACCTCGCAGTATATTTTTCAATTAACGTGTCAGCATTCTCGCCGGGAACAAAGTCAATCCAGCCGACGTTTCCCTGTTCACCTAATAGCATTTCTGAGGTTTTCAGCAGTTGTTCTGCCGCCCAACCATGAGTACCAATCACAATAGCAATAGTCACTTGCTACCTCCCGTTGAACTACATCTTTCTCAAAGGTCCCGCACCTGCCATTGTTATGATAAAAAAGCCACGCAGGTGTCAGGAAAGTGTATTCATTCACGGAGTTATTTTATTCTCTAAAAAAAATAAAATATGTGATGAAGCGCAGTAAATTGAGGGATTAAATCGACCTTATCTGATAGCTGACATTATTAAAACTAATATATTTCACCAGGGTGACATATTGATAACAACGCGGTTAAACCGGTGTAACTCAGATTTTTCCAGTGTCAGCCTGATGAAAATAAAAATATTAAATTCAATTATCGTAATGATTTACCGGGAGAAATCTTTAAGATGATTAAAAAAATAAAAACAAACTTGATAAAGATCACAAAAAATAGCGGGCAGAGTTTTCTCTGCCGCCAGCAAAAACAATTCAGTTAATATCACAGAAAGAACCGGCCAGCCTGCCCTGGCCACTGACCGTTAAAGGCCCTTCATTCGCCGGGATGAACGCCGACTCCCCGGGCCGCAGGGTCAGTTGCTGGCCGGAACACTCACAACGGGCCGTACCTTCCAGACACAAAATGATCCGTGGACCCGGCCATGACAGCGCCTGTGCCGTGGGCTGCAACTGATGTACAGCAAAGCTAAAGTCATCCACCGGCACCGGAAAACTAATTTCATGCTGCGAAACAACTGGCTGAGTCAGTAACTGTTCCGCCGGGTGGCTGACAAATTCAACATTGTCCAGCAGCTCGGGGATATCAATATGCTTAGCGGTCAGCCCTGCGCGCAGCACATTATTAGAATTCGCCATAATCTCCAGCCCGCTGCCCTGCAAATAAGCATGCGGGGTTTTGGCAAACAGAAACATCGCCTGGCCCGGTTGCAACACCACCACGTTAAGCAGCAATGGCATAAACTGCCCCATATCCCCCGGATAACTGTGCTGCAGGCTGCGTACGGTCTGCCAGGTCTCTCCCGGTAAGCCGGCACTGACCTCTGCCAGCCATTTCAGCGCCAGCGCAGCCTCATCCCCCTGCAAGGAGAGCAATACGGCAAAAAGTGCTTTTAACCCGGCCATCTCTGGCCTGGCGACAAAAGCGCCAATTTGCGGATGTGCACCGACAAGCGGCTCCAGTAATCCGGCAATCTGTTGCGGCGGGCGAAAACCATTCATCGCCCTGAACGGTGTCAGGGCATACACCAGTTCAGGTTTATGGTTGTTATCTTTATAGTTGCGTAGCGGTGAGCTTAACGGAATACCGGCCTGATTTTCGCGCTGAAAACCCTGCTCTGCGGCCTGCTTATCCGGATGCACCTGTACTGACAGAGGGCCGGCCGCACATAACACTTTGAATAAATAAGGCAGCCCGGAAAAGCGGCGGGCCACTTTCTCACCGAGTAACTGTTGGGGTTGTTGACGAATTAACTCCGCCAGGCTCACAGGCTGGCCTGCCACAACTACCCGGGAGGGGGCATCCGGATGTGCGCCCATCCATAATTCGGCCATAGGCAGATTTTCAGGATTTTCAATACCGTACAATTCGGTTAATGTGGTTTTACTGCCCCAGTCATAATGCTGAATGGTATTAATTAATTTATCCATCACTGTTCCTTGTTGCATCTGCCCGTTCGGATTCCGGTAAAAATATAAAACATTAATTACGGCAAACCGTTAGTTAACCTACAGCAACCAACAAACATGAGATCTGGCGCAAATATTTATTAAATAAATACCATCAGGGCACTTATTGCAAAAGAGACCCGCCCCAAACCACAGGTAAATCATCTGAAAAAAGTGACCGGTAAAATAAAACCAGCAATAATCAGATTTTTCTAAACAGACCATCCATTGGCAAAAGTATTCGCAAATGAATTAAGGAGTAAAGTAATAAACTGTGACAGATTAATGAGTTGGATACAGGAAACCGGCGGATTAAGGATGGCAGGAACAATAATCTTCGCACAGCACAACAAATGAATAAACCAAGGAACTGGCTGGAAAGGCGGGGAAAGAGATAACCACTGACCGGCCTGCCCCACAGGGACAGACCGCGGCGGTTATTACTGAGGGTAATGGAAGGTAAAGGTTTCGGTAAAGGGTGCAAACCACTGTGGAATACCCGTGGCCTTATCGATGTGCCGTGCGTAGCCTGCCTCGTCCGGTGCATTGTATTTCAGGGTGACTTTATAGGTACCGGCACCGGCCATTTTCACGCTATGGGCATAATGTGCGCCGTCATCGGCAGACATTGGCAACAACTGGCCAAACTCCAGGAAGTTACTGTCACCCTGTTTCTGAACCACATAATCCACCGACAGATACGGGATCCATTCACCTTCAGAGAAGCCCCACTTGTTCCCTTTGGTAGCATGAACATCCGTTTCCAGATGAATAACATCTTTGCCCATCACCATGGATTGTGGCGAAGGGCTGGTTTCAATGTTCAGCAGATAAGATGAAGCAATCTGCATCCCGTCATGTTCAACCGGCCCGCCAATCGGATATTCTTTGGCAAACACCGCCCCGGAAAACATCACCGACCCCAGCGCTACACCTATAAGTAACTTTGAAGATTTCATTCTGCTTTTAGCTCCTAACAATTTGTTGCCGGCTGGAACCCCATGCGCCAGCCCCTGCAGGAAAGCTAAGGCCAATCACACACAATGTAAATGAATATCATTCTCATATTAATGTTTTTTTACTAATGGATATCGCCAGAGGTACCGGGAGAGGATTAGTAATATTTAATGATAAAAAAGAAACTCAGCTGATTTAAGCGACTGGCCCGTTGCTGCGGCTTAGAACAGATAAGGTGATGCACTATCCGGGTGTTTGGTTAACTGAAATGGAGAGTGCTGGCGGGGACCGGTTATCTTGCCAGTCATCGGACCAACAGGCAGAGTTAATCCGTAATGCAATGCAGTGAATTCCATACTCCCTTCCCGGTGATGTACATCAGATGAGCCACGGATAACCGGGCCACCGTCATCGGTCAGAAATAAATAGACAGCTACAGCAATTTTATCGCTCGGTCGCTGAATTAATCGTATAGCCAATAGCCGGCATTCACCGATTCTGCCAGCATTTTGAGTGTCAGTGCCTCGGGGGCGGTATAGTTAACTTTCATCGATTCTGGTAAAAGTATATTGGGTATCCATCCAGGCTCGATGGGCCAATAGGTCAGCAAGTTAAATCTTGCCGGTGAAACCTCAAACCGTTGAAAAAAATCATTCATGATTTCCTCACCAGTCTCAACAACCCAGGCATGATCACCTGTTGAAAGGCTGGTATCCAGGCTTACCGGCCAGGGTTGCTTTGAGAAAAAAAACGCCCGTTCCAGCGGGTTTTATACCATTCGATAACAGTGTTTTCTGTCAGCGTCAGCGCCATAATTTATCATTACCACGAGCAATCAGGTTATATCTGAGGGTTGTTTTATAAGTTATTGATGACACATTATAAGCCTGAATGACTATTCCGACGACTGGAATCCACCGGCCAACAAATGCACCTAAATTATTAACATAGGTGAATTTTCGACGTTTGATACTACCTGTGGTCAGCGTTGGCCAGTTTCTAACTTCTGATTTAAGCCACTGACGCAGATAATAACTCAGGTATGAAGTACCTTTGGTTGCACCGGCGGGTTTAGCCCGGGTATTTTTTAAAGGTTGCCCTAAAATTATCAAAGCAAGTGTAAAAAGGTCATCCACACCTAATTGTTTAGATGTTTCATCTAAAAAAATCCAAAAATACAGTTCGGCAGCTGAAATATTAGACAATCCATTAAAGAAATACTTTCCATTTAATTGCTCTACGGTATCCATTAGAGTCCTTGTTTCGGCGGGTACCTGACCGGTTAGCTGCTCATCAGATAAATAGCAGGTACTGTCTGATGTATCCCTGCATAATCAGAATCATTTCTAACGCTAACCATTGATGTAAGAAAATGATGGCATAATCCGGTTCCACGAAATAGTACAATGAGAAGATATATTGGTCATGATCACAAAATTTTGATTATTCAGAAAAATAAACAGGAGAAATACAAAAAGAAGTACAAGGAAGGGAAAATTCTGCAAGAGAGGTGGTTAGATAAATATATTATAATTCAGAGGATCTGGTTGAATATTATGCGCTGAACAATGATTATTAGTTTAGAAAATGACAGGCAGAATGTAATTTAAGCAGGGGTAATTGTATACAGGGCGATATCGTTAGCGCCCTAAAACACGGCTTTCACAACGATTAATACAGATAAAACCCGGGAATGAATTCCCGGGGAATTGATTAAAGCTCGGCGTAGGCACGGGCGATACGACCATTCCCGCTTACTGTGATATCCTTTTCTTCAGCACCAACAAAAACTGAATCTCCGGGTTTCAATACCAGGGTTTGTTCATTATCAGAACAGTTCACCGTACCATCAATACAGAAAAGAATAGCGGGTCCGTCCTGGTTTACAGCCTGTGGATGTTCGGTTGCATGATGCACCGAAAAAGAGAAGTCATCGACAGGAACCGGGAAATAGTCTGTATTACCTTCAGTGACCGGGGATGTTTTGAGGGAATCGAAAGGAACCGGTTTGAAAACTACATTAGCAAGGAGTTCAGGGACATCAATATGTTTCGGGGTTAACCCCGCACGGAGTACGTTATCTGAATTCGCCATCACTTCGAGCCCAACACCTTTAAAGTAAGCATGAGGTGTTTCTGCATGAAGGAACATAGCTTCGCCAGGTTGTAATTCAATCACATTGAGCAACAATGGCATAAACAGGCCAACATCATCAGGATAGTCTGACAGTAGGTCGCTTATGGTTTCCCATGCAATGCCCTTTTCGACCTTAAGTGATGATTTAAGCACTGAAAGAGCATGAGTCTTTTGCTGTCCTTGCAGATTGAGTAAGTCGGCAAAAACTGTTTTCAGTTGCTCAGCATCAGGCGAATTAATAAATGATTCTACTGAAGGATGAGCATCTTTAACAGGTTCAAGTAATTGAGCCATTTCGGTTAAATCACGGAAAGCATTCATTGCCCGAAAATGAGTTAAGGCAAAAACCAGCTCAGGCTTATGATTAGGATCTTTGTAGTTACGAACAGGTGAATCCAGAGGTATTCCGGAGGCATTTTCCCGCGAAAATCCTTCCTCTGCTGCCGATTTTGATGGATGAACCTGAATCGAGAGAGCTTTATCCGCGCAAAGCACCTTGAAAAGGAATGGCAATTCACCGAAGCGTTGCTGGATTTTATTACCGAGAACTATTGAGCGTTTTTCAGATATGAAGTTATTAAGTGAAACTTCGACATCATTAATAAAAATAGTAGAACTACCTTTCGGATGCGCCCCCATCCAAAGCTCAGCAGCAGGTAGAGAAGCTGAATTCTCAATGCCGAGAAGATTGTACAAATAAGAACTTGAACCCCAAGTATAATATTGAATGACATTTTTAAGTTTTTTCATAATATTCACTTACTTTACAATTAGTTTTGATTTAATAAAAAAACGAAACCTAGAAGATAAAAAATACAGAGAAAGAATATAACTAACCACACCCACTAATGAGCAAAAAAATAGTCTGACAAAGTTAGTAATTTCAGAAACTGGTAAAAAATAATAATTTAATACAAAAAGCATTAAGACCATAAGCAAAGTAGAAATTAAAACTGGTAGCATAACTTTGAAAAAAGAGAAAAAACTAACATTGAGCAACGAAAGCAAACATATCATAGCTGGAAAAAAATTAATCACGTTAGCTATTAGATAAAACTTAGAAAATGCAACAATCGAATAATGAGAACCTATAATGAAAGCTCCCACCTGCAAAAAAGCACCAAGAATACCAAGTTTAAGAAGTATATCAGTTCTATTTTTAGCCATGAAAACAGAACCTGTAGTGCTTAAAACAGATTGGATAATAGCAGTTGGTGCTAACCATACTAAAACACTAGCAGTCAAATACCATTTAGACCCAAAGATTATATATACTATAGGCTTAGCATAAAAAGCTATACCACTCATAAGAGGAGAAGTAATCAAAACTATTACAAAAACAGAATTCAAATACATATCTTGAACTTTGTTTTCATCATCCTGGTAGTGGCTCATTAAAGGATATAAAGATCTGGAAACAACAAAAGTTAAACTTTGAAGAGGAAAGAGCATGATTCTATAAGCAAGATTATAACTACCTAAAATAAAAGCAGACATAAACTTACCTATAATAAAACTATCTGCATTGCGTGATAAATAATTTATTATATTAAACAAAGAAACATTAGTACTAAAACCCAAAATACTAAATAAATCTTCTTTATTAATGAAGAATTTGAATGACGGATACCACTTAGAGAAAAACCAAAACAAAATGGCAGAAGAAAGGTTCTGAACTATTGCTTGCGCAACTAAACTATATACTCCAAAACCTAAGTTAGCTAAAACAATTGCAACTATAACGGAAAGTAAAGACGAAGAAACTTCTATACTTGATACTACTCGGAATTTAGATTCTCGTTCCATTAAAGCAAGATGAACAGCGGCACAACTTGACAGTGGAAAGGTTAAACTAAGAAGCATGAGAACAGGCATTACTTCTGGCTGATGGTAATAACTTGAAACAAGTGGGGATAATAATAAAATAATAACTAAGACACTAAAACCAAGTACAACATTGAGCCAAAAAACTGTATTTTTAAGCCTATCGTTAAGAACCTTTTTTTGTATAATTGCGGAAGAAGTTCCAAGATCTCGTAGCAGAACACCTAAATTAACAATAACAGCGGCCATTGCTAGGATTCCATATTGCTCTGGAGGTATAATTTTAGCCAAGTAAACTAAATTAACAACCTGAACAAAAACTTTGAACAGTTGGGAAAAGCCATTCCATTTAGCATTTGAAAGTAGAGACATAAAACTCACCATTAATGATTATTTTTTTTCAAGCTACAATTTATAACATCTCTCATTCTACTCCTAACTACTGCGTCACCAAACTCACGTTTAATGACATCCTTAACTTTTTGCGAATAAGTATAACTATCCACAGAACCAGAAATTGCGACCATTAAATCATCAAGATTTGAAAAACAATTAAGTGCAGAAGAGGCCAAACGGTTTTCGGCCCACTTTAAAAAAGGAGTTTCAATTGCAAATACTGGTATATTATTTGCTATAGCATAAAAAAAACTACCTGAAACTATCATATCTGTGTCCGAATGGGTGATAAGCATTCTTGATGCTGAAGACAAAATATCAACAACCTCGTGATCATTCATAAAACCTTCAACAACCCTAACATTTGGTAACTTATTAGATAGATTAATTAATAGATTCAAATAAGATACATCATCGCAGGGACCTATAACTAACAACTTTTTATTTTTAGGGAAATGTAAGATAACATCTTCAATCTTTTTATATCTAGCAATTCTGCCGAAGATCACAAATAAACTTTCATCTTTAGTTTCACCTGACATTCGTCTAACTGGCGAATATAAAGGATGAGGTACATATTTCTCATCTGACAACAAAGAAGCAGGAGAGTGAACTATTACTACATTAGAAAATCGCGTCATTAGAGCCATATGTCTTATGGCATTATTTATATATTTTTTATCAGTCGAATGTGGGAATACATTGTGTTTGACATAAATTAATTTCTTATATTTAAGTTTCAATATTATGAATTTTATATATGTCAAAATAACTTTCTTTAATGTAACTTTACCTTGATTATTTATTAATGAATTCTCGAACCAGTTTAATATTACAACTTCTTTTTTAGAGAAATTAAAATTAACCAATTCCTTTGTTATAGATTTCAGATCAGAATCATCTACATTAAAGTCATCAGACAAAATCTGTAGCATTCTACTAGAATAGGCATTCTGAAGAGTTTTTTTTGGAAAGTAAGAAATAGTAACTCTCATTATTAAACCCGATATTTAATAAGCCTGCTTGCTAAAGAAGCCTTTAAAGATAGTTAAAAAAATAATTTTAAAATCAAGCCAAAGACTCCAAGACCTAATATACTCTAAATCACATTCGACCCTTTTAGCCATTTTATCAAGGGTATCAGTTTCACCTCTCCAACCACTTATTTGAGCTAAGCCAGTGATACCTGGTTTAACTTTGTGTCTTAACATATAACCTTTGATCAATTTCCTATATTGTTCATTATGAGCAACAGCATGCGGTCTGGGTCCAACAATTGACATGCTTCCGAAAAGTACATTAAAAAATTGTGGCAATTCATCAAGAGAAGATCTTCTGAGAAATTTACCTACTGAAGTTATTCTTAAATCATTTTTTTTAGCTTGCTTTACAACATCAGAATTTTCCATCACAACCATTGTACGAAACTTCCAAACTTTAATGGGTTTACCATCAATTCCATAACGTGTTTGTCTGAATATAACTGGACCGGGTGAATTTAATTTAACGGCCAATGAGATTAAGATAAGCAATGGAAATATTAAAAGCAATATAAAAAATGAAAATAGAATATCTTCAATTCTTTTTAAAAGCATATTTATTCCATTCATCGGGGTATCATACATAGGTACAACAGTGACACCATTTATTTCTTCTGTTCTCGACTGCAATATGTTGAAAGTAAACAAATCAGGTATAATGAAAACTGAACATGTTGAATCAGCAAGCTCACTCAAAAGCCATTTGATTTGGTCTTCATCACTCATTTTCAAAGCGATATAAATTCGATCAAGCAATCCATTTTTAGCATCTGAGATCAGATCATGTAGAGAACCTTTATAAGTTATATCAGAATGATATTTAGTACTTGGGCAGTTATTCTCGTGATAGTAGCCCACTACATTAAACCCAAGCCATGACTGCTCTTTTAGTCCTGACAGCAATGACAAACCACTCTCAAGACTGCCAGCTACTGCCACATTTCTAGTATTGTAACCTAACTTCCTAAATAAACCAGAAAAGTACCTGATAGACAATCGGGAAATAAAAGCACCAAAGCATACTAAAAAATACCACTCTAAAATTATAGTGCCGGATATTGATATACTATCAAAAAAAATAAAGCACCGCTAGAAAGGAATAAACTTAAAGTCCAATTTTGAATAATTAAAATCATTTCAGAGGAAAATTTTATACCCCGCCATGACCTGTAGAAATCAGTAATACCGCCAATCATTTGAAAGAACGCAAGAGCAATTAGAAAAACGACTAAATAATGGTACCCAAAAAACTTTTCATTCAAAAAGGAGACAGTTAAAAGCGATAGCAAAATAACAAATATATCTGAAAACCGCTGCAGCATAGAAATTATAGAAGCATTGGTTTTAGGTCGGGATCTCTGATAATGAATAGCCATACCATTCCTTTAATTGTAATAACAAAAAATCAATAATTTACTTTTTTGTTTGCCTGAAATAGCGACCACTTATTATTAACATAATTACTAATTTCTCTATTAAAGCGTTCAATTGAAAATTCCATAGCTCTACTTCGACAATCCGAAGACAGAATATTATCTTGAGATTCCTCGAATAAATTAACGGCATCAATTATATCAGATACGGTCTGATTTTGGAAAAGTATACCTGTTGGATTATCTGAACCTAGAGATTTTACTGTTTCTTGAGTACCACCTTTGCCTAATGCAATTACTGGGGTACCACATGCCATAGCTTCGACAGGGGTTATTCCAAAGTCTTCTTCAGCAGCAAAAACAAAAGCTTTTGCTTTTTGCATACAATCAACCATTACATCATTAGATTGGTAGCCAAGGATTTCAATATTAGAAGTAGCTTTAGACTTAATCTTCGCCATTTCAGTTCCATCACCAATAACAACCAGGCGCTTATTAGGCATGTGACTAAAAGCCTCTACTATGAGATCAATTCTTTTATATGGAACTAATCTGGATGCAGTAAAGTAAAAATCCTCTTTATTTTCAAACAAAGTGAATCTATTTACATCTACAGGAGGATAAATGACATCCGATTCCCTTCCATAAACCTTATGAATTCTCCTAGCAATAAATTTTGAATTAGCAATAAAGTGATCCACTCCATTAGCTGTTCTATAATCCCATATTCTCATCTTATGTAAAATAATTCTTGCTAGTACAGATTTTAGACCGCGGCTAAGTCCAGCTTCATTCAAATATTGATGTTGAAGATCCCATGCATACCTTATTGGTGAATGAACATAACTTATGTGAAGTTGTTCCGGTCCAGTTATAATACCCTTCGCCACAGCATGGCTACTTGATAAGATCAAGTCATGCTTTGAAACGTCAATTTGCTCAATTGCGAGTGGCATTAAAGGTAAATAATTATGATATTTATTTTTAGCAAAGGGCAATTTTTGAATAAAACTAGTCACTGCATGCTTGTCTCTAAAATTCTTACGATCTTCTTTATTAAGGAAATCTATTAATGCGTAAACATTAGAATCAGGAAAACAATTAATAAACTCAGATATGACTCTCTCAGCACCAGCGTAAGTGACAAGCCAATCTGTAACAATACCTACATCCAAACTATTTTTCATTTCACACCTATCGATGATACACCAGCATCATATGATGCTGGTAACAAATTAAAACGATTTAAGAATATCTAATAACTCTTGCGTTTTAAGTTGCATCAGAGATTTATTACCTTTTGATTCAACATTCAAACGAACTACAGGTTCAGTATTTGAACTTCTTAAATTAAATCTCCAATTTTCGAATTCAATACTGAGACCATCAAGGAAATCAATATTAACAGCGATTCCTTTATAATAAGAATGGATATAATCAATAGCAACAGATGGATTTTTTAAATTAATATTTATTTCACCAGATGCTGGATATTTATCAATTCGCTTATTAACTAAACTACTTAAAGTCGTATTCTTTACGCATAGAAGCTCGACAACTAATAGCCACGGAATCATACCACTATCACAGTAAAAGAAATCTCTGAAATAATGATGAGCACTCATTTCACCACCATAAACAGCATCTTCAGATCGCATTTTTTCTTTTATGAAAGCATGACCTGTTTTAGATTCGACTGGAATTCCTCCACAAGTTGTTACTATATCAATAGTATTCCAACTTAATCGAGGGTCATGGATAATTTTTTCATTAACATTTTTTTCAAGAAAAGATTCAGCCAAGAGACCAACAATATAGTAGCCTTCGATAAAACATCCGCATTCATCGAACAGAAAGCAACGGTCAAAATCACCATCAAAAGCAATTCCCATATCAGCATTATGCGCAATGACTGCATCGGTAGTATCTTGCCTGCAGTCTGGTAATAATGGGTTTGGGATTCCATTAGGGAAGTTGCCATCAGGATTGTGATGAATTTTTATAAAGCTGATAGGTACCTTTTTCTCTATAAATATTTTTTCAATTTCATCAATAACATGACCTGCTGCACCATTGCCTGAATTGACAACTAGTTTTATCGGTCTAGATATATTTTTGAGATCAATAAAGTTCAAAATCATACTTACATATTGAACTAATGTACTTAGTTGGTTGTACGTCCCTCTCTGGGAATTAACAACGTCAGGAAAACTATTTTCTTCTGCTAAACGCTGTATATCCCTAAGACCAGTGTCACCACTTATTGGTTTAGAGAATTCCTTTACGAGTTTCATACCATTGTAATCTAGTGGGTTATGACTAGCTGTTACTTCGATGCCACCATCAGCATTTAGATGAGATGTGGCAAAATATACCTCCTCCGTGCCCGTAGTGCCTAAATCAATAACGTCCACCCCTGAATCCTGTAAACCTCTGGCTAAAGACAGTTTAAGGTTTTCACTTGTTAACCTTACATCTCCACCGATAACAACTTTTTTAGGATTCAAAAATTGACCGTACGCACGCCCTATACGGTATGCAACATCACAATCGAGCTCAACATCGAGCTTCCCACGAATATCATATGCTTTAAAACAAGACAATTTAGTTGACATAATTAATTCCTAACAACGACCATAAGAGTCTTTAATTCGGATGATATCATCATCCTCTAAATAACTTCCTGATTGAACTTCAAGAATCACTAGTGGTATTTTTCCAGGATTCTCTAACATATGAATTGAACCTACAGGAATAAAGGTCGATTGGTTCTCCGTTAATAAGGAAATCTCATCATCAATGGTAACTTTCGCTGTTCCAGACAGGATAATCCAGTGCTCTGCTCGGTGATGATGTAGCTGTAAGGAAAATCGACCTCCTGGACGTACAGTTAATTTATTTATGGTATACCGATTTTCAGAAATTACTTTATCACTTTTTCCCCATGGTCTAAATGATTCACGGTGACTAGAGTGTTCAGTTCTATTATTAACCTTTAAAAACTCAACAATTTTTTTAACATCCTGAACTTTATTTTTATCTATTATCATCAATGCATCTTTTGTGTTGACAATAACCAGATCATTAATTCCTACTGTAGCAACGAATTTTTCATCAGCGTTGATATAACAATTATTGGTATCTTTAATAAATACATCACCTATTAATACATTACCTCTATCATCCTTGTTAGCTATATCCCATAGTGCTGACCACGAACCTACATCGTTCCATCCTGCATTCAACGGTATTACAACTGCATCTCCAGTTTTTTCCATAACAGCATAGTCTATGGAATCATCTGGACAAGATGAAAAAGAAGTTTCATCTATTCTTATAAAACTCTGCTCAGCATCACAAATTACTCCAGCCATAGATTTTTCGCATGAAGATAAGATGTCTGGCCTAAATTTTTCTAATTCCTCTATATAACGACTCGCTTTGAATAGGAACATCCCACTATTCCAATAGTATTCGTTACTTTTAAAATATAATTCTGCATTTTCTCTGTTTGGCTTTTCAACGAAACAAGAAACTTGGTAACCACCATCTGTGATTTCTTCTCCGCGTTTAATATATCCGTATCCCGTTTCTGGCGATGATGGCACAATTCCAAAGGTGACCATTTTTCCCGCTTCAGCGAGGGAGATCGATTTTTCAACAACAGAATGAAACTCATCTATGTTTTCTATTACATGATCTGCAGCAAGTACTAATAAAAGAGGGTCATTTCCTGATTTTAGAGCATTTATAGCAGCTAAAGTAATTGCTGGCGCAGTGTTTCTACCAACCGGTTCTAAAATAATACTATTGTTATCATTCCCTATCTGGCGTAATTGTTCAGCTACTAAAAACCGATGCTTTTCATTGCAAATCACCATTGATTCGTTTATTGATAATCCCTTCAATCTAATGAGTGTTTCCTGAAGCAACGAGTTTTCGCCATAAATATTCAAGAATTGCTTAGGATATAATTCTCTGGACATCGGCCAGAGTCGACTACCGGTGCCACCGGCTATAATTACTGGAGTTATCACTTCATTCACCTTTATAACTTTCAATTATAGTTTTATAGAAAGAAAGAATATTTGTATATAAAATCTTATTTGAAAACTCATCTGATTTAGATAAAGCGTTTTTTCTAAGTTCAAGACTAGACTCTCTTTCATAACTGTCTATTGCATTGAGCAAACTATCTTTGTTATGAGCAATAAACGTAAATCCTGTCGATTTATCCTCTATTAACTCACTAAGTCCGCCGACTTGTGATGATATGACAGGTACAGAAAAAGAATAAGCTTCAATTACTACCCTTCCCATTGGTTCATTCCACAATGATGGAACAATAAGTAAATCTACCATTGGAAAAAAGTCCTCAATACTAGTTTTACCGAGGAAAACTATTTTTTTATCTTTTGGCCAATTAATTTTTTTTAAAGAATCAATATATGCTTTATCACCATCACCAGCTATTAATAAAGTAAAAGGTTTAGAATATTCCTGAAGCGTTTCCAAAAGAAAATTAACTCCCTTTTCCTTCTCTATACGCCCTAAATATCCGAATACTATTCCTCTATACAATTCACTGCCGTCACTATAAGAGCCTATATTCACATTAACTTGATTGTATTCTGAATGATTTAGTGGTTTATCAATACTATTATAAATCACTGTAGAAATTGATTTTTTAAAGAATCCAGAATCACAATGTAAATTTTTTATATAATTGCTAATCCCAATATAGCCATTAACTTTTTTAGAATACTTTTTTTTGAAAAATGACAGTAGTCTGACACTTAGTGAATTAACACTTAGATTAATACCATTTTTAAAAAGAGTACAATTCGGATGGAACAAATAATAATCCCTGGTCGTGTGAATAAGCGGAACTCCTAATTTTTTTGAAAGTCCCCAAATACTCACTGAAAAACCGGAAATATTATTAGAGTGTATTATATCGAAATTTTCACCTTTCAAACAATTATAAGCAAAGTAAAGGGATTTTCGATTATATAAATCAACACAGTGCCATTTTAATTTTTTTATTATCGATTGATTGCCATTTGGAGGCCAATAACAGTTCTGCATAGGCATTCTTACTATTCGGACACCATTAATATTACTGAGGACAACATCGTGAGATTCTCCCAATGTCAATACTGTTACATCATGCCCAAAGTTTATTAGTGTTTCTGCCAGTAACTTAACCGATTTTTCAGCCCCACCTATTTCGTAGGGATAATAATAAGTATTGATTAATAACACTTTCATTTTAACCCTACCATCTAGCAACAAGCTGCAATAAATAATACTTCCTCATTTTCTTATCAAATAAATTTAACAACACTCCCTTCATAGGATATAGCTTATTAATAAGAATAAACCAAAATGGATACGAGTGTTTTTCCATCACTTTCATTCGTCCCAGAGAATATCCAACACATTTATAGTAATCCACATCTTTATTCACTACTAATTTTGGGTGTGCTATTTTCAGATCTCTATCCTTAATTCCATTACCATATTTTTTTATTATTCGAATAGAATAATCGCTATCTTCACCTGAGAGATATGGAGCATTGGGTGATGGGCCAAGGTTCTCATCATATCCACCTACAGTAGATACTGCTTCATTACTATAAAAGAAAACATATGTAGGACCGTTTTTCCACACATTAAAGAGATTTAATTCGCGTGAAGTATCATTTACTTTGTTGAATTCTTCATACTCTTCAAGACTTACATTTGTGCCGCTAAAAATATGTATTTTGTTACTCAAAAAGTTATTTGCTACCTTTTCAAGACAATTATATGAATAGATACAATCATCGTCAGGAAAAGAAACAACATCAAACGATTTATTTAAATAGTTCAATGCATATGATCTGCCTTTCGATACACCTTTAAAATCAACCTTGTGATGGTATAAATCAATAAAGTGTTTATACTCATCCATTAGCTCATCTAGTAAGCCATCCCGATTTTGATCAACTATATGAAGTTGAAATTTTTTGTATGTTTGCTTATGTAGTGATTCAAGTAATAACTTTAGTTCTTTTTTGCGTCCGAGGGTAGAAACAACTAAAAAGAACTTAATTTCTTTTTTATTTCCATCATCTAAAATCTCATCAATTATTTTTGAAAGTTTTTCTGCAGAAGCAAAAAAACTAAATCTACAAATATTATTTTTTGCCTTATTTTTCAGAGAATTATATATTTCTGAATTGTTAATCATAATGTTAATCTTATCCGAAAGATCAAGTGATGATTCTGGGTTGAAATAAAGTGCACTATCTCCTAAAACTTCGGGCAGTGAAGACCTATCTGAAGATATAATAGGACAACCTTGAGACTGCGCTTCTAGCGGAGGGATACCAAATCCTTCTAACTTAGATGGTATTATAAACCCGTAAGAGTTTTTATAAATACTGATCAATTCCTCATCACTAACTCGACCAGTGACAGCTATGTTCTCAACGTGTAGCAAAGATTTCATATATGGACTATTTGAAACATGTCCACCGATAAGTAAAAGAGTGGTATCGTCATTTCTTTTCAAAAAGGCATCAATAACCACACTCAAATTTTTATTTTCATCAAATGATGACAAGGTACTGAATACTTTTTTTTCTTTGAAGAAATTCACGCCTAGTTTATTTTTTAAGCTTGAACTCATATCCACTTCAGAATGGTAGTTTATTAGAGAGTTTGGTACTGAGTTATAAATTACGTCAATTTTATCCCTTTCCAGGAAGTCATAATATTCAACGATAGATTTTTTTGAATATTCACTTACAGTCAATATTTTTCTTGAATACTTCAGGTTAACATAGCTACTAATTTTATAATAAAATCTATTGGCTAATTTATATGACTTAGGATATATATTGAAAATAATATCATGCAATGTGAATATATTATTACAATAAAACATTGGGGCAGTATTGGTCAGGTTAATTAATATATCATCCCTGCCTCTTAGATGAAATGGAATATCAAACTGCTCCCATAAACTACCTTTTAAAATGCCAACTTCTTTGAAAGGTATGTTTTCCGGTACATATTGTGCCTGTCCTTTAGGTATTAATACGCAAATATCTTTTCTTATTAGTGTTAAATTAGATGTAATCTCTCTAGCGAACCTTTGAACACCAGTCACTGGCTGTGAGAAAAACCTTCCGTTGATATAAATCATACTCACTAACCCTTAATTTATTTCAATGTGCTGTCTATATTATAGAGTCCAAAGTTACTTTCTTTATCTAACTTATTATTGCCATCATCTTTCAAATCATACCACCATACACCTTTTATATATGGCAATTTTTTCATCTCTGTTACAAAAAGTTCATAATTACTAATTATCTGTTTCTTAGTTATGCAATAATCATGCATAACGCAACTAGGAAATCCTACTTCAGTTATATATAGTGGTATAATTCTACCTGTATTTTTTTAATTTCATTTTCAAATTTAATTATGGACTGCACAGAGTATTCTACATCCCTATTAGTGATGTTTTTCTCATGATAGTTATAGTTATGAATTGAAATTCCATCTATATATTTCTGTACTCCTAAGTCAATTAGTTTATTCATCCAGACCAAATCATCTGGTTTAATCACTGATGCCCCACCTGCGATGATTTTTGCATTTGGGTCAATATTTCTTATTCTCTTTGATGTTTCTTTAATTAACTTTATGAAAACTTCAGGTGGTGGGGGCGTTTTATGTTTTTTTAATCCAGTCCCCGCTAGCCATTCATTCCATATTTCATATGTTTCTACACGTCCTTTATATTTATTTGCTACCCATCCAGAATAGTCAGCAAAAGCTTTAATTTGATCATCACTTTCTGGATATGAGCCATCAGTATAATTAGTATTTCCATAATCTAAAATTAGCAATGGGGTGATTTTTTTCTTTAACCCCTCATTAATCGCTAAGTCAATACTTTTAAGACGACCCCGCAACTTGTATTTCCCTTTTTCATTCTCAACTAATTGCCAAGGAAAATCAGTTCTAAATGAATTCATTCCCAACGAAGAAAGAAGCTGGATTGTATTATCATCTTTCTCATTGAAATGTACTCCAGCACCTAAATCAAAACTGAAAGCCTCAGTCGATAACAGTATAATAATAAAGGCCAATATTTTCCTCATGGTTAACTATCTCCTCAGAAATTTTAATTTGCTATATGGGTACATCAAACTTAAAACAATTATGGAGTAGCAATATACATTAGTAGGAAAGGCCCCTAGCGTATTGTTTGTAAACATTTCTACACCCACTATATAAAATATAACCAAGCATCCCAGAGTACTAAATACATTATTTATTAAACACAAATATATAAATACAATTCCCATAACAAATAGAAACAACGAATACCCAAGAAATCCATAGTTACTTACAATATTAATATATAAACTATCAAGGGCCTTACTCTCCATTTTTAGTGCATCTTGAGGCCCTGATGTTCCATTAACCCCAAGCCCAACGCCTAAAAGATCATCGTTCCGTTGGGATAGCTCATTTGTAACATCTTGATGCTGTAAAACTCGAACATATATAGAGCTCCAGGCAATCTCTTTATATTTTGTTGTTGCCAGATAATTATAGAACGCCATGTTATTAAAAACATAACTCATTAGCGAAAGTAATATAACTGTAAATATTAATAAAAAACCTTTTTACTTTTTATATTTTTTAAAAACATTGAAATTACTTTATATATCATATAAAAAACAAAGGCTATCATTGTTGTTTTATATGTAGTTGCCACCATTGCTCCGACAATAAAAAAGAAATATATGAAGTTCTTCCTGAAACTAAAAGGTTTAAGCTCAATAATTATCAGCGAAGCGAGAAATGTTAATGTGCCTGCGATACCAAAACTTGTAGTCGTTCCCATAGCACGCAGGCCCCACAGTGTGCTATCCAATCTAATTCCGGAAGCACCACCACGATTATTGTAATATTCGCTCAGCCCTAATGTACTTATAAATAGATTGGAAAATGCCGATTCAAAATAAATAAAAAAAGAATTTATTATTGCAGTATATAAAATCACATAGATGAATTTTCTAAAGAAATAATACCATTCATTTTCATTTCTAATTATGAAATATAAAGATACAGGAACCAAGAGGGGAATCATATCCCCCTTAAACTGATAAGCTATTAATGTGAAATCCTCTCCGAAAGGCATTAAAAAATACAAAATGATCAGAGGGATTATGATATATATCAACACAAATAGTCTTGTTTTACTCGACTCGCGCCTGATAAATAGATCAAGTACTGACATTAAGAAAATCAGTATAATCAGTATTTCCTTCCAGACTCTTAATATTTTGAGGTCTAATTTTACTGATATTACGTTAACTACACCACTGAATGTAAAAATAAAGAGAACCATAAGAATAAAATTTATTTTTTTTTCACATTCGCATGTATTTTTAATTCAGATTGCATAAATCATAAACCTCAAGCTGTTACTAGCAAGTCCCTTTGCTGTTTAGCTTTGCTTATCTTAAAAATTATTTTGAGTTGTAATCATAATTGTAGTGATTATAACCATAACCATAGTAGCTGCTGGCTTTTTTAATTACGCCATTGAGGATACATCCTTTAATTTCTACGCCACTCTGTTCAAAGCGACGAATACTAACCTCGAGTTCTTTGGCGGTATTCTGCTCAAATCGAGCCACCAGCAGTGTGGTTCCGGCATAACGGCCTATTACAGCCGCATCAGTCACTGCCAGAATTGGCGGGGTATCCACCAGCACAAGATCGTAGTTCTGGCTGGCCCAGTCTATTAACTCCCGGAAACGAGAATGCATCAACAGTTCTGCGGGGTTAGGTGGTATTGCCCCCCGGGCTATAAAATCAAATCCAGCCCCGGAGACCGGTTTAATTCCCTGAGATACGGTGGATTTACCGGACAGAATATCCGAAAGCCCGTGGTCGGTACTGTGTTTAAAGATCTGGTGGGCATAGCCTTTACGCATATCCGCATCAATAAACAGTACCCGTTGGCCACCCTGAGCAATCACCTCCGCCAGGTTGGTGGTAATAAAGGTTTTACCGGCATTCGGGCTGGCACCGGAGATCATCAATACATTATTACGTGCTTCCATCATTGCGAAGTGCAGGCTGGTACGCAGGCTACGTACCGCCTCAATCGCCAGATCGGCCGGATTATCAACTGCCAGGAAGCTGGTATTTTCTTTCTGTTTACCTTTAACTTTTAGTGAGCGTTTTGGCGTCTGGCGGGCCATCCACTCGGATACCGGTACACTGGCATAGACATTAATACCCAGCTCTTCAAGTTGTTCCGGTGACTCAATACCTCGGCGTAAAAATACTCTCAATAGCACTACAGCCACTGAAATGAAACTACCTAGTATAATTCCGATAAGTACTATTAGTGTTTTTTTAGGTTTTATCGGTTTAGGCTCTGTGACTGCATCATCAACAATTCGTACATTTCCAATAGCACTATTTTTTGCAATATTCAACTCTTGCTGACGATTTAGTAATTGCATATATACCGCTCTACCAGAGTCAACATCTCGACTCAGTCTTAATACTTCCTGTTGTGTTGCAGGCATCCCTGATACTTGTTTGTTTAACTTTGCCTTTTCTTGAATTAATGTCTGCCTCTTTTCTAAGAGTGCACGGTAAGTCGGGTGATCTTTTGTAAAAAGTTGCGAAACTTCGGCTTCCCTGAAGGTTAGCTGATTAAGCTGATTATCGACATTTACAATTTGATCTAGGGCGGACCGAGCTTGCATATTCAGGTCGACTGAATCACTGCGTTTACGATAAGCACTAAGCTTATCTTCAGCAGCATCTAAATCACTACGTACTTGAGGGAGTTGCTTATTCAGAAAATCTAAACTTTTTGTATCTTGTGCAGCCTGCCTAGCAATATTTTGTGCCAGATAGTTATCACTGATACTTTGTAATATTTCCTTTATTCTTTCTGGATTTTCCCCTGAAAGAACTAGGTTTAGCATACCTGTGTCTTTACCTTGGTCAGCAGCAGAGAATGATTGTTGTAAAGTGTTTATAGCTGCTAAACGTGTTATATAATTTATTTTGAATTTCGTACCTTTTTCCGCATTATAATCAGACACAAGGATCGAAATCCCTCTTGCTTCTAACAATTTTCCTATATGTCCTGTGAGGTTATATTCTCCCCCTGTCAAGGTATACTGTCCATTTGATCCTACAGTCACTAGTAAACTGGGAGTTTTACCATCCTGGTTAGCTACATATAGTCTACTTACAGTTAACTTTCCTTCCTTATGGCCTGTCAGCCGAGCCCATCCCTTGCCAAAAATAGGAAAATACTCCTGTTCTATTTGGGCCTGAAGGTTAAGGTCATCTACCGTTTTCCCAAGAATCATCCTGGACTGCAGTAGTGCTATTTCAGGGGCAGATTCCGGCTGGCTATCTGGTAACATCTGACTCAGGCTACTCAAAAGTGCATTACCCTGCTTTTGCTCAACCTGAATTAGCGCATCAGCCTGATAAACAGGAGTAGCAAACAATGAATAAACGATAGCTAGTACGGTAAATAGTGCTGTAACGCTGATAATCAGTTTACGATGATCGATAATTTCGCCAACCAGACGGCCCAGATCGATTTGATCAGAGTCCGGGCTGGCTGTTTTATTTGTGACTGTGGATGACATGCATTAACTTCCTAAGGTTAACCGCCCAGTTTACCGGCCCAGCTGTTACATGCCTGGTCCAGTAACTGATAGACAAATTCAAACGCTTCCATACTCTGCCGGTACGGATCGGGGATCTCTTTATTTGACAACCAGTGCCCAATTAGCAGGGTCTTGCCCCGTGCTTCGGGGGCAATTTTAGTTACCTGTTCGATATGGTGTTTTTCCATCACCAGGATCAGATCATATTGCCGCCCCAGTGTACCGGTAAACTGCCGTCCTTGATGCCCTTCCAGAGACAGATTATGGTTTTCCGCAACTTTAATTGCCGAGGCATCGGCGGCATGGTCCACCAGTGCCCCGACCCCGGCCGAATCGACCTTTTTACCGGGCAATGCCCGGCGCAGCATTCGTTCACCGATCGGTGAACGACAAATATTTCCGGTGCAAACCACCAGGATTGAATTAAACATAGTTATTTCAGATTTCCATAGTAATTTGCCGTTTCGGTCATATTGTAAACGCCAGTAATTGTCGGTACTAATTGCGAAATTACGCGGTTCCAACGCACCACAGGTGCAGCTGTTACATACACAATATCGTAAGGTTTCAACTGAAACTCACTGGCTAGTACCATGGTTGAAGCATCTTTGGCATTTAGCTGATAGATATTAGCAATGCGGCCGTCTTTATCCTTAGGTATTTTACGGACAACAAATATTCCTGACGCATCTGATGTAGCCTGATTAATCCCCTGGGCACTGCCCAGGGCCTCAGCCAGCGTCATCCCACTGCGGTCCATTTTCAGGGTACTCTGTTGTCCCACATCCCCCATCACAAATACTTTTTGATCGTCATTCGGTGGCACAAACAGAATATCGCCGGGATACAACAGGTGATTTTCCATTAAATCCCCTTTCTGCATCAGTGCCTGCAGGGAAACTAACTGGTCTTTACCATTATGGGTCAGCACCACGTTGCGCCAGTCGGCGTCTGCCGATAGGCCGCCGGCAGCATTAATCGCATCCATAATGGTGAGTGGCACATTGGTAATCGGCTGCTGGCCAGATTTCGCTACTTCACCGGTCACATAGGCTTTTTGTGAACGGAAGGCGGCCACACTTACATCGACCTGCGGACTTTCGATATAAGTGGCTAACCGGCGCGTTAGCTCACCGCGCACCTCATCCAGGGTCTTACCGGCCACATGCACCTTACCGATATACGGATAGAAGATATTTCCGTCGGCACCGACCCAGTTACCGGTATCGCTGGCACTACGATAGGTACCGGCCGGGGTAGTCAGTTCCGGGTGGTCATACACGGTAATCATCAGTACATCGCCAGGGCCAATACGGTACTGGTAACTGCTGAGCAGGCTGTCCAGTTGCGGATTGGGCTGGGCCACCACCGGCTTAGGGCGTAGCTGATCGATTAAATCCGGGGTCATCGGATAAACATTCACCAGTTTATCCCAGTCATAGTCGCTGTCCGGCAGTTCGACGGTATTTTTACGCAGGCTGTTTAGCCCCTGTCCTGGCACTACAGTACAGCCACTTAGCAGGCCCACCAGGGCTGCTGCTGCGGTTAATTTTAGTACGGTTGTTTTCATCAATTTATTTCATCAGTTAATAGTAGACACTGCTGACTCTCACCGTCCCTGGCTCCTGCTGCACTCTGCTGCGTGCCAACCCGGCCGCTGACTGCTGTTATGCAGGATGGGTAGTCAGTACTATAAATTAAACGGTACTTCCAGTGAGGCACCGGCGCCCAGATCATTATTATCGTTATGGTTTGCATCGGTGTACCAGCTGCTCAGGTTCAGACGCACCGATTTATACACATCGCCCCCCCAGCCCAGCTGTATCCCTTTCAGGGTATCGGCATGCGGGAAAGCATAATTAATACGTTGGTTTCTAGGATTTACCTTGGCGTAGAACATCCTTACGCTCCAGCGCTGGTTATCTTCGGTCACCAGTTCGGCTTTGGTGGCCAGCAAGCGACCATCGCCACCAATGCTGTCACCCAGCGCATAACCCTGCTGGTAGTAGCCATCGGTATAGATGTGGTGGGTATAGCTGTAGTTGGTGCGGCCCATATCCGTACGGGTATCGTGACCTTCCACATACCAGTTCAGTGCATTTTTGCCGATGCTGTAGTGCCCTTCCACCCCGGCCAGATACATATTCGAGGAAGGCAGTTTACCGGCCTCATCTTCACCAATAATTTGACCATAAATACTGATCGGGATACCGAGGGTCGGTTCCAGTTTTAGTTTGGCATCGAAGCCTGCCAGCTGGTTACCCGGTTCGTTCGGATCGTTGGGAGTATTATCATCACCAACAAAGCCGTTCCAGAAGTTACTTAATGATTCCGGGCGCCCCTGACCGCCCCACTGCATAATCCGGCTGGCGCCCAGTTCCAGTGACTGCCACGGCGACACACTGAGCCGCATGCCGATAATCTTGGTATGAGGTACGGCGTTGTATTGTGATTCCTGAGCAGCCGAAATCTGATACTGCCACGGGCCAATCCAGTTCAGCCACCAGGTCTCCGGGGCGGTCTGCTTATCACGCTGCAGCATAAACCCGGTCAGCGGGCGGGCGGCATCGGAACGGATCAGGCTGCCTTCATAACCCGGCCCCCACCACTGTGGGGTCTGACCAAATGAGAGCCACTGGCCCCAGATTTTTACCGCACCATAGCTGTTATTCAGGTTGGCCCGGGAAGGGGATTCAATCTGTTCCCCCGCCTCCAGGTTACCCTGCAGGTTAACATCCCACCAGTCACCACTGTTGCTGGCAATCACCGACAGGCTGTTATCGGCCGGGGTAGACTGGGCAAAAGGTTTTGGCTGGCCGGAACCGTCGGTAGAGGTATAGGCTTTTACCCGCACATCAGATTTCAGTACCCGTAACCGTTCCTGAACCCGCTGCAGTGCCAGTTGCTCAGAAGCATAAGAAGGATGGGCCTTATCCAGAGCCGCTTCGATAGCATCTTCGCTTAACGGCCAGGTACTCAGGCTAAGGTGAATTACCCCGCGATCGGCCAGCCAGCTCAGGTCTGAACGTAAATCACTGTCGGGTAATACCAGTCCGCCGGCAAAACTGCTGGCAGCAGGCAATAATGCAAGACCCACGGCCAGAGCTAACAGGCTCTTCTTTACACCGCGACGCGGCTGGCTGGGCTGCAGGTCATCTGCCCCGGTTAAGGCGTTATGCATCAGTGCTGTCTCCTTTGCTGTCCTGCGGGCCGCACAATCTGTATGGCTGTGGCAGCCGGCTGACGTTAACATATAAATAAAGGTGAATTTGTGGTTATTCTTAGTGTGACTTCGCTTAACTCACCCCGTTTGCTGATGATTCTGCCAGAGCCTGCGGATTAAGGGCAATCGCTGTAGATTTTTTCATCACAATTGTTCGGGGTTAACCAGATCTTTTAGCGGATGACTAAGAAAATAGCAGAGTTTACTGATTAGACTGCTTTTTTTTGCAGAAAAGTACTAAAAACCGTTTCACAGACACGCTACCGCCCCGGGCTTACAGCTACCCGTACACTTCAGGCAGAGGTTCAGCCGGTCTTCCGGTGATACCCGCCCGCGCAGATCTGCAGATTTTCGCCCTTCCGGAAGCAGTTCCGAAAATGACACCGGATAAAGTCTCAACAAATGTTCAACAATTCCAGCAATATCTGCCAATTATTAAGAATTAATTCAGGTAAATATATAGAGAAATTCCTGGTTTTTTACCTTTACTGACAGTCAGACTTGAAATTGGCTAAAAATAGCGCAGGAACAGCCCCCTGGTGACGACTACCAATAAGAGTTCTCCGCTAAAGAATACATTAGCGGCACTACAATATTTATCGATGATGCAGAATGGCCAGCATTGAGGTGTGGCAGAGAGAGTAAGGCGCAGGGGCAGGCCTGGTGAATGGTTTTGGGTAAGATGAACGGGGTGAAATGGCTGCGGGCAGGCAATATCGCCCGGGACCGCAGATATCTGAGCTCCCCCCGGTCAGCCTTCACTGCCCGGGGGTGCAGGCGGGAATTACTTTGTTTCCGGGCGCAGCGCCGGGAACAGAATCACATCACGAATGGTATGGCTGTTGGTAAACAGCATCACCATCCGGTCGATACCAATCCCCAGCCCGGCGGTTGGCGGCAGGCCATGCTCCAGGGCAGTCACATAGTCTTCGTCGTAGAACATCGCCTCATCATCACCGGCATCTTTGGCATTCACCTGTTGCTGAAAACGGTCGGCCTGGTCTTCGGCATCATTCAGTTCCGAGAAGCCGTTACCAATCTCGCGACCGCCGATAAAGAATTCAAAGCGGTCGGTGATTTCCGGGTTCTGATCATTACGCCGTGCCAGCGGTGATACTTCGGCCGGATATTCGGTAATAAAGGTAGGCTGAATCAGCTGGCTTTCGGCAGTCTCCTCGAAAATCTCGGTGACCACACGTCCCAGCCCCCAGCTTTTCTCCACTTTAATCCCCAGCGACGCGGCAATGGCCGTGGCCTTATCAAAATCATCCAGGTCACTCAGCTCAGTTTCCGGACGATATTTCTTAATCGCTTCACGCATGGTCAGGCGGGCAAACGGCTTACCAAAATCAAACGTCTGTTCGCCGTAGGCCACTTCGGTGTGCCCCAGCACTTTCTCTGCCAGGGTACGGAACAGGCTTTCTGTCAGTTCAATCAGGTCATTGTAATCCGCATACGCCATATAGAGTTCCATCATGGTGAACTCAGGGTTGTGGCGTGGCGAAATCCCTTCATTACGGAAGTTACGGTTGATTTCAAATACCCGGTCAAAACCACCGACCACCAGACGCTTCAGATAGAGTTCCGGCGCAATACGCAGGTACATATCAATGTCCAGCGCATTATGATGAGTGATAAACGGACGGGCTGACGCACCGCCGGGGATCACCTGCATCATCGGGGTTTCCACTTCCATAAACTCGCGTTTTACCATGAACTGACGGATACCCGCCATAATCTTAGAACGCACCTGAAAAGTATGGCGGGATTCTTCGTTAGCAATCAGGTCCAGGTAACGCTGGCGATAGCGGGTTTCCTGGTCGGCCAGACCGTGGAATTTATCCGGTAACGGACGCAGTGCTTTGGTCAGCAGACGCAGTTCGCTGCAATGGATCGACAGTTCACCGGTCTTGGTTTTAAACAATTTACCGCGGGCCCCGAGGATATCGCCCAGGTCCCATTTTTTAAATTGTTCGTTGTAGTAGCCTTCCGCTAAATCATCCCGGGAGACATACAGCTGAATACGGCCGCCGTTATCCTGCAGGGTGACAAAAGAGGCTTTCCCCATGATACGCCGGGTCATCATACGTCCGGCCACGCTGACTTCGATGCCGAGGTCTTCCAGTTGCTCACTGTCTTTATCATCAAACTGTTTATGCAGCTTGTCCGACAGGGTATCGCGACGGAAATCGTTCGGGAATGCTACGCCATTCTGGCGCAGCGCGGCCAGCTTCTCACGACGACTTTTCAGTTCGTTGTTGAGTTCCTGGCTGTCATCAGCGTGCTGTGGTTGTTGTTCAGACATGGGGGTTCCTTATAAACCTGCTTTTAAACTTGCTTCAATAAAACGGTCGAGGTCGCCATCCAGCACCGCCTGGGTATTACGTGTTTCCACGCCGGTACGCAGATCTTTAATCCGCGAATCATCCAGTACATAAGAACGGATCTGGCTGCCCCAGCCGATATCAGATTTGTTGTCTTCCAGCGCCTGTTTTTCGGCATTCTTTTTCTGCATTTCCAGCTCGTACAGCTTAGCCTTCATCTGCTTCATCGCCTGGTCTTTGTTTTTATGCTGGGAGCGGTCATTCTGACACTGGGTGACCGTGTTGGTCGGAATGTGGGTAATACGCACTGCCGATTCGGTCCGGTTAACGTGCTGTCCACCGGCACCCGAGGCACGGTAAACGTCGATACGTAAATCGGCCGGGTTAATCTCGATATCAATATCATCCGAGACTTCCGGGTAAACAAATGCCGAGCTGAACGAGGTATGACGGCGGCCGCCGGAGTCGAACGGACTCTTACGTACCAGACGGTGAACGCCGGTTTCGGTACGCAGCCAGCCGAAGGCATATTCCCCGGATATACGGATAGTCGCCGATTTAATCCCCGCGACATCACCATCAGACTCTTCAATCACTTCCGTTTTAAAGCCTTTATCTTCGGCCCAGCGCAGATACATGCGCAGCAGCATGCTGGCCCAGTCCTGGGCTTCGGTGCCACCAGACCCGGCCTGCAGGTCGATATAGCAGTCCGCACTGTCGTACTCCCCGGAGAACATCCGGCGGAATTCCAGTTCGGCCAGTTTCTTGTCCAGATCATCCAGTTCAGCCACTGCTTCGTTGAATGTCTCTTCGTCGTCCGCTTCCACCGCCAGATCCAGCAGACCGCTGACATCTTCCAGCCCCTGAGCCAGCTGATTCAGGGTGTTAACAATCACTTCCAGTGAAGAACGCTCTTTACCCAGCGCCTGTGCGCGCTCCGGTTCGTTCCACACATCGGACTGTTCCAGCTCAGCATTTACTTCTTCGAGACGTTCACTTTTAGCATCGTAGTCAAAGATACCCCCTAAGCACATTGCTGCGCTCAGTAAGGTCCTGGATACGGTTTCTGACCGGATTAATTTCAAACATGGCGTAATAGTTCTTTTAGTTGGTCGGTTATTGGCTTAATTAAGGCCACACAGTGTACCGCAAAGGTGAAGTTTCGGGTATCCCCTGTGCAGCAGCAAGCGGCTATTTGTTGCACAGAAAAACCCGTTTATTAAGAAAGATCAGCTGACCGGCCAGAGGTGCTCGACTAGCAGCTGCACATTACGTTGGCCACGAAACTCATTTACATCCAGTTTATAGGCCAGTTCCGCCTGTTGTATGCTGTTATCCGGCCACAGGCTGGTGTCGATATTAAACGCGATACCATCCAGCAGCGGGCCACCGCCGAGTGGCTCCAGCATCAGTTTCAGGTGGCGTTCGCCGACCAGCCGTTGCTGTAAGATGCGGAATTTACCGTCGAACACCGGTTCCGGGAAAGCCTGTCCCCAGGGGCCTGCTTCGCGCAGAATTTCGGCGGTATGCAGAGTCAGTTCCTGGCCGGAAAGTTCGCCATCGGACCAGACCACTCCCTGGAGCTGCTGTTCGTCCAGCCACTCTCCGGCAAGTTCGGCAAATGCCTGCCGGAAGGGTTCAAACTGATCTTCGTTGAGTGACAGTCCCGCCGCCATCGCGTGGCCGCCAAACTTAAGTATCAGTCCGGGATTCAGGGTATCCAGCCGTTCCAGCACATCGCGCAGATGCAGACCGCTGATGGAACGCCCCGATCCTTTCAGAGTACCGTCGCCCGCAGGGGCAAAGGCGAACACCGGGCGATGAAAACGCTCTTTCAGCCGTGAGGCGACAATGCCGACCACGCCCTGATGCCATTGCGGATGATAGAAAGCCAGGCCGTTAGGTAACTGTTGCTGCTGTTCCAGTGAGTCGCACAGGCTTAATGCTTCGGCCTGCATCCCCTGCTCAATCTCTTTGCGGGTCTGATTCAGAGCGTCCAGTTCACTGGCCAGCATCCGGGCCTGTTGAGTATCGTTACACAGTAATAATGCGACACCGACCGACATGTCATCCAGCCGACCGGCGGCATTCAACCGCGGGCCGAGGGCGAAACCGAGATCGCTGGCCACCAGTTTTGCCGGCTGGCGGTTTGCGACTTCCAGTAAAGCACGGATACCGGGACGACATTTCCCGGCACGGATACGCTGTAACCCCTGCCAGACCAGGATACGGTTATTGGCATCCAGCGGCACCACGTCGGCGACGGTCCCCAGCGCCACCAGGTCGAGGAGTTCGGCCAGGTTGGGTTGAGGGCGGTCACTGAACCACTGTTGATCGCGTAAATGCGCCCGCAGCGCCAGCATCAGATAAAACGCCACGCCAACGCCCGCCAGTGAACGCGACAGAAATCCGCACTCTTCAAGATTAGGGTTAACGATCGCGGCGGCGGCCGGCAGGGTGTCGCCCGGTAAGTGGTGATCGGTGATCACTACCTGGATGCCATATTCACTGGCCAGCGCCACCCCGGCATGTGAGGAAATACCGTTGTCCACGGTCAGGATAAGTTCTGCACCACGGGCCCGGGCCTGTTCCACCACTTCGGGGCTCAGGCCATAGCCGTCTTCAAAGCGGTTAGGGACCAGAAAATCAACATTCTCTGCCCCCATACCCCGTAATGCCAGCAGTGATAATGCGGTACTGGTGGCGCCGTCGGCGTCGAAATCCCCCACCACCATAATCCGCTGCCCTGTAAGCATCGCCTGGTGCAGTAGTGCCGCCGCCGTTTCAATTCCGTTCAGCCCCTGCCAGGGCAACAGGGCCGCGGCCCCGCGTTCCAGCTCAGTAGCTGAACAAACACCGCGCAATGTATATAACCGACGCAATAATGCCGGCATATCGTCAGGTAAAACAACTTCTGCGGTCACCTGACGACGGCGCAGTTGCGAAACATGTTTTCCGGCCAAAAGTTACTTACCTGTATTCAGACTATCGAGATATTGTTTCAGTTCCTGTGGTCCCTGATAGCCCGGGATCAGTGTGCCATTTTCGGTAATGATGGCCGGCGTCCCCTGAATGCCATACATCAGTCCCAGCTGGTACTGACGGGCAAGGTCTATATTACAACTGGCCGTTGACGGGGTCTGGCCATTCATGGCCGCATCAAAGGCTTTATTACGGTCAGCCATACACCATACCGATTGCATCGCTTTTGACACTTCGCCGCCCATCCCCTCACGGGGGAACGCCAGATACCGCACGGTGATGCCTAACGCATTATAATCCGCCATTTGCTGATGCAGCTTACGGCAGTAACCACAGGTAATATCGGTAAATACCGTTACCACATATTTTTGTTTCGGTGCTTTATAGATAATCATATCCGGCACCATCTGTTCCATTTTCTTGCCCAGCTGGCGGAAAGTGACGTTAACCGGACGCGGACCGCTGACATCGTACAACGGGCCCTGAATCATTTGCTTACCATCATCGCTCATATAGAAAACGCCGCTGTCGGTCAGCACAGTTTTCATGCCCGGTAATGGCGATGGCTGGATATCGGTCACTTTAACACCCAGCCGCTGCAGAGTGCTCTGAATTGCTGAATCGTCTGCATGGGCCAGACCGGAAAGTGCTGACCACAACAAGGTCATTGCTAAAAGCGTTTTTTTCATGAACATCTCGTCCTTTATGTCCACCGGTTCAGCCCCGGGGATGATGCTGTTGATGTAACTGTCGTAGCCGTTCGTTAGCTACATGAGTATAGATCTGTGTCGTTGACAGGTCGCTGTGACCGAGCAACATTTGTACTACCCGTAAATCGGCACCGTGATTTAACAGATGCGTGGCAAAGGCATGGCGCAAAACGTGCGGTGACAACTTTTCGCTGTCGATACCGGCCAGCAACGCGTAGTGCTTTATCCGGTGCCAGAATGTCTGCCGCGTCATCTGCTGTGCGCGGTTGCTGGGGAACATCACATCCATTGACTGGCCATTGGTCAGCCAGGGACGGCCATATTCCAGATATTGCTCCAGCCAGTACACCGCCTCTTCCCCCAGAGGTACCAGCCGTTCTTTATCGCCTTTACCAGTCACCCGAACCACGCCCTGACGCAGGCTGATGTCGCTGACGGATAACCCCACCAGTTCAGAGACCCGTAATCCGGTGGCATAGAGTAACTCCAGCATGGCTTTATCACGTAATTCCAGAGGAATTTCTGTCGAAGGCGCCTGCAGCAGGCGTTCAATCTGTGATTCGCTCAGGTCTTTGGGCAACCGCTGTGGCAGTTTTGGCGATGAGAGTACCGCACTGGGGTCATCACCGCGCAGCTTTTCCCGATACAGATACTGAAATAAGCGACGCATTGCGCTGAGTTGCCGGGCCGAACTGCTGGCTTTATAACCACCTTCCAGACGTTCGGCAAGGAAACTCTGTAAATCTTCGGCGGTCACTTCCAGTAACGAGAGCTGATGCGCAGCCAGCCAGTCGGTGAGCTGATGCAGGTCCTGGCGATAAGAGGAAAGGGTATTTTGCGCCAGGTTACGTTCAATCCACAACGTGTCGAGGAACAGTTCGATTCTGCTGAGGTTTTCTTCCTGTTGCTGTTGTTCCTGCACCTTTCCTCCTTTTTTCGCAACACAGCTGTTTACGTTTAGCCGACAGATTTATCGCCGTGCCGCCATTATGCCTGAAATGGTCAGGGGATGGCTAAGATAATCTCCGCAAGCCCCGGCGGCACTGGCTGGGCTGGCCTGCCCGTAATAGTCACAAATTCACCTTGTATTAGCCGGATAACGCCAGCGCCTTTAGCGCCATTCTCTGCTACCATACGCCGCAGTTTTCGATCAACTGAGCAACTGATGGTATGAAAATAGGATTATTCTATGGTTCCAGTACCTGCTATACCGAAATAGTGGCGGAAAAAATCCGCGATTTTATCGGCGCGGATTTGGTCACTTTGCACAATGTCAAAGACGGAACCACCGAATCCATGCAGTACTATGACCTGCTGATTATGGGTATCCCGACCTGGGATTTCGGTGAGTTGCAGGAAGACTGGGAAGCCATCTGGCCGATGCTGCCGGACTTACAGCTGCAGGGGAAAATTGTGGCGCTGTACGGAATGGGCGATCAGATTGGTTACAGCGAATGGTTTCTCGATGCGCTGGGTATGCTGCATGATTTACTGCAACCGATGGGGGTTCGCTTTATCGGCTACTGGCCGACCGAAGGCTTTGAGTTTATCAGCCAGAAAGCGGTAGTGCCGGGAGGCTCACAATTTGTCGGGCTGGCGCTGGATGATGTTAATCAGTTTGAACAGACCGATGAACGGATTGAGCAGTGGTGCGAACAGATTCTGACCGAAATGTCAGATCTGCTGTAACGGAACTTATATAACTTCTCTGCGGCACGTAGTCGCTATCCCCTGGCAGCGAGGGGGTATAGCGGTGAGTTTTTACGCCTGACCTGTTTGGATAATATTTGTACTTAATATTCGCCCGAAATTATTACTGCCAACCTCCTGCGGCGGCCATGTAGTGCGGCACGATTGCCGGTTTGGCACCAGATAAATTTCTCACTGCGGCCAGTAAAGCACATTGAACACTCAGTTAGCCCGGGCCAGTCAGAAATTATTATCAGTACGAAACAGATGCCCGTGCTGCGGAATACCTGCCCCGTCTGCCGGTTAGTCGGGTAACCTGCAACAATAAAACCAGTGCATGCGCAGGCCACGCCAGTCAGTTTCCGGCATGGCATCCTGCATCAGCCAGAATGTGATTCGCTGGCTGTGTTCATTTTCCAGTGTCAGTAATACGGCACAAGGAAGCCAGCCCGGATTTCGCACCGTCCGCCAGCGTTGCTGTTGCCAGTACCAGATACCCTGATTATCGAGCTGTATCGCTCCAGAGCGCTGAGAAAATCGCCGCCGTGCCAGCTTCCCTTCCCGCCAGACCAGCAGGAAAGCCAGCAGCTTCAGGGGTGACCACAGTAACGGCCAGGGCGAACAGAGTAGCGACATGAACAGCAAAACCTCTGCCCCCCGCTGAATCCGCACTGCCCACCGTGAGGCCATCAGCTCAGAGTGCCACCGGCCCGCGTTGTGCGTTGCGTTCACGAATCAGGTTCACCATCCGTTTCAGCTCAGGGTCTGCCGGTTCGCCGTGCTCCATCATCCAGTTAAATAAATCAGGATCATCGGCCCGCAACAGGTTAATAAAGCACTGTTTATCGTGGTCACTGAGCGAATCATATTCATATTTAAAGAACGGCATAATCGCGATATCCAGTTCCAGCATGCCACGGCGGCAGGCCCACTGAACGCGGGATTTATCTTCGATTCCCGGGGAGGTCATGTTCGGCATTATTTATCCTGTGCTGTTAACCGACAGGCAGACAGTTTACCCCGGATAACCTGCCCCTTGCGACTCTCTCCGCTGACCGGCGGTTAAAATTGCGCACCGCGCCGCATGCCGGCAAGGGTGAGCTTAAATTCGTCGTCGGTTTCCGGCAAAATCCCTCTCCTTGCGCATTTGTGGTGTGGTTGTGCCCTTTTCAGCAACGCCGCTTTGGTGAATAATGCGCAGATACAGGTCAATTTCGTCACCGGTGCGGGAATACGGTCAACCGCCGATTCTTGCGCACCGGTACTTCAGATTCAGTCACAGGATCTTCTTATGCCCGCAAATACTCTTTCATACCCGGCACCGGCAGACGCCCTGCCACTGACCGTTATCGCACTCGACGACTGGGCACTGGTGACCGCCCGCGGACCTGACAGCACCAGCTATCTGCAGGGTCAGCTTACGCTGGATGTCGCAGCCCTTGAGGAGAATGATCACCGGCTGGCCGCCCATTGTGATGCGAAAGGCAAGATGTGGAGTAGCCTGCGCCTGTTCCATGACCTTGAGGATTACGGCTATCTGCTGCGCCGCCAGGTCCGCGAACAGCAACTGACCGAGCTAAAAAAATATGCGGTATTTTCCAAAGTCACTCTGACTATTGACGACAGCCGTCAACTGACCGGCGTGGCGGGCAGCGGCGCCCGCGAGGCACTGGCCGGGCAATTTGCTCAGTTACCGGACGGTGAGAATCCACGGGTGATGGCCGGTGAAACCCTGCTGCTGTGGTTGCCGTTACCGGAGGAACGTTTTCTGGTGATTGCCGGTGAACCACAAACCACGGCATTACGTCAGGCGTTAAACAACGCACAGACGGCAGACAGTCAGCAATGGCTGGCGCTGAATATCGCCGCCGGAGAGCCGGTGATTGACAGCGCTGTCAGCGCCGAATTTATTCCGCAGGCGACCAATCTGCAGGCTCTGAATGCCATCAGTTTTAAAAAGGGTTGCTACACCGGTCAGGAGATGGTGGCGCGGGCAAAATATCGTGGCGCGAATAAACGTGCCCTCTACTGGCTGTCGGGTCACAGTGAAAAAACTCCGGCCGCCGGAGATTCGCTGGAATTGCAAATGGGCGATAAATGGCGCCGGACCGGCACCGTGCTGGCTGCCGTCAGGCTGAGTAACGGCCAACTGTCACTGCAGGCGGTACTGAATAATGACCTGGAGAGTGACGCGGTTCTGCGTCCGGAAGGGGATGAAGGCGCGGTACTTAACGTGCAACCCCTGCCCTATTCCCTGGCAGAAGCCGACTGACCTTCTGCGGCAGTGTCTGAGTCTGGCACTGCCGCGAGCAGGAGTTTATTGCAGGTAAAAGTAAATGGCGCAGAAGTGGCAGACTGCGCCCCCCAGCACAAAGCCGTGCCAGATGGCATGGTTAAACGGAATTCGCCGTGAGACATAGAAAATAACCCCCAGCGAATAGACAATCCCGCCGATGGCCAGTAACCAGACACAGGCGGGCGAGAGCCGCGTCGCCATCTGATAAATCACCACCAGCGATAACCAGCCCATCAGCAAATAGGTGACCAGCGAGACGATTTTAAAGCGGTGAGCAAACCCCAGCTTAAAAATTATCCCCGCCAGCGCCAGTAACCAGATAACTACCATCAGTCCGTAGGCTAACGGAGATTTCAGCCCCACCAGCAAAAACGGGGTGTAGGTACCGGCAATCAGCAGATAAATCGCACAGTGGTCAAATTTCTTCAGCCAGGGTTTCGCCCCCGGAGAGGGAACGGCATGATAGAGCGTGGACGCAAAAAACAGCAGGATCATGCTGCCACCGTACAGGCTGTAACTGGTGATTGCCATTGCACCGGCCTGGGTCTTAATTGCCTTAGTCAGTAATAATACCAACCCGACAATACCGAATACACATCCCAGGGCGTGACTGACACTGTTGGCGACTTCTTCGGCGACGGAGTATCCCTTCGGAAAAAAACGGTGTTTGGTCATCGAATGCTTCCTGAATTATTCCCGGATTCCTGATAAATCACCGACAGCGTAGCGAAGAATATTTTCAGTGTACAGTTGTAAGCCGAAATAAATTTGTGAACGGCTGTAACCGGATTACCTGACAGAGGGACCGGCCCTGCATCCCCCCGTTTCTGTGCAAAATCAATCGGCGCGGACCGGTTCAGCGGCTGCCGGGTCACTGCCTAACCGTGAGTACAACAGGTCATTGTGCCACTCCCCGTTAAGCCAGAAGCTTTGCCTTAAACAACCTTCGTGCTGAAAACCGCATCGCTCCATCAGGCGTATGCAGGGGCTGTTACCTTCAGTCACCCGGCAGAACAACCGGTGGCCGTAGTGGCCGGAAAAAAATGCCCTGCTCAGCGCATTCAACGACTCACTGCCATAGCCTTTGCCCTGCCCGTCACGGCTGAGAATAAAACCCGCTTCAGCAATCCCGGGCTCGGTCATGCACCAGCCGGTAAGCCCGACCGGCCTGCCCTGTTCAGCCTCGCAAAGTAACAGACAGAGCCAGTGGTTGCTGTGGCGATCCCAGTCAACCAGGCGTTGATTAAAGCGTTCACGGATTTCCGGCTCAGTCAGCGGATCACTGATAAAGCGCATTACCTGTCGGTCCTGGTAGAGCCGGAAAAAGAACGGCCAGTCCTGTGCGGTTAAGCGGCGTCCGGTCAGACGGGCAGTGTTCAGTTTCTTCATCGATCCTCCCCAATAAAAAACCGCGGTCTGTAAACAGCCGCGGTAGTAACATTAACCGAATTTTATGACGGCAATAGCCTTACTGTGCCTGATAATCGCTGATCGGTACACAGGAGCAGAACAGATTACGATCGCCATAAACATCATCCAGCCGTTTGACTGTCGGCCAGTATTTATCCTCACTGCCGGCCGGGAAAACGGCCTGTTCACGGGAGTAACTGTGCTGCCAGTCCCCCGTGATTTCCTGCTGGGTATGTGGGGCATTGACCAGCGGGTTATCGTCCGCCGGCCATTCACCCGCGGCCACTTTGTCTATTTCGCTGCGGATCGCCAGCATGGCGGCGATAAACCGGTCCAGTTCCTGCTGACTTTCCGACTCGGTAGGTTCCACCATCAGTGTGCCGGCCACCGGGAATGACATGGTCGGTGCGTGGAAACCGTAGTCAATCAGCCGTTTGGCAATATCCATCTCACTGATCCCGGTCTGCTCTTTCAGTGGGCGGATATCCAGAATACATTCATGCGCCACATGTCCGTGCGCGCCGGTATACAGAATCGGGTAAGCATCGCTGAGCCGGCGGGCAATATAGTTCGCATTCAGAATCGCCACCGAGCTGGCCTGGCGTAAACCTTCTGCGCCCATCATCCGGATATACATCCAGCTGATAGGCAAAATAGAGGCGCTGCCAAAAGGTGCCGCCGAAACCGCCCCTTCACGGGTCAGAACGCCGTCCAGTTGTACCACGCTGTGGCCCGGAACAAACGGGGCCAGGTGCGCTTTAACGCCAATCGGTCCCATTCCCGGCCCGCCGCCGCCATGCGGAATACAGAATGTTTTGTGCAGATTAAGGTGCGAAACATCTGCGCCGATAAATCCGGGCGAGGTGAGCCCGACCTGGGCATTCATATTGGCACCGTCCAGATAGACCTGGCCGCCGTGCTGATGAACAATTTCACAGACCTCACCGATAGTGGCCTCATAGACACCGTGGGTCGAGGGGTAAGTGACCATAATACAGGAGAGTTGTTCACCCGCCTGCCCGGCTTTCAGACGCAGATCATCCAGATCAATGTTGCCCTGTTTATCACAGGCCACCACCACCACTTCCATCCCTGCCATTTGTGCCGAGGCAGGATTGGTGCCGTGGGCAGAGGCCGGAATCAGGCAGATATTGCGTTCCGGCTGCTGGCGGCTTTCATGATAACGGCGGATAGCCAGCAGGCCGGCATACTCCCCCTGGGCCCCGGAATTGGGCTGCATACAGAGGGCATCGTAGCCGGTCAGTTGCACCAGCCAGCGTGACAACATATCAATCATCTGCAGGTAACCGGCTGCCTGAGAGGTCGGACAAAAAGGGTGTAACCCAGCAAATTCCGGCCAGGTGATCGGCAACATTTCTGCAGCGGCATTCAGTTTCATGGTGCAGGAACCGAGCGGGATCATCGCCTGATTCAGAGCCAGATCTTTTTTCTCCAGCCGGTGCAGATAACGCATCATTTCCGTTTCACTGTGATAACGGTTAAACACCGGGTGGCTGAGGATGGCATCAGTACGATATAACGCCTGCGGGATCGAGTGACTTTCTGCCGCCAGTAACTGATCGAGACTTTCAATATCTGCGGGTGCCGTATCACCGGTCAGAATGGTTATCAGAGTCTGCAGATCCTGACGCACGGTGGTCTCATCCAGCGTGATCCCCACCGCCTGGTGCAGATCGGTGCGCAGGTTAACCTGATGCTCAGCCGCACGTTGCAGTACCGCCGCTTTGTCTTTCACTTCCACCATCAGGGTATCAAACCACTGAAGATTACGGATTTTCATACCCCGTTGCTGCAACGCGGCCGCCAGGATATCGGTCATCCGGTGAATACGTTCGGCAATGGTTTTTAGCCCTTGTGGCCCGTGCCACACCGCATACATTCCGGCAATATTGGCCAGCAACACCTGCGAGGTACAGATGTTAGAATTGGCTTTTTCACGGCGGATATGTTGCTCACGGGTCTGCATGGCCATACGCAGCGCCTGATTACCGCTGACATCCCGTGATACCCCGATAATCCGGCCCGGCATGGCACGTTTATGCTCGTCACGGCTGGCGAAGAACGCCGCATGCGGTCCGCCATAGCCCATAGGCACACCAAAACGCTGTGATGACCCAAAGACAATATCCGCGCCCTGAGCGCCCGGTGAGGTCAGTAATACCAGCGCCATAAAATCGGCGGCAACACTGACAATCACCTTGCGTTGTTTTAGCTGAGCGATGATTTCACGGTAGTCATGCAGATGACCGCGGGTACCGCAGTACTGCAGCAGGACGCCAAACAGGTCCTGATGGTCAGCCGCCCGTTCTGCCGCGTCAATGATCAGTTCAAAACCAAAGGTTTCGGCACGGGTCCGTACCACATCCAGGGTTTGCGGATGGACATCATCGGCTACAAAGAATTTGTTGGCATTTTTCAGTTTACTGACGCGTTTCGCCATGGCCATCGCTTCGGCCGCCGCAGTCGCCTCATCCAGCAACGAGGCCGAGGCGATATCCATGCCGGTTAAATCCAGGGTCAGTTGTTGAAAGTTAAGCAGTGCTTCCAGCCGGCCCTGAGAAACCTCCGGCTGATAAGGTGTATAGGCGGTGTACCAGCCCGGATTCTCCAGCAGATTTCGCAGGATCACCGGCGGGGTAATGACCGCGCTGTAACCCATCCCTATCCAGGATTTATAACACTTATTTTTTCCGGCAATTGCCTTAAGCTCAGCCAGAGCCTGTTGCTCAGTGACCGCTTCACCTGTCGCCGGCAGTTCCGGCAAACGGATGGACTGCGGAACAATCGCATTAATCAGTGCCGGTAAGCTGTCCGCACCGATGCTTTGTAGCATGGTTTGTTGCTGCTGTTCGGTCGGGCCAATATGGCGGGAGATAAAGTCGTTCTGGTTTTCAAGCTGGCTGAGAGTCCGGGTCATCGCTGTGCGTCCTGAATCAGGCTGGAATTAATACGGCAGCATCACTGGCGACTGCCGTTTAAGGTCATTCCGGCCACAGACTGTGCAGCCGGGGTCTGGCAGTTATTCGCCAATGGCGGCCTGATAGGCTGCTGCATCCAGCAGGCCATCTTCACCACCGGCAGGTTGCAGTCTGAACAACCAGCCTTCGCTGTAAGGGTCGCTGTTGACCAGCTCCGGGTTTTCTCCCAGCGCTTGGTTAACAGCAATCACTTCACCGTTAAGCGGTGCATAGATATCGGATGCGGCTTTGACGGATTCGGCCACCGCACAATCATCCCCCTGTTGCAGTTGAGCGCCCACCTCAGGCAGGTCAACAAACACCATGTCACCCAGCAGTTGCTGGGCATGTTCGGTAATGCCGACCGTTACACTGCCATCCTGTTCAAAACGCACCCACTCGTGACTTTCACGGTATTTAAGTTCAGCCGGGACATTGCTCATTAGGGTTATCTCCTGAAATTATTCTTTATACCAAAGGTTTGCCGGCGCGAACGAACACCGGCCGGGTGACGGTGACCGGCATCTCACGCTGGCGAATTTGTACCACCGCAGTATCAGTGATTGAGGCAGGAACTCTTGCCAGGGCAATACCGCAGCCCAGGGTGGGGGAAAATGAACCGCTGGTGATAATCCCCTGCTGCTGTACACCGTCACTGTCAGTAAACAGCACCGGCAGCTCATTTCGCAATACACCTTTTTCTTTCAGCACCAGACCGACCAGTTTTTCGTGGCCCTGCCGGCGTTGCTGTTCCAGTGCCTCACGCCCGATAAACTGGCGATCCTCCGGTTGCCAGGCGATAGTCCAGCCCATATTCGCCGCCAGCGGGGACACTGACTCATCCATTTCCTGACCATACAGATTCATGCCGGCTTCCAGCCGCAGGGTATCACGGGCACCGAGCCCGGCCGGTTTCACTCCGGCGTGAAGTAACTTCTGCCAGAAGTCAGCGGCCTGGCTGGCGGGCAGCGCAATTTCATAGCCTGCTTCGCCGGTGTAACCGGTGGTGGCAATAAACAAATCACCACTCTGTACCCCGAAAAACGGTGCCAGCCCTTCGGTTTGCTGACGCTGGCTGTCGGTAAACAGGCTGCGGGCTTTCTGCTGTGCCTGCGGCCCCTGCACCGCTATCAGTGCCAGTTCGCTGCGTTCCTGTAATGTCACCCCAAACCCGCGGGCATGCTCAGTTAACCAGGCCAGGTCTTTTTCTCTGGTGGCAGAGTTGACCACCAGCCGGAAATACTCCTCGCTCAGGAAATAGACAATTAAATCATCAATCACCCCTCCGGAAGCATTCAGCATCGCGCTGTATAAGGCTTTGCCCGGAACGGTCAGTTTGGCGACATCATTCGCCAGCAGATAGCGCAGGAACTCGCGGCTGCGCGGCCCGGTGATATCCACGATGGTCATATGTGAAACATCGAACATTCCGGCATCGTGGCGGACGGCCTGATGTTCATCAATCTGAGAACCGTAATGCAGAGGCATCATCCAGCCGTGAAAATCCACCATTCTGGCCCCGCAGGCCTGATGCTGTTCAAACAAAGGTGTGTGCTGAGTCATAACTGTCCCGTTGATAAGTAAGGGTTTACCCTGAGCCGTCAGGCCGCCACGATTCTCTGTCGCAACGCAAACGTTATCCTTAGCAAAAACTTACCACTGAAAGGCAAAATTAACTATAAGCAAAATAATGGCGAAACAGGGGTGTGCACTATAATGGTGCGCAAATAATTACAGATAAAAACATCACAATATAATAAAACGGCAGTTTAAAACTCCAGAATAATGAGCTTTACTCAGCATATTTGCAGAGTATCGGTAGGGGTTAATGTTAAGACAGGATTCCATTCCCAACACTTCGGATTAGAAAAAGTAAGGCAAAGCACAGCGTCAAATTAGAATAAATCAAACGAGGATCCATTACGGTGCAATCAAGGCTGAGCAGTGCTGAGTCTAGCGTGAAACAGTCAGAATCCTGCGTCCCGGCAATCACTCGAGGTTCATGCAGGAAATTCCGCATCTGAGAAAAACAGGTAAATCGGGCCCGATATAATTCAGGCTTAATGAACGGTGGCTTACCGCTGAAGTGATATACAAAACCTGAGAGCCAATGATTAAATATGACCCGGCGTTGTCCGGAATTTTTGTGTATAGTTGCTGCAAAGTGGTATCTGCATTTTAAGGATGGAAGGTGGATTGCTATGAAAGTGAGTGATGCTACTCAGGTCAGGGTTTAGTCATGCAGACCTGGAAAAACTGAAAAACAATATTGCTCATTACGGCGGATCGCTGGATTCCGTGACCCATGATCTGGCTAACCGCTTTAATGCCTCAAAGTGGATAACTATCGCTGCTTTTACCCTGCTTGCTTTCACACTGATGCTGGCATCTGTAGCTACCAGCATCACGCTTGCGACCACACTGGCGGTTGTATTACCTTTTATATGGTATTTAACGCCAGCGAAACTGGCATATAAGTCATGGCGCTTTCGCAGGTTAATCACTCATTCGAAGCCGTATCATTAATAGACATAAGGTCAAATATGATCTTAGCTTTAACACCATAACCGACAATTTTCATTGTAAGTTTTGGACGGCTTAGGGTGCTGACTTTCCGGTAATCATCGGCGGGCAGATATCGAAATAAACGCCATGTCCCGGGGCGTCTGAACAGACCGAATATGCTACAGGCATTTGCAACCAGCGAGACTGATTTATATAGCCCGAGCCCACTATGACGGCTAAATCCCATAAATTCAGCGGTGGACATAGTTGCATCAGCAACCAAACCCTCTGAGGTTTGATTATCCATTGCATAATGGGCAACTTCTTTACTTATGCCATTCGCGCCCCGGCATAGAGAATAACTAATCTTTATTTATCCGACAAAACTGCCAGCATTTAAATGAGATGACTGGCGGTTGAGAAAACCCAATGATAAATACTGCAACAAGTAACGATATACCACCACCAAAAATATATCCGGAGTCATCAATCTTCAAAAAACAAAGAAACAAAAAACAGGCAACACAACAACAGAAAACCCACAGGAAAATTTTAAACCTTCGGGCTAACTCTGTGATAACTTCCTTAAACGTACCGCCAAAGTTATCGATATTATTCTGTAGTTTCTGTAACTCCTTCACCGTGAAACCCGCAGCCAGAAGGCGATCTTTACTGTAATCCCTGGTCATCTCATCAAATTGCTTTTCTAATCTGCCTGACAATACCCCAGTAAACGAACCACCGTTGATACAAACGAGATAGCATTGAACATATAATATCAGGTGTGATGCCTACTTGAATATCTTTTAGCTATAAACCCAAAGCATATCAATAGATAGCATTCCATGTTCTTTCGCGCGCACAGGATATTGTCGGAAGCGACCATGAGTAACTAATTTCTCTAATTTTTTGATTAAGACCTGACAACCAGCCCGGGAATTATCAGCATAGTAGTCTAATGCGAATAATTCCGGAGGGTCGGGATCGTCAATAGCTGTATTTCCAGTGGTGATGTCTATCTTGCAAATTGTACCAGAATATTTTTTCAGTTCCGTCTGAGTAAACATACCATTAATCTGTTTTTGAACCTGATTACGATAAATTTCAACAGCAGAAAAAATTACCGGTAAATACGAATTTTCAACAGTCTTGTCACCTGATTTTTTGCTGGTAAGGTAATCCTTAATTTCCACAGTAGAGTCAGTACTGCGTTGCCAGCCTGGAGGTGCAAGGAATACTTCAATAGCGGCAGTTGCATTACCTATTGATAACAATACAGCTATTCCAGCAACAATAAACCTGACCATTTATAAGATATTCCCGTGATTGACTATTTACCTGATTAATATTTTAACAAATATTAATCGATTTCTTGAATATATCATTCACCCTGTAGTGCTTGCTTTGAGTGTGTCGCTGTTTCTTTACTTCTCATATCTCCATTATCGTTCAATTCACGATGTCTCCCGGCTGCTGAGGCTTTCCAGTCTTTGTTATCAACTGCCGCATGGGCTGATAATTCATCATCCACAGCCACCAGAAAAGCGGCGTAAGGTTGACTCGTATCCCGGCTGCCGTATTCGTCATAACGAGGCTCCATTACTCAACATTCAGCGGTTAAGTAAATCCATCAGTAACCGGAACAGCCGCTGGTCATCGACCCCGGTAATCACTTTCGCGTTGGGCTGACGTCCGGCCAGATGCCGTTCACTGACAAAACCGACACTTCGCCCGTAGTTAATGCCGGGGGTACAGTCGACACTCACCCATGCCGGAATCCCCGTAAAACAGTCAGGATCTAACAGTCCGGCGATCACACAGGGATCATGCAGACAAGGATCGGCTGCGCCGTAATCTGCCAGCATTACGGCTGCCAGCTGACAGGACGCTGAATCCGATTGCCGCAACGCTTCGATGCGCGGTGCGGTTAACAGCGCCTTTGAGGTCACATCCAGTCCGAACAGGGTCAGTGGCACTCCGGCCGCCAGTACCACTTCGGCGGCATGGGGATCGCAGGCAAAATTAAACTCAGCCGCCGGGGTAGTATTCCCCGGACAGAATACCGCCCCGCCCATCACGACTATCTGTTTTATTTGCGGGGCTATTTCCGGTGCCTTAATCAGAGCCAGGGCAATGTTGGTCATTGGGCCGAGCACGCAGAGTGTAATCTCACCAGCTGCCGCCAGCACAGTGTCGATAATAAAATCGACGGCATGTTGTTGTGCGGGACGTAGCTCCGATTCAGGCAGGCCACTGTTGCCCAGGCCATCTGCGCCGTGTACTGACGAGAGGCGGGCGGGTCCCGGAAAAATCGCCCGCGAACATCCGGCAAACACCGGGATATCTTCCCGCTGCAGGAAAGAGAGAATACGTAATGCATTACGGGTGACCGCCGGCAAAGGCAGATTACCGGCTACCGTAGTAATTCCGCACACCTCAAGCTGCTCACCCGCGGCCAGTGCCATCATTAATGCCACAGCATCATCAACACCCGGGTCACAATCGATAATTATCTTTTCCATACCCTCTCCTGCCCTGCGGATATCGTTCCGCAGAGCCTGTCGTGATAAGTCGCTTATTTGAGTAACTGATTGGTGTAGTATTTATCGGCCGGTAACACCGTCTTAATCTGACCGGTCGCCTGCAAAGCTTTGGCAATCGGCAACCAGTTGTCATCATTCTGCATCATGTAACCCTGCGGCCCTTTCATATCCGGTGAGATAATTTTCCAGGCTTTGGTGCTCAGAGCCACTGAACCACTGTCCGGATAGGCTTTATGCAACAGTTCTGCGGCATCATCCGGATGAGCCGCTGCCCATTCGGTGGCTTTAATCGTGGCCTGCATCCATTTCTTCGCTACATCACCATGTTGCTGCAGATAGCGGGTCGAGGCGGTATAAGCCCATACCGGCACATCCGGCACTCCGGCATCTTTACCCACCAGCTGTCCCGGAGTCTTGTTTTGTGACAGTTCCACATCCGGAACCAGGAAGTTATTGGTATTGGTGGCAATATCCACTTTACCGGCCAGCAGCAACGGCACATCACTGTCCTGGGCAATAATAAATTTCACATCACTTTCCTGAAGTCCTGCCGCTTTCAGCACAAACGGCATCATCGCTTTACTCCAGGAATCGGTATAGATCGCGATCGATTTACCTTTCAGATCTTTCAGTGACACCGGCACTCCGGGGCGGGTGAACAGCCCCCAGTTATTATGCTGGGCATACAGACCCACCGCGATCACCGGCAGCCCCTGATCGGCCGCAAACACCACGTCTGTGGTGGCATTCAGACCAACATCGGCCTGGCCCAGCGCCAGCATCCGGGCGGTGGTTTGCGAATCTGGCGGGAATATGACTTTCACGTCCAGCCCCGCCTGCTGGTAGAAACCTTTTTCCTGCCCGACCACAATCGGGATCAATTCGTGATCAGCGCCGGCCCAGTCATAAACAAAGCGGATCGGAGTCAGAGTTTCGGCATGCGCAAAGCCCGCCGAAACACCGGACAGTAATGCACTGAGAATGGCGGTACGAATAATAGCTGCTTTCACTGTGTCTACCTCTGTCGGGATAATAGGTTACGGTGAGTTTCACCGGGCTTAACGTAAATAACGCGGGGCTTTGGTCCGGCTACGCCAAGGGGTAGCTATCCTTTCCAGGCCCAGGACAATCAGAAACGAACCCACGCCAATCGATGTCAGCAGGATCATCGCCGCATATACCCCGGCGGTATCCATTCGCGCATTAGCGCTGAGCAGATATGTGCCCAACCCCTGTTGTGCCGAGGCCGTCCATTCACCGATCACCGCGCCCGTTACCGCATAGGTCGCCCCGATTTTAAGACCGGAGAACAACGGACCTACGCAGGCCGGCAGTTTGACCAGCATAAATACCCGCAGCGGTTTGCCGCCCATCAGCCTGGCCAGGTTCAGCATATCGCGGTCGATGCCCGCCAGCCCGTCCAGCACATTGACCACCACCGGGAAAAAGACAATCCAGGCCACGATAATCAGCTTAGGCAGCAGACCGAAACCAAAAATAATCACCAGCGGTGCGGCAATCGCGACAATCGGCACTGCCTGGGAAACGATTAACGCCGGCATGACCAGTCGCTGAACCAGTGGAATTTGCCCCATCAGCAATGCCAGTACAAAGCCCGCCACCGCGCCAAGCAGATACCCCATGGCGGTTTCAGATAATGTCTGCCAGGTCAGTAACTGCAGGCGCTGTCCATTTTCCACCAGGGTCCGGAAGGCGGTTAGCGGAGAAGGAATCACATACTGTGGCAGCCCGGAAACCCAGATTACCAACTGCCACAGCACGATAATCATCACCAGCGAAATCAGCCAGACCAGCACCGCCCGCCAGGGATGTTGCTGAGTATTATTCATGGCGCCCTCCGTTTTGTTTCTCATCGTGATACAGGCGGCTCATGATTTGCCGTTTCAGCTGCACAAACGTCTCTCCGGTCAGATCTTCCAGGGTGCGGGGCCTTGGCAGTTGCACCGTCAGGATTTCGGCAATCCGTCCCGGACGCGGGGTCATCACCACAATCCGGTCCGCCAGGAAAATCGCTTCATCCACATCGTGGGTGACAAACAGCACCGTGCGGTTCAGGTCACGCCAGATTTGTAATAACCACTCCTGCATACTGAATCTGGTCTGGGCATCCAGAGCACCGAAGGGTTCATCCAGCAGCATCACTTCTTTGCCGGCGGCGACGGTTCGCATCATCGCTACCCGCTGGCGCATTCCGCCCGACAACGCATGGGGATAATGGTCGAGAAAATCCCCCAGCCCGTAACGGGTCGCCAGTTCCTCAGCCTGATGGCGATCGGCCGCACTCACTCCACGGGTTAACGCGGCGGCCAGGGTGATATTACCGCGCACGGTACGCCACGGCAGCATCAGATCTTTTTGCAGCATATAGCCGACCTGGCCTGGCTTATTCGTGACATCTTTTCCCTCCAGCATAATCCGTCCTTCACTGGACGGCAGCAGCCCGGAGACCACGTTAAACAGGGTACTTTTGCCGCAGCCTGAAGCGCCAAGAATGCAGATAAACTCGCCTTCCCGGACCTGCAGGCTGACATTACTCAGCGCGGTGACGTCCCCGTAACGCACGGTGAGATTATTAATTTCCAGCCGGATCGGTCGTGAATCCCCGGGGTCCGCCGCAGGAGGCAGATCTGTGGTCAGTACAGACATAGAGTCTCCCTGTCAGGATAGTGTTAGTTAAGCGCAGAAGACTGGATGAGTTGCACACCCCGGGAAAGCATCTGTTGGCGGGCGGCAGCCAGTGAACCCTGTATATCGATAGCTTTACAGGCATCCTCAATCACCGAGGTCGTAAAGCCCGCCAGACTGGCATCGATGGCTGTCATCGAGACGCAAAAATCGGTTGCCAGTCCCACGATATACAGTGTGTGGATATCGCGGGCACGTAAGTAAGCGGCGAGTCCGGTGGTGGTTTGCCGGTCAGCTTCAGTAAATGCCGAATAACTGTCGATATGGGAATGGCAACCTTTGCGGATAATCAGCTGCGCATGAGGGACCTGCAAACCAGCATGCAGAGCAGCATCTTCACTGCCCTGAACCGCATGAACCGGCCAGAGAATTTGCGGACCGTAGGGAGTATCGATAAATTCACCCGCTTGCTTCCCCGGATGATTCGCCGCGAAGGAGATATGTCCGGCCGGATGCCAGTCCTGGGTCAGGATAACGTTGGAGAAGCGGCTTGCCAGCTGGTTGATTAGCGGGATAATGGTTTCACCGCCCTCGACCGCCAGTGTTCCGCCGGTGACAAAGCAATTCTGTACATCGACAATAATTAACGCGCTGTGCTGGTCATTCGCCGGCACCGTGGTCGCTGATGACTGCATAACATTATCCCCGTCATTATAATAAGCGCTGTCGCAATGCACCGGCGCCAGGCGAAGGGCAACCGACGTTCAGATTATGACCATCGCTAACCGCAATGCCCGATTATAGGTTCATATTTCAGATACTTAAAGCACTATATTCCCTGTGAAATTTTTACCATAATAGGAGTTTCTTATCCGGCGGGGAGACATTTACCGGAAGCAAAAACCGGTGAACCGCTTAGCCTCTGTGATGAATCACTGAACAGGGGGGGAGATTATCTTATTGTGGCCCGCAGGAATGCGGGCCGGATTGCAAAGTTAACTATTTTTCAGCCAGTCAGGCAGATCATGCAGACCCATCGCCTGTTTAAGTAACTGAGGCTTCACCCCGGGTAAGGTATCCGCCAGTTTCAGGCCAATATCCCGCAGCAGTTTACGGGCCGGATTGCTACCGGCAAACAGATCGCGAAAGCCCTGCATCGAAGCCAGCATCAGGGCCGCACTGTGTTTCCGGCTGCGCTCATAGCGACGCAGATAGAGGTGCTGACCAATGTCTTTCCCTTGTTGCTGTAAGCGGCGAATTTCACCCATCAGTTCAGCCGCATCCATAAAGCCGAGATTCACGCCCTGCCCCGCCAGCGGATGGATGGTATGGGCGGCATCGCCCACCAGAGCCAGACGGTGGGCGGCAAACTGACGTGCATAGCGGGCCGTCAGCGGGAAGGTTTTACGCTCGCTTTCCAGCTGACAATGCCCCAGTTTCATGTCAAAGGCTACCGCCAGTTGCTGATTAAACTGATCTTCGGACATGCCCTGCGCCCGGCTGGCCTGCTGTGGATCACAGGACCAGACGATGGAACTGAGGTGCGGGTCCTGTAATGGCAGAAACGCCAGAATACCTTCCGGATAAAAAATCTGCCGGGCGACCGACCCGTGGGGCTGTTCGGTACGGATATTGGCGACCAGCGCATGATGCTGGTAGTCCCGGAATACCAGAGGGATATCAGCTTTGTCGCGTAGCCAGGAGTTGGCACCGTCGGCAGCCACCAGCAATCTGGCGGTTAACATCGTACCGTCCTGCAGGGTAACAAAGGCTTCGTTATCACCGAAGGCTACCTGTTGTAACTGAGCAGGCGCTATCAGTTGGATATCGCTGCACTGACTGGCACGTTGCCAGAGTGCATGGTGAATCACCTGATTTTCAACAATATGTCCCAGGCTGGCGATGCCCTGGGGTCGTTCATCAAAACGGATATGACCAAAGCTGTCTTTTTCCCAGACTTCCATCCCGTGGTAAGCACTGGCCCGCATCGCCAGAATATCCTGCCATACGCCGAGATGGCTGAGCAGCCGTTCGCTGGCAAGGTTGATTGCCGACACCCGGATGGCAGGGGCAGCCTGCATATCAGGAGCACGGGGAGGTGTTTGTTCCAGCACCGCCACCTTCAGCCCACTCCCCTGTAGCCCACAGCCGACGGCCAGTCCGACCATACCGCCTCCGGCAATCACAACATCAAAGCTTTGCATCACTGTTCTCTCATTAACGTTTTACCCAGCCCAGAGTGCGCCCGGCCAGTTGGTGCTTAAGCCACGGCAATTTACCCATGACACTTAAACCGGCATTTCGGCCGATAATTAACGGCAGGTCCTGATTAGAGAATAACCTGACCAGTCCGTCGGTAATGGCGACCGTTTTCTGTCTGTCCGGCAGGCGACGCTGCCGGTACTGTTCCAGCACCGAATAACTGCCAGTATCCTGCCCTTCCGTATGGGCCTGCGCCACGGTTTCGGCCAGGGTCATCACATCTCGCAGCCCGAGATTAAATCCCTGTCCGGCAATAGGATGCAGCGTTTGTGCGGCATTTCCCACCAGCGCCAGCCGGTGGCGGGTGATCTCCGTCGCCTGCTGTAACACCAGAGGATAGTAATCGCGTTTGCCACAGTGCAGAAAACGCCCCTGACGCCAGCCAAAGGCCTGTTGCAGCTGGTCGAGAAACTGCGGGTCACTCCAATGGTGAACCTGTTCACGCAGTTCTGCCGGCAGGCTCCAAACCAGCGAAAAACGATTTCCGGACATCGGCAGCAGTGCCAGTGGCCCGTCGGTGGTGAAGCGTTCATAGGCCCTGCCGCGTGGGGGCTCACTGGTGGTCACATTGGCGATAACTGCCAGTTGCCGGTAGTCCTCTCTTTGCCAGTGAACACCACATCCTGCCGCCAGCGGGGAACCCGAACCATTTGCCATCACCAGCAGACTGCCGCTGAGTTGCTGACCATCATTCAGGCTTACTGTCACCTGCTCTGCTGTCCGATGTACCTCTGTAACCTGTGCAGGGCAAATCACCGTGACACCACGGGCTTTTTTTAGCCGCTCAAATAAACGCTGACCGGCTTCGTGCAGTTCAATCACATTACCCAGCGCTGGCACCCCGTATTCACGGTGACTGATGCCGACATAGCCTGGATGCCCGCGATCACTGACATGAATATCGGTAATCGCTGTCGCGCAGTCGCTCAGTGAAGGCCAGACACCAATATTCTGCAACTGCTGACAAGTGCCGGCCGCCAGAGCGATGGCCCTGCCGTCAAAGCCGGGATGACCACGTTCACCCGGTGTGGTCGCTTCAATCAGAGTGACAGGAAGTTTTCCATTCGTCAGGTGAGAAACGGCCAGTGCCAGGGTCGCACCGGTCATCCCTCCCCCCGCAATTATCATGCTCATGCTGGCGTATTTTATCCGTTACTGGTGTGACTTTCTGGCCGCAGCCATCAGTGCCTCGATATCATCTGCTGTTTTTACTACAGTATCGGTCAGGTTTTCATGACCGTGCTCAGTAATCAGGATATCGTCTTCAATTCTTATACCAATCCCGCGATATTGTGCAGGAACATCGGCATCCGGCGCAATGTAAAGCCCTGGCTCCACGGTCAGTACCATGCCTGGCTCCAGCAGCCGTTCACGGGAAGGAGAACCATAGTCGCCCACATCATGCACATCCAGCCCCATCCAGTGACCCAGTCCGTGCATATAAAACTGCCGGTGGGCATTTTCAGCAATCAGGGTATCCACATCGCCCTGCATCACGCCCAGTTCAACCAGCCCGCTGACCATAATACGGATCACCTGGTCATTCACTTCACGGATACTGACGCCCGGCCGGTAGACCGATAAGGCATGTTCCAGCGAGGCCAGTACTATGTCATAAATCTGTCGTTGTGCCGGGCTGAAACGTCCGTTAACCGGAAACGTCCGGGTGATATCGCCGGCATAGCCATAGAGTTCGCATCCGGCATCAATCAGGACCAGATCACCATCGCGCAACTCGCTCTCATTTTCGGTGTAGTGCAGAATACAGCCATTTTCACCGCCACCCACAATGGTGTTATAGGAAGCAAACCGCGAACCGTGGCGGCTGAACTCATGCAGGATTTCGCCTTCCAACTGATATTCAAACATCCCGGGGCAGCAGCGTTCCATGGCACGCTGATGTGCCAGTGCCGAAATTTTGCCGGTTTTGCGCAGGATAGCTATCTCTTCGGCATCTTTAAATAACCGCATTTCATGCACCCACGGCCGCCAGTCAGTGACGGTCGCCGGGGCCTGCAAATTTTGACGGCTGCCATTGCGTAAGGTCTCCAGCGCGGAAGAGAGCTTCTGGTCGGCAAACGGATACTCACCCGGCGCGTGATAAACAACATCCAGCCCATTGAGCAGTTGCGAGAGTTGCTGGTCCACATCCTCCCAGGGTAACGCCTTATCCACCCCCAGCTTTTCCGGGGCCGCTTGTTGCCCCAGACGACGGCCAAACCAGATTTCAGCATTCAGGTCACGGACGCGGTTAAACAGTACACTGTGATTATGATTTTCATCGCTTTTAATCAATACCAGCAACGCTTCTGGTTCGTTAAATCCGGTGAAGTACCAGAAATCACTGTTCTGACGAAACAGATACTCGGTGTCACGGCTGCGGGTGACTTCCGGAGCGGCAAAGATTAATGCGGCACTGCCGGGCACCATTTTGGCCAGCAAAGACTGGCGGCGTTGTAGATAATTTTCCAGAGTAATCATAATCAGGCTCCCTGTTTACCCGGCGCTCAGGCACGGAAATTGATTAATGTAACGTAGGTTTCTGTACTTCTGGTGCTGTCGGTTGTGGCCGGTTAAAGGTTTCATAGCACAGTACCGCCGCAACCCTGACGTACTCCACCACTTCTTCCAGTGACTGCTCCAGTTCTTCCTGATCTTCATCTTCATCGTACCCCAGTTGAGCAATGGTACGCAGATCGTCAATGGCTTCGCCGGTTTCGCCGGTGACTTTATCCAGTTTTGGCTGAGTCACGCCCAGTCCCAACAGGAAGTGATTTACCCAGCCGGCCAGTGCATCCGCACGTTCGAATACGCTGGTTTTACTGTCATCGGGCATTAACAGACGGAACATAAAGCCGTCATCTTCCAGCGTTTGCTGAACAGAGTCATGCAACAGCTGCAATGGCTGAGACAGAGTCTGGGAGAAAGCCATACCGTCGTTCGCCAGGTCATGGACCAGGGTTTTCCAGCTGTGATCCTGATTGCCACCACAGATTATACCGCTGATCAGACCGTGCATCTCCGACGCGGTCATACCTACGCCCTGCAACGACAAGGTGGCCGATAAGGCTTCAAAAGAAGGTAGTGCGTTCTGTAAGGACATAGTTAATCATCAATGTTGGAGAGTTAAGTTCATGGTATGCTACCACTAGCAGCCTGAAGGATTCCAGAAAAGGGGTTGTAAGTTATTATTCAGGCCTATATAGTGGCCCCCGTTCCCCGATATAAAGCATCGGAAGCGGGTAATGTAATCAGTCAGGAAGGTGGCATGTCTGCGCAACCAGTAGATATTCAGATATTTGGTCGTTCGTTAAGAGTCAATTGTCCGCCGGAACAGCAGGAAGCGTTAACTGCGGCAGCAGCTGACCTTGACCAGCGCTTACAGGACCTGAAAGTCCGAACCCGGGTAAACAACACCGAACAGTTGGTGTTTATCGCTGCGTTAAACATTTGTCATGAGTTAGCGCAGGAAAAGAACAAGACCCGTGATTATGCATCGAATATGGAACAACGTATTCGTATGTTACAGCAGACTATTGAACAGGCATTAGTCGAGCAGGGTCGGATCACTGATCGTCAGGGTCCAAAATTCGAATAACACTTCATGAATCCTGTGCTAAACTAATCATGAAGTAAATATTCTCTGGGATGTTTGTGAACGGGCCAGTCCCCTGAGCCGATATTTCATACCAAACAGAATATGGCGCTTCATTAACTGTGAGCATGCCCGGTTCGTCCGGGAAGCCTGATGATAATGACGACATGTTCACCTTGAACCAAGGGTTCAAGGGTTACAGCCTGTAGCGGCATCCCGGAGATCTCCTTTCTGTAGTTCGGTTTCTAAATTTCCCCTCTGTCGTATTAATGTCGTACTGATACAGTACTGAACTGACTCTGAAGTCGTTACCCTGTCCTCTTGCGGGCGTACCCCTGGCACTTAATGGTTCCGGTTATTACAGCCGTTTCTGCCGGCGGCAGGTGCTTATGATTCCTGAGCGCGGCCCCGGGTCTGAAGCGAATGCATTGCCCCACACAGGCTGACCATTCTGCCCGCTGCTTACTCTGTGTTAGAGTGACTGACCTGCTCAATTATCATGGACAGCATCGTGGAAACCACCTCTGACAACCAACGTCAGCAGATTCGTAGCGAAATCCGCCGCCGCCGCAGAGCGCTGAGTGGTGCAGAGCAACAGCTGGCTGCACAACAGGCAGCGCAACAGGCGGTCAGTTTTCTGCCTGTCAGTCAGGCAAAAAAAATCGCCCTGTTCCTGTCGGTAGATGGTGAACTGGATACCCGCCCGCTGATCGAATTATTGTGGCAGAGGGGCCAGCAGGTTTACCTGCCGGTGCTGCATCCCTTCTCTGCCGGTAATTTGCTGTTTATCCGTTATCAGCCGGAAACGCTGCTCCGCCCTAACCAGCTACGAATCCCTGAACCCGGGTTAGATATCCGTCAGATGGCCACTCTGGATGAGCTGGATGTTATTCTGGTGCCACTGGTGGCGTTTGATGCCCAAGGGCAACGGCTGGGGATGGGAGGCGGATATTACGACCGGACACTCCAGCGCTGGCAGCAACATGGCTGTCTGCCGGTCGGATTTGCCCATCACTGTCAACAGGTCGGCGAGTTACCGGTCGCAGACTGGGATATCCCGCTGCCGGCACTGATTACCCCGGACAGAGTCTGGCAATGGCCACCGCCCGTACCGGCCAGTGACTCACCGGTAAACTAAAGACAGAGCAGGGATCAGAGAGCCGCTTAGCGCGATATGAGCAGCCAGTGGAATCTGCTCATCTGTACGCCGCAGACAAAAAAGGGAAAAGCCAGGCTTTTCCCTTTTCATCACGGGGAGAAACTGCTCCCCCGGGGTGGTCAGTCACTCATTAGTACAGCAGACGGGCGCGCAGTGTCCCCTGAATACCTTTCATCGCTTCCAGCGCTTTATCAGCAATTTCCTGTGGTGCATCAATATCGATAACCACATAGCCCATAAACGGAGTAGTTTGCAGGTACTGGCCGACAATGTTGATCCCCTGGTCCGCAAAGATCTGGTTAATGGCAGTCAGTACACCCGGACGGTTTTCATGAATATGCAGCAAACGGCTGGCGCTGGCAGCATGGGCTGGCAGGGAGACTTCCGGGAAGTTCACTGCTGACAGGGTAGAACCGTTGTCAGAGTATTTGATTAACTTACCAGAGACCTCCAGACCGATATTTTCCTGAGCTTCTTCGGTCGATCCACCGATATGCGGCGTCAGGATCACGTTATCAAACTCACACAGCGGAGAGATAAACGGATCGTTGTTAGACGCAGGTTCCACCGGATAAACGTCGATGGCTGCACCGCCAACATGTTTGCTGGCCAGAGCGTCACACAGCGCAGGAATATCGATAACAGTCCCGCGTGAGGCATTGATCAGCAGTCCGCCTTTTTTCATCGCGGCCAGCTCTTCAGCACCGATCATATTCTGCGTGTTCGGTGTTTCAGGAACATGCAGAGTGACCACATCGCTCATCGCCAGCAGGTCGTGCATTTTTTTCACCTGGGTGGCATTCCCAAGCGGGAGCTTATCTTCCACATCATAAAAGAACACATGCATGCCCAGGCTTTCCGCCAGTACACCCAGCTGCATCCCGATGTGGCCGTAACCAATAATCCCCAGTTTCTTACCACGGGCTTCGAAGGAACCCTTGGCATTTTTGTTCCAGATTCCACGGTGCGCTTTGGCATTGGCTTCAGGAATGCCACGCAGTAACAGTAGCAGTTCACCGATCACCAGTTCTGCCACCGAACGGGTGTTAGAGAAAGGTGCATTAAATACCGGGATACCACGTTTACCGGCTGCATCCAGGTCAACCTGGTTGGTGCCGATACAGAAACAACCGACAGCGACCAGTTTTTCGGCGGCAGCGAAAACTTCTTCAGTTAACTGGGAACGGGAACGGATACCGATAAAGTGCGCATCACGAATCGACTCTTTCAGAGCGTCTGTATCCAGCGCGCCTTTGTGGAATTCGATGTTGGTGTAGCCTGCTGCGCGTAAATTATCCAGTGCTGTCTGATGAACACCTTCCACCAGCAGGAACTTAATTTTATCTTTCTCGAGTGATACCTTTGCCATTGCCCGACCTTATGGTTAACGATAATGAGACGAATATAAGAATTTCTTCTGTCAACATAACAAATATTACGCTACGGGCAATAGAAACCGATTGCCCTGAAAGCATGCCCGGCAGCGGGCTACAGCAGATTGCGGGGAAAAGCAGATCCTGAACGCTACCGGGAAGCAGATTTTATCAGTCGTTGACTAAACTGTGATATAAATCACTAAAATCTGCGATAAAAAAAAGACGACAGTTAGTCGTCTTTGGTCAGTGTAATCACTCCGTGATCGGTACCAATTAATGCCACATCAGCCCCCCTGGCGGCGAACAGTCCGACTGTCACCACACCCGGCAGCGCATTAATCATAATCTCCAGTTCCCGTGGATTCACGATACTCAGATTATGAACATCCAGAATAATATTACCGTTATCGGTCAACACATTCTGACGGTACTCCGGTAAGCCCCCCATTTTAACTAACTGACGGGCCACGTAAGACCTTGCCATGGGAATGACTTCAACCGGCAGGGGGAAGCGCCCCAGCACATCGACCTGCTTGCTTTCATCGGCAATGCAGATAAATTTATCCGCCACAGCCGCAATAATCTTTTCGCGGGTCAGTGCCGCCCCGCCTCCTTTGATCATTTGCATCTGCGGGTTGATTTCATCCGCACCGTCGACATACACCGACAAACGATCGATAGTGTTCAGATCAAACACCTGAATACCATAGCTGAGTAATTTCTCTGTCGAGGCATCGGAGCTGGATACCGCACCTTCGATGTCATTTTTTATTGTCGCTAATGCATCAATAAAATGGGCTGCCGTGCTACCGGTACCTACACCAACCACTGACCCCGGCTGTACAAACCTGAGTGCTGCCCAGCCTACCGCTTTTTTAAGTTCATCCCGGCTCATGATATGTTTAAACCTGTACGCTCTGTTCGTTGGCGTAGTATAAAACAAGCAGCAGGAAAAATAATTAATGTTGCGGGCAGATTGCGTGGATTGTATTGCAGACCGCAATTTTTTTCTGACAATGCGGCGTACAGCACAAAGCAAACACTATAATGCAGGATACGTCCTCCCTGAAGCAGAGAGCAAAACTATGAAACGCCCGGATTACCGAACCCTTCAGGCTCTGGATGCAGTTATTCGCGAGCGCGGATTTGAACGTGCCGCACAAAAACTTTGTATTACCCAGTCTGCAGTCTCGCAGAGAATTAAACAGCTTGAGAATCTGTTTGGTCAGCCGCTGCTGGTACGGACTGTACCGCCGCGTCCGACCGAGCAGGGTCAGAAATTACTGGCATTGTTGCATCAGGTTGAAATGCTGGAAGAACAGTGGCTGGCCGATGAAACCGGCGGCAGCACGCCGTTGTTACTGTCGATTGCGGTCAACGCCGACAGTCTGGCGACCTGGCTGTTACCCGCGCTGAAAGATGTGCTGGCCGATTCGCCGGTACGTCTGAATTTACAGGTAGAAGATGAAAGCCGTACCCAGGAGCGATTGCGGCGCGGTGAGGTGGTGGGTGCAGTCAGTATCCAGCCTCAGGCCCTGCCAAGTTGTCTGGTCGATCAGCTGGGCGCACTGGATTATCTGTTCGTTGCCTCTCCGGATTTCGCCAAACGCTATTTCCCCAACGGGGTAACCCGTTCCGCACTGCTGAAAGCGCCGGCGGTGGCGTTCGATCATCTGGATGATATGCATCAGGCTTTCTTACAACAATATTTCGATTTGCCACCGGGCAGTGTCCCCTGCCATATCGTCAATTCATCAGAAGCCTTTGTCCAGCTGGCAAGACAAGGTTCGGTCTGTTGTATGATCCCCCATCTGCAGATCGGTGGTGAACTCGCCCGCGGTGAACTGGTCGATTTAACCCCGGGGCTCTACCAACGGCGGATGTTGTACTGGCATCGTTTTGCGCCTGAAAGCCGACTGATGCGCCGTGTGACTGACGCACTGCTGGAACATGGTCACGGTGTATTGCGTCAGGATGATTTCCCGGCCGGGGTCGATTCGCCCTCCGGCCAGGCCCGCTAATCTTCCTGCCTGCGGCGTTAATTCGTCGTTGCAGGTTGTGGTTTCAGTTCAAACACCACATTAAGCTCATCATCAAAATTGATGCTCTGCTGCTGATAAGTTTCCTGCGGGGTGGTGTCTGCGCTGGCTTTTGCCAGTGCATACATCCGCATCACCGGCTGTGGCCGGTCACTGCCGGTATGATACTGAATGCTCCATACCGGCCCCAGTTCGGCATGGAAACCGGCAGCCAAAGCCTGTGCCTGGCTGATGGCATCTTTAATCGCTTCCTGCCGGGCCTGCTGCTGATAGCGGGCTGCATCGGCGACTCCCGGAGTGACCGAACGGATTTCATTCAGCCCGCCTTTCAGGGCACCATCCAGCAAATCATTGAGTTTATCAATCTTCCGCACCGTCACAGTGACCTGGCGGGTGGCCTGATAGCCCGTCAGCTGAGGTTTGCCCTGCTTGCTGTAATCATATTGCGGCTGGGTGTTGATATTGGCCGCATCGATATCTTTATTCTCTATTCCCTGGCTATGCAGAAAATCGAAATATTTGGCGACCCTGGCGTCTACCTGTTTTTTCGCCTCAGTTGCCTGTTGCGCGGTGAGCTGCACCACAATGCTGAGTGTTGCCATATCCGGCTTTGCCTGAACCGAAGCGTGGCCGGAGGTGGAGATATGCGGTGAGTCCGGAACTTCTGCGGCCAGAGCCGCGACTGAGGTTAAGCTTCCCGCCAGGATGGCAGGGATAACGAGCTGAAATAATTTCACGATAAGGGTTCCCTGTCTGCAATTTACCGCCTGAGATTACAGGCAATAGCGGGAAATTGCAGTCAGATGCCGTCTGAAAGTTCGGCGGCAGACACAGTTTTACACTACGGTACGCAGCATGGCCACGCCTTCGCTGCCCAGCCTGATGGCCAGATAAAACATCATGCCGGCGACGAGCAGATTAATCACCTGCTGAGTACGCCCCTGTTTAAGCCAGGGTGACAGCGCGCTGGCCAGCAGAGCCAGTGCATAAAACCAGACCACCGACGCCGTTACCGCCCCCAGCGCAAACCACCCCCGGGACTCTGCCGGCACCTGGCTTCCCAGGCTGCCGAGCACCACAAAGGTATCCAGATAGACATGAGGATTCAGCCAGGTGACCGCAATCAGGGTCAGCAGAATTTTAAAACGCTGCTGCTGAACTGTTTGCGGATCACTGCGTTGCGTCGAAGGCCACAGGGCCTGGCGTAAGGTTCCCCATCCATACCACAACAGAAAGGCACAACCTGCCCAGGTAATTATTTGTAGCGCCAACGGAGAGTGTTGCAGAACCGCACTTCCGCCAAATACTCCGGCACAAATCAGTACCACATCGCTCAGAATACAGAAGCTGGCAGACATCAGAGCATAGCGGCGTAATATTCCCTGATTGAGGATCAGGGTATTTTGTGGTCCCAGCGGCAGGATGAGCGCTGCCCCAAGGGTAATTCCTTGTAAATAGAATAACATAGAGTGTTCTCCGGCAATTAATGCGCAGAGTCTGGCGATTTTCCGGCAAAAAGTGAAATGGAAAGAACTTATCCGTAATTAGAAAAATTAATCAGGCGGGGAAAATAAAGGCCTGCCGGGGATAGTCTCACCGGCAGGCAGGAGAGATTAGGCTTTTTCTTCAGCTTTTTCCGCTGTTGGATTGATGATATGCACATCCATCTGCGGATAAGGAATACCGATGCTGTTGGCATCCAGCGCCCGTTTAAAGGCAGCCATTAAATCCCAGTACACTTGCTGTAGATCACCACTGGTGCTCCAGCAACGGACAATAAAGTTTAACGATGATGGTGCCATCTCATTTAATGCCACCACCACAGGCATGTCTTTAAGTACACGGCTGTCGGCGTCTACCACCTGACGCAGTATCTCTGAAACCTTATCAATATCAGCATCGTAAGACACACCAATAATAAATTCATTACGACGTAAGGGTTCACGACTGTAATTGATAATTTTACCGGCAATGATACTACCGTTAGGTACGACCACAATTTTTGCATCAACGGTTTTCAGGGTGGTTGAGAAAATCTGCACACTCAGGACTGTCCCGGCGGCACCACCTACATCCACATATTCGCCGACACGGAACGGGCGGAAAGTCACCAGCAGTACACCGGCGGCAAAGTTAGACAGGGACCCTTGCAGTGCCAGACCCACGGCCAGACCTACGGCACCCAGTACAGCGATCACCGATGCGGTCTGAACGCCGACACGGCTCAGTGCGGCAATCAGCGTAAAGGCGATAATGGCATAGCGTACCAACACCGATAAAAAGTCGGCGACTGTTTGATCGATGCTGCGGGCCTGCAGGAGTTTATTAAAACCATTAGATAATATGCGGGCAACAATAAAACCCACAAACAAAATAGCCAGAGCGGCGGCAACGTTTACCGCATAGCTTAGTAACAGTTCCTGGTTACGTGCCAGCCAGCTGCCGGCATTGTGAATGCTATCAACGACGTTTAAGTCTTGCATCGAATAATCCTGTAATAAATTCCTGAATGAAACCACAGAGGCTGTTATCAGCCGATCAGCGCCAAGGGTAAACAATTAATGGCGGATTGCCAAATCCGCCGGCGGCTGAGTCACTGTTTTTAGGAAATTATTACCCGCTGTTATCAATTTTGGGAATATCCCCGGTTAACTCTCCGGATTATTCAGCTTTTTTGGGCTGACTGGTGCGTAGCGTGTAATCAGCCATAATCGACCAGTCACGCTCCCCTCCCCCGTCTTCAATGGCACGCGACATCTGCTGATGAACCGCTGACAACATAGGTAAGGGTGCGGCCAGTTGTGTCGCAGCCTCAGTCGCCAGATTGAGATCTTTCAGCCCAAGAGTGGCTTTAAAGCCCGGCTGGTATTCCCCTTCGGCAATCAGCTGCGAATAGACCTGATAGGATCGGCCGCCAAACAGGGTGCCCAGAATCAGCTCGAAAAAGTCATCGCGGGGCACACCGTTGACATCGGTCAGAGCGACCGCCTCGGCGATGGCTTCAATTGTCATCGCAATCATCATATTGCAGGCAATTTTGGCCGCATGAGCGGCGGGAGGGTGATCTCCCAGCGGCCAGACTTTGCGGCCAATCGCCTGAAACAACGGCTCAGCCCGGGCAATTAAATCCGGATGACCGGCCGCGAGGATATTCAGTTCTCCACGGGCTGCCACATCCGGGCGGCCCAGTACCGGCGCGGCAATAAATCCGATCCCAGCCTTACGGTGGTAGTCAGTCAGTTGCTCTGACATAGCCACCGACAGTGTGGAACTGACGATATGAATAACTCCGGGCCGGCACTGGCTGAAAAAATCCCCGGCAAAGACGACTTCACGAATCGCCGCATCATCAGAAAGCATCGTCAGCACAGCATCAGACTGAAAAACTTCCGCCGGGGTATTTACCGCCCCGACACCCGGCATAGTCTTGCCGGATCGGGTCCAGCATTTTACGCTGTGCCCTGCCGCCAGTAACCGGCCAGCGATGCCGCGCCCCATTGCCCCTAACCCAATTAAGCCATACTCCATCACACACTCCTTCTGATTACAAAGATACGCCGCGGATACGGGCAGGAATAAGATCGGTAAACTTCGGGACGTCCTGTATTACCCCCATGACATCTTCGGCATTAAACGCCTGTTGAACCGCCTGTTCATCGCGAAAGATACATTCGCAAATCGCCAGGGTTCCGGGACGTGTCTCTGCAGGAAAAAAGGCGCTGACACTCTCCAGTCCGTACTGTTGCCATGCCCGCATGACCAACGGCAGATGATGTTCAGTGTAGTAACGCCGGTCAAACCGGCTGTCAGCAGTACCCTGATAGGTAACATAGACGATAACCTGTGACGATAAATTGTGCATAGTGATTTCCGGAAAAACAGAGTGAATGAACCGGCGACAGGCCGGTGGATACTGCGGGTTTATTCTGCTGTCGCCGGCAAGTGAGATGTTAAACATTGACGCGGCATGATTTAAATACCGATCGATATAAATTTATGGGACACCACGCCAATTGTCAATTAATTATATATCGAACGATATAAAATAAAGCACTGGTCCCCGCGACAACTTAGCCGATGCAGAGGGCCGGTAAGCGTTAAGCGACCGGTCATGGCGCAAAAAAAACGCCTGCCAACCGGCAGGCTTTCTCTGACCCTCTGAGTGATTACAAACGGTCGATAGCGTTAAGTTCTTTAAAGGCCTGTTCCAGACGAACAACCATAGAACTCTGAGCAGCACGTAACCAAACGCGCGGGTCATAGTATTTTTTGTTTGGTTTATCTTCGCCTTCCGGGTTACCCAGCTGTGACTGCAGGTAGCCTTCGTTCTTTTTATAGAACTCCAGAATACCGTGCCAGTTCGCCCACTGAGTGTCGGTATCGATGTTCATTTTAATCACACCGTAACCGATAGATTCTTTAATCTCTTCCGCAGAAGAACCAGAACCCCCGTGGAAAACAAAATTCAGGGCATTGTGCGGCAGACCGTGTTTCTCGCTCACATAATCCTGAGAGTTACGCAGAATTTTTGGAGTCAGCTGAACGTTACCTGGTTTATAGACACCGTGAACGTTACCGAATGAAGCCGCGATAGTGAAGTTCGGGCTGATAGCATTCAGTTTGGTATAGGCATAATCAACATCTTCAGGCTGGGTATACAGCGCGGAGTTATCCAGGTGAGAGTTGTCGACACCATCTTCTTCGCCACCGGTACAACCCAGTTCAATTTCCAGTGTCATACCCATCTTAGCCATACGGGCCAGGTACTTACTGCTGATCTCGATATTTTCTTCCAGTGACTCTTCTGACAGGTCAATCATATGAGAAGAGAACAGGGGTTTACCGGTTTTTGCAAAGTGCGCTTCACCTGCATCCAGCAGCCCGTCGATCCACGGCAGTAATTTCTTCGCACAGTGGTCGGTATGCAGGATCACCGGCACACCATAGGCTTCTGCCATCAGATGCACGTGATGCGCACCGGCAATGGCTCCCATGATTGACGCACCCTGAGGTTTGTCAGTTTTATAGCCTTTACCGGCAATAAACGCAGCACCGCCGTTAGAAAACTGAATAATGACCGGTGCTTTGGCTTTCGCCGCAGCTTCCAGTACCGCATTGATTGAGTCGCTGCCTACACAGTTAACTGCCGGCAGAGCAAAGTGATTTTCTTTGGCTACTTTGAAGATCTTCTGCACATCTTCGCCAGTAACTACACCAGGTTTTACGAAATCAAAAATTTTAGACATAACGTTGTCCTGTTTCGTTGGCCGTAAACGGAAGCCCGTCAATCGGGCAAAATCGGTGCAGCCAGCGGGCCGCACCTGCTGCTGAATTACTGTTTTGCGCGCTCTTCCAGCATAGCAACTGCCGGAAGTTTTTTGCCTTCAACAAATTCCAGGAATGCGCCGCCGCCGGTTGAGATGTAAGAGATTTTGTTCTCAATACCGAACAGGTCAATCGCGGCCAGAGTATCGCCGCCACCGGCTACAGAGAATGCTTCACTGTCAGCAATCGCATTCGCCACAATTTCGGTGCCTTTACGGAAGTTAGGGAACTCGAAGACCCCCACCGGACCGTTCCACAGAATGGTTTTGGCTTCTTTAAGGATCTTCGCCATCGCCTGCGCGGTTTCGTCACCGAAATCCATGATCTCTTCGTCGTCCTGAACTTCAGACACTTTTTTCACGGTAGCAGGTGCGGTTTCAGAAAACTCTGTACCTACACGGGAGTCAACTGGCACCGGGATACCATACTGATCGCGCAGTTTTTTCGCTGCGTCGACAAATTCTGGTTCGTAGAGTGATTTACCGACCTTATTATCGATAGCCACGAAGGTATTGGCGATACCGCCACCGACAATCACCGTGTCGGCAATATTGACCAGAGACTGCAGCACATCAAACTTGGTAGAGACTTTTGACCCGCCAACCACAGCAACCATCGGACGAGCCGGATTACTCATTGCTTTACCCAGGGCTTCCAGTTCTGCTGACAGCAGTGGGCCGGCACAGGCGATTGGCGCGAATTTACCCACACCGTGAGTGGATGCCTGAGCACGGTGTGCGGTACCAAAAGCATCCATCACGAACACATCACACAGCGCCGCGTATTTTTTAGACAGGGTCTCGTCGTCTTTCTTCTCGCCCTTGTTGAAACGGACATTTTCCAGCACTACCAGCTCACCGGCCTGCACATCAACACCGTCCAGGTAATCTTTTGCCAGTTTCACGCTGGTACCACTCAGTTTATCTTTCAGGTAGTTCACCACCGGCAACAGGGAGAATTCTTCGTTGTACTCACCTTCCGTCGGACGACCCAGATGCGAGGTCACCATCACTTTCGCACCCTGCTTCAGCGCCGATTCAATCGTGGGTAGTGATGCACGAATACGGGCATCTGATGTAACTTTCCCTTCTTTTACCGGCACATTAAGGTCGGCACGAATCAGTACACGTTTACCCGCAAGATCCAGATCGGTCATTTTAATTACAGACATGGTGAATCCTCTCGTTAACTCTCATAAGTTTTGCCAGACGCAAGCGCGCCTTACCTGAAATTACCTGCAGACATTGCTAACGTAGTATCCAGCATCCGGTTAGCAAAGCCCCATTCGTTATCGCACCATACCAGGGTTTTCACCAGGTGCTGACCACTGACCCGGGTCTGCGTACCATCCACGATGGCACTGTGCGGATCATGGTTAAAATCGACAGAAACTAACGGTAATTCCGTATAGTCGACTATACCACGAAATACCCCGTGAGCAGCGTTTTGCAACACGGCATTAACTTCTGCGGCAGAGACTGCCGTTTCCAGTGTCACGCTCAGGTCAATCGCCGTCACGTTAATCACCGGGACGCGAACCGCTATCGCTTCAAACCGGTCCGAAAATTTCGGAAGTATCCGTGTAATCCCGGCCGCCAGTTTGGTATCTACCGGGATAATCGACTGACTCGCGGCCCGGGTCCGACGTAAATCCTCATGGTATGCATCCAGGACCTGTTGATCGTGCATCGATGAATGGATAGTGGTGACGGTTCCCGACACGATACTGAAAGCATCATCCAGCAATTTAATCACCGGAATAATACAGTTGGTGGTGCAGGAAGCATTCGACACTATCCGGTCCTGTTCCCGCAGCGACTGGTGATTGACACCAAACACCACGGTCGCATCCAGGTCATTGCCTCCGGGGTGCGAGAACAAGACCTTTTTGGCACCGACTGCCAGATGTGCTTCGCCATCGGCACGGCTGCCATATTTACCGGTACAGTCCAGGACAATATCGATATCCAGCTCAGACCACGGTAAATCTTTAATCAGGGGTTGATGCAGCAGGCGAATGGTGTCGCGGCCCACTTTCAGCAATTCATCTTCCAGCCGGACCTCATAAGCGAAGCGACCATGGCTGGTATCGTATTTCAGTAAATGGACAATCCCTTCACTGTCAGCCAGCTCATTGATTGCGATGACCGAAATTTCGGTATGGCGTCCGCTTTCATACAGCGCCCGCAGCACACCCCGGCCAATACGTCCAAAACCATTAATAGCAATTCTGATGGTCATTTCACTACCATTACCTTAAACTGCCGCCACGGTACGCTCCGCGACCGTCACAGCCTCTGTCAGTCTGAAGACATCAGCAGAATAATCAAACCACTGATGCTAGTGAACCAGCCCAACTGAAACGCTTCAGCTGAGAATAAATCATGCCATGTCACCGGGGAATGACTGAGATCAACCGGGATCTTAATATTTCGATCAACTTCACATTTTTAACCAATGACTGTGCATAAAAAAAACAGTTAGCTGCTGCCGGCTACAGTTAAAAAAACAGCATGGCAGAGATCTGCCATGCTGAAATTTACGCTGACGGAAAGTGCCGTTACAGAATCGCTTTCGCTTTCGCCACCACGTTATCTACGGTAAAGCCGAACTCTTTAAACAGCAGGTCCGCCGGAGCAGATTCACCGAAGGTGGTCATTCCCACAATCGCACCGTTCAGACCGGTATATTTGTACCAGTAGTCGGCGATTCCTGCTTCCACCGCCACACGGGCGCTGACCGCCGCAGGCAGTACAGATTCACGGTACGCCGCATCCTGTTTGTCGAAGGTATCGGTGGATGGCATAGAAACCACCCGCACTTTACGCCCTTCAGCAGTCAGTTTGTCTGCCGCGTCCACCGCCAGAGAAACCTCTGAACCGGTCGCAATCAGGATCAGTTCCGGCTGGCCTTCACTGTCTTTCAGGATATAACCGCCGCGGGCCACGTTCGCCAGCTGCTCTGCGCTGCGCGGCTGCTGGGTCAGGTTCTGGCGGGAGAAAATCAGGGCGCTCGGTCCTTCCTGACGTTCAATGGCATATTTCCAGGCCACGGCAGATTCCACCTGGTCACACGGACGCCAGGTGCTCATATTAGGCGTGGTGCGCAGGCTGGCCAGTTGCTCTACCGGCTGATGAGTCGGGCCGTCTTCACCCAGACCGATGGAGTCATGGGTATAGACCAGTACCTGACGGATTTTCATCAGGGCGGCCATGCGCGCCGCGTTACGGGCATATTCCACGAACATCAGGAAGGTGGCGGTGTATGGCAGGAAACCACCGTGCAGAGCCAGACCGTTAGCAATCGCGGTCATACCGAATTCACGGACACCGTAATGGATGTAGTTACCGGCCGGGTCTTCGTTAATCGGTTTGGAGCCGGACCACATGGTCAGGTTGCTTGGCGCCAGGTCAGCAGAGCCGCCCAGGTATTCCGGCAGCAGTTTGCCGAAAGATTCAATCGCATTCTGTGAGGCTTTACGGCTGGCGATATTCGCCGGATTCGCCTGCAGTTGCTCAATATATTTCTGAGATTCTGCCTGCCAGTTGGCCGGCAGCTGGCTGGTGGTACGACGCTCATACTCTTTGGCCAGCTCAGGGAAGGCTTCGCGGTAAGCGGCAAATTTCTGGTTCCACGCCTGCTCTTTTTCCTGACCGGCCGCTTTGGCATCCCAGGCCGCGTAAATATCGGCAGGGATTTCAAACGGAGGATAGTTCCAGCCCAGCTGTTTACGGGTCAGTGCAATTTCTTCGTTACCCAGCGCGGCTCCGTGTGCATCGTGAGTTCCGGCTTTGTTCGGTGAACCGAAACCAATCACGGTTTTACACATCAGCAGTGACGGCTTGTCTGTGACGCTACGGGCTTCTTCAATCGCTTTACGCACCGCTTCGCTGTCGTGACCGTCGATACCACGGATCACATGCCAGCCGTAAGCTTCAAAACGCAGTCCGGTGTCATCGGTAAACCAGCCTTCGGTGTGACCATCGATAGAGATACCGTTGTCATCATAGAACGCCATCAGCTTACCGAGTTTCAGGGTGCCGGCCAGTGAGCAGACCTCGTGAGAGATCCCTTCCATCATACAGCCGTCGCCCATAAACACGTAGGTGTGGTGATCGACGATGTCATGGCCCGGACGGTTAAACTGTGCCGCCAGGGTGCGTTCAGCAATCGCGAAACCGACGGCATTGGCAATCCCCTGTCCCAGAGGGCCGGTGGTGGTTTCAACGCCCGGCGTGTAGCCGTATTCCGGGTGGCCCGGAGTGCGTGAGTGCAGCTGACGGAAGTTCGCCAGTTCCTGAATCGGCAGATCATAACCGGTGAGGTGCAGCAGGCTGTAAATCAGCATTGAGCCGTGGCCGTTGGACAGCACGAAGCGGTCACGATCACTCCATGACGGGTTCTGCGGGTTATGGTTCAGGTAATCGCGCCATAACACTTCAGCGATGTCCGCCATTCCCATAGGGGCACCCGGGTGACCGGAATTGGCTTTCTGAACGGCATCCATACTGAGAGCGCGAATCGCATTGGCGAGTTCTTTATGTGAGGGCATGTTTTAACTCCAGATCGGCAAAAAGCCTTCCCTGAGTGAAATTGGCTATTTCATTGAAAATCAACAATTATCAGGCAAGGCAGAAATACTTTAGTCCTTCAATGTACATGAAAAACAGGGCAAAAGTATATGCCGCAGACGGCGAATTGTGCGACTGATGCGAGTTCGGCGACAGATCTGCCGCCCGAAGCGATGATAGCGGAATATTTTCCGTGTAAACCCTCACCACACCGGATAGTTGCCAGTTGACAGGGAATATTACGCCAAATAGCTCTGAGGGCACCGGTGAGCGAAAAAACGTCTGCGGCTGGCTGAAGCCTGTGATGAAATAAGCCGGCCTGCTTGCAGAAGACCGGCTGAATTGACACTGGCGGCTATCAGCCTTTGAAAATACTATTCACCAGCGATCCCAGGTCCAGCTGGCTGTTGCTGCTAGTGGCTTCAGGATGAACTTCACCCTGTGGAGAGATTTTATCTACCAGGTGTGGCAGCAACTGAGATAAGGTGCCGGAAGCGCCGTTAACGTCAGTACCGAGTTTATCTGCCAGTGACTGCAAGTCTTCATTGCTGAATGCAGACTGAATATCACCACTGCTGACCGGCTGGTTAGAGCCATTACTCAGCCACGAAGATAAAACCTCGCCCAGTCCACCCTGCTGAAATTTCTGAATCAGCACCTCAATTCCACCCTGCTCCTGGACCCAGTTCCAGACTGCCTGTAACTGGCCCAGATTATTTTGCTGACCACCAGTCAGCGAACCCACCAGCTCATCCAGTAAACCCATGTCAATCTCCTTCCCATTCGGTGTTCGTTTCATTTTTCAGCAGACGAACACAAGTCAGTTATGCTTTGTTCGCTGCCTGTACGTGCAACATATCCAGCGCCAGTGTCGCTGCGGCCAGAGCCGTGATATCCGCGTGATCATAACCCGGTGCCACTTCCACCAGATCCATACCCACGATATTCAGCCCCTGTAATCCACGCACCAGTTTAGCGGCTTTATCGGATGTCAGGCCACCTATTACCGGGGTTCCGGTACCCGGGGCATGTGCCGGGTCCAGACAGTCAATATCAAACGTCAGATACACCGGCAGGTCACCGACCGTGTTTTTAATTTCGGCCAGGATACTGTCTACCGGCAGATCGTTGACACGGGCTGCGTCCAGCACGTTGAATCCCAGTTGTTTGTCATATTCGGTCCGGATACCAATCTGCACCGAATGATTCGGATCGATCAGTCCTTCGTTAGGCGCATGGTAGAACATGGTACCGTGATCGAAGGTCGGGCCGTTCGAATAAGTATCAGTGTGGGCATCAAAATGTACCAGCGCCATTTTGCCAAAATGTTTGGCATGTGCCCGCAATAATGGCAGAGAAATATAGTGGTCACCCCCAAACGTCAGCATGCGTTTGCCGTTAGCCAGCAGCTTTTCGGCATGGGCCTGCAGTTTAGTCGACATATCCTGAGAATCGCCAAAGGCATACACCAGATCGCCACAGTCGATCACCTTCAGGCGCTGACGAAGATCAAAGTCCCATGGCCAGCGGCAGCCTTCCCACGCCAGATTGGTGGAAATCTGGCGAATAGCGCCCGGGCCCAGGCGGCTGCCAGGACGACCAGAGGTGGCAGCATCAAAAGGAACCCCGGTGATCACCCATTCAGCATCGCTGTTATAAGGCTGAAAATTCAGCGGAAACCGCATAAAACCAAAGGCATTAGACACCAGAGAGTTGTCATATTCATTACCCAGGGTATGGTACATAGTTGTTCCTCTATATTTCCGTAAACCGGTAATCTGCTGAAAAAGAGCAGTATTCCGGCCTGATTTTGACGAAAAAAAACCCTTGTGTGTCGTTAAACCCGACGCACAAGGGCGATAGATGATTATGGTATTTCGCTGCAATGACTGCAATCACTAATCATGCGTTCAGCCATTGCCCGCCGCGGTAACGGGTTACTCATCTTCCAGATAAGTGTAACCATACAGACCACTTTCAAATTCTGACAGGAACTGATCGCGCAGTTCCTCTTCGATAACACTGGCATTGACCTGTTTATGGAACAGTTCCAGTAATTCCCGTGGATCCAGCTGAACATACTGCAGCATATCCGCGACAGTATCCCCTTCATCTGACAATTCCACATCGACCGAACCGTCATCGAAAGCATAAACATTCACCGCTTCGGTATCACCGAACAGGTTATGCATATTGCCAAGAATTTCCTGATAAGCACCGACCATAAAGAAGCCCAGCATCGGTGGGTTTTCAGCATCATATTCCGGCATCGGCATGGTGGTCGCAATACCGTCACCATCCACATAGTGGTCGATAGTACCGTCTGAATCGCAGGTAATATCCAGCAGCACCGCCCGACGTTCAGGCGATTTATTCAGTCCTTCCAGCGGCAGTACCGGGAATAACTGATCGATCCCCCAGGCATCCGGCATCGACTGGAACAGCGAGAAGTTGACATAGATCTTGTCTGCCATCCGTTCCTGCAACTCATCGATAATCGGCCGGTGGGCACGGTTGCTCGGGTCCAGATGCTGACGGGTGTAATGACAGATGCTGAGATAGAGCTGTTCTGCCCAGGCCCGCTGATTCAGATCATAAGTCCCTGCAGAGTAACCGGTATGAATATCAGACAGGTCCATCTGGCTGTCATGCAGCCACTCGCGCAGCGAACGACGGACATTAGGCTCATGCATCTCCTGCCAGGTGTCCCACATACTGACGATAGGTCGCGGAGCATCTTCTGCCGGGGCCTGTGGGGTGGTAAATTCATTACGTTCCACACCAATAATATTCGACACCAGAACGGTATGATGAGCCGTCACGGCACGCCCGGATTCAGTAATAACCGTCGGGTGCTCCAGACCATGTTCATCACAGGCGCCGCCAATTGCCCAAATCACGTTATTGGCGTACTCGTTCAGCCCGTAGTTTACTGAGCAGTCAGACTGAGAACGGGTACCTTCATAGTCAACCCCCAGACCGCCACCCACATCGAAGCATTTGATATTCACGCCGAGTTTTGCCAGTTCCACATAGAAACGGGCAGACTCACGCACCCCGGTCGAAATATCGCGGATATTAGCCATCTGCGACCCCAGGTGGAAATGCAGCAGTTGCAGGCTGTCCAGCCGGCCGGCATTACGCATAATGTCTACCAGTTGCAGTACCTGAGACGCTGACAGACCAAACTTCGATTTTTCACCCCCGCTTGACTGCCATTTGCCGGAACCCTGCGAAGCCAGCCGGGCACGGATCCCCAGCCGCGGTGTCACATTCAGGCGTTCAGCTTCTTCCAGCACCAGCCGCACCTCAGTCATCTTCTCGATAACCAGATAGACTTTATGGCCCAGCTTTTCACCAATCAGGGCCAGGCGGATATATTCACGGTCTTTATAACCGTTACAGACAATCACCGAACGGGTCTGTCCGGCATGTGCCAACACCGCCATCAGTTCAGCTTTGGAACCCGCTTCCAGCCCCAGCGGTTCTCCGGAATTAATCAGTGATTCGATGACCCGCTTATGCTGGTTCACCTTGATGGGATACACCAGGAAGTAATCACCGGTATAGCCGAAGGATTCACGCGCACGCTTAAACGCAGCGTTAATAGAGCGCAGACGGTGTTGCAGAATTTGTGGGAAGCAAAACAGTGCCGGCAGACGCTGGCCCTGGGCCTCACGTTCCTTCACCAGTTTCGCCAGGTCAACCCGCACCTCAGGTTTATCCGGATTAGGGCAGACACTGATATGACCGAGTTCGTTCACGTCATAATAGTTATTCCCCCACCAGGCGATGTTATAGGTCTTTAACATCCGGCTGGCTTCCTGATCATTCACTGCAACTTCCTGCATTGAGCGCAGTTCCCCATGTTCGCCTGCTGACGAACCCTTAATAGTCTTCATGTCGTCAGACATCGCGAACCTCTATCTTAGATTGAAATGTGAAACAGCTGTTTTCTCGCATGGAGATTTTTCTCCTGACCGAAGTGCCTGCTTCTGTCACCAGGTATAGCACACTCTGCTGGCAAGCGTGGCGACTTCAGGGTAAATCACCGGATATCACATCAGCCTTTGGGACAGTGCCACAGGCGACGCGACGCAGTCATACCGAACCTGAAAGCCTACCTTAACCGGCGCAGGTGTCGGAATAATTACCACAGCTAAGGTAACTTCGTCGGGAAAAATTTTGCGGATAAGAACCTGCGGAGACAACAGAAAGGAACCCCGGCACAACAGGACCAGGCAGAGAACCAAAAGATAATGAGTAAGGCTGGTTCATTAGTTTTATCACCTCCACATATGCCAGAAGCATACGGAAAACGTACTGAGGGTGAAGGTCAGAATCACCGTCATCCCGACCCTGCAGCAGCGCAATTTTGGCGCTACGAAACACCGGCTACCCTCACGGGCAGCAGCGGCTGTTTATACCGTTCAGGGCCTGAAAAAGCAAAGAATTATTGGCGTAAACGGGTACAGTGTTCCACTCTTTTACATTTCGCAATGGCTTAATCTGAAAAAAAGTCTGGAATTCGGGCCGGAGACTGCCCTAGAATGGACGTCCGGATGGTTTTCCATCTAAACGATTAAGAACCAGGCAGTGTCTTTCCAGTCTGTGCTTTTAAGCACACCTTGTACCGCTCACAGCGTTGTCTGAAGAAGCGAAAGTGAGCATGATTGATGTTCGCCAGGCGATTGAATTGAAACCAGAGAGTAAGGTAAGGAACAAATGGCAAAACACCTATTTACATCCGAGTCCGTATCAGAAGGGCATCCCGATAAAATTGCTGATCAGATCTCTGATGCAGTGCTGGATGCCATTCTTGAACAAGATCCGAAAGCTCGCGTAGCTTGTGAAACCTATGTGAAAACCGGAATGGTACTGGTAGGTGGTGAAGTCACTACCAGTGCATGGGTAGATATCGAAGACATCGCCCGTAAAACGGTCCGTGATATCGGCTATATCCACTCAGATATGGGCTTTGACGCGAACTCATGCGCAGTATTAAGCGCTATCGGTAAACAATCGCCGGATATTAATCAGGGTGTTGACCGTGCAGATCCGCTGGAACAGGGTGCCGGAGACCAGGGACTGATGTTTGGTTATGCGACTAACGAAACTGATGTTCTGATGCCTGCACCACTGACTTATGCACACCGCCTGGTACAGCGTCAGTCTGAAGTGCGTAAAGATGGCTCTCTGCCATGGCTGCGTCCGGACGCAAAAAGCCAGGTCACTTTCCAGTATGACGACGGTAAAATCGTCGGTATCGATGCGGTGGTGCTGTCAACCCAGCACGCGGAAGATATTGGCCAGAAAGAGCTGCAGGAAGCAGTAATGGAAACCATTATCAAGCCGGTACTGCCCGCAGAATGGCTGAACAGCTCAACCAAATTCTTTATTAACCCGACCGGCCGTTTTGTGATTGGCGGACCTATGGGTGACTGTGGTCTGACCGGACGCAAAATCATCGTTGATACCTACGGCGGCATGGCTCGTCATGGTGGCGGCGCATTCTCTGGTAAAGATCCGTCTAAAGTTGACCGTTCAGCAGCTTACGCGGCTCGTTATGTAGCTAAAAATATCGTGGCCGCAGGCCTGGCAGACCGTTGTGAAATCCAGGTGTCTTATGCTATCGGTGTCGCTGAACCTACTTCTATCATGGTTGAAACCTTTGGCACTGAGAAAGTACCAACCGAAACACTGACCCTGCTGGTTCGTGAATTCTTCGACCTGCGTCCATATGGTCTGATCCAGATGCTGGATCTGTTGCACCCAATCTACCGTGAGACTGCTGCCTATGGCCACTTTGGCCGTGAGCATTTCCCATGGGAAAAAACCGACAAAGCGGCAGCTCTGCGCGAAGCCGCCGGGCTGTAATTGTTGTTACGGGGCAGCGCTGCTGCCCCGTTATTTCCGGCTATACCCCACCTTAATGATTAATCCTGCTAAACAAAAAATGCTGTGAAATCAGATTTCTTATTCCTGCCTTTTGTGAAAACCACTCTCAATTTTGTGATATAGCTCAAGTGGTAACGATTACAGCGTCCTGATAATTATTTCTCAGATTTTTCAGGGTATAACAAATTAATTCAATCGTTAAAAATGGGTTGCTTTGAGTCGTCAGTGCAAGGCTATAATCTGAACCCTGCCGGAAACAAAATTTAATCTTGCGGCTGGCGCTGAAAGGTTTTTTTCGAATTAAATATTTCTTTCAGCGGGTTATCATGTGTAACCGATTACATCAATGTGATCTGGCTCACTGATAAATTGAAGGGATTTTTTTAACATTACAACAAGAATGATAGTTAACAGCGGAGGCTAAAATGCCCGGCAATACTAATAAAAGCAGAAGCTCGAACAAAATGATGACATTTTTTGTCTGCTTCCTTGCGGCACTTGCGGGTTTACTGTTTGGTCTGGATATCGGTGTAATTGCCGGCGCCCTGCCTTTCATCGCAAAAGAATTTAACGTGACGGCTCATCAGCAGGAATGGATCGTCAGCTCCATGATGTTTGGTGCGGCGGTGGGCGCCGTCGGTAGTGGCTGGATGTCTTCACAACTGGGCCGTAAGAAGAGCCTGATGGCCGGAGCTATCCTGTTTGTGGCAGGCTCGCTGTGCTCCGCCTTCGCCAGCAATCCGGAAGTACTGATTGCCGCCAGGGTTCTGTTAGGCCTGGCTGTCGGTATCGCCTCTTATACTGCACCTTTGTATCTGTCTGAGATCGCGCCGGAAAAAATCCGCGGCAGTATGATCTCCCTGTATCAGCTGATGATTACCATCGGGATTGTCGGTGCTTATCTTTCAGATACCGCGTTCAGCTACACGGGTGACTGGCGCTGGATGCTGGGCGTGATTACTATCCCGGCCCTGTTACTGCTGGTTGGGGTTATCTTCCTGCCTAACAGCCCACGCTGGCTGGCGGCGAAAGGAAACTTTAAGGATGCACAACGGGTACTTGACCGGCTGCGCGACACCAGCGAACAGGCTAAACGTGAGCTGGATGAAATCCGTGAAAGTCTGAAGGTTAAGCAGACTGGCTGGGCACTGTTTACTTCTAACCCGAACTTCCGTCGTGCGGTCTATCTGGGTGTTCTGTTGCAGGTGATGCAGCAGTTTACCGGGATGAACGTGATTATGTACTACGCGCCAAAAATCTTTGAAATTGCCGGATTCACCAACACCACCCAGCAGATGTGGGGGACAGTGATTGTCGGCGGTATCAACGTTCTGGCGACCTTTATCGCTATCGGCCTGGTTGACCGCTGGGGTCGTAAACCTACGCTAATCCTCGGCTTTATTGTGATGGCCGCAGGTATGGGTATCCTGGGAACCATGTTACATATCGGCATGCATTCACTGGGACAGCAATATTTTGCTATCGCCATGCTGCTGATTTTTATCGTCGGTTTTGCGATGAGTGCCGGTCCGCTGATTTGGGTACTGTGCTCTGAGATCCAGCCGCTGAAAGGACGTGATTTTGGTATCACCGTTTCTACAGCGACTAACTGGATTGCCAATATGATTGTCGGCGCGACCTTCCTGACCCTGCTGAATACTCTGGGAAATGCAGCGACTTTCGGACTGTACGCCGCACTGAACGTACTATTTATTATCCTGACACTGGTTCTGATTCCTGAAACCAAAAGCGTTTCTCTGGAACACATCGAACGTAACCTGATGCAGGGTAAAAAATTACGTAATATCGGTGATAAGAATTAATTCTTTCTCCCGGTAACCCCGACAGGCAACGGAAACGTTGCCTGTTTTGTTTTGGAGCTACCCTGCCCCGGATTGTAATCTGCCCTGACTGGCTTTATGCTGCCGCTATGAAAACACCTCGTCTGCCCATCGCCCTTCAGCAAGCCGTTATGCGTTCGCTGCGTGAACACTTACAGCGCGCTAATGACAGTCTGAAACAGGCTTATCCTGAACCCTCTGTTCTCTATCAGCAACGGGGAACCACTGCCGGTACGGCCTGGCTGCAACAATGGGAAATTCGTCTTAACCCGGTGTTGTTGCTGGAAAATAAACAGCCCTTTATCGACGAGGTGGTGCCCCATGAACTGGCGCATCTGCTGGTCTGGAAAGAGTTTGGCCGTGTCGCTCCGCATGGTAAGGAGTGGAAATGGATGATGGAAACGGTGTTAGGCGTTAGCGCCAGCCGCACTCATCGCTTTAGCACCGACACTGTACAGAAGACCTTTGCCTATACCTGCCACTGCCGACAGCATCAGTTGACGGTACGACGCCATAACCGGGTATTACGCGGCGAAACCCGCTACCGTTGTACCCACTGTGGCAGTGAACTGACCCGTGGCGAGTTTCAGGCCTGAGGTCTCTGCTAATATTGCCCTCCTCCGCTCCGGCTATGGCATAATGCAACGACAGCGGTCAATACTGGCTGGTTAAAAAACAACGTGTCACGGTTGACGTTCTCATCACGGGCAGAGACACTGCTGACTCATAAATTTACTGAGGGCTGGTCATAAGATACCGGCCCGGAACTGGCAGATTTTTCATGCGTATACCCCGCATTTATCACCCTGAAACAATAACGAATCACAGTGAATTTCAGCTTAGCGAAGAGGCAGCGAATCATGTGGGTCGGGTACTGAGGATGACCGCAGGACAGCTACTGGAGCTATTCGATGGCAGTAATCAGACCTTTAGTGCCACCATTGTGCGTGCCGATAAAAAAAGCGTTACTGTACAGGTCACTGAAGGCACCACCGATAATCGTGAATCGCCGCTATTTCTCCACCTGGGTCAGGTGATGTCACGTGGCGAGAAAATGGAGTTTACTATCCAGAAATCGATAGAACTGGGGGTGAATCAGGTGACACCGCTAATTTCGGAACGCTGCGGAGTTAAACTTGATGCTGAAAGGCTGGAGAAAAAGCGCCAGCAGTGGCAGAAAATTGCCATTGCAGCCTGTGAACAGTCGGGCAGAAATGTGGTCCCGGAAATCCGCCCGGTGATGTCACTGAGTGACTGGTGCGCAGAACAGGAGCAGGGGCTGAAACTGAATCTGCATCCGCGGGCTTCACAGAGCATTAATACTTTGCCGCTGCCAGTCAACAGGATAAGGATGCTGATTGGCCCGGAAGGCGGTCTGAGTGCCGATGAAATCGACATGGCCTCTCGTCAGGGATTTACTGATATCCTGCTGGGGCCGCGTGTGTTACGTACCGAAACCGCCGCACTGACCGTGCTAACAGCATTGCAGGTAAGATTTGGTGATTTAGGGTAATCTGCCCTGTAACCGGCACCTGCGGTGAAGCCCTGACGATCCTGAACCGGTAAAATCCGTTAATGATAAGGTAGTCATTACTGCCTTCCGAGGAGATAAGAATGATTAAGCTTGGCATAGTGATGGATCCTATTGCGGACATCAATATTAAGAAAGACACCAGTTTTGCAATGCTGCTGGAAGCACAGCGCCGGGGTTATGAAATCCATTATATGGAAATGAATGATTTGTACCTGCGTGGTGGTGTAGCCAGCGCGCGCACCCGCTTGCTTACCGTGGAACAAAACTACGACGGCTGGTATCAGTTCGGCAGCGAGCAGGAAATCCCGCTGGCAGACCTGAATGTGATTCTGATGCGTAAAGATCCGCCGTTCGACACCGAATTTATTTATGCCACTTACATTCTGGAACGTGCCGAAGAACAGGGCACCCTGGTGGTTAATAAGCCGCAGAGCCTGCGTGACTGTAACGAAAAACTGTTCACTGCATGGTTTGCGGAGTTAACTCCGGATACCCTGGTCACCCGCAGTCAGCAGAAACTGCGCGAGTTCTGGCAGGAACACGGCGATATCATTATGAAACCGCTGGATGGCATGGGTGGCACCTCGATTTTCCGCGTGAAACAGGATGATCCTAACTTTTCGGTGATCTGTGAAGCACTGACTCATGAGAATACCACCTTCTGTATGGCACAAAACTATCTGCCGGCGATTAAAGAAGGTGATAAGCGAGTGCTGGTCGTCGACGGAGAACCGGTGCCTTATTGCCTGGCAAGAATACCTAAATCCGGCGAAACCCGGGGTAACCTGGCGGCCGGTGGCCGGGGTGAAGCCCGTCCGCTGAGTGACAGTGACTGGGCTATTGCCCGTAAAGTTGCCCCGGTCCTGAAGCAAAAAGGCCTGATTTTTGTCGGACTGGATATTATCGGCGACCGGCTGACCGAAATTAATGTCACCAGCCCGACCTGTGTACGTGAAATTGAGGCCGCATTCCCAATCTCGATTACCGGCATGCTGATGGATGCTATCGAGAAACGCCTGGGCCACTAATTCCGGCCTGCGTTTTGCCCGGCGGCCCGGAGGCTGCCGGATATTTTTTTCAGATAAACTTACAGAGTCAGTATGAATTTACAGCACCATTTTCTGATCGCGATGCCCTCATTACAGGACCCGATATTCAAACGGTCTGTAATCTATGTTTGTGAGCACAACGACGAAGGAGCCATGGGCCTGATAGTGAATAAGCCCATGGAAAACCTGACCATTGAGGGGGTGCTGAATAAACTAGACATTACGCCGCAACAAAATGATGCTGGACACTCATTAGAAAATCCGGTGTATAACGGCGGCCCGGTTGCAGAAGATCGCGGTTTTATTCTGCACTCACCGGAAAACAGGTTTACTTCCAGTATTACTATTTCTGAGCACACGGTGCTGACGACCTCAAAAGATGTTCTCGAATCGTTGGGCAGCGACCAGCAACCCGAAAATATCATTGTGGCGCTGGGTTACTGCAGCTGGGAAAAATCGCAGCTGGAAAATGAAATACTGGAAAATGCCTGGCTGACCATTCCGGCCAGTGAAAAAATTCTGTTCCATACTCCGGCGGGAGAGCGCTGGCGTAACGCGGCTAAACATATCGGGATCGATATCAGTCAGATGAGCAGCGAAGCGGGGCATGCCTGATGTCAGTGAAAACCTTACTCGGATTCGATTTCGGCACCCGGAGTATCGGTGTGGCTGTGGGTCAGCAACTGACCGGTACCGCCAGACCCCTGACAGCCATCAAAGCACAGGATGGGGTCCCTGACTGGAATGTGATCGAAAAACTGCTTAAAGAGTGGCAGCCGGATTTAGTGGTGGTCGGTCTGCCACTGAATATGGATGGGACAGAGCAACCACTGACTGCCCGTGCCCGTAAATTTGCCAACCGTCTGCACGGCAGATTTGGTGTCGCGGTTGAATTACAGGACGAACGCTTAAGCACTGTGGAAGCCCGTGCAGGTCTGTTCGAAACCGGCGGTTATCGTGCACTGACCAAAGGAAAAGTCGATTCAGGTTCAGCGGTGATCATCCTCGAAAGCTGGTTCGATAATCATTAACCCCTGTGGTTATCTTTTACTGACTGCGAAATAACAACGTCCTTTCTCTCCCAGCGCTGCCATAATCAGTAATTAATGCTATAATCATTGCTTATCACAGCATAAAACGGGGTTTTAGCAATGAACAGATTAGTTTACCTTCTGGCTGCGGCACTGGGCTGTATGACGTTTACGGCGGCTGCAGCCGATGTGCCTGTACAGCTGGACGGTGTGGCAGGCAAACCGGTTAAGCTGACGCTGGAGGCTAATCCATCCACCGGCTATCAATGGATGGTCAGCCAGTTACCTGCCGGTGTATTATTGATTCCCGGCAGTTACCAGCAGTCACCCGACTGTAAAGCCGGCATGGTGGGATGCCCGGGTCAGCAGACATTTTATCTTATTGGCCGTAAAGCCGGCACTTCAACCCTGAAAATGATTTATGGCAGGACGTTTGACAGCGCTGACTGGCATGAGAACAGTATCCGGCTGGTTATCTCAGCAGCCCCTTAAGCCTCACCTGGCCAGATACCAGCGACACCTCTCCCCGCCTCGTCAGCAAGCCAACCTGCCTGTGCCGACGAGGCGGTTTCTACACCAACAGCGAGTGGAAAACTCTGCATTCCGTCAGCCGAGCTGGTCTGTATTATCCCTGCCAGCAGATGCGTTTTTCCTTCACGGATGACACTGGCCACTGCAGGGGTATTCAGCATAACTTCAAATTCCGCCCGTTGCCGGGTAGCCTGCGCTTCGTCATTCACCAGCCGCTGTGCAATCACTGCCGTCAGACCGGCGGCCAGCTGTCTGCTGACCAGCGATTTTTCGCCTGCAGGAAAACTATCCACCAGCCGCTCAACAGTTTGTGCAGCCGCCCTGGTATGCAGGGTCGCCAGCACCAGATGTCCGGTTTCTGCGGCTGTCAAAGCCAGCCGGATCGTCTGATGATCACGTAATTCTCCCAACATAATGATATCCGGGTCCTGGCGGAGTGCCGCCATCAGTCCCTGGCTGTAACAGGAAAAATCCCTTCCCGCTTCCCGTTGCTGGATAAGAGATCGGTGGTTGTCGTAGAGATACTCGATCGGATCTTCCAGGGTAATAATATGCAGCGCCCGCTGACGGCTGATTGCCCCCATCATCGCCGCCAGCGATGTCGATTTTCCGCAACCGCTCGCCCCGCTGAAGAGTATCAGTCCGGCATTTTCACCGGTCAGGCGGTAACAGACGGCAGGCATACCCAGGCTCTCCATGGAGGGGATTTTTTGGCGCAGAATGCGTAATGCCAGTGATATGCCGCCGTTACGGCGGAAAATACAGGCTCTCAGCCGGGTTCCTGTTGCCATGGTTAGTGCGGCATCACAGTGGCCGTGGATCCGGAGTTGTTGCTGTTGCTCATCCGTCAGACAGTCATCAAAAAAATTTTGCAGGGTCGCATCAGTGACCGGGGCCATTCCCGGGACAGCTGTCAGCAGCCCCTGGCAACGCCACCAGGGTAAATGTCCACAGCAAAGGTGCAGATCAGAGGCATTATGCTTTACACTAAGCGCAACAATTTCATCTAACTCCATAAATCAGCCCGGTGATGACTTCCATTCAGCATAATTTACAGCAGATCCGTCAGCGTATTCGCGCTGCTGCCGAAAGTTGCGGCAGAGATCCACAGCAGATTACTCTGCTGGCAGTGAGTAAAACCAAACCTGTGAGCGACATCCGCGAAGCCTGGCTGGCGGGACAACGTTGCTTTGGCGAAAATTATGTCCAGGAAGGGGTGGATAAAGTCGCACAGACCGCAGATTTAGCCGGGCTGGAATGGCACTTTATCGGTCCGTTACAATCCAATAAAAGCCGTCTGGTGGCCGAAAACTTTGACTGGTGCCATACGCTGGACCGACAGAAACTGGCACAACGACTAAACGATCAGCGACCACCACACCGTGGCCCCCTGAATGTGCTGATTCAGGTTAACATCAGCGATGAATCCAGCAAGTCCGGGATCAGTGTCAGTGATATTCCGGCCCTTGCCCGGCAGATTGTTGAGTTACCCCATCTGAAATTACGTGGCCTGATGGCAATTCCCGCACCATCAGAAGATTATCAGTCACAGCTGGCGGTATGCCGACAGATGGCCGCAGCATTTCACGCTTTACAGGCGGAATTCAGCGGGATTGATACCCTGTCGCTGGGAATGAGCGATGATATGGACGCCGCCATTGAAGCCGGCAGTACGATGGTTCGTATTGGCTCCGCCATTTTTGGTGCGCGCCAGTATCCAACCCCTTCCCCCCAATAACTGAGGACACACATGTACACTCTGACTTTTCTGGTCAAAACGGTTATCGATCTTTACGTCATGGTTCTGCTGCTACGTATCTGGATGCAGTGGGCCCGCTGTGATTTCTATAATCCACTGGCACAATTTATTGTCAAACTGACTCAGCCGGTGATCCGCCCACTACGCCGTATTATCCCCGCAATGGGCCCGATTGATACCGCGTCTTTAGTACTGGCACTGGTACTGACCATTATCAAGTTCCCACTGCTGATGCTGATCCAGTCCGGTGGCTTTGTGATTGGCCTGAGTAATGTGTTGATTGGCGTTCTGTCGTTGCTGAAAGCTGCCGGTAACCTGGTGTTCTGGGTGATTCTGATCCGTTCACTGATGAGCTGGGTGAGCCAGGGCCGCAGCCCGATAGATTATGTGCTGGTACAGCTGACAGAGCCACTCATGGCACCTGTTCGCCGCATTCTGCCGGCCATGGGCGGTATCGACTTCTCTGCCATGGTAGTGATTCTGATTCTCTATGCACTGAATTATCTCGGGATGGATCTGTTTCCGGGACTCTGGTATCTGCTGTAACTCTGAACGTTGGAATGATTATGCAAAAAGTTGTACTGGCAACCGGTAATCCCGGCAAAGTGCGTGAACTGGCCGAACCCCTGGCTGATTTTGGTTTTGATATTGTGGCTCAGACCGATCTGGGCGTCGATTCTGTGGAAGAGACCGGCCTGACCTTTATCGAAAATGCGCTGATAAAAGCCCGCCACGCAGCACGTGTTACCGGCCTGCCGGCAATTGCTGACGACTCAGGGCTGGCCGTCGATGTGCTGGGGGGTGCTCCTGGTATTTACTCTGCCCGTTATGCGGGTGTCGAGGCGACTGACCAACAGAATCTGGAAAAACTGCTGACAGCGATGCAGGAGATTCCCGATGAAAAGCGCCAGGCGGCATTCCATTGCGTGCTGGTCTACCTGCGCCATGCCGATGACCCGACACCGCTGGTGTTTCATGGTCAGTGGCCCGGTGTTATTGCCCGTGAAAGTCAGGGTGAAGGCGGGTTTGGTTACGATCCAATTTTTTTCCTGCCAGAGCTGAATATCACGGCGGCAGGGATGACTAAAGCCGAAAAACTGGCAATTTCACACCGTGGGCAGGCACTGAAACTGCTGCTGGATGCTCTGCGTAATGGGTAATCTGCCACCACTGAGTCTGTATATTCATATTCCCTGGTGTGTACAGAAGTGCCCGTATTGTGATTTTAATTCACATGCCCTGAAAGGCGATGTCCCGCATATGGACTATGTGGGGCATCTGCTGGCTGATCTGGACTCTGATATCCCCCGGACTTCAGGGCGTGAAGTTTCGACGATTTTTATCGGCGGTGGTACTCCCAGTCTGTTAAGTAGCGAAGCCATGCAGGCGCTGCTGGACGGTGTCCGTCAGCGTATACCGCTGGCAGCCGATGCCGAGATTACTATGGAAGCTAACCCTGGCACGGTAGAAGCCGATCGTTTCAGCGGTTATCAGCAGGCAGGGGTCAACCGTATTTCGATTGGGGTACAGAGTTTCAGCCCGGCCAAACTGCAACGACTGGGACGTATCCATGGGCCGGAGGAGGCAAAACGGGCGGCTAAGCTGGCTGCCGGACTGGGACTACGTAGTTTTAATCTGGATCTGATGCATGGCCTGCCGGATCAGTCGCTGGAAGAAGCCTTAGACGACTTACGACAGGCGATTGCGTTATCGCCGCCGCATCTCTCCTGGTATCAGCTAACGATTGAACCCAATACGCTGTTTGCCTCACGACCCCCGGTATTACCGGATGATGATGCATTATGGGATATCTTCGAGCAGGGGCACCAGCTACTGACTGATGCCGGTTATCAGCAATATGAGACCTCTGCTTATGCCCGGCCCGGCCTGCAATGTCAGCACAATCTCAACTACTGGCGTTTTGGTGATTATCTGGGTATCGGTTGTGGTTCCCACGGTAAACTCACGCAGGCTGACGGAGAAATTATCCGTACCGTGAAAACCCGCCACCCGAAAGGGTTTATGCGCGGAGAATACCTGGATAAACGTTACAGCGTGCCGGATGACGAAAAACCGTTTGAGTTTTTTATGAACCGTTTCCGGTTATCTGAACCCTGCCCGCGGGATGAATTTAGCCGTTTGACTGGGCTGAGTGAACAACACATTCGCCCTGCTCTGAACCAGGCTATCCAGGCCGGTTATTTGCAGGAGACTACAGCCAGCTGGCAGGTGACAGAGAAAGGACGGCTGTTTCTGAACAGCCTGCTGGAATTTTTTCTGGAACAGGAATAATTAATTCCGAAATTCAGCAGTATCAGGGGCTGTGATACTGCTGATACCGGAGAGATTACTGACTGACTTGTTGCCAGATAACCTTGCGCTGTTGTTCAAGTGCCCCGACCTTGCCGCACACCTGTTGACCAAACGCCTGGAAATCTTTTTCCTGCTTACTGACCTCACTACGAATAGACTGCTGCAGACCACCGAGGTTGCCCATTAATGCCTGTAACGGGTTATCTCCTGATGATTTGGAACTGCCCAGTTCATTCAGGCTGTCCTGCAGTATTCCACCCATGGCATTCTGCACCAGCTTCTCACCATCCGCCCTAACCTGATCAATAGCTGCGTGGTGGAAATAGAGCCCGCCATCACGGTGTTCAATCACACGATCCATCTGTGTTTTCAGGCCGCTGTCCAGTGTTGCCAGGCGAGTGCGCACATGGCTGTCAGAGCCCAGTTTTTCAACTATCACTTTATCCAGCGCACTACGACTGGTTTCCAGCCGTTGACGGGCCCCCTGGTCAATCCAGGGTAAGTCACTGCGTAACGCGGCCTGATAGGCAACCGCCTGCTGACGGAGTGCCTGGTCAGCCTGCACCGGCTTACCGTTAAACGTCATCTCTCCCTGCGGAGAGATGGTCAGATTACCATTACTGCCGCTGACAACCACCTGCTGCGCCGTGACAGCGACATCATCCTGAGGTTTTACCGGGCACTGATAATCTGCCCACGCCGGGGTGGTAGCCAGCAAAACCCCGACAGCGATCACTTCACGTAACATGCATACTCCTTTCTGTCCCGGTAAAACATGTTCTGCTTTCGGGCTCTGGTTCACTGACTGATAACAACAGGAAAATTACCTGCAGATACTTAGTCCCACCAGACGTCAAACAGTTCCGTAACTTTGACTTCTGAGAGTTTTCTGGCTTCCAGCCACTCGCGAACCAGCTGGCGGTGCTCATCGGTGCATTTGCCGGTTTGCTGCAGGCAGACCAGCCCTTCCCATTGCAGATAACCACTGCCGTCATAGGCCAGACCATTAGGTTCAATCACCTCATCGACAAAAGCATCCAGAGTGGCATCAATCTCCTGCTCTGAAGTCCCGGCTGCGAAGGTCCAGCTGACTGAAAAACCCAGTTCCTGGAATTCTGCCAGGTGCATTTTCTTACGTAAACGACGACTACGCTGTACTGCCATTATTTAATCCTCTCAAACATCAAATCCCAAACCCCGTGCCCCAGACGCTGGCCACGTTGTTCAAACTTAGTTAACGGGCGACTTTCCGGACGCGGTACAAAGTTCCCCTCTTTCGAATGGTTACGGTAACCCGGGATGCTCTGCATAACTTCCAGCATATGCTCTGCATAATTTTCCCAGTCGGTCGCCATATGGAAATCACCGCCCAGTTTTAACTTACGTAATACCAGCTCAGCAAAAGGTACCTGAACGATACGACGTTTATTATGACGGGCTTTATGCCACGGATCCGGGAAGAACAACTGCACCATGCGCAGTGAATTATCAGGGATCATCGATTCCATCACTTCCATTGCGTCGTGGCACATCACCCGCAGGTTGGTCACCCCGGCTTCATGGGCCGCGCCCAGGCAGGCGCCGACTCCGGGCGCATGAACTTCAATCCCAAAAAAATCCTGATGGGGGTTTTGCTGTGCCATAGTGACCAGCGAAGCCCCCATACCGAAACCGATTTCTAATACGACCGGCGCTTCACGGCCAAACAGTGCAGCAAAGTTCACCGGTTCAGGTGTAAACTCAACCCCCATCTCCGGCCAGTAATTGTCCAGCGCATGCTGCTGGCCATTGGTCAGCCGCCCCTGACGACGGACAAAGCTGCGGATACGCCGTAACGGACGACCATTCTCGTCAAATTCCGGCGTGATGACATCATTGATCATAGTAATGCCTGTAGGTTGATATTTAATAAAGACGGGAATTATGCAAACTTCGCCCCCGGAAGCAAGCCTTTGCAATGTTCATGTTTACAGTCTGGCAGGTCTGTGCTGGAATTCCTGCCCCTTGTGAGCTTTTGGAGGAAATTTTCGCGGTCATGATGCAACCATCGCAATTTGCGCAGTACACACTCGACTGGTACCAGAAATATGGGCGTAAGACCCTGCCCTGGCAACAGCAAAAAACCCCGTATAAGGTGTGGTTGTCTGAAGTGATGCTACAGCAGACTCAGGTTGCCACCGTAATCCCTTATTTTGAACGCTTTATGGCCCGTTTCCCGACGGTCACCGATCTGGCTGCCGCGCCGCTCGACGAGGTACTGCATCTGTGGACCGGCCTGGGATACTACGCCCGGGCCCGTAATCTGCACAAGGCTGCCTGCCAGGTGGCAGAAAAGCACGGGGGGATTTTCCCACAAAACTTCGAAGATGTCGCAGATTTACCGGGCGTCGGACGCTCGACCGCCGGCGCCATCCTCTCTCTGTCGCTGGGACAGCACTACCCTATCCTCGATGGCAATGTAAAACGGGTGTTGGCCCGTTGCTATGCGGTGGATGGCTGGCCTGGAACAAGCCTGGTAGAAAAACGGTTGTGGCAACTCAGCGAGCAGGTCACGCCCGCGCAGGGTGTCGGGGAGTTTAATCAGGCCATGATGGACCTCGGGGCCATGGTCTGTACCCGTTCACGCCCCAAATGCGAGCTTTGCCCGCTAAGCAGTGGATGTATCGCTTATGCTCACCACAGCTGGGAGAAATATCCCGGGAAAAAACCGAAAAAGGCCCAGCCAGTGAAAACAGCCTGGTTTTTATTACTGCAACAGGGTGAAAATGTGCTGTTGCAACAGCGGCCTCCAGTGGGAATCTGGGGGGGATTATACTGTTTTCCGCAGTTCGACAGCGAACAAGCCATGCATAACTGGCTGGAAAAACAGGGAATAAGTGGCTCACTACAGCAAATGACCGCATTTCGTCACACTTTCAGCCATTTTCATCTTGATATCATTCCCTGTTATCTGAACAAGCCGGCTTTCGGCTCTTTAATGGATGAAAGCAGCAGTCTCTGGTATAACTTAGCGCGTGCTCCCGAGGTCGGGCTGGCCGCTCCGGTAGAGCGCCTGTTAAATGAGCTGAGACACCCGCAACAACTGGTCTTACATTCGCGTAAGCCAAACGAGGAAGAATAATGAGTCGCACAATTTTTTGTACTTACCTGCAACGCGAAGCTGAAGGACAGGATTTTCAGTTATATCCGGGTGAACTGGGGAAACGTATTTTTCAGGAAATCTCTAAACCTGCCTGGCAGGAGTGGATGACCAAGCAAACCATGCTGATCAACGAGAAAAAACTCAGCATGATGAATCCTGAAGATCGTAAAGTGCTGGAACAGGAGATGATAAATTTTCTGTTTGAGGGCAAAGATGTGCATATTGAAGGCTATACTCCTCCGGCACCGTAATATTCTGTGTTACCTGAAAACGTTCGCTACCCACAATCAGCCAAACAGAAAAAATGAAAAAACTGTACCCGCTACTGTTGATTGCTCCGCTACTGGTCTCCTGCTCCAGCCATAAGACCCCGGCATTTAATGAAGCCTGGGTGAAAGACACCAACGGCTTTGACATTCTGATGGGGCAGTTTGCCCATAACATTGAGAATATCTGGGGTATCAATGAGGTACTGATTGCCGGGCCAAAAGACTACGTAAAATATAGCGACAACTACTACACCCGCAGTCATATTAACTTTGAAAGCGGTAATATCACCATCGAGACCATTGCCGGTACTGACCCGATGGCCAGCCTGCGCCAGGCAATTATTACCACCTTACTGGTGGGTGAAAACCCCGGTAACGTGGACCTCTACTCCGATGCTAACGATATAAAACTCAGCCAGGAACCGCTGCTGTACGGAGAGGTACTGGATAACACCGGTCATCCTATCCGCTGGCAAGGCCGGGCAGCCAGCTTTGCTGACTACCTGCTGAAATATAAACTCCAGCGCCGGATGTCAGGATTGCATGTTATCTGGTCGGTCACCATTCCGATGGTTCCTAACCATCTGAATAAACGTGCGCATAAGTATCTGCCGCTGGTCCGCAAAGCTTCAGAACAGTACGGTGTTGACTCTTCTCTGATCCTGGCGATTATGCAAACCGAATCCAGTTTTAACCCGTATGCGGTCAGCAACTCGGATGCACTCGGTCTGATGCAGGTCGTTCAGCATACTGCCGGGGTGGATGTGTTCCGGATGAAGGGTAAATGGGGCAAACCCAGCCGTGGATATCTGCTGGATCCGGCCAATAATATTGATGCGGGTACGGCCTATCTGTCACTGCTGCAAAATAGCTATCTGGCAGGCATCACTAATCCGGTCTCGCGGCGTTACGCGGTGATCACGGCCTACAACGGCGGTGCCGGAAGTGTGTTACGTATCTTCTCATCTAACAAAGATCGTGCCTTTAGCATCATTAATGGCATGTCACCGGATGAAGTTTACCAGACACTGGTCAATAACCACCCGGCGATGGAGTCACGGCGTTATCTGTACAAAGTAAACAACGCTCAGCACAGCTATTATCGCTATTAACCGTTCCCCGTTACCGGTTAGCCGGTAGCGGGGGCCGTCGTTTAGTTTAGCGCATCAGGTAACAATACCCAGCCGTACAGACGTTGGGTGTGATTTTCATCCTCACGGATATAAACCCCCTGCAGCTCAGGAGAAAATCCTGGCAGCAGATTGATCCCCTCTTCCAGCGCCAGGAAATAGCGCTGAACAGAGCCACCCCACAGTTCGCCTGGCACGACACATAACACACCTGGCGGATAGGGTAAGGCCCCTTCGGCGGCGATCCTTCCCTCCGCCTGCGACAGAGGTACCAACTCCACTTCGCCCCTCAGATAGAGGTGGTGAGCCTGCTGCGCATTCATTCTTACCGCTGGCAGGCTCTGCTGACGGAACATCGCTTTCTGCAGATCCTTCACCTGGTAGCTGACATACAGTGAATGCATCTCCTGGCATAACTGACGCAGGGTGTATCCCTGGTAGCGCTGCTGATATTTACGATAAATGGTCGGCAGAACATCTTCCAGTAACGCATTCTGTTCAACATGCTGCTCAAACTGAGCCAGTTTAGCCACCAATTTTGCCATCTTATCGGAGCTTTCTGCCGGGGTCAGCAGGAACAGAATCGAGTTCAGGTCACATTTTTCCGGCACAATACCGTTTTCCCGCAGGTAGTGGGCGAGAATAGTCGCGGGGATACCAAAACTGCTGTACTCACCGGTGGCCGCATCAATCCCTGGTGTGGTCAGCAATAACTTACAGGGATCGACCAGATACTGTCCCTGTGCATATCCGGCGAAACCGTGCCAGCGGGCTCCGGGTTCAAAACTGAAGTAACGACGGTCAGAAGCCAGAGTTGGCGTCGGAATATCTTCCCAGCGCTGTCCATCCACCGTTTCCGGCAGGAACGGACGTATCATCCGGCACTGTGACAGAATGGCCTTACGTGCCTCAATACCCAGAGTGACACACTCCTGCCACAGCTGACGACCCGCCTGCCCCTGGTGAATTTTCGCATTGACATCCAGCGCAGCGAACAGCGGATAAAACGGACTGGTTGAAGCATGTAACATAAAGGCATTGTTCAGCCGCTTATGCGGGCAGAAACGCTTTTGTCCACGAATATGGTTATCTTTCTTATGGATCTGCGAGGTCTGAGAGAATCCGGCCAGTTGTTTGTGCACGGACTGGGTCACAAAGATCCCCGGATCATTTTCATTCAAATCCAGCAATAATGGCGAACAATCGGCCATCATCGGGATAAACTGTTCGTAACCCAGCCAGGCCGAGTCGAACAGGATGTAATCACACAGATGACCAATCTTATCGACAACCTGACGCGCGTTATACACGGTACCGTCATAGGTTCCGAGCTGGATAATTGCCAGGCGGAATGGCCGGGCTTCTTTGGCCCGCTCCGGCGCCACCTGTTTTAGTTGCTTACGCAGGTAAGCCTCATCAAAGCAATGCGCATCAATACCACCGATAAAACCAAAAGGATTACGGGCCGCTTCCAGATAGACCGGTGTCGCCCCGGCCTGAATTAACGCACCGTGGTGATTCGATTTGTGGTTATTGCGATCAAACAGCACCAGATCACCCGGGGTCAGTAACGCATTAGTCACCACTTTGTTGGCACTGGAGGTGCCGTTCAGCACAAAGTAGGTTTTATCCGCATTAAAGACTTTTGCCGCAAACTTCTGGGCATCTTTGGCAGAACCCTCATGGATCAACAGATCGCCCAGCCGGACATCCGCATTACACATATCTGAACGGAAAATATTCTCGCCAAAAAAGTCATAGAAATGCCGGCCGGCGGGATGTTTGCGGAAAAACTCCCCGCCCTGATGACCAGGACAGGCGAAGGTACTGTTTTTCATTCCGACATAACGGGTCAGTGTGTCGTAAAAAGGCGGCAGTAGCGCTTCCTGATAATGAGCGGCAGCCTGTTCCAGTGCCGCGTTACCTTCTGTATCAGGATGATATTCACCGGTAATCACTCCGGAGCTATCCTGAGACGGCAACGAACCCGCCACAAATACCGGCAAGTTAAAACCACTGCGCTTCAGCAAAGAGAGCATTGCTTTGCTGGCATCGGCCACTGTCAGCACTACCGCAGCAACGTCGGTAAAATCAGTGTGTTCCAGCGCCACCAGCGGCCGCTCAGAAGAAATTACCGGAATCAGCGCGGCACTGGCCGCAATTTTCATAGGTGTCATAACACAAATCCCCAAAGGTCAAGGATGAGTGGGTGCACGAAGGCACAGCATGGGGAAAATTCCCCGGCGAATAATGTCAGATATCTGGCTGTGAACCTGGTTCAGTTCGGGATGACGGACATCAGTAAAATCAGAACTGTCTCTGTTTTTACTCATGCCCAACAAGCAGCCACAGGCTGGCTTCACCGCATGGTGAAAAACGGAGTATTCCGGCAGGTGCCCTGATACACAGCACAGGAGTGCTGGCAGATGATCAAATTACGAGCAGAACAGAAAACAGTGTTCACCGTAATATCCTCGCAGGCTGGTAGATGGCAAAAAATAAACGGCGCTCATAATGTCATCTTTGCAAGGCTCAGGCAAGAGATAATTAATCAGCCACCATTAACAAACATCAAATCAACGCATTGATAAATAAATATTTTATTAAAACTTATGGAATGAAAAAACACATTTAGTGACTTAATATTCATCCCGTCGCCGGATTCCCCGACACAGTGGCAGGGTAACCGGGGCTACCCGGATTACCTACAGCGCTTATTCCATCGCCTGGTGAATAGCGTCCCCGAGTCTTTCCATGACTTTGCGATATTTCTCTTCGGGTGCCAAAGCACAGTTAATTCTCAGGCAGTTACGATGTTTTCCTGATGCAGAGAACAAAGAGCCTGGTGCGACCCGAATTTTAATCTGAGCTAACTTATTGGCCACACATACCATATCTACCTGTGGAGGTAACTCAACCCATAACATAAACCCGCCTTTTGGCCGGGTAACGCAGATACCTTCGGGGAAATACTCACGCAACCAGTGAGTGTAGGTTTGCATATTCCGCAGATAGATTTGCCGCATACGCCTGACATGTGGGTAGTAATGTCCCCCTTGCAGAAATGCCAGAGTCGCCAGTTGAGTCGCCGGGACATTGGTGCCACTGACCGCATACTTCATTTGTAGCAGACGGTCATAATAGCGTCCCGGCGCTATCCAGCCGATACGCAGGCCCGGCGCGATAGTTTTGGAAAACGAACTGCACAGCATCACTCTGCCATCAATATCCAGAGAATGAATCGTGCGCGGCCGTGGGTATTCTGTGGCCAAATCGCCATATATATCGTCTTCAAAAATAACGATATCATGCTGCTGGACCAGTGACAGAATTGCCCGTTTACGCGATTCCGGCATAATAAAGCCCAGCGGATTATTGCAGTTCGGGACCAGGATTATCCCTTTGATCGGCCACTGTTCCAGCGCCAGTTCGAGTGCCTCTGTACTTAGCCCGCTTTGAGGATCGGTGGGGATTTCGATGGCTTTCAGCCCCAGCCCGCGCAAAAGTTGCATCGTGCCGTAGTAAGCCGGGGATTCAACAGCAACAATGTCACCGGGACGGCATATCGCCAGCAGAGCCAGCGACAAAGCATTATGACAACCACTGGTAATAATCAGGTCATCCGCCGTCACTAGCGAACCGCTATCGAGCATGAGTCTGGCAATTTCACCACGTAAAGCATAATTACCTGCCAGTTCATCATAATTAAGAACTTCTGCCGGTTGCTGACGAATTAAACGGTTAAGTTCACGCCACAGAGGTTGCAGGCTGGGTTGCGAGACATCCGGGAAACCTCCGCCAAAAGAGACAATCTGAGGATCTTTGCTGTCTTCCAGCAAGGTATAGACCTGATCCCACTGCGTTATGTCCACGGGGCGCTGTACCGGCCGGGAAACCGCCGGGACAGGGGGCGGAGCCTCCCGGGGGGCGACAAAATAACCAGAGCGAGGCTGCGCGGTAACCAGACGTTGCTGCTCCAGTAACTGATAGGTTTGTTGAACCGTACTGATACTCACGCCGTGTTCCTGACTCAGCGTACGTACTGAAGGTAACTTTTCCCCTTCCCGATATAACCCCTGAATAATCCTTTCGCTAATCAGGCTGGCAAGTTGCTGGTAGCGTGTCACACTGTATCCCCCGTTATGACCATACAGACAAATAAAACAGTACAGAATGATAGGTAAAATCACCATCAGCGACACTCTTATCACATCTGTATGGTAAATAAATATGTTTTTTGCGTCTGTATTATTTTGGTAAAGCTCCTGAAAATAAGGATTCAGACATGACAGGAGGCGACAGATGGAATTTCATGAAAACAGATCCCGGCAACCGTTTATCGGCTACATCCAGCTGGCCAAATCACTGAAATACTGGTGGCAGCGGCGGAGAAAAAACCGCGCGTCACCGCCGGAAAACAGTGTTTCGCCACAAACAGTCTGCCTGAAGAGTAAGAGGCTAAAATAACCCCGACTATCCCTGTCACGGCGAAGATGACAGGGTTCCCCTTCCGCCAGCTACCCGCCCGATTTTTCCTGTGCACACTACTTTGTGATAAACCACCGGCACTGATATGCTGCATTATGCTTTCCTGTGCTTTTCGGCACCGCTTTAGTGCCGGGCGTCACTTTCTCCGGGAGTCACTATGTTTCAGGCAATTTTGATTGAAAAAGATGAACAGGGTTACCGCACGACACTCAGCCAGTTACACGAGTCTCAGTTGCCACCGGCGACGGTATCACTTAACGTTTTATATTCCAGTCTGAATTATAAAGATGCATTAGCTATTGTGAATCGTGCGCCTGTCGTCCGTACATTTCCGATGGTACCAGGCATCGACTTTGTCGGCGAAGTTACCGCCAGCCAGCATCCACAATGGAAGAGCGGCGATCTGGCAATTCTTACCGGCTGGGGTGTCGGTGAAAATCACTGGGGCGGTCTGGCCGAAAAAGCGGCGGTGGAAGGTGACTGGCTGGTTCCTGTGCCAGCCGCCCTGCCTCCGGTCAGCACTATGGCTATCGGTACCGCCGGGCTGACGGCCATGCTGTGCCTGATGGCACTCGAAAAACAAGGCATTACACCAGCAGAGGGGGAAGTGCTGGTGACCGGTGCCAGTGGCGGAGTGGGCAGTTTTGCTGTCTGGCTACTGGCACAGGCCGGATATCAGGTCGTGGCCAGTACCGGGCGCCAGGACGATGAAGACTATCTGACCGGTACACTCGGGGCATCGCGGACTATTTCGCGTGACAGGCTAAACCAGCCGGGAAAACCCCTGGCTAAAGAACAATGGGCAGCTGCGATTGATACTGTCGGCAGCCACACGTTAAGTAACGTTTTAGCGGCTACCGTTCGCAATGGTGTCGTTGCAGCCTGCGGTATGGCACAGGGACTGGATTTACCGGCCAGTGTCGCGCCTTTTATTCTGCGTGGAGTCACTCTGACAGGGGTAGACAGTGTCATGTGTCCGCTGGCACAGCGTCGAGAGGCCTGGCAAAGGCTGGCGGAAGTTTATGATGCGACGACCTTTGAAGAGATTGCCCGGGTGATTCCGCTGGCGGCAGCCATTGGTGGCGCAGATGACTTACTTAACGGTCAGGTTCGTGGCAGACTGATTGTCAACTGCCAGCCCTCTGCCGACAACGCATCGTCAGGCCAGTAATATCAACTATTCAGGAACATTAAGATGACTCACCGCCCGACCATTACTATCCATTATTGCAGCCAGTGCCAGTGGTTGCTGCGCTCATCATGGATGGCCCAGGAACTCCTGAGTACCTTCGCCGACGACCTGGCCGCAGTGACCTTACAGCCAGGGCGTGGCGGTATCTTTGAAATTCACGCTGACGGCGAACTGTTATGGGAGAGGAAACGGGATGGAGGTTTTCCGGATGCAGTCACACTGAAGCAACGGGTCAGGGATTACTGTTTTCCTGAGAGAAACCTTGGTCATATCGATAATCATAAACAGCCCACGGTGTAAGCGCAGTTCAACTACGCTCAATACGTTTTGCCGCGTCGTCCAGGGCATCAATCAGGGCATAGAGCGTTTCGCGGGATAAGTCAGGTTCTGCCAGCCGCGTGTTCAGCGCCATTTTAAGATTATGTACCGCCCTTTCTATCTGCGGAATCCGGCGGTTTTTCCCGACAACGGCCAGCATTTTCAGTCGTTCGGAGATTTCCAGTAACTGCGCACGTCCCTGTTCCAGTAACTGCTGCCCGTACTCTGTCAGTTGATAGCTTTTTCGTCCGGCATCCGGGTTTTGCGGCACAATAGCATCCATCTCTTCCAGCAACATCAGTGCCGGATAGATAATCCCCGGGCTTGGGGTATATTCTCCCTGAGCGAGAGTTTCAATCGACTTTATCAGCTCATAGCCATGCGCGGGTTGTTGCTGAAGAAAACTCAGCACCAGTAATCTGATTTCTGCGGCATCCAGAATCTTTTCACGGCGGCGGCGTTGCAGCAAACCGGATTTAGCAATATTCATCGTTAATGTTCCTTTATCCCCTGCCGGTTTCAGGCAGGGGCCAATGTTACCCTTTGCGGTGCCAGTAAGCTACACCACGCACCAGTCCCGGGTGGCAGTGGCGTTGTTCAATAAAGTAATCATTGAGCACTTTAACCGCCTCTCCTTCCCCTGTCAGCCAGATGAAATAGTCATCTTCCGGTAGCTGTAATGACGCCAGTTGCTGACGGCAACGCTCAATACCTTCGCTGTTCATTGTCCCGCTGCCATAACAAGTGAGTTCAGCCTTTGCCGGCAGGTTCGGCAGATAATTTTTCACCAGTGTTTCATCAGTGAATGCCAGTAATATTAGCCGTTCAGCCTGAGTTTCAGCTAACCTCCGCTGTACGGCAGGCAGGCCGCTTTCGTCAAATGCCAACAGCTGGACACGGTAATCGACAGGGATAATCATCGAACCACGTGGTCCGCCGATAGCCAGGGAATCCCCGACTTGCGCCTGTTCTGCCCACTGGCTGGCAACACCGTGTTCATGACGGAAGAAATCCAGCGTCAGGCGGGTTTTTCCGTCAAAAAACAGCGGAGTGTAGTCACGTGATATCGGGCGTTCTCCGTCAGGCCAGGCAATACCTTCGTCGGTCACCTGCGGCAGTAGCAGTTTGCCGGTCTGTGGGTCAGGGAAAAAGATCTTACTGTGATCATCAAAACCCGGAGAGTGGTAACCCGCCAGTGCTTCGCTGGTGAACTCTACCCGCCAGAACTTCCCGGCAACCAGCGTTTTCTGACTCACTGTCAGTTGTCGAAAACGTAACTCATTTCTTACCCGCTTTGGTAATGCACGTCCTGATGATAATGATGCAGACATAGAATTTCTCTCAGTTTTACTGTTATCAGTCTGTGATCCCGCTGGCCACAGAGTTATGTAATGATTCTCATTTACTGATCTATAATCTATCTATGATATATCTTTACCACAAGAAAAAATAACCTGAATGTCGAACACAGAGACAACTATTCGTCAGGAATAGTAAGATAAATTTAATAAAAACAGACGGATAAATAATTTTAATCTGGCAGTGGTTAATCGCATTTTATGTATCTTTCCACTGGCCACAAAATCTTCTTATCCTGAAGGTTCAGGGCTCCGGCGACTCCTTGCGCTGCTCAAACTCTTCACGATTTTGTTGGATACGCTGCACATTATCTTCCAGCCAGTCAGCCAGACCAATAAGCTTCTGCTCCGCTTCATGCCCAAGGGGTGTCAGCCAGTATTCCACATGCGGCGGAACCACATCATAGGCCTTACGGGCGATAAAACCATCCTGCTCCATGTGACGCAGAGTCTGGGACAGCATACGTTCACTGACGCCGCCAATTTTTCTGCGTAATTCACTAAAGCGTAAAACATCCTGTTTCAGAGCCAGCATGACCAGCACACTCCAGCGCCCGGTAAGACGTTTCAGGATATGGCGGGATGAACAGTTCACGTTCAGCAACTCACCACGGATATATTTTTGATGTAAATTTCCTGACATTTTTTCAGACTAACCTTTTTGTAAGTACTTACTAAAAGTAAGTTTAGTTTTTATAGTAATCACTGTCACCGGATTTCAACCTGGAGAATATTATGATTGCTATTACCGGAGCTACCGGCCAGCTAGGTCGTAAAGTCATTCAACAACTGCTTAAAACCCTGCCCGCCAGCGAGCTGATTGCGCTGGTTCGAGATCCCGCCGGTGCCGCAGAGAAATTACCTGCCGGTATTACCTTGCGGGAAGCCGATTATAATCGTCCGGAAACACTGCTGCCGGCTTTGCAGGGTGCTGAGAAACTCCTGCTGATCTCCTCCAGTGAAGTGGGTAAACGTGACGCACAACATGCTGCGGTCATCGATGCCGCGGTTCAGGCCGGGATTAAATTTATCGCCTATACCAGTCTGTTGCATGCGGATACTTCTCCGTTGGGCCTCGCCACCGAACACCGTGCCACCGAAGCCAGGCTGGCGAAATCGGGTATCGGTTACGCACTGCTGCGTAATGGCTGGTACAGCGAAAACTATGCGGCCAGTATCGGCCCCGCACTCACTCATCATGCCTTTATCGGGGCTGCTGGTGAGGGGAAAATCGCTTTAGCGTCCCGTCAGGATTACGCAGAAGCCGCAGCTAAAGTGATGACCACCGACCACCAGGCAGGAAAAATTTACGAACTGGCCGGCGACGATGCCTATACGCTGCAACAATTCAGTGACGAAATCGCCCGTCAGAGCGGGGAGAAAGTCGAATATATCAATCTGTCTCAGCAAGAATTTGCTGGCGCATTAAAACAGGCCGGATTACCGGACGGACTGGCAGAGATGCTGGCGAATTCAGATGCAGGAGCCGCTCAGGGAGGGTTGTTTGACGACAGTAAAACCCTGAGTCAACTGATTGGCCGGGCCACAACGCCTTTCAGTCAGACGATTGCCGATACTCTAAAATAATCTACCTTTCCAGGCACCGTGTTCCACGGTGCTTGCATTTTGCAACGTTTTACCCGGCTGGCTTTACACTGCAATACCGTTGGTAAACCCGACATTGTCTATACTTAATCCCTGTGATGAATATTTTTTGGCTAAGATGATGAGGAGGTCGTTATCAATACTTCATCCCTGAACCGTTTTCCGGAACAAGCGACTCAGCTAAGCGACGAGATCGAATATTACAACGACCCGCATGAGTTGATTCTGGAAGGTATGGAAGATTATGAGCCAGAACCGGAACTTATTGACGGGCTTCCGGCCGCCGATGCCCTGACCCCGGCGGATCGCTACCTCGAATTATTTGAGCATGTTCAGAAAGCACGGATCTTTGCAGACAGTAAAACCTTCGCTGACTGCTCTCCAAACAGCGATCCGCTGGATATCCTGATTGAATACCGCCGTCAGCGCCGTGAAAACCGCCGCTTCGATCTGCATGCTTTTGTCAGGCAACATTTTACGCCGCCCCCTGTCGGCGATGTTTATCACAATGAAGATCCCAATAAACCCCTGTGTCAGCATATTGATGACCTCTGGCCGGTACTGGTTCGCGAACCAGGTAACCATCAGCCGTTCTCTTCGCTGTTGCCGTTACCGAAACCCTATGTGGTGCCGGGCGGCCGTTTTGGCGAAGTCTACTACTGGGATTCCTACTTCACTATGCTGGGGCTGGCGGAAAGCAACCGGAAAGACTTGTTGCAGGATATGGCGGATAATTTTGCCTGGCTGATAGAAACTTATGGCCATATTCCTAACGGCAACCGGACCTACTACCTGAGTCGTTCACAACCGCCGGTATTTGCGCTGATGATCGAGCTGTTTGAACAGGCAGGTTTGCCGGGCAGTACCCGCTATTTGCAGCAGCTCATTCGTGAATATCAGTACTGGATGGATGGTGCCGGGGCGCTGTTGCCGGATCAGGCCCATCGTCATGTGGTCAGAATGCCGGACGGCAGTTTTCTGAACCGCTACTGGGATGACCGGGATACCCCGCGTGACGAATCCTGGCGCGAAGATGTCGCCACGGCAAAGCAGTCCGGCCGACCCGCCAGTGAGGTGTACCGTGATTTGCGTGCCGGAGCGGCCTCTGGCTGGGATTACTCTTCCCGGTGGCTGCGGGATTCCAAACGCTTAGCCAGTATTCGTACCACTCAGTATATTCCGGTCGATCTGAATGCTTTCCTCTACAAGCTGGAAACCACCATCGTCCGGCTGGCGGAAGAGGAAGGCGAGTTACTGACTTCCCGCAGCTGGCAGAAGAAAGCCGATGCGAGACGCAAAGCGATGAACCACTACCTGTGGGATGATACTTCTGGTGTCTACCGTGACTACGACTGGCGCCGTAAAATTGCCGGCAGTTTCTCTGCCGCTGCCGTGGTTCCACTGTTTACCGGGCTTGCGACTCAGGAACAAGCACGGCGGATGGCCCTTGAACTGCGTCACCTGCTGCTGACCTCCGGAGGGTTGTTATCCTCCATGGTCGACAGTGGCGAGCAATGGGATAATCCCAACGGCTGGGCTCCGTTACAATGGATGGCTATTGAAGGACTGAATGCCTATGGCGAAACCCGGCTGGCCAGAGAAATTGCGGTTAACTGGCTAACCACGGTGAACCATTTTTATTCGCTGCATCACAAGCTGGTTGAAAAATATGATATCAGCGGCCAGCGCGCCAGGCCCGGCGGTGGCGGAGAATATCCTCTGCAGGACGGTTTCGGCTGGACTAACGGTGTCACCCGCTGCCTGATGACTACCTATGGCCGCTATCTTCCATAATCTCTGCCGCCTGTGGGCGAGTTCATGTATTGAGGAAAACCTGCGGGCTCCAGATTACAGCGGTGTTACAGACAAAAACCCCGGCACTCTGGCCGGGGTTTTTGCAAATCGCTGAACGGACCCGTGGGCCCGGACTCGCGCTGATTAATCGGTAATCGATTTTTTCGCGCTTGCAGCAGCATCCTTGGTTTTATTCCACGCTTTAGTTGCGCCTTCTTCGGTGCTGTTGACTGCCGAATGCGTGGTCTCTTTGGTTTTGTTCCAGCCTTTTTGAGTACCTTCTTTGGTCTTATTCCAGGTTTCCTGAGATTTTTCTTTCAGAGAAGTACTTTTACTGTTATCGCCTTTCAGCTTATTCACAGCTTGCTGAGTTTTTTTCCTGCAAACGGTGTTGGGCTTCAGTGGCCGCTTCGGAAGTCCGGTCTTTGGCTTTCTCCGAGGTTTCAGACGCTGAATTTTTCAGATGCTGCGTCTGTTCCTGCAGTTGCTGGCTGGTAGTTTCTGCAAATACGTGAGCTGTGAAGAAAGTCATAGAAATTGCTACAGCAGTTAATGTCTTTTTCATCATGGTTTTCCTTGTTTTTGCTTGTGAATCAACCCTAGCAGCCAATATTCACCCTGACAAGGCAACTCCGGATAATACAGAATTCTCTTACCACTTTGGGTAATAACAGCCATAAACAGACTGTTTTCGCGCAATTTTTCTGTGCAGGATTCAGCCAGCGCATTCTCCTGATTTTTTGGGGGGAATTGCCGCAGTGTTTGCCTTGTACCCAACCGGGGTATTGTCTTCTGAACAACAAAAGATGCATTTGATGTGCATCAATATGTCCCACCCTGCCTTGTCGTAGAGTCAATACTCCCTGATGATGATGAGGCCATAATGAGTAATATCAGACTGTGTGTAATCGGCAACGGCATGGTGGGACATCGGCTGATTGAGGAACTGATCGATAAACAGCCCGCCGACACCCTGGAGATTACGGTGTTCTGTGAAGAGCCCCGGGTTGCCTATGACCGCGTCCATCTCTCCTCTTATTTCTCACATCATACCGCTGAGGATTTATCTCTGGTGCGGGAAGGCTTCTACGAAAAACATCAGGTGCGGGTCTTTACCGGGGAACGGGCTGTAAATATCGACCGTCAGCGGAAACAGATCAGCTCCGGGCACGGGCGCATTGTGACTTATGACAAACTGGTGATCGCCACCGGTTCCCGGCCATGGGTCCCCCCCATTGAGGGTAGTGATACTGCGGATTGCTTTGTTTACCGGACGATTGGCGATTTAAATGCTATTGAGACCTGTGCATTACGCAGCAAACGCGGAGTCGTTATCGGTGGCGGACTGCTGGGGCTGGAAGCGGCAGGCGCGCTGAAAAGTCTCGGAATAGAGACTCATGTCGTTGAATTTGCCGATGTCCTGATGGCAGAGCAACTCGACCGCCAGGGTGGCGAACTGCTACGAAAAAAAATCGAACGCCTGGGGGTCAGGGTACATACCGGAAAAAATACCCGGCAGATTATTCAGCAAGGCCAGCAAGCCCGCAAAACACTCTGCTTTGCCGACGGTTCTCAGTTGGAAACCGATTTTATCGTATTCTCAACCGGAATCCGGCCGCAGGATGCGCTCGCCCGTCAGTGCGGACTTGAGGTTGCCGACAGAGGTGGCATAGTGATTAACGATCACTGTCAGACCAGCGATCCGGATATTTATGCCATCGGGGAATGTGCCAGCTGGAACCAGCACATTTACGGGTTGGTTGCCCCGGGCTACCGGATGGCACGGGTCACCGCCGCACAACTGTCAGGCCAGTCAGAAAGCTTCAATGGAGCGGATCTGAGCGCCAAATTAAAGCTATTGGGTGTCGATGTGGGCGGCATTGGCGATGCTCATGGACGCACCCCGGGTTGCCAGAGTTTTGTTTATCTGGACGAGAGCAAAGAAGTCTACAAACGCCTGATTGTCAGCCAGTCCCCCTGTCGCCTGCTCGGCGCCGTTCTGGTGGGAGATACCAGCAGTTACGGTGATTTGCTGCAACTGATGCTCAACAATATCGACTTGCCGGATAATCCCGAACAACTGATTCTGCCGGTTACAGCCGGAAATGCGGCACCGGTGATGGGGGTCGATAAATTACCCGACAGCGCTCAGATATGTTCCTGCTTTGATGTCACTAAAGGGGCGTTAATTAACGCCATTCAGCAAGGATGCCACACCGTTGCAGCACTCAAGGCCGCCACTCATGCCGGAACCGGCTGCGGAGGATGCCTGCCTTTGGTGACTCAGGTACTTAACAGTGAGCTGGCGCGCCAGGGAATAGAAATCAATAACCATCTTTGTGAACACTTCCCCTACTCACGCCAGGAGCTGTTTCACCTGATCCGTGTCGGGCAGATAAAAACTTTTTCCGTATTACTGGAGAAATACGGACAAGGTTACGGCTGCGAAATTTGTAAACCCGCAGCGGCCAGCCTGCTGGCATCTGCCTGGAACGAATATATTCTGCAGCCAGCGCTGGTCCCGCTGCAGGATTCAAATGACAATTTCCTCGCCAATATCCAGAAAGATGGCAGCTATTCAGTGATCCCACGCACCGCCGGCGGAGAAATTACGCCGCAACAACTGCGGGTGCTGGGAGATATTGCCGCTGAATATAGTTTGTACAGCAAAATCACCGGTTCTCAACGGATAGCCCTGTTCGGGGTTCAAAAGGATGACTTACCTGCCATCTGGAACAGGTTGGCTGAAGCCGGTTTTGAAACCGGACATGCCTATGCCAAGGCGCTGCGTATGGCAAAAACCTGTGTCGGAAGCCGCTGGTGTCGCTACGGTGTCGGCGACAGCACCAGTCTGGGGGTATTGCTGGAGAACCGGTATAAAGGGATCCGTACCCCACATAAAATGAAATTCGGTGTTTCAGGATGCACCCGTGAATGTGCCGAAGCACAGAGCAAGGATATTGGCGTGATTGCCAGCGAAAAAGGCTGGAACCTGTATGTGTGTGGTAACGGCGGAATGAAACCCCGGCACGCGGATCTACTGGCGGCTGATCTCGACCAGCAGACGCTGATCCGTTATATCGACCGTTTTATGATGTTTTATCTGCGCACTGCCGATAAATTACAGCGAACCTCGGTGTGGCTGGACAATATGCAAGGCGGTATTGATTACCTGAAACGGGTCATCATTGATGATCAGCTGGAAATTGCACAGCAGTCAGAGGATGAGTTGCAGTTGCTCCGTCAGCAATACCAGTGTGAATGGCAGCAAACAGTCCGGCAACCGGAGATGCAACTGCGTTTCCGGCATTTCATCAACAGCTGCGAACGTGACCCACTGATACAGATGGTCCCGGAAGGCCACCAGCATCGTCCGGCCACCCCCACAGAACGTATTCCGCAAGTGTATGAGGAGGACCCGTCATGAGCCAATGGACCGATATTTGCCTGGCTGAAGATATTCTGCCCGCCACCGGTGTCTGTGCTCTGCTGGAGAATCAGCAAATTGCGGTGTTTCGCCCTGCGAAAGCGCTGTCACTATTTGCCATTAGTAATATTGACCCGTTCTTTCAGGCCAGCGTTCTTAGCCGCGGCATTATTGCTGAGCATAACGGTGAATTGTGGGTCGCCAGCCCGCTGAAAAAACAGCATTTCCGCCTGCGGGATGGCTGGTGTCTGGAAGAGGGAAAATTTTCAGTGGCGGCTTACCCGGTGCGGGTGGTCGATGGCAGAGTTCAGTTGCAGGCAACCGGAATCATTGCGCAGTGCGATAATCCGCCTTCTGAAAGCTAACCGGTAACATTGCACGGCAATCATGATGGCTTATCTGTCTGACAGAAAAACCGGGGTTCAGCCTGCTTTAGCGACAGTCTGTTAAGGCGGCTGATCGCCGGGGCTGGCGAATTTCCCACCCGCCGCGGTATTCCCCGGGAATTATCCGGTGCCTGAGAACAATAGAAAAATAATAAGGCAGCAAATAAACAGAGTTATTCACTGATAGTGCCCGTCGAAATACTGTCCGGGATCAATCAGTCCCCCCTGTCACTCAGGGTAAAATTAACTCACTGGTAACTGATAATTAAAAATATACCCGCAGTTAAAAATGATAATCATTTATTACTGCCGAAATTTACCACCTTTAAAATTCTTATTACCTGATGCAGGTAATGTTATCCACCTACAACACTGGACCAGGCCATGTCGTTAAACAATCATCGTTCCGGGCTTCTGAAACAATGGGAACCGGAAAATCAGCAATTCTGGGAAAATTCCGGAAAAAAGATAGCACAACGTAATCTGTGGATTTCGGTATTTGCGTTATTGCTGTCATTTTGCGTCTGGATGTTATTCAGCGCGGTGTCGATTAATCTGAATAAAGCCGGATTTAATTTTACTACCGATCAATTATTTATGCTCACGGCATTACCGGCTCTGTCGGGCGCTATTCTGCGGGTACCTTACTCGTTTATGGTGCCATTAATAGGTGGTCGTAAGTGGACAGCTATTTCCACTGTAATACTGATTATTCCTTGCCTGTGGTTAGGTATTGCCGTTCAGGATCCCACCACCGGATACAACACCTTTATTATTATTTCTCTGCTGTGTGGTTTTGCCGGGGCCAATTTTGCTTCCAGCATGGGGAATATTAGTTTTTTCTTTCCCAAAGCCCGCCAGGGCAGCGCGTTAGGAATCAACGGGGGCCTGGGGAATCTGGGAGTCAGCGTGATGCAACTGGCGGCCCCGATGGTTCTGGTAGTGCCGCTGTTTGGCCAGATGGCAGGCCAGGGCACTTTGCTGCCGGATGGTTCGGTTTTCTGGCTGTCGAACGCCGCCTGGATTTGGGTGCCGCTGTTGTTAATCGCCACTTTCGCCGCGTGGTTTGGAATGAACGATGTTCCCGGGACACGTATGTCGGTAGCTCAGCAGTTGCCGGTACTTAAACGCGGCCATATGTGGTTGCTCAGCCTGCTGTATCTTACTACTTTCGGTTCATTTATCGGCTTTTCTGCCGGTTTTGCGATGCTGGCTAAAACCCAGTTCCCGGGAGTTGATATCCTGAAACTGGCTTTTTTTGGTCCATTTATCGGCGCTCTGGCCCGTTCCTGCGGCGGGATTATCTCGGATAAATTTGGTGGCGTTCGTGTGACATTCATCAACTACCTGTTCATGGTTATTTTCTGCGGATTACTGTTTATCACTCTGCCGGACGGCACTGCAGGCTCAGGTAATTTTAATGCGTTCTACTGCGTATTTATGGGCTTATTCCTGACTGCCGGTCTGGGTAGCGGTTCGACTTTCCAGATGATCGCGGTGATTTTCCGCCGCCTGACTATCAGCAAATCTCTGGCCGACGGTGCCAGCGAAGCCGAAGCTGGCCAGATAGCGGTCACCGAAACTGCCTCAGCTCTCGGATTTATTTCCGCTATCGGAGCCTTTGGTGGATTTTTTATCCCGAAAGCCTTCGGCACTTCACTGGCACTCACCGGCTCCCCCGTGGGTGCAATGAAACTTTTCCTGATCTTTTACATCGTCTGTTTACTGATAACAGGGCTGGTCTACGGCCGAAAAAAATCAGCCCGCCAATGACTCAACCCTTTACAGGTTGAGAATAAGCAGCGTCTGACAGAACAACAGCGATAAATCAGGTTTTGTAGAGAGAGCAATATGAGCAAATTACTGGATAAACTCCGCTATTTTAAGCAAAAAGAAGGCACCTTCTCGCAGGAACACGGCCAGATGATGAACAGTAACCGTGACTGGGAAGACGGTTACCGGCAACGCTGGCAACATGACAAAATCGTCCGCTCAACCCACGGGGTAAACTGTACCGGCTCCTGTAGCTGGAAAATTTATGTCAAAAACGGTCTGGTTACCTGGGAAACTCAGCAGACAGACTATCCGCGTACCCGCGCAGATTTACCCAACCATGAACCGCGGGGTTGTCCACGAGGAGCCAGCTACTCCTGGTACATCTATAGTGCAAACCGCCTGAAATATCCTCTGGTACGTAAGCAACTTATTCGGCTGTGGCGCGAAGCATTACAGCAGCACAGTGATCCGGTGATGGCCTGGGACAGTATCGTCAACGATGAAGCGAAATCAGCCAGCTATAAACAGGCCCGTGGCCGGGGTGGCTTTGTCAGATCTGACTGGAACGAGCTGAATCAGTTGATTGCTGCAGCCAATATCTGGACCGTTAAAAATTATGGCCCGGACCGCGTTGCTGGCTTTTCCCCCATTCCGGCCATGTCAATGGTCTCTTATGCCGCAGGTACCCGTTATCTGTCGTTGATGGGAGGTACCTGCCTGAGCTTTTATGACTGGTACTGTGATTTGCCCCCCGCCTCGCCGATGACCTGGGGTGAACAGACGGATGTACCGGAATCAGCAGACTGGTATAACTCAGCGTATATCATTGCCTGGGGTTCTAACGTGCCCCAGACACGCACCCCGGATGCTCACTTCTTTACTGAAGTCCGGTACAAAGGTACCAAAACAGTAGCTATCACCCCTGATTATGCCGAAGTCGCCAAGCTTAGCGACCACTGGCTGGCACCCAAACAGGGTACCGATGCAGCACTGGCGATGGCGATGGGCCATGTGATTCTTAAAGAATTTCATATCACGAACCCCAGTGACTATTTCCTGAATTACTGTCGCCGTTATACCGACATGCCAATGCTGGTATTATTGGAGCACACCAGTGAAGGCTATTACCGGCCCGGGCGGCTACTACGTGCCGCCGATCTGCCGGAAAACCTGGGAGAAACCAATAATCCGGACTGGAAAACCGTCGCCTTTAATCAGCAAGGGCAACTGGTTATTCCCAACGGTTCCGCGGGTTTCCGCTGGGGACAGCAGGGAAAATGGAATCTTGAAGCCCGGGCCGCCGATCAGGATCAGGAACTGCGACTGACAATGGCTGACGGTTACGATGATTTATGCGGGGTAGCTTTCCCTTATTTTGGCGGTCAGGAATCTCCGCATTTCCGTCATGTGAAGCAGTCACCCATTCTGATTCATACCCTGCCGGTTCGTCAGATTACCCTGGCCGATGGCCGTCAGGGCCAGGTGGTCAGTGTATATGATCTGACCCTGGCCAATTATGGTGTAGAGCGGGGATTTGGCGATGAACAGTCGGCTGCCAGTTATGATGAGCTGAAAGCCTGCACCCCAGCCTGGGCAGAACAGATTTGTGGTGTTCCGCGCCAGCAGATTATCCGTATCGCCAGGGAATTTGCCGACACCGCCCATAAAACACACGGCCGTTCGATGATTATCGTCGGAGCGGGAATGAACCACTGGTATCACATGGATATGAACTACCGTGGTTTGATGAATATGCTGATTTTCTGCGGCTGCGTTGGCCAAACCGGCGGGGGCTGGGCCCATTATGTGGGTCAGGAAAAACTCCGCCCACAGACCGGCTGGCAACCTCTGGCCTTTGCCCTGGACTGGGCCCGCCCGCCACGCCATATGAACAGCACTTCATTTTTCTATAATCATTCCGGACAGTGGCGCTATGAAAAGCTCACCGTCAAAGAATTGCTTTCGCCGCTGGCTAATCCCGATGAATTTACTGGTCAGCTTATCGATTTTAATGTCCGTGCCGAACGGATGGGATGGCTGCCCTCTTCTCCACAACTGAATACCAATCCGCTGAATATTGCACAGCATGCCAAAACCGCCGGGCTTTCACCGGTAGATTATACCGTGGAGGCGCTGCAAAACGGAAAACTACGCTTTGCCAGTGAACAACCTGATAGCGGCAGCAATCACCCGCGTAACCTGTTTGTCTGGCGTTCCAACCTGCTCGGTTCCTCAGCCAAAGGGCACGAATATATGTTGCGCTATCTGCTGGGTATTGAGCACGGTATCCAGGGCAGCGAAACCGTGGCCGTGCCCGGGATGTCGCCCGAAGAAGTCGACTGGCAGACCAAGGCCCGCGAAGGCAAACTCGATCTGCTGGTCACCCTGGACTTCAGGATGTCCAGTACCTGCCTGTTTTCCGATATTGTCCTGCCGACCGCTACCTGGTATGAGAAAGATGATATGAATACTTCGGACATGCATCCGTTTATTCATCCTCTCTCTGCCGCCGTTGATCCGGTCTGGGAGTCACGCAGCGACTGGGATATCTATAAAGGGATTGCTAAAACATTTTCGGCACTTTGCCCGGGACATCTCGGGGTAGAAAGTGATGTGGTGTTATTACCCATTCAGCATGATTCGCCAGCCGAGCTTGCACAGCCTTATGAGGTGAAACAGTGGCATAAAGGCGAATGCGCACTGCAACCCGGTAAAAACGCCCCGCATATTATGGTGGTGGAACGGGATTATCCGGCACTCAGTGAGCGTTTTGGATCTGTGGGTCCGCTGCTGGAAAAACTGGGAAATGGCGGGAAAGGCATCAGTTGGAACACCGAAAAAGAGGTCGAACTGCTGCGGCAACTGAACCATCGTTGTGATTCCGGAGCCGGGAAAGGTCAGCCACAACTCAATACCGCGATTGATGCCGCTGAAATGATTCTGGCACTAGCCCCGGAAACCAATGGCCAGGTGGCCGTCAAAGCCTGGCAGGCGCTGGGAAAAATCACCGGCCGCGACCATACCCATCTCGCCATGCCAAAACAGGATGAAAAGATCCGTTTCCGGGACATTCAGGCACAACCGCGGAAAATCATTTCCAGCCCTACCTGGTCAGGGCTGGAAGATGAGCATGTGTCTTACAACGCCTGTTATACCAATGTTCATGAACTGATCCCATGGCGAACACTCACCGGCCGTCAGCAGTTATATCAGGATCATCCGTGGATGCGGGCTTTCGGTGAAAGTCTGGTGAGCTACCGGCCACCGGTCAATACCCGCAGCGTTGAACAACTCAGCCATATTCCGTCAAACGGTTATCCGGAAAAAACACTCAACTTTCTGACGCCGCATCAGAAATGGGGAATTCACTCTACCTACAGCGAAAACCTGCTAATGCTGACGCTGTCACGTGGCGGGCCGATTGTCTGGATGAGCGAACAGGATGCACAGGAAATGGGCATTCGGGATAACGACTGGATAGAAGCATTTAACAGCAATGGCGCTCTGACGGCCCGCGCAGTAGTCAGTCAACGCGTACCTGCCGGGATGACCATGATGTATCACGCTCAGGAGCGGATAACCAATATTCCAGGTTCGGAGGTTACCGGCATGCGTGGTGGCATCCATAACTCGGTGACCCGTATCAGCCCGAAACCCACGCATATGATTGGTGGCTATGTTCATCAGTGTTATGGATTCAACTATTACGGCACCGTCGGATCGAACAGAGACGAATTTATCATTGTGCGAAAAATGAAAAATATCAGTTGGCTGGATGATGAAGGCCGCGACCAGATACAGGAGGCGGAGTAATGAAAATACGTTCCCAGGTTGGCATGGTGCTTAACCTTGATAAATGTATTGGCTGTCATACCTGTTCTGTGACCTGCAAAAACGTCTGGACCAGCCGTGAAGGTATGGAATATGCCTGGTTCAATAACGTTGAAAGTAAACCAGGCATCGGTTATCCCGCCGCCTGGGAGGATCAGGAGAAATGGCAGGGCGGCTGGATTCGTAAAATTAATGGCCACATCACCCCGAGGCTGGGGAATAAAGTCGGAGTACTGAGTAAAATTTTCGCCAACCCGGTCGTGCCGGGGATTGATGATTACTACGAACCTTTTACCTTTGATTATCAACATCTGCACAACGCACCGCAGGGTAAACATCAGCCTACTGCCCGTCCGCGTTCCCTGATCAGCGGTCAGCGAATGGATAAGATCTCCTCCGGGCCCAACTGGGAAGAAATACTGGGGGGTGAGTTCGAAAAACGCTCTGCTGACCAGAACTTTGCACAGATGGAAAAGCAGATCTACGGCGAGTTCGAACATACCTTTATGATGTATATGCCGAGGCTGTGTGAGCACTGCCTCAATCCGGCCTGTGTAGCCACCTGTCCGAGCGGCGCAATATATAAACGAGAAGAAGACGGTATCGTCCTGATAGATCAGGACCGTTGCCGTGGCTGGCGTTTATGCATCAGTGGCTGTCCGTATAAAAAAATCTACTTCAACTGGAAAAGCGGAAAATCTGAGAAATGCATTTTCTGTTATCCGCGTATCGAAGCGGGAATGCCGACCGTCTGTTCTGAAACCTGTGTTGGTCGCATTCGTTACCTCGGTGTGCTTCTGTATGACGCAGATAAAATCCTGTCAGCCGCCAGCACCGCCGGTGAGCAGGACTTATACCAGCGCCAGACAGAGGTTTTCCTCGACCCGAACGACCCGCAGGTGATTGCTGAAGCTTTGCAACAGGGCATTCCGCAGAATGTTCTGGAAGCGGCACAAAATTCGCCAGTCTGGAAACTGGCGATGGAATGGAAACTGGCCCTGCCATTGCATCCGGAATACCGTACTCTGCCAATGGTCTGGTACGTACCGCCACTCTCCCCCCTTCAGTCTGCCGCCGAATCCGGAATGCTTGAGTCTGAAGGCGTGCTGCCGGCGGTAGAACAGTTACGGATACCGCTGCGTTATCTTGCCAATATGCTGACGGCCGGTGACACCGCGCCGGTATTGTCTGCACTGAAACGCATGATGGCAATGCGCCATTATAAACGGGCCCAAACCGTTGAAGGCATTACCGATACCCGGGCCTTAGAGGAAACCGGACTGACAGCCGAACAGGCAGAAGAGATGTACCGTTATCTGGCGATAGCCAACTATGAAGACCGTTTTGTCGTGCCTTCCGGCCACCGTGAACTGGCCCGTGACGCATTTCCGGAACGTAACGGCTGTGGTTTTAGTTTTGGCGATGGCTGCCAGGGAAGTGATTCACATTTCAACCTGTTTAACAGTCGCCGTATCGATGCTATTGATGTGTCCGGCAAAACAGGAGACCAGTGATGTCACCGTTAAAACTGATTGCCGTCCTGCTCGAATACCCGTCCCCGGCGTTATGGGAGGCGGCGGATGAAATCATGGTACTGACGGCCGCCGACTGCCCGGATCTCTACCCGTTTGTCCGGAATTATCTGCAGAAACCTCTGCTGGACTGCCAACAGCAGTGGTGTGAGACGTTCGATCGTGGCAGGGCCACGTCATTATTGTTGTTTGAACATGTCCATGCGGAATCCCGTGACCGGGGTCAGGCGATGGTCGACCTTCTGGCACAGTATCGGGCTGCCGGTCTTGAAGCTGACAGCCGTGAGCTACCTGACTACCTGCCCGTCTATCTGGAGTATTTATCGCTCTGTTCTGAAGAAGAAGGCCGACAGGGATTGCGGGATATCGCAGAAATTCTGGCGTTGCTCGGTGGCCGTCTGGCTCAGCGTGACAGTGAATTCCGGGTATTATTCGACACGCTACTCAGCCTGGCAGATAGCCCGTTGCGCAGTAGCAGCGTACTGGAAAAGATTGCCGGTGAATCCCGGGATGATACCCCACAGGCAATGGATGCACTTTGGGAGGAGGAACAGGTGAAATTTATCGAAGATCCGGCGTGTAAGCAGGCGGCTGAACAGCAATACCGGCAGCGATTCAGTCAGCAGGTGACCCCACAATATCTGGATTTATCCGCAGGAGGCCGCAAATGATGAACTGGCTGAATACCTTTCTGTTCGATCTATACCCTTACCTGTGTGGCACGGTGTTTCTGGCGGGTAGCTGGCTTCGTTATGATTATGGCCAGTACAGCTGGCGGGCATCTTCCAGTCAGATGCTGGATAAAAAAGGCATGACTCTGGCTTCGAATCTGTTCCATATTGGTATTCTTGGTATTTTATTCGGCCATCTTTTTGGTCTGCTGACCCCACATTGGGTATATGAGCCATTCCTGTCGATTGCCGCCAAACAGAAACTGGCTATGCTGGCAGGGGGGATTTGCGGAGTCATGACCGTGGTGGGGGGTGGCATGCTGCTGAAACGCCGGCTGTATAATCCGCGTATTCGTGCCACCTCTACCCGTGCCGATATCCTGATCCTCAGTTTATTGCTGATTCAGGCGTGCCTGGGGCTGATAACGATTCTGTTCTCAGCACAGCATATGGACGGAAATGAGATGATGAAACTGGTAGGCTGGGCACAATCCGTAGTAACCTTCCGGGGAAATGCAGCGGCCAGTCTGGAAGGTGTTGCGGTGATTTACCGGATACACCTGGTGCTGGGGATGACACTGTTTTTACTGTTCCCGTTCACCCGGCTGGTACATATCTGGAGTGCGCCGGTTGAGTATCTGACACGGAGATATCAACTGGTACGTTCGCGTCGCTAAGCCGGTGCCGGAAGCTGACCGCAGCTTCTGGCAGGCTCTGCCCGATGCAGCAGGAAGGGATACCGGCTACAGGGTATCCCCCATAAATAGCCGGTATCCCAGATCGATACAGAGTTCAGCCGCCGCCGGGTTACCGTTTTCTTCCAGTCTGTTCAATAGCTGGCGGGTCGCGACCTGGCCGATAGCCAGCCTTGGCGTAATCACACTGGCCAGTTTTTGCTGATTGGCGTGACCGATATCCAGACCATGGAATCCGGCAATCGCGATCTGCTGCGGAACTTCGATTTTCCGGGCCTGACATTCCAGTAAAACCCCCACGGCCAGGTCATCATTGGTACAGAACACCGCATCGGTTTGCGGATACCTCTGCATAATCTGCCCGAACATTTTCTGTCCAAGGGCCATTGACGAGATCTCTTTCGGGACAATATGCCGCCCTGTCATTCCCCGGCGCTGCAGGGCCTGTTGAACACCCCGGTAGCGGCTGATATCCCGCGGATCATCCATCGAGCCCAGAAAAACAATATGCTGTCGCCCACGGGTAATCAGTTGTTCAGTCATATCGCAGGCAGCCTGCTGGTTATCAAAACCCACCTGCAAATCCAGCGCACCAGGACCAATTTCCATCAGTTCAGCCACCGGTACACCGGAGGCACGAATGCTGCCGATCGCAGCGGTACTGTGTTGTCTGCCAGTCAGAATCAGTGCATCAATGTGATATGACAAAAGGGTGATAATTTTTTGCTGTTCGGTCAGAGGATCATAGTCGTTACTGGCAATAATCGTCTGATAATTGTGCTCTTCCGCTACCTGCTTAATGCCTTCGAGCACATCAGCAAAAATCTGATTACGGAATGAGGGAATAATCACTCCCAGTGTCCGGCTGCGGGCCCCGGCTAAAATGTCCGGTAAACGGTTAGGTATGTAGTCATGCTGGCGCATGACTGCATCGATAGCCTGACGGCTGCGTTCAGAAACATTTTCCGGCCCCCGCATGTAACGGCTGACGGTCATTTTGGTCAGACCGGCAAGAGTCGCGATATCCTGCAAAGACATCCTGTTCCGCTTCATCGGGGCCCCTGTTTTTCAGCATCAACGTTGAGTAACGGGGCAGTCTGTCTGTTCCCTGCGGGAACTTTCAGGAAAAATACCAACCCTACCGATACCAGTAATGCAATGGCCATAAAAGTATAAGAGGCTCCCGGGCCGCCGGTCAGACCATTGAGATAACCCACCAGCCAGGCTCCGACAAATGCACCCAATGCACCGCAACAGTTAATTAACCCGATGGAAATACCTGCCACATTTTTTGGCAGTAATTCCGGGATCAGTGCGAAAAACGGTCCATAAGGGGCATACATACAGGCAGCGGCCAGTACCAGTAAGGCATAAGAGCACCAGAATGAGTAGCTCCCCAGCAGCCACGACCCAAAAAAGGTCACTGAAGCTATCAGTAACAGAGGCCAGATAAAGCGCCGACGCAAACCAGTTTTATCTGACAACCACGAAATCACCAGCATGGTAATAATCGCGGCCAGATAAGGCGCGGCGGCCAGCCAGCCTGCCTGGACAATGTTTACCGATCCGGCAGTACGCAGAATTGATGGCATCCACATCATAAAACCATAGACTCCGATGCTCCACAGCGCGTGTAATACACAAAGCACTACTACATTGCGGGAGCGTAAAGCCTGCGGCACATTGCGCATCGGCGGTATAGCCTGCTGCTCTTCGGCCATGGCACTGGCCAGTTGCTGTTTTTCTGCTTCTGTCAGCCAGCTCACCTGTTCCGGTTTATCACGGACAATACACCACCAGAAGATGGCCCAGATTAAGGCAGGAACCCCCTCGAAAATAAACATTTCCCGCCAGCCAAACGCATTAATCAGATATCCGGATACGATAGACATCCATAACACCGTCACCGGATTGCCCAGTACCAGAAAGGTGTTGGCGCGTGATCGTTCCTGGCGGGTAAACCAGTTGCTGATATAGATTAACATTGCCGGCATCACAGCCGCTTCCACCACCCCCAGGATAAAACGGATCACCATCAGCGCCGGAATATTACTGATAAGACCGGTCGCGGCGGCACAAAATCCCCATAACAGCAGACTGGTGAACACCAGTTTACGTACACTACGTTTTACCGCATAGATAGCTCCGGGCACCTGAAAAAAGAAGTAACCGAGGAAGAACAGTGCGCCAATCAGTGAAGAGGTACCCCGGCTGATGCCCAGGTCACTTTCGATACCTGACGCGGCGGCAAAACCATAGTTTGCCCGATCCAGATAAGCCAGGCTGTAGGTAATAAAAATCACCGGCATTAAATACCACCACCGTTTTACCGGCAGTTTTCTGCTGTTATCCATGGAGGAAAATCCTGTGTCGGCCCTGGTGATAGCCGGAGAATAATGCGCAGGGCAAACGTCGTTAACGTCCGCCCTCATGATTTATACCGAGGCCAGCATTCCGCCATCGACGAATAAGACATGACCGTTAACGAAATCCGACGCTGTCGCAGAGAGGAATACAGCAGCGCCCATCAGTTCTTCTGGTTTTCCCCAACGCGCGGCCGGGGTTCTTTGACACAGCCAGTCAGAAAATTGCTTATCGTTGACCAGAGCCGCCGTCATCTCTGAGTCAAAATAGCCAGGAGCAATCGCATTGACCTGAATGTTATAGCGCGCCAGCTCGACGCACATCCCCCGGGTCAGCATTTTTACAGCGCCTTTTGACGCGGCATAAGGAGTAATATTATCGCGCCCTAATTCACTCTGCATTGAGCAAATATTGATAATTTTTCCTCGTTTACGGACCATCATTTTGCGGGCAACCTGCTGTGAAACCAGAAAAACTGATTTCTGATTGACGTCAATAATCCGATCCCACTGTTCTACCGGAAACTCAGTGAAAGGAGCACGATGCTGTATTCCGGCATTGTTGATCAAAATATCCAGCGGACCCGTTTCGGTTTCAATACTGTCGATGGCTGCCGTCACCGCCACGGGGTCGGTAACATCAAAAGCACGGGCACTGGCACGGATACCCAGCGCCTGTAGCTCTGCGACCGCATTTTCACATCGTTGCGGGTCACGGCCATTAATAATGACTTCCGCACCATGCTCTCCCAACCCACGAGCCATCAGTAAACCCAGTCCCTGCGTTGAACCGGTGATCAACGCCCGCCTGCCGGTTAAATCGAATAATTTACTCATCAGATGCTCTCATTTCATTAGCTGTTACGCGTAACTTTAACTGTCATTCACCTTAGCATGAAAGAGGCTGGCTGCGGTTTTTGGTCCTTTATTTATAATGTGTGATCTTTGTCTGATTTATCACCGGTATATTTTCCTGCACAGGGTTAAGCCCTGCTTAGGTCTGGCTCGCCAGACTGTCTGCGCGATGATGTTCATCACCTCAGCAAACCGGTCAAATTTTCCTGACAAGAGTTCCTGTGATAATTTGTGTCAATTCCTGTATATAAAAGTGACAAATAAATCCAGGGACAATGGTTATTTATGCCAGGTATTCTGAGGCTCAAGTTTTTAAATTAGCGTCCAAAAGGCTCCACATAACAACCTGCCAAAACTGTAATATTCTTATTTTTAGATAATTCAACCCTGCCTGCTGGAACGAGGGGTAAATAACTGCCATAATCAAACGATATTATTATTACCAGGGGAGAAATTCTGCTTACCAAATAATCACGTGAGTCGGATGTCATCACAGGCATCATCCGCCAGTGTCTCACGCGTGCACCAATACCAATATCACCGGTAAATGGATTTCACATACAAATCAACATTGTAAATAAAATGTGGTGCTCTATGAATAACAAGGAAGTCATTCGGTCAATTGCTATTATTGATACCTGTAATTATACCTGTATAGCTATTAAAACATTATGCAGATACATTTCTGACAATATATCCGTTCATGAATTCTCTTCTGTCGAAGAGCTACTTAATCATCCCTCTGATGACAGTTTTGAATTCATTTTCTATGACACCCTGACCACCCGTTCGATAGTCATAGATCCGGAAAATGATATTTTCAGAATCAAACAAAGTTTACCCGAATGTAAAGTTTGCCTGCTTTCAGTCCTGCATCAGTTTATGAGTATCAAAAACGCCGATTTCGAGCTGGATAAACGATTATCCCTGGATGACTTCAGTTTTTTCATCCGTATACTTTGCCGTAACAACAGTGAAAAATGTAAAAGAAATTATAGTGTTATCTTTAATAACCGGCTAAATCTCAACAAAGAGCAGGTTTCTCTGTTACGTGCTTATCTGTACAACCTGAACACTAAAAATATTGCAGAACTCCTTAACTGTAATCTGCGCAAAGTCTACTTCTACCGGGAAGGAGCCATAAAAAAAGGCACTGAGCAGAAACAATTCTTTCGTTCAATTGGTCGTTTGATAAATCCCTGAACCGGCCGGCATGGCCCGGGAGTGTGACTTTGTTGGTCCCGGGCCGTAGCCCTGTATTCCCGATGGCGATGAGCGACCGTTGCAAATTTAAGATTTCATTCAGTGACATTCCGGCTATTTTTACAGTAACCTGTTGCCACGCTGGCGGCATTCTGCTGCAGCTATTCCGTTTAGGTTATCTGGATCTCCGGTATGAAAAACCAGCGTATTACCCTGCATGATATTGCCTCCCTGGCCGGAGTGACCCCCATGACGGTCAGCCGTTATCTGCGGACACCAGAAAAAGTCACGGCTGAAACATCACAGCGAATTGCGGAGATTATCAAAGAACTGGGTTATCAGCCGGATCAGGATAATGCACAGATTGCCAGCCAGACCACGGCCCGTATTGGTGTTTTAATTCCGTCGTTTCATAATCAGATATTCCCGGGACTACTGGCCGGTATTGAATCGGTTATCAGCAATACCAGTTTCAAAACCGTTGTTGTCAGTTACGATTATGATGCTGAGCGGGAAGAGGAACAAATCGCCGCACTGCTGGCAATGCAGGTAAAAGGCATCATTCTTTCTGAATCAACACATACGCTACGTGCCGAAAAATATCTTAAAGCTGCGGCTATTCCTGTCGCAGAAGTGATGGGCAATCAGTACCAGCCCGGGCGGATCTGTGTCGGATTCGATAACCAGCAAGCTGGCTTTGATATGACCCGGCTACTGCTTAGTCGGGGTAAGCAAAACATTATCTATTTCGGTTCCATGTCCGACCTCCGGGATCAACAACGCTTTGCCGGCTATTGTGCGGCTATGCAGCAGGCTGGTCGTCCGTCCGGACAAATTACCCCGAATAAGATTTCTTCAGTCTCCATAGGTAACGGCATGATGACCCTGGCCCGCCAACAGTATCCAAAAGTTGACGGTATCCTGTGTACTAACGACGATTTGGCGGTAGGAGTGCTACAGGAGTGTTTACAGTCAGGAGTGAAAATTCCTCAGCAACTCAGTATTGCTGGTTTTCATGGGCTGGAAATTGGTCAGGTGACCCCGTTAAAACTGGCGAGCGTGATCACCCCACGCTTTGAAATAGGCAAAACAGTGGCAGAAATCATGCTACAGAAGATTGCCGGACAATCTCCGGAGATTCATATTGACCTTCATTACCGTCTCTCAGTCGGCGAAACACTCTGAGTTACCTTGCTTCAGCTGTTGTCCGATCCCTGCCTGGCTCACGAACCTTGTAACACACTTTCTTAACATTTCCTTACGTGACCCGGATCCCACATCATCAATCCAAAAACACGTTTGATAGTTCCTGAAAAGCACATTATCGGGTCATGCCACAGCCCTTTCAGGGCTCTGTATTACGACAACCGACGAGACATAAAGGGGATTCATCATGCAAAAAACACCGCCCGGAACCCGCTGGTTTCGGATTATTGTGCCAATCCTGATTGCCTGCATCATGTCATTTATGGACAGGGTAAATATCAGTTTTGCGCTACCTGGTGGTATGGAACAGGATTTGCTGATGTCCAGCCAGATGGCCGGGGTGGTCAGCGGTATTTTTTTCATTGGTTACCTGTTTTTACAGGTTCCTGGTGGACATATTGCCGTTCGCGGCAGTGGTAAACGCTTTATTGCCTGGTCACTGGTGGCATGGGCCGTCATTTCAGTTGCCACCGGGTTTGTCACCCAACAGTATCAGCTGCTGATATTACGCTTCGCACTCGGGGTGTCTGAAGGCGGCATGTTACCGGTAGTACTGACCATGGTCAGTAACTGGTTCCCTGAAAAAGAACTGGGACGTGCTAATGCGTTTGTGATGATGTTTGCCCCGCTGGGTGGGATGGTAACCGCCCCGATCTCCGGTTGGATTATTGCACTGCTCGACTGGCGCTGGTTATTTATTATCGAGGGTCTGCTGTCTGTGGTGGTGCTGGCTGTCTGGTGGCTGATGGTCAGTGATCGCCCTGAAGATGCCCGTTGGTTACCGGCTGCCGAACGGGAATATTTGCAGCGTGAAATGGCACGAGACCGGGCGGAACGCAGTAAACTCCCTCCGCTCACCCATGCGCCGCTGAAAGAAGTGTTCCGTAACCCTGGCCTGATGAAGTTAGTCATCCTGAATTTTTTCTATCAGACGGGTGATTACGGTTACACCCTGTGGCTGCCAACTATCATCAGAAATCTGACCGGGGCCAGTATTGGCAACGTCGGCTTGCTGACAGTTTTACCTTTTATAGCCACCTTATCGGGAATTTATGTCATCTCTTACTTCAGTGATAAAACCGGTAAGCGGCGGCAATGGGTAATGATTTCTCTGTTCTGTTTTGCAGCCTGCCTGCTGGCCTCGGTGCTGTTACGTGAATATGTGGTGGCCGCTTATCTGGCACTGGTGGCCTGTGGATTCTTCCTGAAAGCAGCCACCAGCCCGTTCTGGAGCATCCCCGGGCGTATAGCTCCTCCGGAAGCGGCGGGGAGTGCCCGCGGAGTGATTAACGGTCTGGGTAATCTTGGGGGGTTCTGTGGCCCTTATCTGGTGGGGTTAACTATCTATCTGTATGGACAGAATACCGCTGTGATTGCCCTGGCTGGTTCACTAACCATTGCCGGGATTATTGCGGCATTCCTGCCAGCACAGTGTGACCTGCGTCCGGCAGAAAAACGGCAGCAAAGTTATACTCCGCGCATCAATAATGCCAAATAGTTCTGTTGCCCGACGACAGCGTCGTCGGGCACAGTTATTAAGAATGTGCTTTCTTTATAAACCAGCGCAAAGAATTAAAATAAAGCTGTGGAGATTTAATAACTTTCCCCTCCTCCTCGAGTTGCAATAATATAGCCCGGGTGACGTAAATACTGGCATCGCAGCGATCTGCAATCTGGCGGGTTTTCGGCCAGAACTCAAGTTCCGGTAACGTACTACCGGAAGGCGTTTCAGAATTAAGGTCTTTACATAATTCTGTCAACGCCTGAAGAATTTCACGTTTTTTCAGGGTTCGTAATTTCCGTTCACTGTACATAACTACTCTCTTCCGTTAGATTCTGATTAATGGTGCTGGTTATAAATTCATAACCGCCAATAATTTACCCCGCAGAAATACTGATAATTTTATTTCAATCATAGAATAACAGTACCAGGATAAAACAAAGGTCACTCCCAGACTGACCAGTAGTAAATTAAACCGATGCGAAAACTCATCGAAATATTGCATTCCAAAAACATGCTGTGCCAGTGAGACCAGCGCAAAGATGACAGCCATATGTAATAAATAAAGCGAGTAAGATATTTTGCCGGTAAACAATAACCATCGGGGATACTGACGTGGTTTTATTTTGCTGAATTTTAGCCCGCTGATAAACAGTAAAAAACAGGGTAGAGTCATTACGCTGGTGTGTGGATTACCCATATCACCGAACGGCGCATACAAAAAAGTCACTGCCAGCAGAAAATAGACTACCGCTCCCACCATGATTAACCACCAGATTATCCCGGCACGCTCAGACATTCTCTGCCACAGCACGGCAGCCAGTAGGCCCGCCAGGAAATCGATATTCACGCTATCACTCATCATCAGGAAATATTGCCGGTAAAAATGTGCATCGACAGACTGACTCATCAGCAGTTGTTCACGCGGCATCAACCACATCAGTAAAAAAAACTATCCCCACCAGTAACCCATAGCGGTAGCGTCCGGCCAATAGCAGGACCGCGACCATCAGATAAAAAAAAACTCATAATTCAGCGTCCAGCCATTTTCCAACAATGGAAAGCCATAAGCGGGTGAGTTACCTCCATTAAGGGGAATAAATACCAGCGATTTCAACGTCTGCCAGATAAGGTCTGCTGCCGGGCGAGTGAATGCAAAGTACAACGCATATCCGATGGTCACCAGTGCATAGGCAGGGATAATTCGTATACTGCGTTTCACGATATAACGCAGGCTACTTTGCCATCCGGCCTGCAACTGCCGGGTTGTTATCCAGACTAAAAAACCACTGACCATAAAGAAGATATCTACTCCCAGATATCCCCGTCTCAGCAGCGTTTGTTCCAGTGGTGAAATAAACCAACTATAGTGATAAAAAATCACGGCCAACGCCGCAAGACCACGGTAAACCTGGATAATATGGATATTCTGACGCTCTGTGATCATGAATTAACCTCTGTAAACGACTCACTATCCGAAATCAGCAACCACCAGGATTCTCCCCTTACTGCCAGGGGAGAAGTGTTTTAAAGAAAATCATGGTTCCCTGTGGTGAGGGTATGAATCAGAATGAGTAGCTAAGGCCGGTGGCGTAATTGAGCATGGTATTGTGGTCATTACTGTTGCTCAGATAAACCGCAGCATAAGTGCTCAGGTTTTCGTTTAACTCAGAGTACATACCCAGTTTTGCCTCACGCCATTGCCGGGACTTCGTCAGGTCGGTATCGCGCCAGAACTGAGTACCTGTACTTCTTAATGAGGCAGTGACTTTGCCGGGAGCTGTGCCGGATTCCTGCCGGTAAGTCAGATGCAGATACGGGTTAACCGGTAAATTACGGGTATCAAACCTCCATCCCACCGTCATATTTTTCCGGATCTGTTTCTGATTACCGAATTTCATTGAAGTACTGTTATTGTCTTTTTCATGGTAGCCATTAACCTGCATTCGGTCATAGCTGAGACCCAGTACAGGCCCGGTGGTGATATTGGGGTGCAGTTTAATATCAAAACCGGCATTGACACTTATACCGCTAAAACGGCCGCCGGTCTGTCCCTGCTCCTGACGAATAGCGGTCCCGAGTTTTATCCCACGTCGAATATGATCAAACCGGGCGCTACCGCTGCTGAGATCAATATTTCCCCACAACCCATTGTTCAAAACCATTTGGCTGAACAGACTCACCGAAGTACTGGTATATTGATATTTAAACAGATCTGACGATTTAAAATGACTGCCACCCGTGCTGAACATTCCTCCGACAGTCACTCCCCTGACCGGTTGCAGCGCAAATCCAATATGTCCGTTACTCGCCAGACCGTTGCTGCCGTTCAGTAAGCCATTTTCCTTTACCCGACTGTATTTGCCACTGTAGCCGCCAAACAGGGTGACTTTTTGAACCGAAGATTCCATGCGCTGTTTTTGCAACTGTGTATCGAGAAATAAACGACGGTCAGACTGAATATTATTCATCCCCTCGCTTAATCCGACGACCTGTAACGGGGCATCGATGATCGACATCATATATTCAGCGATCATTGCGTGCGCCGTTGGGCTTGGGTGAAACCAGTCAGAAAATAAATAGACCTGATCATTATAGAATCCCTGACTATCTTCTTTGCAGAAGGGTGCCGGTGTACCAATCTGGCACATGGGTACCAGAATATTATCGAAACCATAGGTTTTCGGAGAGTCAATAATTTCGGTAAAAAGACGATTTACATCGGCACGAACAATATTTCCCTGTAATGCACTTAATCCTTTCTCTACATCATTATTAAACTGTTGGGTCAGCGTGTTTTCCATGTCCAGAAATCCACGCAGTATTGCCGTGGTGAGGTCAACTGGCAGCTTAAGCCCTTTTCTCTCCAGCACATTCGCCACTGAGTTAATTACAGCCGTCTGGCGTGCCTCTTCACCTTCGATACTGCCCAGTGAGCGTAAATACTCATCCTGGATAGCATAGAGCCCTGGCAGATCTAAGAGATTGCCGCCCAGAAACATCTGCGCAAAACCAAACAGCGCCGTCCCGGTCCAGGGACTCATCCCGGCATTCGGCAGATTAGGGACCACCACCATACCGGCCCCCGCATCCAGTAATTGCCTGGTCTGATCAACGACATCCCGGGGGGCATTTGACAGCAGATAGGTATCTCCCTTGTCAAAAATTTTGGAGAATTTAAATGACAACAGGCTCTGCTCCACATCCACAGAGAGATCATTACCGCCAATCCACAGGATATATAATCCCTCTTTACCGGCTTGCTGACCATTCTGTGCCAGGTAACGATTGATCTGCTCGCTGGTTTTATAGATAAGAAACGGTGTCTGACTGGCCGTAGCACCCGACTCTGCATAATTAGTGCCGCCTTGTGTATATGGCAAATGTTCCTGCCCGGTATAAGCCTCAGAGATCAGTTCGTTATATAACTTACTATCATAACCGGCCAGATATCGGGTTATCGGCCCCGCAAAGCCACCATCACTGATGCTGTCTCCAAATGTATAGACTTTATCGAATGCTATCACCGGGGATGATATAACCAGTGACACCGAAATAAATGTCGCATGGAGTAAATTTTTCACTAAATATCCTTATTTAAATTGAAAATTTATTCTGATTTGGTTTTTTTTAATGACATGTCTTTATAAAAAATCAATACAGGTAGTTCAGATAACTTCTGATCGCTGAATTTCTACTATTTCCCCCTCTTTCCCGGTAATGATTACATCCAATAGTCGCTGTATTCTGTCCTGGAAATACAAGGTATAAAAAATAAGATGTTTATTGTTGTCATCACTGCTCAGTTGTTCGTCCACTGAAAGGTGCTGTGCTGAACAGAGGAAATGGTGTAATGCCTGGCTCACTGCTGTAATTCCTGACAACTGTCCACCATGCTCCTGTAATCTGACTTCGCTCCCGAACAACTGCTCCGGATTTTTAAGCGTTTGAGTGGCGAGCATCACAACATAAGCTTTTCTGGCCACCGGGCGTGAAGTGCGGGAGCTACAGAATGAAGAAAATTCCTGAATGGCATGAATATCATAAAAATTATGATAACTCCCTTCCGCTAATGGCCAGCCGATGATCTTCATATTCTGTAAAATCATCTCATTCAGGCAACCTGACAGATAATACTGACCGTTAACCAGGGAACCTTTAAGGATACTGTCCTGAGCTGCACGGGTAAAAAACTTCCCTTTCCTGAAATAATAAAACCCGGCAATGGCATCCCGACTGATTGCTTTCTTCTCGGCGACCTCAATAATCTGGCCATCTTCCTGTTTTCTGATAAATGCCCACTTTGGATGTAAAGACCTGAAGGTCAGCACCCCCGCATCAGCCTGCTGTTGACGAAAATACTCAATAATTGTCTGAATGTTAGCGTCAATATATTGATCGGCTGAGATGATAATCAACTCATCTTCAGCATCAATATCGTCGACAGCCAGCAAACAACTGCAGGCAGCACCACCGGTATCGCCCTGTAAATAAAGGATTTTACCTTCCCCCTGACTCACCACCGAAATCATCGGTGACAGCTGAAACTGCTTATCCCTTCGTTCTGGCAGTAGAAAAATTCGTTTTGTAGTGTCAGACAGGCTGGCAACGATCTCCTGCGAATATTCGAACAATGTTTTTTTATCGATCTCATTGAGTATTTTCGGATACGAAAACTCCGGAGTCATTTCATATAATGTATTACCGCCCAGCGACGTAATAATGGTCATCATTGGGAATGGCCCTCAATAGTACGAATATAATTTTTGATATTGCCGTAGTTCACCTCACTGACGCCCGCCACTTTCATCACATAAGCACCACTCGCCGTCGCTGCCCTGATACCATTTTCGTTATCCTCGACGACCAGGCACTGATGCGGTAACAACCCGAGACGGGCGATAGCTTTCTGATAGATTTCGGGCGCAGGTTTACCCCGGGTGACATCCTGGTTCGACAGAAAAAACTCGAAGTTATCCAGCAGACAGGCCCTGCTTAACATCATCCCGATGCTGTCACGAATAGAATTAGACGCAACTGCCAGTCGGTAGCCTTCATAACGTAACCGGGACAAGGCAAATTCATGGTGAAATACTGGCCGGCAGTGACGGCAGACAATATCCAGCGTATATTTCTGCTTAAGTTGATTAATAAACCCATGCAGTGCAGGGGGAAGTCCTTTTTCCTCACTCAGAATGGAAAGTTTGTCACGCGTCGGCAAGCCATCGAATTTTGACAAATGCTCGTGTCTGGCAATCTCTATGCCGAACAACGCCAGCGCCTGATTTAACGCGTCATAATGCCAGTCTCTGGCATCAATCAGCACCCCATCCATGTCAAAGATAATTGCCTGAATTTTATTGCTCATTCCAGGCCTCCCTGGCCTCTTCGGGTTGATCCGTGCATAGCATCAACTGCTCTGTCGAAGGAAATCCCGCCGTAAAACGCAAGAGCTGCTGCCAGTAAATATCGTTCTGCCTGCGATGCAGTTCAGGTGAAACACAACAGACCGGTAATCCGAGCTGCAGAAATTTTTGAAGCTGCAGCAGGTCACACTGCTCAGATAAGAAACTATCCAGCCAGATCCCCTGCACTTTGCTATGCAACGCGCTTTCTGTTTCAAATTCACTGATACGTGCATAAACCTGTAGCCCTGTGGCCAGATAGTCCTGCATATCCGGAACTGACATATCAAAACAAAAGTAATTTTCTGTTTTGAAAAACCTGAGTAGTTGCCTGATCTCCCCCGCCAGACCATCAGATTTAATATTTAACGCTAAGGGTAACTGACTGTTAATACGGGCATGCAGTTGCAGAAAATCGCAAAGCAAAAGACAACTCTGTTGCGGAATATCATGAGAAATCACCAGTTGTCCGTTAAAATCACGAATGTCAGTTTCACAGCCAAATCCCTGACTGAATGAACGGCTGAACGCAACAATACTGTTTTTTTCTGACGGGGTTCGCCACAGCCCCCGGTGCGATAAAATCTGCATATACCCTCCGAAAAACGTTCCTTGTTGATCTGCCGGCAGCTAACAGCGTCGTCCATAGACCCGGATTGCGATAGCACGGACGAACGCGAAATGTAACGGCAAAAACTTTACCCATAACAGTAGCCGCAGGATAAAAACCTTAACCGTGCGAACCTTATAAAATATGTCCCGGTTTTTACGCGAAGGCAGGTGGCTCCGTTGGAGATTGCGCCAGTCTTCCAGCCGGTAAACACTGGAAAGCCCTTTATTTTTATACACCCGCTGATGCTTACTCCATCGGAATCCAAGTTGTTCACTGGAATAGGGTATAAAGTTACTTACGTAATACTTTTCTGACCGTTCCCTGAGTGTTTCTGTAAATACTGCATTACCCGGAAATTCTATCCTGCCCTTTATTTTTTCTATATATCTGACCCAGAGGTATTGTTCCGGCACATAACGCATTAACGAAAATATTGAAAAACAGAAACAAACTTCAAATACACTGCTGTCAGCGAGTGGAATTTCGAACAAGTCCAGCAGGTCCTCGCGGTTTCCGGCCAGAAAAATATCCCCCGGATGAAATAAATAGGGCATATGTCCTCTGGCATTTCGCGCAAAAACATTACCGTTAATTACCCGTTGTCGAAATAATGCATACTCCGGATCTCTTGGGAAATTTCGTTCATCTTCCTGCCGGCGTAATAAAATATCCCTGATATCAGACTGGTATAGCAGTGAGTCTGTACGCAGTTTTATCACCAGCTCGTATCTGGCCTGGCGGATACCTTGCCGGGAAGAAACAATCATCCGGTTAACATTCGTTATCCAGCGGGCGTTTTTTTGCTGGTAGACAAGCGGCCCGGGATCCTGACTTTCCACCAGACGTACCTTTAAGGGTTGCAGTTGACCCAATAGTTCCTCACGTATTTTTGGGTTCAGATTCCAGGTGGATAATATGATTTCATCGTCTGGAAACTGGCGCCTGGTGGTGGCAATATTAGTCATTACGCGACTGCAAATTTTGCCCTCTTCCAACACCCGCCCCTGAAAAATGATACTGATATTTTCCATGACTATGCCCTGAGTGAGTTTATTTTTTTTCTGAGCAATTTCACTGCCCTTTTATAGCGTTCTGTTATAGTCACTCCCGGAAATATCATCACCAGATTATTGAGTAACGCCCTATACTCACCAAAATGCTGAACCCGAAGATAGCGGGTGCTCATATTAAAAAATGACCATAACTCGTTTTTATAATCCTCATGTTTCGCTGAGACAATAAAAACCATGACATGACGGTCCGGTGTCGAATCATCAAGCACCAGCATCTTGATAAGAGTAATCAGATGTTCACGGTAAGTATCATATTCCTTATCATTATTCACTTTGACAAAAATAGCATAGGTGGTGCATTGTAGATTGATAGCGAAGTTTTTGACCTTCTCCATGTCAAAGCCTAATAACAACACCTGAGACTGTTGTTTATTAATGGCCGGAATCCGGGTTTGCTTACTGCCATTCATCCATAACCCATACTCTTCTTCACTGACACCTTCAACCTTTAACTCCATTATTTCTCCGGTAATTTTCTGTAAGGCGTACTGTTATGCAACAAGGTCACTACCTCTCTTACCGGCATCGGAAAATAGGCCCCTTTATACAGATATTTCAGATAACAGGCAGAGAACCATAAACTAAGTTTGCTGAATACATTTTCTCTGATAAACCAGTCATTATTACTTTTGTAAAATGGCGAACAGAACCAGGAGTGTGATAACTGGTTATTAAGAATAAAACTGCCGATCAGGGCACTTTTTTTAGTCGCCGGACTGGCGGAGGAGTTCATTACCCGTAGCAACTGAATCAGCTCATTGGGTGCAATTTCCTCGCAAAGAATCAGCCGACTGAAATCATTGATAAACTCACGGGTTTGCGAGAGTTTCACGGTAATTTCTTTGATGACTTTTTTAATCAGCATAAAACGGGACAAACCGCTCATCCCCGCCGAGGAGATAGTCTGCAGCAACTGACCACTGGCCCCATATTTTCCGGCAAACTGATAAATACGTTCACGGGCCTGTTCTGCGGTGATTCTGAACAGCGGTTTCTTCGGTAAAAATGGCACCATCTCCAACAGGCAACGGCTCATTCTGTCCCTGCCCTGATAATCTTTTACCGCGACATAGCCGTAATAATGGATCACTGACCGGGCATTCATACTTTGTGTAATGGCCAACGGATTAATCACCGTAGGGATTCCATAATGACTGGCCCGGATTCCCTGTTCAATATCCTCATAGTCATTCCAGAACAATTGTTCATTCTGAGGACAATGCCGCCAGACTGACTTTTTGCACAGGCTAAGACTGCCGGTCAGATAGTCATGGCCATACTGACTCCTCGCCGGATGCTGATAACAGTAGAAAAGCTTACTGATCAGTGCGGTGTCCTGTCTGGTTACAGCATGAATATCCAGTTCACGGGACAGGTCCTGTTCTATCGTATTGAAATCAGAGTATTTCCTCGGCAACACATTGTATTTATCTGCAAAATAGAATGACTGAAAGCCACAAAACGGATAATAGTCGCCGAAACGGCACACCGCATCATAGAAATTTAACGGCAACATTACCCTGTCATGAATAATACACAGATTGGCGAACCGGGCTGCCTTTGCCAGTACATTTTTCTTTCGGGTAATATGTACCGGAGGCGCAGTTATCTCCTGGCCTACAATCCGCACCCGGTCAAAATACAAAAATTCCGGATGTGGGTTACCACAGAGTATGATTTCGTACTCAGGCAAATTTAGTTGCAGAATACGTTCAACACAGGCGTTGAGAAATACCGGATCTTCCGGCCCGACCGGGATACAGAAACTCCACTGCTCAAGTCCCCTGTCCTGCTCTGCTGCCAGGGGTTGATGTTTACCGTAAACTCTGAACCCTTCCGCAGGGGCCATTTCACTGAATGCCTTAGCATAATAATCGCGCTCCAGCAGAGTTTCACAGGGAATCTGCTCTTTGATGTAAAGTCGGCATCCCACCGGCATCTGATGGGTGATATCCCAGAGCAGGTGAGCATACAGAGCCGAATCATTCTGTACATTAATCAGCGCAACATGCTCTACATCCGGTAACATAAAGCGGGAACTGCCATTGACCACAGCCTCTTTATCCGTAGGACAATCGTGACAGGCCGAAAAACTGATGATTGTCAGTGCTTCGGCATTCTCCGTCAGAGCCAGTTTTGCACTGTAGCTTCGCTCCATCGTTCGAATATTGAGTCTCTTGTCATGCTTGTAGCGAATAATTCTCATGCTAGTGTGATCCACCTGCCGTTCCGAAGTTAATGGCCTGGTGATAAACCGGCAGACGACAAAATGCCTGCAGGTCTGCCGGGGTACCCAGCCCGTACATGCCCTTCATCTCGCTGCCAATATTGACCACCCCCAGAGGACCACGGCCTGCAGCCAACATATAGTTGTAGACCGGAGCCACGTAGAATTCCCCCTGACTACGGTCGTCATTTCTGATCATCTGTTCTGCAAACCGACAAAAATCACTACCATACCGGTAGTTATAAATACCAACCGTTGCCTGATCAGAAACCACCTGTTTTTCTGTCACCGAAACTACATTTCCGTCAATATCGCAGCAGGCATATGACCATTTAGGGTCACTGGCGGTCATCGTCATTATCAACCCATTCAGCGAACGGTCTTCCATCTGTTGCAAATAATGATTGATATTGGTATCCACCCACTGATCTGAATTCGCGATCATCAGCGGCTGAGCGTTATCTATCAATGCTTTTGCCGCCAATACCGTACAGGCAGCACCTTCTGTAATACCTTCTACAGGGACAATAATCGCTCCCGGAGCAATATGCTGAAGTATCTGCTCCAGCTTATATTCTCTGACATGAGATGACTGACAGATAAAAATAAACCGGTGTGCTGTCACCGGACGAAGATTATTAACCACTACCTCAATCATTCTTTTGTCATTCAACATTATTAAGGGTTTAGGGTCGCTGTAACCGGCTGCAGAGAAACGGCTACCTCGCCCAGCCATAGGAATAACAATATTAATCATTATTTCTCTCCCGCTGGATATTTATCTGCATTTGCAGCCGGTAATTTAACCACGACTGTTGTCGTATCTTCTTCAGCAAAAAAATCTGTCACTTCTCCCGGCTCAATAGTAATGATATCTCCGGATATAAAATTCCCGGCGGTCATTCTCACCCGACCTGAAATTACCATTGTGATTTCGGTGGCAACTTTATGATAATGAGCAGCCTCGTAATCACCTGCAGAATAATGCTTCACCGCAACTTCCACCTGGTCAGTCTGAAACACTGCGGGATAAAATGGGCCAATAAACCAGCCACGGATCATCTTCTCTATACTTTCTTTTTTCATAGTTTTACCGGTATCAGGATATTCCTTATCAGCATGCCCGGGAGGCAGCTAAAAATAACTTTATTAGCCGCTAAAAATAAAACCCATCACTTGAAAATAAGAATATTTCAGATATAGCTCAGGTTTAGATTCAGTCTATTTCCTTTTTAATGCTAAGTAAAACCCACATAACAGCATAAAACACTAACAAAAAGACATATTACGATATCAAGCTTCAAATACTCCAATAATGCAAGAGTTAATCACTACTATTTTTTTAACTTAAAATAAAAGATCGTTTATTTAAATAATCGATAATTTAATGACAGGATTTAATTAAACCAGCTATTCATTACAAAACCTCCCTATCTCCATAAATTCGACAATTTTTAAATACCATAAAATATTAACTTCCTCTAATCACTAATAATGAAATATTCCTAGTTACACTTATAGAAAATTAAATTACCGGTTAATTTCATTGCTAATAACTGGCAGTTTTTAATCTGCAGACCAAAATCAGACACAGGGGAAGTGAGAGACCTCTGACCGGCTCCGGTCATTTATTCTGTCGGTCAGATGCAATATAAGGTTCCGGCTTGCTGGCATAAAGATCTTTAATTATTCCGGAGTTGATATCTGAGTTTTTTCCTTGTCCGGGGAGTGGGGGCCGCTACCATGAATCTACGGTCATCAGATAATAAAATGTTATATCCTCACCAGCCGATAGCGGCTTCCCCCTGTGCTCCGACCACAACACAGCGCTGAACGGCTGTCATCAGAATATTCACTTGTACTTCATCATGTTTTACGCAAAATTGTGACTCGTGATCGGTGATCTCCCGGAACTCCCTGTCCGGTTTTTTTAATCTGAGAGCCAGGGATCGTTTATTTTCAGGAACAGCATGAGCAACAATCAAAGACAAACCGCACTGACTCAACAGACTTCATTATTTGCATTAATGTTTTTACCGGGGATCAGCTGGTCAAGCTGGGTCAGCCGGACACCCGCGATGCGGGATATTTTACAGGCTTCAGTTGAAGCGATGGGCATGATCCTGTTCGGCTTTTCCTGCGGTTCGATGGCAGGAATTTTGCTTGCGGGTAAGCTGATTAACCATTTTGGTATCCGCCCGGTGATGACTGGCGGATATTTTCTGCTGCTGAGCGGATTGCTGGTATTAGCGTTAAGTCTGAATCTGCAGAGTGTGATACTGGCGTTCTCTGCACTGGCGTTGTTTGGCTTTGGTACAGGAATCGCTGATATCTGTATCAATATCGAAGCATCAGCATTTGAGCGACAGCAAAAAAAACCAATAATGACGATTCTTCACGGTTTTTTCAGTTGCGGTACTCTCGCCGGAGCGTTAGCCGGAATGTTGTTGACTCACCTGCAACTTGCTCCTGAATGGCATTTCACCCTGATTTTCGTACTGGCAGGCTTATGTGTATTACCGCTGATAAAGCGGCTCGGCTGGCACAGTGAACAGGAAATCATCAGTAATACACATCATGACAGCTATCTGACGCAGGTTGTCAGTGCACTGCGTGACAAGCGCCTGCTTTTGCTGAGCGTGGTCATCCTGGCCATGGCGCTGGCTGAAGGTGCCGCCAATGACTGGGTGCCCCTTCTGATGACCGATGCATATCATTTCAGTCACTCCAGTGGAGTGTTGGTCTATGTCGGCTTTACTGCTGGCATGACTCTGGGCCGCTTTATTGGTGGCAGCTTTGTTCGACGTTTCGGCCGCGTATTAATGCTGAGATTCAGTGCTCTGTCAGCCATTGCCGGCCTGCTGTTAATCGTTTTCTCTGCCAGCCAGTGGCTGGCTGCGGTCGCCGTACTGTTATGGGGAATCGGTGCATCACTTGGATTTCCGCTAACCCTGTCAGCCGCCGGGGAAGGCAACAACAGTAATATTCGTGTCACCATTGCCGCGACTGTGGGTTATGTCGCTTTCCTGGCCGGACCGCCGTTGCTGGGAATGATAGGTCAGCATGCCGGCCTGAAAATGGCGATGCTACCGGTTCTGCTGATGGTAACGCTGGCTTTTTTCTGTACCTCTGCAGCCAGCCATCTACCGAAACCCTCCCCCTAAGGTTTTGACCTTATTGCCTTGGCCGCCAAAAGCCTCTGCGGATAGTCCCTTTGTTGCATGACATTGTTAGCTATTCGCAGGCGGCAGAACCGCCCGGCTAAGCCTGAGATCAAGCCACTTTTCCGGCCCGGATAATCACTGGCCAACTGACTGGCCGCAGTGTTTGCGGGTCGCCCCATAACACCTCAATATCCCGGCTAAATTGCTGTAAAACCGTAGTTTTCCCCGCTTCGCATGCCCGGGTCACCGCAGACCAGGTGGAGATATATCCCAGCAGTTGTTGCAGGGTCCACTGATAGCTGATGCGCAACGTCGGGGTGGGGAGCTCACTAAACGGGAAGTAGATGTCGCGGTAGCCGTTATCCACCAACTGTCTTTCCGGCGGCCAGTAAGGACCGATTTCATCCTGATAGAAACGCAGAAACCGTTCATTTAACGAGGGTTCCAGCTGTAATACACCGTAGCTTATCAGCGCAATCACGGCCTCCGGGACCGCGACTCGTTTCACTTCCCGGTAAAACTGTTCCAGCTTAAACCAGTGGGCGGCCTGGGCGGCCGTAATCAGGCTGTACTGTTTAGCGTCCTGTGGCAGAGTTTCAGCTGCCGCACAGTGGTAAGTCACCCGCTTATGCGGGACAGCACTGTGAATCTGCGTCTCACTGGGATCAGTGCCGGTGACCGACTCAAAATAGTCGGCCAGCAGACAGGTGAGTTGTCCATTACCACAGCCGACATCCAGTGCAGACTGCCTGTCCGGTGCCAGAGACGCCAGAAAAGCCGCCAGTTCTGCAGGATAACGGGGACGGTATTGTGCATAATCACTGCCACCGGCACTGAACCAGTTACGATCACTTACGGTTGATGGCATGTTGTTCTCCTATGACTGACGATGACGCACTGGCAAGTGCGATTCTTTCCTGAAAACCCCGGGTTTCCAGGCAATGGATCAGTGTTTCCAGAGAACGCATCACCGGCCACCCTGCATCCTGTTCCAGCGTGGCTATCGCACCGAAAATAGCTTCCCAGTGACTGAGTAATCTTCTGGTCAGCGCTTCCCCCTCTGGCGTCAGGGTGAGTGCTGAACTTCGGCCATCACTGAGTTGCTGGCGGCTCACAATCCCCTCCTGCTCCATCAGAGCTACCGACTGACTGACAGCTCCCTGAGTCAGACGGGTAGCTGCTGTGACGTCCTGAATAGTCACGGCTCCTTCATGCATAGCCCGCAGGACAGGCGTGAACCGTGGCCGATAGCGGATATTCATATTCCGGTAAGTTTCTTCAGAACCTTTATCCACTAATTCAGCCAGATATCGGAGTAACTCTCCCAGGCCGGGTTTGATTTTCATACACTGCTCCTCGCTGATGATGCAAAATACATTAGTGCTAATGTATTTTTATAGCAATAGTCCATGACGTTTTTTCATACCACACAATTTCGTTTCTCAGGGAGACCGTGAATCCTGCGGGACTTTGTTCCAGGGCACAACAGGCCCTGGAGTGGCTCAGTCAGTGGATCTGATTACTTCATGGTTTTTGCCGCTTTAGCGGCAGCCACCAGGCCCTTCAGCCAGTCCTGATGACCATTAATCATCGGGTCAGGTTTAGTATTCGCCAGTTCAACGGCCGGCTTACCATTTTGTGTTTCCTGGGTAAGGATACGTACCCGGTTATCCGGCAGATCTTCCACCAGCCAGGCATGCAGTACGTCCAGACGTTCATCAGTACCTTCTTCACCCGCCCAGCCATGCCATGAAACACGGGCAGCTTCACCTGGCGCTGGCGCCACATATTCGGTCACTTTAGATTCCACCGGGAAACCGAACGTTTCGAAGTAAAAACGGACGTCCTGCTCCAGTTCCGGGCCTTTGTTGTCATAGAAGCGGGTATTCGCCGAGTTTTTGTAGTACTCAGGCCAGCGCGCCGGGGTAGTGAGTAATGGCCAGATATCTTCCGTCGTCAGACCCGCCACAATCACTTCATTCGAACAGTAATTATCAGAAAAACCAGGCATGAAACCTTCCGGCCAGTGAATTGCATTCATTTTCATCGTCGGTCTCCATCATAAAAAGCTACGCATACTGGTAGCGAACAGTGGAATTATCCGGCGACCGAAGAAATAAGACCAATCACCATTCTTTATTTCAGATATCATCCTGAGTGATATCTGAGCCCGGTGCAGATTGCGATTTAATGGCCGGCGACTGGCTAAATCCTCCGCCACGTGCTTTGATAACCGCTGTATTCTCAGTTTCCTGTCATTCCAGAGAGCTATGAAAGCTGATATTCGTACCCTTGATCTTAATTTACTGAAAACACTGGATGCGCTGCTGGATGAGCGCAGTGTGACCCGTGCCGCTGAACGATTGTCTCTGACACAACCGGCGGTCAGTGGCATGCTGACACGGTTACGTGAGTGTTTTGATGACCCGTTATTTACCCGCAGCCAGCGTGGAATTATTCCAACCTTGCGCGCCCTTGAGCTGGCTCAGCCGGTAAAAGCGATTCTGGCGGAAGTCAGCGAACTGTTACAACCGAAAGCCTTTGCCCCTGCCACTGCAGAAATGACGTTAAAAATAGCGGCCACTGATTACGCCCTGCGGGCGGTGATTGTTCCGTTTATGGCGGCACTGCAGTTACAGGCACCAGGGATCCGTGTTGCGGTGCTGCCGGTGAATAATGAACAGCTACATGCTCAGTTCGAGCGCGGGGATATTGATATTGCGCTGGTCACCCCTGATAGTGCTCCCCCGGATCTGCATGCCCGCTCTCTGTACCACGAAGACTATGTCTGTTTAATGCGTGAACAACACCCGCTGGCACAACCGAACGCCCTGACGCTGGATGCATTTTGCGCTGAAGATCATGCTCTGGTGTCGTATAACGGGGGAAATTTCCGTGGTGTGACTGACGAGGCCCTGGACGCTCTGGGTCGTTCCCGGCGGGTTACCCTGTCGGTATGTAATTTTCTGGTGCTGCCGGAAATTTTACGCGTCAGTAACCTGATCAGTGTGGTTCCACGCCGGCTAACGCTGAATCTGCCAGGCCTGAAAGTATTACCACCACCACTGACAGTTAAAGGCTTTACCAAACTGGTGGTCTGGCATGACCGCACAGATCGCAATGCCGCTCATCGTTGGTTGCGGGAATTTTTGTTTGCAATCGCCACCTGAAACCGTCAGATACTAACGCTATGCTGCACAACGGGCTATTGCCGGTGGGATTATTTTACTGCGGATTCTTCTGTGGCTGACGCGTATCGTACTATTTAAGAAACACTCACTGTCTATCTGTACCAGATCCGGCAAAAGGGCCCTGTACAGACCCTTTTTGCGGAGATCTTTGTGGATAAGACGGGGATCAGGAGAAATTTTCGAGTACTGACATAAATGAGTGACGATCTCCCTGATTTTCTGTCAGTCTCACCCTGGCTTCGATATCTGCAAGATGATGATCCATCAGACGTTGTGCCTCGGAAACATCCTTATTCTTTAACGCATTAACGATCTGTCGGTGGTGATCGGCACCGCAATCATTCTGATGATGATCTTCATATAACGACATTACCAAAGAAAGTCTGGCAACGATTTTTTCCAGCATCTCGGTCAGTACCGGGTTGTTCGCCAAGCCGGCCAGAACAATATGAAACCGTCCGGAAAGGACCGTTTTAGATTTCTCATCGCCATGCTGATGAATGTGTTCCTCCTCATCAGCCAGTTTTTCCAGTACTGCCAGATCCGCATTTTTTTAGCCGTGTGGCTGCCAGTCCCAGTAAAACAGCCTCAATTTTCCTGCGGGCTTCAAACAAATTTCTCGCCTCTTCGATGCCAGGTTCTGCGACAAAAGTGCCACGGTTGCGTTTTCTTTCCAGCAGATGATCACTTTCCAGCACGCCCAGTGCTCCACGGACCACCGTTCGGCTAACACCGAAATGTTCGGCAATCGCTTCCTCAAGTATTTTACTCCCCGGCTTCAATGCTCCTTCACCAATCGCTTTGGCAAGCGTAATTCGGATCCGCTCAGACACATCTTCAGTATTACTATCGGTATTTTTGGTGGAAACCGGTAACGCGCTGCCGGACCGTTCACGCGTCTTCTTCATACTTCATTCCTTATTTATCTTGCTGAATAGGCACTCAGGCCTGTTATAACTGATCTTCCCGGTATTGTACTAAGCATTTTAAGCTCGATATTCGTAACCATTACCTGAGCCGGATGTTCAGTTGTTTACAGATGCCCCGGATATGAGCAGCAGATTGCCGGATGAAACCTATTGCTTCATTAAAACCATAAGACTGGATCTGATATTCCGGATAACCGTAATTACGGCGTTCATACTGTTCCCAGTCTTCAATCTCTCCTGTAGCCACCCGCTGTTCATAGGCATCCAGCATCGTAAAAAATGCATTCAATTCTTCCTGTGTTAAATCAGGATGACCGGCTCTCCATAGAGGATCATCGATCTGAATAGATTGGCGTGGTGCCGGTTGTCTACGTTTGTCATCTGAGGAGTGAGAAATTTCCAGAGAGAGGTTAATTTTCGGACAAGTTTCGGACAGTATTGACAGAATGGCAGAAAAGTCCACGATACCTGTACCACATGGCCTCGGCTGAAAGTCGAGACCTCCAGGGGCTCTGCCTGTGTAGGCATCTTTGATATGGGTCTGACGTACCCATGGAGCAAGACGCCTTGCTGCCAGTACCGGATGTTCCCCCCGCTGCAACATATTTGCAGTATCCAGTACAACCCCGACACAATCTTCTCCAGTGGCTTCAATAAGTCGCAATATTTCAAACGATGTAATTTCATCATGGGTTTCGATATTCATATGAACACCATGCGCCCGGGCTACCGGAGCCAGTAGGTCAAGCACTTTCGATGTAGCTTGTAATTGTTCATCCCAGCTTACATCCGTACGAAAACGGTCCACAGCCAGACGCCCCGGGTATTCAGATTTAAAATTTCCAGTCGATACCCAAAGTTCACGGCAACCAATCGACGCCCCGGCTTCTATCATCCGGCGTAACCCGGCAATAATATCGCCATTACCGGCGGCGCGTAGTTCTGGTGCTTCAGCACTGCAAAACGGGTTGATTTTCCCCAAGCCTGACTCCAGATACAGTCCCAACTCATCCGCCTTACTGCGTATTTCCCTCAATTCCCCACTATCCAGAGTCGGACTCATGTCCAGTAATGAACTAAAAAAGATCCCCCCTAACCCTAATTCTTTAACATGATCCAAACTGGCCAGAGGACCACGTTTCTTTGCTTCAGGCAATTTCAACCCATCAATACCCAGTCGCATGACTGACTCCTTCTCTATTCATCACAGTTTTTTCTTATCTGCAAACCTTATGCCATTGTCAGCAACAAACAACTCAACACCATGATAAAAATAGAAAAAAATAATAATTAAATATTTAATACAATAGTTTCGAAAGTTAACCCCACCCCATTGAATAATCATATGGGTGTTATCCCCACTTACGCCAAATACCAACTAACTCAATGTTAAATAATGAAAAAATAAATAACCCTTTGTCATCAGATATCATTGTGTCAGTAAATACCTGAGGATTATGCACCAAAATGAGGACCAATTCGCACCAATATAAAACAAACAAACCAAATAAATAAAGATAATATATAAGAATAAAGTTACGAAAGTTTGTTCGAAAGTACATTATAATTATTTAACTTTAATAAATTCAAAATCTTAAATCAATATTCTGTGGTAGCCATTTTTCCTGGCACAGTCATTGCTAAAAAAAATTCTGCCTACATTTTTTGTTGCGTATCCATCAGGGAATTTCTATGTCAGATATCCAAAACATATCTGAACGCAAACAACTCAGCGTTCAGGGACTTACCCATAGTTACGGCGGTAATAATGCGATCAGCGATATCTCCTTTACCATTGAGCCGGGAGAAGTCGTTGCTTTGTTGGGCCCGAGTGGTTGTGGTAAATCAACCGTTCTGCGCGCAATTGCCGGGCTTATCCAGCCAAAATCGGGAAAAATAATATTGGGTAATCAGGATCTTGCTGCGATATCAGCCCGGGCACGTAGTATCGGTATGGTCTTTCAGAACTATGCATTATTTCCTCATCTGACTGTGGCAGAAAATATTGCCTATCCATTGGCCTGTCAGGCTGTTTCCCGGGGAGAACGTAAACAACGCGTCGAAGAAATGTTGGAGCTGGTCAGACTGGGGGATTTTGGCAATCGTCTGCCGCGCGAATTGTCAGGTGGCCAGCAGCAACGGGTTGCCGTTGCCAGAGCGATTGCCGGCCGCCCTTCACTCTTATTACTGGATGAACCCTTTGGTGCACTCGACAGAGCCTTGCGATTTGATTTACAGGTTGAATTGCTGCAACTACAAAAATCACTGGGCATTACCACATTAATCGTCACCCATGACCAGGAAGAAGCCCAGAGCCTGGCCAATCGGTTGGTGCTGATGAATAAAGGAAATATTGAGCAGACAGACACACCAATGGCGGTTTACGACAATCCCAGCTCTCTGTTTGTGAATTCATTTATAGGTCAGGCAAATCAGCTACATGGCACAGTAGCTGAATTTGATCAGCAATCAACACTGATTGAACTAACAGAATCTCAGCATATCCGTCTGCCACGCAGGATTAATTTCACCACCGGATCCAGAGTAACTGTGACTTTCCGACCTGAAGAAGTCCGTCTTCATACTCAGCCGACAGATAACTGTTACCGGGTCAATTTATCAGTCTCTGTTCCATTGGGCCCGGTATTGGTCCACGAACTGGAAATGCTCTGTGGAACCAATATTCGCGCATCTGAAATGCGAAATCCTTCAACCCGGATATTACATCCCGGAACATCACTTTTTGCAGAAATAGATACAGCGCGCTGTCATGTTTTTCCGGCAGAAAACCCTTCGATTAATCATTCACAGAGGTAAGCATAATGAACGAAATTAAATTAAGTCGTCGGCGATTTGGTCAGCTACTGGCAGGGGCTGCAGCTGCCTCATTCTTACCCATTTCTTTAAAAACTATGGCAGCCGCAAACCAGGGAGCTTTAGTTGCCGCCACTTTCCCCGGCAACTGGGAAGATGCTTATCGTAATATACTGACCCCTCTGTTACAAAAAGAAGGTTATGGTCTGACCATAGCCCCAGCGCTGGCAGAAGATCAGCTGGCAAAATTACTGGCAACACCAGGACACCCCCCCTATGACGCATTGTTAATGTCTCCCGGGCAGACAACTATCGCTCTGCAACATGATCTGATCCAAAAAGTCGACCCGACAAAGATCAAAAACTGGCACTTACTGGATGCCGGCTTCCAGGGAGAGTATGGCCCAACAGTGACCGTGGAAGTTAACGGAATAGCCTACAACCCGGATATGGTACCCCGGCCAAAAGGTTATAAGGATCTGTTCGAAAACCCTGCATATAAGGGATTAGTCTCCTGGACCGGATTTGAGTCAAATACGGCAGTAATGGCTTATACCGAGATTGCTAAAATTTACGGTAAAGGCCCCAATGATATGCAGGCTGTGTTTAACCTGTTTAAAAAACACCCTGAGCAATTGCAAAATATTGTTGACAGTACCAATCACCAAATGACGCTATTTCAGCAAGGTGAAATTGCAGTATTTATGTGTAGCACCAGTAATGTAGCCCGTCTGAAAAGCCTCGGTATCAATGCCGAATTTGTGCATCCCGAAACCGGTTCACCGGCTGCACCCGTTAATATTCATCTGGCGAAAGGCAGCCAAAATGCGGATGCCGTTTACGCCTATATGGATGCAGCCATTTCTAAAGCAGCCCAGGACCAGTTCAAACTGCCACCTGCGGAAATGTTCCCAACCAATAACAGCGTTGCATTAACTCCGGCAATATCCGCTTATGTCACGCGCGACCAGTTGAAAGATCTGGTTTACCCGGACTGGGCTGCAATTAACAAAAACCGCGATGCCTGGATCCGTGAATTCGACACCATCGTAGCTGGTTAAAGGTGATGTAATGAAACACAGTGGCTTTCCCTATGTCGTTCCCATGCTGATACTCTCGGTGGTATTTTTTGCGGTTCCTCTGGCCGTAATGACCGGGTTCAGTTTTATTAAACCTGGTGGCGTAACGCTGCAACACTACGCCCACTTCTTTGAGGACCCCTTCAATTTTCGGGTCATGGTAAATACTGCGAGACTGGGGCTTGAAACCGTCATTGGGACAACACTGTTGGGTATTCCTGTCGCCATGCTCTACTGGCATAGCCGTCGGACATTGCGACAAATCATCATTTTCCTGACACTGGTTCCAATGCTGACAAGTAATGTCGTCCGGACGTTCGCATGGATAGTCATTCTCGGACGGCAAGGTCCGATCAGTGATTTTCTGATGTCCCTGGGTATTACCGGCATGCCAGTCAGTCTGATGTTCACCGAAACCGGTCTGGTGATGGCGATGTGCCAGATTGATCTGCCGTTAATACTGTTACCGCTGATTGCCATTCTCACCCGAACGCCCTATTCACTCACCGAAGCGGCACAGGTTTCAGGAGCTGGCCCGTGGAGAATTTTTGCTACGGTCATGCTGCCGCTGATGGTGCCTGGTTTACTGGCTGGCTGGATACTGGTTTTTGCCAGCACCAGTAGTTCTTTTGTCACTCAGGCCGTCATTGGCGGTGCAAGAAATGTTTATGTACCACAACTGATCTATCGTGAAGTCGGGACGCTGTTTGACTGGCCACTTGCTTCGGCAATTGCTGTCGTCCTGCTGTTGTCTACCGGTTGCCTGTTAGTAGCACTTACCATGATTTCCCGTCACAGGAGGCTCAGTGGTCATGTTTAAACATCGCGAAAACCCCGTTCCTGGCTGGCTATATAAATTGTTTGTCTATGTATTTGGCGGGTTCTGCCTTCTTTATCTGGTAGCCCCCATTGTGATTGCCTTAATGATGTCTTTCACTTCCGGTCAGACACTCAGATATCCGCCCGTCGGATTCTCTTTCCGCTGGTATGAAGCATTACTTGACCCTGTCCGGTCAGCAACAGAACAGATAGCAGCATGGAATTCTTTAAAGATAGCGTTAATGGCCGTTGGAGGATCGTTACTGTTTGCCGTTCCGGCAACATTAGGTATGACCAGAATGAAGTCAAAAAATGTGAATATTATAGAACCATTGTTGCTGGCACCGTTGGTGCTCCCCAGCCTGGTTTATGGCCTGGCTGCCCTGATTGTCGCTAATTTTGTCGGGCTACAACCTTCGCTCTGGCTGACAGTCGCAGGCCATATTGTGGTGTTTGGTCCACTGATGTACAGAGCAACCGCGGTAGTCGCCCAGGGAATTAACCCTTCACTGGCCGAAGCATCTACGCTGATGGGGGCTCACTGGCTGATGACATTACGTCGGATCACGATACCTCTGTTAATTCCGGGCATTCTTGCGGGTGCATTTCTGGTGTTTATCCAGTCGCTTGACAATGTCACTATCCCGCTGTTTCTCGCGGACGCCAAAACTACCGTACTGCCATTGAGGATGTTTGCCTTAATCGAGGAATCTCTGGATGTCCGTGTAGCAGCCATGTCAGGAATACTTATTGCTGTCACTCTGCTGGGTTTACTGGTTGCCAGACGAGTACTGGCCCCCCGACCACAGAACTCATAAATACTGATTGATTTAAAAGGAAAAAATAATGAATACTCTGGCAGTCTCATCCCCGGGTTATCGCATAGGCTCTCTGCTGTCCGATTTCCAACCTGATTTTGATTTTACAGCCCCGTTACCTTTACCGGCTGAGGAGTTTGAAGATCGCCTGCGCCGGATCCGTCGCCAGGCCGTAGAAGCCGGCCATGATGCCATTATCGTCCATGCCGGAAGTGTTGGCTGGTTTCACGCTTCTAATGCTTACCTGCGCTACATTTGCGACTGGATGCGTGAAGGGGTGCTTATTATCCCAACAGATTCAGATAAGCCATTAACTCTGCTTTCATTTTTCACTCAGTCAGTACTACTTCCTCCGGGCGGAGAACCGATGTTGGTTGATGATATCTGGCAGATTGGTCCGATTGGTCGCGAATATGCCGACAGGCCAGGAGATTCGGTGATCAAAACCGCTGAGAAATGTGCCGATATCCTGAACAGTCTTGGGCTAAAAAAAGCGCAGATCGCTCAAGTTGGTGACAGGACCTCTCTGACCTTCCAGGCTGCTCTGAGCACATTGCTGCCCGGATGCAAGTTTATTGCCGATAACGCTATTCTCGATAGGATGCAAAAAGTACGCTCCCCCCGGGAAATCGAGTTATTTCGTGCTGCTGCCAGATTGATCAGTATCGGTACTCAGGCGGCTTATCACGTCACCAGGCCCGGTGTTACCGATCATGAGATCTTTGCTGCATTTACTGCTGCACAAATGGCTTTTGGTGGTGAAACCGGTGATGGCTATCAGATTGGAATTAATGAGTTTGGGACTCATTGTGGCAAGCCCTACGGCCATGTCGTCCGTGCCGGCGATTTAATTAATCTGTATATCTCTAATGTGACTTTTCGTGGTTATACCGCGCAAACTGCACGCATGATCGCCGTTGGCAGTATTACCGACCACCAGGAAAAAGTACTGGCGGCCTGTACTGAAGGAGTTAAGCGTGCTGAGCGTCTGATTAAGCCCGGAGCCCTGATGCGGGATATCAATAACGCTGCTTTCGAACCGATGATCGAACAAGGCATGCTTGAGTCTGCTGAAGCCAGAACAATGCCTTATAACTGGTCTCCCATGCCGGATGGTGGTGCCCGGTTGATTCCACATCAGTACGTCCGGGATGTTGACTGGGAAGCCCAGGGACGCAAGCTGATGCATGTTTATCCGGCAACTCACGGACCACATAACCCCAATTTGGGCCACTCTGTAGGGATGGCTGGTGCGCAGAACAGCTTTAACATCTCATCTCACAATTATGACCGCCTTGAAAAAGGTATGGTTTTTGTTCTGCATACACAATGGCTGGAGCCTTTAGCTGCCGGCTGTAATATTGGTGATTGTTATGTGGTAACCGATGATGGTTTTGAAAATCTCAGTCGCCATACTCCGCTGGAAACCCATCGAATCCCGGCAGGTGCATAATATGAATGAACAAGCAGCACATCTCTATTTTGATTTTCAGGCGTTGACCGAACGTGAACGTTATAAATTGCTGATCGGAACGGTCATTCCCCGGCCGGTGGCACTGGTGACTACGCTGAGCAGAGAAGGTATCCCAAATGCCGGTCCTTTTAGTTTCTTCAACGTGCTGACTCACGATCCGGCGATAGTCGCCATCGGCGTGGAAAATTATGCCGATATGCAATTTAAAGATACCGCCCGGAATATTCGTGAAACGGGAGAGTTCACTGTTCATATTGCAGATAGTGCCCTGGTCAACCAGATGGAAATATGTGCGATAAAATTTGCACCTGATATTGATGAATTACAGGAAGCAGGCTTGAAAACGGTTCCCGGGCAGCAAGTTAAATGCCCGAGAATTTTATCAGCCCCCGCAGCACTGGAATGTCGCAGACATACAATATTGCAGGTCGGTGCTGCCCGGGAAATTATTCTGGGCGAAGTTGTTGGTGTGTATATCCGTAGCGACGCTGTCAACAGTGCAAACCTGCATATTGATCAGAAAATAATGGATGCTGTTGGAAGAATGGGCGGGAATACTTACTGCAAAACCCGTGAGCAGTTTGATATTAAAACACTGACACCGGAACAGTGGGAGGAACATAAAAAAACAGAATGATTTAATTAATTTCACGCAAAACATCATCATAAAACCTATAGAAAAATAAGGTAATAATTAAATGAAGATTAGCTACTATACAGTAGCGGCATTGCCGCTACTCTCATTTCTGCTGCCTGCTTATGGAGTAGAGGTTTATAATCGCGATGGAAATATATTAGATCTGAACGGAGTTCTTAAGGCATCACAACAAATTTCTCAAACATCCTCCGATTCCGGAGATAAATCTTCGAATTTACAAGCAGGCTTTACCGGAATGACTACCATCACACCGGATTTGCGTGGTTATGGTAGTTGGTCATATCAATACAGTTTACATAACACTGAAGGCAGCGATGCTCAAAATGGTAATGTTACGCGCCTCGGTTATGCTGGTTTAAAGTATAAGAATCTGGGCTCTGTCGATTATGGCCGAAATTTTGGACTGGTCTATGATGTCATGGGTTACACCGATATGCTGCCGTACTTTGGCAGTGATTCGGATTATAATGATGTATTCCTCGCGGGTCGTTCTACCGGATTACTGACATGGCGCAATAATAACTTTTTTGGTCTGGCAGAAGGATTAAAAATTGCTGCACAGTATGAAGGGAAAAATCAGCGTACTGGCAGTTCAAATGAAATAACCCGTGCTAATGGTAACGGCTATGCTTTGTCGGCATCCTATGATTTTAGTTCTGGTATTAGTCTGGTCGGAAGCTACGCCAACCTTAACCGTACCAGTGCACAAAATACTCTCCAGTATGGTCGGGGAGATAAAGCTCAGCACTGGGCTGCAGGTATTAAGTATGATGCTAACCAGATTTATCTGGCGGCAGATTATGATGAAACCGCGAATGCGACACCGATTAATGGTGGTTTTGCCAATAAAGCAACTAACTTTGAAGCTGTTGCCCAGTATCAGTTTATTAACGGGTTACGACCATCAATAGCTTATATATCTTCCCGGGGTAAGGATATCGAAAATATTGGCAGTGCTGATATCGTAAAATATTTGTCGCTGGGAACTTATTATTATTTCAATAAGAACATGTCTGTCTTTTATGAATATAAAATAAACTTTATTAAAGATGATAACCCAATAGGTGCTTCATCAGATAATGTAATGGCTGCCGGGATTATCTATCAGTTCTGAGTATATCCCCGGGCAACCGGGGGTAGTGATATGTCACTGACTGTCCTCGAGTTAAACCGACCCCAACTCCCCCCGCCCACTAAATTCCCTTACCCGCCAATAGCTTTGCAGGCTTGTTCCTCCGGGGGCTTGACCGATTTTTTCTACCGACAGATACTGTATATATAAACAGTGTTTATCAGATGAAAAATGACCCTGGTTATCACTATCACTCACAGACTGAAAGACGGATTATTCGCTATTCTCACCTACGATTATCTGACCCGGCATGTTAGCCGTCAGTTTATTCGGCTGAGGGCAAAGTACTTCTTTCTGTCACCAATATCACGGAGGGCTTATGTTCGCGCTGGTTGATGTCAATTCATTTTATGCCAGCTGTGAGAGCGTATTCAGGCCGGATCTACGGGGAAAAGCCGTGATCGTGCTGAGTAATAATGACGGCTGTGTCATTGCCCGCAGTGCCGAAGTGAAAAAACTCAATATTCCGATGGGTGCCCCGTACTTTCAGCTAAAAGATGAGATAAAAAAACATAATATTCATGTTTTTAGCTCTAACTATGCCCTGTATGCCGATATGAGTAATCGCGTGATGTCGATCCTGGAAAGCATGGCCCCTTCGGTCGAAATCTATTCGATCGATGAAGCCTTTATGGATCTGAGTGGCATACGCAATTGTCGGGACCTGGATGAGTTTGGCCATGAGATTCGCCAAAGGGTGAAGCAGGAAGCACACCTGACGGTGGGAGTTGGTATTGCCCCCACCAAAACACTGGCAAAACTTGCTAATTATGCGGCAAAAAAATGGACCAGGACCGGCGGAGTACTCGATTTATCCAATGCCGAACGTCAGCGTAAACTGATGTCGCTGGTGCCGGTAGAAGAAGTCTGGGGCGTTGGCCGCAGAATTAGCCGCAAACTGAATACCATGGGAATTATCACCGCTAAAGATCTGTCTGAGCAAAGCACCTGGATTATCCGCAAACACTTTAATGTGGTACTCGAACGTACTGTTCGTGAATTACGCGGCGAACCCTGTCTGCAGCTGGAGGAGTTTGCGCCGGTAAAACAGCAAATCATCTGTTCGCGCTCTTTCGGTACCCGTATCACCGAATTTATGGCTATGCGTCAGGCGGTCTGTGCTTATGCCGAACGTGCCGCAGAAAAGTTGCGCGGTGAACGCCAGTACTGCCGGCAGATTACCGTATTTATCCGCACCAGCCCCCACGCTGCCGGCGAAACATTTTACGGCAACCAGGCAACAGGAATACTACTCACCCCTTCTAACGATACCCGCGATATTATTCATGTCGCGATGGATATGCTCGAAGGTATCTGGCGCGACGGGCATCGCTATATGAAAGCCGGGGTGGTACTGGGGGACTTTTTCAGCCAGGGAGTATCACAACTCAACCTGTTTGATGAACATGCCCCCCGTACCAACAGTGAAGCGCTGATGCGTGTGGTTGACGGGCTGAACCAGAGTGGTAAAGGCAAATTATGGTTCGCCGGACAGGGGATTCGTAAAAGCTGGGCGATGAAGCGCGATATGCTGTCCCCAGCCTATACCACACGCTATAGCGATCTGCCGGTGGCGAAGTAACCGGTCGTTATCCTGCCCTGCATGGCAAAGGGATATCAGCGAGAGCAGACATAAAGGATATTCAGCGACGGGATGGCCGTTGAGATAACCGTAAAGCATGCAGACAAAACAGCTTTTTACGGACTGGCAGCATCCTTCCATAGCGCTGCCACTCCCCCGCTTTACTGGCCGAAGGTTTTTACCACGTGCCTGACGACCCCGAAAATCTCGAACTGATCGGGATCGGTAATGGCAATCTCCGAATACCTGACATTCATTGGCCGCAGATGCAGGGAAGGACGTAACATCAGCTGTTTTACGGTAAATTCACCGCTGACCGCGGCCACCACAATATCCCCATGCCCGGCAGTGAGTGAACTGTCAACAATCAGCATATCTCCGTCATCAATCCCGCCTTCCGTCATAGAATCTCCACTGACACGGATAAAATAAGTCGCCCCGGGATGATTCACCAGTAGCTGATTCAGATCGATCCTTTGCTCAACATAATCCTGCGCCGGGGACGGGAAACCACAAGGAACACGGCTGATAAAAAAAGGCAGTTCCAGAATTGCGCGGATCTCCGCGGGCTGATAAAACTTCATGACCGGACTCCCGGAAAATTACTGTATATACATACAGTATCTTTGATCTACAAAACAGATCAAGATTGCAGGATGGGATTTTTGTCAATTCAATGACTACGAAGGGAATTTTCTGGCAATTCTGGCGATCTGCCGGGCAGGCCCGCAATATCAGCTACTGGAGCGAACCACCAGCCGCCAGTCCAGTACCAGCCGCTCAGCATCACTGTCCGGGTGCTCAATTTTATTTAGCAATAATCTGACGGCCTGGCGTCCGATGTCTGCCGAGGGTTGTGCAATGGTAGTCAGTTGTGGGGAAACCATTTCAGCCAACGGAATCCCGTCAAACCCTACCATGGCGATGTCGCCGGGGATAGAGAGCCCGGCGTCCTGAATGGCGCGCATTGCGCCGGCGGCCAGGGTATCGGAAATGGCAAATACAGCATCAGGCCGGGGAGCGGTTTTTAGCAAATTATCCATAGCGGCTTTACCGGCAGCAAAACTCAAATCGCTGGCATATTCAATAGCGCTATAGTCATTGTCTGCCTGTCGAAGTGCATCAAGATAACCTGCTTCACGAAAACGGGCATACTTATAGTTCAGATCATGATTGATCAATGCGACCCGCCGGTACCCCTGTGACAGCAGGAAGTTGACCACGTAACCGGACGCCTGATGATCGTTAATGCCGACACAAGAGATATCCCCCGATTCTGCATGCTCAGCACACTGAACCCAGGGCATCCGGCCAATCAGGGTGCTCAGCTCCGGCAACCGTGAAGTCGCATCCATGGTAATAATGCCATCCACCATTTTCCCGGAAAGTAAGGCCAGACCCGAACGGGAGCGCTGCGGATCGGCTCCGGAATTACACAACAGTATCCGGTAACCATTTTTTTCAGCCTGCTCTTCAATACCTTTTACCACATCGGCACAGAAAGGGTTGCCGATATCAGAAACCATCACCAGAATCATGGAGCTGCGCGAGGTTCGCAACTGGCGGGCCAGCAAATTAGGCTGATAATTACATTCACGGATAGCTGCCAGCACCCGTTCACGGTTTTTGGTTTTTACACTGTCGCTGTTATTCAGCACACGGGAAACCGTGGCAACAGATACACCTGCCAGCCTGGCTATTTTTTGTATCGACATAAAAGACCCGCCATCCTGCGATCAATTGATTAATCAGAGGCTAGCACAGTTTAAGAACTGCAGGTACGAACGGCAGCAGATTCCTGCCATCGGACACGAGCCATTCAGTGCCGGGCCTTGCCCTACACGGAATGGCGTCGGATGTGAACGGAAAAAAACCTTTACCGGCGATGACACAATCCTCCACTCAGGAGTCCCGGGTAACCGCCGGTCAGTATTTTACGAACCGCTGATGATCCCGTCGGTTACCGCGACAGCATCCAGCCGGACCAGGAAACAGACCAGAGTCGAAGTTCCGGTAGATTCCACTGCCGGTAATTCCCCCTCTTCACTACAGACTGCATCACCTTTATACAGTGGCGGACCGGTTACATCGATTTCACCGTCCATCACATACAGATATTGCGCAAACCCCGGCCGTGACGGAATGGCAACCTTATCTTTGTGCTCCAGCCTGATATCATAAATAAACACCTGCTGGCGGATATCCAGAGGAGCATTTTCACCTTCAGGACCAGCCAGCAATGTCCATTCGCCGGTAATCACTCCCTGAGGGCGATCCATAAACTGCACCCGGGGCGGCAGATTTGCCGCGCAGGGACGGATAAAAATCTGCAGCAATTCCGCAGGAACAATTGGTGTTGATTCTTCGTGCCAGCTCCCTTCACCGGCATTCATCATCATCAGCTTTTTGGCCGACAGCGGCACACGATTACCCTGCTGATCTTCGTGCACCATTGAGCCCTGCCAGAGATAGCTGAGAATTTCATCATTCTGATGCTGATGCATACTGACCAGGGTACCTGTTTGCAGGTTACTGTGATCGATAATACTCAACGGCCCCAGAGAGGGATCCTCGCGCCCGGGAAGGATATTACCAGGGCGCATACGACGAATTCTGAATGCTCCATATTCAAACGCCGTGTCAGGTTCAGCACGTAATAAATGAAACATAACGATCTCCATAGCCGGTCAGGAATTACCACTGACAACCTTAATTAAATGATATGCTGCTGAGAAATATCCGGTATCCACACTAATACCCGCCATACTCTGCAGAGCAGGGACGGCCACCTCTGTTCCCGAAGGAGATTATCGTGCCACCTGTTCACCACAATAGCCCGGCAGAAGAGACACAGCAATCATTGAATATGCCAGAGCGGAGATCAGTAACTTATCAAAAAAAAGAATTTTAGAGTTGCACCAAAAAATAATCGGATGAAAAACCACTAACGTCTCTTCTTCATAAAAAAATAATAAAGTAAAGAAGCAGAAATCAGGCCTATAAACCATGCATATGAATAAATAGACACAAAAAATGAGGGCACATGATTAAAATCATCAGGAAATGATGCATGTAAAAAGCCCGGAATATTTATTGATGAAGAAATAAAAAATGATGCTACGGCATAAACATTCCATCCCTTAAAGTATCTATACTCCCCGAAACTTAAATACAGACTTTCGACATTAATAGCTCTTTTCCTTATAATAAAATAATCAACCATGAGTATCCCAGCGATTGGTCCCAGAAGTGCCGAGTATCCGACAAGCCATGTGAAAATAAACCCATTTGATGACTCCAGTATTTTCCATGGCATTATAATCACACCAGCGACTGCTGTAATAATTCCACCAACTTTATAAGATATCTTTTCAGGCCATAAGGATGAAATATCATAAGCAGGGCCAACCATGTTGGCGGCAAGATTGCAACACAAAGTATCAATGATAAGTACCAGCAATGTAATATTCACGCCAATTCCGGTCATATTACTCGCAAGATCAATGGGATCCCATATTTCATGCCCATAAATAACAACAGTTGCAGATGTTACCATTACCGACATCATAGATAACAAGGCCATTGGCCCTGGCAAGCCTAGTGCCTGGCCAATAATCTGGTCTTTCTGGCTTTTAGCGAAACGCGTAAAGTCAGGAATATTTAATGCCAGCGTGGCCCAATAACCAACCATCGCGGTTAACGATGGCCAAAAGTAATACCAAAACAACCCTTCTTTAGATCCACCTTTTTCAAACTGAGATGACTGTCCGAAGAGATGCGAGATTCCTCCGGCCATTTCAGTCATCCACCATAGCAGAAGAAAACACATTAATATTTTGAAAGGGGCTGTCCATGTCTCAAGTTTCTTGATTGAATCAACACCATGAAAAATAAAATAAATCTGTATAACCCAAAATGTAAGAAAACAAACAAGATGTCCAATTGAAATTCCAAGAAATGGAATATTCCCTGCCAAAAACCCGGTAGAAATCCAGTGACTAAATAAAGTATAAATAATGTTCCCACCGATCCAGGTCTGTATACCAAACCATCCACAGGCTACCAGAGCTCGCAGAACTGCAGGTAGTTTGGCTCCACTGACACCAAATGAAGTTCTGGCAAGAACAGCAAATGGTATACCAAATTTAGCTCCGGCGTGACCAATCAATATCATTGGAATCAGAATAATAATATTTCCGGTTAGTACAAGCAAAATAGCTTGCAGAGGGGAAAATCCTGTATTCATCAGACTAGATGACAACATCCAGGCCGAAATATTTATGACCATACCAATCCACAGGGAGACGAAGTTAAACCATTTCCATGTTCTCTGTTGCCTATTTACCGGAATAAGATCTAAATTGGAAAGTCTGCTGGAATCAGCGACAACTTTTGTTGCATCAGGAATAATAGTTTTTTCCACCATAATAATACCGTAGATAAAATGGTTAATGGTGTGAAGTTAACATCACACCAAATAAAAAATGAAACTCACAGGTTTCTTATTTACTTATATGCATCTTGAGATGCATATATCAAAAACTAAAATTCTTATCTTCTTTCTGCAATGTAATCCATTTCAACTCAGTCAACTCTTCCCAGGAATATCGACCACCTTCCCTGCCAAACCCACTATTTTTTATTCCTCCGAAAGGAACATGTGGTTCATCAGAGAAAGTATTACTATTAATATGGAACATTCCGCACTCTACATTGACTGCAAGTTCCCATGCCTTTTTAAGATCATTAGTAATAACGCCAGCTGATAACCCATATTCATTATCATTTGCAACAGAAAGGGCTTCACATATATCCGCAACCCGAATTAAAGAGACTACCGGACCAAAAGACTCTTCATAGTATATTTTCATTTTTGAAGTAACATCAGTAAGTACTGTCGGTTCAAAAAAGTTACCATTTGATTCCCCTCCCGTAAGTAACTTTGCCCCAAGAGATATGGCATCTTTTATCTGCCTATGTATATATTCACACTGAGATGACCTGATTAATGGGCCAATGTAAGTTTCGGGATTTCTTGGGTCGCCAATAATGAGTGATTTTGTTTTAGACACAAATCTCTCACAAAACTCATCAAAAACGCCATCTTCTATGATTATTTTTGACCCAGCCATACATTGCTGCCCCTGGTGGTAAAATACACCAGCCACCGCTGCATTAACTGCATAATTAATGTCTGCATCGTCTAAAATAATAAGGGGACTTTTACCACCCATTTCAAGATTGAACTTTTTAAGGTGTATAGCGGCCTGTGATGCAATTTTTTTACCTGTTGCGGTTGAACCGGTAAATGTAATTAGCTTTATCCTCGGATCGCTCGTAAGTATGTCACCAATCCTTTGCGGCGTCGTTGGGATAACATTTAGTACGCCGGGAGGACATCCTGCACGATCAAACAGTTCAGCTATTAATGCTCCCAGGACAGGTGTTTCTTCTGATGGTTTAAGAATAAATGTATTACCCGCTGCAATAGCCAGAACAAGCTTTTTCATTGACAGCACAAAAGGAGAGTTAAATGGAGAAATACCGGCAACTACCCCTAAAGGGCGACGGATACTCATAGATATCTGCCCTTGTTTTGTGACCGGGTATGTTTCCCCAACAGCATGGCGAACATCACCAATAGCACTTCTTAACAAATCAAGAACATAAAATATCTCCTGGCGGGATTTATTTACCACTGAGCCACTCTCATCAATCAAGATATCGCATATCTCATCACTGCGCTCTTCAATTTCCTGATAAACTCTTAATAATAAGATCTCTCTTTCTGATGCGAGAGATACCCCCCATGTTTTTGCTGCACTATGAGCAGAATCAATTGCCCGCAATACATCATCTTTGGAAGCGATATAGGTCTTAGCAAAAATCTCCCCGGTTGCCGGATTAATACTATCAGCAGTTATTCCGTCGCTGGATTTTACCCATTGCCCGTCAATAAAGAGCTTATAAATATTCTGCTTACCTGTGTCATCATACGAAAGAGTATTCAATTTTTATCTCCAACAATAACGTTAAAAAGAGCAAAATTACTCAACTGAAAGTAATCATGTTGAAAGTATCAGCAAAAGCTATGCCAACTTCACTGAGATACATATATTTAACCACAAGATCAACAAAAGAGAGAGGTATGCCACTCAAATAAATAAGTGGCATACCGCACTAATCCCTGTTTTTGTGCAAATCCTGCACTGTCACAGCAGGAAATGAACAACAATGGTGCACTATGAGGTATACCACTTATCAGGCTTCATAACATTCTCTATGCTCTTCGTGCCCCTAAAAACACACACACATGCAACCCTTCAGGCAACAATAAATAAAATAATAAAAATCATATAGTTATGATCACCACTTAAAAATAAAAATAAAACCTACAACAAAAATCAACTGTGGCATGATTCATGCTTTTAGTGATCTATGTTCAGAATACCGAACACAAAGGTGGTATACCACGTAATTTAGATGCTATTAATCAAAATTCAGAGAATGAGAAAAAATCAGAAACAGGATAAAGAAGGAAAACACTGTCAACACCCGGAGTAAGCCGGAACATGATAGCCAGGGGAAATAGCTTTTGAGAACTGATGAAACTTAAAAACTTCCACATAAACAACACATTACCTAGCAAAAAAATATAATGTCAAGTGCATACTGAGAGGGTATATGAGCCAAAATGATGACAATGTGAGTATCAGTAAATTAATGCTGGCATTATTGTCTGCATGTGTCGCTTTCCAGTTAAATTGTAGTATGTTAAGTCCTGCATTAGTAACTATTGCTTCAGAACTAAAATCGAACGATGTGGATGTTGGGCTGTCTCAGACGGCATTTTTTACATCAGCTGCTTTGTTTTCATTATTTATACCACGTCTGAGCGATATAATTGGTCGAAAAAAGATAATGATCTGGATGCTTCTCATCATGGTGATTGGAACCATAATTTCAGCGGTATCTGTTAATGTAGAAATGCTATATGTAGGTCGAATTGTACAAGGGGTGTGTGGACCTATCGTTGCTGTATGTCTGATGATGATTCGAAGCCAGATTACAGACCTTAAAAAATGTGGTTTATTAATGGGGATTATCACTGCCGTAAATGGAGGGATTGCTGGTATAGATGCGATACTTGGGGGAGTAATGGCACAACACCTTGGATTCCGCTCCATATTCTGGTTTATTGGAATAATAAGTATAATTTCATCATGGCTTGTCATTAAATTCTCAAAGGAAACCAGACCTTCACCAAATATAAAAATGGACTGGGTAGGGACGGTATTACTCGTAGTCTCAACGGGTTCTATATTAATTGCACTAAATGAATTGAGCAATATAAAAAATACATCCTGGTATTCCGTGTTTTCCATGATAGGCATTGCAATATTTTCTTTCATAGGTTTCTGGAAAGCAGGAAAAAATAGCAATCACCCTTTAGTACCAATTCAATACCTTAAACTAAAAAGTACCTGGTCATTATTATTAACTACCGTGCTAACAATGTGTGGAGTATTTGCAGTAATTAATGGTCTGATCATGTCTTACGTACAAAATAAAGAAGTCGGATTTGGATTAAGTCCTGACTGGGCGGGATTTATACTATTGACCCCATATGCACTTACAGGATGGTTAATAGGTCCATTATCCGGAAGGTTTGCACCAGTATTAGGCTATGCAAATGTCCTTCGGATTGGTCTTATGGGCAGCGTGATTTCTATTGCAATTATAAACTACATTGGTCTGCATTCTCTTCCGATATTAATTGGAGCAGTTATTGCTGCAGGTGCTGTCTATGCCGGGATGGCAAACATCATGCTGAATGCCCTTGGGATTGTACTTTCATCAGATGAAAATGCCGGTATATTGCCTGGGTTGAATGCAGGGGCATTCAATCTGGGAGCAGGATTGAGCTTTGCTATTTTGCCAGCAATACAACTCATAGCAGAAAAAGGAGGTTCAGCAACAGTCGCTGGTTACAGCGCTGGAATTAATACAGGATTATTTATTACAGCTTTAGCATTACTCAGTTCATTTTTAATTCCAAGACCTGCTAATGCAGAAGTTAGAAAGTAATTATTAATGGCAATTAGAATAGAATACTAACAAAATAACTTTCTTAAAGGACGTTAAATTATGAGTATCAACCAGTCTCAGTATGACTATATTATAGTGGGGGGTGGGAGTGCCGGATGTGTTACTGCCGGACGTTTGGTTGCCAAACATAATGCCAGAGTACTACTGCTGGAAGGGGGCTGGCCGGACAATCATCCGTTTATAAAGATGCCTGCCGGATTCGTGCGCATTCTTATAAAACCTAACAAATTTGTACTCAAACATACATCAATACCACAACCACAATTAGATGGCCGAAAAATAACTATAGAACAGGCAAATGTATTGGGAGGCGGCAGCTCAGTAAATGCGATGACTTACACTCGCGGAACGAAACAAGATTTCGATCGTTGGGCTAATCAGGTTCCTGGCTGGGACTGGGATACTCTGCTTCCCTATTATATGCTTCATGAGTCGAATCAACGGCTGGCTGGGCCATACCACGGTGTTTCAGGGCCTATGAAAATATCCGATGCACATTTCCCGGTAACCGATATTTCAAGAAGTTATTTACTTACACTTCAAAACATGGGGGTTCCATACTCAGCTGACCTGAATAGTGGTGACGAAAAAGGATGTAGTTTTATTCAGTCCACAACCTATCATGGAGAGCGCTGGAGTAGTGCAAGGGGATTTATTTCCCCACTGAAAAACGATTCCAGACTCACTATAAAATACCGTTCAAGGGTTCATCGAATCATTATCGAAGGTGGTAAGGCCGTAGGGGTTGAATATTGTAATGAAAAAACTGGCAAGACTTACAGTGTCAGGACCAATGGTGAGGTAATCCTTACTGCAGGTGCATTTATCACTCCTAAAATATTAATGTTGTCTGGTATTGGCGATAAAAATTCACTCTCTTCTTTGGGTATTCCTGTTACATCACATCTTCCCGGGGTCGGGCGTAATTTACAAGATCATTATGCTGTATCAATATCGGTCGAAACTACAAAGAATTTTGGATTTTCAAAAGAAGATCGCGGATTAAGAATGATTAAAAATGGACTACAATATTTATTGTTCAAATCAGGCCCAATTTCATCAACCGGTTCAGAAGTAACAGCTTTTATTAATCCTGAAGATCCCAAAGGACCTCCTGTAATTCAATTATATTGTATGGGAACCATTCTTCCAGAAAAAGGAAAACCTTGCACAATAGGTGCAACTATCACCGCAAATCTTGTTGCGCCAAAATCCCGTGGAGACATAACACTTTCTTCAGCAAACCCAAAAGATATGCCACAAATAAATCCGGGATGGTTAACTGACCCACAGGATTTGAAGAATCTTAAAGCAGGAGCTAAATTTTTACTCAATATACTTCAGAATAAACCATTTTCAGAGATGATCACTAAAATACATTCACCTTCGGGTAACCTGCAAGATGATGAGTTTCTTGAACAATATATTCGAACCACCATCGGCAGCAACTGGCACCCGGTAGGAACATGTAAAATGGGGGCTGATGACGATCCTATGGCCGTGCTTGATTCGCACTTAAGGGTAAGAGGGGTACAAAACCTGAGAGTATTTGATGCATCAGTAATGCCCTCAATAATAAGTGCAAACACCAATGCAACGGTAATGGTTATTGCAGATCACGCAGTAACATTAATGATGAGTGAGAAAAGTGAGAACCGTAACAATACGACAGTAGAGGTCTGACATGCTAACAAGAAAAATAATTATTGATACAGATCCTGGCCAGGATGATGCCATTGCTATACTCATGGCATTTTCCAGTCCGGAGCAGATTGAATTACTTGGTATAACAACCTTAGCTGGCAATGTACCGGTGGAACTAACCACAAAAAATGCCTTGAAGATTTGTGAACTGGCCGGGAAACAAAATACCAAAGTATATTCTGGTGCCAGCGGCCCCCTTAAGGGAAAAGTAGTTACTGCTGAACACATACATGGAAAAACAGGCATGGATGGTCCACTATTGCCTGAACCGACTATGGAAAAGCAAGAAATGAGTGCGGTCGATTTTATTATTGATCAAATCAGGAAGAATGATAAAAACAGCATTACTCTATGCACCCTTGGACCATTGACTAACATTGCTATTGCTATCGAAAAAGATCCTGACATCAAAGAAAAAATAAAAGAAATTATAATGATGGGAGGCGGTTTTTTTGAAGGAGGAAATATTACACCCTCATCTGAATTTAATATTTATGCAGATCCTGAAGCAGCAGAAATAGTCATTAACTCTGGTATCCCAATTGTTATGATGCCACTGGATGTGACACATCAGTTACTAACGTTAAAGCGTAGAATTGCCAATATTCGTCACACAATGAATCCAGTAGGTCTTGCAGTGGCCGAAATGCTCGAGTTTGCAGAACGGTCCGACAAAGAAAAATATGGAGCAGAAGGAGGACCCCTTCATGATCCAACAGTTATTGCTTATTTATTGTCTCCGCAATTGTTCTCAGGCCGCTACTGTAACGTATGCATAGAGGTTAAATCGCCTCTGACAAGGGGTATGACAGTTGTTGACTGGTGGGGTGTGACTGACAGGCAACCTAATGTCATGTTCATGCGCCATGTCGATGATGAAGGATTTTACACCTTGCTGACAGAACGAATACAACGCTACTCGCTTATGCAAGAGAATGTCAGCAACTCAGACAATACACCTGAGTAAGCTGTTCTCCTGACAGAATGCACATGGATTAATTTATTTTCACCTTATAATTAACAAAATATAAAACCAACTAAAAATAAAAGCCAGAATGAAACTCATTCTGGCTTTGAAATTTTAAATAGAAAGAACACCGTATAAAAACACGAAAGCATGAATTATTTAAATTATGACATTAAATCCATTTAAAACTTCTCTTTCATATACATAGACATTCCTTAGTAAAAAATCTTACGGGAAAATCAACAAGAAAAGAGATATCCATGGCAAAAGAAAATATGCCCTTGTAATAATCAAACATTAGCTTTAAAAATTAATTGCATGGTATTGTTGAGGTTATTAGTATTTAACAAGATCAACACAGGCCTTCTCAGATATTTTAGAAAATTAACCCCCCACACCAGATAAATACATTACAGTTTCTGTTTTATAAATCCCTTTGCCCAATAGCCCTATTTTTCCCCTTGCATCAAGCATCGCAATGGCAATTTCGGGTAAAACTCTTGATTGAGAAATCTTACTTATATCGATAGCAGATAGTGATATATATTGAGAAAAGTAAGGATGCTTTCCACCCCCCCAAAGGGCTTCATCTACGAATGTCTCAGTTGATAACCTATCCATGTTACGAGATGTTCTGTGGTATCGAAGTTGAGCACCAAAACCGACGGCATCAATGCATCCACTATCTCCGACAACGCCACAAACCTCAGAGGGCTCACAATCTGTATTTCCAGTCGGCTTACCTGCAATAGCCGTTATCCATCTATCTGGCTGTCCCGACACACGGATACCACACTGTTGACCATTGCCCGCCAGGGCTACTACCAGGCTTGAAGAACTCCCATTCTTTGCCATAGCATTAAGCATCAACTGGCAAGCTGCCATCCATAAGGTCAAAAAGAAAAGTGGCGTGTCATGGAGCAGAGATATCGCTTCGTTTCGAAGCTTGTCACTACTATTTCGCTTCGCAAATTCTTCAGCTAAGGAGGATGTTGCGCTTAACGTTGAAGCGTGAAGATCATCACCATTCTTAAGGCCATTTAGTGCATGAGGAAAAAGCGGTATCGGTTTATTGCCAATCATAGCAGATAACGCTGGTGCTAAAACTTTTTCACGGAATCTCATTCGTTCAATAATGGCCATATCTCCTGAACCAAATCGAAGCATCGGGCCAGGCCCGGTGCTTAATTCAGACCAACAAATTCCCGGTACTGGATTGTTAATATCAACAATTTCAACCAGTGTTGTTGAGGGAGATATAACTGCAGCAAGTGGCACGACAGCGCCAAACTCTTGTGCGGATCGTAATGCTATCTTACCTGACCGTATCAGACTTATCGCAGTTTCGGGTGAGTCAGCCCAACCTTCATAAACAGATGATAATGCCGCAGACGAAAGAATTGGGGCGCTAGGAACAGTGGGATCCTTAAACGCCGGACCAGCATGCAGCAAAGTATAAGCAGGTAAACTAAGAGCCTCACTTGCCTTAACGACACCACGCCATACAGGAACTACTGAATACAACCGGTTTAGTGCCAGATCATTTTCTGCAGAACCATAAGACCTGATAAAAAATGATTTCATGATCAGAATCCTAATCCGCAGTTTCAGCAACAGGCAGAATACTGGCCGTTGCAGGGATAAACTCCCCGTTTTTCAGGCAAAATAGCGGCTCAACTAAACGTCGCGCAAATACCATATTCCCTTCATTATCACGCAAGCGCCAAAGGCCTGCCTGATCAGACAATACCGTGATATCTGCTTTACGCCCGACACCAAGTGTACCAATTTCATCCTCCATTCCTGCCATTTTCGCTGCATGGGTTGTCACCATTGGAATAACCTGTTCAAGATTCAATCCAAGGGCCATCATGCTGGTCATAGCAGAAGCAAGGCTAAATCGAGCGTTGCCGGCAAAAATATGCCCTTCATCCGGATCCGGATGTTCTTCTGGGGTTCCAGGCGGGGCGGGAACCGCAGTATTATAACCGTGCATGTCAGCACCAAGAGTGTCAGGGATAATCCCTCCATCAATAACTTGCTGAGCTATCCTGAAGCTAAAATGGGAGCCATGACCAACATCAATTTTAAGCCCACGAGCTAAGCCTTCCCGGACTAAAGGATGAATTTCACCATTACTGCCCACAAACCCACCAGGATGGCGTGTAAAGGGATGAGCAAGAATGTCTCCTTCTTTCATCAAAGGCACTACCTGACGTAATACTTCATCCGGAGCTATTTCCATCCCTCCACTTTCAGGTAAAGGCCAGAGCTGACCAAAATGTATATAGACTGGTAACTCACTTTGTTTACCAATCATAGAGGCCTTTTTCATCACCTCTATACCCCATCGGGAGAACCCGCCAATTTCAGCATGAGCTTTAATTCCACGAGCAAGGTCTCGGTTTTCACAAATGGATTTTACCGTAGCATCAACGTCAACACAGGCAGGACGATAGAGTTCAGGATAGAAGTGTCCTTCAAGGCCACCGACAAGATAAGCCGAAATAAATGATAGAATACGGGTTTTAGAAGGTTCCTGGATAAATTTTCTAAATGCTGGCAATGTAATACAGCTTGCCCCGCCCTGATCAATCACCGTAGTTACACCAGAATGGACTCCAACGAGGTCAGGGTTAAGTCCGAAACGCCCCGTGACATTCTGAAAAATATGCCCGTGAGTATCTATGAGTCCTGGTAGCACCAACCTGTCACGACAATCAATGACTTCAGCATTTTGAACCATATATTTGCAGGTAGGATCATCATCCAGATGCAGTCCTACAGCAACAATTTTTTCGTCCACCACAAGGACATCATTAATACTATCTATATCATTGGCTGGATCGATAACTCTTCCACCTTTAAGTATATAGCTTTTCATTTTTATCTCCGATTGTTTATCAAATCAGAATTAGCAATAGTCATGCCAACAAGTTAACATACTGATATTAATATAATTAAAGTTATATCATCATTAATTAAAGTGGTATACCACCTTTTGTAACGCACTAAAAAGACACACTCGCACCATTAAGAGGCATACCACTTTTATTCGTTCATTAATATGATCCTGCTAAACTTTGAACTCCCGCTCTGGTAAGGTAAATTTTAAAACCGATGTTTTGCTTAAGGTATTTCCATAATGACCAGTAAATCACATTCAAAACTCTACTCACGCCCTGGATTTTTGATCCGGCGCCTGCACCAGATTCATTGCGCTTTGTTTCTTGAGGAAACTAAAGAATTTAATGTGACCCCTGTTCAATACAGCCTTCTCAGCGTATTAGAAGAATACGGAGAAATGGACCAGCTAACTCTTGCACTGCGTCTGGGACTTGAGCGAACAAGCGTAGCCGAAGTTATCCCTCGCCTGGAAGAAAGAAGCCTGCTCGAGCGAAGAGTAAATGAAAGTGATAAAAGGATGAAGATGGTTAAAATAAGTCGAAAAGGGAAGAATTTACTTAAAAAAATGTCAGATTTGGCAGCAAAAGCACATGAAAGAACGATAGAAGCATTAGATGAATCAGATAAGGCTGTATTTCTTGATTTAATGACTAAACTTGTAAAGGAAAACAATGAGTTTGGTAAAGCTCCGTTTAAAAGTTAAAAAACCTCGGGGAACTCCTAAAATTTACAGACTACTGAAATTACCGACAATAATCAGAAAATTATCCAGCCTGGACACAGATTTAACATTGTCCTGGAACGAACTTAAAGACAAAATAACGTATAAATCCGAAGGAGATTATCGTGTCACCTGTTCACCACAATAGCCCGGCAGAAGAAACACAGCAATTGGGTGAAGAACTCCGACAGGTGATTAGTGCATTTGTCCGTGAAGTCAGAAAGGCGACCGGAACCCGACGCAACTCTCAGCATGAGACTCTGGAACTGCTGGAAACTTCCGGTCCGTTGTCGGTAGCTGAACTGGCACGTCTGCGTGGAGTAAAGCATCAGAGTATGCGGCTGGTGACTGCCGAACTGGAGCAACAACAGCTGGTGGTCCGCCAGAAAAATCCGGCGGACAGCCGCGCACAGTTGATCAGGTTAACCGACGATGCACACCGTCAATTAGCGGCTGCCAGAGCTCTGCGCTCTGAATGGATTAGCCGTGAATTGCACCGCAAACTGGATAAATCATCACAGGAAGATTTACGTCATGGACTGGCTGCTCTGCGTAAACTGCTCGATACCGGGTTGTAGCCGCCAGAAGATCAATAGTGATTTTTAGCCGCTAATCTGCGGCTGCCTGTAGCTGACGAATGACTTCCGGTAAATTGTTGAGTCCCCAGTGGGCGATATAACGCCCGTCGCGAATCTGCACCATATCAAATACCGAAATAACCACCGGCAACCCCGTCGCCTCTATCCCGCCCAGTGTACCGCTGTGACAACCGCGGATGATTTTGCGTGCTGAGACGATATCGTTTTCGGCCACCAGCAGTTCCAGGCTGACCTCTAACTGAGAAATCGCCGGCCGCAACACCCGGTCAAAGGTATTCCACAGACTCTGCTTATCACTGGCCATCCTCGGTGGGGCGGTATGATTAATAAACTTATCATCCACCAGTTCATCGAATACCTGCCTGTTCCCTTCGGCAATCACCTGCTGGTTAAAGCGCCTGACTATCTGCTTGTTCTGTTCTGACATTCTCTTACCCTCTCAATATATACAGTTTAACTGTATATATTGATGAAAAAGAACACAAGAAGATTATCAGGCTGGCCAAACGCCCTGATTGCAAATCATTAATCCCGGACGAAGTTTACCTCCATCGCTTCCCGAAACTTAGCCCTGTCCGGCAGCAGATTATGAACTTTTCGGCCTGTCTGACGGTGTTGCTGTAGTCAGACAGCAAGCGGTGGCCGACAGAAGACTAAAAGATTGTCAAAGTTCACTGTTATCACCCTCTTCGCCCCACCCTGTCTTTAATTATTGCTTTAAATACAACGACTCCCACAGAGATAAGAATTTCTTAGATCAGATCGGCTTTACAAGCCAAAATGGTATGTATATCGTATACCATAGTTGATAGACAATAAACGAACTTCCCGGGCAGGGTGATATACCCAATGATGCCGACAGGGGATTTCACCCTTTATGCAGCCGCCCGCGTCTGCGAATCGATTAGCGATGTCCGAACAGACATTGGAGGAAATAAGATGAGCGCAAATATCTTTACCGGCACTATCCCTGCCCTTATGACACCGTGTAATGCGGACCGCCAACCTGACTTTGACGCTCTGGTGGCAAAAGGTCGTGAATTGATTGATATCGGTATGAGTGCAGTAGTGTACTGTGGCTCAATGGGGGACTGGCCACTGCTGAGCGAAGCTCAGCGCCAGGAAGGTGTTGCCCGTCTGGTGGCCGCCGGCGTACCTACTATTGTGGGTACCGGAGCCGTCAATACCAAAGAAGCCGTATCCCATGCCGCACATGCGGCCAAAGTCGGTGCTCACGGCCTGATGGTTATTCCGCGGGTACTGTCACGGGGTTCCTCTCCGGCGGCGCAAAAAGCCCACTTCTCTGCCATTCTGGCTGCGGCACCAAAACTGCCGGCCGTTATCTATAACAGCCCATACTATGGCTTTGCCACCCGTGCCGATCTGTTCTTTGAACTGCGCAGCCAGTACCCTAATCTGATCGGCTTTAAAGAGTTTGGTGGTGCAGCCGACATGCGCTATGCCGCAGAAAACATCACCTCTCAGGATGATGACGTTATTCTGATGGCCGGTGTTGATACTCAGGTGTTCCATGGCTTCGTGAACTGTGGTGCAACCGGCGCCATCACGGGAATTGGTAATGCCCTGCCACGCGAAGTTCTGCAACTGATCGATTTAAGCAAGAAAGCGGCTCAGGGTGACGCTACCGCCCGTCGTCAGGCAAAAGAGCTGGAATCAGCGCTGGCTGTGCTGTCATCTTTTGATGAAGGAACCGATCTGGTACTTTACTACAAATATCTGATGGTTCTGAACGGTGATAAAGAATACTCACTGCATTTTAACGAAACCGATGTACTGAGCGATGCGCAACGCCGTTATGCAGAAACCCAGTACACTCTGTTCCGTACCTGGTACAGCAACTGGAGTGCGCAGCTGAATCAGGCATAGACCGCTTGCCGACCATAGCAACAGCTGCTCCCGTCTGCACAGAGGATCTGCGATGTCGCCCGACACCAGCCCTCTGTGTATTTTTGAATATCAGCTCACAGTTACTGCTCAACGCAGCAATAACAGAGGGGCATTTCACGGTTCCGCAGGTCGTTAAGCCTGGTATTCTCCTGTCCTGACACCCGCAACCGGAACCCGTACCGATAATGATAAGCCGGATAACAGGTATCGCGATGACTGTAATGAGCAATGTCCCGACAAATTCCGCTGTACAGGGGCGCAGCCTGGTGGAAGGAAGTGCCGAAGGGGCGCTAATTTCTGCCAGTATTGGCCTGAGTTTTTGGGGCGGGATCGACCCTTTCAGCGGTGAAGTCATTGACCGCCATCACCCACTGAGCGGTGAAATAATCACTGGTAAGATTCTGGCGATTCCCAGTGGACGCGGCTCCTGCACCGGAAGCAGTGTCATGCTGGAGCTTATCCTGAATGGTCATGCCCCTGCCGGGCTGATCCTGGCCGAACCGGATGAAATACTGACACTTGGCGTATTAGTCGCCGAGGTTATTTTTGGCAAATCCTTTCCTGTACTCTGCATCGGAGCCGGGGCGTTTGCTGAATTACCCGCCAGCGGTACCCTGACCCGTATCGATGGCAACCACGCCAGTTTCGGCGATCAAAATCCTGTCACGCCGCTCTCTCAGCCAGAACCCGTCAGCCATACCACACTGAATCTGCAACCCCGTGACAGGGAGATGCTGGAGGGATTACACGGTAAAGCCGCTCAGGTCGCCATGCTGCTTATTTCACGTATTGCGGCACTACAGGGCGCGACTGAACTTATCAGTATCACCCAGGCCCATATCGACGGATGCATTTATACCGGCCCTGCCAGTCTGCGCTTTGCTGAGCAGCTGGTTGCCTGGGGCGGAAAAGTCCGGGTTCCTACGACCCTGAACTCCATTTCGGTGGATAAACGCAAATGGCGTGAGCTGGGGGTCAGTAGCGATCTGGGGGAACCCGCCAGCGCACTCGGCGATGCTTACCTGAACATGGGTGCCAGAGTCAGTTTTACCTGCGCGCCTTATCTGCTCGACAGCAAACCGGCAGAGGGTGACCAGATAGTATGGGCTGAATCTAATGCGGTGGTGTATGCCAATAGTGTATTGGGCGCCAGAACCTTGAAGTATCCGGACTATCTGGATATTTGTATCGCACTCACCGGACGGGCGCCATTAACCGGCAGCCATTGTGATGACGGGCGACGGGCGACAGTACAGGTTGATGTGCAGAAACCGGCAGGTGCTGATGACTCGTTCTATCCTCTGCTGGGATATCATATCGGGTTGCTGGCGGCGACGGAGATCCCTGTTATTCATGGTCTGGAAGATGCCGCACCCGACTCAGACGATCTGAAGGCCTTCGGTGCAGCCTTTGCCACAACATCAGCAGCCCCGATGTTTCACATTGCCGGTGTCACGCCGGAAGCCCCGGATACCGCGACGGCCCTGGGCGGACAGGTTCCGCACCGCCATCTGACCGTGTCTGCCGATGACCTGGCACGTTCCTGGCTGGAGCTGGACAGTTCTGAAGAACCCGCTGTCCAGTTAATTTCTTTGGGGAATCCACATTTTTCATTCACCGAATGTGAGCGTCTGGCCGCATTGTGCAAAGGCAGAACCAAACATCCACAAACCGCGATGGTGGTGACAATGGGTCGTGAGGTCAATATTCAGGCAACAGCTGCCGGATATATTGCGGAGCTTGAACGCTTTGGAGCCCTGATTGTGACGGATACCTGCTGGTGTATGTTGGGTGAACCGGTAATCCCGGTGGCGACATCGACGCTGATGACCAACTCCGGTAAGTATGCACACTATGCACCAGGGCTGGTCGGGCGTAAGGTCCACTTTGGTAGCCTGGCAAACTGTGTAGAAGCCTCATGCTCAGGCCACTGGTTACGTGGTGTACCCGAATGGATTCTGGACGCACAACGTCCACGTTAATAGTTCTCCTTTCGCCGGGCATCGCCCGGCGTTTTTTTGCTGCCGGAAATCAGCCTCCCGCTTCTTCCCGGGTCTCTCACGACATACTGCCCCCCCTCATGTCCGACATTTTTTCCCTGTCACCACAGACAAAAAAAGAACTCAGAGGTTATTCTCCGATCCTGTCGTTTGCGAGTCTCTGAGACAGCTCTTATCTCCGTTACCAGACAAATCCCCGCCTCACTGTCACCAGCTTACCCGTGACCGCTTGTGTAGAAAGGATGAAAATGAGATCAGTTATTCACCGGCAGATATTGCTCAGGAAATAAGGTACAGGACAACGAGTCAGCAACCGGAAAAAATTAACGATGTTCAGAACAAAGCTAATAAACTGTGGCCGGCAGGAACTGCCGGCCTGAGGGGTCAGGCAACGACCGATTTGAGAAACTCCGCTGTTTCCGGGGTCTGAGGATGACCAATCACCTGATCAGGAGTGCCAATTTCATGCACTATTCCATTACGGAAAAAAGCCACCCTGTCTGAGACATCACGGGCGAAACGAATTTCGTGAGTCACCAGTACCATCGTCATACCATCTTCCGCCAGCATACGCATGGTATCCAGCACTTCACCCACCAGTTGGGGATCGAGCGCCGAGGTAGCTTCATCAAATAGCATATAGTCCGGTGACATCGCTAATGCGCGGGCAATGGCCATACGCTGCTGCTGCCCGCCAGATAAGCGCCCCGGGAAGACCTTGAGTTTTTCACCTAAACCTACATGCTTTAATTGCCGGACAGCCATTTCTTCGGCGTCTGATTTGCTTAATCCCAGCACCTTACGTGGAGCCAGCATCACATTTTCAAGCACGGTCAGATGCGGGAAGGCATTCCACTGCTGGAACACAATACCAATTTTCTGACGTAACCGGTTCAGGTCAGTGGTTTTATCATGAACTTCAATGCCATCAACCCAGATATTACCGCGCTGGATAGGTTCAAGACCGTTAAGGCACATCAGTAATGTCGATTTGCCGGATCCCGATCCACCAATAATCGACACGACTTCGCCTTTTTTAACCGTCATGCTGACGCCTTTAATGACTTCCAGATCACCAAACGATTTATGTACATCATTAATTTCAATCATTTTCCTGCCACCTTTTTTCCAGCATAGAACCCAGCCAGGCTAACACCATGCTCATTACGTAATAAATAACCCCGACGATACACAGTACCAACAGGGGCTCCTGAATACGGGTTACAATAATTTGTGAGGCTCTGAGCAACTCGATAATGCCGATCCACATTACCAGTGAGGTATCTTTCATTAACCCCAACAGCAGATTCAGCCAGCCGGGAAAAATGACCCGTGCCGCCAGTGGTAACACAATAAACCGCATATCCTGCCAGTAACTCATCCCTAAAGAGCGACTGGCCCGTCGCAGATTAAGTGGCACAGATAACAAACCACCACGCACAATCTCGGTACAAAATGCCGCGGCATACATCCCCAGCACCAGATAACCAATCGTAAAAATGCTCCAGTCGAGATTAAGAATGCTTTTCAGAGCGTTAAACAGCACGAACTGAATCAGCAGCGGCACACTTTTAAAGATGTCCATCAGCAAAGCTATCGGTAGCGTCGCTTTGGGCATCGTAATGCGTGCCCAGCCCAGTATCAGACCGATAAACGTTCCCATGACGATTGAAGCCGCGGTAAGTTCCAGGGTAGTTGCCGCCCCCTGCAGCAGGAAAACAAAGTCCTGCAGAGTAAAACTGGTAGTAAACATGGGTTATTCCTTAATAACGAAACAGTCGCCAGCCCAGACCGCGGGCACCCAGTACAATGACCTTGGCAATCAGGTAATAAAGCACAGCAGCAATAGAGAAGAGTTCAAAGGTACGGAAAGTCAGTACGTTGAAGTTTTGGGTGACCCCGGTCAGATCATTATCCAGACCGACCACTACCCCCAACGAGGTCATCAGTACCGACCAGACCATTTGGTTAGTCAGCGGATGAAAGACCACCCGCAGCAATTGCGGCACCACAATTGTCCGGTAGGCCATAAATGCCGGCATGCCCAGCGAACGGGCAGCCCGAACCTGGGTAGAAGGAATGGCTTTCATACCACCACGGAATATCTCTGCCAGATAGCCGGCATTATTAAATGCGATCCCACCGATCAGCGCCGTCCATGAGCTGATGTTGATATTGAAATTACCCAAACCGAAATAAAGGATATAGATCTGGAATAAAGAAGGGGTGTTCCTGGCGACCGAAATCCATGCCATCGCCACTCCACGCAATAGTTTACTGCGGGAACTACGCATGGCCGTCAGCGCAAAGGCGATCAGGATACCCAGAACCATGGTAATCACGGCGGTTTCAAGGGTGACTAACGACCCCTGTAGCATCTGTGGCAGCACATTAAAGGCACTTCGCCAATGGAAAGTATAATCAAACATGAAGATCACCTATGTAGGTTTACCATCTTAGTATTTCGTATACGAACTACTTTACACGCAAACTTTATGCCAGGTTGTCACTGGCTAACACAACTCGTTTTCTCAACAGATCTCAAAAAAAATAGTCATAATTTTCAGTAAGTCACAGCAGACCTTCCGCCCCGGGGGCGAGCCGCGGGAAAGCAGCGGACTCGTTTAGCCAGCCACTGCCACATAATAAGAGCAGCTTGTGCTGTATTCAGGCACACCATCACTTCGGGTGCGCCAAAATGTGGCAATGCTCACCCTGTCATAGCTTTGGGTTATATCCCAATGCCTGCAGGCCAGGTATCGGTCAGAGCGTAGCCTTCAGGCCAGGGATCTTGCGGGTCCAGCATATGTTGATGCGTTCCGGTGACCCAGGCACGCCCTGAAATGGCCGGAATAATCCCCTGTCGCCCCTGGATATCCGTTGTCTCCAGAATACGGCAATGAAATTCTGAACCAATAATTGAGCGACCGATAAAGCGCTGCCCGGGGCTCAGGATCCCTTTGGCATGCAATACTGCCATACGGGCAGAGCATCCGGTGCCGCAGGGGGAACGGTCAATTTTCCCGGGACGAATGACCACGGCGTTCGCGCCGGTGACAATACCATTTTCGGTGCTGACCGGAGCCGCCAACTGACAAAAAGAAATGTGGTTCCAGTCAGGATTCAGAGGATGACGAAATCCCAGTTGCTCATTCGCCGCTTTGGTAATTTTTAATCCGGTTTCTACCAGATCTTTCGCTTCATCAGCGGTGATGGAAAAGCCTAATTTACGCGCATCGGCAATAGCAAAGCTGTCACCACCATAGGCGGTATCTACCTGAATACTGCCGAGTCCGGGAACTTCTATCCATGCATCCAGATGATCAGCGAATGAAGGGACATTATGGATCTCTACCCGTTGTACCTTTCCGTCCTTACATTCAGCCACCGCCTCAATCAATCCGCCGGGTGCTTCGAGTATCAACCGGGTCTCAGGTTCAGTCATCGGTAAAATGCCGGTATCCAGCAGCACGGTAGAGACACAAATAGAATTTGAGCCGGACATCGGTGGCACGTCTGCCGGTTCCATAATGATCCAGCCCATCATGGCCCGTGGATCTTTGGGTGGTACCAACAGATTAACGTGGCGGAATACCCCACCGCGGGGCTCATTCAGTACAAAATTACGTAATACATTATCCCGCTCAATCCAGCGGGACTGCTCCCACAGAGTCTCTCCCGGCGGAGGAGCGACCCCGCCGACTATCACATCCCCGACTTCTCCTTCCGCATGACAACTGACTACATGAACAATTTTTGACGATCGCATCAGCAAACTCTCTCCACATCATTTCTGGTGCAAAAAATACCCGCCACTGCTGGCGGGCAAAAGCAGGGCAAGTCAGGTATCAGTAATAGACGCCAGGAACGGTCAGATTCACCGGAGTGCCGCCGACCCATTTTTTATACAGTTCAGCATAACGGCCGGTGCGAACCTGCTGGTTAACAAACAGATTGAGGAAGTGGGTCAGCCCATATTGATCACGTTTCACCGCCAGGGAAACGTAGTCGATGGTATAAGGTGCGTTACCGGCAATTTTCAGACCTTTATATTTGCCGGATTTAATTGCCGATGAAGCCACGGTATTGGTCACTACTGCGGCATCGATATGCCCCTGAGCAACGGCCAGGATAGTATCATTTTGCGACTGATAAGCCCGGAATGAGCCGGTTCCCCAGTCTTTTACGCTTTTCGCCAGGGCAATGGCTTCAAAAGTACCGCTGGTGTCCCCTACCGGACGACCTTTCAGATCGTCGAAGCTATTGATGTTTTTATCGTCGCGGGTCAATACCACCATCTGGAAAGCGAAGTACGGGATGGTCATTGAAACTGTTTTGGCACGTTCCAGGGTATCGGAAGTACTCGCCACAATCACATCAGCACGACCGGACATCAGCGCAGGAATACGATCAGGGAAAGGCGTTTCGACAATCACCGGGGTCACACCCAACACTTTGGCCAGATCCTTACAGTAATCCACATCGAAACCTTCCGGATTATTTTTATCATCCCGCATTCCCATCGGAGGGAAATCGAGAGTGACGGCACAACGAAGTTTCCCGGAATCAATAATCGTATCTAATTGATCGGCATTTGCTGCATGAATAGAAGAAACACTGGCCAGGGTAACTAGCGCTAAAGAGATAAACGTTTTTTTCATAAAGCCTCCGGTGACAGATGTTGGATAACGGATATAGAATTTCGTATACCATATCTGTTGCACAAATCGTGCCTGTTTTATATTGTTATTAATTTTCAATATCTTATTAAAAAAAACTGTAATGCAGGAAGTTACAGGGTGGCGGATTTGTCACCTGACAGTGCATTTCCCTGCCCGGTAAGCACCGTGACGGGGCGAAATTTTGTACGGATTTGGAGGCTGGTGCCCTGTAGCGAAACCAGAAACGGTCATTAGGTTATTTTGTGATCTCATCGATAACGCGAGTTCATGAAGATAAGATAACCTTCTGTATTAATGATGACTTTTTTGAAATTCGCCTTTTTTGATAAGCAGAATACCGGCAGTAATGGCATTTTATAGAGGTTTTTTTGCGAATGCAGACGCAGGTTTCGTAAAAAATAATATTAAATTCAGTAAATCAGGTAATTTTCCGTACGACTATCGTGGGAATACCCGGACAATAATTCAGAACGCAGGCTGATACCCAAACTGACAGGTACCCCGGCCCCCCGCATATTTAATGCATTTATTGCAGGGATATATTTATGCAACAGACAGCACGTGCACCATTTTTACGTCGTTTATTGATGAAAACCGGCAAAAAGTTTCTGCGCTGGAATAATGATTTTCAGACACGACATTCACTCATCGCCACCACCCCGAAGATCGATAATTCAGCTTTTGACTGGGTTCCTTTGCTGGAAAACAACTGGCAGGAGATTCGTGCCGAACTGGACGATCTACTGAAGAATCCGGAGAAGATCCCGTCATTCCATCAGATTTCCCCGGATCAGAAACGGATCTCAAAAGGTGATAACTGGAAGACCTTTGGATTTTATGTTTACGGGAACCGGGTGGACGAAAACTGTGCTATTTGCCCGAAAACCGCTGAACTCATTGGCGCCATCCCGCATATGCGTACCGCCATGTTCTCGATACTGCAACCGCACTACCATATTGTTCCGCACAAAGGACCAACCCGTGCCGTTGTTCGTGCGCATCTGGGTCTGATTGTGCCAAAAGAAAAGGAAAAACTGTGGATTCGTGTTGATGACCAGAAGCTGCACTGGGAAGAAGGCAAAGTCGTTCTGTTTGATGATTCCTACGAGCATGAAGTTCGTAATGATACCGATGAACTGCGAGCCGTACTATTCCTTGACATCGACCGTCCGATGGACAAAACCGGCACCCTGGTGAATAACCTGCTGTTTTCGCTGATTAAAGCCAGCCCCTATATCAAACAGCCACTGAAAAATATCGCTAAATGGAATCAGAATAACCACTGACCGATGAGCCGATCCCGGCAAATCTCCTGAAATTTCAGATACCGGCAGTTGCTCATGGTTAAACCTACAGTCACTGCCGGATGCATACCCGACTGGAACCTTCTCGCAACCGGCACGTCTTAACCTCCGGTTGAAGCTCCGGATTCTGGTGTATCGTGCTGCCCCTGGCGTATCCGGCTAACCCCTTAACAATTATCAAAAAAATCGTGGCAAGAGTAGAACTTTGCGACCTGGGTATCAATAACAGTGTTGAAAAGGTTTTAGGGTGCCCTCTGATAGTAAACACGCCCTTGTCGGGAATGAATTAAAAGCGAGATTTATCCATCACTAAGGTGAAAGGAAAAGTAGGCAGTTATCGCCGCGACCCTCCTGTCTACAGATTTTGGTAATTTAGCCCCCGATACCCTTATTGAGGGCTCTTCTTCAACTAACGACTCTCAATTATTGAAAACTTTTCTCTGCCATCCCGTATCGGGCCTGTTCGGTTGGTAATTATCAATAACAGCACGGGGGTCTCTGATACCCTCGGGCATAACTTCCTGAGAGAGTCCTTCCGGTGCATAGCCCCACGGCCATAATACATTTTGCCAGGAACCTGAGATATGGATGTAACGGGGGGGAATTTCGTCGATAATTTTGGGGTCTATCCGGGCCTCCTTGCCAATAAAAACATCCTCTGAAACTAATAATGCATGTTGATAATATTCTTTCAAATCCTCTGGAATGTTATTTTCATAAAGCATCGCTTCATCAGAGAAAGGACACCCCTGGTTAATCGCGGCTTTCAACATTAGCATCAGTGCAACGTACTGCAAATCTCCTGATACATTTCTCCGGCAAACACCCTGATGATAAGGGGCCGGGAGGAGACCGCTTACAACATCGGTGTTTTCCAACAGAATATTCCACTTACTGTCTTTTCTTAACTGAGCGAGTTCATCGGTCACTTTCTTTATCGAATCATTAACAATTGGAATATCATATTTAGCCTGGGTAATTTCTGAAACTTCATTCTCCTGGCTTGCATAAGAACCGCCGATATCTGAATGAGCACCAGGCAGTTCTAACTCAAAATAACTGCCGCCCACCCTGTTCAAAGGGAAATTGTATCGGCACTCATGCCCGGCCGTTAACTGAAAAACAGTTTTCGCTGCATCCTTACCCAGCGCAACTTTCAGGCCATTGGTATCACCGGTATCATGAGGATCCCCCCATAATGTTCCAAGGCGCCAAATGGACGCAACAGTATCATAAAGTCCAAGAAATCTGACTTCCGGGATTTTACTGATTTCATAACCTTTATCCTGAGCAACTTCCGTCAGAATATTCGTTACGGAGGGGTCCAAAGAATTAACCATATTAACGAAGTGTCTGGCAGTGGCCGCACCGCGACTAAAACCAAACACATCAAAGGTCAGGGTTAAGGTATTTTTTTCCAAACCTGCTTGCGGAAGAAAATTTTTAATTTGCTCAGCAATTTGCGTGACACTATTACTATATTTAGCAAACACGCCATACCCTGTAGTCACCAGGGGAACATCAACACCCATGGCTTGTACGAGAGTATTATCACCTGCTCCATTTTTGGTTCCTGCACCTTCGATATAAACAGCGAAATTATCAGCATGATTATTCCCGTAGTTTTTATAAAGCCGGTAAATATTTGAGAACCTGCATTCATCTTTTTCCTGAGCTGTCAGCAGATTATTCGCGTTTTGCCCTGTACCATCAAAAAAGACACCGATTGTCAGTTTAACCAGCTGTTTTACCTTAACTGCGCTTGTAATATATTCCATAGCTAACTCCGTTTATATTTTAACAAAATCACCGCAAAGCATTTCATTCTCCACAGCAAACTCAGTCGTACTGACATCTCATCATTACTGAGTACTGAGTGGATGACAGCCCCATGAAAATCATGCCAGGAGATATGCTCGCATATGGAATAGCGCGCTGTTTTAACGAATAAACTGGTTAAACTATGATGTCGTTGGCAATTAAGGTGAACAGGAGGGGGGGGGGAAGGGCACAGGCTATTATGTTGGCAAGCCGCCACAGCTATCCCCCCGGAAACGGAGTAATTTACGCATCCGCGCATTTTCCAGTGTCACACCCCGGAGCACCGGGGATCCTCGTTCCATCACCACAAATGGCTGAAGTTTTCTCATCAACGCGACCCTGTGATGAGCATCAATATCCTCTGAGGCCCATGCGGCAATTTGCTGTGGCGTATAGTCCCTGGCAGCGATATCACGAATTGAGGAACAAAAGACCCGGAATAGTGCAGCCTCATCCCCTGCTCTGAATCGTCGTAACTGCATAAAGTCCTTTTGGTGGCATATTGGTGAAGTACTGAACGTAAAAACTCAGCGAACTTAATGCCCGGTATACCGGGCGGATACGGTAATACCCTGTTTAAGCTCAACGCTTTTAGCGTGGCAGCGTGGATAACAGCCAGCAGGACAGAGTTAATGCAGATTACATTTCTCTGAGGGCACAGCCCCCTGAGAAAATATGCTCCGCAGAGGGCTGGTACTCACCAACCTGTCGATAAAACACACTTATACTGGCAGGGGTTACTCCGCCAATATCCAGACGCTGACACTGCCTGCATTACACAAGAACTGCCCCTGCCCCTGTTCGTCAGTTTCGACAATCTCTTCACGATTGCCCAGTAAATCACGCCATTTTCGCTGTGCCAACGCTTCTCCGGTATCGATACTCTTCTCTCCGGCCTCACCGTTAGACATCACGACCACACATCCCTGCTGCTCTGCCGTACCACTGCGGCTGAAAGCGATGCAGTTAGGATGGTCAAAATAGTCAGTCTGAGCACCCCAGGCATAAGTCTGACGTGCACGGATCAGCGTTTCCAGATGCTCAATCACCGGGAGTTCCACCGTACAAGGGTTCCCGTCATCACCGTTGTCTTGATAACTGGCCCCCGTCAGATCCGGATAGAAGATGATGGGTACTCCCTGTTCGCGCAATAAGGTCAGCGCATAGGCTAAAGGCTTAAACCAGGGTTCCACCGGGGATTCCAGCGCCTGCAGCGGCTGAGTATCGTGGTTGGCGACCAGCGTCACCGCATGCGCGGCATCCGCCGCCACCAGCGTATTATCAAAGATTTTACTGAGATCGAAATCCGCCCCCCCTTTTGAGGCATGATGGAAATTCAACTGGAGTGGTGCATCGAAAAGCATGGTTTTATAGTCGACCTGTTGCAGATAATTCTGCAACACATCCACTTCAAATGACCAGTATTCTGCCACCATATACATCGGTTGTTCCGAATGTTCCTGAATATGGTCAATCCACTCTTTATAGAACCAGGCTGGGATATGTTTAACAGCATCCAGCCTGAAGCCGTTACATTTTGTCTGATCGATAATCCAGCGGCCCCAGTATTTCAGCTCTTCATTCACGGCATTGTTACGGAAGTCTACGTTTGCTCCCATCAGGTAATCATAATTACCAAATTCTGAGTCTACCTGGTCATTCCAGCCACCGGCGGTGTAGTCGTTCACAATCTTGAAGATGCCGTTTTCGTCCGGATTTTCAATATGATCAACGCCGCTGAAACAGCGGAAATCCCAGATAAACTTTGAATACTCTCCGTTACGGCCCGGGAAAGTAAAACGGGTCCAGGCTTCAGCATCAATGACTTCATCACTGATATCATCGCGATCGTCCATATTCACACGGTTAACCTGCACCTGCTCTTTTTCATCGGCACCCATCTTATGGTTGAGTACCACATCCATGATCACGCTGATCTTATGCTGCTGCAGGGCATTTATCGCTGCCAGCAATTCTTCTTTGTCGCCGTACTTAGTCGCCCGGGTGCCCTTTTGATCAAATTCGCCAAGATCAAACAGATCGTAGATATCGTAACCCACTGAGCTTCCGCCGGAATTACCTTTACAGGCCGGAGGCAGCCAGACTCCGGTGATACCAATTTCTGACAGCCATGCGGCTTTTTCGGCAGCTTCCGGCCAGAGTTTACCTCCGTCCGGATAGTACCAGTGAAAAAACTGAAACAGCGTAGGATTCTGCATAGTCGTTTTCCCCAAACAAGACCGGTGGATGAAGTATGGTGCAGGATGGAAAAAAAAACGCATCAGAGGTCAGAAAATTGTGTAAAAAACACCCGATACAGGAAAGGATGTCCAGTGTTTCGATAATGGCAGCATGGCAGCGCTCTGCTCACTGATAAGCATTTCATCACTCAGAACAGGATGACTATGACCGCATAAGATGCCAACGGTATAAGAGATGCCACGTGTGCTGACCGGTCTGTCAGTGATCCACATTGCCGGATGTTTTCCATTTTCAGCGATGGAAAAGGTAATTTATTCAGGATTTATTAAGTATTAAATAACTCATGCCTCACACTTCGTGCCGGATAACAATTTATTACATAATGTTTCAACCCTTACAGGTTTACTTTCGCTGCTATTCGGGATATTTCATATACCCATAGAAATGATATTAATTGTAATTATCATTTAGAATTGAGTGACGGGGAATTCTGGTGTTAGCCACTTTTGTTATCGCACTGCGCGAAGGGCTGGAAGCGGCCCTGATCGTCGGCATTATTGCCGCGTTTTTGCGCAAAAACGGGAAAAGCCTGGTAGCCATGTGGGCGGGCGTCGTGCTGGCCGTGATCCTTTCGTTACTGGTCGGTGTCGGCCTCAGTCTGTCCGAGCGAGCCCTGCCCCAGGCCAGCCAGGAAGCGATGGAAACTGTGATTGGTCTGGTCGCGGTATTTTTTGTCACCGGCATGGTGATGTGGATGAACAACCATGCTCATGAAATTAAGCGCCAGCTGGAAAGCGAAGCGGCTGTCGCTATCCGGCAATCCAGTGCCATGGCGCTGGCCAGCATGGCTTTTCTGGCCGTCCTTAAAGAAGGTTTTGAAACCAGCGTTTTTTTACTGGCGACCTTCTCTGTTGCGCAGTCTGCCGCCTGGGCGGTGGCGGGTGCCGTTCTGGGGTTGGTCATTGCCATTGTCATTGGCTGGGGGATCTATATCGGGGGAGTCAGGCTTAATCTGGGTCGTTTCTTCCGCTACACCGGTATGTTCCTGATTCTGGTCGCTGCCGGGCTGATTATCAGTGCCCTGCGTAGCGGCCATGAAGCGGGATGGCTTAACATTGGTCAGCAGCGGGTCGCCAATCTCAGTTGGGCCATTCCTCCCGGTTCGGTACGTTCAGCCCTGATAACCGGGGTGCTGGGTATCCCTACCGATCCAAGATTACTTGAGCTGTTCGGCTGGGGAATTTACATCGTGTTGGTGGGTATTCTGGTCTACTGGCCACGCCATTTGCGACCGTCAGTAACCCGCAGCCGCCAGTTACTGTTTAGCTCAGCCGCCGTGCTGGCACTGACCGCACTGGCACTGTTCAGCGCTTATCCCCGGGCCACCCTGCAACTTCCGGCCACTGCCCCATTACAGGGGGGAGGTAGCGCCACACTGCTGAAACCCTCAACCGGAGGTTATCAGTTACAGATTACGACCCCTCAGCAACAGCTTCACTATGAACTGGCCGACGGACAACAAAAAAGTTCGGAGCTGAAAGGCGTGATATTGCAGGAATGGAATATTACCCGCCAGCCGGAAGTGAGTGGACTCCCTGAGACGCTGACTGTGGATCAGGTCATGGCACTGTATGGTCATCGTATTCCGGTTGGGTTGAGTCCGGCGCAGCATCCTGGTCCGTATAATGTCAGCTGGCAGGTCAACTGCTCAGTCGATGCCGAAACGGCAGGCCAGACCATCTACAGTGCAGCCGCCCACACCACCACCCTGATGACCCTTTCCGGTGGCGGTTTATTGTCTCCACGCACCTATACCGCCCGCAGTTCAGTGCCGCAGGTCGGTTGTGACTGGCAACTGGATGACCGCTGGCAATCTCAGGTAGATGAAGCCATGCAAAACGTAGTTCAGGCACAGTTGCGTCATACCTTCTGGGCTATTCAGTTGCCGCTACTGTTAGGGTTGCTGGCCATTATTTTACTCATTCTGGCATTGCGCCGCCGGGACGATTCCCGTCAGGCATCTGATGCCGGTTATCGTCCTGTTTCTCCTGAAAGCAAATAAAGGATCTATTTATGTTCAAATCCGCTTTTATTAACAAACCCTCCGTTCTGAGTTCAGCGATCGTTTCGGCGTTGTTACTGGTCTCGGTAGATGCCATGGCTGCCGGCGGCTCAGCGCCGGTGAGCAATGGGGTATCTCAGGTGAATGTCACCCTGACCGGCGCAGAAGGCGGAACCTGTATCGTTGACCATAATAGTGCCAAAGCAGGTCCGGTCACCTTCACCGTAGTCAACAAAACTGCTACCGCCATCACTGAAATCGAATTACTGAGTGACAACCGTATTCTGGGTGAAAAGGAAAACCTGGCACCGGGACTCCCGGCAGCTAAGTTCACCCTGACACTGGATGGCGGCAAATATCAGATTTACTGCCCGGGCGCTAAACAGGAACTGATTAACTTTACCGTCACCGGTAAAAGTGCAGCTAAAGCCACCGGCAGTACTGCTGAACTGCTGAAACAAGGCACGGTCGGTTATGCCACCTATGTTAATGGTGTGGTAGACGCGATGGTCGTGGCAGTTAACCAACTGAAAGCCGATATCGATGCCGGTGATCTGGAAAAAGCTAAAGCGCAGTATGCCAAAGCTCGTCCGTTCTACGAACGTATCGAATCGGATGTCAGCGGTTTCGTACTGCCTGGTTTCAAAGCGACGGATAACGCCGGCAACCTGGATTATCTGATTGATATGCGCGCCTCTAACCTCGACCCTAAAGTAGGCTGGCACGGTTTCCACGCGATTGAACGCGATCTGTTCGGTCACGGCAAAATCACCGATGACACCAAAAAACTGGCCGCGGAACTGCAGCAGAATGTCACTAAACTGGACAGTCTGACCAAAGCTCTGACTTATAAGCCAGAAGACCTGGCTAACGGTGCGGCAGACCTGCTGGAAGAAGTTCAGAGCAATAAAATCAGTGGCGAAGAAGAAGCCTTCAGTCACATTGACCTGGTAGACTTTGCCGGTAACGTGGAAGGTGCACAGCAGGCGTTTGAATTCCTGAAACCTGGCCTGAGCAAAATCGATCCTGATTTGACCCAACGTGTTGAAACTCAGTTTGCTAACGTCAATAAAATGCTTGATACCTATCGTGATGGTAAAATTGCCGGTGGTTACAAATACTACACTGCAGACCTGAAAGCCGCTGATGCAGCAAAACTGAGTAAAGCCGTGCAGGCGCTGCAGGAACCGTTATCTAAGATTGCAGAGAAAGTGGCGACCGTCGGAGGTGCCTGAGTCATGAAGGACAAACAGTTTGCGAAGCGTGATACCACGAGTGTTTCACGCCGTCATCTGTTGAAAGGAGCGGTGGCCAGTGCACTGGCCCTGCCCGGCGTTGCGGCTGCTCAGAATGCAGCCGCCGCGAAAGCCGACCCGGAAGATCGGGTCGACCTTTCACAGCAACATGCTTTTTATGGCCATGGCGGTCAGGCCGGAGTGACGACCCCGCCTCAGCGTCATGTCATGTTTATGACCTTTGATATGACCAGCCAGAACCCGCGTGATCTGCAGATTTTGCTGGCGCGCTGGTCGGCGGCTATCGCCCAAATGATGGCCGGTGAGATTATTGGCCAGGTCGAACCCCAAAGAAACAGCGGAATTGGTATGGATACCGGCGAGGCTCTCGATCTTGCTCCGGCGTCACTGACCGTCACCGTCGGGTTAGGGCCGCGTATCTTCAGCGATACTTATGGTCTGCAACAACATAAGCCACCGTTAATGCGGGAGCTGGCCGAACTGCCCAGTGATAACCTGCAACCGGCACTGAGTGGTGGCGATCTTTCCCTGCAAGCCTGTGCCGATGACCCGCAGGTCGCCTATCATGCTATCCGTAATCTGGCGCGAATCGCCAAGGATACCGGAGCGGCAGCTACCCGCTGGTCAGTGCTGGGGTTTGGCCGGGCTTCGGCCGGGAAAAACCAGTCAACACCACGCAACCTGTTTGGTTTTAAGGATGGTACCCGCAACCTGACAGAGCAAAGTGACTTCAATAAATTTGTCTGGATTAACGACGGCGGCCCTGCCTGGCAACAACAGGGGACCTACCAGGTGGTGCGCAAAATTAAAATGCACATCGAAAACTGGGATACCGACCGCGTCAGCGATCAGAATGCCGTTTTTGGCCGGCATAAAGTCTCCGGGGCTCCGTTAAGTGGCGAAAAAGAGTTCGATACCCCGGATTTTCACAAAAAAGAGAGCGACGGGACTCCGGTCATCCCAATGACGGCACATATCAGCCTGGCCGCCCATGAGAACAACCAGGGAATCCGGATTCTGCGCCGTTCGTATAACTATACCGATGGCATAAATAACCTGGGAATGCTTGATGCCGGTTTACTGTTTATCAGCTATCAGAAAGATCCGGCCCATTTTGAAGCGCTGCAAACCCGACTCGGTGCCGCCGATGCGCTGAATGAATATATCTCGCATATCGGGTCCGGAATTTTCTTTATTCCTCCGGCGCCGGCAGAAGGCGAATATATTGGAGCTCAGCTGTTTGCCTGACTGTCACTCTGGCTGCGAATCACCCTCTACCCCGCCGAACGGTGCAGATTCTCCCCTGCACCGTTTACCCCGGATTTACCGGAATCGTCACCCGGTAATATGGTGCTGTGGCAGACAAAGTCTTACCGGCTTTACTGTCAACATGCAGGAAGTACAATGACGTAGTGACAGAGCGGAGTGATTCAGGCATTTGTCCTGCCTAAAAACTATCAGCCAGCGGGAAAAGCTTTCTCCATGCAAGTCCGTCACGGGTATTAGTTAATGGCCGGTATTCGCATCCTACCCACCCCTGATACCCGACATCCACCAGCGCATCGAAAATAAAATTCCAGTTGAGCTCACCACTGCCAGGCTCATTACGGCCTGGTGAGTCGGCAATCTGCACATGCCGGATATGCGGAATGAAGCGGCGTAATTTGGCCGTGACATCTCCTTCACTTCTCTGAGTATGGTAAAAATCGAACAGCAATTTGACGTTGCCCGCTCCGGAATCCTGAATTACAGACAGCGCCTGTTGCTGAGTATGGAGAATAAATTGTGGGTTATCATGGGGGTTCATCGCCTCCAGAACCAGTTCGATATTCTCCCTCGCGGCCAGTTCAGCGGCAGTACTGACATTTTCCACCAGAGTAGCGTAGCAAGCCTCATCACTGATCCCCGGCTGGCGGATACCAGACTGAAGATGAATGGTCCTGCAACTGAGGCCGGAAGCATATTCGATAGCCTTCTCCATATCTGCGATAAACGCAGCCACGCTGTCGGGGTGACAAGCCTGACCGGAAGCTTTCACTGAACCCGCCGCACCGACGGGGGTATTAATCAGTACCTGCTGTAACCCGCTATTTGCCAACAGTTCACGGAAAAATGAAACAGGGTAGTCATAAGGCCAGGCAAATTCTGCGGCCTTAAAACCGGCCGCTGCCGCGGCATCATAACGCTGCTCAACAGGAAGTTCGGTAAACAGCCATTTCAGGTTAGCGCTAAACTTTAATGAATGAGCCATAAAACACCTTAGCTTATGAATATATCACCGACAGTTAAACCATGATCGCTGTATTACACTATCAGTATTATCTCCTGATAAGGAAAATATTAATGAAAATTTCGGCATTCTGGTTAATGACCGACATTTTAACCGGCAAAAGCCTTTTAAATAAAAATATCACTCCCTGTTGATATGAGTCAGAACTCCGTCTGATTGCCCCCAAATAATGCATGACAACTTCAATAATATTTTTATTCTGAGGAAAATCATCATATTAGGTATTGAATAGTGCATTGCATTATCCTGGTGCGATTGCTGCTTATCGATGAAAATAAAACTTATCAGACAGGTCTGTATCTTATTTTTATATCCGTTGCTTATGTTTTTCTTAATTTCTCTCAATAGCCATCTGTTGCACTATCCAAAGAACGTTATTTTCACCCTTGGCAAATTACGGGTGTGATAACCACAGCCATGTGGCAAGCCTGCAAATGACTATGTTGAGATAACTTTAATGTCGAATCCCCCAAAAGATAATGCTGTCGCTACCAGTATAGAACTAAGCACGATCCAGCCTATTCCGGACAATGAACGCCACGGTAAACCACGGGATCTTTTTACCATTTGGTTTGGTTCAAACATCATGTTGCTCACGATTATTACCGGTGCTCTGGCGGTAAGCATTTTCCATCTGTCTTTCATTTGGGCAACTATTGCCGTATTGATCGGTAATCTCGCCGGTGGTTTGTTTATGGCATTACATTCCGCACAGGGGCCGCAACTGGGGGTACCACAGATGGTACAAACCCGCGGGCAATTTGGTTCCTATGGCTCAGTGCTGGTAGTTGCGCTGGTCGTTATTATGTATATCGGGTTTCTGGCTTCCAACCTTGTGCTGGGCGGGCAGTCACTCCATGCCATTTATACCCCGGTGTCGACAGATACCGGCATTCTGATTTCTGCGCTGCTGAGTCTGGTGGCCTGTGCCTTCGGTTATAACCTTATTCATGCCTATACCAAGGTGATGTCATGGGTATCAGGGGTTATTCTGGTTGCCGCTTTTGGGTGGATTATCTTCGTTCACGGTCTGCCAACCGATTTTTTTGCACGAAATGGTTTTAACCTGAGTGGTTTCCTCGGTGCTATTTCTATTGCCGCGTTATGGCAGCTCGCCTATGCCCCATATGTATCGGACTACTCACGTTATATGCCAAAAGACATTAGCGAAAAAAGCGTGTTTTGGTGTAGTTATCTGGGTTGCGTGCTCGGTTCATTCTTCCCAATGATTCTGGGGATTCTGGTCTCTGTTTGCATAGTCAACGGTGACTTAATTGCTAACATTGTGACTATGACCGGGGGCTTATCTTCAGTAGTTATCATTGTTTTTGCGCTGGGTATTGCTGCTACAAATGCAATGAATTTATATTGCGGTGTGTTATGTACACTCACCCTTGGTCAGACATTCCTGCCAAAATGGTCACCACATTCCGGCTCCCGTATTGTAGTCGCCATTATCACCATACTTATCGAAGTTTTAATCGCCGTTTATGGCCAGGAAAACTTCCTGGTAAATTACACCAATTTTATTCTTATGCTGTTATACGTACTGGTCCCCTGGACGGCAATTAATCTGGTTGATTACTATCTGGTTGCTCACGGGAAATATGACGTTCCTTCATTTTTCCGTCGGGACGGTGGGATATATGGCTATTTCAACTCAAAAGCTATTTTTTGTTATCTGCTTGGAATTGTTGTTGAGATCCCCTTTATGTCAACGGCTATTTATACCGGTCCGGCAGCTAATATGCTGGGAGGCGCAGATATCTCCTGGATTATTGGTTTGGCGGTGGTTTCACCTGTTTATTATTTACTCTGCCGTACTCAGGCTTCCGCACAAACTTCAGTTGTTAAGTAATCACAGGGGATACTAATGAACAACAATGAGACCTATGACTACATTATTATTGGCGGCGGTTCCGCAGGTTCGGTACTGGCTTCCCGTCTGGCTCAGCAGTCTGATCTGAAAATCTGTCTTATTGAAGCAGGAAGTCGTGATGATACACCGCGTATTCAGACACCTGCCGGAACAATCACTTTATATAAGAGCAAAAAGTTCAGTTGGAATTTTTACTCTATGCCACAAGCGCGTTTAGGGGGACGAACCATTCACGTCCCTCGTGGTAAAGCCCTGGGTGGATCTTCATCCATGAACAGTATGATCTATATTCGTGGCCTGCCTTCAGACTATGATAACTGGAAAAAACAAGGTTGTGATGACTGGGGCTGGGACAGTGTCCTTCCATGGTTCAAACTTTCAGAAAAGAATTTATTATCGCAGGATCCTGATTTTCATGGTTTTGATGGCGAATTATTGGTTGATAAGCCCCGTGATCCGAATCCACTGTCTAAACTGTTCGTTGCCGCTGGCAAACGCTCAGGATTAGCTGAAAACAATGATTTCAATGGTAAATCTCTGGCGGGCGTTGGCATCTATAATGTCACTCAAAAGGAGGGTAAGCGTTTATCAAGCTATCGCGCTTTTTTACATCCTCAGCTGGAACGCAGTAATCTGACAGTGAAGACCGGTTGCACTGTGCAGAAGTTGATTATTGAAGGCAAAACAGTCAGAGGGGTTTCTGTTATCGAAGAGGGCAGTGCCCAGCCCACAACATTTCTTTGCCGTCATGAAGTCATTCTCTCAGCAGGTTCCATTAGTTCACCGCATATCTTAATGAAATCGGGGATTGGACCGGTTGCAGAACTGGAAGCTGCCGGTATCCCCGTGGTACACCCTCTGCCAGGAGTCGGGAGAAATCTGCAGGACCATCTTGATGGTCTGGTCACTGTGCGTAGCAAAAATCCAATGACACTGGGTTTTTCGTTTGCAGCATGGAAACCGATTCTGACTTCCCCTTTCAGTTACCTTATGCGCCGCAAAGGCTGGCTGACGACCAACTACGTAGAAGCCGGTGGATTTGCCAGCACAAAACTGAGTGATGGTGAACCTGATATTCAGTTTCATTTTGTACCTGGTTATCGCAGCCATCGTGGACGCCTGTTTGAATGGGGACACGGCTTCGCTATTCATACCTGTGTATTGCGACCAAAATCGATTGGTGCATTACATTTACAACGTGACGGGAAAATTGCCATTGATTTTAATTTCCTTGCAGACCCCTATGATGCCAACGTATTGGTTGAAGGCATAAAAACAGCAAGAAATATTCTTTCTCAACCGGAATTTAATGCGTTTCGTGGCGAAGAGATGTTGCCAGGTAAACATATTCAGACTGACGAGCAATTACATCAGTATGTCAAAGAGTATTGCGCCACCGTTTTCCATCCGGTAGGTACCTGCAAAATGGGTCGCGACGAAATGAGCGTCGTTAACCCGGAGACTCTTAAGGTATACGGAGTAGATAATTTACGAATAGCAGACGCATCCATTATGCCCACGCTTATCAGCGGTAATACCAATGCCCCTTCAATTATGATTGGGGAACGCGCTGCCAGCATGATTATCAACCAGATATCTTCGGTGACTACCAGCCAACAGGAAAATACCTATGCATAATCGTGATTACTGGCAAACCCTGCTAAACAAACAAAAATTTATCAGCCACTCGATCATTGATGGTCGCCCCTGGTTGGCTAAAACCGGGAAAACCTACGAAGTCATTAATCCGGCCAGTAATAAGTTACTGGCTGAAGTCACCGCTTGTCAGTCTGATGATGTAGACCTGGCAGTGAGCTCGGCCCGCCAGGCATTTCATTCAGGTTTCTGGTCGGAATCCCCCCGGTCGCATCGAAAAGCAGTGCTGCAAAGGCTGGCAGAACTGATGCTGGAACACCGGGAAGAACTGGCTCTCCTGGAGAGTGTCAGTATGGGAAAACCGGTAGAGGATGCCTTTAACATTGATATTCCGGGTGCTGCCCACGTCATCTCCTGGTACGCCGAAAGCATTGATAAAATTTATGACGAAGTTGCCCCGACACGCCCCGGGACTCTGGCTACGATCACCCGCGAACCTGTTGGCGTGGTTGCTGCGATTGTCCCCTGGAATTTCCCACTGGATATTGCTGCATGGAAAATCGGTCCGGCATTAGCGGCTGGTAACAGTGTGATACTGAAGCCTTCTGAACACTCACCTTTCACTGCATTAAAATTAGCGGAACTGGCTTTAGAAGCAGGACTTCCGGCTGGTGTTTTGAATGTCGTTACCGGGCTTGGGGTGGAAACCGGTGCCGCACTGGGATTACACCAGGATATTGATGTCATTACCTTTACCGGTTCGACCGCGGTTGGAAAAGCTTTTATGGAATATTCAGGCAAGTCCAATCTGAAACAGGTATGGCTGGAATGCGGCGGGAAAAGCGCCAATATTATTATGTCCGGTTGTCGGGACCTCGAACTGGCTGCCGAGAAAGCGGCATTCGGAATCTGCTTTAATCAGGGAGAAGTCTGTTCTGCTAACTCCAGATTATTAGTCGAACGCAGCATCTATCCTGAATTTATGGAAAAACTTCTCGGACAACTCGCACTCTGGCAGCCCTCTCATCCGCTAAACCCCAATTCGAAGATGGGTGCAATGGTCTCAGCTACACACAAAGATAAGGTACTGAACTTTATTCATACCGCCATTGAACAGGGGGGTATTCTTCGAGCCGGTGGTGAGCAGGTAGAAATTGAAACGGTAGCAAATTACATTGCTCCCACCGTGATTGAGGTGACCAGCGAGGATATGGCTTTATGGCGTGATGAAGTTTTCGGGCCGGTACTAGCAGTTAAAGTCTTTGACAGTGAGGAAGAAGCTATTGAACTGGCTAATAACCATATCTACGCTCTTGCTGCATCGATATGGTCGGATGATCTTCATCAGGCCCACCGGGTCGCCCGGAAACTGAACGCCGGGACGGTTTCGGTGAATACCGTTGATGCACTGGATGTTACCGTGCCTTTCGGCGGTAATCGTCAGTCAGGATTCGGCCGTGATCTGTCATTGCATGCTTTTGATAAATTCACCAAATTAAAAACCACCTGGTTTGAATTCCGCGAATAACACCTATGCATATGTCACCCGGCTCCGCTGCCGGGTGATATAGCATTATTATGGGTTTGCTGTAGATGATAGTCTTACTACGAGTTTAACCAATGAAAATGAGTAACAAGGTAAAAATAGTTAACCAAGCCATTACCCGCTTATCTGATACTTTATGATGAATATGAAGTATTCATTACCCCCCTTGATATCCCTGGTGGTATTGATAGTAACTTATTGGTTCAATGCAGTGTATTCACCCGGGCCGCAAATTTTTAATTAAAAAACATGATGATGGGGCATCCCATTGCAGAACATCTGCCATGGATAAAATTAACCTCAGAAATATGATAGATATCTGTTCCTGCATTCATCACGAAGTTGAACATGTACTCCGGTAGCCAGATGATTAAACGCAATCTGTGATCCCCCTGACGGAAACCTTTAAAGTAATCGATTACTTTATAGGCATTCAAAAATGTAATCGATTACTTTAGAGTGTGAGGATTATATGGCTACATCGTTCACGGGTACGGAGGGGACAATGAAACAACAGAAATTACTCATTCCCCGTCTTTCTTTAATGATGTTCATGCAGTTTTTTATCTGGGGAAGCTGGTCGGTCACACTCGGACTGGTGATGGCACAGCACAACATGTCATTACTTATTGGTGACGCATTTTCCGCCGGCCCCATCGCCTCCATCCTTTCCCCTTTTGTACTGGGAATGCTGGTGGATAGATTCTTTCCTTCCCAGAAGGTGATGGCAGTCATGAACCTCGCTGGCGCAGTGATCCTTTGGTTTGTCCCAGAAGCGCTAATGGCGGAAAATGGTGCGCTGCTGATTGCTCTGCTGTTTGGCTACACACTGTGCTTCATGCCTACGCTGGCGCTGGCCAATAACATTGCCTTTCACAGCCTGGCCAGCAGCGACAAAAGTTTCCCGCTGGTGCGCGTGTTCGGAACGATCGGCTGGATTGTGGCTGGGCTGTTTATCGGTTTCGCGGGCATCTCCGCAAGCACTTCCGTCTTTACCGTCGCGGCTATCTGCTCCGTGGCGCTGGCTATTTATAGCCTGACGCTACCGCACACTCCTGCACCGGCCAGAGGGATCCCCCTGAAATTGCGGGATCTATTCTGTGCGGATGCGTTTGCTTTACTAAAAATCCGCCACTTTTTCGTATTCGCGCTCTGCGCTACGCTGATCTCTATTCCCCTGGGTACCTATTACGCCTACACCGCATCATGGCTGGCTGACGCCGGTGTCACCAATGTCAGTTCTGTCATGTCCTTCGGCCAGATGTCTGAAATTTTCTTCATGCTGGTAATTCCCCTGCTCTTCCGTCGTCTGGGCGTGAAGTACATGCTACTGGTGGGCATGCTAGCCTGGTTCGTGCGCTATGCGCTGTTTGCCCTGGGGATGGGTGAGGAAGGTCGCGCGCTGATATACCTCGGCATTCTGTTGCACGGCGTCTGCTATGACTTCTTCTTCGTGGTGGGATTTATCTATACCGACCGTATCGCCGGCGAAAAGGTTAAGGGTCAGGCGCAGAGCATGGTGGTGATGTTCACCTACGGCGTCGGTATGCTGCTGGGGTCGCAGATTTCGGGCACGCTTTATAACCACCTTGTTGCCGGTCAGGGGTCAGCAGAAAACTGGGCAACATTCTGGTGGATACCTGCCGTTGCGGCAGCGGCGATCGCCATTCTTTTCCTCTTCTCCTTCAAATATCGGGATGAAGCGGTTTAATTAACCGGAGGTGTACGTGAAAACGTTAAAAGGGCCAGGCATTTTCCTTTCACAGTTTATCGGGGATCAGCCCCCCTTCAATTCGCTGGAAGGGCTGGCGAAATGGGCATCAGATTATGGATATCGGGGTGTACAGATCCCCTGTAATCATCCCTCTATTTTTGACCTGGCGCGGGCGGCAGCCAGCCAGGCCTACTGTGATGACGTCACTGCTCTGCTGGCGAACTACGGACTGGAAATCAGCGAGCTTTCCACGCATCTGGAAGGGCAGCTTATTGCGGTTCATCCGGCGCACGACGCAGCATTTGACGGCTTCGCGCCAGAGCATGTGCGCGGTGACAATACCCGACGCACGGCCTGGGCCATTGACACAGTGAAAAAGGCGGCTAAGGCTTCGGCAAATCTGGGGCTACGCGCGCACGCAACCTTTTCTGGCTCTCTGGCATGGCCCTATCTCTATCCCTGGCCGCCGCACAACCCGGCTCTGTTGGAAGAGGCTTTTACCGAGCTGGCCCGTCGCTGGCTGCCGGTGCTGGATGAATTTGATCGTCACAACGTGGACGTCTGTTACGAACTCCACCCGGGCGAGGATCTGCATGACGGAGTGACGTTTGAACGCTTCCTGGCGGCAGTAGGACATCATCCACGCTGTAACATTCTGTTTGATCCGAGCCATCTGCTGCTGCAGCACATTGACTACCTGCAGTTTATTGATATTTACCATCAGCGCATCAAGGCTTTTCACGTCAAGGACGCCGAATATCAGAGTAATGGCCGGAGCGGGGTCTATGGCGGCTATCAGCGCTGGATCGACCGTGCCGGGCGTTTCCGGTCGCCGGGCGACGGTCGGGTCGATTTCAAAGGCATTTTCAGTAAGCTGGCGCAGTACGACTATGACGGCTGGGCAGTGCTGGAATGGGAGTGTTGTCTGAAAGACAGCAATACCGGTGCCGTTGAAGGTGCTGAGTTTATTCAGCGCCACATTATCCCGGTCGCTGACCGTTCGTTCGACGACTTCGCTGCCCGTAAGCAGGACAGCGCCGGAGTGCGCGCCCAACTGGGCCTTAACTAAGGAGACTACGATGATTAACGTAGGCATTATTGGCAGCGGATTTATCGGACCGGCGCACATAGAGGCACTGCGCCGCCTCGGCAACATTAATGTGGTCGCCATCTGTCATTCCTCTCAGAACGGAGCAGAGGTACGCGCGGCTGAGCTAGATGTGCCGCACGCCTACAGCGATGTGGCAGCGTTTCTGCAGCATAAGGGGTTAGATGCGGTACATAACTGCACGCCTAATCACCTGCACGCTGAGATAAACCGCCAGATCATCCGTGCCGGCAAGCACGTATTTTCGGAAAAACCGCTGTGTATGACGATGAATGAGGCCCGGGAGCTGGTTGAACTTGCTGAGAATAAGGGCGTGGTGCATGGCGTCAGCTTTGTCTACCGCCAGTTCGCCATGGTTCAGCAGGCGGCCAGCATGGTACGTCACCGGCAGCTCGGACGCCTGTTTTCTGCTCAGGGCAGCTATCTGCAGGACTGGATGCTGGAAGAAACTGATTATAACTGGCGCGTGGACGCGGAAAAGGGTGGTACGTCACGCGCCGTGGCGGATATCGGCTCGCACTGGTGCGACACTATTCAGTTCATCACCGGGCGTAAGATAGTGGAAGTGATGGCTGATTTATCCATCGTCTGGCCCACGCGTAAGGCCAGCCTGGATAAGGCCGCCACATTTAGTTCTCAGAATGAAGAAAAGCAGTACCAATCCCGCAAAGTGACCACGGAAGACATGGGCTTCGTACTTTTCCGCTTTGACGATGGAAGCAAAGGCAGTTTCAGCGTCTCCCAGGTTTCAGCGGGCCGCAAGAATCACCTTAGCCTGGAGGTCAATGGCAGCCAGGGATCTCTTGCGTGGGATCAGGAAACACCGCAGCAACTGTGGCTGGGACACCGGCATAAGGCTAATCAGTTGCTGACGGACGATCCTTCCCTGATGAACCCCGACGTGTCCCGCCGCGCGCGTTTCCCGGGTGGGCATATCGAAGGCTGGCCGGATGCGTTCCGCGCCATGATGCAGCAATTCTATCTGGCCGTGGAGCAGGGACAGTCTTCCGCTGATCTCAGTTTCGCAACCTTCCACGACGGCGCTCAGGTGATGGCGATTGTAGACGCCATCGTGCAGAGCCACCGTGAGCAACGCTGGGTGCGCGTCACCCCTTAACCGCCGACCCGTCCTGTGTGATTCAGGCCGGGCTGACTTATGGCCCGTCTAAAAGTATGCTAGTCTACAATGCGTAAGTTCTATCCGGATTTTTTCATGTCTATTCAGAAAATAGCCCGCCTGGCGGGTGTCTCCGTAGCAACCGTGTCGCGTGTGCTAAACAATATTGACACCGTCAAAGACGCCAATCGCGAAAAAGTACTGCAGGCTATTGAAACGAGCAACTATCAGCCTAACCTGATGGCGCGCCAGCTACGCACGGCGCGCAGTTTCATGATTCTGGTCATGGTTTCCGATATTTCGAACCCGTTCTGCGCCGAGGTGGTAAAAGGTATCGAAGAGGAAGCCGAAAAAAATGGCTACCGCATCCTGCTGTGCAATTCCGGCTCTGACATAAAACGCTCCCGCTCCAGCCTGCAGCTACTGTCCGGAAAGATGGTAGACGGCATTATTACCATGGATGCCTTCAGCAAGCTGCCTGAACTGAGCCAGTTGATCGCCGGGACGCCCTGGGTTCAGTGCGCAGAATATGCCGACGCCGGAGGAATATCCTGCGTGGGCATCGACGACAGAGAAGCTTCACAGGCGGTCATCCGCTATCTCGCGGATAAAGGCTACAGACGTATTGCACTGATTAATCACGATCTCAGCTATAAATATGCGCAGTTGCGCCAGCAGGGATATCTGCGACAATTGGCTGCGTATGACCTGACCTGGCAGGCAATCAGCTATGCCAGCGAGCTAAGTTTTAAGGCTGGCAGCCAGGCAATGACGGCGTTGCTTGAAGCTGATGAAGTCCCGGACGCTGTTTTTGCGGTATCTGATACGTTGGCTGCCGGCGCAATGGCAGCGATACAGGCCACCGGGCTCAGCGTTCCCGATGATGTGGCGGTGGCCGGTTTCGACGGAACTGAACTGGCGGAGATGGTCTCTCCGCCACTGACCACGCTGTCGCAGCCTTCAAAAGAAATCGGGCGTAATGCCTTCAGGCTGTTATGTAAAAAGATCGATCACCCCGCCGGCACGCCGGAGCGCGTGATCATGCAGGGACACCTGATTAAGCGTGCCAGTGCCTAGTGCCTCTCAGTGTGATTTTGTCTTCAGAGCCGTATTCAGGTTGCGCAGCGACGTGGTAATGATACTCCAGGCATCCATTGGTCATGCCCGGTAATGAACCATTCCTCCTCTGTTTGATCCTGCCTTACCATTTTTATGTCGCACAATATCTGCCATCACCGATAAAGCGATTTCAGCAGGGGTTTTACTGGCTATAGGTAAACCAATCGGTGCATGAATTCGCTGCAAATCATCATCTGTGAGTTCAGCTATATCGCGTAAACGCTCAAAGCGACGCATGCTATTTTTTATCGAACCCATTGCTCCAATATAAAACGCTGGAGTATGGATAGCTTCCATTATTGTGAGGTCATCCATACGTGGATCGTGTGTTAATGAAACAATAGCAGTATTCGCATGGCAGCTATATTTTTCCAGATAGCTGGCAGGAAACTGTTCAATGACCTTTACATCATTTCCCAGGCTACCGGAAAAATTGGCTAAAGCCTCCGGACGGTTTTCACACACAATCGTCTCAAATCCCAATGAAACAGCATAACCTGCACAAAAACCGGCAACGACGGATAAGCCAGCGATAATCAGTCTGGGTGCGGCAGCCAGTGTCAGGTTGACCTGGTGAGCATCATAATGTGCGATGGTGCTACTCGAATAGCTGCATGGCTGAAGGTGTGTGCAGGGTAAGGGCAACTCAATACTCTTTTTCAGTGTTAAAGCACCACTGATTGCGTTTTTCATTTGTTGAAGATAGGCAAGACTGTTTTCTCCCCGGGGGAGCCTTTCAACCAGAATATCCAGCACCCCACCACATGGAAGGCTTCGGTCAGGCGTTAAACCTCCGCCACCATAACGAACGACCTGTGATGCAAGACTAAACTCTGAGGAAAGAATCCGAATCAGGAAGTCCTCTTCAACACATCCCCCCGATAGTGATCCACATAACTTTCCGTCCTGACAGATAACCATCATCGTTCCGGGAGGACGAGGGGAAGAACCAAATGTACTCAATACCGTACAAAGCCAAATATCCTGTTCTGTTAGCCAGTTCAATCCTTCATTTAAAACCTGAATATCGAGATTTTGCACTTAATAGTGTCCTGCAAAAAATTAATCCGCCTGCTGACAGCGTCTTAAAAGACTTTCACTGATGAAAAAAAACCACCCAAACAAACAGATGACGATTTTCAGAGTTTAAACAAATTCCACTCCTGAACATTATTTATCATGACACTTTTTCGCCAACAGATTAATGAATAATACTAACAACCGCTATTAGCCACTTTCATTTATAACAAACAATTTTAAATGTTATAGTCATTGTTACTTATCAAAATGATAAACCGGTATCAACACCGTAATTCCTACTTTTTTGATAATTCTCCTGATATTTATCTTTTCCATTGCATACAAACAACTTAATTGAAAACCTTTTTCAAGAGGACTTTATGACGATCGCAACGTCTACACCCCACCATTCCCAAAAGCAAATGTGGAGCGCAGTTGGGTCAATGACACTCTGCGTTGCCATGCTTATAGCCTCAGAGTTTATGCCTGTGAGTTTACTGACCCCAATTGCTGATGACCTTCATGCGACTCAGGGCATGGCGGGACAAGCCATCTCGGTGTCAGGATTTTTTGCTGTATTTACCAGTCTCTTAATCGCGTCTTTTTCTGGCCGCGTTGATCGTCGCCATATTTTACTCGCCATGACCCTATTGATGCTGAGTTCATTAATCATGATTGCGCTGGCACCTAATTTTACCCTGCTGATGGTCGCTCGCGCTTTTTTAGGAATGGCTATTGGTGGATTCTGGTCACTTTCTACGGCCACAGTATTACAGTTAGTGCCAGAAAACCTGGTCCCCAAAGCCCTGGGAATGATCTATATGGGAAATTCTCTGGCCACCGCATTCGCAGCCCCTGTTGGTGCATGGCTTGGTGGTGTGCTTGGCTGGAGAGCTGTGTTCTGGGGTTTAGTGCCTTTGGTGATTATCAATATTATCTGGCAATTAGTGAGTCTTCCGGCAATGCCTCCGAAAAAAGCGATTCCGGTCTCCCAGGTATTCGGTTTGCTGAAACGTCGTAATGTGGGTTTTGGCATGCTGGCCGTGATGTTTAGTTTCGCCGGGGCATTTACAACTTTTACCTATCTTCGCCCGTTTCTTGAAACTAAAACCGGGGCCGGGGCTGACCAACTTTCATTACTGTTGCTGGGATTAGGTGCAGCAGGATTTATGGGTACCTGGGCTGCCGGACGCTTACTCGAAAAAGAACACTTGTATGGCATGTTGCGATGGCTGCCTGTGGTTATGGCTGTTGCAACACTCGGTATGTTGTTGATGGATAAGTCCGTTACCGGAGTCGCCTGCATGATGGTTCTGTGGGGCGCAGTTAATGCTGCGGTGCCTGTTTGCTGGTCAACCTGGCTGGCTAAGGCGATGAGTGATGAACCTGAAAGCGGCGGCGGATTAATGGTCGCCTGTATTCAGTTGTCGATCATGCTGGGGGGCGCTTTTGGCGGTGTACTTCTTGACCGTATATCCGTCATCGCTTCTTTTACCGGCGGCATTATTTTGTTGGTGATTTCCTCACTGGTCATTGGTCGTGGAAATCGGGTTTCCCACGCTTCTACATTGTAATGACTGACCTTGCCCCCGCTGATTCGCGCTGGTGAATCCACTTTAATAAAAACAAACTCATTATTTACCGGAGAGCTATGGAACTTCTTATCAATAACCGAACCGTTCAGATCGATGTTGAGGGCGATACCCCACTACTATGGGTCATAAGAGATGATCTTGGTATGACGGGTACCAAATATGGTTGTGGTCTTTCACAATGCGGAGCCTGCTCAGTGATGGTAGATGGGCAGCTAATTCGCTCATGTGTAACTCCCATCGACAAGCTGGAGGGCAAACATATTACGACTATTGAGGCGATTGATACAGATGATCTAGGTAAACGTGTCGTTGCTGCGTGGGTAAAGCATCAGGTTCCTCAGTGTGGTTACTGTCAGTCCGGGCAGGTTATCGCAGCAACCGCGCTGTTAAAGCAGGTCGCACACCCAACAGAGGAAGAAATTGCCGCTGCTATGGTCAACCTCTGTCGTTGCGGTACCTATAACGCAATTAGTGCCGCGATTCATGAAGTCGCCAGTGAGGAGGTGAGGAATGAAAAGACTTCCTGAGTTTCTTTCCCGCAAATTAAGCCAGATGGAAGATGGCCAGGCGACCAACCTCTCCCGCCGTCGCTTTCTGCTCGCGTCTGCCGGAACGGCTGTTGGTGCGTTTGTTCTGGGCTTTGGTCTGCCTGTTGGTCAGGCAAGAGCTCAGGGGACTAAGGATCCCCTGCCGCCAGGGACACGAGTCCCCGCATTTCTTGAAATCCGCCCTGATAACTGTATTCATTTTCTCTGCCCGTTTGTTGAAGGTGGACAAGGTATTTTTACCGCTATGGCACAGATAGTCGGTGAAGAACTGGATGCTGATCCGGCGACCTTCATTGTCGAGAATGCACCCGCAGGTGCTGAATATCAGGTGATGGATATTGGTATTCGCATTACCGGTGGCAGCATGTCGGTACGTATGAGTTACCACACGATGCGTCGCCTGGGGGCGCTGGCTCGTCAAATGTTACTTCAGGCTGCTGCTACAGAATTGAATGCCCCCATAGCATCGCTGACTACTGAGCCCGGTAAAGTGATCGATTCTGCTTCTGGCCGTTCATTAACCTATGGCCAGCTTGCAGGCAAGGCTATGGATATTGAAGTCCCTGACCCTGATAAGGTTAAACTTAAAGACCCCGGTCAGTTTCGTTGGATTGGTAAACCCATTCCCCGCCTTGATATGCATATCAAATCGACAGGACAAGCTATCTATAGCATCGACTGTAAAGTTGAGGGCATGCTGCAAGCCGCAGTTCAGCATGCACCACGAATCGGTCTGACTGCTGGCGAAATTCGTAACGAAACCCAGGTGACGGCCATGAAGGGCATTCACTCTGTTCATCGTTTACCTGGTGCAGTCGCCGTAGTTGCTGAGCGCTGGTGGCAGGCGAAACGAGCCGCCGAGGCATTACAGGTCACCTGGAATGAGCCTGCAGAAAATGAGCGTGATCGTTATATGCCAGCAGATTTTTCCTCGGACAAATTTGCCGAACTTCTGGCTAAAGAACCCGGTAATGGAGACGAGGCTGAAGCGAAGGGAGACGTTAATGAAGCAATGGGTAAAGCACACAGTAAGATTGAGGCAACTTATCACTCGCAATATCTCAATCATGCCCAGTTAGAGCCCCCTTCTGCATTGGCCCGTTTTAACGCCGACGGTTCTCTGGAATTGTGGATGCCAAACCAGGCTCCGGAAATGTTTCAGGCTGATGTAGCAAAGCGAACCGGCTTACCTGCCGAAAAGATCTTTATTCATTCTCCACTGCTTGGTGGTTTCTTTGGCAGACATTTTGTTTATGACACAGCCATGGTCTACCCCCAGGCGATACAGTTAGCGAAGGCGGTTGGACGCCCTGTAAAAGTTATCTGGAGTCGCGAGGAGGAGTTTTTACGCGATACCCGTCGCCCAATGGCTGCGGTGCGCTTTAATGCCGGGCTTGATGAAGCAGGTTACCCGGTCGCACTGGACGTTGTGACGATTACTGAAGGCCCTACTGAAGGAATCGCAGGTAAGCGGGGAGAAAAACTGGATGAAACGGCGGTTGAGGGGCTCACTCATAAGCCATATGCCATACCAAACCGACGCATCGCACAAATCTATAAAAAGGGTCCCGTGTTGGTGGGTTACTGGCGATCCGTGGGTAATTCAATGAATGATTTTCTCTATGAAAGCTTCCTTGATGAAATCGCTCATGCTGGCGGTAAAGACCCGTTCGAACTGCGGCTGCATTTATTGCAGGGGAATAAAAGGCTGACCACTCTTCTGAATGCTGTCGTTGACTTGTCAGGGGGATGGAAACCGGGGCCTTTCACTGCTGCGGATGGCTCTCAGCGCGCGCGTGGCATCGCAATGGCTTCTCCCTTTGGTACTGAAGCTGCTGCTATCGCTGAGGTCTCAATCCTCAATGGCAAAGTGAAAGTCCATGACGTCTGGGAGGCCATTGACCCTGGCAGCATCGTCAACCCGGCCATCATTGAGGCGCAGGTGAACAGTGCCGTTGCATTGGGTTTGTCACAGGTGCTTCTGGAAGAAAGTGTTTTTGAACAGGGGCAACCTGTAGCGCGTAATTATGATATGTACCCTATTTTACCTCCGTCTGCGATGGCTAAAGTCCATGTGAAGATTGTCGAAAGTGGAGAGAAGATGGGAGGTATTGGTGAGCCACCGCTTCCCGCTATTCCACCTGCAGTAGCCAACGCGGTGTTCAGGCTAACCGGCAAACGAGTACGTAGCATGCCATTATCCCGCGTTGACTTTACCTGATCCTGACCCGATACGGAGAATAAAAAAATGACAAAACGCAGGATTGGTATTGCACTGTTTATTTTACTGATCGTTATCATTACCTGTGCCGCCCTGGCGTTGCGGGAACCCTCTTCGCCTTTTGCTTCCAGTGATAAGATGGATGCATCAACGGCAGAACTGCTCAAACAAGGAGAATATGTTGCCCGCCTGAGTGATTGTGTTGCCTGTCACAGTATCCCTGGTGGAGCGCCTTTCGCAGGTGGCCTTAAGATGGCCACCCCCGTTGGTAATATCTATACCACCAACATTACCCCGGACACTGCGACAGGTATTGGTTCCTACAGCCTTGCAGATTTTGATCGTGCCGTGAGAAAAGGGGTGGCTAAGGATGGGCACCGGCTATATCCCGCTATGCCCTATCCTTCCTATGTAAAACTGAGTGATGAGGATATCCGCGCACTTTATGCCTGGTTCAGACAGGATGTAAAACCCGTTAACCAGCAAAATAAACCCAGCGATATACCATGGCCATTAAATATGCGCTGGCCACTGGCATTCTGGAATACCGTATTTACCCCAACCAATTCGTGGCAACCAAAAGCCGGGAAGGATCCGCAATGGAACCGGGGTGCCTATCTGGTTGAAGGTCCGGGACATTGTGGCAGTTGCCATACCCCCCGTAGCCTGGCTTTCAATGAAAAAGGCCTGGATGACTCCAGTGAACATTTTCTGGCGGGTGCATCACTGGATGGCTGGTACGCCCCCAGCCTGCGAGGTGATGCCAACACCGGTTTAGCACGCTGGAGTGACGGAGATATATTTACTTTCCTGAAAACCGGACGTAATCAGCACGGTGTTGTTTTCGGCTCAATGGCTGATGTTTTCAATAATTCAACACAGTACATGAGTGATGATGACCTGAAAGCTATCGCTCATTATCTTAAATCCCTCCCGGCAGGTAGCAATAATCAGCAGCAGGAGTGGCATTATGATGATTCTACCATGAGCAAACTGACCGTATCCGAAAGGTTGAAAACACCAGGTGCTCAGACCTTTATGACGCGTTGCAGCAGTTGTCATGCTGCTGATGGTAAGGGCCAGGCTCCGTGGATACCCCCTCTGGCAGGGGCGACCTCCATGCTGGTTGATGATTCGTCATCCATAAATGTGACCCTAAATGGTTCAGCCAGGGTTGTTGCTGATGGTATGCCGGACGCTTACCGAATGCCACCATTCCGCAAGCAACTCTCTGATAAAGAAATCGCGGATGTATTAAGCTTTATCAGAACCTCCTGGGGCAATACCGGTACGACCGTGAAACAGGAGTCAGTGAAACAACTTCGTGAACGCACCGATCCTGCAAGCAGTAATGTGATTATTCTGCAAATGCGATAAGCCAGTAACAACAGGCCAGGAAAACAGGCGAGCCTCAGGGATGAGGCGAGTATATCGAACCTTGTTCGATGAAGGGTTCGGCTTTTCAAAAGCAAAAAACCCGCCAGAGGCGGGTTCTTCTAAATAGTGGTGCCCGAACCCGGACAACTGTGTCGGGAACACAGTTGTATTGCGCGCCAGCGCAACCCCGCAGGGGCGAGCCTCAGGGATGAGGCGAGTATATCGAACCTTGTTCGATGAAGGGTTCGGCTTTTCAAAAGCAAAAAACCCGCCAGAGGCGGGTTCTTCTAAATAGTGGTGCCCGAACTCGGAATCGAACCAAGGACACGGGGATTTTCAATCCCCTGCTCTACCGACTGAGCTATTCGGGCAACGGGGCGCATTAAACCTTAATCACTGTGCTGCGTCAATCAATTTTCATCACAAGCGTGCTGACCGCTTGCTTTTCCAGCAACTCCCGGCCTTTTGCTTTATCCATAATCAATCTGATGATGACAGCCGCACTCTCCCACCGAACAATGCGGCTTCAGATTACTGATCTGTAGTCACCGACCCGGGGGCAACTGCGCCGCTATCCGGAATATTTTGTGGAATGGATCCTTTGTCCCCGGCCGGCGGAGCGGTACTCCCCTGTGGCAACATAATATGGTCAAGTATCTGCCGCATCAGTGGTGCCGCCACTACCCCATTGACGCCGCCATTTTCCAGAATGACGGCCACTGCCACTTTCGGGTCTTTAAACGGTGCAAATGCAGTATAGAAGATATGGTCACGCAGGCGCACGGGGATCATTTTCGCGTTATACACCTGATTCTGTCTCAGGCTGAATACCTGCGAAGTCCCACTCTTCGCGGCAATACCGTAAGGTGCGGTATGAAAATATTTATACCCGGTACCGTTAGGTGCATTGGCCATACCGAACATGGCATGTCGCACCAGCGACCAGTAAGGAGAATTAGGATCACCGATTTGCTGTGGAGCAGACGCCGGCTGATAGGGTTCGACCGTATTACCCTGCTGTTGTTTGAGTAGCAGATGAGGTGTCAGCACCTTACCGTTATTCAGTAATGTTACCAGTGCCTTCACCATCTGAATCGGTGTTGCAATCCAGTAACCCTGTCCTATCCCCACAGAAATGGTATCCCCCTGATACCAGGCTTTTTTATGCACCGTCTGTTTCCAGTCCCGGCTTGGCAGCAGGCCTTTATATTCTTCATGAAGATCGATACCGGTCAGCCGGCCATAACCAAACTGGCTCAACATATGGTGAATTCTGTCGATCCCCATCATATACGCGACCTGATAGAAAAAGGTATCGGCAGACTCCTCTATCGCTTTGGTCACGTTCAGCATGCCATGACCGGTTTTTTTCCAGTCCCGATAATGGCGGTCAGTGCCGGGTAGTGTCCAGGTGGGGGCCCCGAAGAACGTAGTCTGTGGAGTAATAACCCCGTTTAGCAAGGCGGACATTGCCATATAAGGTTTAACGGTGGATGCCGGTGGATACAGCCCCTGTGTCACGCGGTTGATCAGCGGCAGATCTTTATTGTTCAGCAGTTCCTCATAAGCCTTATAGCTGATCCCTTTGACAAACGGATTGGGATCATAGCTGGGCGCGGAAACCATGGCCAGCACCGACCCATCATGGGGATCTTCCACCAGTACAGCCGCACGCTGTCCTGCCAGCAGGCTTTCAACATATTGCTGCAACGGCAGATCGAGGGTCAGCCAGACATTCTTACCCGCCACCGGCGGCTGTTCGCTCAATACCCGAACGATACGTCCATGGTTATCGACTTCGACTTCCTGATAACCGGTTTGTCCGTGCAGCACAGACTCGTAGTAACCTTCAATGCCCTGTTTACCAATGTTATGGTCAGCGGCATAGTTCTCTGAAATACCTGCAGCATTCAGTTTCTTAAAGTCATTGTCATTGATTTTGGAAACATAACCGACCACATGCGCCAAATCGGCTCCGTACGGGTATTGCCGGTCCTGGTAGGATTCGATACTCACGCCGGGAAAGCGATATTCATCAATAGAGAACCGGGCAATCTGCTCTTCTGACAACTCGTCTTTGACGATGATGGGCTTGTAACGGCTGTTCTGCTTCAGGCGATGCCAGAAGTCAGCCACATCGTCCGGAGTCAGACCAATCAGCGGAGTCAGCGCCTGAATGGTCTCTTTCAGGTTAGTAATCTGGTAAGGAATAATGGTCAGGTCATACTGGGTAATATTTTTTACCAGTGGAGTACCGTTCCGGTCATAGATAATCCCGCGCGTTGGTGCAATCGGGATCATTTTGATGTCATTATTGTTAGACCGGGTCTGGTAGTAACTGTGTTCGTTAATCTGCAGGCGATAGAGGTTATACGCCAGGATGCCAAAGCAAACCGCCACTAAACCAAAAGCCGCTATAGCGCGACGTATAAACAGTTTTTCTTCAATTTCGAAATTACGCAGCTTCATTACATAACATAGTTTGCAGGGGCATGATCATCAGACGCCTATCATAGAGGGTTAGCCAGCCAGTGCCAGCACCAGGTGGATCCCGGGGGAATTAAAGTGTGTCATTTGTTTAAATATGTAACATAAGATTAATAACGCGAAAAAATGCAGGGTCATTATTCCGCGTTATCAGCAGGACGGGGATTAGGCCGGAGAGCCCGCTAACACAGATTCCAACGCAATGTTAATCATGTCATTAAACGTGGTCTGACGCTCTTCTGCGGTCGTCTGTTCACCGGAGCGGATGTGGTCAGAGACAGTACAGATAGCCAGCGCTTTCGCTCCGAACTCTGCTGCTACACCATAAATGCCCGCCGCTTCCATCTCTACGCCAAGAATGCCGTACTTTTCCATCACATCGAACATCTGTGGGTCCGGGCTGTAAAACAAATCAGCCGAGAAAATATTCCCCACACGGGCATCAATTCCCAGCTTTTTCGCTGCATCTACGGCATGACGCACCAGTTCAAAATCAGCAATAGCGGCAAAATCATGGTCCTTAAAACGCATACGGTTCACTTTGGAGTCCGTACAGGCTCCCATACCGATAACCACATCACGCAGTTTAACATCCGGACGAACCGCCCCACAGGAGCCCACGCGAATAATGGTTTTTACCCCAAAGTCAGTGATCAGTTCTTTGGCATAAATGGAACAGGACGGAATCCCCATTCCGTGGCCCATGACCGAAATTTTGCGGCCTTTGTAAGTGCCGGTATACCCGAGCATACCGCGTACATTATTAACCTCACGGGCATCCTGCAGGAAATTTTCTGCAATATATTTAGCACGTAACGGATCGCCCGGCATCAGAACCACGTCAGCGAAATCACCTGGTTCAGCATTAATATGAGGTGTAGCCATGTTTTATTTCCTCTCAAACAGGTCATTGCCTGGCAGTCCGCCAGGCAGTGAGAAATCAGGGATGCTTTTTACAGCATGTTACGCCCGTAATCCATAGCAGACAGACCGAAATATGTCGCTATCGTCTGGCCGATATCGGCAAACGTATCTCGTTGTCCCAGGGAGCCAGGTTTCACTTCCGGGCCATAGATCAACACCGGAATATGCTCACGGGTGTGGTCGGTGCCGTGCCAGGTAGGATCACAGCCATGGTCAGCAGTGAGGATCAGGATATCTCCGGGTTTCACTAACGCCATCAGTTCAGGAAGACGACGATCGAACAGTTCCAGCCCCGCGGCATAGCCCGCCACATCACGGCGGTGTCCCCAGCTTGAGTCAAAATCGACAAAGTTAGTAAAGACAATCGAGTTATCCGGAGCCTGCTGCATCTCTGTGACTGTAGCATCAAATAATGCATCCAGTCCGGTGGCCTTCACTTTTTTAGTGATCCCCTGCTGAGCATAAATATCGGCGATTTTACCCACCGAAATCACCTCCCCTCCCTTCTCTTCCACCAGCTTCTGTAACATTGTGGCAGAAGGGGGTTCAACGGCCAGGTCATGGCGGTTACCGGTACGTACGAACTCACCCGCTTTCTGTCCGATAAACGGGCGGGCAATCACCCTGCCGATGTTATAACCACCGTCGGTCAGCTCTTTACGGGCGATTTCGCATAAATCATACAACCGGTCCAGCCCGAAGGTTTCCTCATGACAGGCAATCTGAAATACCGAATCGGCAGAAGTATAAAATATGGGTTTCCCGGTGCGCATATGCTCTTCCCCTAACTGATCGAGGATCACCGTTCCTGAAGAGTGGCAGTTTCCGAGATAACCAGGCAGCCCGGCTTTTTCGACCAAAGTATCCAGTAATTGCTGTGGAAAACTGTTGGTTTCATCAGAAAAATAGCCCCAGTCGAATAATACCGGCACACCGGCGATTTCCCAGTGTCCGGAGGGGGTATCTTTACCGGATGAAAGTTCACTGGCACTGGCATATGCCCCGATAACCTCAGCCTGTGCATCCATACCGGCAGGAATTTTGCCTGTAGACAGCTCCGCCGCCTTTGCCAGCCCCAGAGATGTCAGATTAGGCAACGATAACGGGCCTTTTCTGCCCTGATCGGCCCGGCCTTCACTACAGGCTTGTGCAATGTGGCCCAGAGTATCTGAACCGGCATCGCCGAATCTTTCCGCATCCTTACTGGCACCGATCCCGAAAGAATCCAGTACCATGATAAAAGCACGTTTCATTTTCGCCTCCTATGCGTCTAACAGGGTGAAAAAAACAGATCAGAACAGTATGCGACTTATTCACTAATTCTGCGATAGATGAGCGGGATTTCTTTCGCTGGCTGGTCACTGAGACTGATTGCCGCGGTAATATGTTCCGCGGCCAGTTGCCAGCTATCCTCATCGGCCGCGTGAATCATCGCCAACGGACGATGAGCATCCACTGCCTGTCCCAACTCTGCCACCTCCGTCAGGCCCACACGATAATCAATACCGTCACTGGCTCGCTGACGTCCGCCCCCTAACCGGACCACTGCCATACCAATAGCCCGGGTATCCATGGCATTCAGATAACCTGACGTCGCAGCAAACACCGGTTTTACTATCGGTGCGGCGGGCAGATAACGATCGTAATACTCAACAAAATCCGCGGGCCCGCGCTGTTCCGCCACCATCCGACCGAACACCTCGGCTGCACGGCCATTATCCAGCACCTGCAATAACCGTGTTCTGGCCGATGAATCATCCGCGGCTAAACCACTGCTGACCAGCATTTCACTGCATAATGCCAGTGTCACTTCCAGCAGTCGGGGATTTCGTTCATCGCCCCTCAGAAAACGCACGGCCTCACGGACTTCCGTCGCATTGCCGGCGGAACCGGCCAGTACCTGGCTCATATCGGTCAGTAACGCCGTGGTTTTGCAGCCTGCTCCGTTGGCTACTCCGACAATAGCACTGGCCAGCAACTCTGATTGTGCGTAATCCGGCATAAATGCGCCGCTGCCCACTTTAACGTCCATCACCAGAGCATCCAGCCCTTCAGCCAGTTTCTTCGCCAGAATAGACGCGGTGATCAGAGGTATGGAATCCACGGTTGCACTGACATCACGGGTTGCATAAAAGCGCTGGTCCGCGGGGGCCAGTGACCGGGTCTGTCCGATAATCGCCACCCCCGTATCACGGATGATCTGACGAAAACGTTGATCATCAGGAAAGATATCGAAGCCCGGGATCGCTTCCAGCTTATCCAGCGTGCCTCCGGTATGACCCAGGCCACGCCCGGAGATCATCGGCACATAGCCACCACAGGCGGCAATCATCGGCCCCAGCATCAGTGATGTCACATCACCCACGCCCCCGGTAGAGTGTTTATCCACCACCGGGCCATCGAGCTGCAAATCCTGCCAGTTAAGCACCGTTCCCGAGTCACGCATCGCCAGCGTCAAAGCGACCCGCTCCGGCAAGGTCATATCCCGGAACCAGATAGCCATAGCCAGGGCGGCAATTTGTCCTTCCGATACCGAATTATCGGTAATCCCGCGGATAAAGTGGCTAATTTCATCAGCACTGAGCACGTGCCCGTCACGCTTTTTACGAATAATTTCCTGGGGGAGTAACATACCCACCTCCTGCTTACCAAAAGCCGCGGTTCAGTAACCGGAAGTTGTCCCGTTGACCTCTGTACCACAGGTTTGCAGCAAACTGTTCAGCAAACCTGAGGCCCCGAAACGGAAATGTCGGGCATCGGCCCATTCATCACCAAGGATTTGGGCGGCCAGAGCCAGATAGGCGGCGGCATCTTCGGTAGTGCGGACGCCGCCGGCGGGTTTAAATCCAACAGTGGCGGCCACTCCTTTGTCACGGATCACTTCCAGCATAATTCTGGCGCTCTCCAGAGTGGCATTGACGGTCACCTTGCCGGTTGAGGTTTTGATAAAATCCGCACCTGAGTCAATCGCAATTTCAGAAGCCTGACGAATCAGTACCGGGTCCTGTAATTCACCACTTTCAATAATGACTTTCAGCAGCACGTTAGCGTCATGGCACACCTTGCTGCAGGCGCTCACCAGTTCGGCTCCGCACTGTGCATCACCGGCTTTCAGTGCCCGCCAGGGAAACACCACATCGACTTCATCCGCACCGTAAGCAATAGCCGCCCGGGTCTCAGCGAGGGCAATGTCTACATCCGCGCCACCTGCAGGGAAATTAGTGACTGTGGCAATACGTACCTGAGGTGTTCCCTGTTCACGCAGCACTTTACGGGCCAGTGGAATAAATCGTGGATAGATACAGACGGCCGCCGTCAGTCCGGCAGGCGAGTTCGCCTGTCGGCAAAGCGCTGCCACTTTTTCCTCAGTATCATCATCATTAAGCGTAGTGAGATCCATCAGCCCTATCGCCTTGCGGGCAGTAGCGGTCATATCAGTCATGAAAAATTCCTCCGCGGGCCATCGCCCTTTGATAACTTTGCAACAAAAAACATTAATTAATGTTCATATTATAACAAACAACAGCGCAGGATAATCGCGGGACAGATCAAATAAATCGAGTCATGCCGCAGATACCGCCGAAAATAAGGTTTATGGCAAGAAGGAGAAGATGAGCACAGTTGACTGCAAAGGTCACATCAAATGTTTCAATAATAACAATTCAGTCCGCCGTGCCGGAGTTTAGTCCCCGACTGCCTGTAAGCGGGGAAATAACTGCAGGGTGTTTGCCAGCATCACTTCTGCAATCTGCTCCTCTGGCTCTAAACGTAATTCAGCCAGTATCCGGCACACCACCGCCACCTGCTCAGGTCGGTTTGGCTGGCCCTGGAACCCCTGCAAAGGCATATCCGGTGCATCCGTTTCCAGTACCAGAGAGGAGAGGGGCAGACTGGCTATGGTGTGACGTGTTTTCGCCGCCCGTGGATAAGTAATGGTTCCCCCCACCCCAATCCGGTAACCGAGTTTAACAAACGCCATCGCCTGTGACAGGCTACCGGCAAAGCCATGAATGACGCCGGTTGCCGGTAATTGCGCCTGGCGTAGTAACGAGGCCAGTGGATCATGCGTCCGGCGTGAGTGAAGGATCAGCGGTAAATCATAGCGTTTAGCCAATGCAAACTGCGCTTTGAGAAAGGTGATCTGTTTCGCGGACTGAGCGGCAAGAGCCGGAGTGAAATAGTCCAGACCGGTTTCCCCGATGGCCACCAGCTTTTCTGGCTGTTGATGTAACCATTGCTGCAACTTGTCTATATCATCATCACAATGATCCTCTGACCATACCGGGTGCAGGCCGAGCGCAGCGTAAAGCGGGGAACAGGTGTCGGCAAGTTGCATCACGGCAGCAAAACGAGCCTGACTGACCGCCGGAACGATGATTTTTTCCACGCCAGCACTCCGGGCACGGGCAAGCTCCGTCGTTTCATGATGTTCAAACGGCGGAAAATCATAATGGCAGTGAGTATCAATAAATCGCAAGGCTGTCTCCTTTCACCACAATACCGTACCACACCGGCACTGAGCTCCGGCAATACGGCAGAAAGTTGAAAGAAGTGTATCAGGAGAGCAGCGTTGCCGGTATCCATACCGGCAACCACTGTCATAAGACCGGGACAGTCTCAGTCGTGGCTCAGAGTCTTTTCCGGCCGGTAAACAGACTGACAAGAAACAAAATAATACCAACAACAAATACAACTTTAGCTGCCCAGGCTGCGGTTCCTGCCAGCCCGCCAAAACCCAGCGCAGCAGCAATTAACGCAATCACCAGAAAGATAATTCCCCAACGAAACATAGTTATCTCCTTACTTTCATTAACAAATTTATCTCTAAATGTTGTTCTGAAACGCTCAGAACCGGTATTTATCCTGAATACTCTTTTGTTAACAACACTCCCTTTCAGTTACCGAAATCGGGTTATTTGCCTACGGATAACTGATTTTTCACTGCACTGACACCCGATACTTTAGCGGCAATGTCACCCGCATGAAGCTTCTGTTCACGGCTGCTGACTTTGCCGGTCAGTAACACCACTCCCTGGGTGGTTGTCACCGAGATATGACGAGAAGAGATACTTTTTTCTGTCATTAATCTGGCCACAATTTCACTGGTGGTTGCCGTATCACTGGCATAACTTTTCAGGTTAGTCTGCTGCTGCGGTTTGATGTGCAGTTCAGTTTTAACCTGCCGCACCCCTTTCACCGACGCAACCAACTGTTTAACTCTGCTGATTTGCCGGTGTGAAGCGACAAATCCTTTCACCGACACAATCCCCCGGGTCGTCGACACCGAAAGATCGGTACTGTTAATCTGTTTATCATCCACCAGCACTGTTTTCACTTTGGCAGTGATGGTGCTGTCATCCATAAACTTATCAACACTTTTCAACGACAGGTCGAGAGACGGATTATTGTGTTTTTCTGCTCCCTGCCCCCTGGCCGGAAGTTCGGCGGCACTGATATTCAGACTAATCAGTAGCGAAACCAGCAACAACCGGCGGAAATAGTTCATTCTTTTCATTCATTTTTCCTGTGTGACTGCCTCGTCCGGCCTGAAGGTTAACCTTATTTGGGAAAACACCCTGTATAGCCTGCGAACCGCAACCACATGACATTAATAGTAGTCGAATTTTATAGTTATGCTGATTTTTAGGAATCGGCTTAACCCCGGAAGTCCTGCACATCGACTCCCTGCGTACCTGCGATACCTCTCAGGTACAGCCAGTAATATTAACCAATTTACAGGCTCTCTAAGAAGCGGCAGATTCCGGGATATTTGCCGGAACACGGGGACAACATCATGATGGCGGGAAATCACTGCGGTGGCCTTGCCGGTGCTCAGAGTGTCTGTCGGCCTGGAATCAGGTAAAAAAACGGAGACTGAGTTAGTCTCCGGCGGGATCTTGCTTCCCGGTACCGTCATAAGCTGAATTCTGCCCGGCACCGGTCTTCAGGGTGAAAAAAAACGCTTATTGCCGTGATACCTGCCAGTCCGCCGTGTGACGACGCAGCAGTTCCCAGTCAAGGTAACGGGCATCCAGCTCGCTAAATTGCGGGCAACCCAGTAAGGCAATCACCCGGCTTAACTCCTCTTTCAGGATATCGATAACCCGCTGAACTCCTGGCTGGCCGCCGGCCGCCAGCCCATAGGAAGTCGCCCGACCCAACAGCACGCCTTCCGCACCCAATGCCAGGGCTTTGACAATATCACTGCCGCGACGGAAACCACCATCCAGCAGCACAGGAATCCGACCCCGCACCGCATCCATCACTTCCGGGAGGATTTCCATCGAAGATAATGCACCGTCCAGCTGGCGTCCCCCATGATTCGACAGAATCACTCCGTCTGCGCCGGCTTCGGCTGCTTTCAGAACATCGTATTTATTCAGCAGACCTTTGATCAGTAATTTACGCGGCCACAGGTCGCGCAACCAGCGAACATCATCCCAGGACAGCGCAGCAGACAACTGTGATGCCAGTGCATGCGCTGCACCTTTCACATCATCCTTACCCGGCTCCAGCAAATCGCCAAGATTCGCAAACCGCGGGAAACCGTTTGGGATCAGGACATCTGCCATCCAGCGTGGGTGCATCACCACATCCAGCATATTACGATAACTGAGTTTCAGATGCCCACGATAGTTACGCGAGTCCCATTCACGCTTGCCATGTACCGGGTTATCAACCGTCAGCACTATGGTATCAATTCTTGAATTGAGTAAGCGCTTCACCAACTGTTCGACAAAACTACGGTTCCGGTAGAGATAGATTTGCATCCAGACCCGCGCATCGGTCTTATTACAGATATCTTCCAGCGAAACGGTTGAAACGTTACTTAACACGTAAGGAATGCCAGACGCTGCGGCTGCACGCGCCAACGACAGATCCCCCTGGTTTGACAATAATCCACTGAACCCGGTAGGGCCAATCACGAACGGGGCCTCGCAACGTTCCCCGAGGATAGTCTTACCAATATCCCGCCCGGAGACATCGACCAGCGCCTGAGGCCGAAAGGCAATATCATTAAACACACTACGGTTACGCTTCAGCGATACTTCATCTTCTGAAGCACCATCCAGGAATTCAAAACAAAAATTTGGTACCCTGCAACGAGCCACACCACGCATCTCATCCACATTCTGGACCCGTTGCAGGTCCCCACCTCTGTACATACGCCTTTTCATAATATCCCCGAAAAACCTGCTGGTTAATCAATAACATTTATATCAAAAACGGCCATGCCATGATTTCAGTGATACGCCCCCGGCACTGAATATGGCAGGCGGCTTTATTTATCTCTGGGTCAGGGGTTGTTTTGCCGGCTCTGAATGACGTTCACCCACGGTAATAGGCCGGTCAAAGTTAATCATTAACGATGAAATCAGATAAACCACCGCAGCCGCGACAAACAACATCATCGACGAATAATAATTACCGGTGATGTAAACCAGGTAACCGATAACAATCGGGACAATCGCTGACCAGATATTACTGGAGAAATTCATGATCCCGACAATAGAACCCGCCATCTTTTGCGCCCCCAGTAAAGACGGGATTGACCAGTAAACACTACACCAGCGCAAACCAAAGATGGCCACTCCCAGCCACATAATCACGGCCATCGGAGAGGTTGCCTGGGCGGCAAGATAGACCCCGACACCCGCCGCAATGGCAGAGACAGACAGGAAGGAATGGAACACAGTATTATCTTTGTAACCACGCTTACGCAGCTTATCCATCAGATATCCGCCCAGCATCTGGCCGATAAAACACAGGAAGAAGATAAACGCCATGGCCATCCCCATATCTTTCAGGTTCAGGTCACGATCTTTTTGCAGATAAAACGGCAACCAGGTCATCAGTCCATAGAAGACGGTACTGTAGGAACACCAGCCACAGATCAGAGCAATGACATTCCGCTGAGCCAGACACTGTTTGATTTCTTTAAATGTCGGAGGCAGATGTTTTTGCTCTGCGGCGCCATTAGCCTCAGCAAGATAATTCAGTTCCTGCGGGTTAACTCCGGGATGCTCTGCGGGTGTATTACGAATATACCACCAGACCACGATGCCCATCGCCACAGTCACCCCACCGGCAATCACAAATGCCATTCGCCAGTCATTAAAGAAAGCAATCAGTGCGGTAATCACAATGGCCCCGACAGCTGTACCCAGTGGAGCACCACCATCCAGCAGCATAGAGCCGCGACCACGCTCATTAGGGGTAAGCCAGGTGCCCATCAGTTTGGCGCCCGCAGGCATAATAGGCGATTCAGTCACCCCCAAAGCAACCCGCGCCACAAACAGAGAGTACACTCCGGTACATACCGCCACCATTGCCTGAGCAATGCCCCATGAAATCGCGGCCAGTGCGATAATGGTTCTTTTCTTAAAGCGGTCAGCTAACATACCGGCCGGGATTTGCATTAAAGCGTAAGCCCAGAAGAAGCCACTCTGAATAAAGCCAATCACCTGAGCATCATGTAGCCCGAACTCTTCAGATATATAGGGGAGTGCAATGGAAAGTGACGCTCGGTCAATATAATTAATTGCGCCTAACATCAGCATCAGGAAAAATATAATCCATCTGACATTGGATCGTTTAGCCATATTATTCACCCTGTGAAAATCGACAGAATTCTGCCTGCGTATAAACCCCACAGATTTACTGCGGTATATTTGTCAATCTGTTCTGCTATTCAGAAAAATGGGGTGAGTTTCCGGATTTCATCAGCTTGCCGGTACAGAAATGAATACCTTTACAAAACGCAGGGATATAATGCGTTATATTCCACAGGTACCATGAAACTATTTCACCCCTATAAACAGGCCCTTCGGACCTTGATATTGACCGTATTTTATCTGTGCCGATATGCCACGCTATTTAAGCTATCGTGGTCATCTCTCATCTCCGTGCGATAAATCTATCCACATCAGTTAATTGCAGGTTAAAAGTCCTTTGAATACGGTCTGTTCCTGTTATCTGTATCAGCCCGGAAGCGTCTCTGCAGTACCGATAACATCTCACGTATCATTAACACACACGTGGAACAAATGAACATTACCGTTACATCCGTCATTTGCCTATAACTGGTATTTAAAATTGTGACAGGGATCGGATTAGTCAATTTATAGCTTTAATTCGCAGAAATAGTCGTTAAGCGTGACATTTATCACTGTTTTTAATGACAAACTTATCACCGCAATGATATTACATATGATCACAATATGATTATTTGAATGACTATTGCAGAGGGATAACTCTCCTTGCCAACCCATAAATTGGCAGGCAATACGCCTGACAGAGCAGTCGCGACATAGTTAACTACTGTGAAGGCCATCGGAAACTTATCACTGTCACGCAACACTGGTTACCGTAAGAGAGAAATACCGGTGACCGACGGAACGGCCCGGAGAGGGATGTTGAGAAGGAAAGGTACAAAACCACGGTCACTGCCTTAACAGACAGTGGCCGTGGGGAAAAACAGCAACCCGTGACCCGCCGCTGCAGGCGAAGCCACGGAGCTATGCTCAGAAATTAATGTTCACGCGTCTTGCGGAATTCAACATCCGGATAGCGTTCCTGAGTAATATTCAGGTTAACCATGGTCGGAGCGATATAGGTCAGGTTATCGCCACCATCCAGTGCCAGGTTTACCTCGTTCTTACGCTGGAATTCGTCGAATTTTTTCACATCACTGCATTCCACCCAACGTGCGGTAGAAACATTTACCGATTCGTAAATAGCTTCAACGTTATACTCACTTTTCAGACGAGCGACGACCACATCAAACTGCAGCACCCCGACCGCCCCCACAATCAAATCATTGTTAGAGACCGGACGGAAGACCTGCACCGCGCCCTCTTCCGATAACTGAACCAGACCTTTCAGCAACTGTTTTTGCTTCAACGGATCGCGCAGACGAATACGACGGAACAGTTCCGGTGCGAAGTTAGGAATGCCGGTAAACTTCATTTTCTCACCCTGAGTAAATGAATCACCGATCTGAATGGTCCCGTGATTGTGCAGACCGATAATATCGCCAGGATAGGCTTCTTCAACATGCGCACGATCTCCGGCCATAAAGGTCAGAGCATCTGAGATCACCACCTCTTTACCGGTTCGCACCTGGTACATCTTCATGCCTTTTTCATACTTACCTGACACCACGCGCAGAAAAGCCACACGATCGCGGTGTTTCGGGTCCATATTGGCCTGAATTTTAAATACAAATCCGGAAAATTTTTCGTCGGCAGCAACAACTTCACGGGTATCGGTTTGGCGTGGCATTGGCTCCGGAGCCCAGCTCACCAGGCCATCCAGCATATGGTCGACACCAAAGTTACCCAGCGCGGTACCAAAGAATACCGGAGTCAGTTGGCCCTGCAGGAACGCCTGCTGATCGAATTCATGAGATGCTCCCTGAACCAGCTCAAGCTCTTCACGCAACTGAGAGGCCAGTTCATCGCCAATCGCTTCATCCAGCTGTGGATTGTTCAGCCCTTTGACCGTACGAACTTCCTGGATGGTATGTCCCTGCCCGCTCTGATAAAGATAGGTTTCATCTTTATACAGATGATATACCCCTTTAAACAGCTTCCCGCAGCCGACAGGCCAGGTGATCGGGGCACAGGCGATCTTCAGTTCATTCTCAACTTCATCCATGACTTCCATCGGATCACGGATATCACGGTCAAGTTTATTCATGAAAGTCAGGATCGGCGTATCACGTAACCGGGTCACTTCCATCAGTTTACGCGTCCGGTCTTCGACCCCTTTTGCGGCATCAATCACCATCAGACAGCAGTCGACCGCCGTCAGGGTACGGTAGGTATCTTCGGAGAAGTCTTCGTGTCCCGGAGTATCCAGCAGATTGACCAGCTTATCGCGGTAAGGAAACTGCATCACCGAAGTGGTAATCGAGATCCCACGCTGTTTCTCCATCTCCATCCAGTCTGATTTAGCATGCTGGCTGGAACCACGACCTTTTACCGTCCCGGCCGTCTGAATAGCCTGTCCGAATAACAAAACTTTTTCTGTAATTGTGGTTTTACCCGCATCCGGATGCGAAATAATCGCAAATGTGCGGCGACGAGCCACTTCGTCTAAAAAGGGTGCTGTAGCCATTAACAGGTTCTTCACTGTTGGCGGAAACGCATTGCTGGAATGCATTTCCGGAAAATCACGCAGGCCGGGAAATATTTCACCGGCGTTTATCACAGAGATTACTGACCGGCCATCACCGACATCAGTCAATACCCGGGATTTATTCCGGAGAGCCTGTGGTCCGCATTTCTGCCCGTCACCGCTCTCCGCGGGGCATATGTTACATGAAACCGGGCGTTTACGGTATGTCAGCCCGCAGGGTTTATTATTGCTGACCGCTGAAATAAGCGTCTTTTCCTGCCGGAAAACTCTGCGACTCCCGGTTTTGTGCTGAAGCAGATACTGGAGGATTATCCGTCACCTGTTATAAAACAGATAACAATGAGAAAGACTTTCATTACGTATTCCAAATAATTCGCATTACTAAGCGCATGAAAAATAAAGAAATTATCAAGACCCCCTCTTCACAAGGCCGTTCAACTGATGCATAATTCATCACCATAAAGTTACAAAATATAATCTCTGTTAAAAGGTCACTGTTATGCTTACTCCTGATATGATTTCCCGCCTGAACGATCAGTTAAACCTGGAATTCTATTCCGCCAATTTGTATCTGCAAATGAGTGCATGGTGTGCGGATAAAGGCTACGAAGGGGCCGCTGCATTCCTGAAAACCCACTCCCGTGAAGAAATGGATCATATGCAGCGTCTGTTTGATTACCTGAGTGATACCGGCGCATTACCGGTACTGGGCAGTATTGATGCTCCGCCGGTCACTTTTGAATCGCTGTCTGACGTATTTACCCGTACTTATCAGCATGAGCAGTTAATCACTGGTAAAATCAATGAACTGGCGCATGCCGCGATGACCACTCAGGACTACTCTACCTTCAACTTCCTGCAATGGTATGTTGCCGAGCAGCATGAAGAAGAGAAGACCTTTAAAAATGTTCTGGATAAACTGGGCATGCTGGAAAATAGCTCCAACGGGGCTTTCCTGCTGGACAAAGATTTGGGCCGCATGAACAGCAATACTCACGCCTGAGTTTAGCTAAGCAGGGGCCGGTCCCCTGCTTTATTCTGCTGTACCCGATACTGTCTGCTTCTGCTGTGTATTCATAGCATCCTGTCGGGTAAATACCCCAACATAGCGCTGATATCTCAGCGGCTTAATCAGCGATAAATCCACCAGCACCAGCCCGTCAACACAGTTGTTGAAATCCGGATCGCTGCCGAAATCAATAAACTGCACCCCGCCGGGTTCACAAAGCTCAGAATATTGCTTGTACAATGGCGGTATCGCGCATCCCATATTCGCCAGCAGGCGCTTCAGACAGCGTAAGTCCTGCTGATAATCGTCACCACTAAACTGAGCAAGCACCTCGGGTAACGACGCAGGGTAAGGACGGCGGGATGTGGCAAGCTCCGCCGCCGGAGGGAAATAGAGCCGGTAAAAAGCCACCAACAAATCACGTGCCGCTAACGGAAGTCCGCCGGATATGGATACCGGACCGAAAAGATAACGGATATGCGGATATCTGGCCAGAAATGCACCGATTCCCATCCACAGGTACTCCAGCCCGCGGCTGCCCCAGTAAGCCGGCTGAACGAAACTCCGTCCCAGTTCGATACCCTGTGATAATACCGGTAGCATACCCGGATCATATTCAAACAGGCTTTGGCTGTAGATCCCCCGGGTCTCTGCATCCGTGAGTTGCGATGCGGTGGGCAACAGACGATAGGCACCGACAATCTCCAGCGTTTCATCGTCCCACAATACCAGATGGAAATAGTCGTCATCGTAGCGATCCAGATCCCGGCGCCGACCACTGCCTTCCCCGACAGCCCGAAAAGCGATTTCCCTTAAGCGACCAATCTCCCTCAGTACCGGAACATAGCTCTCTTTGCCGCGCTGCCAGAGAAAAATATATTTGCCGTCGGGTAGCCTCCCCAACAGTTCACTGCTAAACAGTTGTTTACGCACGGCTACCCTGTCTTCAGGTCGGGCAATGGCATTTTCGGTCTGAAACAGCCCCGGGCGGCCACGGGCGATCCGGTAAAGATGTTTACGTAGCCGGGAGGCCAGCTCTTTGGCCGGGGTATGACCGTCATACCAGTTACTGAAAGGAATGCGGGCACCCACCTTCATCTTTACGGTAGTCCCACGACAACGGAACATTTCTCTGACCAGCATGAGTAACGCTGCCGGCGGACAGAGTTTGGCTGTCAGATAAAATGGCAGACTGTTTTTACCGGCGACAAACACAGGCAGTACCGGAGCACGGCTTTTGGCAGCCAGCCGGACAAAACTGTGGTGCCAGCGACCATCTTTAATTCCCTTGCTGCTTAAGCGCGAAACTTCCCCGGCAGGGAAGATAATAACCACTCCCTGATTAGCCAACTGCTGCCGGATACCGGACAACTGCTCGCGCCCGGTTTTCTGCCCCATATTATCTACCGGCAGTAACACCGGGTGCAGGCAGGTGAGGCTCATTAGTAAACGGTTAGCCACTATCTTCACATCGCGTCTGACCTGAGCTACGGCATGCAATAAGGCCAGTCCATCTAACGCACCCAGTGGATGGTTAGCCACCAGCACCAGCGGGCCACTGACCGGTATTTGTTCCAGCTCCCGTGCGGTGAGTTCACAGCGAACATCCAGGTACTCGAGCATCTGTTCAACCATCTCCAGTCCATGAAGATGAGGATATTCAGCAGCAAACCGGATAAATTCCTGTTCACGCATCATCCGGCGTAAAAACCGTTTTTGCCATTCAGAGGCATTAAATTCAGGCCAATAGTCCCGCAACAGATGATCGACGGTAAACACCGGGAGTCCCCCTGAAACAGATTAAATAAGGCACTGATGCACAATACGTTTCAGGGATGACAGAGTGATGACAGCCATAGGCTGCCATCACAGAGAGAAGATTATAATTCGAGAGGCGGCAGACGGGTAAAGACACTCAGCAGGCCTTTACTCCATAACTGCCTGATTTGTGAGAAATAAGGATGCTGTTCTGTCAGGTGGTACTGTTCTGCATCGCTGTAACTGTCGGTCCGGTAAATCATCACATCCAACGGCAGACCAACGGATATATTACTGGCCAGTGTGGAATCCATAGAAATCAGTGCGCATTGCATCGCCTGTTCCAGTGGGGTTTCATAGCGCAAAACACGGTCAATGATCGGCTTGCCATATTTACTCTCTCCCACCTGAAAATAGGGAGTATCGACACTGGCTTCAATAAAATTCCCCTGCGCATAAATCTGGAATAACCGGGGTTCTTCACCCCGAATCTGCCCGCCAAGCAACAGAGTACCACTGAACTCCTCCCCGTCACGTTTAATCACTTCGCGCAGAGTTTCTCCGACCTTCAGTGCAACATCATACAGAGATGCTGACTTCAAAATCCCTGACATTTCACCCTCTTCCTGATGAGCTCTCCTGAGCAAACTGAGCACACTCTGAGTCGTGGCCAGATTGCCGGCACTCTGCAGGACCAGCGTCCGTTCATTGTCTACCTGAAAAACGTGTAGCTTTCGGAAGGTAGAGATATGGTCAACGCCGGCATTAGTCCGCGAGTCAGACACAAATACCATGCCTGAAGATAAACGCATTGCGACGCAATAAGTCATAGTAAGGATCCTGATTCCATAAGTGCTATTGTTGCGGAGCAACCTTCTGCACGGCTGCTACAGCCCGCATACTTTCGCCCCCGCCACCCAGCCGTACTCCGCGGACCGGGCAGGCATCCAGATAATCGACCCCGACAGCCAGTTTCAGATGCTGGCGGGTATCACGGGTATTATTTGTAATATCAAAACTTTCCCAGCGATCATTCACAAAGGCCTCTACCCAGGCATGAGTGGCGACATGCTCGTTATTGTCAGTATACAGGTAACCACTGACATAACGTGCCGGAATCCCCAGGCTGCGACAACAAGCCAGAAAAACGTGGCTGTGATCCTGACAGACGCCGGTTCCCCGGGCAAAGACTTCGCTGGCCGTATCGGCCACGGTGGTACTGCCCGGACGATACGGCATTTTTTCCAACACGGCCGTCATTAATGCTTCCAGAGAAACCAGTGGCTGAGCCTCCTGCCAGTATTCCTGAGCAAAAGCACGGATATCACGATCCGGCTGGGTTAATGGCGAGAAACGAAGGAATACCAGTGGCGACAAATGGCATTCATCGGTATAGCTGAAATCATCATGCTCAAGAATGGTCACTTCCCCACGGGCCTGAATTTCCAGCACCTGATGGGGAGAGTCCAGAGTCAGCACATGCATCACATTGCCGTAGGCATCCACCGTCTGTGTGGCTTCGCCAGGCAGCATCAGCTCCCAGTGAACAATCTGCTGATTGGGTGTGTTCTGTGGTGTCAGACGCAGGTACTGGGTGCTGAGTTTCACCTGATCGTCATAGCTATACCAGGTCTTATGATCGATTGTCAGTTTCATTGTGCCTCCAGATACGTTTCCTGAATACTTTGCGCCAGCAGATTTATCCGCGAAGAGAAGTTTTCCAGCCAGACGGAGACTCCCTCAGTAATTAAACTTTCCCAGCTGTTAAATCGTAACTCTGCCAGCATCTGGCTGGTCAGTAAGCGTGGCCTGTCTTCCCCGTGTCTGCCAATCAGCTCCAGCTGCCTTGAGATAGCGTCGATACAGGAGTGCAATGAGCGAGGACTCTCGCTGCGCAGAATCAGCAACTGATTCACGTTATCCTGCATTACCTGTTGATGGAAAATCGTGTGATACCCCTCTTTTGCCGATACGGCTCGCAATAAGGTGTCGAGGAAGTAGTATTCACGTACCGAGTCTTCCTGTACTACGGGCAATTCCTGGTTAATCTTTAGCAAGCGGGCGGTTCCGTCACAACGCTCCAGTTGTGTACCCAGTTGAATAAAGTATAGCGCATCGCCACGTAACAGAGTGCCGAGTAACGCGCCACGAAACAGGTGGGAACGTTCCTTGACCCAGTCAAAAAAACTGTCGGCATTAGCACTGGTCACCCCACGACGACGCATATTACGTAGTTCAATCCAGGTACTGTTAATACTTTCCCAAACTTCCGATGACAGGCTGCCCCGCACCGCATGGGCGTTGTTCCACGCCGATTGCCAGCAACTGTAAATACTGCCGGGATTACGATCGTCGAGTGCATAAAAGTTAAACAGCTGCGGCATGGTGTAACGGCCGTTAAGCATTTCAAACAGCTGTCTGGTCCCGGTCAGATTCACCGGCAGTAACAGTTCGTCCCCTTGTTTCTGATGAACCGAAAGCATCGATAACCGGTTAGTCACATCCAGAACCCGGGCAAGCTGCTCGGCACGTTCCAGATAACGTGCCATCCAATACAATCCACTGGCTGTGCGACTTAACATGATGAATCATCCTCCAGAACCCAGGTATCTTTGGTTCCTCCTCCCTGAGAGGAGTTCACCACCAGTGACCCTTCCGTTAATGCGACCCGGGTCAGCCCGCCAGGAACCAGTCGGATATCGGCTCCGCACAGGGCAAATGGCCGTAAATCGATATGCCGTGGCGCCAGCCCTTCCCCCGTAAATGTCGGGCAGGTGGATAACGACAACGTATCCTGAGCGATATAATTGTCCGGACGGGCCAGCAGTCTGGCGCGGAAATCTTCAATTTCGGCACGGCTGGCAACCGGACCAATCAGCATGCCGTAACCACCGGCACCATGGACTTCTTTGACGACCATTTTGTCTAAATTGGCCAAAACATAGCTCAGATCTTTTGGACGACGACATTGCCAGGTGGGCACATTATTGAGAATAGGTTCTTCCTGCAGGTAATAACGGATCATATCCGGGACATAGGGGTATATCGACTTATCATCAGCAACCCCGGTGCCGATAGCATTCGCCAGCACCACGTTACCTGCACGGTAAACTGACAGCAAACCGGCAACACCCAGCATTGAATCAGCCCGGAATGCCAGAGGGTCGAGAAAGGCATCATCAACACGGCGATAAATAACATCCACTTTGCACGGGCCTTCGGTAGTGCGCATCAGCACCGCACCATCTTTGACAAACAGATCGGCACTTTCCACCAGTTCAACCCCCATTTGCTGAGCAAGGAAGCTGTGTTCAAAGTAAGCACTGTTAAAGCGACCTGGGGTTAATACCACCACAACCGGATCGTTGACCGGCGAACTTTCACGAAGGGTTTGCAACAGATGTGAGGGGTAACGCTCCACCGGAGCAATCGACTGAGTGGCAAACAATTCCGGATACAACCGCATCATCATTTTACGGTTTTCCAGCATATAAGAGACCCCGGACGGTGTCCGAAGATTGTCCTCCAACACATAGTATTCACCGTCACTGTTACGCACCATGTCCACACCGACGATATGTGCGTAAATGTTCCGGTGCAAATCAACACCCTGCATGCAGGGTTGATATTGATCATTGACCAGTACCTGTTCGGCAGGAATAATGCCGGCCTTCAGGATATGCTGCTGGTGATAAATATCGTGCAGAAACAGGTTTAATGCCCGGACCCGCTGGCGGATACCTTTATCCAGTTGCGCCCATTCACTGGCCGGGATAATGCGCGGAACACTATCGAACGGGATTAGCCGGTCAGCACCGTCATCATCACCATACACATTGAAAGTAATGCCGACGCGGTGAAATAATAGTTCTGCCTCCTCTTTTTTGCGGGCGATAGCCTCTTTATCAGCCTGTTTTAACCACTCCCAGTAGTCTTTGTAGTGGGGCCGGTACAATCCATCTTTGAGTAACATCTCATCATAAAAATTTGCTGCTATCTGATAGCTATGATTCATGCTCCACCCACCGCTTTCCTGTGATGACCTGAGATAGCTCTGCATTTTTTATGCCAGGAGTTGGGCATAAAATTTTCTGAAATCCCGTCAGTTAGTGTTGTTTATCGAAAAGAAACCTGCTCAATATTGCTAAACGAGCCCCGTACTTCCTTACCACGCCTGTTATCTGTGCGCGCAGTGTGGAGGTGCACCGTTTCAGGGAATTGCAAACTGGCTGTTTTTTAACAGGTTAAATCTGTATTTCACAGTTCCACCCCATAACAGTGCCTGCCATGACGGGTTTTCACTGTTATGCAGCAATCGGTTAACAAAAATCGTCGTTCCGTTAACTGTTATAGCCACGATTGGCTTATCTGTCTCTTTCCTGTATGAAATATTTATGATGAACTGAGGGCAGAACAGCGGAGGATATATGGATAAAGTTAAACAAATTCTTCAGCAGGAAATCGATCGTCTTAATACTGCAGAACGACGGGATAACCTGCCACGCTTCAGTTTTACGTTTTTACGTAAACATCCCGGACTGTGGTTCGTGATGTATCTTTGTTATGCATTGTGCGTGGCGCTGATCTTCTCTACCGAAATGTTGGGCTGGCCTGCCTTCTGGTTCGCCACCGCCTTTGTGCTGGGGATGAGCCTGTTAATGCTGATGGATATCTCGCCTAAATACCGGTTTGAAGATATCGATGCCCTGGATTTACGGGTCTGCTATAACGGCGAATGGTACTATATTCGTGCCGTCTCTGAGCAATGCATCAACGCCATTAACAACGACCCGGAAGTGCCATCACAGGTGAAACAGGGTATCGCCAGGTTACTGGAAAAAAAAGGGGAGGTGGATTTTTACGATATCTATCATCTGGCTTCGGGGGGGGCGCAGTGCAGCGACTATCTGAGGGGTTCAGTCAAGCTGGTCGCTAATCAACTCCCCGAGAATAGTCACCGCCTGCTCTGCACGTTGATCCCACGGCCAGGCGGCATTAAAACGAAAACAGTGACGATGCTGCCGGGACGCTGAGAACAGCTCTCCCGGCGCTATACTAATCCCCTTCTGCAGAGCCTGGTGATACAGCAGTGTACTGTCCAAACCTGCAGGCAGTTCAATCCACAAAAAATACCCGCCATGATCAGCATGGATCACAGCTTCCCGGGGCAAGGCCCGTTTCAAAGCCGCAATAGCCAGCTTTTTACGCGAGACAAGCTGGCGCCGCAGGCGTTTCAGGTGCTGGTCATAGTGCTGGCTTTCCAGGAAACCGACCAGTGCCAGTTGTATCGGCGTACTTACCGAGAGAGTACTCATCAGCTGTAGCTGCTGAACCCGCAACGCATGTCCCCGGGTGACTACCCAGCCGACACGAAATCCGGCCACCAGATCTTTCGAGAAAGAACCACAATGCAACACTGTTCCGCCCTTATCCCATGCCAGAGCCGGTAGCGGAGGCTGCTCCCCTTCCCACAGACTGGCATAAACATCGTCTTCAATCAGCGCCACCTGATTCTCTGCCAGCAGACTGACCAGTTGCTGTTTACGTTCTGCGGATAAGGTGTAACCCAGTGGGTTCTGGTGACTGGTCATTAGCCAGCAGGCTTTTACCGGCCAGCGTTGCAGCGCCTGTTCCAGTCGGAGCAAATCAATCCCCTCGCCAGGCAAGGCAGGGATCGCCAGCGCTTTCAGTTTTAGCCGTTCAATCGCCTGCAGGGCACCGTAAAATGCGGGGCTTTCGATAATCACCCAGTCCCCCGGTTCTGTCACCGCTTGCAGGCTCAGGTTCAGAGCATCCATAGCGCCATTGGTGATCACAATATCGTCAGGTGAGACCAGAATGCCCTGACGGGTATAGCGACGGGCCAGAATCTTGCGTAATTCCACATTACCGGGCGGCAGATTATCGATAGCATCACTCACGGTCAAATGTCGGGAAACATCGCCTAATGAACGCATCAATGCCCGCATCGGAAAGAGTTCAGGGTCGGGAAACGCTGAGCCAAAGGGCACTATCTGTGGGTCACGGCAGGCCTGAAGGACATCGAAAACAAAACGGTTAGTGTCCGTCTGTTCACTGTGTCTGACCGCCGCAGCTTGCCGGGGAAGGCCGGGGGCGACATAGTACCCGGATTGCGGACGAGAGGTAATCCATCCCTGGCTTTCCAGCAAAGTATAGGCATTCATTACGGTCATCAGACTGACCTGTAACAGTTCAGACTGGGCACGTAACGAAGGCAGCTTATCTCCTGGCTGCCAGACGCCCGCCTCTATTTGCTGCTGCATCTGTTGTGCAATCTGCTGAAATTTACTCACATCACTCCGGAATTACGGTTCCTGTCGACAACCACAGGACTATTGACAGCACTGTGCCGCCGATCAGGCCCTGATTTTTTGCGATCCGGTTTCCGGCACCAGATCCAGTTTAACCGGACGGGGCAGCTTACCGGCGATTTCCGGCATTACTAGCTGCTCCGGAGGTACCGGCCGACTGAAATAGAACCCCTGCAGGATGTTACATCCCAGGCTTGCCAGTTGACGTTGCTGTTCCTCGGTTTCTACACCTTCCGCCACGATGTTCAGATTCATATTTTTGGCCAGATCGATGATCATCGCCAACAACCGGGTATCGGTGGACTGCTTATTGATCTCCCGGACAAATGCACGGTCAATTTTCAGCTCACTGGCAGGCATACTTTGCAGATACAGCAGACTGGAATAACCGGTACCAAAATCGTCAATCGAGACTTTAATACCATATTCTTTCAGGGCCGTCAGAATGCGAATCGTTTCCTGCGGGGAACGCATTGCGGTGGTTTCGGTAATTTCCAGGATAAGTTTGTCGGCCGGAACCTGATTGGCCGATAAGGCATTCAGCACGACGCTTTGCAACATTTCCTGCTCAAACTGAAGTGCTGAAAGGTTCACCGAAACGGAGAGCTCAGTATTGCCCTGAGCATGCCAGATTGCGAGCTGACGGCAGGCTTCATTTAGCACCCACTCACCGACCTGAATAATCATACCGCTCTTTTCGGCAATCGGTAAAAACTTATCCGGAGAGAGCAGGCCGCGGGTCGGATGCTGCCAGCGTACCAGGGCTTCGTAGCCGATGATGCTGCCGCTCTGTGCATCATTCTTCGGCTGATAGAACAGACGCAGTTCGTTGTGGTACAGCGCCCGCCACAATTCGTTTTTAAGTTGTACCTGGCTTTTACCCATCGAATTCATGCTGGCACGGTAGATGCTGTAACCGTTACGACCGTTATTCTTGGTGTGATACATCGCAACATCAGCATTGAACATCATTTCGCGACCTTCAGCGCCATGTTGCGGATACTGTGCAATACCAATACTGATAGAAACCATCAGTTCATATTCAGCGATATGGAAAGGTTGCTCAATCGACTTCACCATCCGGGCGGCGATGTCTTCAGCCTGCTCAACAGAAGTGCCCGGAGTCAGCAAAATAAATTCATCTCCCCCTACCCGCGCCAGCACCTGATCTTTTTCAAGAATACTTTTCAGACGGTCAGAAGCCGTCACCAGCAGACGGTCACCAATGTGATGTCCGTAAGCATCATTAATCATTTTGAAACCGTCGAGATCCAGGAACATCAGAGAGAAGGTCTCAATACCTGCAGAGGCATTACGGATATAATGTTCCAGTTGTTCTTCCAGATAAACACGATTAGGCAGCAATGTCAGGGGATCATGCATCGCCAGTTTGTGGAGTTCGCGGTTGGCCTGATGTAATTTTTTCGCAAGCCTGGTGGCTTTAATTTGAGAGTCGACCATCGAAATCAGCAGACTGGAGCCCAGTATCGCCAGAGTAAACAGGAACACCCAGATAGCCAGCGTCGGTGAATTCACCCCATGTCCGTCAATATAACTGGTTTCATGAAAACTGGCGGCCGCCATACCAGTATAGTGCATTCCGGCAATCGCAACCCCCATTACCAGAGATGCCTGTATACGGCGCATCACGATACCGTTATCCCCTTTGCGCAGATTGAAAGCCAGCCAGAGCGCTACGCCTGATGCCACATAGGCTATCAGTACTGATAAAGCGACCAGCCAGTAATTCCATTCGATAGGCGGCTGAACAAGCAGAGCATACATACCGACGTAATGCATCCCTACCACGCCGCTACCAAGTAACAGCGCCCCCCCAACAAGCGGCTAAACTTCAGTTGTTGTTGACCAATCACCCGTTGCAGGGCGGCAACAGAAGCAATAATAACGATGATTAAAGACGCCGCGGTATCAACGGTACCGTAATGCATCGGCATCGGAAACATCATGGCCAGGATGCCAATAAAATGCATCGACCAGACACCAATGCCCATCGCAGTACCGCCACCCACCAGCCATAGCTTTGCTTTCCATCCCTGGGAACTGGCAACCCGTCCTGCTGTATCAAGCGCAGTAAAAGAGGCGATAAAGGCGATGATAAGTGAAATTAACACCAGCCATTTATTCCAGGATACATCCAGCATGCTGACTCCCTTTGTCTTGGGTTATTAAGCAAAGATACAAATAAAAATGACAGAGACAAAAAGGAAAGCTGTCATATTCATTTACAACTAACAGGCAACAGCCAACGCCATAACTTATGCGTTATTTTCCATTATTTCATTAAGCTGTAAAAATTTACAGGTCTGCCCATGGGGGCCGGAAACAAACATAGCGCAACGAATGTTGCTGCATGAAAATCTGTCAGAGAATTTTCTGACAGAGGGCATAGTACGCCAGATAATCCGCCGGAAACAAACCTTAATTAATCTAATGGCTAAAAAAAATAATTTCCCCGAAGAAATCCCGGGTAAATTTCGGTTTTATTCAGGCGGATAGTACACAGAAGAGTCCTTACTGCAAAATACCAGGTCGCTCAGGCCTGTGGCCTGAGCGACAACGGACTACATACTGTGCAGTGGCCCGGCTGCTTTTTTTTGCTGATAACGGCGAACCAGGTAACCAATACATAGTGTCCCTACCAGACCACAACAACCGGCAAAGGTCAGCCATGCTCCCGGCATTGATTTGTCACCGGTCGCATGAATCAGATAACTGGACACCGCTGGTGTAAATCCACCAAATAAGGCTGTTGCCAGGCTATAGGCCAGAGAGAAACCCGCAGCACGTACTTCGGCCGGCATAATCTCAGCCAGATAGACCACCATTGCCCCGTTATAGCTGGCGTAGAGAAAAGACAGCCACAGCTCGGCGGTCAGCAGATGCCCAAACGATGGTGCTGCCACCATCCACTTCAGTACTGGCCACGCGGTCAGCATGGTTAACAGGGTGAAAGTAATTAACAGTGGACGGCGACCGATCCGGTCGGACAAGGTCCCCATGACCGGCAACCAGAATAAATTCGACACCCCCACTAACAACGTCACCATAAAACTCTGGTGGTCCGTCATCATCAGTACTGTCTTACCAAAGGTCGGGGTAAAGGCGGTAATCATATAGAACATGACGGTCGTGGTCACCACCATCAACATCCCGGCCAGCACCAGTGCCCAGTTACTGGCGACCGAGCGCATAATTTCTGTCATCCCCGGGCGATGTTTACGCTGCTGAAAACTTTCTGTTTCTTCCAGCATCCGCCGGATATAGAACAGGAAAGGAACAATCATACAGCCAATAATAAACGGAATGCGCCAACCCCAGTCCGTCACCTGCCCCTTGCCGAGCCACTGGTTCAGCATCAGTCCCAGCAACGCTGCAAAGATGACTGATATTTGCTGACTCCCCGACTGCCAGCTGACATAAAAGCCTTTACGCCCTTTGGGTGCGATTTCTGACAGGTAAACGGATACTCCTCCCAGTTCCACCCCGGCAGAGAACCCCTGCAACAGGCGGCCGGCCAGGATAATTAACGGAGCCGCTGCGCCAATCGTCTGATACCCGGGGGTCAGAGCAATCGTCAGGGTGCCAATAGCCATCAGGCCCAGGGTCAACAACAACCCTTTACGACGGCCATGATGGTCAATATAAGCCCCGAGAATGATAGCCCCCAGAGGTCGCATCAGAAAACCGGCACCAAAGGTCATCAGTGTCAACATCAACGATGAGTAAGGATCATTGCCAGGGAAAAAGGTTTTAGAAATGGCGGTAGCATAATAGCCAAACACCATAAAGTCGTACATTTCAAGGAAGTTTCCGCTGGTCACCCGGAAAATAGATTTAGCTCCGCTGGTTTTAGCCGCCGGAGCAGAAGTTACCGAATCATTCATTGCTCAACCCTGCCGTTATAGTTTTAGTCTGCTCTGACTATTTACCCCGGTTGATACGGGAAAGATGTGACGACAGTCATCTTTACGATTTACAGAAACATACAATTTGGTAACAAAATAACAACCACCCGGCAGGAGCATCAGACTATTTCTGAATAACAGGTAAAAAAAACCTCCCGGAGGGAGGCTTATTCGGTGTTGCTCAGTGCCGGAATTAATTGGCTGCGCTGCTGCCAGCGCTTTCCAGCCCCATCAGTCCAATTTTCAGATAGCCTGCGGCGCGTAGCTCATCCATCACGCCCATCAGAGTGGCATAGTCCACATCTTTATCCGCCTGGAAGAAAATGGTGGTATCTTTATTGCCAGTGGTCTGTGAATCAATAGCTGAGACTAACTGCTCTTTCGAGACTTCGTTATTGCCGACATACAGTTGCTTGTCTGCTTTAATACTCAGATAGACCGGCTTATCCGGACGGGGCTGTGGAACGCTGGTCGAAGCCGGCAGGTTAACCTTGACATCCACGGTCGCCAGCGGCGCGGCAACCATAAAAATAATCAACAGCACTAACATGACATCGATAAACGGCGTCACGTTAATCTCACTCATTTCTCCATCGCTTTCTAAATCATCTTTCAGATGCATAGCCATAGCCATTAACTCACACGCAGTTTATGTGCCGAAGCCCGCAGATCTACCGGCTCATGGCTCTGACCGAGATCCAGATCACGGCTCTGCAGCAATAACACCTGAGCGGCAGTATCGCTTAATGAAGCTTTATATCCGGCAATCATCCGGGCAAATACGTTGTAAATCACTACGGCAGGAATCGCAGCCACCAGGCCAACCGCCGTAGCCAGCAGTGCCTCGGCAATCCCCGGCGCTACGACCGCCAGGTTAGTCGTCTGAGTTTGAGCAATTCCGATAAAGCTGTTCATGATTCCCCAAACGGTCCCGAACAGACCAATAAAGGGTGCCACAGAGCCGATAGTCGCCAGGAAACCATTGCCCCGCGATGCATATCGCCCGACGGCTGCAACTTTACGCTCCAGACGGAAAGCCGTACGATCTTTGATACCATCGGTGTCTTCTGCGCCGGCAGAAAGCTGGCGTTCATCCTGTGCTTCCGCAATCAGGCTGCGGCAATGGCTGCTGGCTGAGAATTTACTGGCAACATCCACTGCCTGCTGTAAGGTGCGAACGTCTTTCAGTGTTTTCTGTTCTGATTTGAGACGCCGTTTGGCTGAGCTTAATTCGGTAAACTTGCCGAAGAAAATTGCCCAGGTAACCACAGAGGCGAGCAATAAACCTATCATTACCACTTTTACAACAATATCAGCATGATGATACATGCCCAGAACGGACAGATCCGTTTGCATCAAATTATTGGTCACCACGTGTACTACCCCATCTCAACGTTTAATTTCTTGCTATTCCGCGATGATACCAAATCACAGCTTAATTGATAGTAGTTATCATTAGTATTTACAAATTCTTCTGTTATTCGTGGCTGGCATCAGTGACAGTTTCTGGTTAACCGACAGCGGCCGGATAGCTTGTTATCCATGACTTTCCATATAATCCAAGCCGCGATTTTTCTTTCTGACTCTGCCCTGAGCAATAATTCATGTTAAGTTGTAGTCAAGGCATTTACAGGCAGAGCAGAAATCAATGACAGACAAGAAATTAGAAAAAAAACTGGAAACTACACTGGTCAGTGCCGGCCGGCAAAAACGCTATACTGCCGGCGCAGTTAACAGCGTAATTCAGCGTGCGTCCTCGCTGGTATTCGACACGGTGGCTGATAAAAAACGTGCCGCTGCAGGACGAACCCGTGGTGAGTTATTTTACGGTCGCCGGGGGACTCTGACGCATTTTTCATTGCAGGATGCCATGACCGAACTGGAAAACGGTGCCGGATGTGCCCTGTATCCCTGCGGTGCTGCCGCGGTGACCAATGCCATTCTGGCGTTTGTTGAAAGCGGTGACCATGTCCTGATGAGCGGTTCGGTCTATGAGCCGACCCGTGATTTCTGTAATGTGATACTGCGTAAACTTAACGTAGCGACCACTTTCTTCCCTCATACCAGTGGCGCTGAGATTATTCAGTGGCTGAAACCTGAAACCAGGGTGGTATTTCTGGAATCGCCGGCCTCCATCACCATGGAAGTCCAGGATATTCCGGCGATTGTCGCCGCCATCCGTCAGACCGCTCCGGATGCCATTATTATGATGGATAACACCTGGGCTGCCGGGGTACTGTTTAACGCGCTCGATTTCGGCATTGATATTTCCATTCAGGCGGGCACCAAATATCTGATAGGGCATTCCGATGCTATGGTAGGCACCGCAGTCGCGAATCAGCGCTGCTGGGACACCTTACGCGAAAATTCCTACCTGATGGGACAAATGGTGGATGCTGATACCGCCTATATGACCTCCCGGGGCCTGCGAACCCTGGGAGTCAGATTGCGTCAGCATGAAGAGAGCAGTATCCGTGTCGCTGAGTGGCTGGCAGGTCGTGAAGAGGTCTGGCGGGTCAACCACCCTGCACTGCCTCAGTCACCAGGCCACCTGTTCTGGAAGCGTGATTTTTCCGGCAGTAGTGGTTTGTTCTCATTTATTCTGCGCCGCGAGCTGTCGCGTGAAGCATTGGCTGACTTCCTGGATAATTTTCAGCATTTCAGCATGGCTTATTCTTGGGGGGGCTTTGAATCCCTGATTCTGGCCAATCAGCCACATGAAATTGCGGCCATCCGCCCGGAACAGGAACCACGCTTACCGGGAACCCTGGTCAGACTGCATATTGGTCTGGAAAACGTCGATGATTTAATTGCTGACCTGGCCGCGGGTTTCGACCGGCTGGCTCGCCATGCCTGACCATTTATCTGGTCTGCATGGCAGGAAATTAATGAGCGGTGTCTGTCGCCAGCTGGCGGATACCGGCAGTATTAACCCCTGACACGGGTCAGGTTACGGGAAAGAAAATGAGTGCTATACAGGAGATAATCCATGCTCTGTGGCATCAGGATTTCGCCGTACTGGCAGATCCTCATGTTATCTGGATTGTCTACGCGGTGATGTTTTGCATGTTGTTTCTTGAAAACGGGTTATTACCGGCGGCTTTTTTACCGGGGGACAGTTTATTACTGCTGGCAGGTGCCATGGTAGCCAAAGGCGTGATGGGATTTATTCCCACCATAGTGATCCTCACCAGTGCTGCCAGCCTGGGATTCTGGATGGGCTATCTGCAGGGGCGCTGGCTGGGAAATACCCGGCTGGTACAGGGGTGGCTTAAACATTTACCCGCCAAATATCATCAGCGGGCCTGGCAGATGTTTAACCGTCATGGTCTGGCCGCTTTACTGGCAGGCCGGTTTCTGGCGTTTGTCCGCACGGTCCTGCCTACCATGGCAGGAATTTCCGGGCTCAGCAACACTCGTTTCCAGCTGTTCAACTGGTTGAGCGGGCTGTTGTGGGTGGTACTGCTGGTCGCCCTGGGTTACGGTTTCAGCCACGTGCCGTTTATTAAACGTCATGAAGATCAGGTCATGGCCTTACTGATGCTGTTACCGCTGCTGCTGCTGGTCTGCGGTCTGGCAGGCAGCCTGGTATTTCTGTGGAAGAAAAAACGCCAGACCTCTGTCTGAAACGAAACCTGCTGACGTCAGGCATCTGCTGATGCCTGACGTACCCGTTGAATTTCTTCTCCGGGCGTTACCCCGAAATAGCGTTTATATTCGCGGGAAAACTGTGACACGCTTTCATAACCCACTTCGATAGCCGCATTGCCGGCTTTCATTTGTTGATGAGCCAGTAACCGTCTGGCCTCATGTAGCCGGTAACGTTTCAGGTATTGCAGCGGTGAGGTCTGCGTGACCGTTTTAAAATGGTGATAAAATGCCGATGTACTCATATTGACCTCGGCGGCCAGCACATCAATACTCAGCCCTGTCCGGTAATCCTGCTCAATTCTGCGCAGGGCTTTGGCTATCTGGCTAATGCGGGTTTGACTGTTGGCCAGAGATAACAGTGCCCTGCCACAAGGACCGGTCAGCAGATAAAAATACATCTCTTTAATTACCTGGTTCGCCAGAAGTCTGGCTTCCAGAGGCCGGGTCATCATATCCAACAGCCTTTCGCTAATTCTCAGCATATCGTGAGTTAACTCTGCTGAATGGATAGCCGTTGTCAGCTGAGGTGGCTGATAATCGTACTGTTCGCCAATTTCAAGGATCATTTCCTGCACCGACAGCATATCCACATCAATAAATAACCCGGCCAGTGGATGCTCCCGGCTGCCATGCGTTTCACATTCAACCGGTAGTGCGACACTGAGCAACAGATAACGGCTGGGATCGTAACTGAAACTAACATCACCAAGATATCCGGTTTTACTGCCCTGAAACAAAATGGCTATCCCCGGACGATACATGACCGGGCTGAGTGTTAAATGTTTATCGGAATACATCAGCGATACATTTTTCAGCGGGCTGATCCCTCCGGACAGGGAATGATGCAAAGCGATGACCTGCTGCGCCAGACGCTGACAATAACCGTTATCAGACATGAAATCTCCAGTTTTGCCGGTATCCGGCTCCCCGCGAGGGGCTAAAAAATACTCAATATCAGACAATCACCCTCTGCCAGATACCAGGATAGCAACTACACTTAACTTCAGCCCTCACCACCTGACGTGTTTTTCTGCCACGGAGGAAACTGAAATGTCCGAACAATCCATGATCAGACTCAATGACGGTCAGCTTATGCCACAGGTTGGACTCGGCGTCTGGCAGGCTTCAGTCGAAGAAACCCGACATGCCGTCCAACACGCATTGCAAACCGGCTATCGTTCCATCGACACTGCAGCCATATATCAGAACGAAGAAGGTGTGGGTCAGGCGCTAAGCGATACAGCTCTGCCACGCGAAGAGCTGTTTATTACCACTAAACTGTGGAACAGTGACCAGACCCACGCGGCTAAAGCCCTTGAGCTCAGCCTGAAAAAATTACAGCTTGATTATATAGACCTGTATCTTATCCACTGGCCCTGCCCGCAGCAGAATGAGTATATCGGGGCCTGGCAGCAACTGATTGAGTTACAGAAACAGGGGCTGATTAAAAGTATTGGCGTATGTAATTTCCAGCAGGAGCATCTGCAAAATATCATTCGTGAAACTGGCGTCACCCCGGTGATTAATCAGATAGAACTGCACCCTTTGTTCCAACAACGTCCGATGCATGCATGGAACGGATTACATCATATTCAGACCGAATCCTGGAGCCCGTTAGCTCAGGGGGGTAAAGGCGTCTTCGATCATCCGAAAATTCGCGCTCTGGCGGATAAATATCAGAAAACCCCGGCACAGATTGTCATCCGCTGGCATATCGATAATGGTCTGGTGGTCATCCCTAAATCGGTCACCGCAAAACGGATTGAAGAGAATTTTTCGGTGTTTGATTTTAGCCTGGAAAAAACCGAGCTGAGTGATCTGACCGTGCTGGAAGCAGGTAAACGACTGGGCCCGGATCCGGATACTTTTAACAAGACCTGAACCGCATAGTTCACAGCTTAGCCACTGCCACGGCAGTGGCTAACTGATAAATTTTTGCAGCAAACGGATGGCTCTGTTCATGGCTTCTTCCCGCTGTTCGCCGTAGGAATGACCATCCTGTTGAGCCTGCTGCATAACAGTCACCAGTCCCTGTACAGACAGGCTTTGTCCGTCGCCCAGTAATTCCAGTACCGCCCCCCTGTCTCATTACAGATGGCTTTCGCTGCGGTGAAATCATCTTCTTTCGACATTTCCGGCTCCGGAGATACGGGTTGTTAGTTAATCGACTGCTGGACCATCAGTTGGCCTGCACAGCCACGATCGGCCAGTTCCAGATTCTGACTATAGTAGACAAACGGAAAATGCTCTGAAGAATTTTGTGGGAAAGTCACCAGTAACTCAACACTGCCATCCACCCAGACAGTATCTTTCCAGCCACGATCTTCGACCATCGCCGGGGCGCCGTTAACACTGATTATCAGGAACATAGCACCCTGAATATGGAACGGCTGAGGCTGATTTGCCTGAATTGTCCAGCGCTCAACCGTGCCCTGCCGCACCACGGTATCAATACGATTTATATCCCAGGCTGCGCCGTTGATTCCCGCCGGAGAATCGTCCAGCCGAATCTGACGGCTGCCGGAAACATTATTTGCCTGTGGCTGTGGAGCGAGTTGCGCAGGAAGGCCGTCAGTGACCAGTGGTAATAATCCGGTAGGACGCAGAGTTAACACCAGTGTTGAGGTCAGAATCGATGAGGGTTCAAAAATACCTTTTATACGCTCAATGAGGGTCGCAGCAGTCCCCGCGGTGATAGACACATCTTTCCCCTGGGAGAGGTCGATCAATACTTCACGGCGTTCACCGGGGGCCAGTGATAACTGTTGTACGGTGACCGCAGACGGTAAGAAACCCTGATCGCCCGCGATGACAGTGAAAGGACGGTTATCGCTGAGCTGTAGCTGGTATCGACGGGCGTTAGAAGCATTGAGTAACCGTAAGCGGACCCAGCCTCTGGAGACATTGACATAAGGTTCTCTGATTCCATTGACCAGCAGGATATCGCCGTAAAATCCTTCATCTGCGCCACTGTCATACACCGGTGAGCCAAAATTATCCAGACGTTTATCCTGAATAATCAATGGGAAGTCATCCACACCATAATGTTTAGGCAGTGGTAAAGACTTACTGTTGTCATCTTCTATCAGCCACATACCGGCCAGGCCGTTATACACATGAGGGGCCATATGGTGAGGAGTATCGGCATGATACCAGCAGGTTGCTGCGGCCTGACGCACCGGCAGTATCGGCGCCCAGTCAACATTAGGTGAAATCTGTCGTGGTGCCCCGCCATTTAACGCCCCCTGCACCTGTAATCCGCTGACGGTCATTGACACCGGCTCGGGCAGACGATTGCTGTAGATCAGCTTAACATTATCACCATTATGTACCCGGACGGTGGGACCGAGATAGAGTCCGTTAAATCCCCAGACCGGAGCCTTACTGGTGCCGTTAAATGCCCAGTGACTGGCCTGTAAGGTTAAAAACAGTGGCTGACCACGGCGTGACTCTAGCAGAGGAGGTACCGGCAGAGCATTTTCTCCGGTGTCTGCTGCCAGGGCACTGTGCGGAAGTAAAGTACTGCCGAGAGCTGCGCCGGCGGATAACTGCAGAAACTGACGACGGTTAAAAGACATAATACTTCTGACCTTATACTGATAACACCGCAGGTGGTGGTTCACCACAAACAAGCAACACGCCGGGCCCATTTTTGGCCGCAGCGAACAACTATTTTTCCTTTGCCCGGCGAGCGACTTCTTCATTTAACGCATCAAGTCGGGCCGACATCAGCTCACGACAATGGGTTGCCAGCTTACGCGCAGACTGGCCTTCAAATTGTTTTACATCCACCGGGGGCAGCATTTCGACAATCACCAGTCCGTTATGCCAGCGGTTCAGCTTAATTTGATTATGCGTATTGGAAATAACAATCGGGATCACCGGTACGCCGGCAGCCAGAGCTGCGTGAAAGGCACCGGTTTTAAACGGCAGCAATCCCCGACCACGGCTACGGGTTCCTTCCGGAAACATCCAGAAGGAGATATCTTTCTTTTTAAACTGAGCCACTAATTCGCTGATGGTATCGTGGGCCTTATTACGGTTATCCCGGTCAATCAGCAGATTTCCGGTCAGCCAGTACAGTTGACCAAAAAAAGGTATCCATGCCAGGCTTTTTTTACCGACCGTTACGGTCGGCGGCTGTACCATATTCGCTGCCGTTATCATATCGTAGTTATTCTGGTGGTTAGCAATATAGATAGCATTACCGAAGTTTTTGGCATCAAGAGGTTTGCGTAACTCAACGCGGATCCCAAACACAGAGCTCAGACGGCCGAAAGCGTGAGCAAAGGTGGCGACATGTCGTGGATTTCTGGGCGAAAAACAACACCAGAGGCAACCAAACACACACACGAAAATAGAATAAACAACAACGATAATTGCGCGCACAATCAACAGCATAACAACCTCATAATAGCAGCCTGCGTCACTTCCATCCCTGAAGAGCAGACAGAAACTCCATTGCGGGCAACGCCACAATGGCAGTAGTCATCAGAACCCAGATAAACAGCCGGCAAGTATAACGTTTTTTTACTTTTCGCAGAGACTACCGGCTAATTTATCATTCTGTCGTGTCCACCGTGTCCTGATTCAGTGATGGAGCGTCGACTTCGACCCGGTCGATTCTTTGCAGACCGCGGGGCAACAGCGTGCCACGCCGTCCGCGCTCGGTCCTGAATTTTTGTAAATCATCTTCACGCAACATCAGTTTGCGTTTGCCCACATGCAGAGTCACCACACTCTGAGGTGGCAGCAGTAACAACCAGGCCAGCTTATCGCTTCCCGCAGCGGCTTCAGCCGCCGGAATGGAGATAATCTTATTCCCTTTTCCTTTCGATAACTGTGGCAGGTCTTTCACAGGGAACATCAGCATCCGCCCTGCGGCAGTAATCGCCAGTAACATATCTTCATCGTTATGTACGGCCAGCGGTGTCATGACTTTGGCATTTGCCGGTAAGCTCAGCACAGCTTTACCGGCACGGTTACGCGACAGTAAATCGTTAAAGGTACAGATAAAGCCATAACCGGCATCTGAGGCCATCAACAACCGCTGTTCGTCGGCTTCCATCAGTACCTGTTCCACGACCGCCCCCGGTGGCGGGGTCAGCTTCCCGGTCAGCGGTTCTCCCTGACCACGTGCTGAAGGCAGGCTGTTTGGATCCAGAGTGTAGCTGCGCCCGGTAGAGTCTATAAACGACACCGGCAGGTTACTCTTGCCTTTTGCCGACGCCAGATAACTGTCGCCGGCTTTATAGCTCAGTCCGGCCGGGTCAATATCATGCCCCTTGGCACTTCTTACCCAGCCCATTTGTGACAGTACAACCGTCACCGGCTCGGAAGGCACCAATTCTGTTTCACTGATGGCTTTCGCTTCCTCGCGTTCTCTGAGCGGAGAACGGCGGGAATCACCATAGGTTTTACTGTCAGCCTGCAACTCTTTCTTCAGCAGGGTATTCATCTTACGTTCAGAGGCCAACAGTGCCTGCAACTCATCACGTTCTTTAGCCAGTGCATCCTGCTCACCGCGAATTTTCATCTCCTCAAGTTTTGCCAGGTGACGTAATTTCAGTTCAAGGATGGCTTCAGCCTGAGTTTCGCTGATGGAAAAACGTGACATCAGGACAGCTTTCGGCTCATCCTCATGACGGATAATCTCGATTACTTCGTCAATATTCAGAAAGGCAATCAGTAAACCTTCCAGAATATGCAGCCGGTTAAGGACTTTATCCAGACGGAAACTTAAGCGCTTGCGTACTGTATCCCGACGATATACCAGCCATTCGCTGAGGATCTCCCGCAGGTTCTTCACTGCCGGGCGGTTATCCAGGCCGATCATATTCAGGTTAATACGGTAGCTTTTTTCCAGATCCGTCGTGGCAAACAGATGGTTCATCAGAGGATCAGCATCGACCCGGTTGGAACGCGGTACAATGACCAGCCGCGTCGGATTTTCATGATCGGATTCATCACGCAAATCTTCAACCATCGGCAGCTTTTTATTGCGCATCTGGGCGGCAATCTGCTCCAGAACCCTGGCGCCGGACACCTGGTGAGGCAGCGCGGTGATGACAATTTCACCTTCCTCTTTCTTCCAGACAGCACGCTGACGGACACTGCCGCGACCGTTCTCATAAATCTTTCGGATTTCGCTACGTGGGGTAATAATTTCAGCTTCGGTGGGAAAGTCCGGTCCCTGCACAATATCCAGCAACTCGTCGAGCGGGGTATTGGGCTTATCAATCAGAGCAATGGCCGCATCGGCAACTTCACGCAAATTGTGTGGCGGAATATCGGTCGCCATTCCTACCGCAATACCGGTCGTGCCGTTCAGCAGGATATTGGGTAGCCTGGCAGGCAGCATTTTCGGCTCCTGCAAAGTACCGTCAAAGTTAGCCACATAATCGACTGTGCCCTGCCCCAGTTCACTGAGCAGCAACTCGGCATAGCGTGACAAACGCGATTCGGTGTAACGCATAGCGGCAAAAGATTTCGGATCATCCGGAGCACCCCAGTTTCCCTGCCCGTCAACCAACGGATAACGGTATGAGAAAGGCTGTGCCATCAGCACCATCGCTTCGTAACAGGCACTGTCACCGTGTGGATGATATTTACCCAGAACATCCCCGACGGTACGCGCCGATTTCTTAAACTTCGCGCTGGCATTTAATCCCAGCTCGGACATTGCATAAATAATACGTCGCTGAACCGGTTTGAGTCCGTCCCCGATATAAGGAAGAGCCCTATCCATGATCACGTACATGGAGTAGTTCAGATAGGCGTTTTCGGTAAATTTGTGCAATGCAAGACGTTCTGCACCGTCCCGGGTCATGTCACTCATTGATTATCAATCCTCACTTCGCAGCCAGACAGACACCCGTCTGTGGCAGTTCTCTGCCGGGGATAGTACCTTATTCGCCGTGCTTAGTCACAGGTGCGTTACGCACAGTGCTACCGCTTTAGCCAGCATTTTGGTGGAAGTTATAAAAAAATATCAGCATCCCTTATCCTGGTAAGTCTCTTTCCTGCCAGTGACGGGACTTATAAACCTGCTGCGCCCAACCATTGTTCAGCAATTTTCCGGTATTCACCGGTCTCCTGGCTCAGATGCTGCCACTGATCGACATACTGTTGCCAACTACTGTCATCGCGCGGAATCATGTAGGCTTTTTCACCATATTGCAGCGGAGCTTTCGGGTTCAGCGCACATAAACCCGGATTCCGTCCCTGTTGATATTCTGCTTCAGAGGCATCGGTTATCATAACGTCTGCTTTTCCGTTAAGAATCTGGCTGAAGATGGTGACATTATCAGGAAACAGTTGCAGGGTAGCCCGCGGCAGATACTGATGAACAAAGGCTTCATTGGTGCCTCCTGCCGGTTCAGTTACCCGCACCTCCGGGCGATTGAGTTGTTCCACCGTCTGATACTTTTCCCGATCGACACAACGGACCAGCGGAATTTTTCCGTCACTGCCGAGCGGTCTGGCAAACCAGGCAATTCGCTGACGATTCAGAGTGACCGATACCCCGCCTACCGCAATATCGCAATGCTGGCTGACAAAATCATCACTGAGAGTCTTCCAGCGGGTCGCAATCCACTGTGGTTTAGCCCCAAGGCTGGCAGCCAGTGATTCAGCCATCGAAATATCCAGCCCTTCATAGTGCCCGTCAGGCCGCAAGAAGCTATAGGGCTTATAATCACCCGTGGTGCAGACCCGCAACACTTTTGTCTGCAATACCGTATCAAGATGTGATTGTGCACTGACCATCAGCGGCAGTAACAATAGGGCCGGACAGAATACTTTTAACATTTTTTTCCCCGCAAGCAGTGATAACAGATTACATTCCCTGATTATTGCGCTGGCTGCAAAGGTATTATGCAGAACAGGCTATTTTTTTCTGCAACGTTGCGGTTAACAATAGGCGCATACTTTTCAAGAGGAACAGACAATGAGTAAGATCCTGATTATTGACGGGGGCACCACATTCGGCCATTCCGCCGGACGCCTGAACCATACACTCAGCGACGAAGGTGCCAGCGAACTGAGCCGTCTGGGACATGAAGTGTCAGTCACCCGCATCGACCAGGGATACGACATTGAAGCAGAAATTGAGAAATTTGCCAGTCATGACACCGTTATCCTGCAAATGCCAGGTTGGTGGATGGGTGAGCCCTGGACGGTAAAAAAATATATCGATGAAGTCTTTACCTATGGCCACGGGCGTTTATACGCCAGTGACGGACGTACCCGTGCCGACAGTGAAAAGAAATATGGTTCCGGCGGACTGCTGCAGGGCAAAACCTACATGCTGTCACTGACCTGGAACGCACCATTACAGGCATTTACTGATCCTCAGCAATTCTTCGAGGGTGTGGGTGTAGATGGTGTTTACCTGCACAGTCATAAAGCGTTCCAGTTCCTGGGAATGAGTGGTCTGCCAACCTTTATCTGTAATGATGTGATCAAAAATCCCCAGGTTCCGTTGTACCTGGAAAATTACCGTCAGCATTTACAGCAGGTTTTCGGTTAATTTTTTGTCGTCGCCGAGGGTGGCAGCAACAGGTCGTGTTCAATCACGGCCTGTTGCAGATAATCCAGAAAACAGCGGATTCGGACCGCCAATGCGGTGTTACGGTAGTACAGTGCATGAACCGGTAATAACATACTCTGTATTTCCTGCTCCAGAATCGGTACCAACCGCCCCTCTCTCACCGCCACTTTCGATGCAAAATCTGACAATCTTGCGATCCCCTGACCGGCAATCGCCAGCTGCAATAGCGTTTCGCCACTCGATGCACGCAACGTCGGGGTAATCTGAATGAATTCCTGACGATGATTAAACACTGGCCAGTGGTTATGCACCACAGGCTGAGTAAATCCCAAAGTACGATGGTCTGCCAGTTGCTCTGTCTGCTCCGGTATACCATAACGACGCAAATAATCCGGACTGGCAAACAAGCGCAACGGGCTGTAGCCAAGGATACGCGCGTTAATGCGGGAATCCTGCAATGCGCCCATGCGAATCGCGATATCCGTTTGTTGTTCCAACAGATCAATCGGCAGATCATCCGTTGTCAGTTCAGGGTCTATCTGCGGATAACGGCTGATAAATCCCCCCAATAGTGGCACGATCACATGCTGCATAAATGAGGGGGCGGTATTAATTCGTAACCGTCCGGAGGGTGTTTCACGACGCACGGCCAGTTCATCTTCTGCCGATGCCACAGAGGCCAGAATTTGTCTGGCCCGCTGAAGAAACAGCTCACCTTCCGAAGTCAATGCCATCCGCCGGGTGGTCCGCAGCATCAGTGTGGTATCCAGCTTAATCTCCAGACGGCTCAGTGAGCGGCTGACAGAAGAGACCGTCATTGCCAGTTGTGTGGCAGCAGCAGTGATTGAGCCGCTGTCTGCGACCGCGACCCAGATTCGCATATCTTCCAGTGTGACTTTCATTGGTGAGTTCAGTGGTCCCCGCCATCCACGTTGAACGAATGGATGGTCCTGTAAACATTCAAAGATTGCAGTTTGCCACCGTCAGGGCGGTGGCTACCAGAGAACCCGCACAAAATACCTGCCCAGGGGGGAGGACGACCTGCTGTCCCGTATCAGACGATTTGCCCTTCCATAATATAAAAATCGCCACCCATTGTCGTGTAGTAAACGTAGGAGCGGCCAGTGTCGAAGTTATCACAATGCACCACGGTATTATTATCCGATTCCTGCCAGCTGATCAGAAAACTGCCGTCAGCGAGGGCACGCCACTGAAAAGGCACATCCATGACCGTCCCGTGAATATTGTCTGGCCTGAGAAACATAATGCCGGGCTCAGATTACGTGCCTTTCTCCAGTTTTTTGCCCGTGAGTTTATGAATCACCCGATGCTGAAGTCGCCCGCAGAGGTTCAAGAGGCAGATAAAGGAAGGTCAGATCCAGCCACCGACCAAACTTAGTGCCGACTTCCGGAATTCTGACTTCACCGGTAAACCCGAGTGACTGATGCAATGCAATCGACGCCAGATTCCCGGATTCGATAGCAGCCACCATCACATGTAATCCCTGTGCGACCGCCAGCGAAATAAGTTCATTCATCAGCAACCGCCCCGCCCCGTTGCCCCGAAAGTCATGCCGGACATAGACCGAATGTTCAACGGTAAAGCGGTAACCTTCTTTCGCACTCCACTCTCCATAGCTGGCATAACCGGCGACCTTATCCTGCTCATCTGTAATCACAATCACCGGATAACCTGCCTGTTGCCGCTGAACCATCCATGACTTGCGCTCTTCACCGTCTACAGTGTGATCGGTCCAGATAGCCGCTGAATGAACAACAGCATGGTTATAGATACCGGCAATCGCTTCACAATCCTCAACATTGGCGTGGCGTATTTTCATGGTGGACACTCTCCGCTCAGTTTACTAAAATGGACAATAATTTAATATAGTGAATATCCACCATGATAGACGAAATGTCCAGTAAAGAAGACGATATAAATATACGCATCGGCCTGAAGGTAAAAAGCGAGCGGGAAAATCGTGGCTGGTCACTGACCACCCTGGCGGATCATTCGGGAGTGTCGCGGGCAATGATCCACAAAATTGAACGGGGAGAAAGTAGCCCAACCGCCACACTTCTGGCGAGACTGGCCGGTGCATTTGGTCTTTCCATGTCACAGCTGATTGCTCTGTCAGAAGTCACTGCCGGAACTCTGTTACGCCATGATCAGCAGCCGGTCTGGCAGGATCCCGAATCCGGTTATATCCGCCGCCATGTCTCCCCCGGCGCGATCCCCGTCGATCTGGTTAGTGTCGAATTACCCGCCGGCGTTTCGGTGCCAATGCCCGCCATCTCATACATGTCACGCAGACAACTGATCTGGGTACTGGAAGGTGAACTGGTGTTTAGCGAAGGCAATCATCAATTTACACTGGACCGCGGCGACTGCCTGGAATTAGGTGATCCTGTGGATTGTGTTTTTACTAACGCCAGTGATCAGTTATGCCGCTACGCCGTGGTAGTCCTGAAAGCACAGTAATCAGAGGCTGGCAGAAGTCCTGCCGCCCATAGTTACTGCTGCTGTGACACCCGCAGCAGTGCTTGCTCCAGAGAAGCAGGGAACATCTGACCGTGGCTCAGCCCGGGAAAAAGCAGATAACTGGCCGCAGCGCCTTTGTTATGCAGCTGAGTCACGGTTCTGCTGACCGCACCCAATACATCATTCCCTGGTGCCGCATTTTTCCGTTGCGGATCGCCATCACCTTCCATCAGAAACAGTTGTTTATCCCGCAGCTGTTCAGCCGGAAGTGACGTCATCTGTGTCAGCAGGCTAAAGTCCATCTGCCCCAGCGATGGACTGGCGGAATAATACTGATGAAAGAAATCCGAATTAACATACGAGTCCAACACCCATAGCCCGGCAAATGAGTGTCCCCAGACCCCACGTTGTGCGGTATTCAGCGGCAGACCTTTTTCTGCCTGCGGTGCGATAGTCTCTTCCAGCAATTTACGGAACACCTGACTCCCGCCGGTAGGTCTGCCACGGCTCCTCTGTTGCAGGGATGTTCCGCCCCCGGACGCCGCAGGGGTATAGTCGTAGGTCCGGGCGTTAAGATCGAACGGCAGGTCGGTCTGATAACCGACCGCCACAATCACAGGCGGGTTATGTTGCGACAGCTTTTCCAGCAGCGGTTCAGAGAGCTTATCCATCACTGAGTTACCGTCCAGCATATACAGCACCGGATACCCTTTCACCGGTGGTGTTTTATCAGGAATTGCAGTCCACACCCTGTAATGTCGCTGTCCATCTGCCGAATCGAAACTGTTCATCCTGAAGTGGTAGACTGCCGAACCTTTGTCAGCAATGTTAGGTCCCAGTGGGGCCATATTGGGTCTGGCATTTGCCACAGTGCAGGTGCCGACCAACCACCCGCTAATACAGATCAGCGATATCAGAGTTTTGTAGCCAGTCAGTCTGCAGTCAGAAGCATTCATCAACATCTCTCCAATCGTCATACCGCCGGCAAAAACTGGCGGTATCGGGTTAACACTGTCAGACAATCAGCGGAAATCAGGGCGACGGATCGCCGCCCTATTGCACTGATTATCAGAAGTGCATTCCCAACTCCATGTAGTAAGTACGTCCTGATTCGTTATAGGTGCGGGCACCGGCTCCATAGGCGTAAGTTCCACTGGCTCCTGAAGTTAGGGCATTACCCTCACGGTAGTGACGTTTATCCAGCAGGTTATCGATACCTGCAGTCACATCCACATTTTTATTCACACTGTAGACTGCGCTAAATCCAAACACCGCATAAGGATTCACCTGCCAGGTTTCTGTGCCGGAAGTAGCGACTCCCTGAGTATTATATTTTTGCGGTTTTTGTCTGCCATACCAGGTCATGGTGCCCTGAACGGCTAAATCATTGGTCGCCTGCCAGTCCAGAGTCGAGTTGATGGTAAATTTAGGAATAATCGACAGGTAATCACCGGTAGATTTATTCTCATTCGCAATGATATAGGTGAAGTTGTTATTCATCGTCACGCTATCACTGATCGGGAAGTTAAGAGTACCTTCGAGTCCCTCCACCAGTGACTTAGGTACGTTGGTCCACTGATAAATATTAGAAGTGCCGTTGTAGTACGCAGAGCTGGTACCGGCCTGGATTTTGTTACGGTAATCGTTGCGGTACCAGGTCAGACCAGCCTGAACACCATTGTGATGGTATTCAATCCCAATTTCTTTATTGATGCTGGTTTCAGCCTTCAGGTTTTTATTGCCCTGCAGGTAGCAGGTTGACCCTGTGTCATAACAACCGTTGCCATTGCTGTACAGCAGGTAGTTCGGGTTGGTCTGGTAAAGATTGGGCGCTTTCCATGCCCGCGCAATCCCCATCTTCAGAGTGAAGTCATCACCCAGATCCTGAGACAAATTCAGAGACGGACTGATATTACTGCCGGTATAAGACTGATGGTTAAAACGCACTCCTGGCGTCAGACGGGTTGAATCGGTCAGGTCGATATTATCTTCGGTATAAATACCCCAGATGTTTGCCGAGCTGTATTCACTTCGGTTGGTTTCAGAGACTCCGTCAATTTCTGACGTCGCGGTATAGGAATTCGACGTCGGATCCTTCATCGCCTGATGGTTAAATTCAGCGCCAAAGGTCAGGTTTTGCTGCACCCAGCCATTGATCGGAATGTTAATATCCGAGTGGACATTAGTGTCATTCAGATTAATGGTGGCGAAACCTTCATCGGTGGTTGAAAACAGCCCTTCCAGGCCGCCGGATAAACCTTCTTTCAGGCGGGTATTACGGGTTTTCTCGAACTGGATGTAGTTATTGGTGGTGACACCATTATCCCAGGCACCGGTATATTTCAGCGCCAGAGTCTGGCGATAAATAATGTTGGTTTCCTTCCCGTAGTAAGCTTTGGTCAGAGTTGAACTGTTAGTATTCTGGGTATCTCCTGCATACAGATTCCCCTGACGGCTGTAGCCTGCATCTAACTCCAGTGCCTGCATCGGAGCGAATTCCCAGCGCAGCACACCGTTGATATTTTTGTTGATGACCCCTTCACGGCCCGCCGGAACCTGGCCTGCATATTTCCCGGTACGTTCTGCGGAATGGCCGTCGTTAATATTCTGACCATCGGCCTGGGTCTTACTCCAGTTACCGTACAGACGCATCGTCAGGTTATCGGTCAGCCCGCCACTCAGGTCGAAGTTTTCACGTTTAGTCGCCCCTTCCTGTTTGTGTTCCGGTACGTTGTAATAACTGTTAAAGCTACCATGCCAGGTTTTACCGGTCGGTTTAGTGACAATATTCACTACCCCACCCATAGCTCCATTTCCATACATAGCTGCAGCAGGTCCGCGAATGACCTCGATATGATCGATCATCTCCGGAGGCACCCAGTTGCTGTCGCCGCGGGTATCACGTTCGCCACGCCAGCCATAACGCACGGAGTTCTTGCTGCTGACCGGCATACCGTCGATAAGGATCAGCGTATTTTCCGGTCCCATACCCCGGATATCAATCTGTCGGTTGTTACCGCGCTGACCACTGGTAGAGTTGCCCGTCAGGTTAACGCCAGGCATGGTACGGATAATTTCAGATACATCGCGCTGAATGGGATGTTTTTTGATGGCTTCCTGATCGATGATCGAGACCCCCGGCGCCTGTAAGGTCTGTACCCGGCCGGTCACTACTATGGTGGATCTATCCTCTTTCTTCGCCTCAGGAGCGGATACGTTTTTGGTTTCAGGAGAGGCCGGTTTTGTCACTGCTGCGGCGGTGTTTTGTGTGGAATTCTGATCCGAAGTAACGGCTGCTTCAGACACAGGGATAAGAAAACTGCCTGCTACCAGCGATGCCAGCAGCGAGTATTTCAATGAGTTATTTGCCATAGAAGAGTATTATTGCTGTGTATTATTATTGAACAGAAATAGTAATGATAACTATTCTTAATTTCAATAACACTCTGAAATACCAACGTAAGAAAATCGTAAAGCCCTTCATCCTGCCTGAGGTAAAGGTAAGACTCTCCGTGACTACGGGGCTATTGAGTCATTTTTCATTAATAAATGTTCAATAAACTCCGATAATTTTGTCATTTTTTTTATTGGAATACATAAGTTATTACAAATAGAATGGCCCATAATTTTAGCGACAAGTGTCCGAAGAATTTAAGGTTGCAATGAATACATCCCGACAGGGTATCTATCTGGTTTTACTCGCCGCTACGTTGTGGGGAAGCTCAGGGGTCTGTGCCCAGTATCTTTTTGAATCATATCATTTTAGTGCCGGTGGAATGACAATGCTCCGCCTGCTGGCTGCCGGTCTGCTGCTGACCTTGCTTGGAATATTACAAGGCAATCATCCGCTGGCCATGTTCCGCGAAGCTACTTCTTTCAAACGACTGCTGATTTTCAGTGTCTTTGGTACCCTGCTGGTCCAGCTCTCTTTTCTGATCACTATTCAGAAAACCAATGCGGCAACGGCGACGGTATTACAGTTTCTGGCCCCGGTGGTGCTGGTGTTGTATACCATGTTCAGCAAGCGAACCTTACCTGGGCTGATGACTTTTATCGCTGTACTGACTTCGCTGGCAGGTACGGTATTAATGGCGACTCACGGTGACCTGTCCTCGTTGCAACTTCCGGTATGGGGACTCATCTGGGGATTAATTTCTGCCGGCGCAGCGGCATTTAACTCATCTTACTCGTCAAAACTGATCCGCCAGTTCGGTACCTTACCGGTGGTCGGAATCAGTATGCTGATTGCCGGAGGCTGTCTGATTCCGTTTTGCCTGCCGGGACTTCACCTTGGGCAGCTGGATACCACTGGCTGGCTGGCGCTGGGATATCTGGTGCTGGTAGGAACCGCCTTAACTTTCAGTCTGTTTCTGAGAGGTGCCTTTCTGACCGGCAGCCAGAATGCCAGCATCCTGAGCTGTGCTGAACCTCTGAGCAGTACCATACTGTCAGTATTAATACTGGGAGTATCTTTTGGTGTGGCTGACTGGACAGGATCGCTGCTGATTATTCTGTCGGTAATATTTATTACCTTAGCTCCGGACAAACAGCGGGCAAAAACCACCTTAACTGAGCTTTAACTCCTTCATATCACAGGGAAATGTTGATTTTACAGTGGTAAGGCCGAAAGGAAATTACCGGCAGGCGCTTAGCCTGCCGTCAGCCACTAGACTTCAATGTCAACTTTATCACCGCGCTCCTGCAACCAGTTACGCCGGTCTTCTGAGCGTTTTTTCGCCAGCAACATATCCATCACTTTTAGTGTTTCATCCACATCATCGTCATCAACGGTCAGTTGAACCAGGCGACGGGTATTAGGATCAAGAGTGGTTTCACGTAACTGCAGCGGATTCATCTCACCCAGGCCTTTAAAGCGCTGAACGTTGACCTTACCGCGTTTACGTTTCAGTTGTTCCAGAACCCCGGCTTTCTCGTCTTCATCCAGCGCATAGTAGACTTCTTTGCCAAGATCGATACGGTACAAAGGCGGCATGGCAACATAGACATGCCCCCCTTTTACCAGCGAACGGAAATGACGAACGAACAGCGCGCACAGTAAGGTGGCAATATGCAGCCCGTCAGAGTCGGCATCGGCCAGGATACAAATCTTACCGTAGCGTAGCAGGCTGAGATCTTCGCTGTCCGGATCGATGCCGATGGCTACAGAAATATCATGAACTTCCTGCGAAGCCAGCACTTCATCCGAAGAGACTTCCCAGGTATTCAGTATCTTGCCTTTCAACGGCATAATGGCCTGATACTCCCGGTCGCGGGCCTGTTTCGCTGAGCCTCCTGCGGAATCACCCTCTACCAGGAACAGTTCAGTTTTATTCAAATCCTGCGCGGTACAATCGGCGAGTTTGCCGGGCAGTGCCGGACCACTGGTAATTTTCTTGCGTACAACCTTTTTCGCCGCCCGCATCCGCCGCTGAGCGCTGGCAATAGCCATTTCTGCCAGTTGTTCTGCCAGCTGGACATTCTGGTTCAGCCACAGGCTAAAGGCATCTTTCACCACTCCGGATACAAAGGCTGCCGTCTGCCGGGACGAGAGACGCTCTTTGGTCTGTCCGGCAAACTGCGGATCCTGCATTTTTACCGACAACACATAGGCACAACGATCCCAGATATCTTCTGCCGAGAGTTTGACTCCGCGCGGCAAAATATTCCGGTATTCGCAGAAATTGCGCATCGCATCCAGCAGTCCCTGACGCAACCCGTTAACATGAGTTCCGCCCTGCATCGTTGGTATCAGGTTAACATAGCTTTCTGTCAGTAATTCACCCCCTTCCGGCAGCCAGAGTAAGGCCCAGTCAACCGCTTCGGTATCGCCGGAAAAACTGCCGACAAAGGGTTGTTCGGGTAATGTCGGCAGGCCATCCACCGCTTCTTTCAGATAATCTGTCAGCCCGTCCTGGTAACACCAACGTTGCTCAGTATTGTTCGCTTTATCGTGGAAAATAATCTCCACGCCCGGGCAGAGCACGGCTTTGGCTTTCAACAGATGAGTCAGACGTGAGACTGAAAAACGCGGACTGTCAAAGAACGACGCATCGGGCCAGAAATGCACACGGGTTCCGCTGTTACGGCGTCCGACGGTGCCGGTAACCCGCAGGTCTTCGACTTTCTCGCCGTTTTCAAACGCCATTTCATACACTTCGCCGTTACGACGCACCGCTACTTCAACACGGGTCGATAACGCGTTCACTACCGAGATCCCTACGCCATGCAGGCCACCGGAGAACTGATAGTTTTTGTTAGAGAACTTACCCCCGGCATGCAACCGGCAAAAAATTAATTCAATCGCCGGTACACCTTCTTCGGGGTGAATATCCACCGGCATTCCTCGTCCGTCATCAATCACTTCCAGTGACTGATCAGCATGCAGGATTACTTCCACACGTTTGGCGTGTCCGGCCAGTGCTTCATCGATACTGTTATCGATGACTTCCTGCCCAAGGTGGTTAGGACGCGTGGTATCCGTATACATGCCGGGGCGCCGACGAACGGGCTCCAGCCCGGTCAGTACCTCAATAGCATCCGCGTTATAACTTGATTGAGTCATCGTTCTCTTTTCGTTAGTTCTGAATTTTGTTAGCCGGATGCGAAGTTATTCGCTGGCTATCCCCAGGAAATCAATAAGCTGCGCAAAATAGCGATCAATGCCCTGGAAGGCATGATCTCCCCCTTCCTCGATGGTCTGCCGGCAGGCGGAGTAATACTCCAGTGCGACGCGATAATCGAGGACTTCATCTCCGGTCTGCAATAACAGCCAGAGCAGGTCCGGAGCCTCAAGGGGATCAATATGCATCACCTTCAGATCATAGATATGGCGAGACTCTAACACATAATCTTGCCCGGTGTATGGGTTCCGGTTGTCGCCGAGAAAATCTTCCAGTAGTTCAAAAGGCCGGGTCGCCGGGTTAATCACCACCGCCGGCAGCATAAAACATTGTGACAACCAGGTCGCATAAAACCCCCCCAGCGAAGATCCGACAATACCCAACGGACGCCCGGCATGTTGCATCACCAGTTCCTCCAGCAGCAATGCCGCTTCATCCGGATAGGCAGGCAACTGCGGGATCAGCAGAGTAATTTCCGGATGGTGCTGCTGAATCCATTGTTGTAACAGGGTGGCTTTTGCTGAACGGGGAGAGCTGTTAAAACCATGCAAATAGAGCAAGGTGGACATTAGTTAATATCCTTCCGATTCCATATCTGGCAGAAATTCACGGGTATTCAGACGACACACCTGCGTCGCCAACTGACCATCGGCTCCCAGTTTCAGCCAGCGCCAACCCGGAGCGACAGAGTCGATAGTGAATCCTGAACAATGGGGTTTGAACTGCACACAGGTTGAAGGCGTTGCCAGCACCCGGCGGCCTTGCCAAATCTCGTCCATTTCCTGATGAATATGGCCGCAAAGCAGGGTTGCAGCCCGGGGATATTTTTGCAGAATCATATCCAACTGATGAGAATTACGTAAGCTGTGCTGATCCAGCCAACTGCAACCTGATGCCACAGGATGATGGTGTAACAGAATCACGGTATCTCTGTTGGGGTAAGCCGCCAGCGCAGTTTCCAGCCATTCCAGTTGAAACTCACTCAGCATACCATGAGGAACGCCATACACCTGGCTGTCCAGCAACAGCATCTGCCAGCGATTGCCGAGCAACACATGTTTAGACTGGCTGATACCGGCTTTGGCCAGAGTATCGTACATTGCCGGCTGAAAATCGTGGTTTCCGGGCAGCCATACACAAGGCGCGGGCAGGCGTTGGATACCCTCTGCAAAATGCTGGTACGCCTCCACAGAATGGTCCTGCGACAGATCGCCGGTGGCAATAATCAGATCGTAATGCTGTTGCGAAGCGATCACCTCATCCAGCACGGCCTGATAACCCGCCCAGGTATTGACCCCCAGCAGAGTTTCATTTTTTCCCTTAAACAAATGCGTGTCGGTGATTTGCAGCACTTTGATCTGCAAATCGTCAGCAATCCCGGGGACTAACACATTATCCAAGGCAAATCCTTAGTGAGTACACCATTATTCTTTAATATACGGCCTCAGCCATTGCGCCGTAAATCAGGCAATAACGTAGCCATTCGGCAAGAAACTGGTTTATCTGATGTTTTTCATCACGCTGATGCAATTTTTTATTCGGGTAATCATAACGTGCTTTAAAACGGTAGATCTGTTGAGTCGAACACACTTCCGCAACCATAGCATCATGATAAAGTCTGACAGACATCGCCGGCAGACTCCAGTAACTTACCGCCGGGGCTATCTGGCTGATATTGACTCTGGTTGTGTAACGCGTTGATTCTTCAATGGCCAGACGGTATCTGGCACCATTAATCTGATAGGTAACTGTGGCACCTTCCTGTTCATCACGCGGTAACAGACGACGCAACTGAGCGTAATTTGTCTCGTTAAGGCGCATCATCTCAGGAAAATCCGGGGTGTAACGTTGTCTCATGTGGTTGTCCACTCTTGTTTCAGTCTTTTGTAGTGCAGTTCCAGCCATTGCAAAGCAATAACTGAGGCTGCGTTATCTATAATCCCCTCTTCTACCCATTGATAAGCCTGTCCCCGGCTCACCACCCGCACCAGAATATCCTCATTCTCTTCCTCCAGCCCGTGATATCCCGTTGCCTGGCTGGCATCCACTTCTCCGACCATTATCGAAATTCGTTCACTGGTTCCTCCGGGGCTTGAAAGATAATTTAGCACAGGTTTAATCCGGCCAACGGTCAATCCGGCTTCTTCCTGTGCTTCGCGACGGGCAACATCTTCATCGGACTCCCCGGGTTCTTTCATACCCGCCACCATCTCCAGTAACCAGGGGGTTGCTGAATTGTCATAGGCAGGAATACGGATTTGTTCTGTCAGAACCAGTTGATCGCGGTATACATCATACAGCATTAATACGACAGCATTACCACGTTCCAGGACTTCTCGCGTCACTACCCCACTCATTCCCCCGCCATACAGTCGATGACGAAAGCGGTATTTCACTAAAGAGAAGAAACCGTTATAAACCGGGTCTCTGGTAATAATTTCGACATCACTACGGCCGAAAATAACCGGAGAAGGTGATAATTTTTGCATCGTTGACTCCTGAGAACCTTTACTGACAAGCTGATGTAAAGTTATATACTGTAATTGTTACACCCCATTGCGGGGGATTCAGTCCTTTATTTCGCATGATCCGGAGCAGAAGGCACGTTCAGCCAACTTAAGATGCCATCTTACTCTGCTAGAATCGCTGATTATTTTTTGGCTCCCGACAGCACCATTTATGCAATTTCGCTGCAATACAAGGAATGCAAATGAAAAAATTGCTCCCCGTTCTTATTAGCCTGAGTCTTGCCGGCTTTTCTCAGCTTAGCCAGGCCGAAGATTTACTTCAGGTTTACCAACAGGCCAGGGCAACTAACCCGGACCTGCGCAGTGCTGCTGCCGATCGTGATGCCGCGTTTGAGAAAATCAATGAATCACGCAGCCCGTTATTACCTCAGTTAGGTTTGGGCGGCGATTACGCTTTCAAGAGCGGGTACCGTGATGGCAGCGGTCTGCACTCAAATGCAGTCAGTGCATCACTGCAGTTAACCCAGACTATTTTTGATATGTCGAAATGGCGCGCGTTAACACTTCAGGAAAAAACAGCAGGAATTCAGGATGTGACCTATCAGGTTGCCCAACAGGATCTGATACTGAACACAGCAACAGCCTATTTTAATGTGCTGAATGCCATTGATACACTTTCATATACTGAAGCACAAAAGCAATCTATTTACCGTGAACTCGACCAGACGACCCAACGGTTTAATGTTGGCCTGGTGGCGATTACGGATGTGCAAAACGCCCGCGCACAATATGATGCGGTTCTGGCCAATGAAGTCACCGCCCGTAATAATCTCGACAATATGATGGAAGCATTGCGTCAGGTGACAGGAAATGATTATAACGCACTGGCCTCACTGAATGTGGGTGTATTCAGAACTCAGCGTCCTGAAACCATTAATGCGCTGCTTAAACAAGCGGATAATCACAACCTGACCTTGTTATCTGCCCGTCTGACCCAGGATTTAGCCCGTGAGGAGATTAAATCTGCGGAAGCCGGACACATGCCAACGCTGGGTCTGACCGCTTCGACCGGCCTGTCCAATACCCGATATGGTGGTAAGTATGCCAATACTACCAGCTCTACGGATAACAATATTACCGGCAACAATCAGATTGGCCTGAGCCTGTCCATACCGCTGTATAGCGGCGGCGCAGTCACCTCGCAGGTCAAACAGGCTGAGTATAATTTTGCCGGAGCCAGCGAAAAACTGGAAGCCGCACATCGTTCAGCGATTCAGACCGTACGTTCTTCGTTTAACAACGTTAATGCTTCTATAAGCAGTATTAACGCTTATAAACAGGCGGTGGTTTCTGCGCAAAGCTCACTGGATGCGATGGAAGCCGGTTATCAGGTAGGTACCCGTACGATTGTTGATGTACTGGATGCCACCACCACCTTGTATAATGCCAAGCAGCAACTTTCCGATGCGCGCTACAGCTATATGATTAATCAGCTGAATATTAAATATGCGCTGGGTACCCTGAATGAACAGGATCTGGCGGTATTAAATTCACAGTTAGGTAAACCAGTACCGACATCACCGGATGTGGTTGCCCCGGAAAACCCGCAACAGGAAGCTTATGCCGATGGGACTGATACCCCGGCAAAAGCCACCCCTGCGGCAGCACGCCAAACCCGGTCTACCCGCCACAGCGGAAATCCTTTCCGCCAATAGTTCTGAATTTGCCGGGGAACCCAGCTCCCCGGCAAATCTATGTATAGCAACGTAAAGATCCCCGTCTCACCGGCCCTGCCGCTTCATTTTTAACCGGCCTTCCCCTATCCTTATTCCTGACCTTTGGGCTATGGAAAAATAAAATGAAACGGACAAAAAATATCCGGCATGCTGCTTTTCGTAAAAGCTGGCAGGCGCGCCATCTGACGCCGGTTGCAGTTGCCATTTCGGCAGTTGTACTGCTCAGTGGCTGCGAACAAAAAGATGAAAAAGTCACAATGTACATGAACGCCGATCAATGCAGTTCGGCCAACCCGGGCCAGGAGGCTCAATGCAGCGTGGCCTATAACAATGCGGTCAAAGAAGCCGCCCGGACGGCACCTAAATATGCCAGCCGTGAAGACTGTGTGGCCGACTTCGGTGAAAACCAGTGCCAGCAGGCGCCGGCTCAGGCATCTACCGCCGCCGAACCACAGCAAAGTGGCAGTTTCTGGATGCCACTGATGGCAGGTTACATGATGGGCAGAATGATGGGGGGAGGCATGGCGCAGCCACTGTTTACCCCGCGTAATCCGGCGAGTCCGGCGAATGGCCAGTTTGTCGATGCTGCCGGCAAATCCTATGGTCCGGCAGCGGCCGGCCGTACTGCCACCGTGCCGAAAAGCGCTATGGCACCCAAACCCGCAACCACGACAACCATTACCCGTGGCGGATTTGGTGAGTCTGTGGCGCGACAGAATACCATGCAACGGCAGAGTGCCGCTCCGGCAGGTCGCAGTACTTCCCGTTCATTCGGGGGCTAATCCAGATTATGCAACGAGTCAGCATTGCAGAACGGCCGGACTGGCGCCGTAAAGCCGAAGAGTATGGTTTTAATTTTCACACCATGTATGGCGAACCCTACTGGAGTGAAGAAGCCTGTTATCAGTTTAGCCTGTCCCAGATTGAATATCTGGAAAATGTCACGGCAGAACTGCATCAGATGTGTCTGCAGGCGGTTGAGAGAGTGGTCGGCAGTGATCAACTGCTGGATAAATTCCGCATTCCTAAGCATGTACGGGAATTCGTGACCGAATCATGGCATAGCCGCCAGCCATCGCTCTATTCCCGACTCGATCTGGCCTGGAGTGGCAGCGGCGATGCTAAACTGCTGGAAAATAATGCCGATACCCCGACTTCATTGTATGAAGCGGCATTTTTCCAGTGGATCTGGCTGGAAGATCAGTCTGCGGCAGGGGTGTTGCCCGCGGGCAGTGATCAGTTTAACAGTTTGCAGGAAAAGCTCATCGAACGGTTTGCGCAGCTGCATCAGCAATCCGGTATCAATTACCTGCATCTGAGCTGCTGCCGGGATACCAGTGAAGATCGCGCAACCATCCAGTATTTACAGGATTGTGCAACAGAAGCAGGACTCCCGAATGAATTTTTGTATATCGACGATATCGGGCTTGGCGAAAAAGGTCAGTTCACCGATATGCAGGATCAGGTGATCAGTAATCTGTTCAAACTCTATCCCTGGGAGTTTATGTTCCGTGAATCTTTTTCCATGAAACTGGCTGATGCCGGGGTGCGCTGGCTGGAACCGGCCTGGAAAAGTATTATCTCGAACAAAGCTATTCTGCCGCTACTTTGGGAGATGTTTCCGGGGCACCCTAATCTGCTGCCCGCATGGTTCTGTGAAGATAATCCGCCGCTTCCGGAAAAATATGTGGTGAAACCTCTGTTTTCCCGCGAAGGTGCCAATATCAGGATCATCGAACAAGGGCGCGAAATTGCCGGTGCCGATGGCCCCTATGGTGAAGAAGGATCGATCATCCAGCAATATCATCCGTTACCGGTGTTTGGTGATAACCACACTGTCATCGGAAGCTGGCTGATTGATGATGAGCCCGCAGGTATTGGCCTGCGTGAAGATAAGCAGCTGATTACTCAGGATCTGTCACGCTTTTATCCACATTTCTTTACCAGCTAAGCCTCTTTACAGGGGACAACGCTTTTTGTCCCCTGTAATGCGGGCGGTTATTCCACCAGCACTGACAACATACTTAACGACCCCATTTCAATGCCGTCAACCGGTACTGAAATTTTATCTTCCGGTGTCGCTGCGCCCAGCACATACAGCAGGGGCAGGTAGTGCTCAACCGAAGGATTCGATAAGGCGGCACCGTCATGCTGCATAAAATTCACTAACGGATGTTGCGCCGGATTGCCCTGCCACTGTAGATTTTCCCGCACATAATCATTAAAAGATTCGGCCCAGGGGTAAGCTTCATCGCCGCCTCCCCAGCGAGCTTTGCGCAGGTTATGTACCACATTGCCACTGGCCACAATCATCACACCCTGTGAGCGCAATGCCGCCAGTTTCTGTCCCAGCTCATAATGGTATTCAGCCGGTTGAGTACCATCAATACTTAGCTGAACGACCGGAATCGACGCGTCCGGATACATTTTGATTAACACGCCCCAGAAACCATGGTCCAGGCCCCAGTCGTGGTCCATAATCACGGGTACCGGCGACAACAATCCCGCGACCTGCTCCGCCAGTTCCGGAGATCCCGGCGCATTATACATTGTGTCAAATAACGCCTGCGGGAATCCCCCAAAGTCATGGATAGTCCGGGGGGTTTCCATCGCCGTCACTGCTGTGCCACGGGTATACCAGTGGGCAGAAATCGCCAGAATGGCTTTTGGCCGGGGTAACTGTTGCCCCAGCGCCTGCCAGCATTGTGTATAACGATTATCTTCCAGCACATTCATTGGGCTGCCGTGCCCTAAAAACAGAACCGGCATACGTGAACCCGTCATCATATTTCTCCGCAAACTCAAATTGCTCATGTATGACAAAATACTCTTTTTTACAGGGAACACACCCGGTGGATAATGATGATCATATTCAGAGATTTTGAATGACACGCAGAAAGCAGGTGAGGTGACAGGCTGGCAGGCATAAAAAAAGCTGGCAGAATTTGCCAGCTTTCAGAAAACTGAGTACAGAGCGCCCGGTATTCAGACGGCCTGGCGATTATCGTGCTGTTGACGCCAGGCAATCAAATCCTCAATAGTGACTACCGGCATGTTGTGCTGTTTAGCAAACACAATGGCTTCCGGTGCACGGGCCATTGAACCATCATCATTGGTCAGTTCGCACAGTACACCCATCGCTTTAAATCCGGCCAGACGGACCAGATCAATCGTCGCTTCAGTATGTCCACCACGGGTCAGGACGCCACCTTCGCGAGCACGTAACGGGAACACATGGCCAGGACGGTTCAGATCAGAAGGTTGGGCATCATCAGCTACTGCGGCACGCACGGTCGTGATACGGTCTTTAGCAGACACACCCGTGGTTACGCCCTGAGCAGCTTCAATGGTCACAGTAAAACCAGTACCGTAAGGGCTGGTGTTGTTATCAACCATCATGGGCAAATCGAGCTGGCGGCGACGCTGTTCGGTCATGCACAGGCAAACGATACCACTGCCATGACGAATGGTCAGAGCCATCTGTTCAACAGTCATGGTTTCTGCCGCGAAAATCATATCCGCTTCGTTTTCGCGATTTTCGTCATCAAGCACCATCACACCGCGATTTTCGCGGAGTGCCGCAAAAGCACGTTCTACACGCTGTTCAGGCGTGCCAAATTCAGAAAGAAGAGTCTGATTCATGGTAAAAACCCTTATTTGATAAATGTTACCAGAACCAGGGCAGCTTAGGAGGAATGTCAGTAAGACAAAAAATAACGGTAAGAACCGGTCAGGCTCACTAATGTATCGTTACCCTCTCCCATCCGGACTCTAACCGTCGGCCCCGGAATTACACCGGATCTGCTGACCTTCAGCCAGGGGCTGAAGCGCTCGCGGGCTTTCAGTGAAAACTGATTTACCGCCGGTGGGGAATTTCGCCCCGCCCTGAGAATAAGCAAAATCACTATATCCCCAAATGTTAAAAACGGCAATCACCTGGCGACTAAAAGTTATTAACAGATCCTGCGGTTTAATTAATAGGTTTCCCGTTTCCGACAGAGGCATTACACTTAAGTTATCCAGGGGGCGCCACCGACAGCGCCTCATTCGCTTTCGGGCGACAACTACAGGAACCGGTCATGATTGATACTAAAAAAATTGAACAGCTCGCCCGTCAGGTACAGGATGCTATGCCACAGGGGATCCGTAACTTAGGCGATGATGTCGAGAAAAAAATTCGTCAGGTACTCCAGGCGCAACTGGGTCGTATGGATTTGGTCAATCGCGAAGAATTTGATGTTCAGACTCAGGTCTTACTGCGGACCCGGGAAAAACTGGCGGCACTGGAACAACGCCTTAACGCACTGGAGGCCGCGGCCGCCCCGGCGAGCACGCCAATCGCTAAGCCGCCAGCACCCACCGATAGCGAAGCGTAAGCTATGACTGACTGCACTGCGGGAGTCTCAACTTCCGCAGTGCCTGTCCTTATCAGGATGAACGGCTCCTGATGGTTTTGATGATATTGGTGGTAGAAATTCCATCTTCGAAATTCAGAATCCGGACCTCGCCGCCATTTGCCACCACTTCCTGGCCTCCGGCCACCTCTTCAGGCTTATAATCTCCCCCTTTCACCAGCAAATCCGGCAAAATTTCGCTGATCAGGCGTTGTGGCGTATCCTCTTCAAACGATACCACCCAGTCCACCGCTTCCAGAGCCCCCAGTACAATCATCCGGTTGATCAACGGGTTGACCGGACGGCTGTCCCCCTTCAGACGGCGGGTGGAAGCATCACTGTTGACCGCAACAATCAGCCGGTCACCCAACTGACGGGCATTTGCCAGGTAAGAGACATGTCCGGCATGCAAAATATCAAACACGCCGTTAGTCATCACCACCTTCTCACCACGGGCGCGGGCCTGTTCGACAGCCGCTTTCAGTTGCTGTTCGTCCATCACCCCAAAACCACTGTCTGGCCGGGCATGAATCGCATTTTCCAGTTCGACCGGGCTGACAGTCGATGTGCCCAGTTTACCCACCACTACACCCGCTCCCGCATTGGCCAGGAAGCAGGCATCTTCCAGTGAACAACCCGCCGCCAGTGCGGCAGCCAGCACGCCGATCACTGTATCTCCCGCCCCTGTCACATCATAAACTTCCTGAGCCAGGGTCGGTAAATGCACCGGCTCTTTACCCGGCTGAAGCAGTGTCATACCATTTTCTGAGCGGGTCACCAGCAGTGCCGACAGCTCATAGTCGCTCAGCAGCGCCATGCCACGTTGTACAATATCGTCAACATCCCGGCATTTACCGGCGACGGCTTCAAACTCAGACAGATTAGGGGTCAACAGTGTGGCGCCGCGATAACGCTCAAAATCGGTGCCTTTCGGGTCAATCAGTACCGGAACCCCGGCATCACGTGCAATACCAATCAGTGTCTGTACATCTGACAGTGCGCCTTTTGCATAATCAGACAATACTACCGCGCCAACACTGCCGACGGTGGATCGCATCTGCTGATTAATGGGTTCGGGATCGATATTGTCGAATCCCTCTTCAAAATCAAGGCGAATAAGCTGCTGATTTCTTGAAAGAATTCGTAATTTAGTGATCGTCGGATGTGTACTGACTTTGACAAAATCGCAGCCAACATTCACATTTTCGAGGGTACGGGATAAGGTTTGCGCGGCCTCATCGGCCCCGGTCAACCCGATCAGACGTGACGCAGTGCCCAGCGCGGCAATATTCATAGCCACGTTGGCAGCCCCACCGGGACGTTCTTCGATAGTTTCGACTTTAACCACAGGCACAGGGGCTTCAGGAGATATTCGTTGTGTCGGCCCATACCAGTAACGATCTAACATAACGTCACCAATTACCAATACACCCGCACGGCCAAAATCAGGCAGCGTTACTTTCATTCCAGCGACTCCAGAGCGTGTAAACCAGACTAAAAAATTTTGCCGATAATAACATAAACACTCGACAGGAGTGGTTATCTGCAAACAATCTGGCCGGCCATGCAATACAGCCGGCAGAATAAATCTCACTTAAGGCAACAACAAGCGTAAAAAGTTGCCATTATTCAAACAGATTCCGGGTTCTACTCCGCAGGTTGCTCCAGCCAGTGCTGCCAGCTCTGACTGACAATCTGACGCTGCTGTTCAAAGATTTGCGGGTCCACATGTCCGGGTAACGACTGCAATGCCAGATGGTGCAGGGTATCCCGCAAGGTGACATAAGTCGTGGTAAGTTCCGACGCTTCCGGTTCCGGCATAATCCCTCCCCCGGCCATGGCTTCAAAAATCCGCACGTTGTCCGGCCAGCGGGTCAGCGCAGGTTGTCCGGCGGCATAACGCAGAACCAGATACTGGGCAATAAACTCAATATCGGTAATCCCTCCGCTATCGGCTTTAATATCCCAGCGCCCCTTATGCTTATTGCCGAGGTGCTGGCGCATTTTTTCACGCATTTCACGCACTTCGTTTTGCAGCTGCTGTGGATCTCTCGCCCGGGTCAATACTTCGCGCCGGATATCGTTAAAGCGGTTTGCCAGCGACGACTCGCCAAAAACCACCCGGGCCCGCACCAGTGCCTGATGTTCCCAGGTCCAGGCTTCTTCCAGTTGATACTGACGAAAAGCATCACAGGTGCTGACCAGCATACCGGCTGCTCCGGATGGACGGAGCCTGGCATCGACCTCGTATAAAATACCGGACGCAGTTCGGGTGCTGAATAAATGCATCACTCGCTGAGCCAGCCTCAGATAGAACTGACGACTATCAATACTGCGCTCTCCGTCGGTATACGAAGTGTCCGGGCTGTCATGCAAAAAAACCAGATCCAGATCGGAACTGTAGCCCAGCTCAAGCCCGCCCAGTTTACCGTACCCGACGACAGCAAAGCCGCGTTGCTGTTGATCACCGAGATGTGAAGGCCTGCCATAACGCGCCACCATCATATTCCAGGCCTGCTGTACCACGGTTTCCAGAATGGCCTCAGCCAGCCAGGTAAGGTGATCACTCACTTTCATGACCGGCAGTGTTCTGGCGAGATCGGCAGCGGCAATTCGCAACTGTTGTGTCAGTTTAAACTGACGCAATGCTTCCAGTTGTTGCTCTTCATCATCCACCGGAATACGCATCAGATACTGACGCAGTTCATCACGATAAGCATCGGTGGCGGTTGGCTGATACAGCGTTGCAGGGTCAAGTAACTCGTCAAGCAGCAACGGATGACGGGCCAGTTGGTCGGCCACCATAGGTGAAGCCGCACACAGACGTATCAGGTGAGATAACGCGGCAGGATATTCGGTCAGTAATTCCAGATAAGTACTCCGGGTCAATACTCCCGTCAGCAACGGGATTAACCGGTGCAGTGTCTCATCAGCCTGCGAATTGCCACACAGTCCGGAAAGCAGCCGTGGCATCAGTTGATCTAACGCCAGACGACCGCGGGGGCCGATAGTCCGCCGGGCTACATCGTTGCGAAAATCCTGCAATACTCTGAGCAGGCGCTGGCGCTGTTGATCATTCAGCTCAGGAGTCAGCGGTGCTAACTCCCCGGCCTGATAATCGCCGAGCCACAGTTCACTGTAATCACTAAGTTCCGACTGTTCTGCCGCTTCAGGCACATCTTCGCCAATCAAATCATTAAAAATCGTTCGCACCCGTTCCATGTGCTCTGACAGCCGGCTACTCAGACCCGTCCAGTCGTTTTCACCCATCGCCCAGGCCAGACGTTCACGATCCAGAGCACCTGACGGCAGGGTCTGCGTCTGCTCATCATTGATACTTTGCAACAGGTTTTCCAGGCGACGCAACCAGCGCCAGGCATCCCGTAACTGACTGACCTGCAACGGAGGTAATAACCCCAGTCCGGATATCGCTTCCAGCGCCGCCAGCCAGGAGCGCTGTTGAAGTGAACGCTCACGTCCGCCACGGATTAACTGGAATACCTGTACGATAAACTCGCATTCGCGAATCCCGCCGGCCCCCAGTTTTATGTTATCGGAAAGCCCACGGCGCCTGACCTCGCGGGCTATCATGCTCTTCATGGTCCGCAACGACTGAATAACGCTAAAATCGATATAACGGCGGTAGATAAACGGCCGTAACATTTGCTGAAGTTCCTGGTAGCCCTGGTTATCCGCGGGCCCCATGATACGGGCCTTGACCATTGCATAGCGTTCCCAGTCTCGTCCCTGCTCCTGGTAGTAATCCTCTAGTGCTGCGTAGCTCATGACCAGCGGCCCGCTGTCACCAAACGGCCGTAGCCGCATATCGACCCGGTAAACAAAACCATCAATAGTTTGCTGGTCCAGCATTTTGATCAGTCGTTGCCCCATACGGGTAAAAAACTGAGTGTTGTCCAGCTCACGTCTTCCGCCACGGGTAACTCCGTTCTCCGGCCAGGCAAAAATCAAATCAATATCTGAGGAAAAATTCAGTTCACGTCCGCCAAGCTTGCCCATTCCCAGGATATAGAGCGGCTGTTCCACCCCGTCAGCATTACAGGGCATTCCCCAGTCAAGGCAGCACTGGTGATAACACCAGTCCCTTGTGGCGATGATTAATACCTCCGCCAGCTCACTGAGCTGTAGCAGGCTCTGTTCGGTCTCTGCGAGCGATAAACATTGCATCCAGCCAATCCGCACCATCATATAGCGCCGAAAAAGACGTAGCGCCTTCATCATCCCGGCTTCACTGTCCGCGTCCTCCAGCCACTGTTTAAGCCAGACGGCATAGTGTTGCCACTCATTAGCCTGCGGGGGATGCTGCTGTAATTTAGTGCGCCATTCGGGATGTTGTTGCAGGTTTTCGGCGATAAAATCGCTGAAAGCCAGGGCTGCAGATTCCGGCCCGCTCAGGGATGCCACAGGCAGTTCGAGTAGTTCTGCCACTTTTTGGGTGTGTTCTTTCATTAACAAAGGTAACGGCAACATAGACTTATCCTGTGACATCCAATGGGAAGGCGGTCCTGCCTGACTTATTCGCCGGTATGACGTACTTCACTACCGTTAATCCAGAACGGCGCCTGACGGTGCAGAGAACGAATCGTCCAGGGCAAGTCCTGATAACGTCCCTGGTGAATTTGCTGAAGAACCAGCCACCAGGGTTCCAGCCAGCTATCCACCGCCGCCAGCGGGTAAGCTCCACATAACAGACACACGGCCAGCAGTTGTTTATGAATACGTTGTGCTTTGTCCTGATATTCGGTCGGCTGATTAAATTCGGCAGTGGTCGCCTTCAGTTCGGCAAATACTCGTCCCAGCATCACATCGCAAAACCGTTTAAATGAACCCTGCAATTTTTTACGGTGTTTGTCTTCCAGCACTGACTTCCAGGGTTGCTCTGTCAGCCAGTGAGTAAGCGCTAACTGGGTCTCACTCCAGCGGGCAGAAAAACAGAGTTCTTTGGCAGGGATATGGGTCATTTCCTGTTCCAGCGTCAGCAAAGACTCACGCAATGAGCCACTGGCTTTACGAGGCAGCATGCTACCAAACAGGGTAAACACTTCACGGAGGGCCAGCAGAATCTCAGCCACCCGGGCACCGGCATCACCATTTCCTTCCAGCCAAAGCTCTTCATGGTATTGCCATTCACTTAGCAGCACCGACAACATGGTGAGCAGCCCCTGCTCGCAGTTAAGTTTCCTTTCTGTCTGTAAACGCGGGAACGGCCGGATACTTTTCGGCGGATTGCCCTGTGCGAGATGGTAGCCTCTGGCTGCTTTACTCAGGCTGCCCGGTCGCAGGCCACCGTCAGCAATCAAATCAAAAGCAAAGGCCATCAGCGCCTGCCGCGACCCCTGCTTTAGCTCCAGTTCCACTTCAAACAGTGGTGACTGTAGCTCACCGGCAATGACGGCCCCCTGATCGAAAGCCACCTCAATTTCGCTGTCCTGATAACTGACCAGCCACTTTTCCCGGACAAAGTCGGTCCGGAATAGCGGTTGTAAACGCTGTTGCAGCTCCTGAATATCCGCGCCCTCAGGCCAGACATTTTCCGGTAGCAGACGAATATCCAGCTCATCATTCTGCAGGCTGACATTGAACTCAGGACGCTGATGCAAACCACCGATAGTCTGACCGCTGGTCTTTAACGTCATTTCATACTGCTGATTAATACCACGGATACGTAATCCCATATCCCAGCGGCGTAACTGGTTATCCGGTGTCTCAAAGTAGATGTTGGCCAGTGTCTGTGGCGCAGAGTGTTGCTGTGGCCAGCGGTTGAGCCGTTCTGCCAGTTGAGAAGCAGCCTGTGAACTGGCAATGAACTTTAATTCTGTTTCGATGGTCATAGGATCTCTGAATGTCACAATTACTATCAATAAACCGGTAAATTACTCCGCTTCCAGAGTAATCGACTAAAGACGCACTGTCTCTGATTTGTTAGGCTTTAACATCGCCGAGAACAAGATAGTTCTCATTTATATCCGTCCGGCCCCTCTCCAGACTGTGGCAATAAATTTACCCATATAATATGCAAAAACGACGTCGAATGAATAAACTTACACGCACCGGTATTTTTCTACTCGCTTTCAGCACTATAGCCCCTGCGGTTCACGCAGATACTACCCGTTATATTTCTGATGAGCTTTCGACCTGGGTCCGTAGTGGACCAGGCGACCAATATCGCCTGGTTGGCAAAGTTAACGCTGGCGATCAGGTCACAGTATTGCAAACTAATCCCGACAGCAAATACGCACAAATTCGTGATTCAGAAGGACGCACAACCTGGATACCTTTGTCACAACTGAGTGACACACCCAGCCTGCGTACCCAGGTGCCGCAACTGCAACAGCAGGTGAAACAACTGACAGATAAGCTGGCGAATATCGATAACAGCTGGAACCAGCGGACTGCCGATATGCAGAAGAAAGTGGCTGGCAGCGACAGTGCTATCGATGCCCTGAAACAGGAAAACCAGACACTGAAAAATTCTCTTATTGTCGCGCAGAAAAAAGTCGCGGCGGCGAATGTTCAGTTGGATGACAAGCAACGAGCGATTATCATGCAGTGGTTTATGTATGGTGGTGGCGTGATGGGCCTGGGTCTGTTGCTGGGTCTGTTACTGCCACGGATGATCCCACGCCGTAAAAGTAATGACCGCTGGATGCGCTGACCGATTCCGGGTTCCTGCACAATACCACGCGCTGAGCGCTGACCTGACAGCCTGCAGCGGCGAACGGCTAACAGACACAGGAGTTGTGGTGTGAAAACTTATCTGGTCGGTGGTGCCGTCCGTGATGCGTTGCTTAATTTGCCGGTCAAAGACCGGGACTGGGTCGTGGTAGGGGCAACCCCGGAAGATCTGCTTAGCCTAGGGTATCAACAGGCCGGGCGTGATTTCCCTGTGTTTCTGCATCCTGTCAGTCATGAAGAATATGCTCTGGCACGTACTGAACGTAAAGCCGGACATGGCTATACCGGATTCACAACCTGTTTCTCCCCCGAGGTGACTCTGCCTGAAGATTTACAGCGTCGCGACCTGACCATCAATGCGATGGCACAGGACAGTGACGGAGAAATTATTGACCCATGGCAGGGGCAGCAGGATCTCAGACAACGTTTGTTACGCCATGTCTCACCAGCCTTTGTCGAGGATCCGTTGCGGGTATTACGGGTCGCCCGGTTTGCGGCGCGGTTTGCAGGACAGGGGTTTCGCGTGGCGGATCCCACGCTGACGCTAATGAAGCAACTGTCTGATAGTGGTGAATTACAACACCTGACTGCCGAACGTGTGTGGAAAGAGACGGAGAAAGCGTTAGCTACGGATAATCCTGATGTTTACTTTCAGGTATTACGGGATTGTGGTGCGCTGAAGGTATTATTTCCTGAACTGGATAACCTGTTCGGCGTGCCGGCCCCGGTCAAATGGCACCCGGAAATTGACACCGGCGTCCACAGCCTGATGACTCTGAATATGGCTGCACGGCTGACAGAAGATATCGCAATCCGCTTTGCTGCGCTGTTCCATGATGCAGGCAAAGCCCTGACCCCCAAACAAGTCTGGCCTTCTCATCCGGGACATGGTGCAGCCGGGTTACCACTGGTCAGTGCGCTGTGTCAGCGTCTGAAAGTCCCTAATCATGTTCGTGAACTGTCTCTGGTTATTACCGAATATCATGATGTGATCCACACTATCCAGCGTCAGCCGCCGGAGAAAGTGATCCAGCTGTTTGACAGTATTGACGTATGGCGCAGGCCGGAACGACTGACACAACTGATTACTGCCAGTGAAGCCGATGCCCGTGGACGTGAAGGATTAACCGGGCAAGCCTATCCACAGGCCGACTATACTCTGGCGTTGTACCAGGCTGCTGTTGCAGTACCGGTGTCTGAAGTGATTAGTGACGGATTCAGCGGCCCACAAATCCGCACTGAACTGACCCGTCGCCGGGTCGCAGCACTTCAGGGCCACTCCCCATCCTCCGCCTGAGATAAAAAAAGGCCGGAAATAAATTCCGGCCATGCTTATCTTTTGAATCATCGTCAGGCAAAAATCATATAGACCACCACCGCGAGGATAAAACGGTAGATAGCGAACGGGACAAACGAAATTCGTTTAATCAGTTCCAGGAAGGTCTTAATCGCAATCAGTGCCACGATAAATGCCATAATAAAACCAATACCAAACATCGGAATATCGCTGACAGTCAGGAAGCTGAGGCTTTTATATAAATCCAGTGCTGTCGCGCCCATCATCATCGGCACCGCCAGCAGAAACGAAAATTCAGAAGCCGCATAGCGACTTATCCCCATCAGCATTCCACCGGAGATAGTTGCGCCTGAACGTGAAAAACCAGGCCACAGAGCCAGACACTGAAAGCAACCAATCATAAAAGCCTGGCGGTAGGTAATATCATCAAGACCCACCGATTTTGGCTGTTTGGGTTTAAAGTATTCTGCCAGCAACAACAAAATCCCCCCGGCGACCAGCGCATACATCACATTAATCGGGGTAAACAGTGTTTTGATCCGGTCATGCAAAATTAGGCCGAGAACGACAGCCGGAATCATACCCAGTAAAATATGGATAAGCGTCAGATGCCCCTGGCCAGTACCTTCATGGGGAACCTTCCCAAAATGAATACCTATCAACCCAAACAACCTGCGCCAGAACATCACAACGACAGCCAGTATCGACCCCAACTGGATGACAACTTCAAAGGTTTCTGCGGTTTCATCCTCAAACCCCAGCAAATGGCCGACAATAATCATGTGGCCTGTGGATGAAACGGGTAAGAATTCCGTTAACCCTTCAACAATGCCCAAAATTGCTGCAACAAACAGGTGGTGCATATCTGCCATCAAAAAATCCTCTCCAATTCACCCCAATCAACACAACACCTGGCTGCCATTTTTACTGATGGCTTAAAATAAGCAGTTATGTGAACTTTTCTGAACTATGCCAGAACCGTTAAATCATTGTACCGACAATGAGTTCCACGGCATATGACAGTCAATACTCTGATTGGGTTTCAGTTTGATGGCAATTATTTACTATCTGTTTCCGGTTATTTAGGAATAATTCCCCGCTCAATGCGTACTCCCACCTGGCTCGCTTGCGCGACAGCGCCGGGCTTACTGACTTTAATTCGTACTCCGGGTAAGTCAAAACGCTGCATAAGTAATTCCGCTACTTCTTCTGCTACCCGCTCAACCAGGGCAAAGCGCTGTCCCTGTAAATGCTGTAACACTGCCTCAGAAACATCCGCATAACTTAGACAATCTGCCACATCATCACTCTTCGCGGCTTTGCGGTTATCCCATGCCATTTCTATATCCAGTAACAATTTTTGCTGAATAGTCTGTTCCCAGTCATAGGCGCCAATGGTGGTAAATACGGTCAGCTGTTCGATAAAGACAAGATCCATCGTGATACTCTCTGTGTTTTTATGGTGATCAGATACCACTTCCGTTGCTTTATGCGTATTATCCAGACAGCAACCAAAACAACGGACAGGTATGGGAAGTATTATGACAGTAATCGCTGCAGGTATGATCCTTTTTGCGTATCTTTGCGGTTCCGTTTCCGGAGCAATTCTGTTGTGCAAACTCTGCGGATACCCTGATCCCCGTACCCTGGGTTCTGGCAACCCCGGTGCGACCAACATTTTACGGGTGGGTGGTAAACTGGCCGCAGTTGCGGTGCTATTATTTGATGTCATAAAAGGGATGTTGCCGGTCTGGCTGGCATGGGAGTTACATATTTCTCCCTTCTTCCTGGGTTTGACGGCAATAGCGGCCTGTCTCGGCCATATCTATCCGGTATTTTTTGGCTTTCGCGGCGGTAAAGGTGTGGCGACTGCGCTGGGTGCGATTGCCCCCATTGGCTGGGACCTGACCGGGCTGATGATGGGCACATGGATTCTGACAGTACTACTCAGTGGTTACTCTTCGCTGGGAGCGATTATCAGTGCATTAATTGCACCCTTTTATGTCTGGTGGTTTAAGCCACAGTTTACCTTTCCTGTCTCTATGCTGTCCTGCCTGATTCTGCTACGTCATCACGACAATATTCAGCGTCTGTGGCGGGGTATGGAGCCCCGCCTGTGGAAACGCAAAACCAAATCGCAGCCTACAGATAGCGGCAAACACTAAACCTCCGGCCGCTCCTGAAATTTCCCAGATCAGGGCACTAACGGCGGCAATTCCGCCAGTGGCCAGCGTGGTCGCACTGTAATCCCCAGATCACTGTGGGTTCCCCCTTTCAGACGAACCATCCCTGCATAGGCTATCATGGCACCATTATCGGTACAGAACGCTGGCCTTGCATAAAACACTTCACCGCCGCGTTGCTGCATCATCTCTGCCATTCTTTCTCGTAGTGTTTTGTTAGCACTGACACCTCCGGCAATCACCAGTTTTTTAAACCCGGTCTGCTGAAGTGCGCGCTTACATTTTATCATCAGGGTATCCACCACCGCATCTTCAAATGCCCTCGCAATATCAGCTTTGGTCCCGGCATCATCGTCATGGTTACGGATGGTATTCGCGGCAAAGGTCTTCAGGCCCGAAAAACTGAAATCCAGGCCTGGCCTGTCGGTCATTGGCCGTGGAAAGGTAAAACGTCCTGCCGTCCCCTGCGCTGCCATTTTCGACAGCAGTGGCCCTCCGGGATAATCCAGCCCCAGTAATTTAGCTGTCTTATCAAAGGCTTCTCCGGCGGCATCATCAATCGACTCGCCGAGCAGTTCATACTCACCAATCCCGGTGACACTGATAAGCTGGGTATGTCCCCCTGAGACCAGCAAGGCAACAAAAGGAAATTCAGGTGGGTTATCTTCCAGCATTGGAGCCAACAGATGGCCTTCCATATGGTGGACGGCAATCGCCGGCACCTGCCAGGCAAAAGCCAGAGAGCGACCGACGGTAGCTCCGACCATTAATGCCCCGACCAGCCCGGGACCGGCAGTGTAAGCCACCGCATCAATATCTGTAGCTGTCAGCCCTGCCTCAGCCATCGCCGCCTGAATGAGGGGTACCGTTTTACGGACATGGTCGCGGGATGCCAGTTCCGGCACCACACCGCCATAATCAGCGTGTAAACTCACCTGGCTATATAGCTGATTAGCCAACAGACCGGATTCGTCGTCATAAATTGCAATTCCGGTTTCATCGCAAGACGTTTCAATACCCAAAACTCGCATCACACTCACCTCTGATTTCGCCGCAGGAGTGTACCACAGCTAACAATTCTGGCCTATGCTGCACGATTTCATTAAAAAGATTTTTTACCGGCCAAAGAATAGGCTATACTTCGCGGTCTGAAAAAAACCGGCAACCACAGTGCTGCGAAGCGCTTTGTTGGTTTGAAATTGTTCATGGTGCTTTACAAGCCAGCCCACGCTGGAGTAAAATACTGCACCATTTTGAAATAAGCTGGCGCTGCAGCCAGCTGCACAAATCGAATTTATCGAGGTGAGAGTTACATGCCGGTAATTAAAGTACGTGAAAACGAGCCTTTCGACGTAGCACTGCGTCGCTTCAAGCGTTCCTGTGAAAAAGCAGGCGTTCTGGCTGAAGTCCGTCGTCGTGAGTTTTATGAAAAACCAACGACCGAACGTAAGCGCGCTAAAGCGTCTGCTGTTAAACGTCATGCCAAGAAACTGGCTCGCGAAAACGCACGCCGCACTCGTCTGTACTAATTTGTCCGGGAGCCTGCTCCCATGCGTGTTACACGCAGACTGAGTAAAGTGAAAGGCCGTGCTTTCCGAAAGGAGGCGCGGCTTGTTGTCGTTTATGAGTTAAAGAACCGGAGTCTATGGCTGGGAAAATACCGCGTATATTTATCAATGACTTGCTTGCCCGCACAGACATCGTGGATCTTATTGATGCCCGCGTGAAGCTGAAAAAGCAAGGCAAGAATTATCACGCCTGTTGCCCTTTCCATAACGAAAAAACCCCGTCTTTTACCGTCAACGGTGACAAACAGTTTTACCACTGTTTTGGCTGTGGTGCTCATGGTAATGCTATTGATTTTCTGATGAATTTTGACCGTCTGGAGTTTGTCGAAACCATCGAAGAACTGGCCACCATGAATGGACTGGAAGTTCCCTACGAAAGCGGTAGCGGTGACACCCCCATGGAGCGGCATCAGCGACAAAGCCTTTACCAGCTGATGGACGGTCTGAATCAGTTTTACCAGTCTTCTTTATCACAACCTCAGGCAGAACCTGCCCGGCACTATCTGCAAAGTCGCGGACTGAGTCAGCAGGTGATCGAACATTTTTCGATAGGGTTCGCCCCACCAGGATGGGACAACGCCTTAAAGCGTTTTGGAAAACATCAGGAAGATAAACACTCTCTGACAGAAGCCGGGATGCTGGTCACTAATGACAATGGCCGCAGTTATGACCGTTTTCGTGACCGGGTCATGTTCCCAATTCGTGATAAACGAGGAAGAGTGATTGGTTTTGGTGGTCGGGTACTGGGGAATGATACGCCCAAATACCTTAACTCACCGGAGACCTCAATTTTCCATAAAGGCCGGCAACTATACGGGCTCTATGAAGTCACACAAATCCATAACCAGCCCGCCAGGTTATTAGTGGTTGAAGGCTATATGGATGTGGTGGCTCTGGCGCAGTTTGGCATCGATTATGCAGTAGCCTCTCTGGGGACTTCAACCACCAGTGAACATATACAGCTACTGTTCAGAAATACCGATACCGTGATTTGCTGTTATGACGGTGACCGGGCGGGACGTGACGCCGCATGGCGTGCACTGGAAACTGCCCTGCCTTACATTACCGATGGCCGCCAGCTGCGTTTTATGTTTCTGCCGGATGGCGAAGATCCGGATACGCTGGTACGTAAAGAAGGCAAACAGGCGTTTGAGCAACGAATGGAACAGGCTGTACCGCTGTCAGACTTCCTGTTCGACAATTTACTGCCTCAGGTAGACCTGAGTACCCGTGACGGAAAAGCACGTTTAAGTACCCTGGCTCTGCCACTGATTAGTCAGATCCCGGGAGAAACGCTGCGGATTTATATACGTCAGGTACTGGGCAACAAACTGGGTATTCTGGACGACCGTCAGTTGGAAAAATTGTTACCGGCAAAGGCCGAAAACAAACCGGTGAACGCTTCGCCAGTGATGAAAAAAAACCACCATGCGGATTCTGGTCGCGTTGCTGTTACAGAACCCGGCACTGGCGGCTAAAGTCCCGTCGCTTGAAGGGTTAAAAGAGACGGGTATTGCCGGACTGCCACTGTTCGCTGAACTGGTACAACGCTGTAATGAGCAGCCAGGCTTAACTACTGCCCAGTTACTGGAAAGTTATCGTGATACTAAAACGGCACAGTCCCTTGAAACTCTGGCTGTCTGGAACCACATGATAGTAGATGATGAAGTGGAAGCGGTGTTTAGTGACTCACTGACCAGTATTTATAACACAGCGTTGGAGCAGCGACTCGAATGGCTGATTGCCCGTGATCGCACTCATGGGCTGAACAGTGACGAACGGCTTGAATTGCAATCGTTGCTGACAGCACTGGCCAAAAAATAGATTGTCGGTTGGCGTTTGCTGACACGTCGACCTGTGACTGAATGTAAATTTTGCTGTAAAAACCACCAGTTTGTACAGAGTTGTCAGGCTTCTTCTATACTGAAGCCTGAATGATGACAAAAAGATTACTCGCGGCTTAATTGCCGATTACTCAGGGCAGATGCCCATTGCTGCGATGAAGGCCGCAGCCAATGAAACGCCTTTACTGTTATTTGCCGGTTAACCCCGACAAACACCGATCTCATTAACAGAAGTGTGGATACCGTCTTATGGAGCAAAACCCGCAGTCACAGCTGAAGCTACTTGTCACCCGTGGTAAGGAGCAAGGCTATCTGACCTATGCTGAGGTCAATGACCATCTGCCGGAAGATATTGTCGACTCCGATCAGATTGAAGACATTATTCAGATGATCAACGACATGGGTATTCAGGTGGTAGAAGAAGCCCCTGATGCCGATGATCTGATGCTGAATGAAAACAGTTCCGATACTGATGAAGATGCAGCAGAAGCGGCCGCGCAGGTACTTTCCAGCGTAGAGTCTGAAATTGGCCGGACCACTGACCCTGTCCGCATGTATATGCGTGAAATGGGTACCGTAGAACTGCTTACCCGCGAAGGCGAAATTGATATTGCTAAACGTATTGAAGATGGTATCAACCAGGTTCAATGCTCAGTCGCGGAATATCCGGAAGCAATCACTTATCTGCTGGAACAATACGACAGAGTCGAAGCCGGAGAAGCACGGCTTTCCGATATTATTACTGGTTTTGTCGATCCGAATGCTGAGGAAGATCTGGCACCGACAGCGACCAATATCGGGTCAGAGTTATCGGAAGAAGACCGTAACGATGACGACGACGAAGATGAAGACAGCGATGATGATAACTCAGAAGATGATAACTCTATCGATCCTGAGCTGGCACGTGAAAAATTCGGCGAATTACGTGCCCAGTACGAAGTCACCCGTACCGTCATCAAAAGCAAAAGCCGCAGCCATGCTGATGCGATTGCCGAAATTCAGAATCTGTCTGAAGTCTTTAAACAGTTCCGTTTAGTGCCAAAACAGTTTGATTATCTGGTCAACAATATGCGCCAGATGATGGATCGTGTCCGTGCTCAGGAACGCGCCATCATGAAACTGTGTGTTGAAGTGTGCAAAATGCCGAAGAAAAACTTCATCACACTGTTTACCGGCAACGAAACCAATGGCACCTGGTTTAAAGCTGCTCTGGCAATGAAAAAACCATGGTCTGAAAAGCTGCTGGAAGTCGAAGATGATGTGGAACGTGGCCTTCACAAACTGGCTCAGGTTGAGGAAGAAACCGGTCTGACCATCGAGCAGGTGAAGGACATCAACCGTCGTATGTCTATCGGTGAAGCGAAAGCCCGCCGTGCGAAAAAAGAGATGGTAGAAGCTAACCTGCGTCTGGTGATTTCAATTGCTAAAAAATACACCAACCGTGGCCTGCAGTTCCTGGATCTGATTCAGGAAGGTAACATTGGTCTGATGAAAGCGGTTGATAAGTTTGAATACCGTCGTGGTTACAAGTTCTCAACTTATGCGACATGGTGGATTCGTCAGGCCATTACCCGTTCAATTGCAGACCAGGCCAGAACCATTCGTATTCCGGTACACATGATCGAAACCATCAACAAACTGAACCGTATTTCACGTCAGATGTTGCAGGAAATGGGTCGTGAACCTTCACCGGAAGAACTGGCAGAGCGGATGCTGATGCCTGAAGATAAAATTCGTAAGGTGCTGAAAATCGCGAAAGAGCCTATTTCGATGGAAACACCGATTGGCGATGACGAAGATTCACATCTGGGTGATTTTATCGAAGACACCACGCTGGAGCTGCCGCTGGATTCAGCAACGTCTGAAAGCCTGCGTTCTGCAACGCATGACGTACTGGCTGGTCTGACTGCCCGTGAAGCTAAAGTCCTGCGGATGCGTTTTGGTATTGATATGAATACTGACCATACTCTGGAAGAAGTCGGTAAACAGTTCGATGTTACCCGTGAGCGTATTCGTCAGATTGAAGCCAAAGCACTGCGTAAATTACGTCACCCAAGCCGCTCGGAAGTTCTGCGAAGCTTCCTGGATGACTAATCCACAGCCTGTCGGATAATTTTTCCGACATCTCTGCTTAGCGAAAACCTCATCATTCTGGTGAGGTTTTTTTTAACTGTGCTGTGCTCTTATCATCGCGGATACCTTTTGTTTAATCACCCAAGCCACGGAAATTTTCACCCTCTCCCCGTCACTCTGATATTTCACATGCCAGTGTGAAAAATAAAATCAGGTTATTAAGATTTAAAATAATTAATTTTCATATAGTTAAATAAAAAACCTTAATTTTACCCGGTGTAAAATCTGTGATTACGCAACTTTTAATGTGAAATTGATCACCGTAAACTACATTCATTAACACAGACACAGAACAGACAGTGATAAGAGTGGTGGCAAATGGCGATTGCATTAACGGCTAATGAACGTCGGGACTTTATCTATCGCTATGTCCATGAAAACCAGATTGCGCTTTATGACGCCCTGGCGTCCCTGATGAACGTGTCACACATGACCATCCGCCGGGACGTACAGATTCTGGAACGGGAAGGAAAAGTTCAACGGGTCAATGGCGGTATCAGACTCAGCGAACTACTGCATCAGGAACTGCCCTATCAGGAAAAATCATACCTGAACCATAAGCTGAAAAAAGAGCTGGGTAAACGGGCTATGCAGCGCATCTCTGAAGGCACCATTATCTATCTGGATGCGGGAACCACCACGTTTGAAATAGCCTGTTGTATTCCGGCTAATTTTCATCTGACGGTAGTCACCAATGATTTTTCTATCAGTCAGTTGCTGATGTCTAACCCCGCTATCGATCTCTATCACGTGGGGGGGCGGGTAGATAAACGTAATTTGTCCTGCGTCGGATTAAGCGCAGCCAATTTTATCAAAGCGCTGAATATTGATTTAGCCTTTCTGAGTGCCAGTTCCTGGGATTTAGTCCACGGAATTTCGACACCATATGAAGGTAAAGCAGTGGTTAAGCAGACAGTTATTTCTGTATCAAATAGAAATATTCTGGTATCGGATAGCAGTAAATATGGAAAATACGGTTTTTATACCGTCTGCCCGTTATCCTCAATGGATGAAATAATTACCGACTCTATTTCCGGTGAATGTAAGCAGAGCTTGCTTGAGGTCACGTCACCCAAAGTGACCTTTATCGATATATTTCAGGAAGGAAGTTATTATGAAAGACGAAAATAAAATACGCGAAGAGATATGTCTGACCGGGGCAAGCTTATATAACAGAGGATATATTGTCGGTTCATCGGGTAATATCAGTGCCTGTCTGGATGATGGCTGGCTGATTACCCCCACCGACGCCTGTCTGGGGACTCTTGACCCGAATGATATTGCTAAAGTCAGCCTGGCCGGTGAATGGATTAGTGGGAATAAACCCTCCAAAACACTGTTGTTGCATCGCGGTATCTATAAACAGAATTCAGCTGCCAGCAGTGTTCTGCATACCCATTCCACCTCTTTGGTCTTACTAACCTTACTGGGTGTCTGGAGCCCTGATGCTATTCTGCCTCCCATCACGCCTTATCAGGTCATGAAAGTCGGCAGAATCCCGTTAATTGAATATCAACGACCAGGTGCGCCGGAAGTGGCAGAAATAGTGGCCGGACTGGCGGATAAGGTCAAAGGTGTCATGCTGGAACGGCTGGGTCCGGTTGTCTGGGGAAACAGTGTTTCACAGGCAAGTTATATTCTCGAAGAATTAGAAGAAACAGCAAAACTATGGATAGAAACGGGTCGCAAGGCAGCACTGCTTTCTGAGCAGGCCATTAATGATTTGGAAACAACATTTAAATGCCGATGGTAATCACTGTTTAAATTACCCTACTCACTATACACAGGTAAAAATAAAATGACCGCTTATGAAATTATGCCACGCGTGGCATATTTAATCGCTGTGTCGATGATAGGCTGGTATGCGTCCAGGAAATTTAAAATAAATTCCAAAGACATTGCCAACTTATTAATTTATATTTTTTCACCGATTGTCTGTTTTGTATTAATACTGAATTCTCCGGCAGGCGTCGGATATGCCATGTATTCGGTAGTATTTTATGTCATCTCCTGTATTGCTGCCTTTCTGGCGTTATTCGTCGGGCGTTTTTTATGGAAAGACAACCGTGCTAACCTGTTTGGCGCTGCCGGCGGACAGGGTAATGTTGGCTATTTTGTTCTGCCACTGGCTATAGGGCTGCTGGGAGGTACTCCGGATGGCGCTGCGGCAATCAGTATTGTGGTGTTTGCCAAGGTCGCTTCCAGTATCTATGAATTTACCGCGGCCTATTATATTACCGCCCGTGGCCTCTATTCAGTGAAAACCAGTCTGATCCGTGTTGCCAAAATGCCTACCCTGCATGCAGCGATCCTGGCATTGATTCTAAAATATTTTCACTTTGAATTACCTGAGTTTATTAAAAGCGGAGTGAACGGTTTTGTGGGGGGATACTCTACCCTGGGGATGATGATTATCGGGATGTCACTGGCGAGATTTGACAAACTGGTACCGGACTGGAAATTCGCCTTCTACTCCATCCTCTGGAAACAAGGGCTGTATGCTCTGGTGATTATCCTGATTTTCCGCCAGTTTCATCTTCAGACTTATGAATATGTGGTCATGGTTATGCTGGCCTGTAACCCACTTCCGGCCAATATTGCCGCAGTAGCTTCAGCGCTGGATGTGCATCCGGAAAAAGCAGCCTTTGCCATCATGGTCAGTACCATACTGGCAGTGATTACTGTCCCCGTTACCATCTGGCTGGCCATGTAGCCAAACGGGCTGCTCTATGGCGGCCCACCCCCACGAATTCAGGAGTTAACTATGAGTCATTCAGGTCCTTTATCACTGCACAGTGCATTGGTCGTTCGTTCACCTTTTGATGCGACATTGCTCGACCGCTATCGTCGCCAGTCCGGAGAGATTGATATTCACTGGACCCCGACCACAGTACTGATGAAAAACATAGAAAACGGTCAGCAATGCGACGTGGTAATTGTCACGGATCCGGCAATGGATCAACTGGTGGCTCAGGGGATTGTCGATCCGGCAACCCGAAAACCGCTGGTGATCTCAAGGATCGGATTTGCGGTGAAACAAGGTGCCCCACATGTCGATGTTTCCGGGACAGAACAGCTGGTGAAAACCCTGCGTGAAGGACGCTCCATCTGCTACTCCGTCGGCGGAGCCAGTGGTATTCATTTCAAAACCGTATTAAAAAAACTCGGGATCGAACAGGAGATTGACGCCAAAGCCTGCCCTATCCCGGAAGGTTTTACTGCGGAAAAACTGATCACCGGGGAAGCAGATTTAGCCATTCAGCAAATTAGCGAGCTGCTGGTGGTTCCCGGCGTCGAAATCATTGGTTATCTGCCGGATGAATTACAGAAGATCACCGCATTTTCTATCGCGCAGTTTGCCAGTTCTGAACGTAAACAACAGGCAGCAGAATTGATCGATATTGTGACTGCGCCGGAAACCGCCGATGAATATCAGAAATTTGGTCTGGAACTGCGTAATTAATCCCTGACCCGGGAGAACACTGTGATGAAATCAATAGTTCTGCTGCATGCCACGCCGGTGGCTATGCAACCGATCACGGAGGCAATGCAGGCTTTATGGCCGGAAGCCACAGCCATTCATTTGCTGGATGAGGGATTATCGCTGGAGCGGGCAAAATCCTCTCAAATGACGCCTGAACTGAGAAGCCGTTTTATCCGCTTTGGTACCTATGCCCGTGACATGGGTGCTGACGGTATTCTGGCCACCTGTTTTGCTTTTGGTGAACCCCTGGAGGCGCTGGACGAGATGTTCACTATTCCGGTACTGAAACCGAATGAGGCGATGTTTGAAGCTGCACTGGAGCACGGCACCCGGATTGGTATGCTGGCCACCTTTGCCCCGGCCGTCAGTGGTATGGAAAGCGAATTCTATGCACTGACCAGACAGCGGCAGAGCCAGGCTACCCTGAAAACCCTCTGTGTCCCCGGCGCCATAGAAGCGTTACGGGCCGGGGATGCCCCGCGTCACCATGCGCTGGTCGCTGAATATGCAGCACAACTGGCAGATTGTCAGGCAATAATGCTGGCCCACTTTTCGACATCCGGCGCACTGGCGACCGTTCAGGCGGCGAGCGCTTTACCCATACTGGCGGCACCACAGTCCGCTGTTTTGAAAATGAAACACCGGCTGGCCCGGGACACACGGAGCGACTCATGTTAATAGGTGTGATAGCAGATGATTTCACCGGGGCCAGTGATATTGGTGTCACACTGGCTGGTGGGTTACCGGAAGAAGGTGGCCTGAAAACCGCATTGTATATGGGAGTACCCGACGCCCCTGCTGAAAATGCCATCGGTGCCGGCGTTATCGCTCTGAAAAGCCGTTCCTGGCCTGTCGATCAGGCCATTGAACAATCATTGCTGGCCTGTGACTGGTTGCTGGCACAAGGCTGCCGACAGATTGTCTTTAAGTACTGTTCTACCTTTGACTCTACCGACCAGGGCAACATCGGGCCGGTCGCTGAAGCACTGGCAGAAAAATTATCGGCGCGGGGCGTGGTGGTTTGCCCGTCATTCCCAGCCATGAAGCGGACCTTGTATCAGGGGCATCTGTTTGTCAACGATCAGTTGCTGAACGAGTCGGGGATGGAAAACCATCCTCTGACCCCGATGACCGACGCCGATCTGCGACGAGTGCTGGCCAGCCAGTCAACGCTGCCGCAAGGTTTTATCCACTGGCAACAGGTACAGCAAGGCAGCGAAACAATACGAACCCTGTTACAGCAGCAGGCTGAGCAACAAAAATGTCTGGTTCTGGTGGATGCCATCAGTGATGACGATCTATTGTCGATTGCCAAAGCCTGCCATGATGCTCCGCTGCTGACCGGTGGGTCAGCGATAGCCCGTGGGCTACCCCATAACTTTATTTCCCGGGGGGAAGCCTGCGGTGAAAAACCAGAATCCTTTTCCGTACAGGGCCAGGGCGCCATTCTGGTCGGCAGCTGTTCACGGATGACGTTACGACAAATTGAATATCACCGTCAGCGTTATGCTGTGCTGCCACTGGATGTGGAACAAATTATCCGTGGCGAAGCCGGCTATGATGAGTTGTTGCAGTTTGTGGCGGACCATCAGCAGCAGTTACCGCTGATTTATACCTCCGGTGATGCCGCCCGGGTCAGAGAGTTACAGCAGCAGTATGGACGTGAAGAGGTTTCTCAGGCCATCGAACAATTCTTTGCAGGGCTGGCTCCCTTGCTGACGGGGGCTGGAGTCAGGCGTCTGGTGGTTGGCGGAGGTGAAACATCGGGGGCGGTTGTCACCGGGCTTGGCATCCGTTCGGTGGTTATTGGCGCAGAACTGAGCACCGGTGTACCGGCCTTACTGGCAAGTGATCAGCAAGGCCCACTGGGACTGGCGCTTAAATCCGGTAACTTCGGTGAAGAGGACTTTTTCTCCCGGGCTCTGACTCTGCTGGGGGAATAACATGGTGGCGCCTCATATCCTGTAATTTGAGTGTAGGCATCGCAACTTCACTGCCCCTGCAACTCAGCGAGCCCGCGACTTTCTCAGCCAGATTATCAGTCACTGACTGCCTTTCCCCTGCCGCCTCGCGGCAGGGTTGTCCGGTATTCTTCATTGCAGATGATTTGCCGCGGGTGTTGCGCATGTTACCCTTTGTCAGACTATTCTTCTGATACTTTAGGGTTATTTTTTATGCTGTTTAGCCAGTTTCGTCCGGCGATTCTCAGTTTCAGCCAGCCTGCTGCCCGTCAGTTGCCTCAGGAATTTCTGTTACATCAGGAAGGGACGCTCAGCGAATACTATATTCCGTTCGATTATCTGAATCCTGCAGCGCGCGTTGTGTTGGTTGGCATTACTCCTGGCTATCAGCAATGGCTGAATGCGGTGACTGCGGCCCAACAGTCACTGCTCAACGGCGACACGGACCAGCAGGCGCTTTTTCTCGCCAAACAGCAAGGTGCCTTCAGTGGCGCTATTCGAAATAATCTGACACAGCTACTGGATGTTATCGGTCTGGCGGACTGGCTAGGCATTCACTCCTGCCGCTCACTGTTTGCTGAAGATATGGCACTGGTGCATTTTACTTCGCTGTTTAATCAGCCGGTATTTGTGAACGGTAAAAATTACAACAATACCCCGTCATTCCAACGATCTTCGTTACTGCGACAAAGTATTGAGCGCGGCTTTACAGCCGAAGCGCGACAACTGCCACAAGCGGTGTTTGTTCCTCTCGGACCGGTGGCAACCGCTGGGGTAGAATGGTTGGCAGAACAACAACTGATTGATCCTGCAAGGATACTGACAGGCCTGCCCCATCCTTCAGGCGCTAACAGTGAACGAATTCACTATTTCCTGGGTAAAAAACCTCGCGAGGCCCTGTCCCGACAAACTAACCCGGCACTGCTCGATCAGGCGAAAGAATTGCTGCTGCAAAAGGTCACCGCACTGCGCTGATACTATTGTTATGCCGCCGGTTTTTTTGCGTGCCGGCCCCCTCCCGCCCCCGTCAGGAGAAAACTGCCAACATAGATCGCGGCACAGTGTCGGCTTTGGAACTACGCCGCCGTTATCTCTCCGACTACACGACATTGGGGCGGCTCCCCCTGCGGGTGAATGTATTGCTGAAAATCTCCTGACCCTGACTTTTTGCCCCACCGCTGTGCAATCTGTGGTGCATTTGCACCACTCCACATCACCCCCCGGGCCTTCACTCTCCTTTGCCGGTAAAAACATTCGTTATCATTCGCTCTTCATAAAACATGGCACGATAAATGAATTGTCATTGTTCAACAATATATCGCGGAGATACTGAAATGAAATCCATATTACGCTTATGCTGCCTGACAGCTCCTCTGTTCTTCGGCCTGGCACAGGCCGCAACCTTGCAGCCTGGTCATCTGCTGGTGGGGTCAGACCTCACCTATCCCCCGTACAACTATTTAGAGCAGGGCAAACCGGCAGGCTTTGATGCCGAATTTATCAACCTAATCTCTGCCCCACTAAAACTGACCCCGGTTGTGGTTGATACCCGTTTTGCCAGTCTGATCCTCGGCCTGAAAAGTAACCGTTTCGATATCGTCGCATCCACGCTTTATGTCACTCCTGAACGCGCACAACAGGTCGATTTCCTGCCATACATGAAAACTGGCGGCTCATTACTGGTACAGGCGAACTCAACATTTTTACCGCAAAAACCGGAAGACTTATGTGGTAAGCGGGTTTCATCAATTAAAGGGGGAGCCTGGATTGCGCGGTTGAATAAACTCTCCACTGACTACTGCCAGCCAAAAGGCCTGGGAGTAATTACAGTGCTTGAATTCCCGACCTCACCAGAAGCCGCGCAGGCACTGCTATCCAAAGCCGTAGATGTTCAGTACGAAGACGCAGCCGTGGCTAAAGCAACCGTTGAAAAAACCGGTTCACGACTAAAAATCAGTTCATCCCAGATTATCTACCCTGTGGTAGTCGGGCTGGCCGTTAATAAAAATAACCCGGAACTGCTTAGCCAGCTAAAAGCTTCATTTGCGCAAAAAGTCAAAGATGGCAGCTATCAGGCATTACTGCACAAATACAACCTGCAAATGCCGGATAACAGTGAAGTCGCCAAAGCACTGGCCGGAACTCTGTAACTGTTATCTGCGGGGGCAAAGATGAATTTTGACTGGTCTTATTTGATAAGTTTATTCCGCGATGCGGATTTCTGGCAGGCCAGCTGGATGGTGGTGAAACTCAGCGTGCTGACGTGGCTAGGCGGTATTGTGCTAGGGCTGGGTGTTGCACTGGCTAAACAGTCCGCAAATCCGCTGATTCGCAATCTGGCTGCAGGCTATATCTGGCTGTTTCGTAGCCTGCCGTTGCTGGTGCTGCTTATTTTTACCTATAACCTGCCGCAAATGATTCCGGCAACCAGCGTGGTGTTATCCAATCCCTTTGCTGCCGGGCTTATTGCATTAATTTTGAGTGAAACAGCCTACATCGCCGAAATTCACCGTGGCGGTCTGCTTTCGGTGCAACAAGGACAATTTGAAGCGGGTAAAGCACTGGGACTCAGCACCCGGCAAATCCGTTTCAGTATTATTATTCCTCAGTCATTGCGCATTTCATTACCCACTCTGGTGAATGAGTTTATTACCATTGTAAAAATGACCTCGCTGGTCTCAGTCATCTCATTGTCTGAAATCCTGATGGTCGGCGAACGGTTATATACCGAAAACTTTAAGGTGATGGAAACATTGCTGGCGGTGGCCTGTTATTACGTGCTGATTGTCACCGTCTTCGAACGCCTGTTTGGCTGGCTGGAACGTCGCTGTGATGTGAAAAATCGCAAACCGGCCCTTTTCGATGCTGAACAGACCCGGGCATCATTGCCTGCAGCACCGAAAGCAATACGAAAAAGCCACAGTGCTTCAGCCAGGCCGATACTGCAACTAAACGGTTTGAGTAAGGCATTTAACGGCAAGCCAGTATTAAATGATATCAGCCTCAGTGTCAGACCCGGAGAAGTCATTTCTATCATCGGTCCTTCCGGTTCGGGTAAAACCACGCTGATCCGAATGGTCAATGGACTGGAAAAGATGGATAAAGGCAGTGTGGAATTACTGGGACGAGAATTTATCACCGCCGGACAACAGGAAAATGCATTGCCCTATCGGGCACAAATCACCCGGCTGGGTATGGTTTTTCAGGGATTTAACCTGTTCCCACATAAAACGGTTCTGGAAAACCTGTTGCTGGCGCCGCTTCTGCATCAGAGCGATTCACGTAAAGAGCTTCATCAACGCAGCCTGATCATGCTGGATAAAGTGGGCATGCTTGAACATGCCAATAAGTATCCTCACCAGCTATCCGGTGGTCAGCAGCAAAGGGTTGCTATTGCGAGAACTCTGGTAATGAAACCGGCGGTGGTACTGTTTGACGAGCCGACCTCAGCGCTGGATCCGGAGCGTGTCAACGAAGTATTACAAGTGATTGAAAAACTGGCCGGGGAAGGTATCACCATGCTGATTGTGACGCATGAAATGAAATTTGCCCTGGCGATATCAGACCGTATTGTTTTTATGGAACAGGGCCGGATTGGGGTGGATGCCCCGCCTGCCGAAATCCTGAAAATGCATGACCACCGAATTTCTAAATTCATCAACAATATGGCTGCGGCCTGAGAGATCACGATGCAGGAGATTACCCACGCCTCACGGCAACTGAATATTGAAACTCCGGATAATGCCGATTATTCAGGGCTGCCCGCATTTGCGCGGGTCGCTACCCTGCTGCGGGAGAATATTATTAACGGTAACCTGATTGCCGGCCAGCCACTGGCAGAGACAGAGCTGGCAGAACGTTGTGACAGTTCACGTAATACCCTGCGGGAAGCACTGCGCTTTCTGCATGCTGAGGGGCTGGTGAACTATCAGCAAAATCGCGGGGTATTTGTCCGACAGCTGGACCGACGCGATATCCGCGACATTTTTAAGGCCCGCCGACATCTTGAGGTCTTGGCACTGAGCACCAATACACCGGTCAGTGAGTTTCATCTTCAACGCATGCAACAGCATCTCGATAACGCAACTTTGGCAGCCAGTGCGGAACAGTGGCGTGAGGTGGGTACCCAGAGCCTGCGCTTTCACCAAAGTATTGTCCGGATGCTGGCCTGTCAGCGCTTCAACGACTTTTTCAGTGTCCTGCTGGCCCAGTTACGTCTGTTGTTCTGCAGCGGCGCCGCAGAGAGGGAATTTCAGCTCCCCTGGATTGCCCGCGACCAGGACATTCTGTCACTACTACGCCAACAACAATCTCAGGCAGCCTGCACTGCATTAATCGATTACCTCGATTATTCAGAACGTCAGCTGACCGATTCTTTCAGTCATCCTGTTTAATACGGAGAATTACCCCGATGTCGAATTATCCTGCTGCCTATCAAAGTACTTCTGGTTCCGCCCTTGATGTCGATCGCCAGTTTTACAAAGCGCTGGCCGAAGGTCCTCATGAACTACTCTCTTCTCACCTGGTGCCGATCCGCACCGGATATGCCTGGGAAGTACCCGCCGGTCATTTGTTCCGTATTACCGCCCCGCAAGGCCCCCAGGTGGGCGATCTGAATATCTGGAACCGCCATGATCCGCGGGAGAGAATGTGGGTATCCCGCACCCGACAGCTTCAGCGGGCACATCTTTCGGTCTACGATCGCCTGTGGTCGAATCTGCCATTTATCCGCCCGATGGCGACCATTACCGCCGATTCGCTGGCAGATTATGGGACAGACAGTGACGGTGGTCGTGTTCATGACTTACTGGGCACCCGCTGCGATCCTTATGTGAATAAGCTGCTGACCGGTGAAGATTTTGACCATCACTGTCACTCGAATCTGGTGCGTGCGGTTCAGCCATGGGGTCTGACCGAATTTGATGTTCACGATGTGATGAATGTGTTCCAGTGCACCGGCCTGAATGATAATGATCAGTACTTTATGAAGGCCTGCCCGGCACAATCCGGGGACTACCTGGAGTTCTTTGCCGAAATCGATCTGTTATGCGCAATTTCTACCTGCCCCGGGGGTGACTTGTCCCTGCCAATGTGGGGAGATGAAGCTGAAGATACACTGAAAGTCTGCCGGCCGTTGGGGGTGGAGATTTTCAAACCACAGACTGAACTGCTGACTGGCTGGAGTTCACCAAAGTCTCCGGACTATCGTGGAAATCACGGAATGCAACTGAAACCTGTGAGCTGGTAACGAAAAAAACTCCCCCAGTGGTCAGATAAGGACCGCAGGGGGAAACCGTAGTGCGGGTTAAATTGTAATAAACAACCCTGCCATAGCCCCTGGTATTGGCTGACAGTCAGTTTGCGGATTCAGCGCCACCAGTGGACCCGGAAAGGCGCTGATAAAAGAAAATTACTTTGTCGATTCCGACTGGTGGTGATAATTCATATACTGACGCTGAATAGCAATCTGGTCAGCAATATACTTAGCATCGTGCCAGACACCCCAGATAAAGGTTGAACCACGGCGTGATAACCACGGCAGACCCAGGAAATAAATTCCCGGCTCGGAAGAGATCCCGCGCTGATGTTGTGGTTTGCCCTGAGCATCGAAAGCATCTACCTGCAACCAGCTGTAATCTGTCGAATAACCGGTAGCCCAGACAATAGAAGTGATCCCTTCGGCCTGCAGATCCAACGAGAGTGTCGGGTTTGTCATGCAAAGTGGATCCGGCAGAATTTCGTGTGCTTCAGGCTCCAGAGGTAAATCCAGACCGTTACGGGCAATATACTGATCGGCCGCCTGTAGCATCCCCAGGTAGCTGGCATCACCATTGGCAATATTCTGAGCCAGATCATCGGCAAAGCTGACTTTACCGTCAGCGTAACCCCGGGTCAGACCCACAAGATTCACGCCCTCGTTCGCCAGTTTCCGGAAATCGATGGTATAGCCCCCGTTGGCACCGCTGACCGCAATGGTTACGTGCTCTTTACCCGGTTTTGTTGCCGTGGCATCCCATTCACCCAGCACCCCCAGCCACCAGCAAAAATCGCGGTTACGATAGGCGCGTGGCGGGCGATCATGGGCACCGACCGACAGATAGACCTTTTTGCCGGCACGGCACAATTCTTCGGCAATCTGAACTCCGGAAGAACCGGCACCTACCACCAGCACTCCACCTTCCGGTAACTGCTGCGGGTTATGATAATCGGCGGAGTGGATTTGGGTCAGGCCAATATCCTGTGGGATGACCGGCGGGATGACCGGCTTCTGGAAAGGACCGGTGGCAGCCACCAGACGGCGGGCTTCGATAATTCCTTCGGAAGTTTCAATGGTAAATCCCGGACGCCCTGTATTGCGGGTCACTTTTTTTACTTCGACACCGGTGCGAATGGGGGCATTAAATTTTTCGGCATAGGCTTCAAAATAGTCAGCAACACTCTCTTTTGGGGCAAAGCCATCAGGACTGACATCAGCAAATTCCATATTCGGGAAGCGGTCATGCCAGGCCGGGCCGTTAGCCACCAGACTGTCCCAGCGACGGCTTCTCCAGTTACCGGCAATCCGGTTACGCTCAATCACCAGGTGAGGAATTTCCAGTTTGGTCAGGTGTTCACTCATCGCTACACCCGCCTGTCCGGCCCCAACCACCAGCGTATCTACTTCCAGTTTCTCAGTCGTCATTAGCTCTATCCCCTGCAGGGTTTTCGGTACAGCATTACCCTGTACTTAGTGAATCATCATTAATTGACTCCAAAGTAAGGACGCAACGGGTTTTAGTAAAATACTTTAAAACTGGTTACTGGCTATAAAATAATGATGGTCAGTCATTTTCCCGTCATCACAACGGCACTCAGCGCCGGGATGAACATTGCGGTTTCCACAGCGGAACCTTTTTCGGTCACGGGGAATCCTCCCGATGCGTTACGTATCGCGCCAGGATCCGTGGGTATTCCTGTTCTGGAAACGGCGTTGCTTCAGGTTAGGGAAGCCATTGAGTATTCTAAAGATCTGTAATTCAGAGAAAAAAAGCCAACCTGCCGGCTGGCTTATCAGGTTATCCCAGGTATTCGATGATCGACAGCCCGGCATTGTAGTCGGTGCTGTAAATAATACCTTCTGCATCCACAAACACGTCGCAGGACTGAATGACCTTTGGCCGTCCGGGCCGTGTATCCATCATTTTTTGTGGTGCAGCAGGCACCAGTGCCCCTGTCTCTACCGGACGATACGGATTACTGATATCAAAAGCCCTGACCCCGGCATTCTGGTAGGTAGCAAAAATCAGCGTTGAACTGATAAAGCTGCCCGGCCGGTTTTCATGCAGATTATGCGGCCCGAAATGTGCCCCTTTCGCCACATAATCGGTTTCATCCGGTTGTGGAAAGGTGGAGATACTCACCGGGTTGGTCTTATCGCGGATATCAAACAACCAGATCAGTTTTTCACCGTCCTGCTGCTCATCCAGAACGGCTTCATCCAGCACCACCAGCAGGTCGCGATCCGGTAACGGTAATGCGGTGTGTGTCCCTCCGCCAAACGGCGGGCTCCAGTTGCGGTGGCTCAGCAACTGAGGCGCGGTCCGGTCTTTCACGTCCAGAATCGTCAGCCCACCATCCCGCCAGCAGCCATATGCGGTATCACCGCTGATTATCGCGTGATGCAGAGCATAGCGTTTGCCTTCCGGCCAGTCAGGCACCTCACCGGTCTGCTGATTCATCCCCGGCAACCACCATTTTCCGGCGACGACCGGCTTACGCGGGTCGGCCAGATCAATGGTCAGGAAGATATAGTCAGTAAAGCCATCAATCAGTGCCGAAACATAGGCCCAGCGGCCACCTACATACCAGATACGGTGAATTCCAATACCGTCCAGCGACAGAAAACTGATTTCCCGTGGCTGCTGTGGAGAGGAAATATCAAATATCCGCAGCCCTGCACTCCAGCCTTTATCCTGTACATCGCTCACGGTGTGACCCACCTGACGGGTGTAATAGACCTTTTCATCAGCGAAACGCACATCCGCAAACAGATCACGGGCATTAATCACCAGCAGCAGATCATCGTGGGCCTGCAAATGAACGTTCCACGTACCTGGCGGGGCTGCGACATAATTGACGTTTTTTGGCCGGGCAGGATCACGCACATCCACCACCGAAAATCCTGAAGAGACCATATGCCCGATATAAGCAAAGCCACGGTGCACCATCAACTGCACGCCGTCAGGCCTGCCGCCCTGATCGCTGTGACCAATCAGCCGCATATTGCGGCTGTAGTCGGGTTGCGGTAATGCGTTCATTCTGACCCCTTACTTTGCTTTAGCTTCCAGTGTCGCGAACCAGGGGGCGACGAAATCATTAGTTTGTCCCCAGCCAGGGATAATTTTTGCCAGGCTTGCCATATTCACCTCGCCACTCTGTTGAGTCAGCAGGGCCTGAGAGACAGATGACGCTTTAAAATCATAAGTCGCCGGAGTCTTTTCACCGGCAATTTTCAGCGCCACCAGACGGACGTTTGTTGCCCCAATCAGCTGTGGATCAACCGCCGCGGTCATCTGCCACGGGCTGTTTTTACTGTGCATCATCTGCAGGTCCTGATTGGAAATATCGATACTGTACAGTTTAATTTCGGTACGACGATTTTCCTGCAGCGCTTTATAGGCTCCCTGACTAAAGGCATCCCAGGAACCCCAGATAGCGTCAATTTTACCTTTTGGATATTTCGCCAGAATGGCTCCGACTTTATTGGCGGTATCTCCCTGAACGTCACTGGAGACAGCCCCCAGCGATTCCAGTTGTTTTATCCCCGGATTTTGTTGCAGCAGTTTCTGGTACTCTTTTTCACGACGGTCCATCGGCGGAAAGCCAGCCACCCAAAGTTTCACGATGTTGGCTTTACCGTGGAAATCTTTGACCAGTTGCCCGAAGGACATATCGGTCAGCGATGCATCGTCCTGCTGAGTTACAGTGACGCCAGGAATGTTATCCGGTACTGCGGTATCAAATACCGACACCGCAATCCCTGCTTTGACAATCTGTTTAACCAGCGCTTCAGAATAGGGAGCGCGGCCCTGCGACAAAATAATGCCGTCATACTTCTGGGTAATCGCCTGATTCACGAAGTCCTGGAAACGGGCGTCATCTCCGTTGCTCAGAAAGGTATTCACTTTAAAACCCAGCTTACGCGCCTGCTTTATGGCACCAGCCACAAACTGGGTGGTGTTATCGTCTGACCCCAGGTTGCGGATCACCGCGATACGCACTGGTCCCTGATGGTTAGCCAGAGCTGCCGGCAGCGGCGCCGGTGTTTCGGCAAAAGCCGCAGTGCTGCTAAATAAACTCAGTGCCAGTAACGAGAGTGCTATTTTTTTCATCTTCTGCCCCGAAATGTTCGCCTGTCATCAGGCTGATTATTGTGATTTTCAGAAAATAATGCAGAGAACGACTGCGGTTATTTTCCTGCAGCCCTGCCTGGTTTTTTGCTGCCTGTCCTTAACCGTCCCCCGCCAGGTCAGTAAAATCCGGTAATGCGGATTCCCTGCCGGGATATCCTTCCAAACATATATACGTCTGGATGTCTGAACGTGATACTACCTAATCCGTTCACTACTGGCTACTGCCATACGCAGTCATCCCTGTAATTTATCTGCACAGGGTGTCAGGACTGATAGCGGATAAGGCTGATACGCAAGTGATGAGTCATTTCCCGCAAAAAAACCAGGTAACAAAATGCGGTAATATCCCCGGCGCTAAGCTGCAGCGGACCGTAAGAAAGCCGGTCCGTTAGTTGATTAAAGGCGCTTTCCAGTGCCTGCGGGGTGATGTCACTACTCCCCTCCAGCCAGCGCTGACTGACCTGTTGAAGCAGCGCATCATGGCTGCTGGCTTCCCCTGGCTCCGGCAGTTTCCCGCCCTGCGATTCGAGAATCTCTTCTACACGATAGATAAGCATTTCTACCCCCCAGGCATCCACCTGGCCGTCGTTAAATAATCCGGCAGCGGCCTGCTGATAACCGCCTTGCAGCTCAGACAGTAACTGCGAGGGTGACAGATAGAATGTCACTGAATCTGCTGATACAGAAAAAATGTAACCTGACATGGTGATATCTCCGGCTTCCGGCCACGTCCTTTGCGGCTTAGCAACACTGTTTTATCGATGATTTTACGCTTCCGGCAATATACAAGCCCAACAGCCGGACTGTAAGCCGTTTATCTGCCCACAGAGCAATAAACCGGCTGACGACTCCTCAGTCCGATGGTCTCCGGTATTTTATCGCGACAGGGTGTTAGTCACTGTGGTGATGGTGGTGATGATGATAATCCGCTGAAATTGCAGGTGTTTGCCAACGTCATCATTGGCAATCAGGCAAATGCATGGAGAGGTCCAAAACTATCAGGTGACAGAAAACGCGCTACTGGAAGTCGCGCGGTCATGATCTCCACTTTCCGGCACTGCCTGTCAGTGCCGGAACATCTTCAGGCAGTGTATCCCATGACTTTCAATAACTGCTGCGCCTGTTGCACAGCTTCCTGGCGATGAGCAACCCCCAGTTTCTGATACAAATTGCGAATATGGGTTTTAATGGTGGTGGAAGCCACATCCAGTTCACCGGCAATCTGATCATTGCTGTATCCCGAATAAATCAGTCCCAACACCTGCCATTCGCGTTGTGTCAACGGGCTGGTACGAATAAGCTCCGGGACCCGGGGATTAGTCAGCAGTTTACTGACAAATCCCTCATCAAAATGGGCAAACTTATGCCGGTGATGCTGGTTAATTTCCCGTAATATCTGTTCAGCCCGCCGCAGTTCCAGTTCAGGTAACAGATTTAGCTGCATCAGCTGACGCAGTTGCTGTGCCATCATTTCGCCTTCAATCACAAAGTGACTGATAAATCCGGTACGGTTCGCCAGAGTCAGGGCTTCCATGAGAACCCGCTGAGCCTCAGTTTTCCGGCCAGTCTGCCAGTAAAGCAAATTACTCAGCAACAGGTTGCGGTTCAGATCACTTATCAACCGCAACTGTCGGGCATTCTGATTCAGCTCATCCAGCACCACTTCGGCTTCATTATATTTTTCCAGTAGAATTATAACCCTGGAGATATTTCGCCACTGTCCCTGCTGAAAATGGTTACCCGCTACCTCAGGTTTACGTGCCTGCAATAACCACTGGCGGGCGGCTGCTTTATCACCGGTCATTTGCCAGTAAATCACCAGCGGCTTATCGGTATTGGTGATCCAGTCGGTATGATACTGACCAGTTTTCAGTAGCCTCTCACAACGCTGTAAATGGTAGCTGGCATTATCAATCTGCCCCCTGGCCAGCGCGCATTTTGCCAACAGCGCAAGGCACTGTAACTGCTGTTGCGGCTGGTAGTTTTCCAGCACCGTCAGCCCTTCGCGGGCGACCTGTTCCGCATCATCCAGCCTCGACCAGGACCACAGAACCTGAGCACGTAAACGCAGTAAAAACTCATGCATTGGCAACTGCTCTAAATGCTGCTCCCTGACCAGCTCAAATGCCCGGTCCTGCATTTCATAAGCTGCCTGCAGATAGCCCTGAGCAATCAGAATCTCACTCTGTTGCAGCAATGCCCACAGAGCATAGTGATAGGCCTGATACCGCCTGGCTATCTGCTCAGTCTGCTGCATCAGTGGCAGCGCACGCACTAAATCGCCTTTACAATGCTGGATTTCCCCGGTGACCGAGGTGGCAACGATCCGGCTGTAATAACTTTCATGTGGAAGGTGCGCCAGCGCATTAGCCGCCAGCGCTTCTGCTTCTTCCTGACGACCATCGTTAATCGCCACCTGGGCACGTAATGCATTAAACCCGCCAATGACCTCCGCCGGCATATCAATATTACGTCGCTGCATTTCCGCTTCAGCACCCGTCAACAGTGCATCCACCTCAGTGTAGCGATGCTGACTTTGGGCCAGCCAGGCCTGCAGCAATACCAGTGTAGGTTCTTCAATTAATAGTTCATTCGGTAATGCGTTCAGGCACTGTTCCAGTAACCGCAACTCACTCTGGTTGAACAGCGCCCAGGCGTGCTGTAGAAGAATTTCACGTAATAAAAGTGTATCACTGGCTCTCAGCGCATGATAAATAGCCTCCGCAGGAAAGCCTTGTGCCAGCCATCCTTCGGCTGCGGCCCGGTGTATAGCCGGTAGTTCAGTGGCCAGCTCTCTCTGACAGCGTTGACGCAAAAAAGCGGCAAACAAAGGATGAAAACTGAACCATTCACCATTGTCATCCATCCGGTGGATAAACAGCCCCTGTCGCTCCAGCTCTTCCAGCCGCTGCTGTCCAAACTCACCGTTAGTCAGACGCATAATCAGAGCATCATTCATAGAACGTAACACTGAGCTGCGGAGCAGGAAGTCACGGGTGGCGCAATCTTCACGATCCATCACTTCATCAGACAGATATTCACACAAATGGCCGGCATTCAATCCTGCAAGTTTGCTGGCTGACTGACGGACAGTTTGTTGCGGGGAACCGGCAGACTGTCGGGCAGAAAACGCGATTAATTGTAACGCTGTGACCCAGCCTGCAACTTCATCACATAACTGCCGGCTGTCGCTTTGGTCAATCGGATCTTTCAGACGGTAATCAAAAAATTGCTGGGTTTCCTGGTGGTTAAATGCCAGTTGCAGGGTGGTCAGTTCCAATAACTGCTCGCGTACCCGCAGGTTAGCAATGCCCAGCGGAGGCACGGTCCGGGAGAGGATCACCAGAGAAACATTCTCCGGCTGATGACGCAAAAAGAAACGCATCGCCTCATGAATTTCTTCATTAGAGATCAGATGATAGTCATCAATAACCAACAATAATGGCCGGTGCCAGTCAGAAAGCTCGACAAACAACTGAGAAAACAGGGCCGACAGGCTGGCATACTGGAGCTTCTGGCTCATGGCTTCACTTTTAACACAATGTCCCCCACAGGCTTGCTGAATGGCAGCCATCAGATACCCGGCAAAACGCTCCGGCTGGTTATCACTTTCATCCAGAGAGTACCAGCCCAGATCATTATTACCTGCGGCCCAGTGAGAAACTAACGTTGTTTTTCCGTAACCGGCAGGGCCGGAAACCAGAGTCAAACGATACGCCGTGGCCATCGAAAGGCGCTTGAGCAGTCGTTCCCTGACCACAGTATTCTGCTGCCGCACTGGACGGCTGAGTTTAGAAGGTATCAGCATAATATCCGGCTCTTATCGCCGTCTCCGGCTTGCATCATCTTTATTTCATTAACTGAATTAATCATTTTTTTATAAATTCTACCTTTGAAATATCAATTGCAATATTGTTACGTTTTTACATATCGTTTAGTTGCTCTCCGTCACATTTTGAGCAAGGCTTTTTAGAGTCTTTATCTTCTCAGGCCAGTGTCCTTCGGCTACGCCCTGTTCCTCCTCCCTGTCTAATCGTCATCAGGAGGATGCTGCCGCCCTTCACTGGATACAGCATAGCGATAATCTATTCCAATCATGACCGATGAATGAGGCAGGTGATCAGGTGACTTTAGATAAGACGCAATTTTCAGACGCACTAAAACGCCAGTGGCAGGGCTATGGTTTGCAGCGGGCAGAAGAAATGACCCCGCATCAGTGGTGGGAGGCAACCAGTGCCGCTCTCAGTGAACTTCTTAAGGCGCAACCTTCTGAAGCAATCGCTGACCAGACACAACGCCACGTCAATTATATCTCAATGGAGTTCCTGATAGGTCGTCTGACCTCCAACAATCTGATCAATCTCGGCTGGTATCAGACCGTGGCTGAGACCCTGAAACAATATGGTGTGGAACTGGCTGATGTACTGGAACAGGAGACGGATCCGGCGCTGGGCAATGGTGGTTTAGGCCGGCTGGCCGCTTGCTTCCTGGATTCGATGGCCACCGTGGGTCAGTCTGCCACCGGCTACGGCTTAAATTATCAGTACGGCCTGTTTCGCCAGTCGTTTGACCAGGGCCAGCAACATGAAGCGCCGGATAACTGGCAACGTGAACATTACCCGTGGTTCAGCCATAACAGCGCCCTGGCGGTGGATGTGGCTTTTGGTGGCAAATTAATCCGTGACAGCCAGGGAAAAGAACAGTGGCAACCCGCCTTTACTCTGCGCGGTGAAGCCCATGATCTGCCGGTGGTAGGCTACCGTAACGGAATCAGCCAACCACTGCGGTTATGGCAGGCTACCCGTGTTCATCCGTTTGACCTTAGCCTGTTCAATGACGGCAAATTTCTGCAGGCGGAGCAGCAGGGTATCGATGCCGAAAAACTGACTAAAGTGCTCTACCCCAACGATAACCATGAAGCTGGCAAGCGCCTGCGTCTGATGCAGCAATATTTCCAGTGTGCCTGTTCCGTTGCCGATATTTTGCGCCGCCATCATAAAGCAGGACGAAAGATTGCTGATTTGCCTAAGTATGAAGTCATTCAGTTGAATGATACCCACCCGACCATTGCCATCCCTGAACTGTTGCGCATTCTGCTGGATGAGCATCAGCTGGAATGGGATGCCGCCTGGGAGATCAGCAGCCGTACTTTTGCCTATACCAACCACACTCTGATGCCTGAAGCACTTGAGCGCTGGGACGAAAAACTGGTCAAAAGCCTGCTGCCTCGCCACTTCTCGATCATCAAAACCCTGAATGCGCGGTTTAAAAAACTGGTCGAAAAACAGTGGCCCGATCAGCCGGAAATCTGGGAAAAGCTTTCTGTTCATCAGGACCGGCAGATACGCATGGCCAACTTGTGCGTGGTCAGTGGTTTTGCGGTTAATGGTGTGGCGGCCCTGCACTCAGAGCTGGTAGTGAAAGATCTGTTTCCGGAATATCACCAGCTATGGCCGAATAAATTTCACAATGTGACCAACGGCATCACACCGCGCCGCTGGCTAAAATTATGTAATCCGGCATTATCAGACCTGATTGATGAGCGACTGGGCACTCAATGGGTAGATAATCTCGATGCACTGAAAGGACTGGAAAGCGCAGTAGATGACCCTGCGTTCTGCCAGCGTTATCAGCAAATTAAGCGTGAGAATAAAGATAAGCTGGTGCAGTACGTCAAAAATGTGACCGGTCTGGAACTGAACCCGGAAGCGATGTTTGATGTGCAGATTAAACGCCTGCACGAATACAAACGCCAGCATCTGAATCTGCTGCATATTCTGTCGTTATACCGTCAACTACGGGATAATCCAAAGGCCGATATTGTGCCCCGGGTGTTCCTGTTCGGCGCTAAAGCTGCCCCGGGTTACTACCTGGCGAAAAATATTATTTATGCCATTAACAAGGTCGCTGAAAAAGTTAACCATGACCCGCAGGTTGCCGGGCGTCTTAAAGTGGTGTTTATCCCGGATTATCGGGTATCCGTCGCCGAACTGATGATTCCGGCCGCCGATCTCTCTGAGCAAATTTCCACGGCAGGTAAAGAGGCATCCGGTACCGGCAATATGAAGCTGGCGTTGAATGGTGCTCTGACTATCGGGACCCTCGATGGTGCCAATGTTGAAATCGCCGACCAGGTAGGTGAAGAGAATATCTTTATTTTTGGTCATACGGTCGATCAGGTAAAAGCATTGCAGTCTGCGGGCTATGATCCGCTCAAAATCCGCAAAAAAGATAAGCACCTCGATGCTATCCTCAGCGAACTCGAAAATGGCTTTTTCAGCGACGGAGATACCGATGCCTTCCGGCTGATGCTGGACAGCCTGCTCAGTGGCGGCGATCCCTACCTGGTGCTGGCTGACTTTGCGGCTTACTGCAAAGCCCAGCAACTCGCGGCCGATCAGTATCGTGACCGCTCCCTCTGGACCCGTAAAACGATTCTTAATACTGCCCGTGTCGGGATCTTCAGCTCCGATCGCTCTATCCGTGACTATCAGCAACGGATCTGGCAGGCAAAACGCTAAGGAGACTGCATGGACAACAAAGCACTGGAACAGGCAGCCAGAGAAGCAGGTATCTCCTCCGGCTTTATCAATGCACATGGTAAGCAACAGGAGACTGCCCCGGAAACCCGGCAAAAACTGTTAGATGCCATGAATTTTAGCCACCGCCCGGTGCCGGAATTTAGCCCGGTGCCCGGGGTACGGGTATTTACCGCCGGCGGTCGTCTGGCCCTGCCGGTCAGTGGCAACGGCGAATATCAGTGGCTGTTGCAGCAGGAGAACGTGACCCGCCAGCAGGGCCGGATCAGTGGCGAGATGACGCTGGTGCTGCCGGGAAAAATTCCCGCCGGATATCACCAGTTAACACTCTCCCGCGACGAACAACAATGGCACTGCCGGGTGATTGTCGCCCCGAAACGTTGCTTTGAGCCGGAAGCCCTGCTTTCAGGAAAAAAGCTGTGGGGAGCCTGTATTCAACTCTATACGCTACGGTCTGAGAATAACTGGGGAATTGGTGATTTCGGAGACCTCAGGCAGTTTCTGCCACAGATTGCCGAACGCGGCGGCGCATTTGTGGGCCTCAACCCCATTCACGCGCTGTATCCGGCAAATCCGACCGCGGCCAGCCCTTACAGCCCCTCTACCCGGCGCTGGCTGAATATCATTTATATCGATGTGAATGCCATCGAAGATTTCAGGCTCAGTGACGAAGCACAACAGTGGTGGGCGTTACCTCAAACCCAAAACAGGCTGAAAGCCGCACGCGCTGCTGAGTTTGTCGATTACAGTGAAGTGATGTCACTGAAACTGGCCGGTCTGCGGCTGGCGTATCAGCAGTTTGTAAAACGCCCTGCCCGGGACCCGCAGGTGAAGGATCTGGCCGCATTCAGTGAACGCGGTGGGGAAAGTCTGAGATTGCAGGCGGTATTCGATGCACTCTACCAGCACCTGGCAGAAACCCGAGGTGAAGCTCTGGGTTGGAACGACTGGCCGCAAGAGTATCATGATGCCCGTGGAAAGGCAGTACAGCAGTTCTGCGAACAACATACGCGTGAGGTCGGATTTTACTGCTGGCTGCAATGGCTGGCGGAGACTCAACTGGTCGGTTGTTATGAGGTCAGCCAGCAGCATGAAATGCCGATCGGTCTGTACCGTGATCTGGCGGTCGGGATCGTTCGCGGCGGATCAGAAACCTGGGATGATGGTGAACTGTTTTGCCTGGATGCGTCGGTCGGGGCCCCGCCAGACATTCTCGGACCGCAGGGCCAGAACTGGGATCTGCGCCCGATGGATCCCTGGGTCATGGCCCGGCGAGGCTATCAGCCGTTTATCGATATGCTGCGGGCGAATATGACCCACTGCGGGGCATTACGTATCGATCATGTGATGAACCTGCTGCGTTTATGGTGGATACCCGCCGGAGAAACCGCCGATAAAGGGGCTTATGTCCGCTATCCGGTAGATGATCTGCTGGCGATCCTCGCTTTAGAGAGCCACCGCCTCCAGTGCATGGTGATCGGTGAAGATCTTGGGACAGTCCCGGTGGAGATTGTCAGCAAGCTACGAGAATCCGGGGTGTACTCCTACAAAGTGCTGTATTTTGAACAGGATGAAGAAAACCATTTTCGTGCACCGCAGTCCTATCCTCAGCAGGCGATGGCGACCCTCACCACCCACGATCTGCCAACACTGCGTGGCTACTGGCAGGCCGATGACCTAACCCTGGGGAAAACCCTGGGCCTGTACCGTGATCAGGAAGTATTGGAGGAACTCTACGCGGACCGCGCCCGCGCCCGACAGGGCCTGCTCGATGCGCTGCATCACTATGACTGTATTCCAAAGAAAACCGGCCACCGTGCAGCATTAATGGAAATGACTCCGGTACTGAACCGTGGGCTACAGCGTTATGTCGCCGACAGTGCCTGCGCCTTACTGGGTCTGCAACCGGAAGACTGGCTGGATATGGCAACCCCGGTCAATATTCCCGGCACCAATACCGAGTATCCAAACTGGCGACGTAAACTGAGCCACACGCTTGAAGAAATATTCGCCGATGAACATATCAATAAGCTGATTAAAGACCTGGATAAACGCAGGAAAAAAGTATCGGTTGGCTAATCACTCCGGAAGAACCCGCTCTCGCGCTGTGCAGAGGCGGGTTCTTCCGACGGCTTCCCACATCTGTTTTAACCTGCCGGATAATGGCCTGTATTAATATATCGGAGTTTTGTAAATCACCGACAACGCCTGACAGTAATCTGGCACCGCCAGAATCTGGTTACTGCTAATAAACTGATCCACCGCACCGAAGGTAGGTAAGTGTTTTAATTCATGATCGCCGGTAAAACTGTTGGCAGGTATGATTTTCGGGTTGGTGAGTATGACTGGCATAAGTGATATAACGACAAAGGGACCTGTTGGCCCCTTTTAATCATAACAACCCGATCACTGTGCCTCAGAAGTCACCTTCTCTTTGCTTCTGTTCCTGAAGAATTCGTGAGTTTCACGCATCCTTTCAGCCTTGAGCCGGATAGCTTCTTCCAGTGACAGTGGCTGTTTACGGGTCTTCTTAGGTTTATAATTCAATAACATAACCTCTTCCCTCTGGTTCCAGATTACTGTGAATCTGTTTAATTTTGTATTTGAATCTTTGCCTGAGTCGCATCATCGCTATAGTGTAAAGTCTGGATAATTCAGGCGAGTATGCAAGAAACATATAACAGTATGGCTTGTGTTTAGTGTAATGCCGCACAATAGCCTGGTCAATTATTGTACTCAGCTTATGAGCATTGTTCGAGTCCGGAGGTGCAAAACTACGACCACTCTCTATGTTGCTCACCAGATCAAACGCAATTTCGTAACATCCACCAATGCGATTGACAAATGTAGGACGAATGCCGGTCAAAATGCCTTCGGGAATGTCTATAAACGAATCGAAGTATTCTACAACTTCATTAAAATGAATTTCGTACTCATACGGATACACCTCCACCAAATATATCATCCTGTGCCGACCCTCCGGCATACCTGCCTGAACTTTATCGAAAATAGTCATAGAATTAAGATCGTCCATGTTCGAAACTATCATCCTGATTGTCAGAATTGGTTATCTAAGTAGGCTGGTACCACGCTTTCCATAACGTCACACCATGCTCCGACAAAATCGACGAATACCGGGGTTGATTATATTCTTCACAACCGCCGGAAGGCGAAACAGCGGCATTTTTGCGTTTTGGTTCACAACATTATTAGCTCACCGCTGTCGGGTTGCCTGCCGGAACCACTGCCCTGCCACTGCTGCGTCTGGAGGGACGAAATAGTGTCATCCCCCGACCTGGGGTAAACGCATAGGTTGCCCTCCGGTAGCCAGTGAGTTGTTCTCTGAACCAGGCAAGTATTGATAAAAAAAGCGACCGTTACCGGTCGCCGAAGTGGAGGAAATTCACAAGTCATACACCCATTGCTGAGATTAAGCGCAATTCATTTTACCGGTCAGCCTTTAACACCTCCGGCCGTCAGACCGCCCACCAGCCAGCGCTGAGCTATCAGGAACACCGCCGTAATCGGAATGGCCGATAATATGGCCGCTGCGGCAAAATCACCCCACAGATAGTTCTGCGGATTCAGGTATTGCTGCATGCCCACCGCCAGCGTATAGCTGTTGACATCTCGTAGCAGCAACGATGCGACCGGCACCTCGGTAATCGCCCCGATAAACGACAGAATAAATACCACCGCCAGAATCGGCACGGATAAGGGTAACAATACCAGCCGGAAAGCCTGCCACGGGGTGGCACCATCCAGTGCCGCCGCCTCTTCCAGCGAACCGTCAATGGTTTCGAAATACCCCTTAATAGTCCAGACATGCAGAGCAATGCCCCCCATATAGGCGAAGATCACGCCACCATGGGTATTCAGCCCAAGGAACGGAATATAATTCCCCAGCCGGTCAAACAACGCGTACAGAGCAACCAGTGACAGGACAGCAGGGAACATCTGAAAAATCAGCATCGCTTTCAGCACCGGGCTTTTGCCACGAAATTTCATCCGGGCAAATGCATAAGCCGCCGTGGTGGAAAGTGCCACTATCCCAACTGCGGTAATCCCCGCGATCTTGACCGAATTCCACAGCCAGAGCAGTACCGGGAACGGTGGTGGCGTCACCGAACCATCACTGTTCGTCACGGCGATCCCCAGAGCCAGCTTCCAGTGATCCCAGGAGATATGCTCCGGGATCAGGCTGCCGGTGGCGAAATTGCCGGGCCGCAGTGAGATAGCAAACACCATCAGCAAAGGAAACAGGATCAGCGCCAGAAAGCACAATAACAGCAGATGAGTCACCAACAGCCTGACTTTCTGTGATTTGGGTTTAACCATAGGCATAACCGGCCCCTCCTTAATCAAATTTCATACGTGTGGCTTTCAGATTCACCAGTGCCAGCACACCCACCAGCAGGAAAATCAGCGTAGCCACCGCCGCAGCCAGCCCGAAGTCCTGACCACCGCCCCCTTCAAAAGCAATACGGTAGGTGTAGCTGACCAGCAGATCGGTATGCCCTGCCGGTGTGGTGGTACCCAGCATATCCGGTCCCCCATTGGTCAGCAGTTGGATCAGGACAAAGTTATTAAAGTTAAACGCAAAACTGGCGATCATCAGTGGCGTCAAAGGTTTGATCAGCAGGGGAAAAGTGATCCGCAGGAAATTTTGTAACGGTGTAGCCCCGTCCATCGCTGAGGCCTCATACAGATCATCCGGGATCGCTTTCAGCAGCCCCATACACAGGATCATCATATAAGGGTAACCCAGCCAGGTATTAACGATGACTATCATGGTTTTTGCTGTCAGCGGATCGCTGAACCATGAAGGTTTAATGCCGAACAGTGCATTGAGCATCAGGTTAATCTCACCAAAGCTCTGGTTAAACAACCCCTTGAAAATCAGTATGGAAATAAACGCCGGTACCGCATAAGGCAGGATCAGCAACATGCGATACAGTGCTTTCCCCTTCAGCTCTTCCCATTGCACCACGCAGGCCAGCACCATACCCACAGCCACGGTAAATACCACCGTCAGCAATGAAAATACAACCGTCCAGATAAAAATGGAGACAAAAGGCTGACGAATCCCTTCATCTTCAAACACCCGCAGGAAGTTACCCCAACCAATGCCCACGGTATATCCGGGGCTGAGTTTTTCCGCCTGCCATTGCCCCTGACTATCCACGGCCTGATAAAAACCGGTGTTCGGATTAGGCCGGTAGAGTGTACCCGTCTGGACGTTGGTCAGTTGCTGGTTTTCGTTGTTCAACCGGTACAACGGCCGAGTACCGGAGAACTGGCGTAGCGAGCTCATACGCAGAGTTTCACCGTCCGGCAATTGAACGACCAGTTTACCCAGCGCCAGCCGGTTTTGGGTGATCACCCGTAACCCGGCTTTCTCGCTGGCCGGCAATGCCTGCGCCGTGACGGTAACATTCTGTGCCTCAGAGTTCTTCAGGCTGAATGGCGCCGATAGCAGCACCTGCGGGTTGTCGTCAGAAGTCAGTGCGATTTGCCACTTCTCTCCCGCCGGATATAAACCAAAAGTAAATGTCTTCCCGCCCTGAAATTCGCGGCTCAGTAATACCGACTGAGCACGTTCAAAGGTTAACTGGTTTGTGCTGCTGTAATTAGTGAAAGCTATCGCGATAGTACAGACCAACGGGAACAGGACAAACAGAGACATCCCTGCCAGCCCCGGATAGAGATAGCGCCACGAATAGGCATGGCGGTTCGCATAAATATACAGCCCGGCACCGGAGATAATCAGTGTCACTATGGCAAACAGATACTCACCCTGCGCATACATCAGCACGATCAGATAGCCGGTGATGCAGGCGAGAATGGCAAGAATCAGCCATTTCAGCACAACACCTGACGGGCTTTTTTTGGCTACTGGCATAAGAGCATCCTTGTGGAAGCACTGCACACCCCTGAGGCTGTGCAGTGTATTTCTTTATCTGAAACTCACCGTTCAGCGCGGTGTATTATTTAACGATACGTGTCTGTGCATCTTTCAGCGCCTGATCGACCGTCTGACGACCATTGATCGCATTGAGGATCGCGCTGCGCTCTGCATACCAGAAGTTACTCATCTGCGGGATGTTGGGCATAATTTCACCATTTTTCGCATTCGCCATGGTGGCAGAAATCCGCGGATCTTTTTCCAGTTGCTGCTGATAAGATTTCAGTGCGACAGCGCCCAGCGGCTTATCTTTATTCATCGTCGCCAGACCGTCATCGGTGATCAGATAGTTTTCAATAAACTCTTTAGCCAGTTCTTTGTTCGGGCTGGCAGCATTGATACCCGCCGTCAGGACACCGACGAAAGGTTTTGAAGGTTTCCCCCCAAAAGTAGGCAGCAGGGTGACCGCGTAATTAATTTTGCTCTTATCCAGGTTCGCCCATGACCAGGGACCATCAATGGTCATGGCTGTCTGGCCCTTATTAAAGGCGGCTTCGGCAATCGAATAGTCGGTATCCGCATTGATATGTTTGTTTTTCACCATATCGAGAATAAATTGCAGGCCCGCTTTAGATCCCGCGTTATCGACCCCGGTATCTTTGACATTATATTTGCCGTTCTCGAATTTAAAGGCATAGCCACCATCAGCCGCAATAATTGGCCAGGTGAAGAACGGTTCCTGCAGGTTCCACATAATGGCGCTTTTACCCTTCGCCCTTAACTGAGTATCCAGTGCCGGAATTTCTTCCCAGGTTTTTGGGGCCTGTTTAATAATGTCTTTGTTATAAATCAGCGACAGCGCTTCCACAGCGATCGGATAGCCAATCAGCTTGCCGTTATAGGTCACTGCATCCCAGGTGAACGGAAACAGTTTGTCTTTGAACTTCTGATCCGGGGTGATCTCTGCCAGCAAACCGGACTGGGCATAGCCACCGAACCGGTCATGTGCCCAGAAAATAATGTCCGGACCATTACCGGTCGCCGCGACCTGTGGATATTTCTCTTCCAGCTGGTCCGGATGTTCCACAGTGACACTGATGCCGGTGTCTTTCTCGAACTTTTTCCCGACTTCTGCCAGGCCGTTATACGCTTTATCGCCGTTAATCCAGATAACCAGCTTTCCTTCTTCTATTTTGGCGAAAGCCGAAGATGACAGCACCAGTGTAGCCAGCGCTGAAAGAGCCAGAGAGTGTTTAATTGTCCTGATGCTGAGGGCCATAATCCAATCCTTCTGTTACCTGAGTGAACTCAGAGGTTGCGTCATACCCGGGTATGACAGGTTCTGAATCAAGTGTGAATTTATCCCATCGGCGGTTCATCATCCCCCGACCTACGCCCCCATCACTCAGAATGTGATCCGGGCTGCATTCTCTGAGGTTCTGTGCTGTGACACACAAAAACACACCGTCCTTTTTGCAGGTCTGATCACGAATTTGCTTAGCACAAGGAACTTTCAGACAGCTGCGCGATTCCCTCATCCTCCCTTCTCCTCCCCCCTGAAAAATTTTGTTACGGATGATTACGCCTGGTCTTGAATGCTGCACTGTTCATTACATAACGTTCCAGGCTGTCTGCGAATTGCTGCCAGCGAAATCAGGAGATTAGGATGGCGAGTGTTTCCTTAGACGGCGTGTACAAATCCTACGGAGAAACCGTCATCTCCAGAGATATCACTCTGGAGATTGAAGAGGGGGAATTTGTCGTTCTGGTAGGACCTTCAGGCTGTGGAAAATCGACCATCCTGCGGATGATTGCCGGCCTGGAAGATATTACTGCCGGCGAGCTGAAAATTGCCGGCCAGCGGATGAATGAAACCCCTCCAGCCGACCGGGGGATAGGCATGGTGTTTCAGTCTTATGCACTCTACCCGCACCTGACGGTGGCAGAGAATATGTCATTTGGTCTGAAGCTGGCTGGTACCAAAAAATCAGAAATAGCACAACGGGTGAATCAGGTGGCAGAAGTGTTACAGCTGGCTCATCTGCTGGACAGACGTCCGAAAGCGCTGTCTGGCGGGCAACGTCAGCGGGTCGCCATAGGCCGTACCCTGGTTGCTGAACCTTCGGTATTTCTGCTGGATGAACCTCTGTCGAACCTCGATGCCGCACTGCGGGTGCAAATGCGTATCGAGATTTCGCGTCTGCATAAGCGTCTGAAACGCACCATGATTTACGTCACCCATGATCAGGTAGAAGCCATGACACTGGCCGACAAAATCGTGGTACTGGATGCCGGGCAGATAGCGCAGATTGGTAAACCTCTGGCCCTGTATCACTATCCGGCCAACCGCTTTGTCGCCGGGTTTATTGGCTCACCAAAAATGAATTTCCTGCCCGTGAAAGCGACCGCCGCCGAGGCCCGGCGGGTCGAGGTCGAGCTGCCAAACCGGCAACGGATCTGGCTGATGGTGGAAGGCCATGACATTACCCCGGGCAGTAATCTTTCGCTGGGTATTCGCCCTGAACATCTGCTACCCGGCGATGCGGCGGAGGTCACCCTCTCCGGCGAAGTCCAGGTCGCAGAACGGCTCGGTAACGAAACACAAATCCACATCCAAATTCCGGCAATTCGTCAAAACCTGGTCTATCGCCAGAATGACGTGGTGCTGGCAGAAGAAGGTGCAACATTCACTATCGGTCTACCGCCACACCGCTGCCATTTGTTTCGTGAAGACGGAACAGCCTGTCGGCGGTTACACCCGGAACCCGGTGTATGAAAGCACGCGATCCCTACAGGAGATTAATGATGATAACAATGCGTAGTTCTTCCCTGGCTCTGGCAGTGGCCGCCGGTATCCTTTCTACACAGGCAATGGCCGTGGATTTTAGTGGTTATGCCCGTTCCGGAATTGGTTTTAGCAGTAAAGGAGGCGATCAACAATGTTTCCAGACCACCGGGGCCGGCAGTAAATATCGTCTGGGTAACGAATGTGAAACCTATGCTGAATTAAAGCTGGGCCAGGAGATGTGGAAACAGGGCGATAAAAGCTTCTATTTTGATACCAATGTCGCCTATTCCGTGTCACAGGACAATGACTGGGAATCCACTGACCCTGCATTCCGTGAAGCCAATATTAAAGGTAAAAACCTGATCGACTGGTTACCGGGCTCCACTTTGTGGGCCGGTAAGCGTTTCTACCAGCGTCATGATGTTCATATGATAGACTTCTACTACTGGGATATTTCAGGTCCTGGAGCCGGTCTGGAAGATGTCGATCTGGGCTTTGGTAAACTGTCTTTGGCGGTCACCCGTAGTACCGAAAGCGGTGGTTCTTATGGCTATATTGCCAATCAGCGTAACGAGGTCGCCACCACCAATAACACCTTTGACGTACGTCTGGCCGGCCTGGAAACTAACCCGGGCGGCGTTCTGGAGCTGGGGGTCGATTACGGTCGTGCCGATGCCCGTAAAGGCTATCACCTGGCAGATGGTGCCACCAAAGACGGTGTCATGTTCACCGCAGAACATACCCAGAGCATCTTCAACGGTTATAACAAATTTGTCGTGCAGTACGCCACTGACGCAATGACCGATTCAGCTACCGGTAACTCCATCGGTAAGTCTCAGGGTTCAAGTATTAATAACGACGGTCATATGATCCGTCTGATCGATCACGGCGCCATCGACTTTAATGATACCTGGAGCATGATGTACGTGGCGATGTATCAGAATACCGATCGCGATAACAATAACGGAACCACCTGGTATACCGTCGGTGTACGCCCGATGTATAAATGGACGCCTATCATGAGTACGTTGCTGGAAGTCGGCTATGACAATGTGAAATCACAGCGTACCGGCGAACGCAATGACCAGTACAAAATCACCCTGGCACAACAATGGCAGGCAGGCAGCAGTATCTGGTCCCGTCCGGCCATTCGTATCTTTGGTACTTATGCTAACTGGAACGAAAAATGGGGTTACAACACCGATTCCGGAGTTAACAACGGTTTAGCCATGAGCGACACCAGTACTACCACCTATAGCCGCGGTAAAAACAACGAATTTGCCTTCGGCGCCCAGATGGAAGTTTGGTGGTAACCCGCATTCTGCTGTCAGTTGCGGATGACATCTCAGTATATAGCTAATCAACCAGGAGACGGGCCGGCAGGCTGTCGTTGGGGTCACTGCCGGTCGTATTCGTCTCTCTAAGGAAGCCATCATGAAAAAAAGTTTGCTGTTCCTGTGTCTGTCATTGGTCCTGGGTGGGGCCACACCGTCACTGGTCTCTGCTGCAGAAAATACGGCAAATACTGCGCCGGAAATTTCCGGCCAGACACTGCATAATTTAGCCTGGACGCCGCTGGTCCCGCCGGTCACCCAGGAAATTACCCTCGGAACATCATCACCGGAAATTAATCAGGGTGATATTCGTGGCGCGGTCGCCGCATTCGCCTTACCGGCCGACAGAGGATCGCTGGAGATTACGCTTTCCAGCATTGCGACTGCTAAATCGGTTTATGCGCCGAATGTATTAATCCTCGACGAACAGATGCGCCCTGCCGCATTTTATCCGTCTGAATACTTTACCTACCAGAAACCCGGTATTGCTTCAGGGGACCGGCTGGAAGGTGTGCTTAAACTGACCCCGGCGTTGGGGCAAAAACAAATTTACCTGCTGGTGTATACCACCACCCGGGATCTGTCTGCTACCACCACCCTGCTGAATCCGGCAAAAGCCTTTGCCGCTGGTGTCGGCAATGCGGTACCTGATATTCCGGACCCGGTGGCCCGCCATACCACCACCGGAACACTGAGCCTGAAAGTCAGTGCCGAGCAAAGTACCGGTAATGTCACTATTGGCCAGTTCTTCCCACCTTCTGCTCCGGCATCTGCTGCTGCACCTGTCGTCGTGGGTAACTCACGGCCAACCGCAGCCCCGGCGACCCCCGTAAAACCTGATGAGCCAATGCTGACTGATTCAGAAAGCTACTATAATACGGCCATTAAAAAGGCAGTGGCGGCAGGTGATGTAGATAAAGCTTTAAAACTGTTGGATGAAGCGGAACGGCTGGGGTCGAAAACAGCACGCAAAACCTTTATCGACAGTGTGAAACACTGATAAGAGGTCGGCCGGGAAACCGGCCGCCCCTCTGGCATTAGTGCAGACAGCACTGTTTAAATTTCTTACCACTGCCACAAGGGCATGGATCATTACGCCCGGCCTTGATTTCAGCAATAAACGGCTGATTCACCACCGCAACCTCGTCGGTACGTAAATCAAACCAGTAGTGATGCAAGGCTAATGCTGTGGGGCGAATCGCATCGATGCTGGTGTCGAATTCATCCGGACTCAGTTGGTCAAGCTTATCAAAATTCTCTTCCCGGCCATGCAAGGCAATCGCGTCGAGCGACAGCTGCAGGTTTTCCGGCAATGCCGGCCACTGGCCCAGCGCCACACCGCGCAGATAACCAAAGCACCATTCTTCAACAATGGTAAACTCCTGGCCTTCGACTTCACGGGTCCCAAACAACGGCTCGAACTGATCCGGATAATCCGTCAGACGCTGATCGATATCATCCATATGCTGGAAGGTCAGCGTCATAAAACGCTCCATTTCCCGCTCAGAACTCCAGTGCGGCACCTTTAACGCTCCGCCCCACACCTCAACCAGCCAGCGTTCCGGCTCGACCATGACCGGTCCGGAAAGAATTGCCGTCAGCAATCCATCCAGCCCCGACACATCCAGCACGGAATCTTCATCACCATACTTCATGAAGATATCATCCAGCCATTCCAGCTCTTTCTCTGTCAGGGGACCTTGTGTCATTACCTGCTACCTCATTTCTGCTGCCGGCAGTATACCGGCGTCTTAAAGGGGTAAGTATAACAGCAGACACCAGAACTGAGGGGACTACCCTGTCGTGGGTAACAACTGCCTGCGGACAATAGTCTGGTTCGTGCAACCTTACGGGGCATAGATGTCTGCGTCTGTTCATCCAATCCCGATACCTGGAATCTCCGGTCACCATAGCCTTAATGCAGCGGCTGTAGCGGGCTCTGATAGCCGCCACCTAACGCCTGGATCAGACTAATATCGGTAGTCATTTGCTGCATGCGCATATCGGTGAATAGCAACTGTTGGCTCAGAGCCGTACGCTGTGCTTCCCGGCTGGCATACAGGCTGAGCAGACCTCGCCGGTAATGGGCTTGTGCACTATCAGCCCCCACCTGAGCTGCCGCCACTTTTTGTTGCTGCATCGACAGTTGTTGATTCAACGAATCGAGCTGTTGTGAACTGACAGCCACATCACGGACGGCATCTAATACTGCCTGGTTATACTGTTTTATCAGGACATTGCTGGCGGTGCGGGCCGACTGCAGATGAGCATTGAGCGCCCCGCCATTGAATAACGGCAGATACAATCCCGGCAAAATATTAATTTGCTGGAAAGAGTATTTAAACAGGTCTCCGACACTCAGGGCGTTGTAACCCCAGAACGCCTTAATATCGAAATGTGGATAGAAAGCCATTTTTGCCGCATCCACTCTGCTGAGTGAGGCCAGGACATATCCTCGTAATGCCTGCAGATCGGGACGTCTGGACAATAGCTGATACGATAATTCCCGCGGCAATCCCTGTTGATGCAGAGGCCAGGGGCGGGGATGAAGAGACGCTAAACTTGCCGACCCCGAACCGGCTCCCATTAATGCCCGCAATGTCTCCCGTGCTGAGGCTAAATCCGTTTCAGCACTCAACAATTGCTGTTGTGCAGACAGCAATTCACTGTGAGCGCTGGCTAATGCCACATCATCCTCAAGCCCGCGCGCGACCCGTTCCTGATGCGCCTCAACCGAAAAACGACTAATCGCTTCCTGCTGTTTTAGCAGGGCAATACGTTGCCAGCTGGTCTGCATCGAAAAATAGAGCTGAGCAATATTGGCAGCGACAGCCTGCTCCGTCGCTGCAGTTTCCGCAAGCCGGGCATTCTTTTCGCCAATCGCCGCCGCGACCCGGGCTTTATCTTCCCCCCATAAGTCAACGTTCATCGATGCGCCGACCCCAACCGTATTCAGTGTATACCACGGACCAGACTTGTTTTCCGGTAATGAGAATGAATAAGGCCAGGTAAATGAGCGCTGGCTGGTACGTAGCCGGTTCTGAGCGGCCACCGCCGTGGCCTGCAATCCAGAGACAGAATGTGCCAGATCGATATTCGCCTGTGACTGAGCAACCTGCAACCGGGCCGCCTGCACTGTGGGAGAATTTTGCAACGCTTCGCGGATCAACATATTCAGTTGTGGGTCATGGTATTTTTCCCACCAACTGCTCTGCGGCCAGCCGCTGTCAGCCAGATGGATAACTGACGATAATTCTGCCTGCTGTGGATTAATGATGGCTACTTCCCCCGGGTCATGGCGAAAGAATGAACAGCCATTCAGTAACAACAGCCCGGCGCAGCTCAGGGCTGCTAACCGGACAATGCGTGATAACCGAAGAATCAGTGTCATGGTTTGATTGTCCCACCCATCGGGACGCGATGGTGACTGTTCCCTCCCCATACCGGTAATGCACGAATGGCCAGGGCTAATGGCTGACTATAGGGGTTACCGTCTGCCGCAGGTAACTTCGGGTAACTCTTATCTGTCGCCTGCTCAATCTGCGCAGCATATTTTTTTAATACTGGCGCACACTGGCGTAAAAAATCTGGCGAATCATGGCTGTACAACCGATAGCCTTCACAGAGCCGCATAATTTCCTGCGCCCCGGCAAAACTTTTTTCCACCGGCCACTCCCTGAGTTCGGGGTACGGATAGGCCCGTGCCGAAACCGGCTCAGCAGAAACACGATTCAATAAATTTTCTGTCGCCAGCAGAGACTGATAAAACGGCCCCCACTGACGCTGATGAAATGCTTTATCCTCCGCCATCTCTTCAGCAAGCCGACGAAATAACTGACTGAGTTGTTGTTTTAGTTTCATGGCTTCGCTTTCCGGCCAAAGATATACATGGATGACTGAAGACACCAGTACCCCTAACAAAATACCAATCACCCGGTCCCGCAGTTCAGTCAGGTTATACAACGGCCCAAACCAGTCGAGAAAGGCTAAAGCAAAGGTGAAGGCAATTTGTATGCCGGCATAAGCAATTCTTTCCGACCCACCGGCAATCCATCCGGATAACGCCATCACGGGCAACACCATGACCAGCAATCCAGTGACTGAAGCAAGATTCGGCTGAACAATAATCATCAGCCCCAGAGCCAGAAGGGTCGCCAGTAATGCCCCTGCAATTCTTAACCAGGTTTTTTGCATCGTGGCTCCCAGTCCTGGCTGTGCCACAATCACACAACTCAGCATAATGGTGTGAATTCCCTCCCAGTCGGTGGCCGTATAAAACAGATAGCACAGCAGGGTCGCCAGCAGGGTTTTCAGTGCGAATTGTGGATACACCGGATTAGTCCAGGCATCCGATGCCATTAACGGTGGTTTTTCGACGGGATATGTCGGCAACTCCACCGACTCTCCTGCCGACAGGCGGGTACAGGTCATGGCCAACTGATGTAAAACCACATCATCTCCACGGATCCCGGGGGCTGTCGGTAGTTCACTGTCGGGGTAGTCAGGGCGACTGCACAGCGCGGCGATTTGCCGCAGATAGCCACTCAGTTCCGCTGCCAGAGCTTGCCGGTTCTGGTCCGGGTCCCGGGGAGATATCAACATCGTCAGATAATAACACTGAGCCGCGGCAGCCATTGTCATATGCCAGCGCTCCTGGTGCCGACGAAAAGCGGCGGAAGAGCGACAGGCGAGATTAAAAAGTTGCTGTAATCTGGAAAACTGTTTTGCCACATCAGTTGCCCCGACAGGATTCGTCGCCTGAGTGGTCTGCTGGTAACGATTGAGCTGCCAGGCACAGTCACTGAAATCTTTAGCCAGCTGTTGCCTGAACTGATAGTCGGGATAAGACTGACGAAAGCAGGCATTAACCAACAGAGTCACTAAAACCGCAGTATTCGCCGCCACCCACAGCCAGAGAACCATACGGATAAGCAGTTCGGCGTTACCCGTCATCGAGGGAAAGGTCTGAGCAAAGATCACCGACAGTGCAATAATAAAAAAAGCCAGCCCCGCCTTACCAAAAATACGCATGCAAAACATTGCAGCGAAAAATAATAATGAAGAACAGACCAACCTCACCAGCGGGTATTCGTAGGTGAACTTCAGCATCAGCACTATGATGCCAATAACCACACTCAGCAACAGGAAAAACGCGATACTCAGCATGCTGATAGTTACTACATTTGACTGACTGAGATAAAACGCCACGATAATAGCGACTGCCAATAACGGGATGTGTAACGACATAAACAACAGGATCAATACGCCACAGGTCAGGGTCAGTCGTAGCGCATAACTCCCGCGGCCGGTTGTGGGCTTAAGCTCCCGTTGCAGGAATTTGCCTAAGGATTCTCTCATTGCCGGTGCCTTACTGGTGCCCGGAATCCGGCAGTAATTCCGCCGTCGCTGACGCACCAATACGAAACAGTGCCGGATCAGGATGTTCGACACGGATTTTCACCGGAAAACGTTGTGAAACATGCACCCAGTTAATTGATTTCTGAATAAAGGGTAATCCACCTGGCAGGCTGGTCCCGTCCCCGGACATCACCCCGGCCCCGACAGAATCCACCACCCCGGTAAACACCCGTTGGTGATTGGTCATTACTCTTAACCGGGCAGCCCTGCCGGGACGAACAGTATCCAAATCTGTTTCCCTGAAATTAGCCACCACATACCAGTTCTGATCGTTAATTAATGTGAACACCGGTTTGAGTGCCGAAACATACTGCCCGGCAGTGGTGGTCAGTGATACGACAATACCGTCAAAAGGTGCCGTGACACGGGTATGTTCCAACTGAAGTTTTGCGATGGCAATTTGTGCAAGAATATCACCACGCTGAGCGACCAGAGCATCAACCCCACTGACTGCAGATGCCGCCTGCAACGCCTGCAACTGTGTCGCCGCCAGTTCCGAACGAGCCGCCTTCTCAGCGGTAACCGCCTCATCTAAATCCTGTTGTGAAGCAAAACCTTTAGGTACCAGCGGAGCCAGTCGCTCACGGGTTGAGGTGGTTTGTCTGACTAAAGCCTGAGCCCTGGCGACAGCAGCAGACACCGATCGGGCATTGTATTCCTGAGCCTGCACTGTCCGCCGGGTCAGCATTATCTGAGCATCCAGGGCCGCCAGCCGGCTTCGCGCGCCATTGAGAGAGTCCTGATACATCCGTGGGTCAATCCGGAAGAGTAAATCTCCTTTTTTTACCCGCTGGTTATCATGCACCGGCATATCAATAATGGTGCCATTCACCTGAGGGACAACATCGATGGTATCAGCATAAACAGTCGCATCATTGGTTTCCGGCGAGGTTTGCATCTGCCATATAACAACAATAAGGCCGATGATGACTGCCAGAATTATCACCAGTAATGGCCATTTTTTTCGTACTACCGCAACCGGGGAATCTGTCGTCATCGTTTTAGTTCGCAAACAAAATAAACCATAGTATGACTGCAAATAAGAACAGCAGCCCCGGATAACTAATGATCAGTGGCGACAGTGACTCCTGCCACTGCTTGCGGGCCACCAGCCAATGAAACAACCCTAGCAACAAAGCCGCACCGATAAGACAAAACAGCCAGCCAGGAAATGCCGCGCCTAATACAGGGACCGACGGCGATAATGCACAGCCAGAAAGTACAGAAGCGATAACCGGTATCAGTAGCGGTCTTGTCCATAACTTACATATCATCTTCACTTGCCTGATCATTTCCGCTGTTCCTGATAGATAATAATCCAATATTTATCAATAAGATAAATAGTTAAAACTCTGATTCAGTCATTTTTCCTCGTCAAAGGTCATTCCACTCTCCGGAGCCATGACTAAAAACAGCTAAGCAAAGAGCAGTATAGTGCACTATTTCATAACGTTACGATGTATTACCTGATTTTTCTTGTCCGGCTGTCTGAGGTCGCGGGGGCAAATCTGAATAAGGATTCTACGGGAAACTACCTACCTGTATGACAAAGCATCCTGTCTTGCGAAAACCCAGTATCTCAATTGCCTGAAACCCGCTGACAACCTCACCAGGATAATCCGCGACTTCAGGCTTCTGACAACAATCCGACCTCAGTCAGCCAGAAATCTTAAGTCCGTCCTGTGAACACATGTACCCTGGCCCGTTTCTCCAATGACCGCAGGAATCGTTTTGATGCTACCTCTCCGTTATTTTTTGCACCAAATCTGTGTCCTGCATCTCAAATGTGCACTACCGGTGATCACCCCACCACCACGCACTTATATAAATCAATAACTTAAAAACTGGCATGCAAAATGCTCTGGATTGATCAGATATCGAATATAGTATACTGTTAATGCGTTGTTAAAAATAGACGTACTTGCAGCAACTCATTGTGGGGTGTTTATGTCTGGAAATTTTAAGAAACAGCTGTCGCTGACCGACCTGACTTTTATTGGCTTAGGCGCTATTTTTGGATCTGGCTGGCTGTTCGCCGCCAGCCACGTTTCGGCTATCGCCGGTCCGGCAGGTATTTTTTCCTGGCTGATTGGTGGCTTTGCCGTACTGCTGCTGGGGATCGTGTTCTGCGAACTGGGCGCGGCAATCCCGCGCGCCGGCGGAGTTATAAGTTACCCGGTCTATTCGCATGGACCGCTACTCGGCTATCTGATGGGATCCATCACCGTCATCGCTTTTACCAGTCTGGTCGCCATCGAAGTGGTGGCTGCACGCCAGTATGCCGGAGCCTGGTTTCCGGGGCTGACCATCAGCAGTTCCGGCGCACCGACCATTGCTGGCTGGATTTTCCAGTTCGTGGTGCTGTGCGGTTTCTTCTATATTAACTACAACAGCGTCAAAACCTTCGCCCGTACCAATAACATCATCAGTGTATTCAAATTTATTGTGCCGCTGCTGGTGCTGGGCTGCCTGTTTATGTTCTTCAAACCTGCCAACCTGCATGTTGCTCAGTTTGCCCCCTTCGGCATGAGTGGTGTGGAAATGGCCGTGTCGGCGGGTGGCGTTATCTTTGCTTACCTGGGTCTGACCCCGATTATCTCAGTGGCCAGTGAGGTACAAAACCCACAACGCACCATCCCGATTGCCATGATTGCTTCCGTATTAATGTCGGCTGTCATTTATGTGTTACTGCAACTGGCCTTTGTTGGCAGCATTCCGACCGAAATGCTGGCGCACGGCTGGGCGGCGATCAGTAAAGAATTCACCCTGCCTTACCGCGATATCACCCTGGCTCTGGGGATTGCCTGGCTGGGCTACTTCGTGGTGGCGGATGCCATTATCTCCCCGACCGGTTGCGGTAATATCTATATGAATGCCACCCCACGCGTCGTCTACGCCTGGGCCAAATCCGGTACCCTGTTTGGTATCTTCTCCCGTGTAGATAAAAAGTCGGGTATTCCACGCCCAGCACTGTGGTTAACTTTTGCCTTGTCAGTGTTCTGGACTCTGCCCTTCCCTTCCTGGGAAGCACTGATAAATGTGGTCTCTGCCGCACTGGTCCTGAGCTACGCACTGGCACCGATTACTGTAGCGGCATTACGCAAAAGCAGCCCTGACCTTGACCGTCCTTTCCGGGTCCGTGGTTTTGCCGTGATGGGTCCTCTGTCATTTATTATCGCCTCCCTGATTGTCTACTGGTCTGGCTGGAGCACTATATCCTGGCTGCTTGGCTTACAGATTGTGATGTTCGTTATTTATGTCGCCTGCGCACGCTTTGCTCCAACCCGTAAAATCCCCATGAAACAACAGGTCATCTCCTCATCATGGCTGATCGCTTTTTACGCCCTGATGATGCTGGTTTCCTGGGCTGGTGGCTTTGGCGGTCACGGTTATATCTCTCATCCGCTGGATACTCTGGTGGTCGCCGTGGTGGCACTGGTGATCTACTACTGGGGTGCAGCGGTGGCCTTACCTGCGGCACTGGTTGATTTTAGTGACGAAGATACCGAAGAAGATATCCCCGCAGCATCACGTCACTCACCACGTCAGGTGCAGCCCGCCTACCGTCAGACACATTAAGCCACAACGAGGGTGGCCACTGACAGCTCCGCCTTCGCGAACAATGTTTGCTCGTTAATCAGAATTTCGGGGAAGATATGCAGAAGATAGCGATTATTGATTCACATACCGGGGGCGAACCCACCCGCTTAGTCACGGCCGGTTTTCCGGACCTGGGACAAGGCACAATGGCCGAAAGACGCGACCGTCTGTCCGGCGAATTTGACCACTACCGCCGGACCTGCATGCTGGAGCCTCGTGGTAACGATGTACTGGTGGGGGCACTGCTGTGCGAACCGGTCGATCCGGCCGCCGCTGCCGGCGTCATTTTCTTCAATAATACCGGATACCTCGGGATGTGTGGTCATGGCACTATCGGGCTGGTGCGCTCGCTGGCCTATATGGGACGCATCACCCCGGGAGAACATATCATTGAAACTCCGGTCGGTAATGTCACTGCGACTCTGCACGATGACCTCAGCGTCAGCGTGCGTAATGTCCCCTCGTGGCGATATCGTAAAGCGGTCACGTTGCACAGCGAGACTCTGGGCGAAGTTACCGGCGATATCTCCTGGGGAGGAAACTGGTTTTTCCTGATCAATGATCACGGATTAGAAGTGACTCCGCAAAATATTCCGGCACTGACCCGCTATTCATTGCAGGTGCAACAGGAGTTACAGCAGCAGGGGATCTTTGGCGATCAGCAGGGCATTATCGACCATATCGAACTGTTCGCCGCCGACCCTGAAGCCGACAGCCGCAGCTTTGTGTTATGTCCTGGCGGACAATGGGACCGTTCTCCCTGCGGTACCGGTACCAGCGCCAAACTGGCCTGCCTGGCGGCCGATGGCAAACTGGCTGCCGGTGAAGAGTGGTGCCAGGCCAGCGTGATCGGCAGCCGTTTTATTGCCAGTTACCAACCTGAGGGAGATAAAATTATCCCGACACTGCGTGGTACTGCCCATATCTGTGGCGACACCACCCTGTTGATTGATGATAACGACCCGTTTGCCTGGGGGATCGTCTGATGTCAGACACTGCCGATGTGATTGTCATTGGCGGCGGGATTGTCGGCGCATGTTGCGCCTGGCAACTGGCATCACAGGGTTTATCGGTGGTGGTGCTGGATGCCGGGTTCCCGGCTGCCACCGCCTCCGGCATGGGACATCTGCTGATCCTTGATGACAACCCGGCAGAACTGTCGATTACCGGTTACTCACTGCAACGCTGGCGGGAGTTAAGCCATCAGCTTCCGGCGGGTGCGGCCTGGAAACAGAATGGCACACTCTGGATGGCAGCCAGTGATGAAGAGATGGCGGTTGCCGAAAAGAAAGCAGCCATCCTGCAACAGCAGGGGATTCCCTGCCGTCTGCTGAGTGGTCAGCAGATGACTGAGGCCGAACCCCTGATTCGTGAAGGACTGACCGGCGGACTGGAAATAAGCAGTGACGGCATTCTTTATGCGCCGGTCGTGGCTGACTGGATGTTAAATCATCAGGGAATCCGCCGGGTGACCGCCGAAGTCACCGCTATCGAAGAACCCCGGGTCGTCTGCCGTGATGGCCGTCGTTTCAGTGCCACGCATATTTTGCTGGCCAATGGAGTGCAGGCCCCGGATCTGCTGCCGGAAATCCCGGTGGTCCCCAAAAAAGGCCATCTGCTGATTACCGACCGTTATCCCGGTATTGCCCGCCGTACTCTGGTCGAGCTCGGGTATGTCACCAGCGCGCACAATGCTATCGGCCCTTCCACCGCCTGCAATATTCAGCCGCGCCCTACCGGCCAGTTACTGATCGGTTCAACACGGCAGTTTGATACCACCGACCCACAGGTGGAAAGCTGGATGCTGAGCAAAATGCTACGCCGTGCCTGTGAATATGCACCAGCACTCAGACAGCTCAATGCCGTCCGTGCATGGACGGGTTTCCGTGCGGCTTCCCCGGATGGTCTGCCGCTGATTGGCCGACACCCCCGTCGTCCGGGACTCTGGCTGGCCGTCGGCCATGAAGGTCTGGGAGTCACCACCGCCACAGCCACCGCAGATTTACTCACCGCGGCGATACTGAATACCCCGCCGCCACTGTCAGGAGACGATTTTCTGCCTGACCGGTTTTTAGTTCACGGAGAAGCTTATGCCACAGCTATTCATTGACGGTCAGCCGGTCAGCCTGGCAGACGGTGCGACGGTCGCTGCCGCACTGAGTATGGCAGGGGATCACTGCAGCCGTACCTCAGTCAGTGGTCACCGGCGCGCCCCGGTATGCGGCATGGGTATCTGCCAGGAGTGCCGGGTAATGATTAACGGACAACGACGACTGGCCTGCCAGACCTTGTGTCTGGAAGCGATGGAAGTGGTGACCTATGAGTGAACTACAGGCAGATATTCTGGTGGCCGGAGCTGGCCCCGCAGGCATTGCTGCCGCCCTGGCAGCAGCGGACTGTGGCTGTCAGGTGATAGTTATTGATGATAACCCGCGGCCCGGCGGGCAAATCTGGCGCGGTGGCCCCGGCAGCCATTTGCCGGACAAAGCCTTGCAGGCGCTGGAAAAGCTTCGCCAACATCCGCACATCCGGCTGATGCCGGCCACACGGCTGGTAATGCGCATCCGTGAAGGTGCCTATCTGCTGGAAGAAAATCAGCAAGCCAGCCAGCTACGTGCCGAAAAAGTTATTATCTGCACCGGGGCCCGTGAATTATTGCTGCCGTTTCCCGGCTGGACCCTGCCCGGAGTGACCGGTGCTGGCGGGTTACAGGCATTAGTTAAGGGTGGTGTGCCGGTGACTTCACAGCGCATCGCTATCGCCGGAAGTGGCCCGCTATTGCTGGCCAGTGCTCATACCGCAAGAAAACAGGGTGCCCGGATTGTCGGCTTGCTGGAGCAACAGTCCTGGCCGGCGGTTGTCGCTATGATGGCGCAGCTCTGGCGCTGGCCATCAAAACTGGGTCAGGCTATCACTTTATTTAACCGCCACTATCGGGCGGATAGTTATGTCACTGAAGCGCTGGGTAACAACTGTCTGGAGGCGGTAAAAATCCGTCAGGGCGGACGGGAAAAAACCATTCCGTGTGACCGGCTGGCCTGTGGCTATGGTCTGGTCCCCAATCTGCAACTGGCAGAACTGCTGGGAGCCGAACATGACAGCGACGGTATCTTTGTTGATGAACACCAACGGACCCAACTGCCCGGAATCTATGCTGCCGGCGAGTGCACAGGTATTGGCGGCAGTGAATTGTCGATAGCGGAAGGCACCATTGCCGGCTACTGCGCCGCCGGCCATCCGCAACACGCTACCCCGTGGGTCGCCCGCCGCGAACACTGGCAGGCATTTGCCCTGCTCCTGAAACAAGGCTTTAGCCTGAAAAGCGAGTTAAAAAATCTGGTCAGTGATACTACCGTGATCTGCCGTTGTGAGGACGTGCGTTGGTCAGAGGTCAGTTCACTGGAAAATCTTAAACACATCAAAATGCTCACCCGTTGCGGCATGGGTCCCTGTCAGGGAAAAATCTGTCACAGCAGCCTGCGCTTTATTAAACCTATGACCGGCAGCCAGGCCCGCCCGCCCGTGATGAACGCTCGGATTGACACTTTGTGTCTGCCGGATGAGCAATCCCCCTACTCACCTACTTAATAAACAGGAAAACGATTATGCAAATTCAGGGAAAACAATTTATTCAGGGTCAGCGTAGCCAGCAAGGTCAGGATGAGCTGTACAGCGTGGATGCCACGACGGGGGAAACCCTGGCAACCTTCTATGCTGCCACCGAACAGGAAGCTAATGCAGCCTGTGTGGCTGCGGCTGAGGCCTTTCAGGTCTTCCGGCAAACCACCATTGAGCAACGGGCTCAGTTACTGAATACCATTGCCGATGAACTGGATGCCCTGGACGACGGATTTATTCACAAAGTGATGCAGGAGACTGCGCTGCCGGAAGGACGTATTCGTGGCGAACGTGCCAGAACCAGCGGCCAGATGCGCCTGTTTGCCAGCGTGTTAGCCCGCGGTGATTTCCTGGGCGCGCGTATTGATACCGCATTACCGGATCGTACCCCGCTGCCACGCCCCGATTTACGCCAGGCGAAACTAGGTGTTGGTCCTGTGGCAGTATTCGGTGCCAGCAACTTTCCCCTGGCCTTCTCCACGGCAGGCGGCGATACTGCTTCAGCCCTGGCGGCCGGTTGCAGCATCGTGATGAAAGCCCATACCGGACATATGATCACCGCAGAATATGTGGCTGGCGCAATCACGGCGGCACTGGAAAAATGTGGTCTGCCGGATGGCGTATTTAATATGCTGTATGGCAGTAATATTGGTGGTGTGGTGGTTCGTCACCCGGAAATTCAGGCGGTCGGCTTTACCGGATCACTGCGTGGTGGCCGGGCTATCTGCGATATGGCCGCTGCACGTCCTCAGCCAATCCCGGTATTTGCTGAAATGAGCAGTATCAACCCGATGCTGCTGTTACCGGAAGCACTGCAGAACCGGGGCACAGAAATCGCACGTCAGTTGACCGATTCGGTCGTTGCCGGGTGCGGCCAGTTCTGTACTAATCCGGGCATGATTATCGGTATCCGTTCACCTCAGTTCAGCGAATTTTTACAGCAAATGAGTGAAAATATCGCTAACAGCCCGGCCCAGACCATGCTGAACCGCGGCGTGTTATCCAGCTATCAGCACGGATTGCAGGAACTTTCACAACATTCCGGGGTGACTCATCTCGCCGGTCAGCCACAACAAGGGACTCAGGCATTTCCGCAGTTGTTCAGGGCAGAAGCAGAGTTACTGTTAAACGGCGACCCGTTATTACAGGAAGAAGTTTTCGGTCCGGTCAGTGTGGTCATTGAGGTGGAAAGCCACCAGCAGCTAAAAGCAGCGTTACGCGCAGTGCGTGGCCAGCTGACCATCACTTTGCTGGCAGAGGATAACGACCTGGTGAACTTCGCCGATTTGGTACCGATCATTGAACAAAAAGCCGGTCGTCTGCTGGTCAATGGTTATCCGACCGGGGTTGAAGTTTGTGATGCGATGATTCATGGTGGTCCTTATCCTGCCACTTCCGATTCACGTGGCACGTCGGTCGGAACTCTGGCCATCGAACGTTATCTGCGCCCTGTCTGTTACCAGAACTATCCGCAACATCTGCTGCCGGCAGCATTACAGGACAGTAATCCGCTGAACATCGACAGGCTGGTTAACGGTAAAATGACCCGCGAAGCCCTGTAAGGAGGACGCAAACGATGAATCTGAGCATCGATCAGACCACCACTCTGATCAGCGATATCCTCAGTACGGCCGGATTTAATCCGGCACATACAGAGGCCATTACCGCCACCATTATGGCCGGAGAAATTGATGGCTGCCGTTCACACGGTGTCTGGCGTACCCTGGGGATTGTCAGGACTCTGACTGAAGGCAAGGTGGTGCCAGACGCCCAACCGGTAATCAGCGATCTGAGCCCGGCGGTACTGAGTGTTGATGCGGCAGGCGGGTTTTCTCCGCTGGCGTATCAGCAGGCTTTGCCGGAATTTATCAGCAAAACCCGCCGTCAGGGGATAGCCGCTCTGGCCGTCCGGCATTGTGTTCATTTTTCGGCCCTGTGGGTCGAAATTGAAAAACTGACCGACGCCGGGCTGGTGGGCATGGCCTATACACCTTCACATGCCTGGGTGGCCCCGACCGGCGGACGGGAACCGGTGTTTGGCACTAACCCGATGGCGTTTGGCTGGCCACGCCTGGGCCATCCGCCGTTTATTTTTGACTTTGCTACCAGTGCGGTAGCGCGGGGCGAGATTGAGTTACACCGTCGCAGCGGAACCCCGTTGCCGGAAGGCTGGGGGGTTGACCGGCAGGGTAACAGCAGCAGCGATGCGGCCGAAGTACTGGACCACGGGGCTATGCTGACTTTCGGGGGCCATAAAGGCTCCGCACTGGCTGCGATGATTGAGCTGCTGGCTGGCCCGCTGATTGGCGATCTGACCAGCACCGGTTCGCTGGCCTGGGATAACGGCAGTAAAGCGCTGCCTTACCATGGTGAACTACTGATTGCGATTAACCCGGCCATCTTCCCGGGCGGAGACGGCCCGGAAAATCAGCAACGGGCAGAACAGATGTTCGATGCCATCGTCGGGCAGGGAGCACGGCTGCCTTCCCAGCGACGCTACCGCAACCGTCAGCACAGTCTGCAGCACGGACTGGAGATTCCGGATAGCCTGTATCAGGAATTATGCCAGTTACTGCCCTCGGGCTGATTAGCAACGGTTGCTTGTGTGGTTCCAGGCTGACGACATCACCGACCGTCAATCGATCAATCGTACCGCTCCCTGTGCCGCGCTGGAGGTCATGGCCGCATAAGCTTTAAGTGCCGATGACACCCGGCGTTGCCGCGTCAATGGATGCCAGGCGGCTTTTCCCAGCGCCTCCATCTGTTGGCGGCGTAGTGCCAGCTGTTGCTGATCCACTAACAGGGTGATGGTACGATGGGGAATATCTATCTCAATGATATCTCCGTCTTCAATCAGTGCAATATTACCGCCTTCTGCCGCTTCCGGTGAAACATGGCCTATTGATAATCCTGAGGAGCCCCCGGAAAAACGACCATCGGTCAGCAATGCACAACTTTTATTCAATCCTTTTGATTTCAGGTAACTGGTCGGGTAAAGCATTTCCTGCATTCCCGGTCCACCACGCGGCCCTTCGTAACGGACAACCACTACCTCTCCCGGTTGTACAATACCGGACAAAATTCCTGCGACCGCTTCGTCCTGTCCTTCAAACACCCGGGCTCTGCCGGTAAAACTGAGCATTGACGGGTCAACACTGGCCGTTTTTACAATGCATCCGTCCCGCGCAATATTGCCGTACAGCACGGCCAGCCCGCCATCCTGTGAGAAAGCATGGGTTACGTTACGCAGGCAACCTGTCTGTCTTTGTGTATCCAGTGCCGGATAATAGTTGTTCTGACTGAAGGCCCGGGTGGTACGCACTCCGCCCGGTGCTGCACGGTAAAAACGTCTTACTTGCTCTGAAGGTTGCTGTTTTACATCCCACTCCGCCAGTGCTTCGCCGAGGGTCGCGGCATGTACCGTGCCACAATCCTGGTGAATCAGTCCTGCCCGTGCCAGCTCACCCAATACTGCCATTACGCCACCTGCACGGTGTACATCCTCCATATGAATATTTTCCACAGCCGGCGCAACCTTACATAACACAGGCACTTTACGGGATAAGCGATCAATGTCTGCCATAGTAAAACTGACATCACCTTCATATGCCGCAGCCAGCAGATGCAGAACCGTATTGGTGGAGCCTCCCATCGCAATATCCATTGCCATGGCATTTTCAAAGGCCTCTCTGGTGGCTATCGCTCGTGGTAGTACGCTGCCATCTCCCTGCTCATAAAACCGGCGGCATAAGGCCACTATCTGCCGTCCTGCTTCCAGAAACAATTCTCCACGTAGTGCATGGGTGGCCAGCAATGAACCGTTCCCGGGTAATGCTAACCCCAGAGCTTCGGTCAGACAATTCATCGAATTGGCGGTGAACATCCCGGAACAGGATCCACAGGTCGGACAAGCCGCATTTTCTACTGCGGCAACCTCCTGATCACTCATCCGATCGTCAGCAGCGACGACCATCGCATCAATCAAATCAAATGCCCGTTTTTCACCTCTCAGGGTCATTTTCCCGGACTCCATCGGGCCACCAGAAACAAAAATCACCGGAATATTCAGCCGTAATGCTGCCATCAACATCCCCGGAGTAATTTTATCGCAGTTGGAAATACAGACCATGGCGTCAGCACAGTGAGCGTTCACCATATATTCCACACTGTCAGCAATCAGTTCCCGCGAAGGCAGGCTGTAGAGCATACCTTCATGGCCCATCGCAATCCCATCATCGATGGCAATGGTGTTGAATTCTTTGGCTACTCCACCGGCCTGTTCAATCTCACGTACGACCATCTGACCGAGATCTTTCAGATGCACATGACCGGGAACAAACTGAGTGAACGAATTCACCACCGCAATGATGGGTTTGCCGAAATCAGCATCAGTCATTCCGGTAGCCCGCCATAAGCTGCGGGCACCGGCCATATTGCGGCCATGGGTGGAAGTACGGGAACGGTACATAGCAGAGTCCTCACATTAAGTAAGGCCTGAGAGTAGTATGGACATCATCTGCCGTGAAATATATTCTCAAAGCCTGATTAAGTCGCTGTGGATCTGATAATGAATGTTCGTCAGTTAGAACAGTTCGTGGCAGTCGCCGAAACCCTGCACTTCAGTAAAGCTGCTGCACGGTTGCATATGACCCAACCGCCCCTCAGCCAGTCGATTATCGCGCTGGAAAAAGAGCTGGGGCAGCCGCTGTTTATCCGCAGTAACCGCAAAGTCCAACTGACCGGATTCGGTGAACAGTGGCTGGAATATGTAAAAAAGGCCCTGCAGAATCTGCAGGAGCTACCGGCGATCGCCGAAAAATTACGTCACGGTGAATACGGGAATTTATCACTGACCTTTATCAGTTACGCCGGCTATAACATTCTGCCAACGCTGGTCAAAGACTTCAGACAACATTATCCGAATGCCGGGCTGACGCTCACCGAAGCGACCAGCGATGTTCAGATGGAGATGCTAAAACAGGGAAAAACTGATATCGGCATCGTTATTCCGTACCAAACAGACAACCTGCCTTCAGGTCTGATATATCAGAAAATCCTCTCAGAACCTTTAATAGCCGCAGTGCCTGAATTATGGATAGAAGCGGGAAAACTGCCATCACTACAGAGCAGCCTCTGTCCACAGCAGCTTATTAGTCTGCCGTTGGTTATGTTTCCTCAGTCGGCAGCTCCACCATTTCATTCACTGGTTATGCGCTACTACGCTGCCCATGATGCAGTTCCGGTGATTGCCCAGCAGGCTATTCAGATGCAAACCATCATCAGTCTGGTGGCTGCAGGGATCGGGATCGCGCTGGTTCCGGCATCATTGCGACAGCTGACTCGCCAGGGAGTCGTCTATCTGGATTTACCTGCCAGCCCGCCACAACTGGAAATTGGTTTTATCTGGCGCCAGGACAATAGCTCTCCGGTACTGCGCAACCTGATCACACTGGCTGCAAATATCATTGTCTCCGCCTGATCTCAAAGCAACTTTCTCCGGTGAACATGCCCGGTAACACCGTCGTTCTGCTGATTGTGGTGCTGTTTTTTATACTGTTACAGTGGGGCAGTAAAGGCATAAAACGCGGTAAACAGCGCCCTGCCAGCGGCAACCAGTGACCCTAACTAACCGCCTGTACTTCGGGGCGTAATGCAGATGCAGTTTTACGGCGCCTGAGGGTTTATGAGCCATATTCATAAACGCTTTCACCCCGGCGGCAGTTATCTGCCGCTTTTTTTTTGGCACAATGTTCACCACATACCGTTTCACAGAGACCACAGGAAAATGACGATACTGAAAATTATCCCCAATGGCTCGGTCCCTTCAGCCAAAGGCCCGGACAGTTATTTTACCGGTAATGTGCGCATTGACGCTCATTTCAGTGGCAGCGGCGATGCCAAAGTCGGTGGCGCGACGGTGACCTTTGAGCCAGGAGCCCGGACAGCCTGGCACACTCACCCGCTCGGTCAGACGCTGATAGTGACCCACGGTCAGGGATGGATTCAGTGTGAAGGCGAAGCTATTCAGGTGATCAACTGCGGTGATATCGTCTGGATCCCCCAGGATATCAAACACTGGCACGGTGCTACCCCTGAAACCGCCATGACTCATATCGCTATTGCTGAATCTCTGAATGGCAGCCCGGTCGACTGGATGGAAAAAGTGACTGATGAGCAGTATAAGTTACAACGATAATACCGAATAGCCTGCCGTTACCGCTAACCTTTGGGGACAGTACAAATCCGTAATCGCTGACGGATTGATGGTTACTCTGACATTAGCGACAGCTTCGGCTGTCGCTAATCATTGCCTGTTACGATCGGTCAGTCTGCTGGTGAAACTCTGTTTCCAGTGCAATAAAACTACTGATCATCTCCCGCCAGACCCGTTCAGCCACGGTCACTGATAGCCCCTGTTGTTCCGCCAGCACTTTAATCCTGTCAATCACCGCTGCCACCCTCTCCGGTGCGGGGATAAGCCCGGGGTCGGTTTTAAAACCGGCGGCTGCCTGTACGCAAATCTGGCGTTCGGCCAGCAAACGCACCAGCTGGCTGTCGAGCCGATCGATATCCTGTCTGACATCTGCAATTGACTGATATTTCATATGTTACCTGTCAGGTTGTTAAAGAGATGTTTACGTGCTCCCTCACCCGGGTGCTTATTTATCGGCAGCCATAACGCGGTACACAAAAGGCACCGAGTCACGCAGCGAAACATTCACGGTTCCTCCGTGATCCATCCCTGCATACTGTTTCACTTCCACCGGGGTGCCAGCCGCCTGAACATCTTTGGCAAACTGCTGCTGCATAGCCGTCGGTACATTTATGTCCTGCAGACCAATGCCGATAAATACCGGATGATTAATTTTCAGCGTGTTGTAGCGCAGTGACGGCAACTGAGAATCCAGTAATCCCTGAAAATCGGGCAGGAAACTGTTTTTATCGTTCAGTCGCTGTTCCATTACGTGTCTGGTCAGCGGCGTAATACATAACTGTTCTGCCAGTTTCACATCGGGAATTGCCCGCTTCTGAAAATAGTCAGCCACTTTCAGTTTCTTATTCTCGTCAGCGGCCGAGAGGAAAATGTAGTAAGCGTAAGGCATTTTTGGGTCGCCTCCGGATGTTACGGAGGTGGTTTTAAAAATATCACTAACGGTGGTATGCGCATTAATATAGGGTGTGCCGGTTAACACGGTTCCCAGTACATGCAAGCCGGGCGCATAAGAGGACTGATAACCCGAGGCGGCAAACGCGGCATGTGCCCCCTGAGACTGACCGACAATGATCAGTTTATTGCTCAAAGGAAAGCTTTTCAGCACGGCTGTCGCACTGTCCAGCACACTCCAGGCCTCAGCCCGGGCATTAAGATAATGGTGTAACCCGGATGATCCCAGTCCGGCATAATCCGGCGCCACCACCGCAAACCCTAAAGATAACCAGCTGTTCAGATACTGCTGATCACGCGCTGAACGTGGATTAAGTGACGGTGCACAGGCATTTGCCACACCCACGGTCCCGTGAGTCCAGACCACTACCGGCCAGCCTCCCTGCGGGGTCGGGCCTTTCGGCAGGAATACCGCGCCGCTGTCCTGACGGGGTGTTTTACCATCCACTCCGTCCAGCGAAGAGTAACGAATCAGATATTGTGATGAAGCTTCGGACAACCCGTGATCCGCCGGCAGGGGAGATTTTTCCAGCAGTACACCGTTCGGTGTCGCCGGAGCGGCCTGCACCGCACAACTCACCGCGACGACTGTCGCCAGTAAAACAGCTGCGACTTTACTCATCCGTTTCTCCTGAATATGAAGTACGTCTGCAAATTTACCAAAGCCTGCCCTCCGGACTGCGGAAAGCTAAGACGGAGGAGATAAGCGCTCCGCCAGACCGGAACCCGCCGGGGTGTAACGGTTGTGGTATACATCACCCCGCCCCCGGAAAGGCAACCTTCAGGCAGCCACCCTCGTCACTGATAAGATAAATTTTACACTAAAGATGCGGGTTCACTATTTCACAGTCCTGCCAGCCTGAACAGGAATATTCACCCCCGGGTAAAATTAACCTGCTTATTTTTATAGACATAATATTAATGAAACATATTCCCGGAGGTAAAAATAGCCCTCAAAATCCTGGTCTCTGGCTCACCGAAAAACATTAATATCAGAGATAAATAAGTCACTCAGCCTCACTTTACTGAATCCGGGGCAAGGTGAATACCCGCCAGTGCCCCTTCCGTCGTATATTGTCCCGCCGGGCGTCTGGTATTTTTGTCGTGCAATATCACGTATGCTCACAAGAAAGCGCCTCTGGCTCAGGAAACGAACACTATGCAACCTCAAACTCTACTGCTGGGAAGCTGGACCGGCATGTCCGGTCATCCGCGGGCAGAAAAAACAGCACATCCCAGTGAAGGAATTTACCGCTTACAGCTGTTAGCGGATGGCAGTCTGCAGGTCGTGGACCGACTGAAAACCGACAACCCGTCATGGATTGTACTCAGCCAGGATCAGCGTTTTCTGTACACCACCAATGAAAGTGAAACCGGTCGTGTCAGTGCGATAGAAATTACCCCGCAAGGCCCGTTGCGTCTGCTCAACAGCCAGCAAACCCGGGGGGCGCACCCGACCCATGCCTGTCTGACTCCGGATGGACGCTACCTGCTGGCGGCCAACTATTCTGACGGCATGAACAATGCCGGATTTATTGTGTTTCCGTTAGTGGATTCAGGAGAAATTGGTGAGGCCGTGCAGCATGTCCGGTTCGCAGAAGGATCGGCGGTGGTCGCGGAACGTCAGCAGAGCGGGCATGCTCATTCGGTCAATATCAGTCCCGACGGCAAAATATTATATGTAGCCGATCTCGGTGCAGATATTGTCAGGATTTACCATTATCAACCGCAAAACGACACGCCTTTCCTGCATCAACCTCAGGATGATATCCGTTTGCCTGGCGGCGCGGGTCCACGGCACATCGCGTTTTCTGATGACGGCAGATTTGTCTGTGTGGTCAGCGAAATGTCGGCACAGGTTCATCTGTTTCAGATGAATGAAGGCCAACTGAACGCTATTCAGACGCTCGAACTGGCAGACAGTGACTCTGCGGAAGATAAAGCCGGTGCCGGCGTGCTGTACAGCCCTGACGGACGTTTTCTCTACGTCGGTAACCGCCAACAACGCAATGAAATAGTAGTATTCAGCGTAGATCCGCACAGCGGGCGACTGAGTGACAGGCAGCAGTTTTCGTCCGGAGGTATTGAACCCAGGGCCTTTGCCTTTGATAACACTGGACACTTCCTGCTGGTCGCCAATGTCTGGTCGAACAGGGTGACGGTATTAGCCCGCGATCCGCATAACGGCGGACTACGCCCAACCGGCAACAGCCTGGATATTGGCACCCCGACCGATATTAAATTTCTGCGCTAAGATAACCGGCAGGTTATCCCGTACCGCACGGAGGCCCTCTGACGAACTGCCTGCCGGCACAAACCTCCGGCAGACAATTACCTGTTACACTGAGAGATCAGTGCAGGATAGCGTTAAGGATAAGCACCCCGGCCAGACCCATCACCGAAATCAGAGTTTCCATCACGGTCCAGGTTTTCAGTGTTTCCGTGACACTCAGGTTAAAGTAGCCTTTAAACAACCAGAAACCCGGGTCATTGACGTGCGAAGCGATCACACTGCCAGACCCTACCGCCAGCACCATCAGTGCAGGATCGGCATGAGTCACCGCAATAATCGGAGTCACAATGCCGGCAGTGGTAATCGCTGCCACCGTCGCTGATCCCAACGCTATCCGCAGCATTGCCGCCACGGTCCAGCACATCAGCAGCGGCGACAATGATGAACCTTTCATCATTCCTGCGATAAAATCGCCTACTCCGCTGTCGACCAGCACCTGTTTAAAGGCTCCGCCACCGGCAATGATAAACACAATCATGGCAATGGCTGAAATGGATGAGCTACACATCTCCATGACTTCACCCATTTTACGGCCATTACGCAATCCGAGGGTAAATACCGCTATCACTACGGCAATAAACAAAGCGATCGCGGGGTTGCCAATAAATTCGAAAAACTGACGGAACAGATTCTCTTTCGGGGTAGTCAGTTCAAAAACGGCGGCAATCGCCATCAGGATCACCGGGATAACTGCCGCAAAGATACTGATGCCGAATCCCGGTAATTCATGTTCGGCAAAAATTTTGGGGTTATACAGTCCTTCAGGGGGCTCTTTTTCGAAATTCTTCAGAAACTTAGAAAATACAGGACCCGCCACTATCACTGTGGGGAGAGTGATAATGATGCCATACAACAATGTGGTGCCCAGGTTCGCCCCAAAGATAGCGGCAATCGCCGTTGGACCGGGGTGCGGAGGCAGAAAACAATGGGTTACCGACAATGCGGCCACCATCGGCAGTCCCACATACAGTAATGGCATACCCGCGGCAGCCACCACGGTAAACACCAGCGGTAACAGCAGGACGAAGCCAATTTCATAGAACATCGCCAGCCCGACAATCAGCCCTGTCACCATCAGTGCCCACTGCACCCGCTGTTTACCAAAGGCCGCAATCAGCGTCGTCGCCACCCGTTGGGCAGCCCCGGTATCCGACACCAGCTTACCCAGCATGGCACCAAACCCCAGAATCATCGCCAGACTGCCCAGTGTGCCGCCGACCCCCTTCTGGACGGAAGCCAGGGCCTGCAACGGAGTCATCCCTTCAGCAATACCGACGACGATGGAGACAAAGATCAGCGACAAGAAGCCATTGGCCTTGAACACAATCATCAGGACCAGCAGCAGTATTACCCCGAGCGCTATTATTGTAATTGGCATGGTACAGCTCCCATAAAAAGGTAAAAACAGACAATAACCGAGGAATAAAAAGTAAAAACACCCCTGATTCAGCACATCAGAGAGTTAACGCCACGTTCCGGACAGCGGATAAACAGTAGCGAAACTCATGACAGGCTCGCCTAAAAACACAGCTGAACTTTTGCGGCTTTCTGTTTATCTCCGGCAAAATTTAGCGCCGCATCAATTTCATGATAATCAAATTCACCGCTATATAACGGCAATGGATTGATCGTCCCTTTTTCCAGCCATTCAACGGCGGTCGCAAATTCATGGGTAAAGCGGAACGATCCGACCAGGTTTATCTCTTTAGCAATCAACATCATAATCGGAAAGCCAGGCACATCCCCGCCCATGCCAACCTGTACCAGCGTACCTTTCGCACGGGTGACCTCCAGACAACGGGTCAGAGAAGCGGGATGGCCCGAGGCTTCGAAGGAGACATCGAAGTAACCTTTATCGGCGAGAAAAGGGGTGAAATCCCCGTTTGCAGCATCAATGGTCTGTGTGGCCCCCATCGCCTCCGCCATGCTCAGCGAACGCGGGCTGATATCGGCACACACCACTTCTGCGGCACCGCGGGCTTTAGCGGCTGCCGCGATCAGGCAACCGATGGGTCCCACGCCAGAAATAAATACTTTTTTATCCTGCAGATCACCTGCCTGATGTGTCGCATGAATACACACCGCCAGCGGTTCGGCAAACACCATCACCCGGTCATCGGCCTGATGATTGAAGGGAATGCACTGAGCAGTGTCGACAATTTTATACTGACTAAAACCACCATCTACATGCGGAAAATACATCGCACTGCCAAAAAAACGCATAGTGGTGCACTGATTTTCCTGCCCGGCTTCGCAGTATTTACAGTGGCCACAAGGTTTGGAGGGATTGACCGCAACCTTCTGGTTTTCCTGTAACTCCGGGTTATCACTTTTCACCACATAACCAATCACCTCATGCCCGAGGATCATGGGCATTTTCACGGCAAAACTGCCCACCTTGCCGTGCTGATAATAATGCAAATCAGAGCCACAGATCCCGCCACGGGTAATCCGAACCAGAGTGCCGGTGCCCTGATAATCGACCTGCTGGCTTGTCACTTCCACCTGATGTTTGCCGGTAATCATGCAGGAATAGGTTGTCGTCTTCATAGTGGTACTCATGGTCGCCCTTTGTAAATACAGTAGTTCAGGCGCGTATCAGAGCGTGATTTATTGGAGAAAACTGTGATGAGCAGCAGATTACTTTATGTTAAGAAACTCTGTTAACAATAGCGTGATAAGCGTAATGGTTGGCTGAAGGGGTGATGGCTGAACATTCCGTCGGAAAAAGCAACAATAACGGGTGACTGATGGCTTTTAGTCATAGCCAGCAGAGACGGGACTCCCTGGCAAAGAGCCCCTGATAAGTCACCTTACCGGAGATGAATACCGGGTCACCGCATGGCAGTGAACCCGGGGATTGAAATTATATCAGGTGGAAATGTTGTCAGATAACCTGTTACCTGCCCCGGAGGAATGTCAAAGGTCATTATTGATGATATGTTTGTTTCCCCCAGTCCAGCGCGGTCATTATCAAAGCCTGAAGCAGACGCTGAACCCCAGCGGCGATAGCCGGTTGCCAGGCAAAGCTTTCCTCATCCATGTAAATACACTGCGCCATTTCCAGCTGAACAGCATGAATATGTTGCTGTGGATTGCCATAGTGCCGGGTAATGTAGCCGCCTTTGAACCGGCCGTTCAGTACGTGGCTGTACCGGGGCGCATCTGCCGGTGGATTTTCACAACAATTAAGTAAAGCCTGGCTAAGTGCCGGGTCACAGCTATGGCCATCAGCGGTACCAAAATTAAGATCTGGCAAACGGCCCTCAAATAGCCGGGGAACAACTGAGCGTATTGAGTGTGCATCCCAGAGCAACACGTAGCCAAACTTATCCCGTAACCTTGTCAGTTCAGTGGCCAAAGCATCATGATAAGGTTGCCAGACAGAAGAGAGAATCTGCGCCTTTTCTGCCTGATCCGGCTGGCCTCCCGGGGTAAACAGGGGCTCTCCGTCAAAGAAAATGTCGGTGAACAGTCCGGTGGTCGCACTGCTGTACAATGGTTTATCATCGGCCGGGCGATTTAAATCCACCACATAACGTGAATAGCCGGCCACGAGAGTGCTGGCACCCAATTCAGCAATCCCCTGATAAAGATCCGGAATGTGCCAGTCGGTATCTTCCAGCCGGCGCCCTCTGGTGGTCAGTTCGGCCGCAACGCCTTTGGTGAGTGCTGTGCCCGGATGGGGCATACTAACCAGCAATGGTAGAGTTCCGCGGGTTAATTCAAATGCCTTAGTCACGATAGACTTCCTCCCCCTGAAAAATAACCTGTTTCGATAATGCCCCACCCAGCCAGTAACTAAGTTCAGCGGGATGTTCTACATCCCAGGCAACAAAGCTGGCCTCTTTACCCGCTTCGAGTGAACCACAATCATTTTCAATACCCAGTGCCCGGGCTGCATAAACCGTCACTCCCGCCAGCGCCTCTTCCGGTGTCATCCGGAACAAGGTACAGGCCATATTCATCACTAATCTCAGCGATAACATCGGCGAGGTTCCGGGGTTCATATCACTGGAAATTGCCATCGCAACCCCATACTGACGCAGTAAACTGACCGGCGGTAGCCGGGTTTCCCGTAAAAAGTAATAGGCACCCGGCAGTAACACCGCGACGGTGCCCTGCTGTGCCATCTCTGCGATATCCGGCTCACACAGATATTCCAGATGGTCGGCTGACAATGCATGATAGCGTGCGGCCAAAGCCGCACCATGTTGCAGAGAAAGTTGTTCCGCATGCAGTTTTACCGGTAAACCCAGTGAGGTGGCCACCTGAAAGACCCGCTCCACCTGAGCTGACGTAAATGCCAGGTGCTCACAAAACGCATCTACCGCATCGACCAGCCCTTCCTGGTGCAGTTCGGGTAGCAGCTGCCCGCAGATGTAATCGATCCAGTCATCGGCACGCCCCTGATATTCCGGCGGAACCGCATGCGCGGCGAGGCAGGTACTGCGGATAGTCAGAGGCAGCTTCTGACCAAGCTGTCTGATCACACGCAACATTTTTCGTTCACTTTGCAGATCCAGACCGTATCCGGATTTTATCTCCAGCGCGGTGACTCCATCCTGCCTTAAAGCCTGAATCCGTTGGCCAGCCTGCCTGAACAATAGCTGTTCGCTGGCGGCGCGCGTCTCGCGCACGGTACTGGCTATTCCGCCGCCGGCAGCGGCGATCTCAGCATAACTGACGCCCTGCAGCCGTTGTTCAAATTCTGCTGCACGGTTACCGCCAAATACCGAATGCGTATGACAATCCACCAGTCCGGGAGTGACCAGCCGCCCGTTCAGGTCGACCCGGTTGGTTACCGGAACCTGCGGGAGATCGCCGGACTCTCCGATCCAAAAAATCGTCTTTCCGTGAGTCAGCAGTGCTGCATCAGAGATCAGATTATATTTTCCGCCGGACATGGTCACTGCACGGCAGTGATGCCAAAGTGTGTACATATCAAACCTCTTTAGTCGTGTACTGACTCACGTTTGCGCAGCCAGTAATAAACAATCGCCGGCAACAGCAGTCCAATCATCCAGGAGATATCAACACCCCCTAACACTTTGACCATGGGCCCACTGTAAAATCCACTGTCGATAAATGGCGTTTGTACTACCACCCCCAGCAGATAGGTCCCCAGCCCCACGGCATTCCATGCCCGGTATTTGCCCGAAGGATTATTCAGCGCAGCGATGTCGATCGACTGGTGGTTAAAAAAGTAATAATCCACCAGGTTAACGGCGCTCCAGGGAGTAAAAAAGGTCAGCAGGAACAACAGAAAAGATTTGAAGGTACTCAGGAAGGAATGCTGACCAATCATGGCAAGCCCGGTGGCCACAATGATTACCGCCGCCAGAATGGACAGTCGCGCCAGTTGACTAATATGCGCCACGCGGCCACGGCAATTGTAGACGGTCGCCAGGCACATCATGCTACCATAGGCATTCAGAGTGTTGATGGTTAGCTTGCCAAAGGCAATGCTCAGATAGAGCAGGATAGCCACCCCACCGGTGCCTCCCAGACTGACGATGTATTCAACTTCATGACCCATCAGTTTTCCCTGTGATAATGCAGCAGCAAACATTCCCATGGTCATCGCTACCTGAGCACCAATCACCGATCCGCCGCCTACGGCAAAAAACACCTTGCGTGACGAGGTACTGACAGGAAGATATCGGGAATAGTCTGCCACGTAAGGCCCGAACGTAATCTGCCAGGAGGCGGACAGTCCGACCGCCGTCAGCAGCGTAGCCCAGTGAAATGGCTGAACGATTAACAGTTCACTTAACGGGTGGAGGGTTCCCATTTTCCAGAACAGCCAGACAAAGGCTATAATCCCAATCAGACTCGCCAGTTTGCCCATCAGGTGAATTAACCGGTATCCGGTATAAGCGATGATTAATGTGGCAACAGCAAAGATTACAATTCCGCTGGTTTCAGAAATGCCAAAAATAGCAGAGATCGCCTGCCCTGAAAGTACCGCGCCGGTGGCAATAAAACCAAGATACATCAGGCATACCAACAGAATAGGCAGGCAGGCACCATAAACCCCAAACTGCACGCGGCTGCTAATCATCTGAGGGATTCCGAGTTTCGGTCCCTGGGCTGCATGCAGTGCCATGACAATGCCGCCGGCAACCTGGCCGATAGCTAAGCCAATCAAAGACCAGAACACATCACCACCAAACACGATGGCCAGCGCACCGGTAATCACCGCCGTGATTTGCAGATTCGCCCCCATCCACAAGGTAAACTGACTGAAGATACTGCCGTGGCGTTCATTGTCAGGAATCGGTTCAATAGAACGGGTTTCGGTAAAACTATTTTGGCTCATCGTTATCTCCCGCAACCAGTAAATGTGCGGCCTGAGCCGCACGATAAATAACGGAAACAGTGAGTTCCGCGTCTCATAGTCCGATCAGCCATTAATCATCGGCAGGTTCAGCCCCTGTTCACGGGCACATTCAATCGCGATGTCGTAACCGGCATCTGCATGACGCATTACACCGGTTGCCGGGTCATTACTCAGAACCCGGACAATACGTTCTGCGGCTTCATCAGTGCCATCACAAACAATGACCATTCCGGAGTGCTGGGAGAAGCCCATACCTACCCCACCACCATGGTGCAAAGAGACCCAGGTTGCGCCGCTGGCAGTGTTAAGCAGGGCATTGAGCAACGGCCAGTCCGATACCGCATCGGAACCATCTTTCATCGATTCTGTTTCGCGGTTCGGGCTGGCAACGGATCCTGAGTCCAGATGATCGCGGCCGATCACTATAGGTGCTGAGAGTTCACCACTGCGAACCATTTCATTAAATGCCAGGCCGAGACGGGCACGCTGACCCAGACCAACCCAGCAGATACGGGCAGGTAACCCCTGGAAGCTGATACGTTCGCGGGCCATATCCAGCCAGCGGTGCAGATGCTCATCATCAGCAATCAGCTCTTTCACTTTGGCATCGGTACGGTAAATATCTTCCGGAGACCCTGACAGTGCTGCCCAGCGGAAAGGTCCAATCCCACGACAGAACAACGGACGAATGTACGCGGGAACAAAGCCCGGGAAATCGAAGGCATTTTCCACGCCCATTTCCATCGCCATCTGGCGGATATTATTGCCGTAGTCAAAGACCGGAATACCCTGTTTCTGAAAATCCAGCATCGCACGCACATGCTGAGCCATGGAGTTTTTGGCAGCGAGAATGACGGCGGCCGGTTCTGTTTCTGCTTTCGCGCGATAGGTTTCCCAGTCCCAGCCTACCGGCAGATAGCCGTTTAACGGATCATGGGCACTGGTCTGGTCCGTTACCATATCCGGACGTACTCCACGACGTACCAGTTCCGGGAGTATCTCTGCCGCATTGCCATGTAAAGCAATAGAAATCGCCTCACCTTTGGCGGTGTAATTTTTCAGGCGTTCCAGCGCATCATCCAGCGAGCTGGCCTGCTCATCCACATACCCGGTACGCAGACGAAAATCGATACGGGACTGCTGGCACTCAATATTCAGTGAGCAGGCTCCGGCTAAGGTAGCAGCTAATGGCTGAGCTCCCCCCATACCGCCCAGCCCTGCCGTTAACACCCAGCGACCGCGTAAAGATCCCTCATAATGCTGACGGCCCGTTTCAACAAAAGTCTCGTAAGTCCCCTGTACAATCCCCTGACTGCCGATGTAGATCCATGAACCAGCAGTCATCTGTCCGTACATCGCCAGTCCTTTGGCATCCAGTTCATTAAAGTGCTCCCAGGTGGCCCAGTGTGGGACCAGGTTAGAGTTAGCAATTAACACACGCGGGGCATTGCTGTGAGTTTTAAATACCCCCACCGGTTTACCTGACTGCACCAACAAGGTTTCATCATCTTCAAGCTGTTTAAGTGTCGAGACGATTTTGTCATAGCACTCCCAGTTTCTGGCTGCACGCCCTATACCACCGTAAACCACCAGCTCTTTCGGGTTTTCTGCCACTTCAGGATCCAGATTATTCATTAACATCCGTAGCGGAGCTTCTGTCAGCCAGCTTTTAGCATTCAGCGTATTACCACGCGGAGAACGAATTTCAACATCACGAAAACGGGTTGTTTGCTTAGTCATGCGCCTTACCTTCTTAAATAGTACCTGCGATCACTGGCAGGGAGGGGGTGTATACCGAACTTTACTTGTATATACATGATAAGCATATTTGATGCCAGGTTGACGAAAAGAGGAAAACCTTTTTATTTTTCATTAGGATAATTACATCCACTTTAATTAAGACCGGATAATAAACAGAAAGTAAATCATAAAAAGATCAGTTGTGGTGCAAAATACCGCTCTGAACGCACCAGTAAAGTGCATTCCCGGGCAAAAATTCGCGATCTTTCAGGCTAAAATTTAAAACAGAACCGGATAACTTTTCCTTTTGATTCTTAGTTCATTTCAAATGAAATAAAATTAAACCTTTAAAAACAACAGAATAATACCAAACACCTCAGAGCAAAAACGTCAGATGGCATAAAGATTGCTAGTTGTACATACAAGGATATACATCAACAGCATCTATCCGCTGTCCTGTTACAGCGAGTCATTCACCAACACCATGGAACATCAAGATGATTACCTTCCGGAATGTAACCAAACACTATGGTAACGGGGCAGTTGTCGTCGACGGGCTAAATCTTGAAGCTCAGGGCGGAAAAATTACGGTACTGGTTGGCCCGAGTGGCTGCGGTAAAACCACCTCATTACGTATGATCAACCGCCTGGTTGAACCCTCTACCGGACAGATTCTGCTGAATGGTGAGGCTACCGAACAAATGGATGTTGTCCAGTTACGCCGCCGTATCGGCTATGTCATTCAGAACGCAGGGCTGTTTCCGCATAAAAACATCCTCGACAATATAGCGACCACCGCCATCCTGTGCGGCGTAGCCAAAACCAAAGCCCGGCAACGAGCCGCAGAATTGCTGGAAGTGGTCGGTCTGGATAATTCAATGTCCAAACGCTATCCCTGGCAATTGTCCGGCGGTCAACAGCAGCGAGTGGGTGTTGCCAGAGCTCTGGCTGCAGACCCGGAATTTATGCTGATGGATGAACCCTTCAGCGCCGTGGACCCTGTAGTCCGTGAGCAATTGCAGGATGAGTTTCTAAGGATTCAGCGGGCAGTCAGTAAAACCATAATTATGGTGACCCACGATATCGATGAGGCGATGAAACTCGGGGATCAGGTGGCGGTATTGCGTCCCGGAGGTCGTCTGGCCCAGATAGCGACCCCGGGAGAGTTGCTGAATACGCCACAAAACCCGTTTGTCGCCGACTTTATTGGCCGGGACCGGGGCTACCGTAAACTCAGTTTCCGTGATGCTGGCAGCAACCTGCCGTTGCGTGATGAACCTTCAGTTGAACTGGGAAGTCTCCTGGCACAGGCTCGTCAGGTCGCTATTGACCCCTGGGTTTTAGTGACTCATGAAGGAAAAGCGCTGGGCTGGTTTGATACCCGTCAGCAGGTCACCGCCGCAGACGCGCAATATATCAATCTGGGGGCAACCTTCTGCCACGTTTCGGGTTCACTTCGGCATCTGCTGGATGCCGCGCTCAGTTCCCCCTGCCACCGTGCCGTGATGGTGAATGACCAGCACCAGCCCCTCGGCAGTATTGCGCTGGATGAAGTCCTGAACAGGTGCAAAAGCATCCCGGCGGAGGTGGTATGAGATTCGACTGGCTGTGGAATCAACACGACACCATCCTGCAACTGCTGCTGTGGCATAGTTATTTATCCATTGTCCCGGTGATAGTGGGTCTGATACTGGCGATTCCTGTTGGCTGGGGTATCAACCGGTTATCGACATTAAAATCATTTATTATCAATATATTCGGGTTACTTTACACCATCCCGTCGCTGGCCCTGTTTGTCTTATTACCACCGCTGCTTGGCACCAGGATTCTTGATCCTGTCAACGTACTGGTCGCTCTGACCATTTATAGCTTTGCGTTACTGGTCAGAATTGTCAGTGACGGGCTGGATTCGGTATCGCCGGATACCCGACAGGCCGCCTCGGCGATCGGTTTCACACCGGTACAGCAGTTTTTCCATGTCAACCTGCCACTGGCAGTACCGGTCATCGGTGCCGGTATGCGGGTCGCTATTGTTTCTAACGTCAGCATCGTTTCTGTCGCTGCATTAATCGGTACCCCGCAACTGGGCTCACTGTTTACCCAGGGATTCCAGTTGCAGTTCCTCACCCCCATTATTGCCGGCATTGTACTGAGCATATTACTGGCATTGATTTTGGATCGACTGGTGGTGCTGACCACCCGCCGGCTCAGCCACTGGCAACCCCTGAGAGGATAATCATGATTGACTGGTTTTTTAATCCTGCCCACTGGATCGGGGACGACGGTATTCTGCCACTGCTGGCTCAGCATATTGGCTACAGTGCCGTCTCGCTGCTGATAGCGGTGCTCATCGCCTTTCCGGTGGGATGCTATACCGGCCATACCGGTAAAGGTGAAGCCTTACTGATCGGCTCAACCAATGCACTGCGTTCGCTGCCTTCTTTCGGGCTGATTATTCTGCTGGTGATATTACTGTCAGGATCTTTTGAATCAGACATGGCATTTGTCGTGCCTTGTATTCTGGTTCTTGTGGTACTGGCCCTGCCTCCGGTGGCGCTGGGTGTTCATGCCGGAATCCGTGCTGTCGAACCCAGTGTCAGAGATGCAGCCATTGGTATTGGTCTCACCCCACGCCAGATACTGCTGCAGGTTGAACTACCCTGTGCACTGCCACTGATCCTGTCTGGTATTCGCAGCGCTACTCTGCAAATTATCTCTACTGCCACGATTGCAGCCTATGTCTCGTTAGGGGGATTGGGCCGTCTAATTATTGATGGTCGCGCCGCCAATGATTTTAACCAGATGGTAGCCGGGGCGATATTAATAGCCCTGCTGGCTTTGATTATCGATGTGTTATTTGCTCTGGGAGAAAAGTATGTGGTGTCTCCCGGTATTACCCGCCGTTTGAAAACCCAATAACCGCGCATAGTGCGCCAAGGATATCAAGATGAAGATGAAAAACAGTGCCCTGACGCTCCTTTCTGCTCTGCTGCTATCGGCCACCAGCGGGGCATGGGCGGCTTCTAAAGTGATCATTGGTTCTGCTGACTTTCCGGAAAGTCAGTTACTCGGAACCATTTACGCCGGGGCCTTAAAAGCCAAAAATATTCCGGTCGACACTAAACTGAATATCGGCAGTCGCGAAGTCTACATTCCTGCGCTGCGGGATGGCTCGATTAATGTTATTCCGGAATACAGCGGTGCACTGCTGAGCTATCTGGATGCGAAAAATAATGCCCACAGCAGTGATGAAGTGGCAAAAGCCCTGGCCGCAAAACTGCCTGCCGGCTTAAAAATGCTCAATATTTCACCGGCAGAAGACCGGGATGTATTGGCGGTCACTCAGAAAACCGCTGAGAAATATCATCTGAAATCTATCAGTGACTTAAAACCGATTGCCGGACAGCTGATTCTCGGCGGACCGGCAGAATGGAAAACCCGTCATGAAGGGCTTCCTGGCCTGCAGCAAGTTTATCAGCTTAAATTCAAAGATTTTAAAGTGCTGGATGTCGGTGGTCCTCTGACCCTGACCGCCCTGAAAAATAATCAGATTCAGGCGGCTGATATTCTCTCCACCTCACCGGATATTAAAAAGAACCATTTAGTGGTGCTTGAAGATCCTAATCATCTGTTTGCGGCCCAGAACGTGGTGCCAATTGTGGCAACCTCTGCCGTTGACAGTACGACTGAAGCCACTCTGAATGAAGTTTCCGCCAAACTGACCACCGACGACCTGATTGATATGAATGAACAGCTGGCAGAGTTCACCAGTATTGATGATGTCGCCCACCAGTGGCTGGTAAAACATGGCATGAGCAAATAAAGGCGAATCCTCATGAGTATCTCTTCTGCAACGACGATCACTCTGGGAACCCGGCAGTCATCGATTGATGAAATTGTACAAATCGCTGACGGGGCTTCTGTCAGCCTGGCTGCCGATGCCCTGCAAAACATGGACAGGGTTCATCACTATGTTCGTAACGCTATCGATCAGGGACAAGTGATTTACGGGCTGACGACCGGAGTCGGTTCTCTGGTAAGTACCCGTCTCACGGCCGATCAAATCGCCGGGTCGCAGATCAATATGCTACGCAGCCATGCTTGCGGTACCGGAGCGGACCTTTCGATTCGTGAAACCCGGGCTATGATGGCGGTCACGCTGAAATCGTTACTGCAAGGGTACAGCGGGGTCAGCTCTTCACTGGCAATCAGGCTGGCCGAAATGCTTAACCGTCAGGTTATCCCCTGGTCACCTTCAGGGGGATCTGTTGGCTATCTGATTGCCACCGCCCACATTGGGCTGTCGGTTTTTGGAGAAGGAAAATGCTGGTATCAGGGGCAGTTACTGCCCTCTGCGCAAGCATTACAGCAGGCAGGGATGTCTGTCGTTAAGCCAGGTCCCCGTGAAGGACATGCGCTGATTGGCGGTACCTACGAAATCACCGCGCTCGGTTGTCTGGTGATAGCCGATTTCCGGCGATTATTGCCGGTAGCCGATATGGCGGGCGGGATCTGTCTGGAAGCCCTGTGTGGTAACACCCGGGGCTATGATGCCAGGCTTCATCAGTTACGCCCGCACCCGGGTCAGCAGGAAACCGCCCGAATTATGCGGTCTTTACTGCGCGACAGTGAGATTCTTGAAACCTGGAAAAATCATCGTGTGCAGGACGCTCTTAGCCTGCGCTGCATACCGCAGATTCACGGTGCAGTTCGCGATCAGCTGGAAAACTGTGCGCAGGTACTGACCCGGGAACTGAACAGTGTGACAGATAATCCGTTATTTGTGATTGAAGATCAGCAGTTGATTACCCTGCCTGGCGGTAACGGGCACGGAGCACCTGTCGCTTTGGCTCTCGATGCTCTGGCTATTGCTATCGCCCAGCTCAGCACCGCCTCTCAGGCACGTTCAGACAGGATAACTAATACGCAGCTCAGTGGATTACCTGCCTTTCTGGTGCCTCCGGGCAGTGGGATTTCAGGCATGATGATCCCACCCTATGTCGCAGCGGCGCTGGCCGGGGATAATCGCAGTCTCGCAGGTCCTGCCAGCATTCATACCGTTTCTACCTGTGCCGGTCAGGAAGACCATATCAGCATGGGAGTATCTGCCGCGAGGAAAGCATTAAAAGCGGTTGAGAATGCGGAGGATATTATTGGAATCGAGTTACTTTGTGGTTGTCAGGCTCTGGAGTTCCACCGCCCACTTAAAGCATCGGTTGGCAGTGAGGCCACTCTGGCACTGGTCCGGAAACAGGTTCCTTTCCGGCAACAGGACACCGCGGTTTATCCGGACATGCGGGCTGTCCGTGGTCTTATTCGTGAAGGAACACTGGCCCGGCTACTCACGGATCTGAGCAGCCAGTAACTGATTTTTACTGACTGTGGCTGATTTCAGACAGCGTAACCCTGGCAAAGGATGTGCCGGGGAAATCGCTGACCGTCAATACCTCTTCATCGTCGCTCAACAGACAGTCATAGCGCTGCAGTAAAAACTGCTCTCCGCCGCAGTGTACCTTCAGGCTGGCACCGGCATTCAGCAATAACCGGGTTCCGCCTTCATAGTGCCATTCAGCCAGATCGCTCCAGTTAACGGTTGCCCGAAATCTGTCTGCGCGGTAAATCACATTAAAATCCAGCAAAGGCCCGTCAATCACCCGGCAATAAACCTGCGATGTTCCTGAAAAATCGGTGGCACAAAATGGCCGGATAAGCGCCCCGGGCTGACCGTCAATGTCCAGATGCATTCCTCCGCCTTCCAGCACACTGATATTACGCAGATAGCCGTCGAAGCGGGAAAACGGTCCGGACTGGCTGATCGTAGCCACAGAAATTCGCCAATCATATTCTCCTTGCGGTTCTCCGGACTTACAGATTTCCCGGGTTTCTCCCTGGCCATTTTTCCATGGCATCACAGTCACATCCTGAAAGCGCAGTACGCGGATCATTTACGCATGCTCCCTTCCAGTCGGTAACGTGGCCCCGGATATACCAACCTGACGCTGGTCACGATTTTTTTCTCCTGATGCCCGGTCCAGGTACGACGGTTCACCAGCAGACAAGGAGTAATTTCGTCTATCTCAAGATAAGTGCTCTCGGTACGACTGACATTAATCGCTTCGATAACATGTTCACCCTCAACAATAGGGGCAATTGAGGAAAGATAGGCATTCGGGGTAATTCGGGTAAAGTCCTGCTGTAAATAGTCAGGAACCACCTGGCTGTTGACCAACCGGTCTTCCAACATCACCGGAACGCCATTTTCATAGTGACAGATCAGAGAATGGTACAGGCGGCTTCCTTTTTGCATTTCAAAACTCAACGCCTGCTGGGCATCAGCCGCGATTTCTGTCAGACGGAAGACTCTGGAATGATGACGATGACCTCTGCTGGTAATCTCATCGGCAATATTATTAATTTCCAGCAGAGCCGACTGGCCACGGATTTCGGCTACAAATGTCCCTACTCCCTGCATCCGGACCAGCAGCCCTTCAGAAGTGAGTTCACGCAGTGCCCGGTTGATGGTCATCCGGCTGTAGCCAAATAAATTGACCAGTTCACTCTCAGAAGGAACCCGAAAATTGACCGGCCATGTACCGCTATGAATTTTAGTCTTGATCATCGCCTTAACCCGCTCATAAAACGGAGCAGGAATGCCCGGCGGTTCGCCCATAAGGAGAATTTTTTCCTGATCTGACTGTTCCATTTATCAATCCTCAATGTAGTAACAAACGCAGTTTACTCCATGCCTAATTAGATGTATATATAAGTACATGTATATACAAATTAATCCGAAGGGACAGAAGATGGCTGTCTGGTTTGCAAAAAAAGCATTACTTCCCGAGGGCTGGGCAAAAAACGTCCGGATTACGGTTTATGATAATGGTGATATCGCCTCTGTCACCCCGGATGCGCAGCCGGAAGGAAATCCGTTGGGTGAGGTAGTGGTGCCAGGCATGCCTAACCTGCATTCTCATGCTTTCCAGCGTGCAATGGCGGGACTGACCGAAGTCGCCGCAGACCCTGCCGATAGTTTCTGGAGTTGGCGTGATCTCATGTACCGTCTGGTGGCAAAGATTACTCCTCAACAAACCGAAATTATTGCCCGTTATTTGTATACCGAAATGCTCAAAGCGGGTTATACGTCCGTGGCCGAGTTCCATTATCTGCATCACGATCTTCTGGGTAACCGGTATCCACGTCATGAAGAGATGGCTCTGCGTATTTCTGAAGCCGCTCGTCAGGCAGGAATTGGCCTGACACTGCTGCCGGTTCTTTACAGTTATGCCGGATTCGGCGGCCAGACAGCATCACCGGGCCAGAAACGTTTTATTCATGATACCGAAAGCTACCTGTCACTTCATGACAAGCTGAGTCAAAAATTAGCCGCGATTCCGATGCAGCGTACCGGCATCTGCTTCCATTCACTTCGGGCAGTAACCCCGGAACAAATTACGGAAGTACTGGCCGCCACTTCTCACCCTCAACCGATTCATATTCATATTGCTGAGCAACAAAAAGAGGTTGATGACTGCCTGAGCTGGAGTGGCCAGCGCCCGGTGGAATGGCTGTATAACCATTTTCAGGTTGATAAGCACTGGTGCCTGATCCACGCAACCCATCTGACGGACCGTGAAACCGATACCATCGCAGATTCACGAGCGGTGGCCGGACTGTGCCTGACAACAGAAGCCAATCTGGGAGATGGCATTTTCCCGGGCCAGAGATACATTGCACGGGACGGTGTGTGGGGCATTGGTTCGGACAGCCATATCAGTGTTAGTGTCAGCGAAGATTTACGCTGGTTTGAATATGGACAACGATTACAGCACCAGCGGCGCAACCGACTGGCCACTCCACAACAGCCCTTCATCGGCAATGTGCTTTACCAAGGGGCATTGCAGGGCGGATCACAGGCTCTTGGTCAACAAACTGGCCGGATTGAAGTCGGTTATCGTGCTGACTTACTGGTACTAAACCACGAAGATCCTTTTATTGCCACAGCGGAAGACAACATGCTGCTGAACCGTTGGATTTTTGCCTGTGCGACCAATCCGGTCCGGCATGTGATGACCGGAGGACGCTGGGTGATTCAGGAAGGCCGTCATCAGGATGACGAATTCCTGAAACAGGAATTTATCCGGATTATGCAGCAACTGGCCGGTTGATTCGTAACAATATCTCGCTGCCGGCAGTTATTTTCTGCCGGTGGCAATATCAGCCCATTTTATTCCCGTAATTAAAACTGATTTGAGAATTGTATTCGCGAGGCAGACGGCGAGCTTCAAGATAGACTGATTTCCAGTAAGGATTATTCAGTGAGGAACGAACAACGCCCCGGCTGACGGAGGCATGAAGGAAATGTCTGTCGGTATCATAGAAGCCCACATGTAATTCATTTTTAATCCGGAAAAAGACCAGATCCCCGGGTAATAAATTGGCCTGGGCGACAGGTTTACCCATATTGATTAATTCTTTGGTAGTGACACGTTCCATCGGGATATTAAAACGGTCTTTCAGGGTACGCCAGACAAAGCCGGAACAATCCACGCCAGTCAGTTGTGTTCCGCCCCACTGATATTTGGTGCCCTCCCACGAATGCATCTGGTCATGTAACGCGGCTATCACGGGGATAAGATCCGGCTGCTGACCGTTTTGAGTGTTGGCCGCCACAGTGACGGTTTGCCGGGGTTTCGATGAACAACCTGCCAGAGCACAAAACAACAGACAGGCGATAATTTTAACGGGCGCAGAATTGATCATCGGCAGATTTCTCGGGAGTCAACGGGGATAAGAAATTTATAGCGTAAATACCTAAGAAAAATGAATAGCAAATTAACGAATTCTTAATATCTCCGCGTAATTTACATTAATTTACAGTAGAAGCGACTTTTTCCGGCCGGTATGCAAACTATTTCGCACGAAAATCATTGCCCAGGATGAAATATACCTGTTCTGTTATTCGGGTGTATATCACTGCCAGTGAATGTTACAGTGATGGCAGAGGGATGTGACTGTCAGAAAATAACCTTTATCTGATTATCCGATCCCGCCCGGAGCTGCCCGGAAATCTCATGAGTTATTATCACCTCTGAAATGAATCATCTGGCTGAGAATAATTAATTATCCTGGCAATTTCGTCTGTCATTGAACACGGACATCATCTTCTGTGGCTGTCCGTGCAGGGCTTCAGTCCCTGTCCTGATGGTGTCCGCTTTCCTGTCCTTGCAACGGGCTGTGACGCAGTAACGGCAATATTTTCCGTCACCCTGAATTTTAGTCACCGCTGAAGTTAAATCTGGCTATATTGTAGTAAAAGTTACTGGTTTTCTTTTTGATATCTTTTTTCCAATGGGGATTTTTGTGATTCTGATTATCTATGCACATCCTTATCCGGGCTACTCGCACGCGAACCGCTTTATGCTGGAACAGGTCAAAGATCTGCCCTACGTAAAGATTCATTCGTTGTACGATAACTACCCGGATTTCGCGATTGATATTACCCGCGAACAACAGCTGTTATCTGAAGCCAGCCTGGTGATTCTGCAACATCCGATGCAGTGGTACAGCATGCCACCACTGCTGAAATTATGGCTGGATAAAGTGCTGACTCATGGCTGGGCTTATGGTCATAACGGCCGTCAGTTACAGGGAAAATCGCTGATGTGGGCAGTGACCACCGGAGGAAATCTCAACCATTTTAGTCTCGGGGATCACCCGGGTTTCGGGGTACTGGCACAACCAATACAAGCCACCGCTCTGTACTGCGGTATGAAATGGCTCCCACCCTTTACCATGCACAATGCGTTTATCAGTGATGATAACGATTTGAAACAGCAGGCAGTACAGTACCGGAATCGTCTGGAAGCGTGGAAGGAGCAGAATCATGGATAGTCAGAATATGCTGGAGGTCCTGATTTATCTGGGATCCGCGGCATTAATTGTGCCAATAGCCGTACGGCTCGGGCTGGGTTCGGTACTGGGTTATCTGATTGCCGGCTGTATTATCGGCCCCTGGGGGCTGCGGCTGGTCTCTGATGTGGAAAGCATCCTTAACTTCGCTGAAATCGGTGTGGTTCTGATGCTGTTTATTATCGGTCTGGAGATGGACCCGAAACGGCTATGGAGTATCCGCCGCCAGGTGTTCGGTAGTGGCAGCCTGCAGATGGTGATCTGCGGGGGGTTCCTGGCGGTGTTGTGTCATCTGTTAGGGCTGGGCTGGCCGGTGGCCATTCTGGTCGGGCTGACGCTGGCGCTCTCCTCCACCGCCATTGCTATGGCCGCCATGGCAGAACGTAACCTGACTATCTCCCCGGTGGGCCGCTCTGCATTTTCGGTATTACTGTTCCAGGACATTGCCGCTATTCCGTTAGTCGCCATGATCCCGTTACTGGCCGGAGGTGGCGGTGCAATGGATCTGCACTCCGTGCTGATCTCCACCGTCAAAGTGATTATCACGCTGGTGATCGTCGTGCTGTTGGGCCGTTATGTCACCCGTCCGTTACTGCGCTTTGTCGCCCGTTCCGGATTGCGGGAAGTGTTCAGTGCCATCGCTCTGTTTTTAGTCTTCGGATTTGGCATCCTGCTGGAACACGCCGGGCTGTCGATGGCGATGGGCGCGTTTCTCGCCGGGGTTTTGCTGGCCAGTTCCGAATACCGCCATGCGCTGGAAAGCGATATTCAGCCGTTCAAAGGCTTATTACTGGGCCTGTTCTTTATTGGCGTTGGAATGTCGATCGACTTTGGTACCCTGATCCACGATCCCCTGCGGATTATCATCCTGCTGGTCGGTTTTCTGGTATTTAAGATGGTTTCCCTATGGATTGTGGCAAAAATCACCCGCATTTCACGGTTACAACGGCGCTGGTATGTGGTACTGCTGGGACAAGGCAGTGAGTTTGCCTTTGTAGTATTCGGTGCCGCTCACAGCGCACAGGTGCTGGACGATAACTGGTCTAAGGCGCTGATCCTTGCGGCCGCCTTATCGATGGCGGTGACTCCATTGCTGCTGGTGCTGGTATCCCGTACAGAGAAAGGGGGTCAGGGTAATGACCTGCCGGCTGATACTATAGAAGACGAAAATCCGGCGGTAATTATTGCAGGCTTCGGTCGTTTCGGTCAGATTGCGGGACGTATGCTGCTGGCAGCCAAAATCAATGTCGTGGTTCTGGATCATGACCCGGACCATATCGAAACACTACGCAAACTGGGGATGCGGGTTTACTACGGTGATGCCACCCGTGAGGATCTGCTGGAAGCGGCCGGTGCCGGCAGCGCGAAACTGCTGATCAATGCGATTGATGATCCGCAGAACAGTCTGGCACTGACCGAAATGGCCAGAGAGAGCTTCCCGAATCTGAAACAGCTGGCTCGTGCCCGGGATGTGGAACACTTTATCGCACTGCATAAAGCCGGAGTTGAGTTTCCTGAACGTGAAGTTTTCGAAAGCGCCCTGAATATCAGCCGCCGGGCACTGACGGAACTGGGTATTGGTCCGTATGAAGCGAAAGAGATGACCGATATTTTCCGGCGATACAACAGCCAGATGATGCTGCAACTGGCTGAAGGGGAAACCGATTTCGATACCCGCGCCAGTATGCTAAAAGACGGCCATAACCTGGTCAGCTCTCTGATTATTGATGACCAGCAACATCTGAACAATGTACGTTTACATGGTTGGAAAGGCACCGATGAAGGTTTGCATAATGAGGTGAGCAGACAGAGCGAAAACAGTTAACAGCAGACATCGGTCGGTCTTTGTTACCGGCCGTTTTTCCGGCGAATAACCTAAATCAGTTTCAGATGCAGATGATCCCGGGGTGGAATGCCCCGGGTTCACCCTGACCACAATGAGTACCGACGGTTCAGTGATAAGTGCTTTAACCCTCAGGCCTGAGTTACCTTTACCGACCTTTTCAGCCAGTCTGGCGGCCTGCCATAATAACCAACGCCCCGTTGTCCGGCGATTTACTCCAGTGCCAGCAAAGCAAAACTGGCTAACCAGTGGCCGCCGCTATAATGACTGTCTACCACATGCCCCACACTGGCCTGAAGATGGCGCTGTATGGCCCCCTTTAACTCATCCTGTGCGGGATAATCTTCGGGTAAGGCATAAGAGATATGTTTCATACACCAGGCCCGGCTCAGGTTTAACCCGTCAAGATGAGCGATTTTAGGGTCAGTACGATCACTGACCACTGCCGGGTTCATCAGTGATGCAACAGCGCCTGGATTCGGTAAGAAATTATCGAACCAGCCAGCAAAGTCAGTTGTCACCTTACTCATTAACAACGCTTCCACCAGCGCCCCTGAAATATATTCATCCCCTGCGGGCTCATAATGTGCCGGGTAGTTAATGTCCGCGAGATAATAACCGTTTGCGGCATTCAGAATCGCCTGCTCAAGCGTCTGGTCATGCTGCGAGCTCGCATAATCCAGTCCCAATATCAGAGCGAACGCGGTATTAAAATGAGTCCCTACCCGAATCGGGTAGGTTAATTTACTCAGATAATCCATCAGTCGGTCACGGATATTCCGGGTCAATGGTTCCAGGCAACGGGCCCATTCAGCAGCCTGAGGTAAAGATGAGTTGTTAAGTTCCTGTGCCAGCGCCAGTAACCATCCGTATCCGTACGGGCGTTCAAACGACTCACGGGAAGGTGCATTAAAATAGGCCAGTTCCCGGGCAATATTGTCCGGCGTGAAGTGTTCATCAAACAGTATGATGATATCTTTCCGGCAGCTAAGCTCCGGATAGAGGCGTAGACTGCGAAGCAATAGCCAGTAACCATGAACCGCAGAGTGCCAGTCATAACAGCCATAGAAAACCGGATGCAATTCCCGGGGAGACAAAACATCAGCATCCCCGTTAAGTAAATGCATAATGTGGTTTGGATATTGCTGGCGCAGATACTGCAATGGCATCCGTGCAAAGGCTTCCGCCTGTTGTTCAGTTAACTTCATACCCACTCCTTAGTCTGTTGCCGCATTATCGAAAAACGAGAAAATACATGAGGAAAACGTTAACCACCAGCAGGGTGATTGCCGTTGGGATCTGTATTTTGATCACCTGATACTTATCTTTCAACTCCAGCAATGCCGCGGGAACGATATTGTAATTCGCCGCCATCGGCGTCATTAATGTTCCGCAATAACCTGCATACATCCCAATGGTCAGCAGCGGCGCCGGATTAGCATGTTGGATAGTAATCAGGAAAGGCAGCGCTATCCCCGCACTCAATACCGGGAAAGCCGCAAAGGCATTCCCCATAATCATGGTGAAGAGGGCCATACCGACACAATAAATCACCACCAGCATAAAACGGTTATCCGGGTTCACAAACAGACTCACTATCTTTTGAACCGAATGCCCCGTATTGGCTGCCACAAATACCCCGCCCAACATCGCCAGCATCTGCGGCAGTATCACTGCCCAGCCAATGGTATCAATCAGGCGCCGCGATTGCCGCACAGCTTCAAGTGGCGTGCCACGGGTCAGCCACCAGCCGGTTAAAATAGCAGTCAGACAAGCCACACATAAGGCAGCCAGTGTGAGTTGTTGCTGATCAATCAGATACACCCCGCCGACTGACACGCCCTTCAGAAACAAGGTACCCAGTACCGTGACCACAGGAATCAGCACAGCCGGTAAGAAAAGCCAGTTTTTCAGCCGCTGTGAAGAGGCAATCCGTTCAGCCTCGCCAGACGTTTTATAATGCCCTTTACCCACCAGGCCAAAGCCGGCCAGCAAAGCGATGACGATAACTGCGCCGCCAATAATGCGATACGCCAGCGAGTGACCTAATTCCTGTATCATCAGATCGCCGAACAGGAAAATACTGCCGAACAGGAACCAAAACAGTGCAGTGGTAAAGCGTTTAGGGTTACCGCGATCGCGTAATGTCATCACCACCAGTAACATCACGATAAAACCAATCAGATAATATACACGGTTCATGGTAATCAAGGTGGTCATTCGCTGGTCTCCCCGTGTGTCTGAGTTGCTTTCCAGGCCATGACTTCCCGGTGAATACTGGCATCAAGCCGCAATAAACGGGACATATGAATAATTAATGCCGCGATGGCTGTAGGAATCGCCCACAGACCGATATGCAGCGGTTCGACGCCGGTTATACCGTTTTCCCTCAGGAAGGCATCAATCAGTAACACCGCACCAAAAGCGATAAAGATATCTTCACCAAAAAAGACCGCGATATTGTCACAGGCGGCGGCATGGGCTTTGATTTTGTCACGGATGGTCTGAGGAAGTTCACCGTACTTATTCAGCGCAGCGCCTTCGGCCATGGGGGCCAGCAAAGGCCTGACCGTTTGTGCATGGCCGCCGATTGACATTAAACCGAGCGCCGCCGTACCTTCTCTGGCGACAAAGTAGATCATCAGAATTCGCGCCGATGTCGCGCTGGCCATCTGAGCGACCCAGGACTGAACGCGCTCTCTCAGGCCGTAATGTTCCAGAAGCCCAATCACCGGAAGAATCAAAATAAACACCGCCAGCGAGCGACTGCTGACGAATTTTTCGCCAAAGGTTTCCAGCAACGTGCCGAAATCCATCCCGGTGAGCAAGCCGGTCGCCAGCCCTGCCACCACCACGACCAACAGCGGATTAAAGCGTATGGCAAAACCAATGACCACGATCGGTATACCGACCAGTGGCAACAACTCCGTACCATTCATAAAACTCCCCCTGTAAAAGAGACTGTTGCAGCCGGTGGGTTCTGAAATTACCCCGGCAAGAATTTAGCGATCTTCATTTTTATCTGGTTGTTAACTTGAGGTATTTTTTAAAATGGAAGACTAAATCCGAAGCAAAACACCTTCGGCCATAGTATGAAAAAATATATGTTATTGCCATCGCTTATAACCAAATCACTCTGTCAGGAACGCACAGGCTGATAAAAGCCAGCCGTTACTTCCCGCCAGGCATCAATCTTCTATGCAATCCCCTTGCCAGCAGCGGGAAACGAAATGAATTAGCGCGAAGTGACTCTTCGCTATACGAGGGGGAACTCCCGATACCCTGCCGGCTGATAGAGACCGGTGGCCGCATCAGTGCAAAGCGGCCTTAACCGGTTGGAATAACCTGTTAGCGGGGAGGGACCGGATAATTTAAGGCGTTATTGGACCATCGTGAATGATTCAGGAAAAGAGATAACCACGGTAATATTTCTTAGCCAGCAACCAGATAACAATCGATAATCGCCAGTGTGCTGCCTGATAATCTTCTCTGAGAACATGGGGTAATAGCGTATTCTGAATTGCTACCTTCTGCTACACGGTCAGCCAGCGGGAAACAAGTTCAGGACGGTTAAATTCGTAACTTCACACAGAACAATCCCGCACTATAACCTTATGGTTAAACCTGAGGACCGGATATGACAACTGTCGATGATACTGTGCTTAACTTTGTCAGAGATGAATTACGCTGCGAAGCGCTTGATATTGATTCATCGCTCAGCACCGGTAAATATCTGACTGTTGCTGAAGATGTCTATGAACTGGTCGATAAATATGTTGAAGCTTTTGGCGTTGATTGTCATTCGATGGACTGGCGTCGTTATTTCCCAAGACTTATATTGCCGTTTCTCCCTAATCCTCTACTGCCCGCCGTTTTACGCTCAGACAGACATCAACCACAGCCTTTTACCATCAGAATGCTCACTGAGTCTGCAAAAGCGGGACGCTGGCTTTATGACTAAGCATTGGATATTGTCACCGCTTACCCAGCCCCATGAGACAGATATGGATACTGATACTTCTAAACCATGTGAACCCGACACCGTCATTATTATTAATTTTGGTCAGGACTGTGATCTGATTGATGAGGATTGTGATTTCTCTACTCTTTTGTATGATTACCTGAAAACTGCAACCCCCTTCAGTCTCCGGCAGCTTCTGGCTAACCTGAATGAAATTGAAAATCAGGATGATGGCTATGAGGTAATTCTCGCTCGTTATAACGGCGAGTTTACACCTTGCCGATGGGATATGACCCCTTCAGAATGGGTGAGTACAGTCAGAGCACTCACTGTTGAATATCTGATTTCAAACGGACATTCTGCTAATTTTTCGGAATTTTAAAACCTTCAGATTTCTGATAGCAGGATATACATGCCTGTTACTAATAACTAAAAGGCTTACCTGTCCAACCAATGACCGGCCTCAGCCGCCTCAATCAACATCTTTACTGTCAATGGTTCAGCCTGATGATGATCTGTTTTCATATACTCAGGCAAAATCTTATTTGGCAGAAACCAGATGCCTTCATTCGGAAAGTATCTCCGAAAATCAAATCCGGACGGATCAATACTCAGTGATTCAAAATATTCATCAAGAAAATCTAAAGCTTCTTCGGGTAATACAGGCTCCTTACCGGTACTCAGAGAAGCCTCTTCCTGCATTTCCCAAAAATATTTTTTTATAAGCTGTTTTACTACTTCTGCCTGTTTCATAACGGAGTTCTCCTTTACTCACGATAAGCTGATTGTGGCTTGTCACGTTTCCTGTGACAACTGCGAAATCCCTCGCAGCGATTAATGCCCCAGGCCACGGGCCCGACAGCTGCGATAAGCCCCCGGACAGGTGGTACAGGTCCAAATGAGGCGGAACCTATGTTCCCGCGTCACTGTCCGGTGCTTTGATCCGCATCTTAGACGTTTTAAAGAGCGGATTACCAGTGACAACAACCGGGTTGCCTGAGAATGGCCACCCGCAAGTTCCCTCTGATCGCCAGCCTGGCTGGGGGTTTTCTGGATACAAAAACACCCCATTGTAGCCGGGGGCGCTTATGCTCATGCCAGAAAAATCAGAATGTTATTCCGGCCAGGCAATCATTTCATCCAGCCGCTTAAGGATGTCCGGGAAATAGCTTTCATTAATGCCGAATTCACCTTTTACCAGGACACTGTCGGCATGAGATTCCGGGCGTAGTACATATTCAATCATCACAATCTCATCACCCTCCACTTTCCTTAGCAACATATTCAACTGATTGAGATCGCTACTAAAATTGAACGGTTCAGTCTCCCGCTGGACCTTTACCGATTCATAACATGCAGCAAAATGTTCACGCAGAACTTTTAGCTCACCCACAGTAAATTCGGTTTGAAACTGTACCTTCACCCCGCTTACTGAAAACTCCACTAAAGACTTAACCCGGTCCCAGAGATGATTCACCGGATCGGCCTCGTCATCCACGACACGCTCAAAGGGAAAGACCGCGAAAACGAATTCTTCATTTCTGATATCAAACATGCGAACTTTCCTCCCGGTTAATCAAAATATTTAAAATGGGTAATTGTCCAGTCTGACTCCCTTACCACAACCTCAAGAGTGTACTTCTTATACCCGGTAAGGTTTCTCTTACGATTCAGTTTATACATCTCAGTTTCGTAACGGAACATTCCTTCCCCTTTACGGGGATCAGCCATACGTCTGCCGTAGCGGATGGCTTTTTCCTGAAGATGTAATGGGACATAGCGTCCCGGATCGTACATATGCCGGGCGGCTGTTTCAGTCATTTTGAGGTTACGGGCAGATAACCCGGTTTTTAACCGGGCGCGCAAAAACATAATTGTCGCCTGGCTGAGTTTTGCGCTGACGGCAGTGCGCGTACCTGCTTCAAATAGTGCGCGACCCGCGCGGAAAATTCGGAAGAGACCAAAAGCGATAAGAGCAATATCGGTTGGATCTATCAGGGGGGGACTACACAGCGATGCACAGCAGCAGCCGCAGCTTGACGCGGCGGCCAGCGAAAAGACGGCGCGCGTGAGCGAGGCAAACGGGATTACCCAAGCATGGCAGACGCAGCTGCTGTTGGACATTATCACCGATGTGTCAGGCGCTCCGAATCTCAGATGGCCTGTGAAACCGCAGTAATCTACCCTTGATTATTAAAATCACTGCAGAATGCTGGACAGTGTTTGGCAGAGGAATGAAAGATATGATTAAAGTCTGAACACTGGGTGGGTGCAAGTCCACCCATGTTCATCTATTCGCTGAGCTGTTTATTCAGTTTGTCTGCGTAATGTTCTCATCACTTTTGGCGCTTCATATCAGAGCAGGGATCAGGCGCAACAACGGTCATTCCATGAATCACGGTAAATAATATTCCCATCCGTGTACTTCCAGGTGATAGCTTCATAACGCATTTCCAGCGTTTCAAGATGAGTGCTGCTAATGCCGGTTGGTGAAAGTTGTGGTGCAACGGTGGTGATTTTGACATTCTCCAGGAGGATATTGAAATACTCCGCCTCAATACCTGATTCCAGAATACGGTACATTTTGAATGTTGCTTTTTTCATCGTTCGGCCTTCACATATCGCACGGTACAAAAGTGGCGTGGTCTGGTCGAATTCTTTCACTATTGTTATAGGCCGATGAACACGTGTACCAGTCAGTTTTCCCCAGCTTGGATCTACAGGAATAGTGACTCCGTGGGAAAATGATTTAAGCTCAATTGATCCTAATCGTAGTGGCATCATGCAACTACCAACAACCGGAGAGCCGGTTTCATCTTCAAGCCATAGGTGTGCGGGAGTAGACATTATATTTCCTTATAATCAATAAATTTTGATATCACCATTTGATATATTTTCCAAATATAAAAATGATGAATAAAGCAAACACACCGACAGGCCAGACAGGCCCATCTGGAAACATTTTCACAAAAGCAACTGCGAATATAATAATACATAGTGGTGGTGCATAAAGCGAAAATAACTGTTGACACAGCCATACAATCACTCTCTTAATAAATGACATCATAGTTACCTAATCATTCTTTGGATGATATCAGCAATTTCTTCATCTGATGCCCATGGTGCTTTGAAGGCTTCGGCACGTTCAAATAATGGTTCGACCAGGAAATACATCATTTCAATTTCTTGTGCATAAAGTGCAGAAAAAAATGCAGGGTAACTAAAACGGAGGCGTTCCGCACTTTCGGCGGCCTTCTGCACAACTCCATATATTCCAACTACTGTCACTGCAACCCCTGCTGTACGTCCGGCAATAGCCCCCATCTCCAGGCTAAGATTCATACCAACTGAGACAGATGCGGCCGTAGCTAAAGCGAACCCGGCTTTGGTTAGGGAGTTAGCAGCAATATGCACATTTACCCGCATGAGAATATGTTTAATATGTTCTAATTGTTCTGATGTTTTATTTTTGAATACTTCTTCAAAATAGGATTCTAATATGTTATTTACGACGCCTTTATGCTGTAAAAGATGGTGAACACCTTTAGTAAATCTAATGTCCTCATTGTTTTGTTTTTTACACACATCCTGATATTTATCAGTAAAACAGGATGTGTAAAACAGTACTCGTTGCGCACCCGCAGCTATTGTTTCAATTTGATTTGATACGGCTTTTCCAACACCGGTTATTGCGTGGTCAAGTTTTAGCGCAAGAATATTGTTGGCCTGTAAATAACTGATAACCTGATTGCTGTAGTACATAATGGCTCCCTGCTCAGTCGCTACAGTTTATAAACGCTTTTGAATTATAAAAGGTTGCAGCACTCTATGCTATCTACTTTTGCTGCAACCGGAATTCTATCTGAATGAAGCCATTCAGCTGCCGCTTGCTTATGGAAAGAGTGGATATCCGGCGCTGACCGTAGCGGCCTCTGTGATGAATATCAGCTATTCTTTCCTGAACCTACTAATACCTGTGGTCTTCGGAAAGTGACAGTTGTTGTGTTAACAATCAGTTGTGTGAATAACCATACGGTAAGTGTTAAGGCAGTAGCGTGCAGCGGTGGTCAGTTACCCAGGCCTGGCAGACGCAGTTATTACCTGGAATCATAACAGAGGTGGATAAAACTTCGCTTACAGCATGGATGAAATATATTCAGGCAATTCAGACAACAGATCTGTCAAACGCACCGGATATCAGTTGGCCGGTAAAACCTGCCTGAGGGCAGAGCCAGAAACATTTTAGCCTCCTGACTGTACAAATGTTAAGCTAAAATCTGTCAAATATCTGCAGAAAGGAATCCGTTGATATGGATACAACTGAGGAACTCAAAGGGACATATTATTTTAATGGGCTGCCTAATCTGACGCCTTAGGAATTGCTGTTCTGGGTGCTGGTTGACGAGACGCAGAAACAGCCGGGCGTGCAGGATATTGTGGCCGTTGCGGGACTCATCCTGGGCAACAATAATATCAACGTACCGGGCAAGCCCAATACGGCAACCCCGGCACTTCCGTTGCTTCGCTCTTTTTCCGCAAGCACCTGTCCTACAAATTCCGGCGCCGCAGTCTGCCAACCCTGACCGCCAAATCCTTCATCCTTCGCAGGCTGAAAATTTTCCGGGTGAATAATCCGGGCGCGTTTGTGGGCAGGGCCGTACCCGTTGTCGGATGGGTTATTCTGACAAAAGATGTCTCACAAATCAGTTTTTGCACCGTCCATCACTATAACCTGATTGTGCGCCCGGAGGATAAAATCTGGTGAATAATAAGACAGTAACCCCTGATGCGGTGCGCGACTTCATTCTGCGTGAGCTGCCGCTGGTGACAACCCTCCTGTTTAAGAACATTGAAGTCGGCGACGATGACATTCTTCAGGAGCAGTATGAGGCGGATGATATCGCAGAGATGGCGGAGAAGTTTTTCCATGACTTCAACGTAGAGCCAGAAGGCTTCTGTACTGCCGCTTATTTCCCCTGGAAAACTCCTTCGCTGTTCTCACGCCCGCCCGTGAAACAGGATAAAAAGCCTCTGACCATAAGAATGTTTACAGAGTCAGCCCGTGCGGGACGCTGGCTTTTCTGAATGCTCACCACGGGTAATACAATTTACCCGTTGTGTCAGCTGCCACACAATGCCAACAGCATGATTTCCCTTCCCTGAGACCTGACCATAGCGGGCCCCCCTTAACAGGAGAACCGCCATATGGCACAGAATTATCAACATTGAGTGCGCGTTGAGGAAATCAACGAGGGTACCCGAACCATCACTACCGTCAGCACCGAGATTGTCTGGCTGGTCTGCACCGGCGACGACGCTGACACGGCTACATTCCCGTTGATGTTCCCGCGAAGATTGTTGATCACAACATTCATGTCAGTGGTGGTGATGACGTTCTGTTCTGGCCTGGATGGAATCACCAGCCGTTGTGCAAGACTCATCATAACCAGAAGGTGACACAGCAGGACCCCGTATCGGGTCACAGCCTGGCAACAGAGTGTCTTTTAGTCACTCTGTCGTTTGGGGAAAAACTCTATAAAACTCACCTTTAGCAAACTATGTGTATAGTTACTTATTAATAACTACCGATTGCCGCATAGCCCCCCCAAAAAACAAAAAGGACCTGCGCTATTAACGCAAGTCCTTGATAATTCTGGTGGCCCCTCCCCGGTTTGAACGGGGGACCAAGCGATTATGAGTCGCCTGCTCTAACCACTGAGCTAAGGGGCCTTTGAGTGGCGGGGATTATAAGGTATCTGTAGCCGCTTATCCAGTATTCGGGTTTTAGTTGCTGTTTTTTACAGCAATCATTGCTGTTTTAGCCGAAGGGCGCTGTTGTCACAGGCAGTGAGTCAGTGCCGCTGACAGGCGGCTCAGCAATAGCTGGTAGCAGTAATTTTTCCCCTGAGAGAAAATTTTTTTATAAAATCAATCCGCTGTGGCGCTATCAACGCCAGTTATCATTGCGGAGATTGAAGATGAAGTTCCCCGGAAGTATCCATTCGTTGGTCGAAAAAGGCGGATTAGTGATTATCCTGCTGTCGACCATCTTTGCCTCACTCAGCCATGTGGTCAGTATGGTGATGGACAGGCATATAACGGTCAGCGATATCCTGCTGCTGTTTATGTATCTGGAATTTATTTCCATGACCGAAACTTACTGGAAAATGGGCCAGTTACCGGTACGTATGCCGCTGTATATCGCGATGGTCGGTATCGCCCGCCATCTGATGACCGAACCCAGCGATATCCGCCCGCAGGAGATTGTCTGGTATGCGTTGGCTATCGTGTTACTGGGTGTGGCAGTGCTGATTGTCCGTTACGGCCATATTAAATTTCCCTATAAAAAAGCCGAAGACGAAGAGACCTGAATGATATCCCCGGACAGGTCTGCGGCCAACAGGACGGATTCCGCAAACGTCCAAAGGGGAAAGGAGCAGATGGCGGGTGACCCGCCATCCAGTTTAATTATTCAGATCGATATCTACATTACGTTTTAATACCCGTTTCATCACCAGGTAATAGACTACCCCGACGGCCAGCCACGAGAGGCCGAGCACTTTGGCTTCCCTGTCCATTTCTATAATCACAAAACCAATAATCACTATGCCAATCAACGGTAACAACAGATGAGTCACCATCCGGCCGGATTTATTCCTGATAATGTAATGATTAATGACCGCGATATGTAATAGCAGGAAGCTGGTTAATGCGCCGAAATTAACCAACCGGCTCAGATTATCTATCTGCCCGTTAAACCACAGTCCGGAGATGATGGATAACAACGCGACAAACAGCGTACTGACATAAGGTGTTTTCAAACGCGGATGAACTTTGGAAAGTACCGACGGCAGCTGTTTATCTCGCGCCATCGCAAACAGGATGCGGGATACTGCCGCCTGTGCCACCAGTGCATTGGCTATTCCCCACGAGATAACCGTCGACCACATAGTGACATATTTCAGCCAGTGCCCACCCGCTACATTGGCCGCATCATAGAATGCGGTATCCAGGCTGGAGAAAGTCATGCCCTGAGACAGGTCTGCCGCAATCCAGGTCTGAATAATAAACAGCACCCCTACCCCGAGCAAGGCAGCCAGTGATGCTTTACCGACAGTATCGTTCCCCCCTTTGGTCTCCTCAGAGAGAGTAGAAATGCCATCGAACCCCAGGAAAGACAATACCGCCACCGATACTGCCCCCATCACCAGTGGCAGGCTGAATTTTTCAGGGTTATACAGCGGGTCCAGAGTGAGTCTGCCGGCACCGGCTCCGGAATAAAGCGCAATCAGTCCCACGACAATAAAAACGGCCAGCACAATGATCTCAGCCGTCAGAATAATATTGTTCGCTTTGGCTGTGAAAGTAATTCCCCGCAGGTTAATCAGACTGTTAATGACAATAAATCCTACTATCCACACCCAGGTCGGCACTGCCGGGATCATCGGGGCAATCGCCGCCGCGCTGACTATATAGAGCAATGAGGGAGTAAGAATATAATCCAGTAAAATCAGCCAGCCGGCGAAAAAACCTACCGTCGGGTGAATCCCGCGTTGAGCATAGGCATACACCGAACCAGAGACAGGAAAAGCCTGTGACATCGCCCGGTAGCTCATTGCAGTAAAAAACATCGCCACCATACCAATCAGATAGGCTAAGGCCACCATCCCTTTTGAGCCATCCCAGACATAACCAAATACCCCGAATGGTGCGATTGGCACCATAAACACCAGTCCGTAAATCAGCAGATCTTTAAAGGTCAGTGCCCGGTTAAGTTCCTGGCGATAACCAAACTGTTCAATACTCATGCGGTTTCTCCGGCGACAGTGATTTTAAGCTGATCAGCGACCCTTTTTGGTAATGCAAACCGACAGGTTTTCAGCGGGTCAACCACCTGGCATATCTCCAGGTTACCGGCGATGCTGAGAAGATTGATGGCCTCAGACAAAGACAACGTGCTGTTAGCGGTGAGAAAATCGGCCATATTGCGCGTTGCCAGGTCTGCAGCCTCATCCAGGGTAAGAGCTGAAGCGAGGGTATAAAGCGTGTCAGCATTTTCCAGCATCGGCGTGGGGAGCGAGCGCCCTTTGACTATGGTCAGAGTCACATCAACTTCTCCGGTAATTTCAAGCCCGCAGACCGAAACTTCACCATCTCCCATCGCGGCATGCAGGTCACCTAAGGCAAATAATCCGCCGGCGACGTTCACCCGAAACCACAACGTACTGCCCGCCACAATTTCTTTGCAGTCCATATTGCCGCCGTGAATGCCCGGAGTTCCGCACGAAACCGCCTCTTTGTCAGGCGCAACCCCAATCACGCCAATCATCGGCCGCAACGGTACCTTAACTTCACCTGCCAACAATGCGTGGTTATCTTCAAGCGGAACAATGGCAACTTCAGGAGCCGTCAGTTGATCACCGAGCACACCCAGCTTAGGTGCTGTGACCATCACGGCATGCTCGCGGGTTAGGGTAATGCTGTTGATTTCAACTTTTAGCAAATCACCAGGTTCGGCCTGATTAATAAATACGGGTCCGGTGGCAGGATTAATGCGTTGCCAGTCTAATTCATTAAATACAGTATCCTGCGATGTAATTTGGTCAGAAAAACAGTCGCAGGTTTCAAAAATAATCCTGCTGCCACTATCTGCGTTGATTACCGGATGATTATCACCCGACATGGCATAAACCACGTGTTGTTTACCAACGGTTACCATTATTTCCCCCGGTAAATAGATTAATGTTTTAAATCTTCACAGACGCCTCAGCATCTGCCCATGGCTATCTGTTGTTGTATTCAGCCATACAGCACGGTTTTGGAACGAAAACCGGCGTTAATTTATGTTTAGCCCGGGATAGTGATCTGTGCCGGATAAATATTTCGAATCATCAGATCAATTTTGCATGACAGTAATACCATCGCCTGATATTTCCCTGTTCAGGGATAGAAAAGTCGTCTTATTGCCCCTAACATTTCAATTAATTGATTAATAATATTTAGCTAAAACTTTAATTTTTTTGGCTCAGGGGAAACTTACGATTCTGCCCGCAGATTAAATACCTAATAAATTCACAGCCAGGAGTTGCACCCCAGCAATAACAGCAGATATCACCGCCAGTAATCACCAAATTTTAGTTAAGTGAGATTTCTTATTTATCAGCCAGCCTGTCGGCCACAGAAACCACAACCACCATTTGTACTCCCGGGCATAACCTGCGCATAATCCCGGAGGATATTTTGGGTTAACAGCACCTCCGCTCATCAGGACCGACAGAGTTATGGAAACAAAACGCGAAGAACGCATACAAATCCTGCTGCAGGAACTCAGAGTTTCGGAACGTATTCATCTGAATCAGGCAGCAGAATTGCTCGGTGTTTCGGGGATGACGATTCGCCGTGATCTCAACCATTATCCCCAACAGCTGTTGCTGCTGGGGGGATATATTGTCAGCGCGACCCGCCAGGAACCGGAACGTTATTTTATTTCGGACCAGCAAAACCAGCACACTGAACAAAAACAGCAGATAGCCCTGCTGGCCGCCTCGCTGGTAGGAAAAGACGATACGATTTTTTTTGACTGCGGCACTACCACTGCGCGGATTGTTTCTGCAATTGATGCTGCACTGCCGTTCACCGCGCTTTGTGCATCCATGAATACCTTCCTGGCCCTGCAGGAAAAACCCGCCTGTCGCGTTATCCTGAGTGGCGGTGAGTTTCATCCTGATAATGCGATTTTCACCCCGGTAGGCCTGCACCAGATGCTGGAAGATTTTTGTCCAACACTGGCGTTTATCTCTGCGGCCGGGTTAGATGAGCAGCAGGGGGCAACCTGCTTTAATGTCAACGAATTACCGATGAAACACCGTGCCTTGCAGCGTGCCCGCCGCAAGGTGCTGGTGATGGACAGCAGTAAATTTGGCAAGGTGCTGCCGGCCCGGATCGCGGGTATCGAAGCCTTTGAAACACTGATTACAGACCGTCCATTACCGGCAGAACTGGCACGACAACTGGCTGAATTCGGTGTTAACGTGATGACTCCCCCCTGACCCGCTACGGCGGATATTTTAGGAGACCCGTATGCACAGCCCTGCCCTGAAACTGACCCGCCAGCTGTTAGGTTTTAATACCATTAATCCGCCGGGTGACGAACAAGCCTGTATGTCCTTTCTGGCCGACTGGCTGGAGCAACAGGGGTTTCAGGTCACCCTTTACCCGTTCGGTGAAAAACGGTTTAACCTGATAGCCAGCCTGCCGGGGCAAGGGCACGGAGCGCCTCTCGGTTTTACCGGCCATCTGGATACTGTGCCGCTGGGTAACAGTGAGTGGCAGTATGACCCGTTCGGTGCTGATGTCTGCGACGGACGGGTATACGGACGCGGCTCCAGTGATATGAAAGCCGCCGTTGCCGCCTTTATCTGCGCCTGCATCGGTCAACGAGAGGCTATCTCTGCCGGTGCCGGGGTGGTTCTACTGTTAACCGGCGGTGAAGAAACCGGCTGCGACGGTGCCAGAGCACTGATGGAGCAGGTAACCTTACCGGAAGTTGGTGCACTGATTGTCGGCGAACCGACAGCCAACTATCCGGTGCTGGGGCACAAGGGTGCATTATGGCTGCGTTGTGAAACCCGCGGAAAAACTGCCCACGGCGCGATGCCGGAACTGGGGATCAATGCCATCTATCTGGCGGCGGATGCGCTGCAAAAAATTCAGCACTTTCAGGTGGGTCCTGACCATCCGTTGATGCGCAAGCCGACGCTGAATGTCGGGCGGATTAGTGGCGGGCTAAATATTAATTCTGTGCCGGACAGCACCAGTTTTGACGTCGATATTCGTACCGCCCCCAATCTGCAACACGCCGATATTTGCCAGCGGTTGCATGATTATCTGGGAGATAGTGTCCTCATAACTTCACTGGTCGATCTGCCTGCGGTACTGAGCGATGCAGAATGGCCGTGGGTGCAGAAGGTCTGTGAACTTTCGCGGCCCTGTCACGAGAGGCCACCGGAACCCCGGATTGTGCCTTACTTCACCGATGCCTCTCTGCTATTGCCGGCACTGAATCATCCCCCCTGCCTGATCCTCGGGCCAGGTGAACCGTCGATGGCCCATCAGACCGACGAGTATTGCGAGCTGGAAAAACTGGCACAGGCCGAAACGCTGTATTCCGCGATCATCGCCGACTGGATGCAGGGTTAACTCCCCCCTGCTCCACCGCTATAGCCTCGTGACGTGGAATTCTCTATGATGAAATAAATTCGCGCGATACAGGACGGGGTTATGAAAGTTGCACTCGGGCAGTTTGCCGTCAGCCGTGACTGGCAGGAAAATGCCGCAGTTTGTCAGACACTGATGCAGCAGGCCTCGGCCGCCGGGGCTGATTTGCTGGTGATGCCGGAAGCGATACTTGCCAGAGATAACAGCCAGCCGGGTTATGTTATCGATGCGGCCCAGCCTGAAGATGGCCCGTTTCTGCAAAACCTGCTGGCCGCCAGCCAGGAGACTCAACTCACCACCATTTTTACCCAGCACGTACCTGCCGCCGACAACCGGGCGGTGAATACCCTGTTTGCCTTGCGTCACGGGGAAATCGTCGCGCGCTACCAGAAACTGCATTTATACGATGCCTTCGCGGTTCAGGAGTCGGCGAGGGTGGATGCCGGTCAGCAGGTGCCACCACTGCTGGAAGTCGCAGGTTTACAGGTCGGGCTGATGATCTGTTATGACGTGCGTTTCCCGGAACTGGCACGCCGCCTGGCCCTCGACGGGGCCGATGTGCTGGTGTTGCCGTCGGCCTGGCTGCGTGGCCCACTGAAAGAACGACACTGGGAACTGCTGACCACCACCCGCGCACTGGAAAATACCTGTTATATGGTCGCGGTGGGTGAATGCGGGCCGAAAAATATCGGTAACAGTCTGGTGGCCGATCCGCTGGGGGTCATCGTCGCCAGTGCCGGAGAAGCCCCGGCATTAGTCTTTGCCGATATCGATCCGCAGCGACTTAGCCATGCCAGAAACATTGTCCCGGTGCTGGAAAACCGCCGTTTTGCTACCCCGCAGCTCAAAACTGACTGACCGCCCGGGCGAGGCCTCCCTGCTTCTCCTCCCCTGTGCTCCGGCCCCCGCCGGAGCCAAAATCCATTAATCCTGGCTAATACAAAATCATCCCCCCGCAAAACGCCAGCCAATGGGTAAGACAAGCCTTTCCCACCAGGCTGTTGCGATTTTTAGATTAACCAGATGAAATAAAAAGAAAAGCGGTGATCAAAAAACAGACAAAAAATGCTTTCCTTTGGCCGGGTCTTTCTGCACAGTCTAAAGGTTGATTCGCATCAAGCTTATATCAATCAGCAGATCTAATATGTTACTCACATCTTAATTCGTAATGAGAGGACGATATGGCTCGTGGACTGAAAGGTAAAACAGCGTTAGTCACAGGTGCAGCTCAGGGGATAGGTCGTGGCATTGCCCTGCGTCTGGCAGAAGAAGGGGTTAATCTGGCTCTGGTCGATCTGAATGCCGATAAACTGGCCGCAGTTCAGCAGGAAGTGGCGGCAAAAGGGGTAAAAACCACGGTATTCAGCGCCGATATCAGCCAGCGCGATCAGGTGTATGCCGCGATCGACCACGCGGAACAGGCACTCGGTGGCTTTGATGTCATGATCAACAATGCCGGGATTGCGCAGGTCAAAGCGATTGCCGAAGTGCAGCCGGAAGATCTTGAGCGGATTTTGCGGATTAATATTGGAGGGGTTACCTGGGGTATTCAGGCCGCCGCCGCCAAATTTAAGCAGCGTAAGCAGAAAGGCAAAATTATCAACGCCTCGTCGATTGCCGGACATGATGGTTTTGCGCTGTTGGGGGTCTATTCGGCGACGAAATTTGCAGTACGCGCCCTGACCCAGGCCGCGGCCAAAGAGTATGCCAGCGACGGAATCACGGTGAACGCCTACTGCCCGGGGATTGTCGGTACTGATATGTGGGTGGAAATTGATCAGCGCTTCTCTGAAATTACCGGCGCCCCGGTGGGTGAGACCTATAAAAAATATGTCGATGGTATCGCGCTGGGGCGTGCGCAGACTCCGGAAGACGTGGCCGCACTGGTCTCCTTCCTTGCCAGCGATGACTCCGATTATATTACCGGCCAGGCAATTCTGACGGATGGTGGAATAGTTTACCGCTAGTTATTCTCCCCACAGCCCGGCCCCGGCCGGGCATTTTCTCTCCCGCAACCTGTTACCGCAGCCTGAAGACTCGTATTATTTCCCCCTTTCCCGCCACCATACTCCCTTGGTTATTCAGAATATGTCATGATGGTCTTCATCGTGTTCAGAGGTTACAGCGCTATGCATTCAGCGACAGATTATGGCTATGGCATCCTGATTCTTGCCGCAGGCAAAGGACGGCGCTTTCATCAGGCTGGCGGTCAGGGAGATAAACTGCTGGCCAAATATCCGGATGCCGGGCAGCAACCCACACCGTTGCTGGCCCTGACGCTGCGACAGGCCATATTATCCGGATTTCCGGTCAGAATAATCACCCGGCCGCAACAGACCGCGGTTCAGCAACTGGCGGCACGGTTTAACCTGCCGGTGTCACTGGCCGACAGCCGGGGGAGCGGAGAGACCATCGCCTGCGGAGTCAGTGATACTCCCCACTGGAAAAGCTGGCTGATCGTTCCGGGTGATATGGGATGGGTTACTGCTGCCGATTACCATCAGGTTGCCGACGCGCTATCCGCCGGAGCAGCTCAGGCACGGCCTTACTGGCAACAGCAACCAGGGCATCCGGTGGGGTTCTCTGCCGGATATCGCCAGAGGCTGTCCACTCTGCAGGGCGATCAGGGGGCGAGGCAACTGCTGGACCCCTCACAACTGGTCAAACTGACAGGGCACCCCGGGGTAGTTAAAGATGCAGATCTGCCTCAGAACATGAAATATTCTTCACTCTGACGATATCCGCCATAATGGCCAGGGCGATCTCTGCCGGGGTCTTGCTACCAATGGGTAAACCTATGGGAGCATGAATTCTCGACAACTGCTCACTGTCCAGCCCGCCAATCCGTTGCAGCCGTTCTCTCCTGGACTTGCTATTTTTCTCAGACCCCATCACGCCCAGATAAAAAGCCGGGGTATTCACCGCCTCCATCATGGTCAGATCATCCATCCGGGCATCATGGGTGAGCGCAACAATGGCGGTATGTGGATGGCAGTTTTCCTTTTCCAGGACTTTTGCCGGAAACTCCCGACGCAGGATCACCTCAGAAAACCCATCAAAGTCAATCGTGGAGAGTATCTCTTCACGCGGTTCGCACAACACCACCTCAAAGCCCAGCGACAAAGCAAATGTCATACAGTAATGAGCCACCGGAGAGTATCCAGCCACCAGCAAGCGCGGTGCCGCCGACAGCAGGATCTCTATGTCGGGTAATGCCACCGTGACCCGGGTTCTGCCCGCAAATGTGGTCGGTTGCAGGCCGCTACAGGCTTCCGGCAACCGGACAATTTTGCAAACAGGCCGGTGGCCGGTAAGCGCCTGCAACATTTGGTCAAAATAGCCGACACTCATCGGCCCGGGGGGCAGATATTCAATCAGAATATCCAGCGTGCCCCCACAGGGTAAACGTATCCCGGTTTCAGGATCGCCGGCACCATAACGCACTATTTGGCTGGGCTGGCGCCATTGCCCCCCGGAAAGTGACGACAAAAAATGATCTTCGACACATCCGCCGGACAAAGATCCTACAAAATGTCCGTTTTCAGTGCAGGCTAGCATGGCCCCCGGGGCCCTGGGAGCCGATCCCCAGGTAGATAACACAGTCGCCAGCCACACTGGTTGCTGTGCTGACCACACGCGGGCCTGATGTAACACCCTGAAGTCCAGAGAACGCCCGGTGTGTTCATGGTGCAGACTTTCAGGAAGCATGTTTATCCAACGCAGCTTTAATATCTCCGGTACGCATCGGTAATGAACGCATCCGTACCCCGGTCACCGCAAATATCGCGTTGGCAATCGCCGGAGCCACCGGAGTCACCGCGGGCTCACCCAGACCGGAAGGTGCTGCAGTGCTCTTAATAAACACCACTTCCACCTCTGGAGTCTGGCGTAACCGCAACGGGGTGTAGGTATCAAAATTGCTGTCTTTAAAACGGCCGTTAACCAGTTCAGACCCTTCATACAGCGCCATCGACAGCCCCCACAATGCCGCGCCCTGGCATTGCGCTTCGGCACCATTCGGGTCAACGATGATTCCGGCATCCACTACGATAGTCATTTTCTGTACATCAACCAGCCCGGTCGCACTATCTACATGAACCCGGACGGCACAGGCAACCCAGGTTGGCATATCCCGCTCCTGGCCAAAGGTCGAGGCAATACCCAGTCCCGTATTTTCGGGCTGTGTTGTTCCCCAGCCAATGAGCTCTGCCGCCTTTTTCAACACCGCGGCCTGGCGTTTAGCTCCACCTGCGGCAATCGGTCCACTACCGGCGTTACGGCCCTTACCATCGAGCAGGGAGAGACGGAAGGCCAGCGGGTCCTGCCCGGCATGATGCGCGGCTTCATCCATAAAGCTTTCTACCGCCCACCCCACCCAGCCCGGGCTTACCGAACGCAACCATCCCGGACGGAACGAGTTGTTGGCCAGATCATTGGAAATAGCCCGCACCTTTTGAGCACCCACGCTATACCAGTGATCGGCACCAGCAATCGCAAACGGGTCAAAGGGTTTACCGTTAATGCCATTAGGCATAAAGGAAGGAACCATCACCTGAGTCGGCCAGCCTGCGGTGGCGTCATGTTCCATCGCTATCACTTTTTTATCTGCATCGAACGCCATACGGAGTTTCTGAACAGAGGATGAGCGCGGACTGTCAAACTGCATATCCTCAGCACGCATCAGCACCAGTTTCACAGGCTTGCCACCCAGAGCTTTTGATGCCAGCGCCGCCGGGACCATATAATCGCCATTAAGACGGCGACCAAAACCACCGCCCGACAGATAGGCGCGGATCACTACCTGCTCTTCCGGAATCTGCAACGCTTTGGCCAATGTCGGAGTGATTAAACTCTGCCACTGTGACCCACAGTGGATTTCCCAGATACCCTTTGGATTACGGAATACCAGAGCATTCAGCGGTTCCATTTGACCATGCAGCACGGTATGAGTGAGATACTCATACTCGACTACCGATGCCGCACGGGAAAATACCGGCTCAGTGTGGGTGTCGCCGGTATCGAGTATTGCCCCCTGGCTCGGATCGTTAATCAGGGTACGCCCATGAGCAATAATATCAGCTTCAGATACTGTCGACGCGGCTCCGGCCTTCCAGGTCACATTCAGTTTTTTCGCCGCACGAGTGGCCGCCATCATACTGTCTGCGGTGACCACTACCCAGCCAGGTACTGTGTCACTCGGGTCTTCCAGCACCAGATATTGCTGATAGCCCCTCACTTTTTTTGCTTCGCTATCATCCACTGCACTTACCGAAGAGCCCTGGCGTGTGGGCGGCAATACCACGGTGGCATACACCATCCCGTCAACCCTGGCGTCAATACCAAATATCGCCTGACCGGTGGTTTTATTATGAATATCTAACGCCATCACTTCCCGGCCGACCAGACTTAACTGGTCGTCAGGTTTTAATGGCAACGCCTTCATCTGTTGTTCGGTGAAATGACGGGAGATCCCTTTACTGACAAGTTCGCCGTAGCTGATTCGTTTACTGCCGCAGATAACATATCCGTCGCGGGTGACACAATTGGTAGCCGGTTCACCCAGTAGGCTGGCAGCTGCTTCGGTCAATGCCACACGGCCGGCGGCTCCCGCCTGGCGGTAGACAGGCCAGCTTTGGGAGACAGACCAACTGCCCCCGGTGACCATCAGTCCCCAGCGCTTATCACTATCAACGTGAATAATTTCAACATTATCCCAGGAAACATCCAGTTCATCTGCCAGAATACGGGCAATGGCAGTACCGACATGCTGCCCTATTTCAGCCCGGATAATATTGACCTTCACTTTTCCGGAAGCATCAATCGAATACCACAGGTTAGGCTCATAGAGAGAGCCGACATCAGGCAGCGGCACCCCGTTGGCACTTGCCGGGTCCATCGCCGACCAGGACTTCCGGGGAAAACCAAAACTGACCCCAACCGCGGTCATTGCCACCAGAAAACCACGGCGTGTCAGAGTATGACTCTGACCTTTCTCAGGCAACCGTGCCATTATTTCCCCTCCTGCATTGCAGCAGCAGCTTCACGAACAGCCTGACGAATACGCACATAAGTCATGCACCGGCAGATATTGCCGCTCATCACCGCATCAATATCAGCATCAGTTGGACTTGGGAAATCCTTTAAGAGTGAAGCAGCCTGCATAATCTGACCGGACTGGCAATATCCACACTGTGGAACCTGAAACTTCTGCCAGCTTATCTGCACCGGATGATCACCTGTGGCAGAAAGCCCTTCGATAGTGGTGACTTCAGCACCCGCCACCGAAGAAAGCGGAGTGACACAGGAGCGTAAAGCTCTGCCCCCCACATGTACAGTACAAGCGCCGCATTCGCCAATACCACAACCAAATTTGGTCCCGGTCATTCCGGCGATATCACGAATCACCCACAATAATGGAGTGTCTTCCTCAACATCCACACGGATGTTTTTGCCATTTAATGTAAATTCAGTCATTTAACATCGCTCCGCAAATCAACGCTCATAGCGTGGTTGCTTTCTTATTTCAGCAACTCGTTGTTGTAGATTAGGCCAGGGTTTTTCACCCGCAGACTGGCGCAACCATCCTGCAATAGCGGCAATCTGATCATCAGTCAGTGCATCGCGGAATGACGGCATCACAATACCTATCGTCCCCTGATCACTGCGAATTCCGTCCATGATGATATTGATCAGATTCACCGGATCGTCGATGTGGGTCGAACTTGCCAGCCCCAGTAACGGACGGCCTGGTTTGACCGTGTCACCGTTATAATGGCAGGCGGCACATGCGGTCGCATACAAACGAGCCCCGTCGTTAGTGCGCAGATCAGGAATCTCATGTTCACGTTTCAACGCATCAGACAGCGCAGGAGTAGCCGCAGGATCTGCTGTCACATTACCTGCCTGATCGGCAAGAAATACGCTGATAGCCCGGATATCGGAATCTGGCAGCGCAGATAAGCCACCATGAATGACCGGACTCATCGGACCAGCAGCCGTTCCATGGTATGGGGAATTCCCGGTTGTCAGGTATTGGTAAAAATCCGCCTGACGCCAGCGTATCGGCGAGACACTAGTCGAGGTAAGTGAAGGAGCAAACCATCCGTCAACTGCGGCCCCTTCATATGCATTAGAATATTTCTCACCCCCCAGAGCATTACGCGGTGTATGGCAAGCCCCGCAATGCGAGACACCTTCCACAAGGTAAGCACCGCGATTCCACTCAGCGGACTTATCAGCACGGGGGTCAAACGGTTGGGTATCGGCAAACAACAGTTTCCAGCCAGCCTGTAACCAGCGAATATTTAGCGGGAAGGGAATACCGTTCTCCAGTTTTTGCTGATGAACCGGAGGAACAGAGGTCATGATATAAGCATAAATTGCCTCAATATCATGGTCCGTGAGTTTATTAAAATGCTCATACGGGAAGGCAGGCAACAGATGATTTCCCTCTCTGTCTACCCCGGTACGCATGGCACGAATAAAAGCAGCTTCTGACCAACGTCCTATCCCGGTATCAGGGTCCGGGGTAATGTTGCTGCTATATATGGTGCCGAAATTGGTATTCATCTTATAGTTGCCTGCATAGGGTTGTCCCCCGGAGGCGGTATGACAGGTACTGCAATATCCGGCTGCCGCCAGAATTCTTCCCTGATCAACTAATTCGGGCGGAAACTGCCCTTTCGACGGCGGAGAGACTTCGGCTATTTCAGGATGCCAGGCATATATTCCGAACGCCACCACGCCCGCCAGAACCACAGCTCCGGCGCCATAAATAATACCCTTTCGCATCGACATTGCCTCATTGTCCGATAACCGACACATTACTTTTAAAAATGGGATGTAGAAATATAAATGGTATTTTTGTCTACCGTCACGAAGCGGGTCGGCCCGGAAAGTAATTTCACTAAAACACCATATAGGACACTGTTTTTTTTTAATTAATTTATAGAGAAGACGAACTAGTTAATGCCGTTACTATCAACATAGTCAGTGAATAAATTATGATTACTAATAAATGTTAAAGCAATATGTTAAAATAACACATCTGATTAACAAAATGTAAGTTAACAGAGTTTAAAACTAACATTTAGTACAATAAATAACCAACCAAGTATTTGTTATCATAATTTATAAAAAATAGAGCATATAATTCTATTACCTGCCCAAAATATCTTCTCTTCTGCAATCTTTCCAGGGAGTCAGGAGACAGGTGAACATTCCTTACGCACCATCACTCACAAGGTGATCAGACTTTTTTTACTTTTCATAACAAAAGGGTATTAGCACGGACACAGTGCAGGCTTTACAAGCTGAGCTGCAGTTTTTATAGTCAAAAAGTATTAAAAATCATAAATAACTATAATTTATTATAATCTCTATGACAGGACAGCCACGTTTGAAAACCGCGATAGCCATTCATGGCGGCGCAGGGACCATTACCCGCAGCGCACTCAGCCCGGAAAAAGAACAACACTATCGTCAGGCCCTGCTGGATATCGTCAGTGCCGGACAACAGATTTTAACTGCCGGAGGCAGTGCTCTGGATGCCGTAACCGAAGCTGTGCGGCTGCTGGAAGAGTGCCCATTGTTCAATGCCGGGAAAGGGTCGGTGTTTACCCATGAAGCCACCCATGAACTGGATGCCTGTGTGATGGATGGCCGTAGCCGCCAGGCCGGAGCGGTCGCCGCTGTCAGCCGGGTGCGTAATCCGGTACTGGCAGCCCGTGCGGTACTGGAAAACAGCCCGCATGTGATTCTGGCCGGTCAGGGGGCCGATCAGTTCGCCGCCGAACAAGGTCTGGAACAGGTCAGCCCCGATTTTTTTTCTACTCCCGAACGTTTTGCCCAACTGCAACAGGCGTTGCAGAGCGACAGTATTTTGCGGGATCACGACGGCGCTTCCGCCGTAGCCTCTGGCGATCCTATTGATCCTAAAAGTAAATTTGGTACGGTCGGCGCTGTAGCACTGGACGCTGACGGCAATCTGGCGTCTGCCACGTCGACCGGTGGACTGACTAATAAACGGGTGGGTCGTGTCGGTGATACCCCCCTACCCGGCGCGGGCTGCTATGCTGATAAGCAGGTCGCAGTTTCCTGCACCGGTACCGGCGAGGTATTTATTCTGGCACAGGCCGGATATGACATCTCGGCACAAATCAATTATGCCGGCCGTTCGCTGGACAGTGCCTGCGAGCATCTGATGCAAACCATCGCGGAACTGAACGGCGAAGGAGGCCTGATTGCTATCGATGCCGCCGGCCATATTGCCCTGCCGTTTAACAGCGAAGGGATGTACCGCGCCTCGGCACAGGGTGATGAACCACCGCAGGTCGCTATTTACCGTAATCCGCCCGCACTCTGAGGAGCTGCCATGACTGATATCCATACGACAATGCTCCACGATCCTGACCGGGTGTTGCTGGCAGAAAACCTGGCGGTCTCTTTTCGCCGCGACAACCAGCGATTTCAGGCCGTGGAACAGTTGTCACTGTCTGTCAGCCATGGTGAAACTCTGGCACTGGTGGGCGAGTCCGGATCCGGAAAGTCGGTGACTTCGCTGGCGTTGATGGGATTGATTCAGCAGGCCGGGGGCGAGGTCAGCGGTGATCGCTGGTTGCGACGTCGTGACGGATCATTGTTTGATCTGGGAGCCGCCGATCTACAGCAGTTAAGAACGATCCGTGGCGCAGATATCGCCATGATCTTTCAGGAGCCGATGACCTCCCTGAACCCGGTGTTTCCGGTCGGCGAGCAGATTGCCGAATCACTGCGTCTGCATCAGGGAAAAAGCGCCAGTCAGGCATGGAAAGAGGCCCGCGAGCTTCTGGACCGGGTAAGGATTCCGGCAGCGGCCGATACCATGACCCGCTATCCCCACCAGTTATCCGGTGGCATGCGCCAGCGGGTGATGATTGCCATGGCACTGAGTTGCCGCCCCGCGCTGCTGATTGCTGATGAACCGACGACGGCACTGGATGTCACGGTGCAGGCGCAAATCCTGAACCTGATCCGGGAACTGCAAAAAGAGATGCATATGGGGGTGATTTTTATCACCCACGATATGGGCGTGGTGGCGGAAATGGCTGATCGTGTTACCGTTATGCATCAGGGCAAACAGGTGGAAACCGCCCCGCTACGCCAACTATTCCAGGCCCCACAGCAGGAATATACCCGTGCGCTACTGGCGGCAGTACCCACCCTTGGGGCCATGCACGGCCAGCCTCTGCCAGCCAAATTTCCCCTGCCGGGTGAGGTAGTGAAAGCCGCCAGTCAGCCGGATACCGTAAAACGTGATGCTCCCCCGGTATTGCAGGTACGCGATCTGGTCACCCGCTTTGATATCCGGGGCGGCTGGCTGAACCGCGTAGAGCGTCAGGTGCATGCGGTGGAACATGTCAGTTTTGATCTCTATGCCGGAGAAACCCTGGCCCTGGTGGGCGAATCCGGGTGCGGTAAATCCACCACCGGCCGTTCCCTGCTAAGACTGGTGGAAAGTCAGGGGGGATCGATTACCTTTAACGGACAACGGATCGATAGTTTGTCCGGATCGGCGCTGGCGCACCTGCGCCGTGATATTCAGTTTATTTTTCAGGACCCCTACGCCTCTCTGGATCCCCGCCAGACGGTCGGTTTTTCGATCATGGAACCGCTGCTGGTGCATAACGTGATGAACCGTGCCGATGCGGCCCGGCGTGCCGGGGAGCTACTGGAGAAAGTGGGTCTGCTGGCGGAGCATGCCAACCGTTATCCGCATGAGTTTTCAGGCGGGCAACGTCAGCGCATCTGTATTGCCCGGGCGCTGGCACTCAACCCGAAAGTCGTGATCGCCGATGAATCTGTCTCGGCGCTGGATGTATCGGTCCAGGCGAAGATCATTAACCTGATGATGGATCTGCAACAGGAGTTTGGGATCGCCTTCCTGTTTATTTCACATGATATGGCGGTGGTGGAACGCATCAGCCATCGGGTGGCGGTGATGTATCTGGGGCAGATTGTCGAAATCGGTCCGCGCCAGGACGTGTTTGAAAATCCGCGTCATCCTTATACGCGTAAACTGATGGCCGCGGTGCCGGTAGCCGATCCGGATGCTCCGCGCCACCTGTACAGCACCGGGGCCGAAGAAGTACCAAATGCCATTTACCGGAAAGGTGAATCACCGAAACGGGTGACCATGATTCCGGTCTCTGAACACCATTTTGTGGCCGAAAGCGGCTAGCATAGTGACTGAGTTTTCACTTTTACACACTGCCCTCTGCGCGGTACAGGCCGCCTGGCATAAGAATAACGACAGGAGAACAGGACCATGAACCAGAAAACAGCTCAATGGCTGATAGCCGCCGGCCTTGTCGGCAGCAGTGCCGTCTCTTTACCTGCTTTTGCCGCCAAAGACATTGTGGTTGCCGTATTATCTAACTTCACCACCATGGATCCGTACGATGCCAACGACACCCTGTCGCAGAGTGTCGCCAAGTCATTTTACCAGGGGCTGTTTGGCTTCGATAAAAATATGAAGCTGGAGAATGTGCTGGCAGAGAGCTACACCGTCAGTAAAGACGGCCTGACCTATACCTTTAAACTGCGCCCGAACGTGAAGTTTCAGGACGGCACCGACTTTAATGCCGAAGCGGTTAAAGTGAACCTCGACCGCGCGAGTAACCCGGATAGCCACCTGAAGCGTTATAACCTGTTTAAATATATCGCCCATACCGATGTGGTAGATCCACTGACGGTTAAAGTGGTACTGAAGCAGCCGTTCTCTGCCTTTATCAACAACCTGGCGCACCCGTCTGCGGTGATGATCTCTCCGGCAGCGCTGAAAAAATACGGTAAGGATATCGGATTCCATCCGGTCGGTACCGGACCCTATCAGTTTGTCAGCTGGAACCAGACTGACGACATGAAAGTAAAAAAATGGGACGGCTACTGGAAGAAAGGTTACCCGAAACTGGATGAGATTACCTGGCGTCCGGTGGTAGACAATAATACCCGCGCTGCGATGCTGCAAACCGGTGAGGCTACCGTCGCCTTCCCGATTCCGTATGAGCAGGCACCGCTGCTGAAAAAAGACAGCAAACTGGACGTGGTCACCTGGCCATCCATCATGCAGCGCTATATCAGCCTCAACGTGACACAGAAACCGTTCGATAATCCGAAGGTACGTGAAGCGCTGAACTACGCAATTAACCGTCAGGCCCTGGTGAAAGTGGCCTTCTCCGGTTATGCCACCCCGGCCACCGGTATCGTTCCGCCGGCGATTGCCTATGCTCAGACCTTCCCGGCACCGGCTTATGATCCGGCCAAAGCCCGTGAGTTACTGAAAGAAGCCGGTTACCCGAACGGTTTCCAGACCGTGCTCTGGTCATCACATAACTACACCACTGCCCAGAAAGTCCTGCAGTTTGTTCAGCAGCAGCTGGCTCAGGTGGGTGTGAAAGCTCAGGTCACGGCGATGGATGCCGGACAACGTGCGGCACAGGTCGAAGATAAAGGCCAGAAAGAGAGCGGCGTCAGAATGTTCTATACCGGCTGGTCTGCCTCTACCGGTGAAGCCGACTGGGCGCTGACCCCACTGTTCGCTACCTCCTCATGGCCACCGGCTATCTTTAATACCGCGTTCTACAGTAATCCGCAGGTAGATAAAGATCTGGCGGATGCGCTGAAAACCACCGACGACACGCAAAAAACCGCGCTCTACAAAGATGCTCAGGATCGTATCTGGAAAGATCAGCCATGGATCCCGCTGGTAGTGGAAAAACTGGTTTCGGCCAATAACAAAGATCTGACCGGCTTCTACATTATGCCGGATACCTCGTTTAACTTTGACGATGCGGATCTGAAGTAAACGACCCGGCTGGCGGTAACGCCAGCCTCAGCCATCAGGATCGTGAATGCTTAATTACTTTATTAAACGCCTGCTGGGGATGATCCCGACCCTGATTATTGTGGCAGTGCTGGTCTTTATGTTTGTCCACCTGCTGCCGGGCGATCCGGCCCGTTTGCAGGCCGGGGCCAATGCCGATGAGACGGTGGTCGTGATGGTCCGCCACCAGCTCGGGCTGGATCTGCCGTTACCGGAACAGTTCTGGCGCTATATTGTCCAGCTGCTGCACGGTGATTTCGGTCAGTCAATGGTCTCCAAACGCCCGGTCAGTCAGGAGATTGCCCAGCGTTTTATGCCGACCCTGCTGCTGACAATTACCAGCATGCTGTGGGCCTGCGTATTTGGCTTAGTGATTGGGGTAGTGTCCGCCGTCTGGCGTAACCGCTGGCCGGATAAACTGGGGATGCTGCTGGCGGTCTCGGGGATCTCTTTTCCGGCATTTGCCCTCGGCATGCTGCTGATGCAGATTTTTTCCGTACAACTCGGCTGGCTGCCGACGGTCGGAGCCGGTAGCTGGCAGCACTATATATTGCCATCGCTCACCCTCGGGGCCGCCGTCGCGGCAGTGATGGCAAGATTTACCCGATCCTCGTTTATCGAGGTGATGCGGGAAGACTATATGCGAACCGCACGTGCCAAAGGGGCCTCGGAGTTCAGTGTGATTTTCAAACACGGCCTGCGCAATGCCATGATCCCGGTCGTGACCATGATGGGCCTGCAGTTCGGTTTCCTGCTAGGCGGGTCGATTGTGGTGGAAGTGGTGTTTAACTGGCCGGGACTGGGGCGTTTACTCATCGACTCGGTCTCGATGCGTGACTACCCGGTGATCCAGGCCGAAGTGCTGCTATTTTCGTTTGAATTTATCCTGATAAATCTGCTGGTTGATCTGCTGTATGCAGCAATTAACCCGGCGATCCGCTACCGCTAAGGAAGAGTAATGAAGAACTGGCGACGTGAGGCGGCCCTGAAAGCGATGCCGCTGCTGAAAGAGCATCAGCCCCGGACCCCGTGGCTGGAGTTCCGGCAGCGTTTTCAGCAACAGCCGGTGGCGATGGGTGCAGCCATCTTTATTTTGCTGCTACTGATTGTGGCAATCATCGCCCCGTGGATCAGCCCCTATGATGCAGAAAACTATTTCGATTATGACCGGCTGGATCAGGGACCGACACTGGTGCACTGGTTCGGGGTGGATGCGCTGGGGCGCGACATCTTCAGCCGGGTATTAGTGGGTACCCGAATTTCACTGCTGGCCGGGGTATTTTCGGTGGCTATCGGTTCGGTGATTGGCACTCTGCTGGGGCTGATTGCCGGTTACTACGAAGGCTGGGCTGACCGCATTATTATGCGTATCTGTGATGTGCTGTTTGCCTTTCCCGGCATTCTGCTGGCGATTGCTATCGTTGCCATCATGGGCAGTGGAATGTCGAATGTGATCCTGGCGGTGGCGGTATTCAGTGTCCCTGCCTTCGCACGATTGGTGCGGGGGAATACCCTGGTCCTGAAGCGGCAGACTTTTATCGAGGCGGCCCGTAGCATCGGCGCATCTGACAGCCATATTCTGCTGCGACATATTCTGCCGGGCACCCTGTCGTCGATAGTTGTCTATTTCACCATGCGTATCGGGATTTCGATTATTTCGGCGGCCAGCCTGTCATTTATCGGCCTGGGCGCGCAGCCCCCGACCCCGGAATGGGGTGCCATGCTGAATGAAGCCAGAGCCGATATGGTGATGGCTCCCCATGTGGCGCTGTTCCCCTGTCTGGCCATTTTCCTGACGGTGCTGGCCTTTAACCTGCTGGGTGACGGCCTGCGGGATGCACTGGACCCTAAACTGCGCGGACAATAACCGGGCCTTCTCTGCCGGTCCCCCACCCTGTCTCGTGCAGGTGACCGGCCACTTACTGTGCACTGTCGGCGTACAACACAATATCGACCCGGATAGGATCGCTGACCAGCGCCGGGTACTGGCCCATCCCGAAGGACTGCCGTGAAATGGTGGTCTGCGCCGACAGACGGATACGCTGCGCTGAGATATCACTCTGCTGTGCATACAGCACCAGTGGCTTGCGCACATTTTTAATCTGCAGGCTGCCGAATACCCGGTAACGACCATTACCCAGCGCCACCATCCGGCTGCTGCTGAAGAAAGCGTCCGGATAAGCAGACTGATTAAAAAACGACGCGCTTTTCAGCGCACGGGTCAACAGCCCATTATGAGCATCAAGGCTGGCGATTGGCAGGCTGGCCTGCAGGTGAATCTGTGTATCCTGCTGCTTATCAAAACTAACATCGCCGTGAATCTCAGATAACCGCGCATGATATTCCCTGACCCCAATCATCTGCCAGTGCAATACCAGGTGACTGAGCTGCGGATTAATATGATACAACCCGGCAAACGCCGGCAGTGGCAGGCAACAGAGTATGACGGCCAGCCGTTTGATTCCCTGAAACATCGTAATCTCCCGTCAGGGATAAACATCTGTGGCTGATAATAAGCGCTCACCGGATGCTTTAACAGTCCTGTGTGCTAATCAGTGGCGCTAATACCCTGCAGAACCCACAGCCTGGTTTTCACTCTGGTGAGCAAAGCCCTGCGGGCCATTCTGACAATGCTTTCTAACCGGCCAAAAAGTCCTGTTTCCGCCAGGGACACGGGGTTATCAAAGACAAAGAACAGAAAACAGGGAACAGAAGGACGAATGGAGCAGACAGTTGACGGAACAGTGGTTGATAGTGTTGCCGGGAATATCATAATCCAGCGGGGAGGCGATCGCTTCCCCGCACCCCGGGTTACGCCGCCGCTTCCGCTGTTTCCTCAGGAATAAAAGGCTCGCCCAGAGTCAGCATTAGCCGGTTCGCCCACGCGAAGAACGCCGCCGACTGCAGCAGGTCGGTGATTTCCAGGGTAGAAAGCGACAGTCCACGCAGGCGTTGCAGATGTGCAGTGGTCAGCTGTGGTGGCGTCACGGATAATGCGGCCACGGCCTCAATCTCTGCTTCCCAGCGTTCATTCTGACCTGCCGACAGCGGATCTCCCGGCTGCACCTGGAGCAGCAATGCCACATCATCCCGCTGCTTCGACAACTGTGTCGCTTTACGGGCATGTACCGAGGCGCAATAGATGCAGCCGTTCACCTTGCTGGTGACTGCCGCAGCCAGCTCACGTTCGGCACGGGCCAGACCGCCATTGGTGTAGAAAATACCTTTATCGGTCAGTGTACGTTGTTCCAGTACCGGCAGATTACGGCCCAGTAACCGGAAGTATTCGGAATCCTGATGCCCGAAGCGAATCAGTGTTTCCTGCTGCTCAGGGCTGAATTCAGCGAAAGGTTTCGCCGCCAGCCAGGATTCCCAGCCCAGGTTTTTCTGGGTAAAGGCGACCGGCGCCGGACGGTGTTGTCGGGTCTGTGGATGGGTATGCCAGCGCCCCGCAGCCACCGGCCCAGGCTCTGCCACGGCACCATCCTGAGGCGCCGTCAGCAATGAAAAACCATGAATTAAGCGGCTCTGGAAGCTGACAAAAGCAATCAGCTGCGCCAGGGTAATAATATCGTCAGTCTCCCAGCCCGCCTGCTGCAGCTTCTGTAAATCATCCGGGCTGGCCGCCACCGGTTCAAATGTCAGGCGGTGTGCGAAGGCCAGTGCAGCTTCCAGCCGGGCAGGGGTTTCAGCCGGGTGACTCAGTAGGGAGTAATGTTGTTGCAGGGCATCGGCATGGTGCCAGCCCGCGACACTGGCCGCGACCAGTGCACGCAGTGACAAAGGGAAGAGATCGCTGCCGGCGCCAAATAACGCCTGATAACTGCCCTGAGTATGCTCCGTGGCCGCGCTACGGATCTGCCGGCTTTCTGCCAGTTCTGAACCGGCGGGGATGGCTGATAACTTCTGAACCAGATCGTGAATTTCACTCATAAAGACCTCTCTGACAATGTCTTTGGCGCATGCTTGCGCAACACCGGGGCGATATAGCGGGACAGTAACTCCAGAGAACGGAGCACATCGGCATGTTCAGGTTCCACAGAATGCACCTGGAAGGAGATATCCGTGACCCGGGACAGGCAACTGTCCTGTAACAGGGAAGAGAGCACATCCGGCGGGTCGCCGATATGGGCATCAAACTGACCGATAAAATCGTCCAGAGTCTCGCCCCTTAACTGGTGGCCAGACTGACGATAAGCGGCGGCCTGGGCGGTCAGACCGGGCAATACCACTTTACGGGCGTACTGGCGGTCGGCCGCGACAAAAGCGGTCCGGGAAGCCAGTATCCGGGGGGCAACCCCGGACGGCAGCGCCGCCAGGTAAGCATCAATTATCGGGTTTTGCAGCGCATCCAGCGGCAATTCTGGCTGGCCTTCCGGCCTCGGCTGAGTGCGCGACAGCATCAGCCCGTGCCCCGCTTTACCGGCTTTTTCAGCCCCTGCCACCGAAAACGTGGCGATCCAGATTTTATCAGTAAGCCCGGAGGCCGCCGGATAAAGGTGATTCGCGGTATCCGCCAGGGCCTGCCCTTGCCATGCCTGTTGCAGGGTGCCCAGATGGTTGGCAAACACCTGCCCCCGCTGCTCAAAGCTCAGTCCGAAGGGTTCAAATGAGCTGGGGGTACCTCCGGAACCTAATCCCAACTCCAGGCGTCCGCCGGTCAGCAGATCCAGAACCGCGGCATCTTCAGCGACCCGAATCGCATTTTCCATCGGTAAAGTGATAATCGCGGTGCCTAAACGAATGTTGCGGGTCACCGCGCCGACATGGGCCAGAAACAACAACGGCGAAGGTAGGCCCCCTTCCTGTTCATGGAAATGGTGCTGGGCCACCCAGGCACTGTCAAAGCCGAGCGCCTCCGCATGGCGGATCTGCTCCGTCGCCAACCGGTAGCGTTCTGCGGCCGGGGCTTTATCCAGCAACCGCGTAAAGAATCCTATCCGTTTTTCGCTCATAGCACTGCCTCCACTGACGGGCTGAACGCCGGGATCGCGTTAATCAGTTGACGGGTATAATCGCTTTGCGGTGTGGCAAACAGTTGCGCCGTCTCGCCTTGTTCGATCAACCTGCCACCACGCAATACCGAGACATGGTGAGCAATACGCCGCACCACCTGTAAATCATGGGTAATAAACAGATAAGTCAGTGAAAGCTTTTGCTGCAACTCACTGAGTAACGCCAGTATCTGCGACTGCACAGTCACATCCAGTGCCGAAGTGGCTTCATCCAGGACCAGGATCTCCGGCCGCAGGATCAGTGCCCGGGCAATCGCCACCCTCTGCCGTTGTCCGCCGGATAATTGCTGCGGGCGTCGCGATAACAGAGCCGGGTCCAGTGCCACCTGGACAGTCACCTCCTCTACCCGCTGCTGGCGTTGCAAACGGGTCAGCGTGGTAAAATTCAGTAACGGTTCTTCGATAATAGCGAATAAGGTCTGGCGAGGATCCAAAGAGGAAAACGGATTCTGATAAACAAACTGAATTTTCTGCCGTAACTGCCGCCAGCCTTCACGTGACAGGCCGGAAGTCCTCTGACCGCTGATTTCGATATCGCCGCTATCCGCCTGTTCAAAACCCAGCAGAATTCGCGCCAGCGTAGTTTTACCTGACCCCGATTCGCCCACCAGGGCGTGAGTGGTCCCACGGGATACGGTCAGAGAAATATCCTGTAATGCCTGCATCTGCTGTTTACGGCTCAGAGAAAACTGCTTTGCCACCGAAGAGATGCGGATCACCGGTGAACTGTCAGCCACGGTGACCGGCAAGCTCCCGGCAGGCGCATAATTTTCCCGAACACTGGCCAGCAACTGCTGTGTATAACTATGCTGCGGATGGCGAATCACCTGTTCCGTCGCCCCCTGCTCCAGCAGGCGGCCTTCGCGAAACACCACCAGCCGGTCCGCATGTTCACTGGCCAGCGCCAGAGAGTGAGTGATAAACAGTACCGCAGTATTGTATTCATGCCGCAGCTCATCAATCAGGTTCATAATCAGCTTCTGCACGGTAACGTCCAGCGCACTGGTCGGCTCATCAGCAATAATCAGTGCCGGTTTCATGGCAATAGCGATGGCAATCAATACCCGCTGTTTCATACCGCCGGACAACTGGTGCGGATACTGGGAAATGCGTTGTTCCGGATGGCTCAGTCCGACACGCCGAAACAGTTCAGTCACCTGTTCGCGACGTTGGGTACGGGAGAGCCGGGGGCCCTTCAGCAGCAGTACTTCACCGACCTGATCCCCCAAGGTTTTTAGCGGATTCAGTGAGTTCCCCGGGTCCTGAGGGATCAGGGAAATCTGAGCACCACGCAGGCTGTCCAGCCGGCGGGATGACCACTGGCTGATATCTTCCCCGTTAAACAGGATCCGGCCACTGCTGCGACGGCCATTCTCCGGCAGTAGTCCCATCACCGCCTGAGCCGTGGTGGTTTTCCCGGAACCGGATTCCCCCACCACCGCCAGCATTTCGCCGGCATTCAGACTAAAGCTTACCTGATGCACTGTTTCGCGCCACTGGTCAGCGGAGTGATAAGCCAGCGTCAGCCCATCCAGCTGTAATACCGGCACGGCACGGGTTGTCATAGCGTATCTCCTGATAAAAAGTGGCTGATACGGTTAGCCGCCAACACCACGGCGATCACCACCGCTCCCGGGAACACCGACAGCCACCAGGCGGTCGCCAGATAGTTACGCCCTTCGGCGATCATCAACCCCCATTCAGGTACCGGTGGCGGGCTGCCAAACCCCAGGAAACTCAGGGTGGATAACGCCAGAATAGCCTGACCAAATTGCAGGGCAGAGAAAGCCAGTAATGTCGGCAGCGCATTCGGCAGCACATGGCGCAGAAACACGGCCGGAAAACGCCCGCCACTGCCAAACGCGGCTTCGATATAATCCTGACGGCGGATACGTAATACTTCCGCCCGTGCCAGCCGGGCAAAATTGGCGACCGAGGCACAACCTACCGCCAGTGCCGCATGAAACGTGCCCATGCCCAGCAGAATAATAATGCTCAGTGACAACAGCAGCGCCGGAATCGACAGCAGCACGTCCACCAGACGCATCACCAAATTTTCCACCGACAGACGACTGAAGGCTGCCAGCATTCCGGTGGCCGCCCCGACCACCAGCCCGACAAATACCGCGGCGACCGCGGCCGATAATGACCAGCGGGTACCATAAATAATCCGGCTGAACACATCACGGCCCAGCTGATCGGTACCCAGCCAGTGTCTGCCATCCGGGGGAGTCAGTTGTGTCCCGGCCACCCCGCTGTAAGGGTCGTAATGGGCGAACAAATATGGGAACAGGGCAGCCACCACCGCCAGTGCGATCACTGCCCATGCCAGCCACAGACCCGGTGTTATCCGCAGACGACGGGCCGCCCGTGGCTGATTTTTGCGTTGAATACGCAGGCTATCGATAGCAGTCATACTTTCCCCCGCGAGGCAAGGTTAAGGCGCGGATCCAGTAACGGGGTCAGCAGATCCGCCAGCAGATTAATCACAACGTAAGCCAGTGCTGAAATCACCACCACCGCCTGTAACACATTGTCATCCTGATTGTTAACTGCCTGCCAGGTCACCTGCCCCAACCCGTTCAGTCCAAATACTGTTTCGGTGACCAGCGCACCGGCGATCAGTTCCCCCAGCAACAGGCCGGCGACCGTCAGCAGTGGCAGGCTGGCATTACGCAGAACATGGCGGAACAGTACCCGTAACTGGCTGACGCCACGCGAACGGGCCGCGGAGACAAACGGCTGAGTCCGCACCTGATCAATACTGCGCATAAATATTTGCGCCAGGGGTGCCGCAATCGGCACCGCCAGCGTGATCACCGGCAGGATCATCCCGCCGACCGGCGAGGGATTGATCACCGACACCCAGTGCAGCCGGAATGAGAAGATCTGAATCAGAACGATCCCGAGCCAGAACACCGGCAGCGAGACCAGCAGCGAAGGCAGCGAATACAGGCTGTTACGCAGCCAGTGTAAGCCGGGCAGCCAGGCAATAATGGCGATTCCCGGGCCGATAATCAGTGCCAGAATAAAGCCCGGGATCACCAGTTTCAGCGTCTGTGGAAAATTGGTGGCCAGTACATCGGTGACCGGTACCCCGAGCTGTACCGAATAGCCCAGATTGCCGTGCAGTATGGCCGTCAGGGCAGAAAAATATTGCTGCCAGGCGGGGACTCCGTCACCGTACAGCTTACGCATCTGCGCAATCTGCTCAGCGTCCAGGCCCAGAGAAGGATCAAGGAATTTGATCATGATGGCGTCGCCAGGCAACAGTTGTAACAACACAAAGGAGAGTGTCCAGGCTGCCCACAACACCAGAATTCCCTGCAGCACCCGCTGCAGCACATAACGCCCCATGATCCCCCCTCCCGCTTATTTCTTATCTAACCAGGCATCGTAGAACGATGGCCGACCAACGGCTTCAAAACTCATCCCTTTCAGCCACTGCGCACCCGCGTAAACCTGGGGTTCTTCGAAAATCGGAATCACATACGCCTGCTCCAGCAGATAGCGCTGGGCATCGCCGGTCAGTTTCAGGCGTTGTGCGTTATCGGTTTCCTGAGAGATTTTCAGCAGCAGATCATTCAGCTTGTCATCACGGAAGCTTTTCACTTTATTGCTCAGACCGCCCTTTTGCAGCAGTAGATCACGGTTGGTCGGATAGAAGTCACTTTTGATCACATCCGGATCGGCCCTGCCCACTTCAGCCACCGCCAGAGGTGCTTTCAGGGGATCGAGATTATTCAAAGCGGAAGTCCCGGCATCCGCCGGACGAACATTGAGGTTCACTCCGATCTCACGCCACTGACGGGCAATCAGTTGCAGTACCTGCTGGTTTTGCGGCTGCGGCAGGGAGACATAGACGCTGAGTGATAACGGCACGCCATTTTTCTGACGGATTCCGTGACTGCCGGTGATCCAGCCCGCCTCGTCCAGTAATTTCTTCGCCTGTTGCGGATCATAAGTCAGCAGATTTTGCAGCGGCACATAGCCTAATGCGCTGGCGGCGATCACCGAGGTGGCTACCGGATAATTTGGTGAGAACAGGGTATCGACAATTTGCTGCCGGTTAGTCGCCAACAGCAATGCCTTACGTACGCGGACATCGGAAACCAGCGGATTATCTGGCCGGAAACTCAGGCTGTCGTTGACTCCACGGGTCGCTTCGGCATAAATCGTCAGGTGTTGTGCCGCCACCCTTTTTTCATCATAGGCCTGAATCTGGCGAATAAAATCCGCCTGGCCGGCCAGTAATGCCCCGATACGGACACCATCTTCAGGCGTCACGAGGAACTGAATGCCATCCAGATAAGCCCGCCCCTGGTGTGGATCATTCACCGGTCCCCAGTGGTAATCTTTACGCGCGACCAAATCCAGTTCATGACCGAGAGTTTCTGATTTCACGACAAACGGACCGGAACCAATAATATTCCGCGCATCGCCTAACTGGTCGAAACTTTTATTCAGGGTAGAGAGCGATACCAGCCCGGAACCAATGGTCGAGGTTCCCTGTAAGAAACCTGGTGAAGGCTGTTTAAAATAGAATTTAACCGTCAGCGGATCGATAACTTCGCTGTGGTCATAATTATTAATCACTTCAGAGACCGGGAAATGTTTTTCTTTATTTCCCAGTCCGTAAGTATCGAAGTTTTTAGCCACCGCGGCAGCATCCAGTGGTGTGCCGTCAGAGAAGGTCACCCCCGGGCGCAGTTTAAACGTCCATTCTGTCTTTTGCGGATTACTGCTCCAGCTTTGGGCAATCCAGGGTTCAATCGCCAGCGTTTTGGGGTTTTGCCAGGTGAGCTTATCGGTTATCTGATTCAGGATGCCCCCGTTCGGATAAAACCCACCGGCTGGCGGATAGAGATTAGTATGCGCCTGCTGTTCCAGATAAATTAATGTGCCCCCCTGATGAGGCTGCGTGGCAGCCCATGCCGGCAGTGCGGCCACCATCAGTGAGACCAGTAAATGTTTTTTAAACCCTGCTAAACGCCACCCTTTCATCCACTGCCTCTTTCAATAATAAAAATCCGCCCGGATTTCATAATAAGAGCCGTGGAATTGAGAGTTGAAATAACAAAAATGGCAAAGCTTGGATGAAAAAAAACTAACCGCCCTCATGAGGGCAAAAACCAGGGAATTATTGCTGTTTTATGTCACTGTGTGGTGGAATTTACTCAACTGCCGACCTGGTCTGCTGTTCTGAGAGAAAATAATTGCGTATATACCGTTCCGGAATATCTGAAAAGTTTTAATTATTTACCCCGTCAGGCAAGTTTTTTTATTTTACTGGGGTAACTCTTTCAGAAAAGTGAATGACATGAACTTCCAGCAGCTAAGAATTATCAGGGAGGCATCCCGGTGCCAGTTTAATCTCACCGAGGTCGCCAAAACCTTATATACCTCGCAGTCAGGGATCAGCCGGCACATCCGTGAACTGGAAGAAGAACTGGGGGTAGAACTGTTTATCCGTCATGGGAAGCGGATGCTGGGCCTGACCGGGCCTGGCAAAGAGATGCTGACCATTGCACGCCGCATTCTCGATGATGCCGGAAAAGCACGGCGCTTAGGCGAACTGTTCACTGGTCAGCAGGATGGCGTGCTGACTATTGCCACTACCCACACTCAGGCCTGTTATTCACTGCCGGATAAGATCAAACTGTTTCGCGAACTTTACCCGAATATCCGGCTGGTGCTGAATCAGGGGACCCCGGAAGAGATTCGCGCGATGGTCAGTGCCGGAACGGCTGACCTGGGTATCGCTTCTGAAGTGCTGTCTAACAGCGAATCATTACGCGCGTTTCCCTGGTTTAAGTGGAATCATAAAGTGCTGGTGCCCCGTCAGCATCCGCTGGCTGATCTGACCGATGTTACCCTGGAGCATCTGGCGGCATGGCCGTTAATTACCTATCGCAGCGGGATGACCGGACGTTCGGCTATCGACCAGGCCTTTGAAAGTGCCTCACTGAAAACCGATATTGTCCTGAGTGCTCAGGATTCAGATGTGGTTAAGACCTACGTCAAACTGGGAATGGGCATCGGCATTCTGGCGGAAACCGCTGTCACAGAAGAAGATGAAGGGGTCAGTGCCCTGGATGTGCGCCATCTGTTCTCTGCCAGTACCGTCTGGCTGGCAGTCAAACGGGGCCAGTTACAGCGTGACTATCTGTGGCAATTTATGATGCTGTGTAATCCGAATTTGTCGGTCGACGAGCTGAAAGCCAATGCGCAAAACAGCTCCGCAGCCAGTGAAGTCGCGTATAATTTCGAAATCTGAGGGCGGCCGCTACGGCGGCCCTCTTCCCTCAAGACTTAGTCTGTCGTGTCGGCAGGGAAACGCACCCCGGTCTGGCGGCGGATCTCCGTCAGTAACCGTGAAGTGATCAGACTGACCTGCAATGCAGGGTGATCAACGACCCGGTCAGCCACCAGCCGGGCGAACAGTTCGGCCTCATAACGCATGGTATTGTCATGCTGCGGCACACTCAACGCCTGAGGCTTTTCCCCGCGCGGATGCAGAGTTACCCCGTCGCAGGTCGACAGTTTATCGATAACCAGTGCCCCCTGCTCACCCTGGATTTCGCTGCCCAGCACCGAATCGCTGACTTTGGAATGCAGAATGGTGACATCAAAGTCTCCGTAATTCAGGACTACCGCACCGTGCGCATCCACCCCACTGTCCAGCAGGCAGGCCTCTGCAATCACACTCTGCGGCTCCCCCCATAACGCCACCGCACTGGCCAGCGGGTAAAAACCGATATCCATCACCGACCCGTTAGAGAAGGCCGGATTAAAGGTATTCGGATTCTCTCCGGCCAGATAGAGCCCGTAACGTGATGAGTACTGGCAATAATGCAACAGCGCCTTACGCAGGGTTCCCAGTGCCGGCAGAGTTTCGCGGATCACCCGAAAATTAGGCAGCGTGGCGGTTTTAAACGCTTCAAACAGCACCACCTGATGTTGTCTGGCGCAGGCTATCATCTGCTCTGCTTCGCCAACGTGAGAGGCAAAGGGTTTCTCGCAGATCACATGCTTCCCATGCTGCATAAACAGACAGCTCTGCTGACAATGCAGTGAATTCGGGCTGGCAATATAGACAGCATCGACCAGCGGGCTTTCCGCCAGGAGTTGCAGGTCGGTAAACAATGCCGGTTTACCATATTTTTCGGCAAACGACGCCGCCTGTTCCTTGCTACGGGAGTAAACGGCAGCCAGCTGATACAACCCGCTGTCCAGTGCCGCGCTGACAAAGCTGTCAGTGATCCAGTTGGTTCCAACTACGGCTAAACGTAACATCACTTATTCTCCTGCCATCATCGGTAAAGGTTTCACAGCATAGCGGTAATCACCCGCTAAGTCGCCGGGTTCCCGGCTCACCACGCACTGTCCGCGGCAGTGATCACAGAATTGTCATCTGCGACTGTCATGCTGACCCTGATGATTCGATATTCAGCCACCACGAGGTTTCATGATGACATCAACTTACGCGGTACAAATTGAAGATATCCTGGCGTCAGGCCAGCGCTACCTGTCCGACGATATTCAAAGCCCGGAACGTCGGGCAGCACGTGACTACGAAGAGTATGATGATCAGGGCAGTGCTCCCGAACTCTGCTTTGATGAGTAACTGACAGCCGCCGGCGGTACCCCAAGGCAGCGTACCGCCCTCACCGGCTGCGCCGGTACACCCATAAACAGGCCAGCAGAGTGAACAGCACCACCAGCGCCACCAGATGGAAAAAACCATGATGGTCACTGGCCAGCGGAATCCCCCCGACATTCATCCCAAATAACCCGGCAACGATATTAATCGGCAGCGCCAGCACCGTAATAATCGTCAATAAATAGAGTGTGCGGTTATTCTGTTCCATCAGTTGCGCCCCGGCTTCCTCCTGAAGCAGGCGAATCCTCTCCATCAGGTTACCCAGATCATTCAGCCCGACGCTAAATTCTTCACTGAATTCACGCAACTCACGGGTCTGTTGGTCGGCCAGCCATTCCGGCGGACGGTTAAGTAAGCGAAACAGTGCCGCCGGTTCCGGGGCCAGCAGGCTCTGAACCCGCAACAGGCTGCGGCGTATTTTGCTGAGGATAGTCCGGTTATGCCGCATCGCGCTGTTAAACAGCCGTTCCTCTATCTGGTAGACATCATAGCTGGCGCGACGAATGATCGACTCCAGGCAGTTTTCCTGAATCTCCAGCAGCCAGAACAGCATCTCCTCGGCACGGCTAAAGCCCAGGCCCGGCAATGTGGCCACCATTTTTTCGATCATGCTCACCGGTTTGTAACGGGCAGTGATAAGAATTCCCCGGCGGCACCAGGTCCAGAGGGTAGCATTATCGATCTGGCTGCCCTGATGCTCCAGCCGTACATCGTTCAATACCGTAAACAGTGCATCGCCCTGCAAGGCAATTCGGGTACGTGAGGAGGTCGCATTAATTTCATCGAGAAAATCATCATCCGGTAAAAAATGCTGACGCAGCCAGCGCCCGGCGGCGGCGTGATTAAGATTAATATGCAGCCAGATAAATCCCTGATCGGTAGGCGGTTGCTGTGCCAGTGTGACCAGCGCTTCTGCCGTCTGGCGCTCTGGTGCGGCACCGGCAGAAAAATAATAGCCATACATCAGCCCGGAAACTTCTTCCGAAAAATCGGTCGGGCGGGGAAAAGGGCCTGGCAGCATGGTGAAATCTCAGTGGTTCAGGGAAATTTACCACGATCATAGGAGTGAAATATGTCAGTCATATTAACACCACAAAAAGCGCTGTTTTTCCCGGGGAGTCCGGATTTACCCACGCCTTCATCTGGCTGTCATAAAGTGCCGCTATTTATACAGCGGTCATCACCTGCGATGAATACACAGTGAGATTATTATGAGCCAAAATAGCCTTCCGCTGGGAACCGGGGATGTCACCTCGCCGGTTGAGCAGCATCGCCAGGGCAAGCGCCCGGCAATTATTGTCGGGATACTGGCACTTGCCGGCCTGGTGTTTGCCGGCCTTAACGTTTTTCAGGATGTCTCTCTGTCCGGAGACCATTTCACCAATTACCTCTCATTTACCTTACTTGGGCTGGCGCTGATCATCGCGCTGGGATTTGAATTTGTGAACGGATTTCACGATACCGCCAACGCGGTAGCCACCGTCATTTACACCCGTTCCATGACGCCGAATATCGCGGTGGTCTGGTCAGGCTTCTGTAACTTCTGCGGCGTATTGCTGTCCAGCGGCATGGTAGCCTTTGGGATTATTTCTCTGCTGCCGGTGGATTTGATCCTGCAGGCCAGCTCAGGTCACGGTTTTGCCATGATCTTTGCCCTGTTGTTCTCTGCCATTATCTGGAACCTCGGTACCTGGTATTTTGGTCTGCCATCGTCATCATCCCACACCATGATCGGTTCGATCATCGGTGTTGGCGTCGCTTACGCCATTCAGGCCGGACAGAACGGGCTGAGCGGTGTCAACTGGGGCCAGGTGACCAGCGTCTTTTCAGCATTACTGCTGTCACCGATACTTGGCTTTGTCCTGTCGGCTATTCTGTTGCGGGTGATGAAAAGCACCATACGTGATCGTCAGCTGTATCAGGCGCCGAAAGCCGATTCCCGACCGCCATTATGGATCCGCAGCCTGCTGATCCTCACCTGCTCGGGTGTCTCTTTTGCCCACGGTTCTAACGACGGGCAGAAAGGAATGGGGCTGATCATGTTGATCCTGGTAGGCACCATGCCGATCGCCTACTCGCTGAACCGCTCTATGCCGGATAGCGAAGTACCACGGGTTGCGGCGCTGGCGGAAGTCACCGGTCAGCAGCTACTGCGACTGCAACAGGTTCCGCCGGAAACGACCGACCAGGCCCGGACAAGGTTACAGGAATTTATCCGTCAGCCTTCCGCCGATGCCGGAACCTTACCGGCACTGGGTGTGGTACTGAGTGATATCAGCCAGCAGCTTCAGCATTACGGCGCGATGGATAAGATTCCGGCACATCTGGTCCCAAACATCCGTAATGATATGTACCTGGCATCGGAGGCCATCGGCAGCATGAAATCCACCAGTCTGGTGGTGCCTGCTGACACCCAGCCTAACCTGAAAGCCATGAAAGCCGAACTGGATCGTTCCACCCGCTTTATCCCTATGTGGGTGAAGATTGTGGTCGCCCTGGCATTGGGCTTAGGCACCATGGTGGGCTGGAAACGTATCGTGGTGACGGTGGGTGAGAGAATTGGTAAAACCCATCTTACCTATGCTCAGGGTGCCAGTGCCGAACTGGTCGCCATGGCCACTATTGGCGCAGCCGATGTGTTTGGTTTGCCGGTATCCACCACCCACGTTTTATCTTCCGGGGTTGCCGGAACCATGGCAGCCAGCGGGGGCGGACTGCAAAAATCGACACTGCGCAATATGATCATGGCCTGGATTCTGACCCTGCCGGTCTCCATCCTGCTGTCCGCTTTACTGTTTACACTGTTCTCACATTTCTGATCAGGACACGATTATGTCTCTACATGATAACCATGGCTCAACGCCTGAGTTTAATGCCCGGCTACTGCAGGAGTTTTATGACAGCTACGACGAAGAGCTGGAAATGGAACTTGATGATCTGCGGCTGGATAAACAAACCCCTGATACAGTAGATGAAAAAAACTGGCGTCGTCGCTACTTCCGTGAATTGCTGCACCTGCAGGGCGAGCTGGTTAAATTACAGGACTGGGTGACCCGTACCGGTTACCGCGTGGTGATTATATTTGAAGGCCGGGATGCTGCAGGTAAAGGCGGGGTGATTAAACGTATCGCCCAGCGCCTGAACCCACGTACCTGCCGTGTGGCGGCACTCCCGGCACCCAGCGATCGTGAAAAGACCCAGTGGTATTTTCAGCGTTATATTTCGCATCTGCCAGCCGCCGGAGAGATGGTGCTGTTTGACCGTAGCTGGTATAACCGTGCCGGTGTGGAACGGGTGATGGGCTTCTGTAGCCCGCAGGAACTGGAAGAGTTTTACCGCAGTGTTCCAGAATTTGAAAAAATGCTGGTGCGTAGCGGCATTAAAATCATTAAATACTGGTTTTCGATTACCGATGAAGAGCAGGAACTGCGCTTCCTGAGCCGTATCCATGACCCACTGAAACAGTGGAAGCTCAGCCCGATGGACCTGGAAAGCCGCCGCTTGTGGGAAAACTATACCGAAGCCAAGGAAGATATGCTGGGACGTACCCATTTCCCGGAAGCCCCCTGGTGGATAGTGCAGGGCGTTGATAAAAAACGTGCAAGGCTCAACTGCATCAGTCACCTGCTGTCGCAGATCCCGTATGAAACTCAGGAACATCCGTTAGTGATCCTGCCGAAACGTGAGCATAAGAAAGATTACATCAGAAGCCCGGTACCACAGCATATGATTGTGCCGGATAAATACTGACCGGCTAACTGCAACACTCACAGGCGCCCTGACCGGCGCCTGTTTTTTTAGGGCAGCAACATCACCTGGGGTCGCCGGTGAGGAGTATCGGTATTCACACTGAGCTCTGCTTTATACCAGCGTTGCAACAGTTCACTTTCCAGCACCTGTTGTGGTGTTCCTTCCGCCACCAGACTCCCCTGATGCAGTAATAACAACCGGTCAGCCCACAATGATGCCTGATTAAGATCATGCAGCACGCTGCACACCATCAGCTTGCCCTGACGGGTGAGCCGGTGTAGCAGTCTGAGAATATGCTGCTGATGATAGAGATCCAGTGCGGAAGTGGGCTCATCCAGAAACAGGCACCCCTGCGGTTCGCCGTCGCGCCAGAGTTGCGCCAGGACGCGCGCCAACTGAACCCGCTGCTGCTCTCCGCCGGAGAGTTGCAGGTAACTGCGGTCGAGCAGTTCATCACAGCCGGTCAGCCCGGCCACCTCACTGACTATTTCATCCTGATGATGGCGGCTCCAGGCGGCCCTGCCCAGGCTTATCACCTGACGGGCGGTTAGCGAAAAGGTCAGAGAACTTTGCTGGCGCATCACGGCCCTTTGCCGGGCCAGTTGTTGTCCGTCCCATTCACTGAGTGCTTTCCCCTGTAGACGGCATTCCCCGCAGTCAGGAGGAATAAAACCGCTGAGCACCCGCATCAGGGTCGATTTCCCGGCACCGTTCGGTCCTATCAGAGCCACCATTTCTCCGGCCGACAGTCGCAGAGAAATTCCGCTCAGTAACTGGCGCTGTCCACGTTGCAGACCGATCGTAATCGCTTCAAGTTCAGACATCATCATTCCCCTGCTGACGGCGGATGATCAGCCAGAAAAACCACGGGGCGCCAATCAGACTGGTCAGTAATCCGACCGGCATTTCCGCGGGAGAGACCAGGGTGCGACCCAGGGTATCCGCCACTAACAGTAAAATGGCTCCACTCAGCGCAGAGGCAGGTAATACTCTGCGATGATCACTGCCAAAGCACATCCGCATCAGATGCGGGATCACCAGCCCGATAAAACCAATCACTCCACTGACCGAGACCGCGGTGCCTACCAACAGAGCATTCAGCACCAGTAACTGACGTTGGGTTCGCTGGACATTCACTCCCATATAATGGGCATCTTCTTCCCCCAATTGCAGCAGATTGAGCCGGTTGGCGAACCACAGCGTCAGTACCGCAGACGGCAGAATCAGTAACGCACACACCGCCAGTGCTGGCCATTGCGCCTGTGCCAGGCTACCCATTCCCCATAGGGACAACTGCCGCAACTGCTGATCATTGCTTACCCACGAAAGTACGCCGACGATAGCCCCGCAAACGGCATTGATTGCGACACCAAACAATAATAACCGTGACAGATGACCACGGGTAAACTGGCTGAGTTTGAAGATGAGAGCAGTGACCAGCAGACTGCCGGTAAACGCAGCAATCATTGGCAGCCACAACAAAATGGCCGGAGGTAAGGCCAGCGGAATAACAATCGCGATGGCAACCGCCAACCCTGCCCCGCTGCTGATGCCAAGCAAGCCGGGGTCGGCCAGTGGATTGCGAAACAACCCCTGCATCACCGTTCCGGAGACTGCCAGCGCCAGCCCGACCAGCGCCGCCAGTAACACCCGCGGCAGGCGGATATCCAGCCAGATCCTGCGGCCCAGGCTGTCGGGGTCTTGTTGCCAGAGAGAAATCAGCGACAACCTGATAGCGCCGGTCTGGCTGGCGACCAGCAATGTCGCCAGCAGCACCAGCGCCATCACGATTAACCAGCCTCGTGTCTGACGGCTATTCAGCATGGATTTTTTCTGCAGCCTGACGCAGCTGCAAAATTGCCTTCGGTGTGTCTAAACCAAAGCCCAGTAACGCCATCTGATCGATGTACAATAACCGGTGATGCTTACCCGCAGGGGTCATGGCTAAACCTGGCAGTTTCCAGAATTTGTCCGGCCCACCCAGTGCCTGAACACCGCTGCGATCGACCAGCACTAAATCCGGAGCCGCAGCAATCACCCCTTCGGCAGACAGTGTCTGGTAATGGGGCACATTGCCCATCACATTGGTCAGTCCGGCACTGCGGATAGCCACATCCGCCGCTGTCTGATTCCCGGCAACCATCGTTGTCATGCCGCTGTTCGCCATGATATACAGCACCTTCACCGGCAGACGGGTCGACGGAATCGCGGCTATCTGCTGGCTTATCTGGCGTAATAGCGGCTGTGCCGCTGCCGTTTCATTCAGAGCGGTGGCAATGGTGGTAACCTTCTGTGAAATGGCAGATAACGAGTTTTCACCGGTCACTTCCACCACCTTCACGCCAACGCCGGAAAGCTGGGTCAGTACCTGAGAAGGTTTTGCCTGCTCATTGGTCAGCACCAGGGTGGGTTTCAGCGCCAGAATCCCTTCGGTATTTAACTGGCGCATATAACCGACATCCGGCAATTGAGTGGCCTGAGCCGGGCGGAAACTGGTACTGTCGCGCCCGACCAACTGGTCACCGGCACCGAGAGCATAGACAATTTCCGTGACATCACCACCAATCGACACTACCCGTTGGGCAGCAAATACCGGTAACGCCAGCAAACAAAGCATCAGGCCAAATATTCTCATGCAGGTACGCCTCCGGCTAAAGATTCAATCTGCTCACGCCACTGCGTCTGTTCCGGATGACCTTCGCTGCGTTGTCCGTACAGCTGGGCAATCTGGGTGCCATCGGCGGCAAACAGTTCCAGACTGGTGACATGACCGTCGGCCGTAGGCTTGCGGGTAATCCAGCTTTCAGCAATCTGCTGGTCCTGCAGGTGCAGGGTAAAGTTCGGATTAAAGATATTCAGCCAGCCTTTCATCGGGGTCACTTTTTCGACGGCACCGGTGAAAATCTGGGTACAGCCACGGTTACCGACGAAAATCATAATCTCGTTGCCTGCTTCATGGGCCAGGGTCAGCAAACGTTCCAGGGTTTGCGGGGCGACTTTCTGCGCTAAATCATCACTCACTGCCGCAAAGGCCTGCGGACGACTGATATTGTGACGATTGAGCAACTGGAAAAACTGATGCACATCGGTCATCGCACGCCATTCCTGCTCGATTTTCTGTCCATCAGCATGCTGAGCAAATTCCGGAGCAGCCACGGGATTCAGCGCTAATCCTGCGGGTTCTGCCAGTACAAACTGAGTAATCAGCTGTTGCCATGCCTGAAGATCGGTATTGTCGGTGGCATAAATTTTCAGTACCGCATTGCCCTGATCATCAAATATTTGGATGCTTTTTCGCTCACCCCGGGCGCTTTGTTCCTGCAGATAAAAGGCGCTGTGCCATTTTGACAGAAAGAAACGCAGATCCAGATGGCGCGGGTTAAGCACCAGTCCGGCATGCGGGCCAATATGCAGATTATCGTAGGTTCCGATCTGTTCATGGACAGCATATTCGTTACGGGTAATATTTTTGGTCTCACCCACCGCTTTCAGCGCTTCCAGCAATGCCGGAAACTCAGCACGCATCTGCTGTGCGTCGTCTGCCGTTCTGGCCAGTAACAGTTCTGCTTCAGTAATGCCCATCAGTGCCGCCAGATCACGGGCGTAAGTGCCAGGATGCTGTGCTTTTAATTCCAGATACTGCTGATAATGTGTGCTCATAAATTCTCCTGCGTCCTCATTTCCCTGAGAGCCCTGCCTGACTGGCAGGGCAGATTTTCAATGATCAGAAATCGACATTCAGTCCGACCTGATAAGTACGACCCGGCATGTAAGCTAATGAAACATCGTTGCGATCCTGCGCTGTGGAGGTTTCCAGATCACGGCTGCTGAGGTAGTCGATATATTTACGGTTGGTAATGTTATACACCCCACCGCTCAGTTTGACATTCTTCGTCACACGCCAGTAAGCCGTGGCATCCACTAAACCATAACCCGGAATACGCTTATACGGACTTTCTTCAGAGGTTACCGTACTGGTCGTAGTATCACGGGTCGTTTCCTGCGCCTGTTTCCCTTTCACAAAGGTTGCAGTGACTGCGGTGCCCCACAGACCGGTTGGGTCATCCCAGGCCACGCCGACCACAGCTTTCATTGGCGCTACGCTGTCCAGTGCGGTATAGCTGTCACCGGCAAGTGAAGACTTAGACTCACCTTTGGCGTAACCCCAGGCCAGGGTAGCACTCAGACCTTCCGCCTGGCGAATCCAGTGACCGATACTGAATTTGGTACTGATTTCACCCCCGTAGATAAAGGCCTTATCACGGTTTTCTGCCTGGTAGATGGTATAGATGTTCGACGGCACGTTAGTGAACATCGCAGGTGAACCGCTACGGGTATAACGGGTATAGGCAATAAAGTTTTTATACTGGTTATAGAACACAGAACTGCTCAGGGTAATCCCCGGAGTGACTTCACCGTTCAGACCCCATTCAAAGTTATTACTGGTCTCGGTTTTCAGCGCCGGGTTACCTATCAGTGCATATTGCTGACTACCTGCGTAGCTGGAACCCAGATTCCAGGAACCATACAACTGGCTGGCCTCAGCGAATTCCGCCCCGCGGCTGTACTGCAGATAGGTCAGCAGTCCAGGGGTCAGATTATACTGGAATCGCAGAGATGGCAGTACTTTGGTATCGCTGGTCCCTGTACCATACAGGGTTTCAACCTCGTCTGTGGTCAGAACAGAACTGCCGGCCGCCAGGGTTTCGAGATCTTTTGGCTTGGTTTTTTCATAAGCCACACGCACTCCCGGGACAATCGCAAAATTGTGCCCCTGCAGATCGAAGTTGATTTTATCCTGAACAAAGCCACCCAGTTTGGTGGTGGTACTGTTGGCCTGCGGCTGCATCACTGAGTAGTAGACCAGCGGAGCCGGGTCCTGATCGAACGGACGCTTGGTGTTCCCCAGGTCCGCATTCAGGCCACCGCTCAGTTCATGACGGCCTACGGTCTTACGCAGCTCGGTGGTGAAACCAATATTATTGGTATCGTAGTCGGAATAAGTCCGGCCAATCACGCCGGTATCGTAAGGCGCTAACGTATTATCGCGCGCCTGAGTTTTCTGCCAGTAGAGATTAGTGGTCAGAGAGTCAATCCAGTCATTTTCCGGGGTATAGAAATCCTGAAGGTTGCCGGATAAACGCCGGGTCTCACTGGACTGATGGCTGGTACCAATAATCGCACTCCCCCCCGAATCCCAGGTATCGAAATGCGTATGATTGGTTTTATCGTAGTAACTGAAGGTTCCGGTCAGCTTATGTTCATCGTTAGGCTGCCAGATAATACTGCCCAGAAAAGCGTTGGAATGCCAGTTAGCCGGATAGGCAGACACTGTCCCACTGTTATTACGCGTCTGTTGGCCATCACGATGGCTGTAGACGAAAATACCGCGCAGTTCTTCGTCCCCTGCCGCCGCAGTAATCCCATTATGCCAGCTCCGGTTTGAAGAATCGTAATCTGACTGGTAGCCAAAGTAGCTGGTTTTCCCCGGGTGCAGATATTCATCGGGTGATTTAGTTTTGAAGGAAACCGCACCGCCGATCGAGGTATTAGGTTGTGATACCGCGGTGGCACCGGCATCGATATTCATCAGACCAAACAGGTACGGGTCGATATAGTCACGACCGATACCGAAGGTATTAACCCCGGTACGGCCTACATAGCCACGGCTGGTGGCTGAAGGGATTTCCACACCATCGACATCAATACCGACACGGTTACTTTCCAGACCACGAATGTTGTATCCGGTATAGCCACTACGGTCAAAGCCACTTTTGCCGTTACCTGAACCGCCGCTGGCGCCGGTAGCGCTGATCAGTGTCTGGTAACGCATCAGGGAACCAAAATCCGTGACCCCCAGTTTCTGCATTTCTGCCGCCGTCACTGTTTTACGGTTACTGGCATTCACATGAGGGGCGGTAGCTCTGACGGTGATTTGCTGATCGGAATCGCTGTCGGCTGTGGTAGTGCTGGTGGTTGCTGCGAAGGAACAGGCCGCGTGAACAGAAATTGCCACCGCAGTCGCCTTGAATAAGGCGGGTTTAATCTTACCCTGAGTCAGAAATTTATACATAGTAGTCAGTATCCAGGCATGCCAAAAAAGCCGTTTGCCACAGGTAAACGCAAACGAAGGTTTTTATAATGACGGGTGTTGTGGGGTGATCTCCACCCACAAACAGGAATGGTAATCTATATCATTGTGATAATGATTATCAATACCAAACATTGAAACATACAGAACTTTTACAGTTAATGACTGTCGGTATGGAAAATTTGTGCTAATGCAGTAGTGGAAATGCTCACCAGAGCAGTCAGGGCAAGGTCTGCAGAGCTATAAGGCTATCAACATCCACCGGGAAATTTACAAAAAATGGGTAACACGGCAAGGAGCCTTTAGCCTAATGCCTGCCGAAAAACCGGTCTGTAGGTAGTTAACTCAGGCTGGTAATGCCCTGAGCGGAGGATAAATAACCACGTTGAGTCACATAAAGAAGATGCAGGGTGATAATTTGTCGCAAAAATTGTGGCAATAATCGTTACCCCGCCCTCAGAAATGTTAAAAAGATATTTTTAAATATCTGATCAGATAAAACCGTTAATAAACCTGCTGTTCACCCTGAAAGATAACAGATCCGTTTAGCTTACAGAGTATGAATCCCCCTTAACCCTGACAGAAATCATTCTGAAAGAGATCACCCTGCTATTTTAAAAAACCATCAAAAGTCCACTCACATCTTAAAACCAAAGTTTCCCGGAGAGAAATATAAAATAAAAATATCCTTATAAAACATTATAATGATCATTTTTCAGCCTGCTATATAAAACAGGACACTCCAGTTTACCCAAGGGTAATGGAGCTTAACTGACTGACGAATAATTACGGGGATAATATTAAAAGTATCTTCTGGATTCTCGGCCGGAAGTTTATTTAACGTCATTTCGGGAAAGATCTCAAAACGTCTTACTCTTCCGGTAAGTGATAAAAAAATTTAACAATAGCTGATGAGGAGCAATGACACACACTGCCGGTTATCAGTGACTGAATGGCAGCTAAAAAAACGTCAGAATACAAAATGCGGCAAACCTCTTCAGCAACCTGAGCCAGGCAGGATTGGTATCTCCTTTCCCTGCGGTGACTGACAGAAACCACTGTTTTATGCTGAGACCGAACAATGGCTGTCCCCCTCACCCGTTCACCTCTTCTGTCTCCTGACAGTGCAGTGTGCTTCACAGAGATAACATGAACCCGGGTGGCCTGAAGAGCCAAAAAAGCCGTTCGATGAAAATTCCTGCCTTCACTGGCAGGCCATTCAGCACCCACTTTCTGCAGTGATTCATTTGGCTCCGGGATCTCAGAACGTTCAGGCGCCCGGACACACACGCAACGTTTTCAGTCAGCTTTCATCCTGATAACGAAATTTAGTTCCAAAATTTAGATAATTTACCGATCATTTACCTGAGGGTACCGGTTCACTATGGAATAAATAATTGGCTTTTTTTATCCATGTTATTTTAAGAATCCACACACCAAACAAAAAACTCTTTCATTAATCTATCGGTAAAACCGTAATAATATCGGACAACGATAGCTTTTGCCTTATTGACTCACAAAGAAAACGATTACTTTTTAAAAAATTAAATAAAAAATAATAATAAAAACATAAACATCTATTTTACCGCTTCCTGAACACCCTTCAGTTATTACGGATAACAGTCATGAACTTTCTGTTTTTTAAAAAAAATGACACCCGTTTTGTCCATAGCCATTTTGTTTACAAAGTACTGGCCCTTAATTATTCTTAACAAATTAAAAACCTTTTCATTACAAATGTTCCACCCGACGAAACAAAATAATAAAACACAATTTATTCAATAATTTACACACAGCAATTCTCTATCCGGAATGGAGTAAACCTATGATTATCGTTGACGAAAAAAACCGGGAATGTGCGGAGAAGTTCTCTGACTTCGATTATCAATACAAAGATCAGGTCACTTTTAAAACAAGAAAGATGACTGCCAGTCTGGTTTCATTATCCCTTACGGCTGCAGTGCCCTTCTCGGCCATGGCCGTCACCCTGCCATCGTCAGTGTTAGTGGCAGATCAGACAGAATATGGTGCTGCAGCATATCTTCTCAATGGTTCCGATCAGACAGCGACGCTCAATAGCGGAACGATAAATACAAAAACTGTCGGTGTCGCCACCATTAACGGTGGAGCCGCGACTATCACTGGTTCAACCATCAATGTCTCCAACACCGAAAAAGCCTCTTATAGTCTCAGTGATTCTCAGTTTCCTTCAGATTATCCACAATCTGATTTTTACTGGCGTTATCGTCCGTTTGGTTACAGTAATACTGCCGATTATAGTGCCGGAATTATCGCGACCCCTTCTTTATCAGGTGATTTACAGGATGGTGTATCAGCATTTACCTTTACCGCCTACCGCCAGTTAGGATTTGCTGCCGCCGTTTTTGCTGCTGACGGTTCTACTCAAAATGTCAGTGACAGTATACTGAATGCCTACTCAGAAAATGGTATCGCGCTGGGAGTGGTCGCAGATAAGGTAGATTACAGTTCCGGCGCAGGCGGAGGGACGGTAAATCTTTCAGGCAATAACGTTATTAACGTTAACAGTGACGGCACTGAAACCGGTGATGCTGACGGTTCCGAAACGTTCACTGCTGTGGCTTTAAAAACCAATGCTAAATGGAATATCCCAGCCGGTGGTTATGGAACCATCAATGTCGCCGACAAACTGGTTGCTAATACTAATGGTGCGGTTGCTGTATCCCGTGGCGGCTATATCAATTTCACTAATGCCACAGTAACCAGCGAAAGTAACACTCAGCCGCTCTACTTTCAAACCATAGGTGGTGGTGTCATTACTTTTAACGGCACCACCCTGGGTAATAACCAATGGGAATTTGTTGGCGGAGGCATCGGGGGAGCTTCTGGTTCTTTGTTCGATTTAAGTAACCTGACAACAGGCTCACTGACAGTCGGTAATCTGACCGGGGTTAGTCCTTCCGGAGTATTGGGTGGTGCTCTGTACGACGACGATGGTAATGCTACAGGTAAATACGCTGCCGGCGATGCCTCCATCAATCTGGGTGCTAATAATCTGTTGGTTGGTGGGGCTAATCAGGATGGCGCATGGTCTGGCATTATCGAAGGCACCGGCGGCTCACTGACCAAAACAGGTACCGGCAGGTTAACGCTTTCCGGCACCAATACCTATGACAGCGGTACCGAAGTCGATGACGGTACCCTGGTCCGTGGTTCAGAAAATGCGATCCTGACCGATACCACACTGACGGTAAACGGCGGGCAACTGGATTTAGGTGACTGGGACTTTACGACCTCTCAGTTATCCGGCACTGGCGGTTCGGTGAATCTTAATGCGCAGAATCTGACTGTCGACCAGGCTGCCGACACTTCTTATGCCGGTGCTCTTACCGGCACGGGTTCACTGACGAAACAAGGCTCAGGCGCACTGGCGTTATCCGGTAACAGCAGCTATTCCGGTGGCACCACCCTGTCAGCAGGTGAAATTGATGTTGGCAGCAGCACGGCACTGGGTAGTGGTGACCTGACGATGGCCGCAGACACCACCTTAGGCTTCTCTGCTACTGATGTGAATCTGGCGAACAATATCCTGTTATCAGATACAGGTACGACTATTGATACCGGCAGCAATACCGGAACTCTGAGCGGTGTCATTTCTGGTGATCAGGAGCTGACTAAAAATGGCAGCGGCACCCTGATCCTGAGTGGTGACAATACCTATAGCGGCGGAACTGCACTTAACACCGGCGAAATTGCCGTAGGTCACAGCAACGCGCTGGGTAGCGGTGAGCTGACCATGGCAGCCGATACGATATTAGGCTTTATCAGCGACAAGCTGACACTGGCGAATAATGTGCTGTTGAACGGAAATGGCACTGCAATTGATACCCACGGCAATACCGGTACGCTGAATGGTATTGTTTCCGGGAACACCGCTCTCAATAAAACCGGCGACGGGACCCTGGTTCTCAACGGTATAAATACCTATACCGGTGGTACTAATCTGGAAGCGGGTGAAATTGATATCAGCAACAGTGCTTCGCTGAGCAGCGGTGACCTGACAATGGCCGATGATACCACCCTCGGCTTTACTACTGACAATCTGGATTTAGCCAATAATATTACCCTAAATGGACTGAATTCGGCGATTGCGACCGGGAACTACAGTGAAACGCTGTCCGGGGTAATTTCCGGGGTCGGTCAAATCAGTAAAACCGGAAGCGGTACCCTGACCCTGACCGGAAATAATACCTACTCCGGCGGCACCACCCTGAACGGTGGTGAGATTGCCATTGGCAACAGCAACGCACTGAGTACCGGCGACCTGACGATGGCAGATGCCACCACCCTCGGCTTTACCACCGGCGATCTAAATCTGGCAAACAATGTCACCCTTTCGGGTGGCACTGCCACTGTCGATACTGGCAGTAATCATCAAAGCCTGAGTGGGGTTATTTCAGGAGCAGGTGAATTAGCCAAAGACGGTAGCGGTACCCTGACCCTGACCGGCGATAACACTTACACCGGCGGCACCCGCCTGTCTGCCGGTGAGATTGATGTTAACAACAACAACGCTCTGGGCACCGGCACGCTGACCATGGCGGCCGATACGGTACTGGGCTTTGTCAGCGATAAACTGGCACTGGCCAATGATTTGCTGTTGTCTGCCGGCACTTCGACGGTGGCTACCGGCAGCAATAGCGAAACGCTGAATGGCACCGTTTCTGGTGACGGTAAACTTGCGAAAACCGGCAACGGTACTCTGACTCTGACCGGCGACAATACGTATACCGGCGGCACCGACCTTACCGAAGGTAAACTTGACGTTGGCAACAACCATGCCCTGGGCAGTGGTTCTCTGGCAATGGCCGATGATACGACCTTAGGCTTTGCAGCTGATGGTCTGACACTGGCCAACAGTGTGGATCTGTCCGGCACTCACACCACCATTAATACCAACAGCAATTCCGGAACTCTGAGCGGCGTGATTTCCGGCAATACGCTGACCAAAACCGGCAACGGCACCCTGACTCTGAGCGGTGATAATACCTATACCGGAGGAACCACCCTGTCAGCCGGTGAAATTGATGTTGCCAACAGCCATGCGCTGGGCAGCGGAACATTGTCAATGGCCGATAATACCACCCTTGGTTTTGCGGCAGCAGATCTGACTCTGGCGAACGATATCGTGCTGGGTGGTGCGAACTCGGCTATCCAGACCGGTGACTACAACGAAACATTATCCGGCGATATTTCCGGTGCCGGACTTATCGATAAGAATGGTACAGGAACGCTGACCCTGACCGGTAATAACACCTACACCGGTGGAACTAAAATTTCCGTCGGTGAAATCGATATTGGTAGCAGCGATGCACTGAGCACCGGTCCGCTGACTATGGCGGATGGCACCACCCTTGGCTTTATCGCCGGGGATCTGGATCTGGCGAATAATGTGACCCTGTCTGGAGGTACAGCAACTATCAGCACCGGCAGCTTTAATGACACCCTGAGCGGTGTGATTTCCGGTGACGGAGCATTAGCGAAAACCGGTAGCGGCACCCTCAGCCTGACCGGTGACAACACTTACAGCGGCGGCACTGACCTGAATGCCGGTGAAATTGATATTAACAATAGTAATGCACTGGGCACCGGCACGCTGACCATGGCCGACAACACCACCCTCGGCTTTACCACGGGTGATCTGACACTGGCTAACAATATCGTGCTGGGCGGCCTGAACTCATCTATCGCTACCGGTGATTACAACGAAACTCTGTCCGGTGATATTTCCGGTGCCGGACAGATAGCCAAAACCGGCAACGGTATCCTGACCCTGAATGGTGACAACAGCTACAGTGGTGGTACTACTCTGTCGGGCGGTGAAATCGATGTCGGCAACAGCAATGCGCTGGGTTCTGGTTCGCTTGCCATGGCTGATGGCACCATGCTGGGCTTTAGTGCCGGAGATCTGAACCTGGCGAATGCGCTGTCTCTGAGTGGCACCGGCACCATTGCTACCGGCAGTCACAGCGAAACACTGAGTGGCGTGATTTCCGGCGACGGCGGGCTTTCGAAAACCGGTAGCGGTACCCTAACCCTGAGCGGCGACAATACCTACAGCGGCGGTACTTCACTGACTGAAGGTGAAATTGACGCCGGCAGCAATACCGCACTGGGCAGCAGTACTCTGACCATGGCGGCCAATACTGTGCTGGGCTTTATTACCGATAACCTGACTCTGGCTAATAATGTGCTACTGTCCGGTGACTCTGCTACCGTCAATACCGGCAGCCACAGCGAAACCCTCTCCGGCGTCATCTCCGGTGACGGCGAACTGGCGAAAGCCGGTACCGGCACCCTGACACTGGCCGGTGAAAATACCTATACCGGCGGTACTGACCTGACAGCCGGTGAAATTGATGTAGCCAACAACAATGCCCTGAGCAGTGGAACACTTTCGATGGCTGACGGCACCTCGCTGGGCTTTACCACGGGTGACCTGAATCTGGCAAATGCTGTGGCTCTGACAGGCACCGGCACTGTCGCCACCGGTAGCCACAACGAGACGCTGAGCGGAGTGGTTTCCGGCGACGGTACTCTGGCGAAAACCGG